>PAHW01000010.1:81504-337772 GCA_002705305.1 Acidimicrobiaceae bacterium
GCNAANCAGGCNTANGCGCGAACNNGNGCNGTNNTACANATGGCCCACCAAGTNGTGAATCTCAAGATNGCNAAAACNGAAGCCATTCTNGGAACNCTTCAAGCNGTCNTCGACATGATNGGAACNGGNCACTANCCGCACGTCCAAGAAATGGTNGCCGANGTNATCATCACNCTCGAAATCATGAAAGCTTTGAAGNTNGCNTCNGANGAGNAGGCNANNNTNAANNAATTCGGNGTNATGACNCCAGCGNGAGGTCCGNTNGANGCNGCTCGAAATCACTANCCNGNNGTNCACAAANGNTTGATGGAANTNCTNCAACTNTGTTCGTCAAGNGGNNTGATCATGNTNCCNAGCGAAGCNGACTGGACCGGTGAACGCAGCGCCGACATCGCAAAGTTCCTTCAAGGGAGAAATGGCTCAGCCGAAGAACGCCTTCGATTGTTCAGGCTCGCGTGGGACATGACCATCTCTGGATTTGGTGGTCGACAGAGCTTGTACGAACGCTTCTTTTTTGGTGATCCAGTCCGCATGAAACACGCGCTGTACGGAATATACGACCGAAGCGAATACGTTGACCGGGTCGAGCAATTTCTCGCTGACGACACTTGGCCCCGCGTGTGAAACTCGATCGAGCAGCTATAGCTGATGCTGCCGAACGACTCACCGGACGCATCGTCGCGACTCCCGTCCAGCCATTAGAGAGTGAAGAATTAGGTCTTCCTCGCAGGCTCACCCTAAAACTCGAAAATCTCCAACACAGTGGTTCATTCAAGGCGCGAGGCGCAATGAATGGATTGCTGTGCGCTCGAGTGGGTTCCGACGGCGTGGTAGCCGCATCGGGAGGAAATCATGGAGCAGCAGTCGCATGGGCGGCCCAATCTCTTCGACACCCAGCCCATATCTTTGTCCCATCGATCATCTCGGGGCGCAAACTCGAAAAACTGCGTTTATACGATGCACACGTACACGTGACGGGGAATGAGTACCACGACGCTCTTTCCGCCGCACATCAGTTCAGTCAAGGTCGCGACTGTGTCGAGTTACATGCCTACGACCAAGCAGAAGTCGTATCAGGCGCCGGAACCATCGCTAAAGAAATTGATATCCAGGTGCCCGACGCGACGACCATAGTTGTGGCTTGTGGAGGCGGGGGCCTAGCAGGCGGACTTGCCACTTGGTGGGGGACAAATAAACGACTGATCGCCGTCGAAACTGAAGGCACGCAAACATGGGCTACAGCACGAGTCGCGGGCAAGCCAGTCAACATCGAAGTTTCGGGATTGGCTGCGGATTCCCTCGGAGCTCGGCGGCTCGGCGATTTAGGTTGGAACGCGCTCGTATCTTCTCAAGCTGAAAGCGTCGTCGTTACAGACGAAGAAGTGTCCGCGGCTCAGACGGCACTTGCGACGAAATTCGGGGTTGCATCTGAGCCAGCAGCGGCAGCAGGTCTCGCTGCACTCCTTTCAGGGAAGACCTCGATCTCTGAAGAGGAGCACTGTGTCTTGGTGATCTGCGGAGCGAACTCGGACTGAATCACTTCGTCATACGGCTAGCGTCAATGACATGGTTTGGTGGTCGTGGTTACTAATTCTTGGCGCAGGACTATTAGCTGTTGGGTTGTATGACCTTATGCAGAGTCGCCATGCGCTCCTGCGTAACTTCCCATTAATCGGCCACCTGAGATACCTGATTGAACGGATCGGCCCGGAGCTTCGTCAATATGTCGTAGCTGACAACGACGAAGAGAAACCTTTTAGTCGTGATGAGCGGCGATGGGTGTACGCGACAGCTAAGAACGAAAACCCATATTTCGGCTTCGGAACTGATGATGATCTCACAGAGATCAATCGCGTCGTCTTCCGTCACGCACCATTTCCGATTTTGGAACCCGTGCCTCATTCGGCTCCTATCCCGTGCACCAAAATTCTGGGACAGTGGCGCGACCGGCCCGGAGCTTTTCGCCCGAAGTCAGTGGTGAATTTATCCGGTATGAGTTTCGGATCGCTTTCAGGAGCAGCAGTTCAGGCACTCAACCGTGGCGCATCAATCGATGGCTGCCTGCATAACACCGGTGAGGGGGGCCTGGCTGAACATCACCTTCAGGGAGGAGAACTGATTTTCCAGTTCGGTACCGGCTATTTCGGATGCCGCGATGATGAAGGAAGGTTTTGTTCCGACACTCTCCTCCAAACCGTCTCAGCTGCCCCGATACGAGCGATTGAAGTCAAGTTAAGCCAAGGCGCCAAACCGGGAATGGGCGGATTACTGCCAGCGGCGAAAGTCACCGCCGAGATAGCGGAAGCCCGCGGTGTGCCGAAGGGGATAGATGTCGCCAGTCCCGCCGGCCACTCGGTCTTTTCCGACATCGTCACCCTCGTCGAGTTCGTTGAAGAATTGGCGCACATCACCGGATTACCCGTTGGCATCAAGTCCGCCGTGGGACAGGTGGATTTCTGGACCCAATTAGCGCGACATATGGCCGAAACTGGTCGCGGACCGGACTTTGTCAACATTGATGGCGGCGAGGGAGGCACAGGCGCTGGGCCTTTAGTCTTCTCAGACCATGTCGCCCTCCCATTCTGGGAAGCGTTTGCGGTGGCCCACAACGCTTTCGCCGAGGTCTCCTTAACTGACGCGATCGTATTCATGGGAGCCGGACGGCTCGGACTTCCCGCACGCGCTGCTATGGCTATGTCGATCGGTGTGGACGTCATCAACGTAGGGCGCGAAGCCATGCTCGCGATCGGGTGCTTACAGGCGCAGAAATGTCACACGGGTCATTGCCCTACGGGCGTGGCCACACAATCCAAGTGGCTCCAACGGGGTCTCGACCCCACCGATAAAGGGGTGCGATTAGCGAGCTATGTCTCGGGTCTCCGTCGAGAACTTTTGCGACTGTCATACGCGTGCGGAGTTAAACACCCGGCTCTGATGGGCCCCAACAATGTTTCCGTCCGATGGGTCGATGGTCGATACCGAAGCGCCCATGAGCACTATGGCATCGATCCCGCAGTAACCCATTCTCAACAGCGCGTGAAGTTGATACGAGACGCGCTGGCAACGGCCTGAAAGACAAGCGCGTGGAAGCTACCGTGCCCGTATGACGATGATGACTGGCGGCCAAGCCGTCGCAGAGACACTTGCTGCCATCGGCGTGAAGCACGTCTTTGGAATCGTCAGTGTCCACAATCTGCCCATTTACGATGCGCTCTCACTGCAGCCGGACATCACGGTAATCAACGTTCGACATGAACAAGCCGCTGCGCACGCCGCCGACGCATACTCGCGCGTCACCGGTGAACTTGGGGTGATTTTGACGTCAACAGGCCCGGGAGCTGTCAACGCGATGCCCGGAATCTACGAAGCGGCGTTTGTGTCCTCGCGGGTCATGATGATCACCGGACAAATCGAAACTCGCTTTCGCGACAAAGGTAAGGGTTTTCTTCACGAACACGAACAACAACCTGAGATGCTTCGCACCGTGTGCCGAGCCGTCGCTTCTATTCGTTACACCGAAGACATCAGCAGGGAAGTGGCCCGAGTCGCAGACGATATCCGTCGTGGCCGTCCCCAGCCGGGGGCAATAGAGGTTCCCATTGACCTGCAGTATCGAACAGTTGACGTGAAGATCGTTGGTTCACCGACCGTTGAACGCGTCGTGCCCGACGAAACCGTTTTGGATCAAGCTGCTGAGATACTCCGGGCCGCTGAACGCCTCGTCATCTGGGCGGGCGGTGGCGTCAATATCGCGGGTGCCGCAGACGAATTGACCGCCCTCGCCGAACGGCTCGGCGCGCCGGTTGTGACGACAATCGAGGGGCGGGGATCGATTCCTGAGACGCATCCCCTCAGTCTTGGATTTCGCACCGATCGAGTCTCAGGAATGGAGATTTTCGAAGAAGCAGACGCGGTACTTGCAGTAGGAACACGGTTCCAGAACTACGCCACACGCGTCTGGAGTCTCCCCATTCCCGAAAAGCTCGTCCATATCGACGTTGACCCCGAGGTCATCGGTCGGAACTACCCGCCAGCGGTAACCGTCGTGGCGGATGCCAAGCTGGGAATCGATGGCTTGCTCAACCGGATCCAAAAAAGCAACGTCGATGAGCAGTTCGTCGATCGCTGCCTCAAGATACGTGCATCCGATGAAGAAGCCGTCAGGGAGGAAGTTGGACCAGATCACAGCCAGATCGTTTCTATTATCCGCCGGTTAATTCCCGAAAATTCTCCGATAGTTCGCGATTCAACCGTGCCCAACTACACATGGGGGAATCGGTTACTCCCGATTATGCAAAGCCGGACGTCTATCCGTCCGGCGGCCGTAGCAATCGGGCCAGGTCTACCGCTAGGCATAGGCGCAGCAATCGGAAGCGGACATCACACCCTCATCGTGCAAGGCGACGGCGGTCTCCAACTATCGGTCGGGGAATTATCAGCTTGTGCGGAACATCAAATTCCGGTCATCGTGTTGGTGTTCAACGACTCCGGCTACAACATTTTGCGGATCATTCAAGACAACGTGTTGGGTCGTAAACACGGAACAGAACTGCCGACGGTCGACTTCGTCAAAGTCGCCGAAGGAATGGGAGTCGCTGCGGAACGAGTCGAGGGAGTTGAGCAATTCGAACCGGCGTTAGCCAGAGCACTAGAACGAAAAGGGCCAAGCCTTCTCGATATCGATATGAGCTTCCTGGCCCCTATCCAGCTTCCTCTTCCCGCTCATCAACGCGCCCGGAAAGAGCAATAAGTCCCGATCGGCATTTGCTGAGGAAACTCATGTCACCGGGGCACACTCAAAAGGCACATCAACGTCGGCGCCGACTCGACGCAACGCCCTGACCACTGAACCCGGATAAGAGACCACTCCCTCGAGGCTTCGGCTTTCCATAGTTTGCTGCTCGATCTCACCGGGCAGATAGACCCGCTGGCCAGGTAGAACATCTTCTTCCCCGGCGGCGCGAATTTGGCCGATCATGTCTTCGATGTCGTCGTAGTACTCCTCGCGGTCTCTGAAAATGCCGGGATTCATCAGTAAGAAAAACTGGCCTCTTCGACCAACAGCGACATCGCCGGTGTGAGCAGAACCGGAAAGAATGCCAGCTAACACGTTGGACGCGGTAATCATTCCGATTCCCTTGTAGCCCCCAATCGCGGGCACAATGCCCTTCATCGCTGTGTCGGGATCAACAGTGGGGTTTCCGTCTCTGTCGAGAAACCCCCACGCTTCGGGAATCTCGGTTCCTTCCGAACGAGCTCGTAGGACCTTGCCGAGCGCTACCGGCGTCATAGCCATATCAAGAACGATTGGCGCATGATCTCGCCTAGGAAACGTCCAGACGATGGGATTGTTCCCAAATAATTTTCTTCTGCTCCCAAACGGCGCCAGATTTGGAACGCTGGTGGTGGTGCCGAAACAAACAAACCCGGCTTGGGCAGCTTGGTAGGGATAATTCGCCCCGCATCCCCAGTCGTTGGAGTTACGGATAACGCCTGCGACCATGCCGCTGTCGGATGCTGTTTCGATCAAGTGCTCCATGAACCTCGTGATGACGAGTTGTCCGAGTCCATGGTTTCCATCAGCGACAACGACAGCGGGCGTTTCCTGCACGATGCTTAGCTGAGCGTTCGGATCGGTGGATCCATCCCGAAACCAATTGATGTACCAGCTCACTCGCTGAAAGCCGTGGGTGTCGACACCTCGCAAATCAGACCACAACTGATTGTCAACCACCGTCGTTGCATCCGGTGTCGACATACCAGCTGCCTCATAGGCGCCGATACCCCATGGGCGGAGCTCGTCCAAACGGAATGCGATTGGGCCGTCGGGCTGATCATCGGCGGGAAGATCATTAGGAATTCCTCGAGGTGAATGGTCGTCAGTGTTGGTCACAGTGCTCCGATTATGGCGTCAGCAAAACGCTCTGTTTCAGCGTTACCACCCTGGTCTGGGGTTAAAACAGAACCAGAAAGATAGACGTTTCCAATCGCATTGTTTAGACGATCAGCAGCGCCGTTGAGATTTAAATAGCGCAGCATCATCTCCGCTGACAGCAAGGTGGCGGTCGGGTTGATAATGCCTTTCCCAGCGATGTCGGGAGCGGTTCCATGAGCGGATTCGAAATAAGCGAATTCGTTGCCAAAGCATCCAGATGGAGCAAGTCCCAGTCCACCGATAGTCCCGGCGCCCAAATCGGAAAGCACGTCGCCATAAAGATTAGGGAGAAGCAACACGTCAATGTCCTGAGGCCGTACCACCAAACGGTGGGCCATGTCATCAACGATGAACTCCTCACACTCCAATCCTGCATAGTCCTGAGCCACTTCTCGAACGATCTCGCAGAACCACCGATCCGTCGCAGGAAGCATGTTTGTTTTCGCTGAGACCGTGAGCTTTGAATTCCTCTGAGTTGCTAGTTCGCAAGCAAACCGGGCCACTTGTTCGGTACCTGGTCGAGTAATGATTTTGGCCGCAAATCTGCCATCTTCAGCGCCTACCGGTAAACGAGACCTCGCATCGGCGAGGCCAGCATTAAGCAGATCTTTCGCCTCACCCATAACTCCGACATACATGTCTTCAAGGTTCTCTCGAACGATGACGTAATCAATTTCTTTAGGATCCTTGAGCGGCGAGTGAAAACCCGGGCGCCATTGGATGGGCCGCACGTTTGCGAACGTCAATTTGTCCCAGCGCATATACCGAGCACCGGGCGTGGTTCCGTTAGTCGCACCGAAAAGCACCGTGTCAGCGGCGTCAATCTGCTTATGCACGAGGGTTTCGCGTTCCGCGAGGTCTAGCTCGGATAGGTCTCGCCCTGGAGGTACGCAATCCCATTCAATTGGCAAGTCCAAACAATCAAGTACTCGTAAAGAGGCCTGCATTGCCTCTGGGGCCGCATCGTCGCCCGGAATAACGCAAACTCGAATAGACGCGGTCATATTCCTAGCCTCCCTACCGACACAATGACGACCCGAACAAGGCCGGGGATTACCTCAGCCTCGTCCGGTGTGTTGTCGAAGTCCGGTGCCAACACAGAACCTCCAGTGCCGCTGAGATGATCGTAGGCACAGTTTGACAGCAACCAGCATTGTTTCTCTACTAGTCGTAGGCTCCGGCGATGCTTGAACCGAACGCGACGAACTCAACATCACGTCGCGAGCGCAGCGCTACCAGTGTCGAAGGATTCGTTGCACTGTTATTTGCGGGAATGTGTTGGCATTGGGCGCGGTGGGGGATTGCGTTTTTGTCGGCCTTTTGGGTCAATGACGTCACCGACTCTCCTCGAATGGTCCAATTGACAGGGACAACTATGTGGGCTCCGTTGCTGTTAGGCGGAGCGATCGGCGGAGTCTTTGCGGATCGCTTTGATCGGCTACGAACCGTCCAATTCCAACTTGGTCTGCTCGTGCCGATGGTTGTCCTAGTAGGGATCTTGGAACTGAATGACCTACTTCGTCTCTGGGCCATTTACCCGTTTTTGCTTGCAGCCGGAGTCGGCTGGGTGGGGGATATGACCAGCCGCCGCGCTCTGGTATTTGAACTCGTCGGCGCTCAGAGACTGGATAACGCTATGGCGTACGAATCGTTCTCACTTGCAACCGGCGTTGCCGTGGGCAATCTGATAGGTGGAAGTGTCGCTGGGAGCCTCGGTGTGGGAGCGGGATTCCTCGTTATCGCTGGTCTTTTATCGGTGGGGTTCTTGGCGCTCAAATGGGTCCCTCGAACAGAGCCTTCGCGTGCAGCACAGAATCAAGATGTGTCTTCAACTCTTGATGAACTTCGAGCCGGGTTATCGCTTCTTAAAACCAATAGGGGCCTTCGAAGCATCCTGGGCATTACGTTCATTGCCAATTTCTTCTTGTTCGCCTATTTCCCGGCAGTTCAACGCATTGGGGATCGCATCGGTGCGAGCCCAAGTCAGATTGGCCTTATCGCCGCCATGACCGGGTTCGGCATGATGACTGGATCGTTCATCATCGGACTCTGGGAACCGAAACGTAGAGGACTTGTGTATGTCGGCGGCGTCGCATTCGGGATGGTGATGCTCGTGCCATTCGCGACCAGCACGACCGTGTTCGGTGCCGCGGTGGCACTTCTCGTGGCAACCACCGGAGTCGGCTTCTTCGCAGCAACTCAATCCACATTGGTCCTCACGACCGTGGAGGCCAACATGCGTGGCCGGGCGATGGGTCTTCTCAGCATGGCTATTGGTGCTCTGCCTGTCGGAACTTTCGTGCTCGGCGAGATAGCAGAAGCTGCCGGTGCTTCTCGGGCTGTGGTCTCCATGGCATCTATGGGTCTGGTGCTGCTGTGTCTTTGGGTGCTTACACACAAAGAAGTACTTGCCATGGGACGATCCGCCGATACCGCTCAGGCGCAGTAACCCCCCTTCCATCGCTTTGCACCGACTCCGGTGACATCGCAGCCACTCTTGACTACTGTTCGGTTCACACTTTTGAGAGGGGACAGGGGTTATGAAGGCCGCCGTTCTAAATGAAATTCCGGGCGAGTTAGAGATCGAAGATGTTTCAGTGGACAAACCCGGACCCAATGAGGTCCTCGTGCAGGTCGTGAACGCTGGCTTGTGTCACAGCGACCTTCACTTCATGGATGCCGCGTGGCAGACCCAACTACCGGCGGTGATGGGGCACGAGAGCGCAGGCGTGGTCCAAGCAGTCGGAGACGACGTCGCTTATGTACAGCCTGGCGACCATGTCATCACTTGTCTCTCGGTTTTTTGTGGAAATTGTGATCTGTGTCTAACTGGTAGACCGAATCTGTGCAGGAACAACGCGGCGGTCAGCCGCCCCGATGACGTCACCCCTCGATTGGCCAAGGCCGACGGCACCGCAGTCGCCCAATTTGCCCGCCTAGGCGGCTTCGCCGAAGAAATGCTGGTGCATCAAAATGCTGTCGTAAAAATTCGAGAAGATATGCCGTTAGATAGGGCCGCCCTCATCGGATGTGGTGTCACGACTGGGGTTGGCGCAGTCTTCAAAACAGCGAAAATTGAACCGGGTTCGACAGTCGCAGTCTTCGGGGCCGGCGGTATAGGTCTCTCTGCGGTTCAAGGGGCACGCATTGCAGGAGCCGGCCGCGTTATCTCCGTAGACGTCACCGACGACAAACTCGAGACTGCCCGGGCGGTGGGTGCAACCGACACAGTAAATGGCGCCGAAACTGACGCGGTTGCTGCGATTCACGAGATGACAAAAGGTGGTGTTGATTACGCCTTCGAGTGCATCGGCCTCAAGTCCACATGTGAGCAAGCATGGTCCGCCTCAAAATTGGGGGGAACCACCGTCATCGTTGGCATGATGCCGTTCGGGGAGAAGATCGAAATTCCGGGCTATGAAGTCTTCATGATGGAAAAGCGGCTGCAGGGTTCGATGATGGGATCCAATTCGTTTCGGGTTGACATGCCTCGCTACATCGACATGTACCTAGACGGTCGGTTGATGCTTGACGAAATGATTTCCAGTCACATTCACCTTGAGCAAATCAACGAGGGATATGAGCAGATGCGCCAACGCGTAGGCGCTCGGACAGTGATCGACTTCAACTGATCGTCGCGACCGTCGACAACTGAGTAGAGAGGCTCCGCAGATCATGGAAGTTAATGGCAAGGTAGCGGTCGTCACCGGAGCGGCCAGCGGAATGGGTTTCGCCATGGCCGAAACTTTCGCCGGTGCTGGGATGAAAATCGTACTGGCCGACATTGAAGAAGCCGCTCTGGAACGAGCCGTGGAACAGCTAACCGGAGCTGGTCACGACGCCATCGGGGTTCGGACCGACGTTTCACGGTTATCTGAAATAGAAGCCCTCGCCGATGCCACGATCAAACAGTTCGGTGGAGTACACGTGCTCTGCAACAACGCCGGTGTGGGCGTAGGTGCACCCGTTGGAGGGACCTCGATAGCGGATTGGAAATGGACTCTCGACATCGATTTGTGGGGACCGATCTATGGTGTCGAAATCTTCCTCCCTCTTATCGAAGAGCAGGGCGAGGGACACATCAATTCGACTGCCTCCATGGCCGGTCTCTACGCTGGAGCGTCCCTTGGGGCATATAACGTCGCAAAACACGGAGTCGTGGCCCTTATGGCATCGCTTGAGCGCGACCTCCGATGGCGCGAGTCAAAAGTTCGCGCCTCGGTGCTGTGCCCCGGACCTATCAATACAAATATTGTCGATAGCGAACGAAACCGAGACCCTGAAGACGCAGCGCGACACGTGGCTTCGGCACAAGGCCAAAAATTCTGGGAATTCTTGACTCGCACGTTGGCAAGCGGAATGGACCCCAGCGAAGTGGGACCCATGGTGCTTGATGCCATTGTCGAGGAAAAGTTTTGGGTTCTTACTCACCCGGAGATGGGGGAGATAGTTACCGGTCAGAACAGGGCCATGCTCGATGACCAGAGACTGACCCGGTAGCGCCTCCAACAATCTGAGAACAGTCAAAAATCTAAGAATATGTAGAAAAACGGCTTGCTTGCTACATACTTGTGCCGAGTGAGTAACGCCCGATCTGCATATGAACCGAATGTTTGGAGCGTTGTTCCACTAGAGGTGGAAGCTCAAGAATCACGGCAAAGCAACTCCTACCGTCGTTTGTTGCTATGGGTGATCGCCTTGGCGGTTCTTGGCTTCGGATCTCTCATGACGCTGGTTACTGCAGCGCTTCCAACCATCGCCGCGGACCTGGACACCACAACTACCACCGCTGGATGGGTGCTAACAGGGCTGATGCTCGCAATGGCGGTAGGCACTCCGGCGGGAGGAAAGCTGGGCGATATCTACGGACACCGAAACACCTTCCTCTTCGGGTTGGTAGGGATGACCATAACCATGTTTGCGAACTATTGGGTCTGGAACATCGGGTCCTTCATTGCCGTGCGAGTGCTTTTCGGCATAGCCGGCGCTCTTTTAATGCCGAGCAGTATGGCCTTGCTCATGTATGCCTTCGGGGTCGAGCAGCGAGCAAAAGCCGTCGGCTGGTTCCAGTTCGCGATGACGGGTGCCCCCACCCTGGGAGTTGTTGTAGGTGGACCGCTGATCGATCTTTTGGGATGGAGGTCAATCTTTGTTGTGTTTGGGGTGCTTGGAGCGTTAGCGACAGTTATCGCTGTGTTCGTCGTGAAACCAATTCCGAAAGGTCCGAGGCTGTCCATCGATTGGCAAGGAGCACTGCTTTTGGCCAGCGCGACCTTGCTCGTCCTGCTCGCAATAACCCGCATACCCAGCGTCATCCGATCCGGTGCCTCACCGGTCACTGACGTTCCGACCATCGCGATGGTTGCCGTGAGTTTGGCGCTCTACCTGAGCTTCGTTGTTTGGGAACAGCGTGTGCCTTCGCCACTGCTTGACGTTCGGTTATTCAAGAAACCTACATTTGCCCTGCCCCTAGGCTCCGCTGCCTGTAACCAATTCGCGTATATGGGCGCATTCGTAGTGATCCCCAGTGTTCTTCAAGGACCTTACGGCTACTCAGTCGGCGCGGCGGCACTGTTGATGGTTCCGAGACCTGGTGTCTTCGCTTTAGCCTCCCCGCTTGGAGGAACCTTGGTGACCAAAATAGGTATGCGGGGCCCAATGATCGCAGGTTCCACGGCCATGATTTTCTCGATGTTGGCATTCGCGTACGGAAGCGCACCTGTGAACTTCGGTTTGACCTTCATCATGATCGGTCTCGTTCTCTCAGGAGTTTCAGCTGGCATCGGCTCGCCGGCGTATCAGACGATGGTCGCTAACTCCGTCGACGATTCCCACCTGGGAATCGCAAACGGAATGAACCAGACAGTCATGTGGATGGGAATGATCCTCGGGATTCAGTCGATGTTGGCGTTCGCTGGTACCGACTTAACACCGACGCGCCTCAAAGCCACGTTCATCTTCGCGGCCTCGGTAGCCGCTATCGGATATTTGGCTCCTATTTTCGCGGCACGACCGAATACCAGCGCTTGACTGCTCAACTTTTCGACCCGCCGCACGCGCCATCGGTAAGACTGGGCACATGGCATTTCGAATTGACCTCGAGACCATCGAACTCGAACCCGACGGCGAAGTACTGCGAATCTGGTTGAACAGGCCTGAGTCGCGCAACGCTCACAACCAGAAAATGGTTGAAGAGGTCGGTGACTTGTTCATCAAGTTGAACAGTCAACCCGAATATCGGATCGCTGTTCTCGGAGGCCGCGGGAAATCGTTTTGCGCTGGAGCAGACCGCAAAGAACAGGCTCCGAAGGCCATGAACGATCTACACGACCGATACATCGGGCAACTTGGCCGACGCGCGGCCCGCGCCATCGAAGACTGTGAAATGGTAACTGTTGGCCGGATCCAGGGTCACGCGATCGGCGGCGGTTGTTGCTTTGCGACGTCATGCGATTTTCGAATAACAACTCTCGACACCCTCTTTTACGTCCCCGAAGTCGAACTCGGCGTGCCACTCCCATGGGGGGCAACTCCCAGACTGATCCACGAAATTGGCGCAGCTCGAGCACGACAAATGCTGATGACTTGCGAGCGCATTGATGGAACAAAGGCAGCAGAGTGGGGACTCGTGCATGAAGTGGTACTAGATGAAGCGGAGCTCGATAACGCTGTAGACCGATGGGTAGAGCGGCTCCTGTCTCTCCCGGCGATGTCGCTTCAAATGTCGAAATACCAAATGCGCGGCTACAGCCAGATGAGTCGAATGGGCGACCTGTCGGAATTCGACGGGGACGCCTCAGCGCGCGCGTCGCGAACGCTCGACGCTCAGGCGCGCTTCGGAACCTTCGGTTAAGGACCCCCGACCGACATCTGACAGTTAGTTTCGGACGTCAATCTTCTGAAACGCCTTCTTCGCTGCTTGGATGCCTTCCACTGCGCGGGGAATTCCGCCGTAAATAGTCATTTGGACCATTATTTCTTCGATCTCTTCACGAGTGAGCCCATGATTGAGCCCGGCAGGAACGTGAAAGGCCAATTCTTCCACCCGACTTAACGCCGTCAGAATTGCAATCACCACGAGGCTACGGTCCCGACGGTTTAACTCATCGCGGGCCCATAAATCACCGAACGCCCAATGATAGGCAATGACACCCACCTCTCCCAGATGCTCCACTACCGCCGCGAAGTCAGTCTCAACGTCATCGGCGCATCGCCCAGCGGTAAGGGTTTTACGGACGTCATGTGCACGCATTCGGCGCTCGGAATCATCGAGATGCTCTGCTCCTTGGCGTTCCGGCAATCGATCGACGCCGTCGATCTGACAGAAACGGTCTGAAGCCACCCTTGAAGCCTGCATGGCCATAGGGAAGCCCGCGTATGCAGCCACCTGGATGATCGCCTCCTCAATCTCGGCTCGCGAAAGGCCGTTATTCAATCCCACTTGGGTATGTAGCGATAGTTCCTCGGTGCTGCCGATAGTTGCCAGCACTGAGATGACAATCAGACTGCGGTCGCGGCGACTCAACTGCGGACGAGACCAAACGTCCCCCATCACGACGTCGAAAGCGAAGCTTCCTAAGGCACCGTGCTGTCGGCGGAACGAACGAGCCCCACGTTCGGGGTCCTCCACGGAGCCGCCCATAAACGCGTCGAAGACTTCTAGAGCAGCCTCATGTCGCTCTTGATAACTACGATTTTGCATTATTCCCCCTCGAACCGATGTTGACAGTGCAGCACATCGCGTGCCTGGTCGTCGCCCGCGTGCAATGAACGGCGCTACGCGACGTCTTCAACGTTTCTCCCTCGCGCACCAGGCTGGTCGAATGATCGCTGACACAGAAGTTTTCAACCTCTAGCTGGATTGGGTTGCCGACCGACGTAGGCCGACGAGTAGCCAGGTTGCTCTGTCCATTCCACCGCCGAAAGTTCTCGATGGCAGCGCTGCCAAATCTCGTATTGGCGGTCCTCGCTTGCGTATTCAAAAGGATCATCTAAACGTCGCTCCACATCACCGCCGCGTTCAATCGGGTTGTCCACCAGCCAGCGCGCCGCCAATCTCCAAGCGATATCCGGCTGAACAACGTCCGAATATCCCAAATCTCTGATTGTCGGACCGATATCGAGAATTCGATGGGAACTGGACCAGCTTGTCAGCAAGGGCCGGGTAGAGGGAGCGACGTCGTAAGGGAGGGAGATGAGCTCCCACTCGTGCCCAAGCTCCTCGGCGATAATCTCTGCGATTTGACGAATGCTGAATAGCTGTTGGTCGGCAACGTTATATATTTTGCCCACAGCCGGGTCGGGACGATCGCAAGCCAGCAGGGTTGCGTGGGCAGCATTCTCGACCCACGCTTGACTCTTCACCGTCAAACCGCCATCAGGCACAATCAAGAACGGCCGACGGTCGATGGCCCGGCGAACGATAGGCCACTCGCGAGGAAGCAGTTGCCTCGGCCCATACAACTGTGGATATCGAAGATGAATAGCCTCAGGATGGGCAGCTAAAACCACCTCTTCGGTCTCACGAATCCGCCGGAGCTTGCCGAAAAACTCGTCGGCGCCGACCAAATCAGACTGATAGGGAAGCGGGACCGGCATCCCGATAGGGAACAAATCATCGGGATTAGCGAAGCCTTGATACACACCAACCCCGCCGATTGACACAAAGTGGCCCACCCGGCCCTGGAGCAATGTGGCCAAATCTCGAAGGCGCCCGTACATGACCACCGCTAAATCAAAGTTGCGGCCCCCCAAATCGTTGGCGGTTCTTTGCGCATCAAACGGGTCAGTGTGAATGTGCTCCACCTCAGGACCGATCAAACTTGTTTCGTGTCGGCCAGTGTGAAGAATGCTTACCTGGAAACCGCGATCCACAAGCCCGTTCACCACATATGGACCCGTTGGACCGGTCCCTCCAATAACTAACGCAGTCTGCATTTACACATTCTCGCTGCTGAGTTCAGGTCGCGTTAGGAAAAAGTGCCTCACAGTGCGGTAGCTTTCACTGAAAGTTTCACCAACATGGGGGTACACAACGTGGCGACCAAGGCAGGCGACCGTCTCGACTTTGACGGCGGCGTTCAGGTAATCGTGACCAAGGGTGGTGAAGGCGACATCACCCACAACGATGGTGGCGAAGGTCTCAAAGTCGGAAAGCGATATCAAGACGAAGACACTGGAATCGAAGTACTTGTCACCAAACCAGGCGCCGTCACGCTGCAGTGCAATGGCAAAGACATGGAACTGCAAGAGCCGAAGAAGACAAAGTCCGCTGACTGAGTAATCAGTACGCAAAGAGACTAAGAGCGCTGTTCTGCAGGCCGATTCCGTCGCCGTTGTTCGATCCACCGATCGGCGCGTCGTAACCCTGACTCTGCCGGGCGGTCCTCTCACCGCGCGCGTCGCTAGAGACCTGTCGCAAACGTGTGAGCAATTGCGCGAAGATCGAGAACCGAGGGTAGTAACCCTTAAAGCCTCCTCACGAGACTTCTGCACCGGATCAGGTCAAGATCTGGACCCTTCGACCTTTACTCCAGATCCAGCTACGTCCTTATCGACGTTGCGCACACCTGTGGTTGCTCTTATTTCGGGCTCATGTGTTTCGGTAGGGATGGAGCTGATACTCGCATGTGATATCAGAATCGCCACCCCCGACGCCGTTTTCTCAATCGCTGACGCTCGTGAGGGCACGCTTCCCATGTGGGGAGGCACACAACGACTCCCCCGAGCGATATCCCACGGACGCGCCTCATCCATGCTCTTACTCGGAACCGAGATCGACGCAGCAACGTCTCAGGCGTGGGGTTTGGTTCATGAAATCGCAAACGACGGAGACACCTGTCTCGAGAAAGTCGTTCAATCACTTTTGGCGTGTGGGCCGCTGGCGCTCGAGCTAGCAAAGGAAGCTATCCATCGAGGAAGTGAGCTGCCCCTGCGCGACGGCCTGCGACTCGAAGGCGATCTAAACCACCAGCTGGCTGCGACCGAAGATCGAGCTGAAGGCATAGCGGCATTTTTTGCAAAACGGCCCCCCGACTTCTCAGGCCGATGACCGAATACTGGCTTCCCCCACGCCTACACGAACGGGGAGCACTACTCGCGGAAACCATACAGACACGCCTCGACGGGGAATTCGTTGACGCAATCGATTATTGGTTAGAACTTCCGGAAAGGACCGTGGAGGAGCCAACTCGACCTCCGACCCCATCTCGATGGGGTGACGGATACATCTGCCTTGATTTAGGTCCCGACGATCAGGCCACCTGGGAGACCTTCGTTGCCGTCGCTGAGTCCGATGCCGACCCTGAATCAATCGCTCGGAGAGCACAAGTTTGGCGTCTCCCGGTGACTCCTTACCGGTCGCAACCAACATCTCAACAACCCAACGATCTTGGCGAAACTACCAGTCGCCTCGAACTCCGGGGTGTAACGGTCGTAGACCTAACCTCAATGTGGGCTGGACCGTTCTGCACAGAACTTCTTGCCCGAGCCGGCGCACGAGTGGTGAAAATTGAACCGTCGTCACGACCCGACGGGTTGCGATTCGGAGACGGAGACGACGGCTCAGGTAGGGCCCCGATGTTCATTGCACTGAACAAGTCAAAAGAGTTCGCTGATATTGATCTCCGCTATTGCTCTGAGGGCGGAGAATTCCATCAACTACTGCGCTTCGCAGACATAGTCGTCACATCGCTTTCACCAAGAGCCAACTCGAACCTGGGTATTACTCACGACTACCTCAAGGATGTGAACCCAAACCTTGCATTGCTGTCAATCACGGCGTTCGCTTCCGACAGCGATGAAGGTGACTGGGTTGCTTATGGAACAGGAGTTCACGCAACTTCGGGCATGGGATGGGCCAATGGTTGCCCATCGACCCCAGCTTTTTCGTACCCCGACCCCCTGGCTGGTCTTGAAGCCTGCGCGACAGCACTCGCTCAGTTAGCGGGCGACGCGCCGAAACACTGCCGGGTGTCACTCGATAGATCTATCGCTGGTCTTGAGAAACCGTCATGACTGATCGCGTTTCGCTCTCCTTTTCCGACGAAGGTGTGGCCAGCGTCGCGATATCCAACCCACCGCTCAACATCTATGACCTCGAGATGAGGGACGGACTTATCGAATCTATCGCTGCCGTTCGCGACAATCCAGATGTCCGATGTCTCCTGCTGCGAGCCGAGGGCAGCAACTTCAGCGCTGGAGCAGACCTCACTGAATTCGGTTCCGCCTCCTCTATCTTCGAAGGTCGGAGGATCCGATGGGACCGAGACCCCTGGCTACCGCTTCTTGGACTGTCGGTCCCCACCATCGCAGCCCTCAAGGGATACACAGTTGGTTCGGGACTTGAAATGGCCATGCTGTGCGATTTGAGAATCGCGGCGACCGACGTAGTGATGGGTCTTCCCGAAACCAAACTCGGCATGCTTCCAGCCGCTGGCGGGACGCAAAGCCTTACGCGATTGGTAGGCCCCGACGCTGCCTGCCCAGTTGTCCTCACCGGTCGCAACCTGGACATTGAGGAGGCTTTGGAACTGGGCATTGTCACCGAAGCAACCGGACCTGCCGAACTCGACCGAACAGCAGAGCAACGGGCAGCACAGTTAGCACTTCTCGATCCCGATATCGCTATGAAGTTACGAAGGTGCATAGCGGCGTCAAAGGACCTGCCGCTCCCCTTGGGGTTACAGTTCGAACGTCGCCTGGCCCTTATGGACTGAACGTCTCGAGAACGCGAATATGCAGCGATCGACGTCGTCAACGCCATGTCGAAGCGGCACTGTGGTTCTCTGCTACTGGTCGCCGCCGGCAATGAAGACGACGCCTTCGTCCAGCAACTGATCGAATTCGTTACCGGAAACCCCTAACTCCTCCAAGACCTCACGCGAGTCCCCGCCCGTGGAATTAAGACTCGTAGTTACCTCAGTTTCGGCGTCGCTGAACATCCACATTGGAGCGGGCTGACGCACTTGACCTAAACCAGGCGCAGCCTGTTCGCTAATGAGGCCCAGATGTTGCACCGTCGGGTCTTCGTGGACTTCGCGCCGAGTGACGACCCTTCCGGCTGCGAAGTCGTGCTCTTCAAAACGCGCGAGAACTTCAGCAGTCGAATATTTTGCTATCTCAGAAGCGACCTCTTCGATCAATTCAGGAAGGTTCAACACTCTGCCAAGCTGCTCTGCAAATCGTTCGTCCGTCAACCAATCGGTTCGCTCCAAAGCCAGACATAAACCGTCCCACGGAGGTAGAAGAATCCCCGTGGCAATTTCGCCGTCGGTGGTTTCCAACACGACCAAAAATGAACCGGGAGCCGACTCGAGCCATGGAGGCATTTGCTCCAACGGAATCGCAGGGTTTAGTTCAGCGTGCGCCGCCGCCATCCCGTCTGGCCAGAGAAAAGCGAGCCCAGCAGCCACCATTGGGATTTCCACGCTTTGTCCACGCCCGGTCTTTTCGCGCATGTAGAGCGCTGCCAACACTCCCTGGACCAGGGCGTTTGCCGAAGTCTTGTCTACGACCACTTGCCGTACTAGATCCCCCCGACCTTCTCGATCTCTCTGATAATCAACCATTCCCAATTTCGCCTGCACCACATAGTCATAGGCCGGTAAGTGGGCTTCTGGCCCATCGGGCCCGTGTCCGGTAATAGCTCCGCAGATGATTCCCGGATTGGCTGTTCGCAGGGCGTCGTAGCCGAGACCCAGTGCCTCTGCTTTCCCGGGCCGCATGTTGTGAAGGAAAACGTCAGCCTTTGCTACGAGATCGAAGAGCAGTTCGCGGCCGCGATCAGTTTTCGCATTTATGGAACAAAATCTTTTGCCGCGGTTCAAAGAATAGAAAATGCTGTTAACACCATCGGGCCCTCCGGCTAAGCCACCCGAGCGAAGAGGGTCAGGTCCATCAGGACTTTCGACCTTTACGACTTCTGCGCCCAGTTCGCCGAGCATCATCCCTGCCATAGGCCCCGAATAAATGGACGTGATCTCAACAACCGTTATTCCCGCGAGCGGACTCTCCCCAGATTTTTTCATGAGCACGAAACTAGCGTCCCGCGTCCCGACAAACGCACGTCGCTCGATGTGCACCCCTGTGCTCTCGCGTTCCGAATCGAAAGCTGCTAGACCAAACAATCGCAAATTCGCATAAAAGAAATAATGAGTACCCAAACGGGGATAGTCTCCCGGGCGACATGAATACCGCCGTTCTACGACAACAAGCGCGCACCGCGGTTATCGAAGGCCGCAATGCTGGTCTTGGTATGGACGAACCCGTCACCATGAAGGACGGTTCGGTTGGAGTGGCGATGCGATTCAAGGGTCGCACGAGAAGCCTGCGATTTACGGAAGAACTCTCGAATTCCGGCGCAATCGATATTTGGGTTCTGCACCCCTTCCAAGGAGCGATCTCCTGGAGGCTCGGGATGATGCGAGCAGCATCCGAGCTCGGGGCTCAGATCGACAACCTGAAGCAGGTCACTCACCGGTAAATGCCAGTTGGCCGGTTCGAGTAATTCTTTTGTCCCTTATCGGACTTCTGGAGGCCGCCTGGGTCGCAGGAACGATTGA
Source organism: Acidimicrobiaceae bacterium (assembly GCA_002705305.1). Lineage (GTDB taxonomy): Bacteria > Actinomycetota > Acidimicrobiia > Acidimicrobiales > Poriferisodalaceae > UBA2110. Next base: position 101,002 of record PAHW01000010.1, read on the forward strand.
GAGGGCAGTCGTTGCTAGCCTCGGCCGAGGGATTCGTGATGCGACTAGAGCGTCTAGGACCGATACTCGGGGCAGAAATAACAGACCTTGATTTAGGCGAGATCACAGCATCAAACGGATTCAACGAGATCAACGACCTGATTAATCAACACGAAGTTCTAGTAATTCGCGACCAACATTTGAGTGCAGATCAGCAGTTAACGTTTGGTCGACTATTCGGTGAACTCGCAATTTCACCTTTCTCGCCGAGATCGGCTACTCGACCCGAACTGATCGTGCTCGAGACAAACGCACGATCGAAACAACCGCTCACCGATATTTGGCATTCAGATGAGACCTACAAGCTCGAGCCGCCCAAGCTCACCATCTTGAAGGCACTGATCAGTCCTCGGCTAGGCGGAGACACCATGTTCTGTTCGATGCGTGCAGCCTTCAACTTTCTGAGCGACCGTATGCAGGGTTACCTCAATGGCCTGACTGCACTTCACGGGTTCGGCCGCTTTCGAGACCTTTTTGAAACTGATCTCGCGACTTTGCATGAGATCGAGGGGCGGTTTCCGCGCGCGAACCACCCCGTTGTAACGCTTCACCCTGAAACCTCAGCTCCGGTGTTGTATGTCAATCGACACTTTACGGAACGAATAAATGAAATCCCCGATGAAGAAAGCCGATCGATACTCGAGTTCCTCTTACAGCAAACCGCGAGGCCGGAGATTCAACTTCGAGTCAAGTGGGAACCAGGAACCGTGGTCATCTGGGACAACCGCTCCGTTCAACACTATGCGCCCGCGGACTACTGGCCGCAGCGACGACGCATGGAAAGAGTGACGATCGAAGGACAACAACCGATACCAGCCTCGAAAAATAACCGGGTAGTTCATTACAGAATCGAAGTCGACGACGTATCGGCCGAACTTCCAGCAGACGAAACCGGTGTCGCTCGAAATTATGAATTTAAAGAAGCCGGGAACGAGGGTAGCTAAGTAAGGGGTTCTTGAAGTTCGGCGACCATATTCAGAAGTGTTTCATGAGGGAGGCTCGTGTTCGCATTTGGTCGTCGCAATACCTGATCACCACACACCTTGCGCGATCAGGAAATATCTATGCGGTACAAGTCCGCAGCGTTGTCTTGGAGGATTGCTCGAACATCTGCTTCTTCTAAACCTTCGAAGGCTCCCATGAGTTCGGAGTCATCTCTTGGGTACAGACAGGTCGGGTGAGGAAAGTCGGTTTCGAACAAGACGCTTTGGTTTCCAAGAAAGTCGACGGTTGGCTTAATTGTCGATCGCTCAAACCAAAAACAACCAAAAAATTGGCGCTTGAAGTATTCCGAGGGCAGAAGCGACAATTCCGCGAGTTCATTTGGCGCCGTTTCGGTCATCTGATGGTCGAGAATTTCAAGAAAAAATGGGATCCACCCAACTCCGCTTTCAACGGAAACAAACTTCAACTTGGGAAACCGTTCAGGGATTCCCGAGTAAATTAAGTTGCCAATAGTCCTGGCGTTTCCCATAAATAAGTTGGCCGACCCAACGGCAAGCTTGCGTTCTTCGCCGAACGATGGCCACGGCGCCTGCCCGAAGAAATCCATGTTTCCCTTAGAGGAACCGATGTGAAAATTGACCGGCATGTCGAGGTCGGAGCATGTTTGCCAGACTGGATCCCAGTGTTCTGTGCCCATATCTGGAACCCCTGCTTCTTCAGGATTGGCGCACGTAACGATTCCTCGAAGCCCGTTCGAATGAACTCGCTCGATCTCTCGCACTGCGGCTGCAGTGTCCCACCAAGGTAAAAGGGCCATGCCGAGTACTCGACCTCCGGTGTCGCCTTGAAATTCCACCAACGCGTCGTTGTAGATCTCGACGCTCAGTAGCCGCAGAGCATCATCGGGAGATTTGAGAAAATTTTGGTTCCCGAAACCTGCAACATTTGGATACATGATTTGAGCGTGTATGCCCAAAGCATCGAGCATCGAAACTCGAGCTTCAGGATCAAAACTCGCTCGATGAACTACCTCGTTGTCCATGTCGAAGAACGCTGTACCGGTAATTTTTTCCCCTTCGGGATCGATTACCGAAGAAGCGATCGGTAGACCTATGGGGATATCACCGTCGAACCACCATCGGCGCTTTCCGCGCCGTTCCTGCATTTGGGGTACGCGATCACGCCATTTCAGCGGAGCGCGACTAGTCCATAGGTCGTATGGCTCAGACCAATGACTGTCAGCGTCAATGACTTTGAGATCTTCAAAGATCTTGGGCTTCACGTGGGACGCTCACCGAACTCAGGTCGTTCAGTGCGAGTTTTCTTCAATTCCCAGAAACCTTCGATATCGCCCATCGTAATCATTGCGTCCCACAATTTGAGGCTGTCCTCGCCCTTTGGGACCCGGGTGATGACCGGACCGAATAATCCTACGCGTTCACCGTCCTTCCGATCCCAAGCGATGATTGGCGTGCCAACGTCGGTGCCAACCAAGGCGAGCCCTTCGTCCATGCGTTCTCGAATCACCGCATCCCAAGAATCGTCTTCGGCCGCGGCCGAATGAGCTTCGTCCAGACCAACATTAACTAAAGCTTCCTTAAGGTCGAAGTCTCGATCGCCATCGTGATGTATGCGGGTACCGAACTCCCAATAAAGATCGAAAACTTCGCTTTCTTGACCCTTAGCCCTCACCGCCTCCATGACTCTCAACATTTTGTGTGTGGTAGCCGTGCTCTCGTAGTACGGGCTGTCTACGGGAGGCTCGTTTTTGAAAAGCAGACTGATCGGCTGCCAAATGATAGAGAGGTCACGCTTGGGTGCTACTTCGTCGACAACCCAACGGGCTGTCACCCAACACCAAGGTCATATAGGGTCGACCCAAAATTCAATGTTTTTTGCCATGAACGCAGGATAACCCGCATCTGAGATGGGCTTCAGGTGAGGTAGCTAAAGGAATCATTGCTGTGGCCTGGCGCGCGGGTGCTTTCATCCGCGATCATTCGGCTGGAGAACAGGGGGACAAAGTGAACCTGGGAATGTTGCTTTTTATGCCGGCGTCGATTGCCGGCGAGCAGATGATCCTGATTGACACCTCAACTGAGGCAGACGGAGGGGCGGCGCGAGAAGTCACCTACTCCGAGCTTTTGGAAAGCGTCAGTAAAACTGCAGGCTTGCTAACAACACTTGGGGTAGAGGTCGGTGATCGGGTCGGAATTTTCGCCACCAACAGTGTCGAATGCGTCGAAGCGATTTTTGGTGCTGCCTTCGTGGGGGCGACGGTTGTGCCGATGAACTTCCGCGCAGGTGCCGAAGAAGCCGCCCACTTGATGGCAGACAGCGGAGTCAAGGTTCTGTTTACTGAAAGTCGGTACAGCGACCTGGTCGATGAGAACCGTCCCGACAGCGTTGAGCATGTGTTCATGCTCGACGACAACGACTCCTATCAGGCCGCTCGTGATGAGGCCTTTGAGTTGCCCGTCCCAGAAGACGTTGATCCGGACGGGCTATGTGCTCTGCTCTATACGAGCGGGACCACGTCACTCCCCAAAGGCGTCAAGCTAACCAATGGAGCCATCACCGGCTATGTGATGGGAACCAACGATGCGGCTACGGGAGAGGACATGGGGCGAATGGCTCTCGCCGCCCCGCTGTATCACATTGCTGGAGTGACCTCGATGCTGAACGCGTTGTACAGCGGACGAGTAGTCGTACTACTCCCGCAATTTGAAGCGTCGGCATGGATTGACACCGTTCAGCAGCACGCTGTCACTCACGCGTTCCTGGTTCCGACGATGCTCGGTCGGGTTATGGAAGCTCCGAATTTCTCTGCGGATGCCTTCGCAGGTATGGAAGCCATCACTTATGGGGCCGCGCCGATGCCGCCGTCGGTCATTCGTCGAGCAATCGGCGAATTCCCCCTTAACGTCTCTTTTGCCGGAGCCTACGGACAAACCGAAACCACATCAACGGTCGCAGTTCTCGACCCCGATGACCATCGGGTGGAGGGCTCTGAAGAAGAACAGGCTCGCAAATTGAAGAGGCTGTCCTCGGTCGGCCAAGTACTAGATGACGTTGAAGTCAGGGTGGTTGATGAAGATGGCACACCAGTGGACACGGGAATTCTTGGCGAGGTGCAATTGCGGACCTTTCGGGCCATGGACGGATATTGGGGCAATGAAGAAAAAACCCGAGTTACCGTGGACGACGAAGGCTGGGTGCACACTGGGGATCTCGGTTACCTCGACGACGATGACTATCTATTTCTCGGCGGTCGCACAGGAGACATGATCATCCGTGGCGGTGAGAACGTGTCGCCCGACGAAGTCGAGGCAGTTCTTTATGAAAATAATGCGGTCCTCGAATGCGCGGTTGTAGGTGTCTCGTCAGAAGAATGGGGTGAACGTGTCGTTGCCGCAGCCGTTGTCCGCGATGGGAGTGGAGTAGATGGTGATGACCTTGTGGCATTTGCCAAGGAAAAGCTTGCTCCTTTCAAACGGCCGGAAGCGGTCCATTTGATGGATGAACTACCTCGGACCTCAACAGGGAAACTGCTTCGTAAAGATCTCATTCCAATGCTCGAAGAGCTGGGTATCTGAAGGCAATGACCCGACTCCTCGTAAGAGGACAGGTCCATACCTTTGATCCGGCCCGCCCGCTCGCGTCCAATGTTTTGTTGTCAGATGGCGTAGTTGAGGCGGTTGACTCAGATATCCGCCAAGACGTCGACACCCTTGACCTCGACCCAGGAGACATTCTTCAGCCTGGATGGCGCGATGATCACATCCACCTACTTTCGACGTTGGCGAGTCGGTGCTCATTCGACTTATCGAACGCTGATTCGGTCAGCCATCTACTAGAACGTCTCAGCTGTGCCCTGCCGGGAGGCAACGGGTGGATACGAGCATGGGGATATGAAGCCAGCTCTCTGGTCGAAAGGCGCCATCCCACGTCCCACGAGCTCGATCGGACCACCCGAGGGGTGCCCACGGTCGTGCACGACCGAACCGGTCACGTGGCGGTCGTCAACACAGCAGCGGCAAGAGCGCTTGGAATTCAAAGCCAGACAGACGGAGTCCTGGTAGAACGCGAAGACATTTTGGATCGGACACCCACACTTGCGGTGGCGGATCTCAAGACTGCCGCTGAGGAGTTATTCGGCGAGTGGCGTCGAGGTGGCCTCGTGGCGATTACCGATGCGACCCACACCAATGACGTTAAAGCGGTTGATCTATTAGCAAACATTGCTGAGACATGTGGCGCTCCCCGTATCACCGCAATGGTTGGTGTCGACCGACTTGACGGGTTCAGATATGGGGAAATCCGTCGAGGTATACAGGTCGGGCATGCGAAGGTGATGCCCGATGTTCAAGGTGTCACTGACCTCGGACGACTTGTCCGAGGCGCTCACGAGGAAGGATTCCCTGTAGCGATCCACGTCATGGACATCGACACGTTGGAACAAGCGCTGCTCGCCCTTGAGGCCTCTCGCTCCCCAATCAACACCGTCGACCGCCTTGAACACTGTTCGTTAGCTTTACCCGAACAACTGGACCGCATACGCAAATTGGGGGTCTTGGTTTGTACACAACCCTCCTTTCTCAGCTACCGATTGGACAAGTACCTCAACGAATTATCTGACGTGGAACACAACTGGTTGTGGCCTCTGAGGTCGCTCATCAAGCGGGATATCCATGTCACCTTCTCGTCGGATTCGCCGGTAGTTCCAGCCGATCCAGACGAATGGATCGAAGCGGCAATCAGTCGTCCCCTAGGTAGCGGTGAAGACGTCACTAAAGACGCAGCGAAGAAGATGGCCGCGGTGTCGACCATAACCCCAGGCCTCGCCGCGGACATGTTGGTTATAGCCAATGATCACGGCTGCCGGCCCGTGACGGGCTGGGACTGACTACCATCCCGCGTCGGGGAGGAGAGTGACGACATGTCCGGGCCGATGCAAGGAATACGAGTGGTCGAATTAGGACTGTGGGTGGCTGGTCCGGCTTGTGGAGGGATCCTTGCGGACTGGGGCGCCGAAGTCATCAAAGTTGAACCACATAGCGGAGATCCTTTTCGAGGTCTTGAATGGCTATATGGGGATGAGATCAATCCGCCATTCGAGTTGGACAACAGGGGAAAACGAAGCGTCGTACTTGATCTGCAAAGCGAATCGGGCTCAAAAGTCATGCATCGGCTCATCGAAGATGCCGACGTTTTCCTCACCAACTATCGCCCGGGAGGCCTACGGCGTCTTGGCTTGGACCACGAAACACTGACGAGCCGCTATCCCCGACTCATCTACGCAAGCGTTACCGGCATGTCCCTCAGAGGAGACGAAGCTGATCGACAGGCGTACGACATCGGAGCTTTCTGGTCGCGGTCAGGAATTGCACACGCGTTGAGTTCGGAGGGCGACGTCCCTCCAGTCCAACGAGGCGGAATGGGTGATCACATGACCGGACTCGCTGCCGCGTCGGGGGTGTCGGCAGCACTATTTCACCGAGAGAAAACCGGCGAAGGTCAACTGGTCGAAACCTCCCTTATGCGAATCGGAACATACATGCTCGGTTGGGATCACAACGTGACTGCAATCAGCGGCGACGATGTGGTGGTAAGAAGCCGCGATGAACAGCCAAATCCGCTCATTAATTGCTACCGGTGCGCCGACGGAAAGTGGTTATGGATGCTCGGTCTTGAAGGCGAACGACATTGGCCTCAAGTGGTAGATGCACTCAAGGCCGAAAACTGGCTCGAAGATCATCGGTTTTCGACTATTGAAACGCGGATGGAAAACACGAACGCGTTGACCCTAGAGATAGACGCTGTTCTCGCGACAAAAGATCGAGACGAATGGGGTCAAATTTTTGACGAGAAAAATGTTTGGTGGGCCCCAGTGCAGTCCAGCCTCGAGTTGCTGAATGATCGGCAAAGCCAAGCTGCGGGATGCTGGATCCAGGTTCCGACAGGGGATGGAGAAACGGTTGAAATGGTCGCGTCGCCGGTCGATTTCTCAAAATCTGAATGGGCCGCCCGCGACGTCGCGCCCCAGCTGGGTCAACACACAGAAGNAGTTCTACTGGAACTCGGTTTTGATTGGGACGAGATCGAAGTCCTCAAGGACTCNGGGGCGATCCCTTGACCACNACGGCGCTGGAATCGGTGCTTGTCACTGAAATAGGGGGCTCGNTTGCAGGGGCTTACGCTGGAAAGCTTTTCGCCGAAAATGGGAGCGAAGTTCATCTTGTAGGAACNGACCCAAACATTCAAGGGAGCAGCTTTTTCCACTCCTCCAAACACAAAAGCGGCTCCGACCTGCTCGATGAATCAGACATTGTCATCCAATCAAGTAGCACGAACCCAATTGAGTTCGTACACGAACCGGCGCACTCNAAACAGATTGTCCTTCGCATATCTCCCTTCGCTTTGTCGGGTCCATATGCGACNTGGCGATCAACAGATCTNGTCGATGCCGCGATCGCCGGACATCTGCGATTGAGCGGCAGCCCAGCCCGCGAACCGCTTAACGGCGTCCCCGATATCGTTCACATGGCCGCTGGCGTCACTGGGTTNATAGGTGCGCTAGCNGCATTNATGACGAGGGCCCGTACTGGCAAAGGCCAGCTCGTNGAAACATCACACCAAGAAGTCCTAGCCGCCCTTCATCAGTTCAGCCTTCTCCGCTACACCCACAATGGGGCGATATTGAATCGTATGGGGAATCGCTACAGCGGTCCGGGAACTCCCATTGGAGCATATGAATGTGCTGATGGATGGATCGGTTTGGCCATCAGCCAAAGCGACCAGATGGAACGACTCTTGGAGGTCACCGGCCTTACGCACCTCCTTGACCATGAAGGAGTTGAGACGATCTACGACGTCATGACTAACCAAGAGTTACTCGATGGAGGACTCGTCCCGTACTTGCTAACCCAGACACGAGCAGACCTAGTTGAACTCTTCCAAGGTTTACGACTCCCGATAGCGCCCATCAGCACAATGGAGGATCTGTTAACGGACCCGCACCTCCGGGATCGAGATTTCTGGCAAACAGATGCTGATGGGGTCCACGTTCCCGGACCCCCATTCCAAATAAGTGATCACAACTGGTCGATCGGNCCCAAACAAAGGGTNGAGTCTTTCCCATCGGGTAAGGAAACACTGGATCAACTGAAAGACGGGCCACTCAGCGGAATCCGAGTACTAGACATGACTCGGGTGTGGGCGGGGCCGCTCGCCGCGCGAATCCTCGCTGATTTGGGAGCNGAAGTCCTAATGACCGAAGTNCCGTGGACACGCACACCATTAGAAGTGCCGCAAAGCTTTGTTGATTCGACACATTTCTTTCCCGANGACGAAGCGGGTGATCGNCCCTGGAATAGGAGCGGCTTTCACAACAAATACGCGAACAACAAACTTTCCACCGTTATCGAGTTAGACAAAACCCTCGGACGAAATTTCTTCATTGAACTGCTTGCCAAAGTTGATGTAGTGATCGAAAACTACGCACCTCGAGTAATGCCCAATTTCGGGTTACAAGAAGACGTTTTGAAGCGCCACAACCCAGACCTGACATACGTCACAATGCCTGGTTACGGAAGATCAGGACCCAACAGGGATTGGGTTGCATATGGGCCAACCATCGACGGACACGCTGGTCACACATGGCTCACGGGCTACCGAGACGAAATTCCATGGAAATGCGGCATCGCCTGGCCCGACCCCACAGCTGGCCTCCATGCGGCAGCGGCGACCCTCATAGCGCTGCTCGACCGACAATGTCTCGGATTGACCGGCCAAACGGTTGAAGTCGCGCAGCTTGAGACGGCGATCAACATGATTGGACACCACGTCGTGGCATCTCAAGTTGATGGCCCCCAAGTGAGGTGGGGCAATCGGCGTCCCGGGCGCGCTCCCCAGGGGGTGTATCCATGCNACGGTCAAGATCGGTGGATTGCGATATCAGTCGTGGACGACGCTTCNTGGCTGGGTCTATGCGCGGTGGCCGGATGGAGCGAACTCCAAGGACTCGANGCNGACCAAAGGTGGGAACGTCATGACGAGCTNGACGCTCGACTGTCGGCCTTTACNGCTACCCAAGAAGATCGTTCGCTCATGATGGCGTTACAGGCAGCAGGAGTTGCCGCTGGCGCGGTTTTCGATGCGGCGGATGTCGCACATGATCCTCAGTTGGAAAGCCTTGCGTTCTTCGTCCCTCTGACACACCCTGAAGCGGGCACCCACGCGTGGCCACGATTTGCCGCGAGGCTGAAGTTAACCCCAGCCACCATGCGTAGACCTGCCGCCACAATGGGCGAACACAACGAATACGCGGCCCTTGAACTAGCAGGGGTAAGCCCTTCTCATTACGACGCGTTACTACAACAGGGAATCATTCGCACCGAACCGCCTGAGTAGCGGCCGATCTTGCGTCTTGAGGAGATTCTTAAAGCAGTATCCGCGGTCGGACGAAGTCGACCATTTCGTCGATGGCGTCGGCCGCCTCCTGAAACAANCCCACGCATATGTGCCAGACGTGAAACATCTCCGGCCACACCTTCAACTCAACGTCCACTCCCGCATCAGTTGCCTTTTCTGCAAACCGTAAGCTGTCAGACAAAAGAACCTCTTCGTCACCAACTTGAATTAATAGAGGAGGAAGTCCCTCCAGGTCCGCATCCAGCGGTGAAGCGAGTGGGTCATCGATAGGAACATCGCCAAGGAACAACTCGCGCATTCGGGGCATGCTTATCGCCGAGATCGACGAGTCACGCGCTTCGTTGGTCACCATGCTTTCACCGGTGAAACCCATATCTAGCCAAGGAGAAATCATCATCGCTGCAGCGGGAAGCTGTATCTGTTGGTCGCGAAGCGCAATCAGACAAGCCGCGGTAAGCCCACCGCCAGCAGAATCGCCCGCAAGCGCAATCCTCCCTGGATCGTATCCCTGGGCAACCGCCCAGGTATAGGAAGTAACAGCGTCTTCGACAGCGGCAGGATGAGGGTGCTCCGGGGCAAGGCGATATTCCACCGAAAGCACNCGGCATCCGGAATGCAGAGCAAGATGGCCCGTCAAATTCCGGTGACTGCTAATTGAGCCCCCAACATAACCTCCGCCGTGAAAATAAATGATCAAGTTCTCGTCGGTTGCGCNATCGGACTTTTGCATCTCCGCCGGAACGCCAGACGCATCGACCATGCTGCCCCTGACTGAACTCGGAAGCGCCCGGCCCGTCGCGTCGGTGTTCGCTCTGAACTTCTCAACGTTGACGGGGCGGTCACTGTGCTCGAGTCGCGAAGCAATGATGTCTCTGATCCGGTGGAATTCGGGACTTGCCATGACGCACCCCTAACCTCAGTCCTGTGCANGGCCGACCCTAGTCCCACTAGATTCGCAGCGTCGCAGCTGCGATAGGGGAGCAATGCTTCTAAATGACAAAGTGGCCATCGTCACTGGCGGTGGATCGGGGATAGGTGAGGCCACTTCCGAACGCTTCGCGCGCGAGGGGGCAGCCGTCGTCGTCGCAGATCTACGTATCAGGAAAGCTGATGCTGTCGCCGCAAGGATCAATGAGAACGGCGGACACGCTATAGCCCTGGAGGTGGACGTTTCNGTACCGCAATCGGTTGCCGCTCTCGTCCAAGCCACGNTGTCGCAAATGGGACGCCTNGATGTCATGTTCAACAATGCGGGAACATTGAGACCNGGGACAGTCGTNGAGCTTGATGTCGACGACTGGGATCTCGTGATGGGCGTTAACGTCCGATCGGTTTACTTAGGCGGCAAATACGCGATTCCNGTCATGCTCGACTCAGGAGGCGGNTCAATCATCAATACCGCTTCGATTTCAGGACTGCATGGCGATGGTGGCGCTGTTTCTTATGCGGCGAGCAAAGCAGCGGTCATCAACCTGACTCGAGCAATGAGTACAGACCATGCGGCCGACGGAATTCGCGTTAACGCAATTTGTCCGGGAACGATCGAGACACCGCCGGTTCTGAGAATGATGGCTGACCCGANAGCCTTAGAGGCGAACCTGCGAGCACATCCGGTTGGGCGGTTGGGACGCCCCGAAGAGATCGCTAATNCNGCGCTATGGCTTGCTAGNGACGAGTCTTCATTNGTAACCGGAGAAGCGATCGTGGTTGATGGCGGTCTTCGAGCACAGTCTCCATTAGGTCGCCTTGCCGATCCTCGACCAGAGCACTTGAGATAAAACTGCATCAGATGAGGTACTCGCCCCGCGGACACGCCAAACTCATTCGGTGAGGGATACTGAGGGCGAAGACCGGGTTGAAAGCTCGGCTCCCGTAGAGGCGAAGAACGCACTCTCGTTGCCGAACTACCGCCGGTTGTGGATCAACAACCTCATCTACATGTTTGTNGGCAACGCTCAACGATTCGCCATCGGCTGGCTCGTGCTGGATGGACTTGGAGGCAACGAAACCCGCCAAGGTATGGCGGTATTCATGATGGGATTTCCGATCGCGCTCATCGTCATGCAAGCCGGAGCCCTTGCCGACCGTGTCGACCGCCGCGCCTTGTTAATGCGCAGCCAGACGGGGTTGTTGTTCGTCGTCTTAGGAACCCTCATTCTCCTCGGGTTAGATCAACTTACTTATTCGTGGGTGCTTGCCCTATCTGTCTTGTCGGGAGTCGCTCAAGCGTTCGGACAACCTGTACGACAGGCCCTCATTCCGCTACTAGTTCCAGAACGTCTCCTAATGAACGCTGTCGCTCTTAACGCGCTGGCAATGACTAGCAGCATGATCCTCTCAGCGCCTCTAGTGAAGATCGCAGGCGACTTATTTGATTTCGAAGGTGTATTCGGGCTGCAGGTGGTGATGCTCGCCGTTGGTCTCCTAACGCTTCGACATTTGGAAACTCCACCTGTTAACGAGGCTCCGAAGCGACGTTTGGTCCAGGAAGCTGCGTCGGCGCTGCGTCACGTCATGAGCGACTTACGCCTCCGAGTACTGTTTCTCCTGCTCGGCGTAGCTTCCATTAGCGTCAACGCCGCTGTCATGGTCACCATGCAAGCGAAGATCAAAGAAGAACTACTGCGCGACAGCGGGGATATGGCGTACCTGTTGGNAGTGATGGCGGTCGGTATCNCGATCACTTCGGTTGTCGTCATGCGAAAAGGCGATATGAAGCGCAAAGGCGGAAAATTCCAGCGAGCCATGATGTGTGGTTCCGCTTTAGTGGTTTGCATGGGTCAGACTTCGTCGTTCACAGTGCTCCTGCCTCTNTTTTTTTTGATGGGCCTCGCAGGCGGATTNTTTATCACCATGAATCAAGGNCTCATCCAATCGACGACACCAAAAGAGTTAATGGGTCGAGTCATGGGGCTCTATCTACTGGTGCAGTTCGGACTGATGCCCGTCGGGGCTCTAGGACTCGGGTGGGCCGCCTCGTTCATCGGCGCGGGGAATGTCGTTTCCTTATGTGGTGCGGTGTCTTTGCTGATAGTCGGATGGACCCATCTAGGGTTTTCCACAATTCGAAACCTGGACTAGCGTCAAACGCTCGAGGGGGTGACGTTTGTGATCCACGCAATTGACGCGTCGATAGTTGACCCNNATTGGGCTNCCTCGGTAGTTCCGCCGCCTTATGACTCAATGATCGCTGAAGAACGGCGAGAACATCTGGCTGAGAACCCTAATTCGTTCCTTCACGTCACCCGCTCAGCGGACGCGAGTCACGGACACCCAACAGAACATCGTCGTCTCGCGCTTGAAGGTGCGTCCGCCTTAACTCGGCTCCAGTCAGAAGGCGCGTATTTGGAAAAAGGCGAACCCGCTTTCTTCTTGCAAAAAATCGAATCCGAAGGGGTTACCCAACGCTCGGTCCTTGGGGCAATCAACCTTGCAACGGAAATTCCTAAAGCTCACGAAGATATTCACCCAGGCCGCGTCCGCGCACTCGCNGCACATTTCCGTGAGGTACGGTCAATGTCAAGCCCGGTGGTCATCACTTCGCGTGACCAAAATCTGGATCTCCAATCGTTGGAAGAATCGGATCAAACGTCGCTAATTCGAGATTTCACAGCCATTGATGGGACCCACGTCACCCTCTGGGAACTACGCGTCGATTTAGGTGCGTTAACTCCTCCCATGTACATCATCGATGGCCACCATCGAGTAGCGGCAGCACGTGAAGCTCGATTGGAGCGGCTTCTCGTAGCCTATGTTCCTCCCGGCGAACTCCACCTNGGTAGCTTTGACCGAGACATCGATGAACTTGTGGTTCTGCCTCGACGGATCGTGGACAGACTTTCTAAATGGTGTGACGTACACGAAGTCGGTTCTCCGGAATTNGCGCAACCGGTCGAAAAGGGTTTAATCGGCTTCGGGCTTAGTGACAAATGGTTCATNGCGCAGCGGAGGGAGATAGATGAACTCGACGCTGAGTTCCTTCACACAACGCTTCTTCCCGAACTTTTCGATATTCACACAGCCGACGACCAGCGCATTTTTTATCGGCCGGCAAGCACTGGGCGACGAGTCGGACCAGTAACTGTGCGCCTGGCCCCAGCCGAACTCGAAGATGTCTTCCATGCTGCAGATCTAGGCCGTGTGATGCCTCCCAAAACGACGTATTTTCTTCCCAAAGCCCGTTCAGGCGTGTTGATTGTCTCCTGTTGACCAGTGCAGATCTAGAACCCGAACAAATTTCGAGCGTTGTCTCCAATAAACGAGCGGCGCTGTTCNGCAGGGAACATTGCCACCAATTCGTTNAGGTCATGGACATATTCGGGTGTGTGGTCAGCNTGAGGGAAATCGGATGCCCATAAGAAGCGGTCNTAACCGAATCGCTCGGCGAGGGCTGGGATGGTCCGCTCGTCGGGATCGCAACTGATCCACACCTGCCGCATGAAGTATTCGCTTGGCTTCATCTCGAGAGGGACCCGTGTCCCTACAAAAGTGTGGGCATAGACGGCGTCAATCCGATCAAGCCAATATCCGATCCACCCTCCTCCGGCTTCGAGTACCACCACCTTTAATTCGGGGAATTTGTCAAAAACTCCGTAGTCGAACATTGTGGTGAATTGTTGACGGACTCCGTCGGAAGCGGTTANGGAGGCAGTAAGCCGCANCTGCTTTACATGTTCCCATGNGCCCATCCGGGCACCCTTGGTCCACTGAGGCTCAAATGTGGGGTGGATAGCAAAGGGAACGCCAAGCTCCTGTGCTGTAGCGAACACCACGTCGTTGTCAGGATGACCAATTGGAATGGCATNGTGGGTGAAGGGAGCCACGTAACANCCTTTGGCCCCGTCGTCGATAGCTCTTCGGAGTTCCTTCGCTGCNGCATCAGGGTCGCTGAGAGAGAGATGGGCGGTGGGGATGAGCCGGTGCTCGCTGTCCCGACAGAAATCAACCACCCAGCGGTTGTAAGCCCGAGTGTAAGCCTGACTCAGTTCGGGATCCTCCAACTCCGCCTCCCACAACAATCCCACNGTGGTGTAAATAATCGCGGCGTCAAGATTTTCTGCGTCGAGAACCTCCAGCCGTTGACCCGGATCCATAGAGCCGTAAGGAGCTTCGTGCAAGTAGGTGCGATCAGGATTACGTTGAATGTCCGCGAGATCAGGGGCACCCATAGCTCCGAGGGTNGCGGGGAAGCCCTTTCTGCTCATCGTGCTCCGCTGGCCACCGATCTCTAGCTCTTCTAGGCCGTTCTCGTCGAACTGGATCCGAAGAGCTCGNTCCTTGTATTTGGACTCCAAATATTCGTCCCACAAGTCGGGAGGCTCGAGGATGTGACCGTCGGCGTCTACGGCACCGTCATGTTCAATCCGGTGAACTTCGTGCATTTCGCGGTGAGGTAGTCCCTCGCGTTGAATGGTGGTTGCCATAGTTCGCTCCTTCAGCCAACAATCATTCTTTCAGAGAGTTACCTCAACGGGCGGAAGCTCCTCCATCGACGGTCAATGTTGTGCCGCTGATGTGGCTAGCACGAGCCGAGGCTAGGAACGTGATCACGTCGGCGCATTGTTCAACGCTGCCGGGCGCCGGGTCGTCGGGAATAAGTTCCTCCCAGCGGTCTTCGTCGTCGAAGCGGTCGAGGGCTTCCTGGCGCAAAATATGGCCCATACGATCGGTGACAATCAGACCTGGGTTGATGGCAACAACCCGGACGCCTTTTTGCACACTTCGACTTCCCAAAGCGGTCGTGAGCCCTACCAGGCCGCTGTTGCCGACAGCGCCCGCAATATAGGAAGGCTGAGGGCGAACTGCCGCGGCACCGATCACGTTGATGATGACGCCAGTCCCTCGCGCCTCCATGTCGGCGTAGACCTCTCGACAGAGATTGATATAACCAAAGACTTTGAGGTCCCATGCTTCTCGCCAGAGACGCTCATNGATAGTCGTGATGTCGCCGGCCGGAATTGCNCCAGCGTTGTTGATCCAAATATCGACTTCTCCTGCAGCGTTGACTAACCGTTTTTGATCTTCGCTGAGCGACAAGTCAACCGAGTGTGTCACGACGTCGACGTTCGGAGCAGCGTTAAGGACAAAGGCTTCGGCATCGCGAAGAGTCTCTTTGTTTCGTGCTGCGAGTTGAACGTGACAACCCTCACGGGCTAGACCCACAGCGCAACCGAGCCCGATCCCCTTAGAAGCGCCGGTGATCACTGCTCTCTTGCCTGTTAGTTCAAGGTCCATGACTGGACCGTAGTGCGGTTGGCGAGCACGGACCCTCACCTGTAGGCGACAATGCAGGCAGATCAGAAGGGGAAAGCGATGAACGGGATACTTCAATCAAAAGTCGCAATTGTTACCGGTGGAGCTAGCGGCATGGGTTTCGCCACCGTAGAAAGGTTCCTCGAAGAAGGCGCATCAGTCGTTATCGGTGATTTGAACGCNGAAAACGGGCGCAGCGCTGTAGAANGCCTCAGTGCCGCAGGTCACGGAGATCGGGTCCGTTTCACTGCGACTGATGTTTCGATCGAAGATGACGTCGCTGCTATGAGTGAGTTGGCCGTCGACGCATTCGGACGGCTGGACATAGTGTTCAACAACGCCGGAATAGGCGGCGCATTCGGTCCAATTACTGAACTAGATGTCGATGATTGGGACTCGACCTTCCACATACTTGTGCGGTCTGTATTTCTCGGAATTAAACACGCAGCGCGAATCATGATCGATCAAGACGAGGGCGGATCGATCATTAACACGGCGTCAATAGCGGGCATGGGNGGNGGAGCCGGCCCTCAGGCGTACTCGGCGGCGAAGGCGGCTGTGGTNAATCTCTCTAAGACCGCGGCGATCGAGCTCGCATCACACAACATCCGCGTTAATGCGATATGTCCGGGCGTCATCTTTACTCCGCTCATGCATAGCGGTAACGAAGAACAGGCCGAGGAAGTCATTGCCGAGATTCAGCCACTAGCAAAACGAGGAGAGGGTTCNGACATCGCAGGTATGGCGCTATTCCTCGCCGGGAATGACTCACAATTTGTGACTGGTCAAGAACACATCGTAGATGGGGGCTTNATCGCGAATGGACCTCGTTTAGTCGGTCGTCTACATAACTCGCGAAATCTGCATCGAATGGCCGGAATGGCGTTCGGTAATAGCGGTCAACCAGCGACTGTTCGAAGGTTGTGACAGTTCGGATAGACCCGGGCTTGCATTTGAAATGTCAGTCAACGAGTGAAGCTCTGTGTTCGGGATGGGCAATACTGGTGAGAAGTTCGGCCCGTTCCCTGAGGGTCTTCCCTCGAAGCTCGACAGCGCCGTATTCGGTTGCGACCACGTCGGCTAGGTAGCTCGACAGAGTGGTCGGCGCTCCCTCGCCGAACCGACGAACGATTCTTGAAACGGCGCCGTTNGCAGCTGTGGATGGCATAGCCATTATTGATCGACCCCCGGTAGCGATGGAAGCGCCGAAAGCGAAATCAGGTGCACCCCCTGGACCCGAAATAAAGCGGCCCGAAATGAACTCGCTATTGGCAGAACCGTCTAAGGCCATCTCAACTGTGGATTGCAGCGCCACAAAATTNTGAATCGCNGCCATTCCGAGAATTCCGTGCGTGTAAGCCCCACGCGCTAACCGAACTCGCGGGTTGTGATCTACCCAATCGTAAAGTTGCCTAGTCCCCATAATCTCAGCAGCCACCGAAACGCCGTCGTCGCATCCTTTATGAAGGTTGTCGATAGCGCCACACTCAATNAGCTCGACGCAAGCGTCGTTGATCATTCCCCCGTGCAACCCGAGCCGTTCGCGGTCTCGCAAGCTGGATAGAACTGCGTCGGGTACGGCNCCAATGCCGAACTGAAGTGTCGAACCATCCGGAATGAATGGGCTTATATGTTGNGCAATGGCTTCGGAGATTGGGTCGATGCTCGCGGGTTGAAGTTCGGACAAGGCTTCGTCGATTTCCACGAGNAAGTCGAAGTTTTCAATGCGACATTCNCCTTGGCCGTGAACATAGGGCATATTTCGGTTGACTTGACCGATCACGAGTGGAGCCTGCGCAAGCAACGACACGTGACCACCCACTCCGGTCCCCAAGCTGCATTTACCAGCCGCGTCTGGNGTACTGACCTGACAAACCACGACGTCTACCGCCAATGGACCTTCCGGTGCGCAGATGCCGTCAAGATCGGAGTACCGGCCCGGAATGATGCCAAGGTCGGGGTGGTCTAGNACATCTCGAATNGCACCTGTGGGTTGCAGCGTCAACCAGCGAAACGGTTGNCCCAGATGATCTACGGGTGCGGGCCGTTGCAACAAGAAAGCNGAAACNAACTCCAAGCTTTCGAACCTATCGCGACGAGNGTCTATNTCAGCTAGTAATCCGAAAGGGCAACCGGACCCTTGGGCNACATACACGCGACCGCGATCTGGAATAGCGNCGATCGCCTCATCCATCTCGACGAATTTCCCCTCGCGGTCAGATTTCATGACAGCTCCTGCGAAGTCAATCAAGTAACGAGCGACTGATCACTACGTCTTGGATTTCAGTGGCGCCGTCTACGTAATGGGTCAGCCGNGAAGCAGCGAGATGACGAGGCAGTGGGTGATCTCTTCGCGCGCCGTGCGCTCCCATCACCTGCATGCATGAAGCAATGCCGCTTTCGGCGACGCGGGTGGAGAACTTTTTTGCGTGTGCTGCTTCCACCGCGGCGTCACGACCTTCTTGGAACGTGCGAGCGGCACGATAGGTGAGCAGGCGCGCCGCTTCGAGGTCAGTAGAGACGTCCGCCAGCTTGAACCGGACACCCTGTAAATCGGCAAGACGGCCGCCGAAAGCGANACGTTGGCGGACGTAANCTGAAGCCGTGTTCAGGCCCGTCCGGAGCATCCCGCAGCACATCGCTCCGACCAACACTCGTGCCAAATCGATTCCCTCCATGGCCGCGCGAAAACCTTCCCCGATAGGTACAAATAGAGACTCTTCAGGTACACGACAGTTGTCGAAACGGATGCTGTTGGCGCCCAAACCATGAGCTCCCAACAACTGATAGCCGGGGGTTTTGACCACGCCNGAAGTATTGGCGTCGATTAGGAAAGTCGCGATACCCCGATGCCCAAGGGANGAATCCGTTTGCGCGTAAACGGAAAGAACATCAGCGTCGGTGCCGTTGGTGACCCACGCTTTTTCGCCGTTGAGGACCCATTCTTCTCCNTCCTTCGCTGCGGTCACTGTTATGGCTGCCGCGTCCGACCCGACGTTCGGTTCGGTTAAAAGGAACGCACCGAGCGAACTTCCGTTTACAAGTCCAGGCAGAATGTTGTCGCGAAGGGACCCCTCGGCGCGTCTCCCTACTGCCCCTGCCAAGTTGTTGTGGCAAACCAGCGAGAAAGCAACTGCAAAGTCCACAGCGGCTATTTCTTCCAATATGCGTGCTAGTCCAAGGACGCTCACCTGTTCTCCGCCATCTTCGGATGAGACGAGAAGCCCAGTCAAGCGATTCTGGCCGGCGCTCTCAAACGCTTCCTTCGCGAACCGGCGTTCTGTTTCCCAGGCTTCGGCCATAGGCGCCACAAAATCTTCCGCCCAATCCTGAGCACGTTGGACAGCTCCNATATCGCGATCCTCTAAAGCGGTGTCGAGATCTAATTCCACGCTTGGAGGGTAGCGCCGTCGGCGATCTCCAATCCCGGCTAGCGGTGCAAGTCGAAAGTTTNCAAAGCGGACAAGACGCCTAAAGACTTGACCAAATGCAGGGGTGTGCCTGTTTCGGCGCTAGTCGTCAAGATGCTCTGTTCGGATCATCCGGGTAGGGGTATAGACCATCACTATCTCTTGATGTTGGTTGAACACTTCGTTCCGGGTGGTCACAATTCCACGATCTTGTTTCGAAGTAAGCCTTGCTTCAGTGACTTCAGCGACGACTTGCAGGGTGTCATTCACGAAGGTCGGTCCCTTTACTTGTACGTCCGCGCCGAGATAAGCCATGCCAGTGCCCGCGATTGCTCCTCCGCTGATGATCAAGCCCTCTGCTATTGACATCACCAAGCTTCCGGGAACGAGACGTCCNGAATACCCGGCGCGTTCTGAACCGGTCGCGTCAAGAAACAAGCCTTCGGCGAAACCGAACTGGGTGGCGTAAACCACAAGATCAGTTTCAGTAATAGTGCGTCTCGAAGTACTCCAACTCTTCCCGACCGGCACCTCGTGAAAGGTCCATCCACGGTGCGGCCTCGGTGGCAGATCGTCAGTCATCGGCATCCTCCGTTGCTTTCTCTTCGGCGACCGTAGTTCGGTAATGAGGCGCTGACCCCTCTTCGCCGCCTACCATCGAATTGTTGCTCAACCAGGGGAGAGTCTGATGGCAGATGATCGTCGTACCCATCGTTCACATGTCAGCTACATCGACAAGTCTCGCGGTTATTACGGAGCTCAGGGGTATCCACAGGCCTACCAATGGGCATATCACCAAGACGTCCCCTTTGCCGAACTGAGAAAACCGCTCTCCGACTGTCGTGTAGGGCTCGTTACGACCTCGTTCTTTGAGCGCAAGGTCGACGAATCGGCGGTAGCAAGTGCAGGCGTCAAAGAACCGTACGCAGCGCTCTGTGACGACGCGCTGGGAGGTCTCTACAACAAAGACCTTTTCTGGGATAAAGACAACACTCACACCGANGACTTAGATACTTACCTNCCCATCAATCGTCTCCGAGAACTTGCCGCTCAGGGAAGAATTGGCGCACTGGCTGANCGTTTCTACGGAGTCCCCACTGACTACAGCCACAGAAGAACAAGTCGCAGGGACGCACCGCAAATTCTTGAATTCGCCCGAGAAGATGAACTCGATGCAGTGCTCCTGGTGCCACTGTGACCNGTATGTCACCAGACCGTGAGTCTGGTTGCTCGCCACCTCGAAGAAGCGGGCCTTCCCACCGTGGTTGTGGGAAGTGCTAGAGACATTGTTGAAGAATGTGGAGTTAGCCGGTTCGTATTTACTGACTTCCCACTCGGAAATCCGACAGGTAAGCCGGGAGACGTCGAAATGCAGACAGCCATCACCGGCATGGCGTTAGATCTTCTCGAACNCTCGTGGCAGCCTCGAACGACGATGCAAACACCTTTTGTGTGGAACGCCGACCAAAATGACGATTGGCGCGATCACTTCATGAAGGTCGACGACTCCAATCGAGCCGCCCTCGCGGCTGCTGGCGACCAGCGCCGNGTCTCTCAAGAGGCAGCAAAAGCCGAAGGTAGAGGTAGGGGTTGACGCGTGGCAGATGGTGAACGGGGCACTCGCCTAGAGGGCACACCGGAGCCACACAAGATGATCACCGCAGCAGGTGGAGTTAGCGTTGCGGCCGACATTTATGGGGACTTTGGCCCTCTCGTGATCTTGCAACACGGAGGCGGACAAACGCGCCACGCGTGGAAAAGTGCCGGTCAGAGCTTGGCCGATGCGGGCTATCAGGCGGTGAGTCTTGACGCCCGCGGACATGGAGACAGCGAGTGGGCTCCGAACGGCGACTATTCCAACGACGTCCTCGTTGACGACCTCGTTGCTGTTGTTGAGCATTTCGACCAAGCACCCATTCTCGTTGGTGCCTCAATGGGAGGCGGTACTTCGTTGACCGCGGTGGGCGAGGGACGCGTAGACGCATTAGCGCTGGTTTTAGTTGACACTGCGCCTCGTCTCGAAGCTGGCGGCGTACGNAAGATCAGAGACTTTATGGCTCAAGCGCCCGAGGGCTTTTCATCGCTGGACGAAGTTGCNGANGCGATCGCTAACTATCAGCCGCACCGAAAACGACCAAGGACATTGGACGGCCTTGCAAAAAATGTTCGGCTTTGGCCCGANGGGCGTTACCGATGGCATTGGGATCCGGAATTCATGCAAAGAAAAAGATCTCTCGGCGATCGAATACCGCGCCAAGAAGAAGCAGCGAGGAATGTTCAATGCCCGTCTCTGTTGGTACGCGGNGGACTGAGCGATGTACTTTCAGAGGAAGGNGCACAGGCTTACCTGGAATTAGTTCCGCACTCTCAATATTCGAATGTGGGAGAGGCGGCTCACATGGTCGCAGGTGANCGAAACGACGTCTTCGTTGCCTCGGTGCTCAAGTTTCTGTCCGAAGTCGCACCTGCGACGTAAAGCGACTGATAATCGNTTCGTCCCTCATGAACCAGGCTTCCCTCACCCCNACTTTCGTATGCGTGGACTATGAGATTGAAGGCACTCCGTTAGGCCTTGATCCCACCCAACTTCTCATTGAGGTGTTCTTGAGCAGCGGAGCTTCGCTGGTCGACCATCAACTGCCCGTCGTCGCATCCTTTGAGGATCCAGCGGCCGCGATGGAGGCNTCGATAGTGGCTCAATGGCGAACCCAACGGGAAATCAACGATCCCTCACGAAAGGTTCGCGTCGGAGTGCATATGGGCCGTCTTTGGGAAGCAGTTGCAGTATTGAATTGTTCGAACGGCAATCAGATCGTTTTTACCGGCGAGGTGGACACCTTCACTGGTGGAACCCTTGATGCTCGACCGATGGCTCTTGCTCAAATCTGGCCTGGTTCAGATCCGGTGCAANTATGGCTATCNACTGACAGNCGTCCCGACATCGACGGGCGCCCTTTACGCGTTCCGACCTAATGTTGCACGATATCGAAGGAGCTGCTGAGAGTAATTTCGGGCCTACNCGCAGCAAAGGGGGTTGCTATGTCAACTGAAGCCCGNGTGGTNGTTGTTCCACAAGAAGAAAATCAACCACTCGAGGTAGTAGACCTCACCCTTCCTGATCCCGGACCGCACCAAGTAGTGGTGCGCCAGTTCGCATCGGGGGTATGTCATAGCCAACTTCACACNATTCACAATGCCCGACACGCGCCACAAATTTTGGGCCACGAATCTACCGGGGAAGTGCTGGCTGCAGGGGAGTTNGTTACGGACTTAACCCCAGGNGACACGGTCATGGTGACGTGGGTGCCTAAAGACCAGGCTCAAGCTCGACGTCAAGGAGGAGCCATTAGCCTCGATCTGCCTGACGGCCGCACTGCGACGACCATCAACGTNTTCACTTGGGCTACGCACACAATTGCCGATGAAATGTATGTGGTGAAGGTCCCACACGACATCGACCGCGAAAGTGACAGCATCATCGGGTGTGCCGTGATTACTGGCGCCGGCGCGGTGCTGCACACCGCAAACGTGCAACGTGGCGATAGCGTCGCGATAATCGGCGTTGGAGGTGTGGGTCTGTCCGCGGTCGCTGCCGCAGCGCATCTGGGAGCGGATCCNATCATCGCGGTCGACCTTGACGACAACAAACTTGATTTCGCAAAACGGTTTGGGGCCACGCATGGTGTTAANGCCGCGGANGTAGATCCAGTAGCANCTGTGCGCGAACTAACTGCCAATTCGGAACAGTTCGACATACTTCGACANCCCGTAGCTGGAGTTGATTACGCGTTCGACTGCATCGGGCGCGCNGTAACAATGCGACAAGTATCAGAAATGATACGCAGTGGGGAGTTTGGTCTTTCCAAGGGTGGTACNGCGGTTCTAGTGGGAGTGCCGCAGACCCCCATCGAACTCGACAGCCGGCATATGTTCATAGGTGAACGTTCTTACATCTGCAGTCTCGGTGGTTCGTGTTCACCGGCAGAGGACCTGCCTCGATTCATCGAATGGCATCGTCGAGGCGTTCTCGATCTCGATGCGTTGGTCACTCAGCGGTATTCCATCGACGACATTGGCCAAGCGGTTGATGACTTGGAAAATGGCCGCGTCGCCGGTCGGTCGATACTGGTGTTTGACTAAAGCAATGCAACCGAGCAATGAAGGGGACTTGCCGAGCCTCGAGATCCTTGAAAGTCGAGCTCGGGTCTTTCTGCGAAGGCCGGAAAAACGAAATCGTCTGGGTCCCACGGACTTAGAGGCCATCATGGCTCATCTGGCTGTTGTNGAAGCNGATCCATCGGTACGCAGTTTGACTATCGAGGCCGATGGCCCATCATGGTGCTCGGGGTATCACTTAGGAGCACTTGCTGAGGGACAGCGCGCGAGATTTGGGTTCGGCGAGGTGTGCGACGCGCTTGCAAAAGTCGCAGTGCCCACCATCGCGGTCATTAAGGGCAATGTGCATGGGGGCGGGACAGACTTCGCCCTCGCCTGCGACTTGCGCTTGGCAAGCAGTGGCGTCGTACTAGCGATGCCCGCAACTCGAATAGGGCTTCAGTATTACGCAACAGGGTTGGAACGTTTTGTCCNACGNNTGGGTCCATCCGCGACCAAGCGCATTTTCTTGACCGNGGAAACCATTGGCNCCGATGAATTACTCAATATGGGCTACCTCACCGAAGTCGTTGATGCAGAAGAATTGGACTCTCGGGTACATGAGCTTTGTGGNGTCATATCTGAATTGGCGCCAGACGCTGTCAAACTTACGAAACAAGCGATTGACAATTTGGCTGGAACTGACGCCGACCTGGACAAGATTCAGCAGAATCATGTTCTGACGACNCGATCCGCCGATCATCGAGAAGCAATGCACGCAATGAGAGAAGGTCGNTCGCCTCGATTTGGGGAAAGTTAACCGACGCGAACCCCNGCCACTCTGCTACATACAAGACATGACTGAAGCCTTGTCTAATGTCATAGCGGTTGAAAAAGTCACGTCATGGATAAGCGAACGCGCCGAAATTAGCGGGCCTCTTACCTTCACATTGATTGCTGGAGGCAGATCGAATATGACGTTTGCTGTCAGCGACGGGGACCAACCTCGATTTGTATTACGACGCCCACCCACCGGGCCCCTTCTGCCGTCCGCCCATGACATGGCACGGGAACATCGCCTCATGCACGCGCTGCGCAATAGTGACGTGCCCGTGCCCGATATGGTCGGCCTTTGTCAAGACGAAAAGGTCAACGGTCGCGACTTCTACGTCATGGCGTACGTCGACGGGATCGTTGTACGTGATGTGGAGATCGCCTCCACAATGGACATTGACGCACGCGAAACCATGTCGGCATCTCTAATCGACACCCTTGCGGCATTGCATCGAGTGGACATTGATGAAGTTGGACTCGGCGACCTAGCCAAGCGCACCGGATACATAGAACGACAAGTAAAACGGTGGTCTGGCCAATGGGAAAGTGCACGCACCCGTGATTTGCCACTTGTAGATGCGGTCGCTCTCGAATTGATCCGATCGATGCCCGAACCGAACCCCACGACCATCGCCCATGGCGACTATCGGTTATCTAACTGCATGGTTGACGCAAACGGGTCAGTAATAGCCGTCTTGGACTGGGAGCTCTGCACTTTGGGGGAGCCAATGGCAGACCTGGGCGGGCTTCTCGGGTACTGGCACGACCCACAGGACAAAGATCCTGATGGGGATGCAGAAAGCACCGGATTGCCAGGCTTCCTCAACCAAGACGATTTGGCGTCACGCTACGCAGCCATCATGGATTCGGAGATTGAGTCCATTACTTACTATCGAGCTTTTGCTCAATGGCGTCTAGCTTGCATTGGCGAAGGTGTGTATGCCCGGTACCTCGCTGGCCAACAAGGCGAACAAAACGAAGACATCGATCTTGATCGGATGAGGGACTCGGTAGGGGAGCGAGCCGAGCGAGCGGCTGAACTCCTCAACATGATCTGAGTTGGTTCGATTGCGAGAATTAGCNGACTGAAAGATCCAAGTCACCGGCCGTGCCGTAAAAGCTTGCCGCTGTAAGTCTCGGTCTGCGAGTCGTCTTCTATGGTGATTTCACCATTCACGATGACGTTGCGATAACCGGACGCTCTTTGTATTCGGCGCCACTCTCCACCGGGAAGATCATGTACCACTTCCATTGGCAGAACTTTCAAGTTNTCGGGGTCGTATACGACGACATCAGCCGGACAACCTTCCCTAATAACGCCTCTGTCCTTAAATCCGGCGAGCTGTGCCGGAAGGGAAGACAGACGCCTGTGCGCCTCTTCGTATGTGAGCCATTCGTTGGTTCGGACCTGTTNGGTAAGAGTTTCGGTCGGATAGCGTCCGGCGGTAAGAAACTTCGTATGTGCCCCCCCGTCTGAAACGCCAAATAGCATGTGCGGGTAACTCACCACGTCACGAAGCAGATCACTATTTCCTTGCGGGGGAGCAACGAAAAACAAGGTATCGAGACCGTCTTCGACTGCGATATCGAGCATCACGTCAACTTCATGCTTTCCGGCTAGCTCTGCGGCTTGAGCGACCGACATTTCTCGGTACNTTTCGGTACTTGCCGACCGTGGAGAGAGGATTGTGACAGTGCCGAGCGGAGCGGTCGCTGTCGAGGGCGGATTGTCCTTCAAAGCTTGACGCCGAGCCGGGTCGGCGAATTTGGCTAACCGTTCNTCTTTATCGCCCATGCATGCTTCCATCCAAGCTTCGGAGTCATCGTAAAGACTCCAGTCCTCTAGCGTGAAAGTGAATCCGGCGTCGCTCGTTACCCCCTGGCCGTATACCGGAATGCCGCGTTGTCNACATCGTTCCAGCCACTCGATTTGACGCTTATGCACGTGAGGTTTGTCCTCGAATGCTTGCACCACGTTGTGCAAAAGGGGACGTCCGCTTATCGAAGCTATTTCTTCAAGATGCGCGAGGTCGCGTTTGATGTCGTCAGTTGTCAAAGTCATTTGCACGACGCCCTGATTGCGCTCTGCCAAGACNCCGGCCAACACTCGAGCGGTCTCATCATTCATCATGTCGGTGGGCATGGGGGTGCCATCCCAGTCGCGCTGCACCGCAGCGGGTCCCGTGGGAGGAAGTCGCTGAGCTGACCACCCGCAGCCACCTGCGTCCATCGCCTGCCTTAACAAATTTGCTAGTTCATTATGTTCCTCATCGGTAGGCATTCGACCCGCTTTGGCGTCGTCCACGCCGAGTACCTCCAGCAGCATCGGGCCAACTGGCACGTAGGGAAGAATGTTCATCGCCTTTGCCGTCCGGTCCAGACTGTCTAGATACTCAGGGAACGTCACCCAATCCCACGGCATACCTTGCGCCATCGAGTCGTAGGGAATTGCTTCTACCCGCACCATTGAACGCATTGCGTATTCGCGCATTTCGGGTGCGACTGGTGCGAAACCGAATCCACAATTTCCGATTGCGACTGAGGTGATGCCATGCCAACCGGAAAGCGTGCAGTAGGGGTCCCAAAAGATTTGAGCGTCGTAGTGGGTATGTAGATCGACGAAACCGGGCGCGATGTGCATGCCGTTACCATCGATGACTTGGGCTGCNTCTCGATGGTCGACNCGGCCGATCGCNACGACGCGCCCTTCGGCTATACCGACATCTCCGCGTACTCGAGGAGCGCCGCTGCCGTCAAAAATAAATCCGTCCTTGATGACAATGTCGAAGCTCATCTCGTGCCGTCCCCCGGGAGTGATTGGCTGNGAAATAGCGTAGATCTGGACAATCCGGTCATGTCGACCTAGCGCAATTTCTTAAAANGGGTCGCGCTCTATTGCGAGCACAAATCGACCAAGTTGATGCGTTACACGATCCTGATGAACATTTATATGCAACGGCATGGCTCGGAAGTCCCGGTATCTCCGTTCGAAACTTCCGCCTTCGCGGAGTCCATTACCTCCTTGGGTTCGTTCTANGAGCTGCATCGCTTCCGCTAACTGTTCGACGCTCATTGACACGATCGACATTTGCCGCAAATAGTCAGCTTCGTCGGGNACAACACCCATNTCGATCCTTTTGTCTAACTCCAGACAAGCTGTTTCTACTGCGGCCCGAGCCGAGGAGAGCAGGGCAGTCGCACGGCCGATGTTGATTTGGGCGGACGGCTTCTCAACCATCTTGCCACCCATGATCACTCGCCGTTCTCGAGTTGAAGCCGACGCTTCTTGTATTGACCGACGAACGAGTCCGATAGCCATCCACCCCAACCACAGGTCTGAAATGCCGACCCAATCTTCCCGATATCGGTGACCGATGACGGGTACGGTCCGCAGAGATTCTGCTCGATTAGCTCCGTACCACTGGACACAGCGNTCCAACGGAACACGGACCTCGCTGTAATGCAAGTCATCAGTGGCCGACGCGCGGAGACCCGAACCATCCCAGGTTGGTTCAATCTTCAAGCCTTCAATTTCTGCTGAGACAATTGAGAAACGCAAATCCATAGGTCGAACTAGCTGCCCCTCGTCGTCGANGACCGCGAAGACGACACCACAATGGTCCGCGTATCTACTACCAGTGCCGAAAGTAGCTGTGCCGTTAAGCACCGCCTCATGGCCCTCGATGCGGCCGTGAACGCCGCTGCCGGCACCCGCCCCGAATGAAACCCATTCGCCTTGTTCCACGATGCGTTGGAGGAATTGGTGATGCTCGGGACCGAGGGTTCCGACGAACAGATGAAACACGGCCAGGTGGTTCCATAAGCACCACGCGGTCGAGGGACATCTAGCCGCAACAGCTTCCAATTCACGTCCCATTGCAAGGATTGACGACTCAACCCCTCCTAGCTCAGACGTGGCCGCCATCCGCATCACGTCGGTGCCGCGCAAACTTTCGATCACGTCGCTGGCTACCGTTCTGGTTCGGTCAGCATTTTCGGCTTGGGCCTCTACAGCATCCAAAACCGGATACACCAAAAGGTTTGTCTCCTCACTAGGTAAGAAGTGGGCGACAGGATCACTATCCATACCTGGCACCGTACTGGAGAGCGTTAGGTTGTGCCGATGCATGAGCGAAATGAGCCGTCATCGAAACGGACCGCGGTTCGACGTATGCCTGACCGGGGTTCTTATGATCGGGAGACAATTCATTCAATATTGGATGAAGGACTACTTGCACATGTCGGAATGACCACTNAGCAGGGTCCGGTCGTTATCCCCATGCTTTATGGACGTGAAGAAGAAGATCTGTTCCTTCACGGCTCTCCGGCGAGCCGGTTGCTTCGCGATGGACGTGACGTCGAGTTGTGCGTCACTGTCAGCCTCGTCGACGGACTCGTCGTAGCCAGATCCTTATTTCACCATTCNATGAACTATCGNTCTGTTGTCGTGATGGGCAAAGCCTCACCCGTAGAAGATCTGCGNACACGCGCTCGAGCACTCNATGTCATTAGCGANCACGTAATTCCGGGGCGCGTCGCAGGAACTCGACCTCACCATGAAAGGGAGGTGCGCGCAACCTTGGTCCTATCAATGAGCATTACGGAAGCTTCCGCGAAGATTCGGACTGGACCACCTGTGGACGACGAAGAAGACCACCAACTCGACACCTGGGCGGGAATTCTCCCGATCGGCATCGAAGTTGGAACGCCGATACCTGATCCGCAGCTTAGGGATGGGATCACACCGCCTGCACACATCTCGCAGTGGAGTCGCTAACGGCTAATCGGGAAGGTGGGGGAGTACCTCTTCTCCGAATCGACGAACCGTTTCTTCCAGTTCGCCGTCAGATATGCCGCCAAGGTCAAACATGAACAGTTGTCTGTTGTGTCCGAGAAGTTCGTGCAGTTCACCCATGCGGTCGANGCACTCCTGAGAACTTCCCGCGACCGCTGGACCNGCTAGAAACGATTCAAGGTCGAAAGGCATTTGAATTCTGCCGCCGGTGTTGTCGCTAACGAGTTGATCGACGAAATTCCAATAGTGACCGTAGCGGGGGACAAATCGTTCTCGCATGTCGTCNTGGCTTANACCAGCGAAGGNNTGACAACAGGAGCCAATGAGGATGTCTTCNGTGTCTCTNCCNGCTTCTTCCCAGGCTTCNTTATATNGCGCGACGATGGGCACGAACATTTTTGGATGGCCGAACACTGAGGGAAGCATGAGATGGCAACCGAGTTTTGCCGCGAGTAACGCCGACTCCATCGAACCGGCGCCGATCCAGATAGGCAGNTCACGTGTTGGCCGTGGACGAGTGGTCACATTTTNCAGTGGGCCGCGAAACTGCCCTGACCAGTTGACGTCCTCTTCGCGCAATAANGTCTGCAGCAGATCCAAGCGTTCCTCAAAGATTTCTCGCGCATCACGGACTTCTAAACCGAATGCTGGNTAGCTNCTGCTGAACAAGTTGCCGCGGCCAGCGACGATCTCAACGCGACCNGGAAAGAGATTGTCCAGCGTCGAATAGTCCTCTGCCACGCGTACAGGGTCGAGAGTGGGAACCAGGGTTACAGCCGTTGACAGGATCAGATTGGGCACGCGTTCTCCGATAGCTGACAANACAACTGGAGGGGAACTCAACATGTAGTCGTTGAAGTGATGCTCGCCGATATGNACTGCATCGAATCCNGNTTCTTCAGCCCAGATTGAATACTGAATGAGTTGTCGGTGACGGTCCGATTCAGACAACGTCGCCCCAGTTACGGGGTGAGGCAAGTTGTCTCCCAAACTAAATGCTGCCGATTCCACGTTGCTTTCTTACTGCTGATTACCAGTTCCGGCCAAATTGGCCATCAGCCTGATTGCATCATCCTGGGTGGTGTTAATGCTGATACCGGTTAGGCCACTGTCCGCCCATTGCAAGAATCGTTGGGTTATTCGATCCGGAGAACCGTACAATCCGGCTTCGTCTACGTATTCGTCGGGGATCGCTTCGGCCGCTTCGGTCTTGTGTCCATCTAAGTACAACTCCTGTACCCGCGTCGCGACGTCCGGGTAGCCACGTTGCACCATGTGTTGGTTGTGGAAATTGACATCCTTGTGGCCCATCCCGCCTGCNTAAAGAGCGATGTTGTCTTTTGCTCGCCGAAACACNGACTCCACGTCGTCNGTGATCTGCACTGGACACTGAGCGATTATTTCGAAGTCTTTCCAGTCTTTGTCGACGCCGTTTCGGCGNGCCCNTTCAAAACCCTCTTCGATCCACGGACGGAAATAATTCATTCGCCCAGGTACGAAATGCATCGGTAGCCAACCATCACATAACTCCGCGGTTAGCTTCACGGTCGCTTCNGAGCCACTTCCTAACCAAATTGGAACGTCTGAGTTCGTATGCAAGATCGACATGAGTGGTTTGCCGAGACCCAGCGTTCCCTCTCCAGTGAACGGCAACTGGTATTCGCGCCCTTGGTGTGTCACCGGTTCCTGACGTTCGAAAATCTTTCTCATGATCTGGATGTAATCCCGCAACCGCCAGTACGGCTTGCCCCACGGTTGTCCGTACCACCCTTCCACTATCTGCGGACCGGAGACTCCAAGCCCCACAATCATTCGATTGCCACCGGCAAGAGCGTCAATAGTTTGAGCTTGCATGGCTGCCATAGCCGGTGCCCGACCCGCGAGTTGAATAATTCCCGTGCCCAGCTTGATTCGGTCTGTATGGGCTGCGATGTAGGCGAGCGGAGTCATCGCGTCTGACCCGTAGGCTTCAGCGGTCCACACCGAGTGGTAGCCCAACTGTTCCGCTAACTTGATTCTCTCTATCGGCAGATCTACACGGCCTCCTGAATAGCCGAGCATCAATGCAAGTTTCATAAGTTTCTTGATCCGATCTGGTCATTACCGCGGGGCGGTGGATCCTCTGCCGACGCTGTAATCGTCGATATGGCAGGCTACGCCTTAGCAACACCGGGAGGAGCGAGAATGTCCCAAGCATCGGTTTGGTTGTCTTGAGTCGGTGATGAAATGAAACCAATAATCGGTTACGCCCCAGAAATGCCCGATCAGTTTCCCCAATTAGCTTGGGCCTGTATTTTGATCGAAGGTCTGTCCAATGGCCCCGCACCGATGGAGCTAACTGCTCAGATTCGGTCCGCGGAATCAGAAGTTCGACACGCGCTGCAGTCCACCCCGATCGCTGAGATACCGGCGGTAGCCGCTTGGCGNCGTGTATTCAGTTCATTTGGCGCNAAACCCACNAAATATCGAAACGCTTTAGAGGCCCTTCTCCGCCGCATTTCGAAGGGCGACACCTTGCCGTCCATTAGCTATCTCGTCGACGTCGGCAATCTTGTTTCCATCAGTTGCCGAGTGCCCCTAGGGATATTTGACGTCGACCGCTTCGCNGCACCAGCAAAAATCGGATTCGCGNCCGGTGGTGAACAATTCTCTGACCTTGGGTCCAGTGAAACCGACCGTCCTGAAGTCGGAGAAGTGGTGTTCNCTGACGCCGAGGGCGANTTGATGACCCGTCGTTGGTGTTGGCGTCAAGACCGACGTTTCGCATCGCAACCGGAAACTCGNCGAGCGCTGGTCATTGCAGAAGCCCATCATGAAGAGGGACCGAATGATGTCGCCGCGGCNACANAAATGTTNACCGAACTCATCGGAAAGTTTTCCCCGGAAGTTCTAGTNACGGAACTCTCAGCCCCGGTGCTGGGAGAAAGGTCAGTTGATTGACCTGTCTTTACCCTCCCAGAAGGGTGCNCGAAGCTCACGCTTAAGAACTTTTCCNGGGCCNGATTTGGGCAGCTCTTCTGAGCGGAACTCCACAGATCGTGGGAGCTTGTATCCCCCGAGCGATATTCGACAAAAATCGATGAGTTCGGTGTCAGTCAAGTTGCCGTCGCGNGGGACAACCACCGCGTGNACCTGCTCCCCCCACTGTTCGTGAGGNATCCCAAAGACCGTTGCTTCTAGCACGTTGGGGTGCTGGTAAATGACCTCTTCTACTTCGGAGCAGTAGACGTTTTCTCCACCAGAAATNATCATGTCTTTGGCTCGATCAACGAGATACAAGTAACCCTCATCGTCGAGATAGCCGATATCTCCGGTCCGGTACCAGCCGTCCTGCAACGCGTCAGCGGTCTGATCGGGTTTGTTCCAATAGCCTTGCATGACATTGGGACCGTTCACCAGAACTTCTCCAGCCTCTCCCGCATCCGCNTCAATACGCAAAGACACACCAAGAGACGGATGCCCCACTGACTTGCCTCGGCTGGTTCCGATGAGATTCTCCTCATGTCGAAGACCGGTCACCAAAGGAGCGGTCTCGGTCGCGCCGTACAGATGCAGTAGCTCGGCGTTCGCGAACTCTTCGTGCGCNCGCCGAAGAACCTCTGTAGCTATTGGCGAAGCCCCATGAGCGATCAACCTGAGGCTTGAGGTATCTCTGGGGTTTTGTGCCTGGGCTTCTATCAGCGCCGCGACCATCGTCGGCACAGCCAAGGTAGCTGAGCAACGGTGTTTCTCNATCAGATCAAGACAGAGATTGGGCTCGAAAGCGGGAACCACAATTTGACAGATACCCAAAGCTACGCACTGAAGTACCGAATTCGATCCCGCGGCGTGGAACATAGGCGCGACAATCAGATAAGTGTCTTCGCCGTCAAGAGGCATCGTTATTTGGCTATGCAAAGTATTTGCAATCAAATTTCNGTGGCTCAGCATCACGCCCTTGCTTCGGCCTGTAGTCCCGCCCGTGTAGAACAGGCCCGCGAGTTCATCTTCCGTCACGTCAGCGAAGTCCATCGGCTTGGAATCTGATAGGAGAAGTTCGTACTCCTCAAGGCTCAGGACACGTTCCACCGAACTNCCTAAACCCCCAGNNTCGCCATCAGTTATCAACACCCTCGCTCCCGCNTCTTCTAACGCGTAGGCCAGCTCCGGTTCTGCCCAGCGACTGTTCAAGGGAACGATTACCCGTCCGGATGATGGNACACCCGCGTACAACTCGGCGTAGGTATCTGAGTTAGCGGCCAGTAGCCCCACTCGTTCTCCTCGAGCCACCCCGAGATCATCAAGGACCCCCTGCACTCGACGGCATCTATCGACGAACTCACCGAATGTTCGCTCGCGGCCGCCGCATACAAAGGCTGTGTTGGGATTATGAATCTCCTCGGCGCGTAGTAAAGGATCAGGAATTGTTCGCACGCCTAGCCTCCAATCTGAACTCTTTCGGTCTATGTTCGCTGTTCCTCCGCATTAGAACAATCCCTATCTTCGCCCGACCGGACCGAAATGATCNAATCCGCAAAGAAAACCGCATGCGGGCAGCAACCTGCGCGGAGTCTCTGATGCCTCGAGCGCCGGGGTCGAATCTACACAGCACCCCGATACCCGATGGCGTAGCGTCGACGCTTGGTGATGGTGGAGGTAACACACGATGCATGAAATCGATCAACTTGCAGCGGGACTTATGTTTCCTGAGGGCCCATCCATTGGTCCCGATGGGGCTCTGTACGTCACCGAGATAGCCGGACAGCGCATCTCGAAAATTACTGAAGACGGAACCGTATCCACCTACTCCCATACCGGTGGCGGTCCAAATGGGGCAGCGTTTGACGCTCACGGCGACTTGTTGGTCTGCAATAACGGCGGAAGGTGGCCATCCGACGTTCCTTCCACGGCGGAGTCGGGNAGCCCCGAAAATGGACCCGGGCGCATGCAACGAGTTAACTCCGCTGGGGAAGTCATTGAGGAGCTCGCGGAAATTGATGAAATAGCCCTGAACTCCCCCAANGATGTCTGCTTCGACGAATATGGCGGCTACTACTTCACCGACCCAGTTTGGAGCGGACTTGTCGGTGGGGAAAGAACTGCAGGTTCAGTGTGNTATGTCGATGCTGATGGTGGCGCCACTCGAGTAGCAACAAACATCGGCTTTCCCAATGGNCTAGGNGTCCGAGCAGACGGGAAGGTACTCGTTGTGTGTGAGTCGNTGACCGGCATGCTGTTGAGCTACCGAATCGAAGAGCCGGGAACTCTCAGTAAAGAGCCTAAGCCCAATGGGATGATCGGACGGAGATCAGTGCCTGACGGATTTTGCTTCGACGCGTCAGGACAGATCATTGTCGCTGGTCACGGCTCAAACANCCTTTTCGTACTCGACGGTCACGACGGGCGACCGATCAAAATCATTGACCTCCCTGAACCCGGACCGACTAACTGCTGTTTCGGGGGAAAAGACCTTCGAACTTTGTTCGTAACATCATCCGACCACGGGCATGTCTTCGCTATGGAGTGGCCCGTTGAGGGAATGCCCCTGCATCCCGCGCTCTGATCATCTCGCCGCACCGTCAAGCCGCTGCTTCATTANGCCTAACTCAATGACANTGATCAGCNCCGCTCGGCGGTACATCAATGGAGGGGTTGCGTTCGAAAAACCCGTCCGGTATCAGCATGAACCCGGTGTACTCAGTAGGCATCACGGGGTAGTCCTCTATCCGAGCATCGTGTGTTAGTCCGAAACTGTGCCAAACCGTTACGTCTGTGTCGGAAACTGGACGATNGTCAGCCGTGTACTTNGGGAGGCCTTGACCGGCATTTCGTTGAGTCGGATAGTCACCGGCNGCGTAGCGTTCCGATTGGACCGTGGGCGTCACCCACAAATTGTGCTTAGCGAAGGTGGCGCGTTCACCATGAGGCGAGTCTGCTGAGGCGAACATGGTGGCCGTCGACGATGGCAACAGGCGGTAAGCGGTAGGGCGACCTAATCGATTCGTCTTCTCCGAATGTTCGATTCTCCAGTACCGACTACTGGCGGAATTTGTCTCGCGCATAGCGGATTGTTCGCTACTCAATAGCGTTGCTNTAGCGGCAAATGCGGTGTTATGGGGGTTGTCAGGGCCGGGAGGTAATGCCTCGGTGTTGATCTCTACAACGTTGTTGGCGTTTCCATCCACGGCCATATCAAGCCGAATGCAAAATAGGTGCTGATGAATAGGGGCAGCGACGTTGGGCGCTACTTGTCGAGCGAAAGACAGGTCGTCGCCATCCTGATGTGATCGTGTCGTCAGAATTCCNGTCAGCTTTATTTCGAGCTTGATAGACCCATCGAGATGGAAATACCAAAAGAATCCGTACTCGTAATTACCTACCGTGTGAATGCTGCTCACGACTANNCGACGGGATCTGCGCACCTCGACTTGCTCGGTGAGCATGTCGGTGTGTTTCCAGCCGATCCCAAAATCTTCCTCGTGAATACAGATCGCNTTTTCGGTACCTACCACGCTGCCATCATCGAGCATCNGGACCGCATCAACGTAGACAATCTCCCCGAGACAATCACACCCGAGNGTGAGCGAGTTCGCGGTCATCCCAAGTCCATATTCGCCTGAATCGAGGGCGTGCTTGAAGCTCTGACTGGGCCTGGTGTCNCCGTAGGGGACAACCATTTCCGCTAATGATGCTCGATCGATAATTGGCCGTTCNACACCGTCCTGGGTGTAGGTGATCCGATGCAGAACCAAGCCCTCGGTGTCATCCATAACTAGGCGAAAACGCCATNTTTGCCAACNAACCTCGTTGTCTNCGAGCGAAAAACTGACCCCNTCCGGTTGGGTGATCTCGACTGGCCTGAGGTCGTCCCGAAGCGGTCCGTAGTCACTAATCACCGAATCAACGTCGTAATTTCCTCGCTCGGTCCCCATTGGCCACTGGCCAAAGTCTTCGATGTGTAGCACCTCCAAGGTGTCAACGTCGACATGCACCATNAATCCGTCTANGGGGAATGCATAGCCGTTGTCATTAGGAGTGGGACGGTGAAATGCGATGCAACGCTGAACTCTTCGCCCATTCTCGAACGCGAAACCATAATCACCGGTGGGCCAAGGATCGATCTGCACGGTAGATGGGTCGGTGATGCCACGCTTTTNCAGAGCTTTTTGGACATCAGGGTTGGTTACGCACGCGTTCATCACTTTGAACAACTCAACAAATCCGACCCGTGGTACGACATCGGGAATCATCTCCCAACGGTCCACCTCGCCGCGAGTAACCGACACGGTGGCCTCGTAGACCTCACCCTGAGAGCGCACAACCAGATCCAGGCGCCGATCGGTCGGGTCTCCAGGNTTCCAGGCAGCAACTTCTAATTTGGGTGGTTCGTGGATACAGCAACCGTGAAAGGTTGCGCTGTCGTCAATTCGACCGGAGTCGCGCAGAACCGCAACACTGGTTTCTATCTCCTCGGTAGTCATCATCGAAAGTGGATGCATGAGGAAACCTTAGAGGTTCGGACATGTCACNCGATACCGAAGTTGCGACGTGACCTAGGTGTCAAATGGATCTAGTCTCCAAGTAGTTCAACATGGAGGATTCGAATGCTTGAAGTCGGAACTTCGGCGCCCGCGTTNACCTTGCCCGACCAAAACGGCGAGGAGGTTTCGCTCAGTGACTTCGCAGGACANTGGGTNCTGTTTTGGTGGTATCCGAAAGCATCGACGCCTGGTTGAACTACTGAAGGTCAGGGGCTCCGTGATCGAGCCTCACAGTTCGAAACCGCTAACGCNGTAATCCTGGGNGCGTCATTCGACACAGTCGAAGAACAGAAGACTTTTGCGGATAACGANAACTTCCCCTTCCGCNTACTTTCAGATCCGGAGCGAACGGTGGGTGTCGCGTATGAAGTTGCCCGGCCTGCCGACCATAAGGCCGCGGCTTGGGCGCGTCGAGCGAGCTACTTGATCAATCCCGACGGGTTGATCGCGAAATCTTATGACTTTAGGGACTCCCCGGATCTTTCGGAGCACGCCCAAGACGCCTTAAACGACATCAGTAACCTGAGTTAAGTGACGGGACGTCGCGCCGTTCCATGACGTCNCAANAAGAGCGCATNACTCGAAGACTTCAACTTCTCTACAGCGACTCCAACGTCGATGCGTTGTTCCAACGGTGCACATCAGCCCTGGGCGACCCCGCACNGTCGAGTTGTCGCGTTCGTTGGTCCGAAGACGACATCGTGCTCGTCGCGTATCCGGACCAAGTAACCGATCAGGAACAGGCTCCCCTGGCCACGCTTGCAAATGTNTTGTCGGAAATGGATCATGCCTTTTCGACCGTCCACATACTTCCGTTTTTCCCGTCAAGCTCCGATGGGGGGTTCGCGGTAATAAACCACCGCGAGGTCGCTGAAGATCTCGGCGACTGGACACATATNGAGTCGATATCGGCCAACAACCGGGTCATGGCGGACCTCGTNGTTAACCACGTAAGCGCATCGCACCGTTGGGTGCAGGAATTCCGAAATGATGCTGATCCGGGCCGACNATGCGTACTGACCGCGCGCCCGGATGCTGACTTGTCAGCTGTTGTACGACCGCGAACCACTGATTTGCTCGTTCCACATGAGACCGCGAGCGGCCTCAGACACGTGTGGTGCACATTCGGCCCCGATCAAATTGACGTGAACTGGGCTGAGCCTGAAGTTCTCCTCGAAACTCTGCGAACGCTCCGNCGTTTATTAGAAGCCGGAATTCGATGGATTCGGNTGGACGCCATCGCGTACACCCAAAAACGTCCTGGCACAGGATGCGTGCATCTCGAAGAAACACACGAGTTAGTTCGTCTGCTTCGCGACCTTTTGGAGTGGCGATGCCCAGACGCCCTATTAATCACTGAAACCAACGTGCCGCACGCGCAGAACCTGTCCTACTTACGAGATGGAGAGCAGGCTCACCTGGCATACAACTTCACGCTCGCGCCTCTTCTCACCCACGCACTTATCACCGGCTCAACTGAGTTGATTACGGAGTGGCTCCTAGAGTCCGAACAACCGCCGCCAGGAACCACATTTCTAAACTTTCTGGCGAGTCACGACGGGATTGGAGTTCGNCCAGTCGAAGGTCTCCTGAACGATTCNGAAGTCGACAAATTAGTAAATGCGACCAAGCGAGCNAACGGAACCTGGNCNGGGTATACGGCGTCGGATGGCGTTCGCCCCTACGAACTCAACGTGGCACCAGCGTCACTGTTCGGCCTCGAACGATTGCTNACAGGCCACACCCTGTTGGCGAGCTTTAAAGGAGTCCCTGTTTATTACCTACCCGCGATTGATGGGGAACCTAATGATGTGACAGCGGTTCACAACGGCGGACAGCCTCGGGCTATCAACCGACATAAATCAACAGTTGTGGAACGATCAAAAACGCTCACGGCTTCGCGCCGTTCCGCCCGCGACGAACTCACGCGCCGTTTGGCGATACGACGGAGCCATTCAGCGTTTCATCCCGACGCAAACCAACGGGTGCTGAATTTGAGTTCGCCGCTATTAGGAGTTGTTCGTGGCCAAGGACCCGAGGCGGTAACGGTCGTCGCAAACCTCGGATTTTCGATGGTCAAATATCGGCTNGCTGAACCGAGCTTGGATCTACTCACNGGAGNGGTTGCTTACGACGAAATTTGTGTGGACCCGGGAACNGTGCTCTGGCTCTCCACGGCAGACAACAAATCCGTCAAACAGCCGGCGAACTGTTCTTCGAGCTGATCCCAGGCNGGAAGATCAACTGGTAGAGAAAACGGNCCCTCGCGAACCAGCTTTGAAAACAACGNAACTATCGTCGCTTCATTGGCCTCATCGAACGGCAAATAGTTGCTAATAGCGTTGGCACGATGGGCATCGATCGCTTCGCTGGCCCTTCGGTCGAAATCGACTGCATCCACGGTTCTACCGTCGGTAATGGAAAGTGTCGTGCTGATGATGTCGCGGGCCATTCGATGCAGACCCAACTCTGGTTGTTCCGACGAGAGACTTTGGTGTTTGTGATCGTAATTATCAGTGAGATCAGTTTGCGCGACTCGGCANTTGNCGGCACGTGCTGCCAGCAGCAACGAAATATCGACTCCCCAATGTTCGGGTATCGCGAACGACCTTGCGGTGGATAANTGCGTGGCGAATTCCCCGGCGAGTGGGTATCTGAACGACTGCAGATACGAAATGTCGGCATTAGCTGGCATGGAGGACGCCAGGCACTCCAGCAAAGGCCCCACCAGCAGTCGCGTTACCCGTCCATTGAGTCCATGGCGATCAAAGCGCGGGTAGAAGCCTTTCACGAAATCAAATCCAAGTCGTTCATCAACAATTGGACGCGCCAGCCGAGCGATAAACGAAGNCTNGTACGTGGAAATGTCGGCNTCGTGAACGACGATGGTGTCGATGTCGCCGAAGGCGGCGGCAGCNCCGATGCATCGCCACAAATTGCTGCCTTTACCAACTCCAGGATCGACCCCCACTCCGCGGTCAAAAGTCTTCATCGACGCGCTGTCATTCCACACAACGGTCGTTTTNTGCGGCAGCGATGAAAACAGCCGTTCGGCATCCTCGAAAGAACCTTTGTTCGCGCCGTCAACTCCCACGATCACTCTGCTCAACCACTCAAGGCCAGAAATTTGATTGACCATCTCGGGTAAAGCCGGACCATCGAATTCAGTAACCAGGCACGGAATAAGCAATGCCACGCGATTGTCGACATCAAGATCTGAAAGCGAAGAAGCAGCCTCGGTTCGAGCATCAGCGGTTAAGCGGTGCAGGGTTGTGATTGGCCCTCGTTGATGAAAGTCAGCCATGCCGTTCCTGTCGTCGCGCCTACGGTAGACGAGTAGTGCACCGCTCACGAAGGCGTCCGAGGTATCGTTCCACATGGCCACCCCCTCAGCTCCTTTCCCTTCCGAGGATGAGAAGTTCGCTTCACAGGGTCTGACCTTTGACGATGTGCTTCTAGTACCAGCGGCCTCCGACATTCTGCCNGACGCTGTGGACACCCGATCCCGCTTCACCAAAAACATCCAACTGAACATTCCGTTGGCCAGTGCCGCTATGGACACAGTTACCGAAGCCCGATTGGCGATCGCCATGGCCCGTCATGGCGGAATAGGGGTAGTGCACAGAAACCTTTCANTTGAAGAACAAGCCGAGGAAGTCGACAAAGTCAAACGGTCAGAGTCGGGAATGATCGTCGAACCTGTCACTCTCCCTCCGAACGCCACTTTGGCTGACGCTGAAGAGCTAATGGGACGGTTCAAAATCAGCGGAATTCCGATAACGGACGAGAAGCATCGTCTCGTCGGAATCTTGACCAATCGCGATTTGAGATTTGAAACNGACTACGGCCGGCTCATCTCTGAGGTCATGACTGTAGACGGCCTCATCACCGCTAAAGCCGGGACGACNTTGGAAGAAGCTCAAGTAGTGCTGGGNAAACATCGGATAGAAAAATTGCCAATTGTTGACGATGATCTTCAACTAATCGGATTGATCACCGTCAAAGACATCGAGAAGAAAATTCAATANCCGCACTCCGCNAAAGACGACAGGGGGCGCCTGCTCGTCGCTGCTGCGGTGGGAGTCGGCCCCGACGCAGACGATCGAGCNGCGGCACTTGTTGAACGTGACGTTGACGTATTGGTCGTTGACACAGCTCACGGACATAGTCACGACGTGATAGAAGCGGTTGCCAAGATTAAAGCCAACCACCCNGTTGACGTTCTCGCTGGAAATGTCGCTACCGCCGAGGCAACACGCGCACTNATCGAGGCGGGAGCCGATGGCATAAAAGTCGGTATTGGGCCNGGGTCTATTTGCACCACGCGAGTGGTCGCTGGGGTGGGAGTACCCCAGGTCACCGCTGTCTACAACTGTGCNTCTGCCGCAACCGAATACGCGATCCCAGTTATTGCCGATGGAGGAATGCAATTCTCCGGCGACCTCGCGAAAGCGATCGCTGCTGGAGCGGACTGCGCGATGGTGGGGGGTCTCCTCGCGGGCGTCGACGAGAGTCCGGGCGAGGTAGTCCTCTATCAAGGAGAGCGNTTTAAGGAATACAGAGGTATGGGATCAATCGGTGCGATGAAGGGCCGCAGCTTCTCGAAAGACCGTTACTTCCAAGACCAACGAGACGAGGACTTACTCGTACCTGAAGGGATAGAAGGAAGAGTCGCCTACAAGGGACCGATCGCCAACGTTCTTCATCAGTTGATCGGTGGGCTACGACAAGCCATGGGATATTGCGGTACAACGACCATCAGTGAAATGAAGACAAACTCAAAGTTTGTCCAAATCACGGCCTCGGCTCTCCGTGAAAGTCATCCGCACGACATCATGATCACGAAAGAAGCCCCTAACTACCAGATNCCCTCGTGACCGNTGACAATTGGCCCGGGCCGACCAAGTTCCGCATCTTTGGGTGGTCCGTAGGGTGCCTAATTGTTGCACTCTGCGTGTATCTCATCATTATNTGAACATCGGCGTAACAAGTTCATAGTTTGACGATTTCCGTCAATTTCACAACTGCCTCGCCCGCTTGGCGAGACGCTTCTAGGTCAACTAAGCCGCGGAAGCGCCACTCGTTGAACCCATCTGGATCACACACGATCTGCTCAACCGATATCTGGTTTTGATCTAACGCTGTCTCNAGCAGCCAGTGACTCGAACGAGCATCGGCATCTATGACCACTGCATCGAACTGCTGCCAGTATCCACTAACGGCTTGTTTGATTGTTTCGGGATCCGACAAGTCGCCTGTGCCGTCCTCNGCCATAGCTGCATACTCGGCACGAGCAAATAACTGAACCCAACGAAACGTGGCGTTTCGGATCATCACACGAAAGGCGCGGGTTTGGGTTGTGATGTCGACCAACTGAGGACGAATCGCCGCTTCNTCGAGCTGATCAGGGTTCTGAAGCCGCTCCCACTCGTCAAGCAAACTGCTGTCGATTTGACGAACTAGGGCGCTCAGCCACTCGAAAATATCCTCAAGTTGGGAAGTCCATGCACTATCGGGAACTGTTTTTTGCAATCCCTTAACTACGTCACTCAAGTATCGAAGCAAAACACCCTCGGAACCTTTTATGCCGTAGTAATTGACGTACTCACGAAAAGTCATCGCTCGCTCGTAGAGATCTCGCGCAATGGATTTCGGGCGCAGATTCTCTTGACCGAGCCAAGGATGGTGAACGGCCCAGGCGTCAAAGGTCGTGTAGAGAAATTCCTTGAGTGGTTTGGGCCACTCGACTTCGTCGAGCAAAGAAATACGTTGTTCGTACTCAACNCCNTCNCGNTTAAGTTCGGTGACCAATTCGTCGCGNGCTTTATCTCTNTGCCTTGCCAANAGGACAGCAGGATTCTCTAGAACGGATTCCGCCACGGTGACGACGTCGAGTGCGTAGTTAATGTCTTCGCGGTCGAGAAGTTCCACCGCGTCAGGTACGAACGGTGACAGGGCTCCAGTCAGATCGAACTCGGCNTGCAAATCAACGTTGACCCTCACCAAACGGTCGTCGTCGTCTGGTGCGTCAAGGATTTCAATTATTCCNGCCGAGACCAGCGACCGGTACATGCCAATAGCTCGACGAATATGACCGCGTTGTTGCGGTCGCAGTTCATGGTTGTCAGTCAAAATTTTGCGTAAAGCGGCGCAGCCATCTCCAGGTCGATCCAACACATTCAGCAGCATTGAGTGTGACACTTGGAAATTTGAAGACAGCGCCTCGGGACGCCCACTTCTCAACCGATCGAAAGTCTTTTCGTCCCAGTGGGAATAGCCTCGTTCGGGCGGCTTTTTTCGCTGCAATTTTCGACGTTTCTTCGNATCATCAGAAGCCTTTTGTACGGCCTTCAAATTTTCTACGTGATGCTCGGGAGCTTGACACCACACAAACCCATGNTCATCGAAACCCTTGCGCCCCGCGCGTCCGGCAATTTGTTGAAAATCGCGAACAGTCAAAATTGCAGTCTCGTGTCCATCGAATTTGCACAACTGGGAAAAAAGGACCGTCCTAATCGGCACATTCACCCCGACCCCGAGGGTGTCGGTGCCACAGATCAGCTTTAACAAACCTTCCTGGGCTAAACGCTCAACGAGAAGCCGATACTTCGGCAGAAGCCCAGCGTGGTGAACACCAATTCCCGCTTTGACAAATCTNGCGACGTCCTTGCCGAAAGGCGAGTCGAAGCGAAAGTTTGAAAGTTCTTCCCNGATCCGTTGTTTTTCTTCGCGAGTNANAACNTCCAAGCTGGTNAGCGCNTGCGCGCGNTCAGCGGCGGCTCTTTGAGTGAAGTGAACAATATAAACAGGTGCGCGATCCAGTTCCAACAGCTCCTGGATTGATTCGAGGAGTGTCGTCTCCCGGTAACTCCATTCGAGCGGGACGGGTCGGGTGGTCCCAGTTACCTCCACCGCAGCTCTTTCGCTGCGACTCTTTAAGTCGTTAACGAAAAATTCTGCCGGGCCGAGCGTGGCACTCATCAAAACAAACTGTGTTCGTTGCAACTCCAGCAGAGGTATTTGCCATGCCCAACCGCGGTCTTTGTCTGAGTAGTAATGGAACTCATCTATGACGGCGGTATCAACCGGGGCATCTGCTCCGTGTCGAAGAGCGAGATTGGCCAAGACTTCTTGAGTGCAACAAATGATCGGCGCATTTGGGTTTACNGAAGCGTCCCCTGTGATCATCCCGACGTTTTCGGAACCGAACTCTACGCAAAGCGCGAAAAACTTTTCCGAAACCANAGCTTTGACAGGAGCGGTATACCAACAACGCCGTCCACGAGCTATCGATTCGAAATGGGCGGCAGTCGCAACCAANGACTTTCCCGAGCCCGTAGGGGTCGTGAGAACCACATGGTGACCCGAGAAGATCTCAAGTATCGCCTCCTCTTGCGCTTCATATAAATCGATATCNGCGGCNGCAGCCCACGCNAGGAACCCATCCAACAAATTTCCCGAATCGATTTCCTCGGGAACATAGGAGAGCAACCGCGAATCACTCACGATGGACGTAACTTGCGCAGTGGCTCATTCAATAGGACACCAGTCGGATCCACCTGGTCTCGGATACTCCACCAATTTTCCCAACGGTCGTAATCGTCGGCCAAGTCGTCTCCAGACAGGTAATGCACCTTTCCCCAATGAGGG
Organism: Acidimicrobiaceae bacterium; assembly: GCA_002705305.1. Lineage (GTDB taxonomy): Bacteria > Actinomycetota > Acidimicrobiia > Acidimicrobiales > Poriferisodalaceae > UBA2110. The sequence goes on from PAHW01000010.1 coordinate 144,975, forward strand.
CGGCCCCCGTGAGCACGGAAAACGGCTTCGGCAGACCTGTAGTAAGCGGTTTCATCTCGTGCCACGTCCTCATGAACTGACACCGTGACAGTTGACCGTCCTCGGGCCGGAGAAAGCCAAACATCATCGGCCGCGACAGTCCGATATTCGATTGGCCAGACAACGTCCGAGAAATCGCCTAGAAGCAAGTCCCTGATTTCGGTGACACATGAGGGGCCGTGTTCTGCCGGAATCGCATACTCCATTTCAGTGTGAGGATTGAGACGTTGATTTGGAAGAACTTCAAAACTCCACGCCAATCGTTGCCCCTCATCGCCTAAGGGATATCGACAGGGTTCGTCAGTCACGTCAATCGATTTGCAAACAGCCCGGTCATGGCCCGCCCACCAGAAATACTCGAAATGTCGAGTGGCGTTGGCCAGGTCCTCAATTCTTTCCATGACACTTTCGAATGGTTCGAGCCACTGACGTTCCTCGAGCCGGTATGCCTCACGCACCCGTAACGTGACCTCCAAAACCACTCCGACGGCGCCCAACGACAGCCGCGTTGCCTCAAAGAGCTCTGGCTCTACATCGGGACTGCAAGTCACCACAGATCCGTCTACCAGAAGTACCGACAGCTCGGTTACCGAGCTCGAAAAACTGCCGAGGTTAACTCCGGTGCCGTGAGTACCGGTGGCTATCGCACCTCCGACCGATTGCTGGTCAATATCGCCTTGATTTAGCAGACCCATGCCGTGTTCGAGCAATGGTCGACCGCAGGCGTGAATCTTGGTACCGGCGCGAAAAGTAGCGGTCATTGCTTCCTTGTCAACGGATACAAGACCAGAGAGCGGNCGAGTGTCGAGAATTACGCCGTCGGTTGGCAACAANGGGTAATGAGAATGCGCTGTCCCGGCGGTCCGCACAGTCCAACCCCCGTCTCGNGCCGCTGCCAGTTCGCTTCTGATTGCATCAACNGTGCCCGCTTGCACGATGCGTAGAGGCGTAGCTGAAAGTTTTCCCGACCAGTTCGTCCACTCCGCCCGATTGCCATGCTCCGCCATGACCAGGAGCTTAGAACTGAAAATAGTTGCTACAACCTGCGCTAAGTCGCTGCTTGCGCAGACCCGCGGCCCGGCCACACTTCGGGATTGAGAATGTGCGAGGGTTTGACCCCCGAAAGACCTGTGAGTACTTGATCAATAGCCATCGTGAAAATTCGTTTTCTACCCTCACCTGTTGCTGAGGCGACGTGAGGCGTCACGAGAACGTCATCGCGCTCCAACAGCGGATGGCCAGACGGCAGTGGTTCTGGGTCGGTCACATCTAAACCAACGGCCCGCACTTTGCCTGTGTTTAGGGCGTCGAGAAGAGCAGAGTCGTCGACGAGGCCGCCGCGAGCGGTGTTCACAATAAAAACGCCGTCCGTCATTAAATCAATCAACTCAGCACCAACTAAGTGACGCGTTTGTTCGGTTAAAGGGGCGTGGACAGAAACGATTTGAGCGTCGCTTACCGCCTCAGCGAGGTTTGAAGCACGCCCGACGCCGAGTTCTTCGAACCTCTGGTCTGACTCAAACGGATCGTAGGCGCAGACCTGCATTCCCGAGGCAATAGCAACCGACGCGACTCGAGAACCGATCCTCCCGAGCCCAATTAGCGTGAGTGACGCCCCCTCAAGTTCCAAAGCATCGTGGGCGGCCGCATAGTTGCCCTCTTGGCGATGGAGCCTACGTTCGCTCGTTTTCAATCCCTTTGTGATGGCAAATATCAACGCCAGGGCATGCTCGGCGGTCGACACCGTTGGCCCATCCGGGGTGTTACAAGCAGCAATACCGAATTCGGTGGCATCTCTCAAGTTCACATTGTCGAAGCCAATTCCCGCTCGCGACAACACCCGCAAATCGGGGCTAAGCGAAAAAACCTCGCGGTCGTAGATGACAGACGCGCCAACCACAGCCCCATCGGCCTGGTCAATGCCATCAAGGGGATCATCGCCGGTAGGCCACGACGGTTTCCAATGTCGCTGGACAAGCGGCACCACTGATTCATCAAGCGGGCGATCAAACCAGATGGTTGGCAAGTCATTCATTTGTGGACTTTAACCCCGCCAGAAATTTTGCTGTTACTCACATGGCCGACTCGAATTCCTCGCTGTCGTTACGATTGGAGTCCGAGGGGGGACAATGCATGTCGACGAAGCAGTAATCCACGATCTCGAGAGGTACCGAACCGAGGGTTACCCCTGGACGGAGTGGGACCTTTTTCGCGCCCAGGCCCCTGTGTATTGGTACGAACGAGAAGCGATCACCCCGTTTTGGTCCGTCACTCGATACGCAGACGTCAAACGGATCTCAGGCGACAACAAGAGGTTCGCTAATGGAGAGGGCAGACTTAGACTCGATCTCGCAGAACGAGACCGACGGTTCTGGGACACCTACCGCCACCGAATGGAAGAGCGCGGATGGGATCCCGATGAACCCCCAGATTTTATTTACACCGATCGTCCCGTTCACTGGGATATGCGCCGCTTAGTCGCTCCCGAGTTCACCCCTAAGGCCATGCGATCCCGAGAAGAATCCTTGACGAACCATGCGCAACTGTATGCGGATGAATTCGCAAAGAAAATCGAAGCCGAAGGAACTGCGGACTTAGTTGAAGACCTTGCCGTCAAACTTCCCCTAGCCACCATCTGCGAGATGATGGGCGCCTCTCCCGACGATTGGGAACAAGTGCACGCATGGACTGCAGTGCTGTTCGACGACCCGAAGTTGATGCGTTTCGCCCAAGCCAACGAAACCAAAAAAGACATGCGTCGAAGAATGTTTGTCGAGTTCGAGGAATGGATCTTTCAAGAGATAGCAAAGCGGCGCGCAACAGATTGCAGCGGACCAGACCTGATATCGATTCTCCTTCGCTCTGAACTCAAAACCGAGCCGCTCACGCCGCAACAATTGCTGGGTTACATAAGAGTTCTGATCGCCGCGGGAAACGAAACAACTCGAAACGCATCGACCGGAGGGATGATCGCGCTTCTACAACACCCCGAAGAACTGGCGTTCTTCGTTGACCGTCTTGACGACAGCGAAACCTTGGACAACGGAGTGGAAGAAATTCTCAGATGGACATCTCCCGTTATCCAGTTTGCTCGGGTCTGCACTCAAGACACCGAGATCGGTGGCCAAGTCATTCGGGCCGGTGATCATGTCGGAATCTGGCATGCCTCAGCCAACCGTGACGAACGGCAATTCCCTGAACCGTACCGGTTTGATGTGGCTCGATATCCCAACGAGCACCTAGCTTTTGGGCACGGCGCTCACTTTTGCATTGGCGCTCATCTAGCGCGATGGGAATTGCGGGCGTTTTTTCGCGCAGTCCTTCCGCTTCTACCGAACTTGCGTCTTCAAGGAGAACTTGAACGAATCGGCCACCTGCACGTTGGACCTATTCAACGTCAGATGGTCGTCTCGACCTGACGCGGTTCAACCTAACGTCACGCACACCCAATCACCCTCGTCAGCTTCGCAACGTCGAGTAGCAACAAGCTGCATAGGACTGCAAGCATCAACTACCTGATCTATCTGTGGACTTAAAAGACCCGACAACACGAGCCGGCGGCCCGGTCGAACCTTCCCGACGAGACTCGGTCCATGCGACCTGAGAACAGGAGCGAGCATATTTGCGACGACTACGTCGTAAGTCCCGTTCACTTCTTCAACCGCGACTACAGAAGCCGTCACTAGCTGGCCCACACCGTTCGACTTAGCGTTTTTGGTTGTGACTTCCACCGATGCGGGGTCTACATCGATACCCAATACCTCAGTTGCGCCGAGGCGAGCCGCGGTCACTGACAAGATTCCGCTTCCACAACCGACATCAAGGACGGACTCGTTTCCTTCGAGTAGTTGCTCAAGTTCGGCCAGAACGAGTCGGGTCGAAGGGTGACTACCCGACCCAAATGAACGGCCAGGATCTATGCCAATAATTAGTTCGCTTGCCACCGGTTCATAGTGAACCCAGGGCGGTCTCACCACGATACGATTCCCGGCCCTATAAATTGTTGCGTACTCGCGCCAAAAGTCTAAGTAATCGCCAGAACCGAACTCTTCGACTACAGCGAACCTTCCGAGATTTCGCGCGGCTAAATCGGCGGTATGTGCCGAAGAGAAACCGGCCAAGAGGACAACCTGGTCACCGTCGTCGCGTTCTTCTATCCCCAGTGCTTCCAGTCGCCACAGCTCGCCCGACACGATGTCGGTATCTGATTTTGGCACCCGAATTCGAAGGCGCGCTTCCTGTTGACTGAGCTCGCTCACACCCACGGACGCTACCTTCGACCGTACGCGCCGTTCGACTTTTCCATAAGTCGAGATGGAGGGATGTTATGAATACCGAAATTTTGTTGACCGGTCTGGCTTTCGGGGAAGGCCCGCGATGGCGGGACGGCTACCTATGGTTCTCAGATTTTTACCGCCACGGAATTTTTCGGGTCGATGAGAACGGCACTGAAGAACTCGTACTCGAAGTCCCAACCCAACCCTCAGGACTCGGTTGGCTTCCCAACGGCAATCTCGTGTTCGTCTCAATGCTCGATAGATGTCTCAAACAAATGGATCCCACCGGCGAAGTGTCGGCACACGCAGACCTCTCACATATAGCGGGCGGCCCCTGCAACGACATGGTCGTAGGTGCTGACGGCACCGCCTATGTAGGAAATTTTGGATTCGAACAGGGGGAGGACTTCGCTCAAGCCACTTTGGCCATCGTTGACGCCGACGGGACAACGCGCAGCGGGCCAGATGGGCTCGACTTTCCGAACGGCACTGTCATTAACCCCGAAGGTAACCGACTGGTCATCGCCGAGTCCTATGGCCGCAGATTGCTGTCATTTGACATCGAAAGAGATGGTTCTCTCACGGGTAGACAACTTTTCGCAGATTTAGGAGAGCGCGTTCCGGACGGCATTTGTCTTGACGTCGAAGGAGGTATTTGGGTTGGAGACCCCGCGAATCATTCTGTTTTCCGGGTGGTAGACGGAGGCGAAATAACACACCACATCGATCTCGAACTCAACTGTTACGCATGCGCGCTGGGAGGCGAGGATCGACGGACGTTGTATCTCGTAACAGCACCGACTTCCGGCCGCGGCGGGGCCGCGGACCGTCGAGAAGGACGCATAGAGCGAATTCGAGTCGAAACACCAGGGACGGGTTCGCCTTAAGCGCGTCGAACCATCTACCTAGAACCTGAGAGGGCTCTCGGCGCTCCACAGGAGTTGTTCCTCCGCGAGATTGAATTTGACCTGACGCCAAGTCACTTCGATCCCGTCTTCATCAACCGGATCGACCATTAACTCAAACATGCCATCATCGGTCTCTTCCCCGGGACGAGAAAGAAGAGCCATGAACGCGTGGGCCATCTCACACGGCTCCAACATGCGTCGTTGCCAGCGACCGAAAACACGCTCATTGCCCACATACTCGTCAGTCATGCCCGTTCGAATAAACGGAAACATAAGAGAGAAGCACTGAACGAGTTCAGAGCTTTTGCCTAAATTCACCTTCAGCACTTTTGGCAACTGCAAAACAGCCCAATTGCTGATCGCATATCCGGGTACCGCCGGGCCAGGGTCAATAGCTTGACGCGAGGAAACGTAGACCAACTGAATGGGTTCATTATGGTGAACAGCCTCCCCAGCCCACAGGTGGGTGGACGCAAGGAAACCGTCGACCTTGGTGTCTAAGACAAGACGGGATTCATCAAGGTTGTCGAGAAAATGTTGCCGGACTCTGGCCCGTCGAAGTGCACGAGCCTCTCCCTCCTCTTCCCGAAGAGCCCTTCCGAAGCTGTANCCCGATTCAGTCAAACCAGAATTGCAAATAACCAGATTGGGAGGAAGACCTCCCATCTGGTCTATGACATAACTACGGCTCGCCCACAAATCACGCAGATTCGTGACATCAGCCTGCACCGGAAAGGCATTCACGCCCTCCAGGCGTAGCTGGTCGACGAGATCGAAGCCGTCCTCGTAACTGCGATGAAAATGAACTCCCACAGATGCAGCCCCATTCAACCCGGCGCACAGAGCGAAAGCCTGACCTATCCCACCGTCCTTACCTGCACCGGTGATAAACACCCGCTTATCTTCGACCGCTGACCGGTACTCGTCGAAGCGGAAAGCATCCGTAGGGGCTGTGTAGGTCATCGCTGACACTCCAAGCGGGGAGATGGGAGGATGACGGTATCCGGGGGAATGACAGAACCCTTACTGGCGTTTCTCCGCGGCAAGAGTTCTTTGCTGTAGGTGTGACATCAGATCTCCTGCAGCTTGAAAAAATAATTCAATCTGAGGGGGAAATATCGATGCATTCGTTTTACTTTGGTTGTTTCCACATGAGCGCATTTCGACGCATTGTGGCTACCAAGACGTCGTTTTGATTGTGCGCTCGGTGTTCAAATAAGACGATTCCCTGGTCTGGTTTGCTCGAGGATTCTCGAGAGCTGATTACCTCTGACTCGACGCGAAGGGTGTCACCGTGAAACACCGGAGCAGGGAAATTCATTTGTTCGAAACCCAAATTGGCGACCGTGGTGCCGTGAGTGGTTTCGTGAACCGAAATTCCTACCACCAGTGCCGCGGTAAACATTGAGTTCACGAGTGGCTGACCGAACTGTGTTTCTTTTTCTGCGTAGTCGAAATCAAGATGTAGCGCAGCTGGGTTCATTGTCATTGTCGTGAACATGATGTTGTCGGTCTCGGTCACGGTTCGACGCAATCGATGTCTAATGACGAGTCCGGGTGTGAGTTCCTCAAACCACAAGCCGCCGTGGGGGCGATCATCAGTCAAACCAGTTCCCTTCGTAAATCAGTTCGGCGATTCGCTCATTCCTGGAATCTCGCATGTTTGGTCAAGTTCGATTTCCGCGTGAACGATCGCGTTGCGGTGAGGTCCGGCGCACCAAGACGGCATCACCATCGTGTAGAGACCGCTACCACCGGCCTGAAACACCAGTATCCGGCCGGGGTCTTTTAACACATGAATCAGATCGTCGTCTGCTGCCTCGCTATAGCGGCCCGCGTACTCCGGGTGTATTCCCTGCATAGAAATCGCCGGATTTATTCGCCGCATGGTCCCGACCGAGATAGTTGCCCGACGCGCGAGTTCCGCCTGCACGTCTTGTCGAGTCAATCCGGCCCGACTGATCACATCCGCGTGATCCGGATTCATCATCACAGTGATGGCGCCTTCTCGAAGGTGAACGTTGTTGCTTCCGGGGTTAGCCATTACTAGTGCTATGACATTGAGCAAACTCTCTACAGAATTGGGGTCGTCTCGATCCCCGGTAAAGAAGGTGGAGTGAGGGGCCTCGGCTCCGGTAATCACCACCGCACTTTGCTCAGGGTCGTAGCCAAAGGTTGTGTGGAGACCAGGAAAAGGACCGTTCTCTTCGTCTTCAGCAACGCAATAACTGAACTTTCCTGGATGTCCGTGCAAAGCCATATCGGATGACCCCGGGCGGGCGCCACCAATGTTGATCATTGCCAGTCGAAGAGCGCGGCCGATCGATGCATTTGCTCGATGTCCGGGACCGAGCGCCCCAAATCCGGACGCAATTTCGCCGCAGACATGCCGAGCAGGGCCACAAACAATCATCAATGGAGCAGTGCAATGGGTGGTCGCCTGCATTTCGGTCAAGTCGAACTCGGGTTGACAGATTGCTCGAATCGCGGCAACGACCACCGGAACGTGGTCGGGTATACATCCGGCCATGACCGCCGAGATACAAACCTTTTCCACTGTCGCGGAGCCATGCATCGGTCCCATAACCCCTAATACAAGCTCGGGATCAAACCCTGTAGCTAAAACCATTCGGGACACCCGCTCAGAAGTGGGTATCACCACCGGCAAACCGTCAGTGCAACCCAACTCATGCAGAACTTCGAGAGCGTCGTTCTCGGTGGGGGCGTCAAGCAAACTCATCGTTGCCTCGCGTTAATTGATTCAACCTGTCAGAAAGTCAAGAATCGCCGGAGTGATGTCGGCAGCAACCTCAGCCATCTTCTCTTCGCCAGTTCCGGCAACCGGATGAGGCAACTTGATACGAGGTACCTCGGGCATGCCCGTGGACTGAGCGAAGAAATCACCTTGAGGCCAAAATTCTTCGGTTACTAAGGCGATTGCAGGAATGCCCAGCCGGGCTACTGAAATGCTGTCACGCACGGTGCCAGAAGTGCAGCTGCCTCAATGNCCNTANGCNGCNACNACNGCNTGGCACTCCGCCTGGATTTCTTCAAGCATGGGNCCGCTAACGACCGATGACGCATCGCCTTTGTCGTAACGCACAAACGATGCGGTTGGAACGACTTGGGCCAGCGATTTCTCTACATGGTCCAGAAAACGGACGCTGTCTGGGAACCCATTCGCTACGAGACCAATTGTCAGCGGTTTCTCGAGGTCAACGTCCAGCTCGTAAGGCTCGGCAACTGCACGAGGCTTAGCCCGAGGGTCGTGGAATTCGGTAGTGATACTCACCGTTCNCCCTTGTAAATGTTGTTCGTACGGATCGACANGTTNAGNGCCGACACCACCATGCTAGTCGTCGCCCTTTATTTGTTTAAGAAACATGCCGTTGTCGAAGTAATCGCGCCAAAAAGTGATGAGACCGTCATTGACTTCAAAAATGCCCATCACAGGGAGTTCTATTTGACGGCCACTGCCAGTTTGAAAGCGGTCGAGTCGTTCGTTCATAACAGTGTTGCCCGTAGCCGTTTGTCGAACGACCTCGAACTCCACAGGACCTTCACCTTTAAGNAGTCCGCTGAGAAACTTGTGCATGTCCTCGCGTCCGGTCATGTCGCCAATAGGTACGTTGTCGTAGTAACAGTCTTCGGAAACATGATCGAGTGCGGCGTCAAGATCTTTNGCCTCAATCTTCTCAATGAAGTTGTTCACGACTTCTTCGGGGCTAGTTGCATCGCTCATGGTTCCAATTGTTGCAGGATCCGATTGGCCGTGCTCATCCGTGAGAGGCTGTGCCCATGCGCTTTCAAGACAAGGTCGTCGTGNTCACAGGAGCCGCTGGCGGAATAGGCCTCGCCGCGGTGCGCCGTTTCGCTTCCGAGGGAGCTCGCATCGTTGCCGTTGATCTNGACGGATCAGATCTAGATGCGGCGCTTGGGGAGGCGGAGCCNTTNGGNGTCGANGCCNTNGCGNTGACGGCTGANTGCAGTGAGGGATCCGATGTATCGCGCTACGTGGAACAATCCGTTGAAGAGTTCGGGCGTCTCGACGTCCTCTTCAATAATGCNGGCATTGAAGGGCGAATTATTGGCCTTNTNGACTACCCCGAAGAAGATTTCGATCGAGTTATCAANGTCAACCTCCGAGGCGTCTGGTTNGGNATGAAACACGCGGCCCCCGCGATGATTGCCAATGGTGGCGGCGCGATAGTCAACACNGCGTCCACAGCNGGCCTGTTGGGAGCCAGAGGACTNTCNGCCTACGTCGCGAGNAAGCATGGTGTTCTCGGGCTCACCAAATCAGCCGCTCTCGAACTTGTTCCCCANGGGATTCGTGTCAACGCTGTGTGTCCCTCGCCAATTGAAACGCGGATGATGCGGAGTCTGGAAGAGGGCATCGGAGGCGATCAGGCTGAAATGATCCGCAAAGACTTTGCCGCGCGAAACCCGATGGGCCGTTACGGCGAGCCCGACGAAGTCGCTGCATTGGTGGCCTTCCTTGCCTCGGANGACGCCAGCTACATCAACGGCGGTGTCTACACCGTCGATGGTGGTTCTGTTCACGGAAGATGAGTCACAGTTGAGTGGAGATCTCGGTATTCACGACCTAGGTGGAACCCNAGGGTGGGGTGAGGTACCNCATAGNCCTGATGAACCGGCGTTCCACAGCGANTGGGANCGACGAGTTTTCGGGTTGATGTTCCAGGTGCTGCGCCNTACNGCTACACGACCAGGTGAGATGCGATACGCGATTGAGCGTCTCGACCGAGAAGATTATTTTGACCATGGCGGCTATTACGGCCGTTGGGAAGCTGTGATGGAGGTACTTCTCGAAGAATACGGGCACCTCGCCTCAGGTGAATTGGATGACCTTGTGGGTGCCACAAAGGGCACCGGCCCGGCTCACCGTGCCTTACCGGTAGGGCAAAAAGATCCGAACCAATTGCCAGTCGACCGAACCACCCCCACGCCGGGTGGCAGAACCGTCCGCCGCAACCTGGCCGAACCTCCCAAGTTCGCGGTTGGTGACAGCGTGGTGGCGCTCGGACATAACGAAACCGGCCACACCCGACTTCCGAAATACGTCAGCGGGGTGGCGGGGACCGTTGTCAAGATCCACCCAGCTGAGGTACTGCCTGATAGCACCGCTCATGACCTAGGTGAACGACCCCAACACGTCCTGTGCGTCGCGTATCGAGCCGAGGATCTTTGGGGGAGCGAAGCCGAAGTCGACGTAGTGATTAATGTCGACNTATACGAGAACTATCTCACGGCGGCAGGGGAGGCAGTGTGAGTTCTGAAACGGACCACCATCATCAGGTTGACCCTCGTTCGCCCGAGGTTCGGACCGAAGCGCTCGAAGACTTACTTGTTGAGAAAGGAATCGTCGATCGATCTCGTGTTGATGCACTAATAGANCGTTTCGAAAACGACCTNGGCCCNATGGTNGGAGCTCGCCTAGTCGCCAAAGCCTGGACCAACAACGATTTTCGTAAACGTCTTCTCACCGACGCTGATGAAGTCCTGACTGAGGAACAAGTCCAAGGCGCTGAGATTGAGCACATCGAGGTCAAAGCCAACGAGCCCGGAGTTCACAATGTGGTCGTTTGTACGTTGTGTTCCTGTTACCCGTGGGCGCTTCTCGGTCTCCCGCCGAACTGGTACAAGAGCCCTGAATATCGGGCCAGAGTTGTGCGGGAACCACGGAAAGTTCTTGCCGAGATGGGACTTACCCTTGAGGCTGACACCGAAGTGCGAGTCTGGGATAGCAGCTCAGAAACTCGGTTCCTTGTTCTCCCCGAACAGCCCGAAAACACCAATCATCTAGATATCGATCATTTGGCTCAACTTGTGACGAGAGATTCCATGATCGGGGTGGCAAAGGCCAAAACGCCGTGAATAAGGTTGAGATTCTCAACGACTCAATGACAGCCCCACCTCGNCTCAACGGTGAACTCGTTTTCGAAGCGCCGTGGCAAAGTCGAGCTTTCGGGGTNACAGCCGACCTAGTGGAATCAGGATGCTTTAGCTGGGAGGACTTTCGAACACGGCTCATAGAGACAATTGGCGNCTGGGAGTCGACAGATCCCGNCAGTCGACCACCATGGGACTATTACACGTGTTGGGTAAATGCCCTTGAGAAAATGTTGAGTGATGCGAAATTGCTTGACCNATTAGAACTAGAGGGACGCTCTGGGATCTATGCGCGGCGGCCGCANGGACACGACCACTAACACGCAGCAAACCGCAACGCCCAATGCGCTAGATCTCACTCCTCGCCGTCGTTCTCNTCCCACCACCAGGCGGACTGAAGCATGTAACAGCGGCGACGCGGACCGGGAGTATCCAAGTCCAAAGAGTCATATGAGACATCCCCGGAATAAAACGCGACCATGCCTGGATCGGCNCCATCGACCTGTTTGATGTGAGTATGGAAACACTCCGGACCCTTGATTGCGGCGCAGGCATCAGAAACGGTGCGGAATCCTTCAAGCCAGTTGAGAGTNCAAAAAGTAGGGGTGACGATCTCGATTTCACCGGCGGCACGCAGACGCAAAGCGCTACTAGGGGTCATCCAGTGATGTTCAGTGATCTCTCCGTGGTCNATTGCGACGTCATGATTTTCTGGGGCCATCGCCAGAAAAAACTGTGTAGAGAAACGTTTTTCCCGAACTGCGGGAGGAAGCCAATGAGCAAAATGAAACAATTCGCTATCAGCGAGGTCAATCCCGGCCTCTTCTCGGGTTTCGCGAATTGCTGCNGCGCTGAAGCCCCGCCCGTCACCGCCGTCGCATACCTCAACCCGTGTCTCCGCGTCACGGTCAGCTGCGTCGACTCTGCCGCCTGGGAAAACCCACATTCCCCCGAAATAGATCCTTGAGTTCCGGCGGAGCATTAGGACTTCAATGCCCTCAGACGTATCTCTACTCACCACGACAGTTGCNGCGTCAATTGGTTCCGTTGAGGTGCTCAAGNNTGTTCCCTAGTCTTTNTAGTCAGCCGGTCCGNCCCGGCNCCCAAGCCCGGTAATTGCTGCGGGACTGAACCAGNGTGGTTGGCAGCTAGNTCCAAAACCATCCCCTCGAGTTCNGGCCAGGAAAAGACNCGAGGGCCATCGATATGACGGTTGTAAGGCTGATCGAACGTGATCACCGTGTGTCCCGCCTCCCGCAAGCCTTCGACATTGTGCGGACCATCGTCAACGTAGGCNTGCGCAGCAACGTCAGGTTTCTCGCCCACAAAACAAACATCCCGATAAGGAATGCGTTGCTGATCGAGCCACTGGGCAGTGTCGGCAATTGCGACGGCATGCCCCCAGTTGACGTACAAACGATGCGTGACGATGCGGATCCAAATACCGGCGTCTGACAATCGCCAAAGTGCCTCCGCGCATCCCGGCATCACCTTCATATCTCTGAACATGCGGTGTTCGAGTACCGCCACTCGGTGCAGGCGTTCAAAGTCATCGGGACCAAACCCCCACTCACGAAAATCCCAACTCCGTTCCAAGGGGAGAGACTCCTCGCTAACGTCAAGCTCTCGAGCGACTATCTCGCGAAACAATTCGGTNTGTTGCCCACACACACCGTCGAGATCAACTCCGAAAATAAAGTCGTTCATGAACGTCGCTTTCTGAATCGGCGGCGCTTCTCGACAGGCTCCTCGACTAACGGGAGCCTTGACCANGAATCGGAGAGTTTGAGCTGCCCATCGCGACGTATCTCTTCCAGTTCGTTCGCCGTCCACGGCTCCGGCCTTGGGTCAAGCGCTCGGTAGCGAGCCTCNAGCTCGCTGAAGTTCTCGTCAGTTATGACCTCTTCGATCAGTTGGCATGGTGTCCAGCTATCCACGTTGCCTAACCATATGTAACTGTCGGCAACATCGCGAAGCCTCAACGATGTTTCCTTGCCATTTATTGAACCGACTATTTCGTTCAGCCCGACGTTGCCAAGGGTTGAAAGAGGAAGAGAGATTCCGAATTGTTCCGGATGTTCGGGGGCTCCGGCAACCAGGGATTCAACTCGTCGGATAGCAGCACTATCGGGTACGGCNCCGTGAAACACGACGCGTGCTACACCTTCCCCCATCCACCGATGCAGNAGATTGCCAACGCTTACAGTTGGGAAACCGTCGATCCACTGAATCAACCTTGTCGTAGTTCTTTCCGCTGACAACAACACAACAGCGCGTTGGCCCAAGCGGAGAACTTCACTTGTCAAAGTGTCCGCCATATGAAAGGCCAACACATCCCTGTAATGACCTCCCATCCACCAGTTACGCAGTTCTAACTCGGTTGCTGATCTTCCATCTAAAAGTTCAGGATTCTCAACATAAGTGGGAAGACCAAGACCAATGACTCGAAATGGATCACGGCCTGCTTCAAGGCCGCGATTCAATGCCCACGCCGCCTTAAGCACGCCAGCATATTCGCGATANGTGAAACCGATGCCAAGCAGATCAAGAAACAAGTCAATGCACNGGCGCTCATCCCACGAGTCTCCAAGAACCAGCTCGTCCAACTGCTTTTGAGATCGACGGTTCGTAAATTCCCACGCAAGGTTGGTGACTCCAGCCGAGTAAAGCTCGGGNAACGCGTCCGCGACGAAACAGACATGNTGAGAGATGCCGACTTGATCGCCAAGCAGTACCAACTGCTTGGACGCGGCCAACTCGGTGAGGTGCACAACTGCTGATTGCAGCGAAGACCCCCGCGGTTCGACAGTTTCACCGGAATCACTCATAGCTGCACCATCGCGCGCTAGATGATCTGGGTCCAGCCCAGTTCAGCCGCCGCCGCGGCATTGCTGAGCGCGGCTTCGAAATCAGTGACGGTCGCCTCAGAACTTCGAAGATAAGGATCGAGNGACCACCTCCGNGCTTCGGCGAGATTGTCGTCATTAAACAATCCTGTCAGAGGAGTGGGCCCCTGCACATTGATGGCGCTCTCAAGGAATACCCACCCATGAGCGAACTGAGAAAGATCGCCCCCGTCAGCCGANGTCGAACACGGGAGACGNCCAATAGGGCCGGAACTGACGTCGAAAGCGATTGGAAAGCTGGGACTGTTGGAATGCGCGAACGCTGCGTCTAGATAGCCATCNGCGGGAAGAGTGAAAAGTCCGTGCTCACCGTCTGCCGTCAGGGGCTGATGAATGAGAACAGTCGCTGCCTGATCTGCGATGGCGCTGTAAACGTGATTCCCGCAGCCAACNACCCTGCCATCCACGATTTCCGTGTCGATTCGGTCACTTACAGGATGTGGCCGCCGTCGAAGCCGCGTCAAAGCGTTACCGGTACGTGCAAGAACCAAAGCTTTTTGGTTCTTTTCAAGAAATTCTCGTAGCAGGACCTCGGCCATATGTCGNGACGCCGGACCCCGAGGACGAAGGTGCTCCCACGCATAAGGGGACAGCAGATCAGCATTTTCTGTAACTGCATCGACCTCTATGTCNTAGTCGAGGGCCACCACCCGAAAGATCGGCGAATCAGGGTCACGCGTTCGATTGACACCCCAGGCTGAACGGAGAATGTCCAAATATTCGACATATGCGAAATGGTGGCGTAGCCCCCACCTAAACAANGCGGACCNAGCGATATCTTCATCGAACTCCGCAGCATTAACGAGTTCGTCCAATAATGATTGATCGTCTATACATGCCCATTCGATGCCTAAGAGATGGACGTCGGCGCTTCGCACTGCCGGGATCAATTCCTGCATGAATAGGCCCGTTTTTCGCGACGGGAGTTCGTGCCCAACGAAAATTATTTGATGTCGATCAAAAAGGGCTGNAACGTACTCNACAGGCTCAAGGCCAGCTAGTGAGATTTCATCGATAATCGCATCCAGTTGACTTGGATCTACCGATGNGAGACGTCGGCGTTGCCGAAAGTTGTCNACTATCTCAAACCTAGCGTCGTCGGATGAACCCACTAGACCGAGAGTACCTAGGTCTAAACCACCAGCAATAGCCGCCGTCAGATATTCAGATCCGGCATACTCCATACTCCTCCANTCACCGGCGTATGGTGAAGGAACTTCCCTGGTCTAAGACCAAGAAAGCGACAACCCCAATGACCATGCGCCTGTTNGACACNGCTCACCAGGAAATAGTTNATCTTGAGTTAGACGATCACGTTCGCATGTACGTGTGCGGAATAACTCCATACGACTCGACTCATCTCGGTCATGCAGCAACGTATCTCACATACGACCTCATTATCCGAAGGCTTGANGATCTTGGACATACCGTCGAACTCGTCAGAAATGTCACTGATGTGGATGACAGCATCCTGCCCAAAGCGAGGGAACTAGGCATTGATTTCCTGGAACTCGCGGAGTTGGAGATGGATCGCTTCAGTCAAGACATGGAAGCACTCAACACCCGTCCAGCGACCCTAGAACCGCGAGCAACACAGTCCATCGCCGGCATGATTGAGCTGATTCGCGTGCTGGAAAGCGGTGGCCACACCTACACAAACGATGGCATCACCTATTTTGATGTCACAACGTTCACTTCATTCGGAAAACTGTCGCNNTTGACCAGCGAAGAAATGACTGCTTTAGCCGCCGAAAGAGGTGGCTCCCCCGACGACCCTCGACAACGCAACCCCTTGGATTTCGTTCTGTGGCAACCGAGCGGCGACGGTGAACCCCAATGGGATTCTCCCTTCGGGCCAGGACGTCCCGGCTGGCACATCGAGTGTTCAGCCATGAGCATGGAGGCGCTTGGAACGACGATTGACATTCANGGNGGCGGNGGAGATCTCATTTTTCCTCATCACGAATGCGAGATCGCGCAGAGCGAATCGGTAACGGGCGAACCGTTCTCTCGATACTGGGTGCACGCGGGTTTAGTCGCTTACCAAGGAACCAAAATGTCGAAGTCTCTTGGCAACCTGGTGTTCGTTTCCGACCTCCGTCAACAGATCGATCCGCGAGCCATCCGACTTGCGCTCATGGCTCACCATTATCGATCNGATTTCGAGTGGTTCGACGAAGAGGCTGAGCGCGCTCAATCCCATCTGGAACTGCTAGTTCGTGCCGCAGGCGGGGCCGCCCCCGTCAATAACAGCCCTTTAGCTAATGAAGTCCGAGATGCATTGGACGATGACTTGGATACCCCGCGTGTGCACGCAGCGCTTATCGCCGCGGCTCAATCAGTTGAAGATGGAGCCAGCTCATTAAACCAAGGGTCCATAGTCGCGGCGGCATCGCTATGCGGCATTGACCTTCGGCACTAACTGCGAACTGCCGCCTACCCGATCTAGTTGCGAAGCGAGGTTAGCCTGTCATCAATGCAGTCAATTGCTGTTGTCAACCAAAAGGGGGGCGTGGGTAAAACCACCGTCACCCTCGGTATCGCCGAAGCTGCCAGTGCCTCGGGGATGANCGTGTTAGTTATCGATCTCGANCCCCAAGCCAACGCCTCAAGCGGNTTNGGCATATGGAACGCGACACCATCAATCGACGATGTTCTNGCCGAAGCAAGAGCAGGTTCGGTCGCCGAAGCTATCTGCCGATCAAAATGGCCTGAAGACGGACCGCNACCCGATCTTGTTCCCGGGAGCCAGTTGCTGGCCGGAAGAGAACCCTTACTTGCCGCTGACCCTGTCGGTGCTCAAGATCGGCTGCGGCTGTCACTGGCAGGGGTTGACCATGATCTGGTGCTCATCGATTGCCCACCATCGTTAGGGCTTCTGTGCATCAACGGTCTGTTTGCCGCCGAACGAGCCATCATCGTCACTGAACCCGCCGCATGGGCAGCCGATGGCGTCGATCTGATGCACAACACAGTGGAGCGCGTTGCTGGGCGATTAGGCGCGCCGCAGCTCGCCGGTGTTGTTGTGAACCGGGTTGGCCGCACCCGCGACAANCGTTACTGGTGTGAGCAACTGCAAGACCGATTTGGAGATCTTGTGCTACCCCAAATTCAACTCAGAGCGGCGATAGCAGAAGCATCGGGTCAATCGACCAGCTTGCGAGCCTTAGGAAAGCGACCAGGCGCTGCCGAGGCAACAATGCAGTTCGACGAGCTATGGAAATCATTGAATAAGGATGCGGTTACGGACCTCCCTCACGACGTATCGCAGCGGAGCGCCGAACCCTCAACGCCCACTACCATCGACTCGTGAAGGAGGGGCGATGGCCGGCTACGACCCCAACCGACCGCGACCCGTTGACAGCGGGGCGTTCGTTGGTCTTCCCGGCGACCCAGTCACAGACCCACCTGACGTCCAAATGTCAACAAAACACGAATCAGAACCTGAACAACCGGAGACTGACGGCGTCGAAGACGACAAGGGACCCTCACTGCAGACGGTGCCGCAAGCTGTGCCGCCTTTGGATCGACGAGTGCCGGCGGTTGCGGTCTTCGGAGGCCTGGCAGGGCTGGTAGCCATTCTCTGGATTTGGCGTCGTATCATCCGAANAAACAGATGAGTCGACGTAAAAGTCCCTCCCTTAAGACAAGATTCGATTTGTGAACGCGGCCGACATGGATGATCAAACCTTTCGCCCACGGCACCTAAGTCCAAGTTCAGCCTCCACGTATCGACAATGCCCTCGTCGATGGCGGATGAGATACATCGACAAACTCCCAGACCCCAAGNGCGAAGCGGCAGTACTCGGCACCTTCGTTCATCAAATACTTGAAGATCTTCTTAGTCTCGATCCAAATGAACGCTCGATCGACGCGGCCCGAGNTGTGGCNCGAAAGCTGTGGGACGAAACCCGCAATGA
This sequence comes from Acidimicrobiaceae bacterium, assembly GCA_002705305.1. Lineage (GTDB taxonomy): Bacteria > Actinomycetota > Acidimicrobiia > Acidimicrobiales > Poriferisodalaceae > UBA2110. Next base: position 162,938 of record PAHW01000010.1, read on the forward strand.
CGACGACTTCTTGAGTCTGTCCCTCTCCCAAGACCAGACCACATCGTTTATGTGGAACGCGTGGAGGTTAATCGAACGCTACTTCTCCTTAGAAGACCCGACAACGGTTGACGTTGTGCGGGCAGAACAGGAACTGGCAGTCGAGATTGCTGGTGTTCCGTTTTTNGGAATAGTCGATTTNACTGAACGCGTTTCCTCCGGGCTAAGAGTTGTTGATTACAAGACGGGGAAAACACCCAACGCAAGATTCGTCGACGACAAACTTTCCCAAGTTTGGCTGTATGCAGCCGCATTGAAAGAAATACAGCATGAGGTTTCAGAGGTCCGCTTGATGTACCTCACAAGCGGCCCGATTGATCGACCCATCGACTCGAANGCAGTAGCGGACGCAGTAGACAATCACAGATTCACATGGGACCNCCTGTGCGAATCGATAGATACCGAACAATTCGCCCACAAGACGGGCCCACTGTGCAATTGGTGTCCGTATGTGGACCTGTGCCCGGANGGCGCGGCTGAAGTCGAGAGACGATATGGGCCTCGCGGATAAGAAACGCTTCAGTTCGAGTGCCTGAACTTCCCGAGGTCGAAACAATCCGACGACAGTTGGAACGTGAACTTCTGGATCGAAAGGTCGTCNCTGCGGGCAGTCACGAATCCGAAAAATTTCGACCGGCCCGCAAAATCGAAGGTCAACGCTTTACCGCGCTTCGCCGGCGAGGCAAATACCTTCTGGCCGAACTAGATAATGAGGCTGAACTCGTCGTTCATCTAGGCATGACGGGGCAACTGCTTATACAGAAGCTCGAACCCCAGATATCTGAGGTTGACAAACACACGAGGGCATGGTGGTTGCTGGACGACCAACGAACACTTCTTTTCCGAGATGTCCGAAGGTTCGGGAGAATCGCACTCGTCGAAAAAGGCGACTACTCACAAATTCCGACACTGCAACAGATGGGCCCTGAACCCCTCGACTCGAACTTTGACGGCAACGAACTCTGGCAAAGAACCCGCGGGCGGCGTCAACGCATCAAAACTCAATTATTGGGTCAGCGCCTAGTAGCAGGTGTTGGAAATATTTACGCCGACGAAGCGTTGTTCCTCGCCCGATTGAACCCTGCTCTGCGGTCCATCAGNCGACCGCAAGCACAACGGCTCGCAGATGCTCTTCGCTCCGTGCTTTCACAGGCCATAGAAAAAGGAGGAACAACGCTTCGCGACTACCGCAACCTCGATGGTGAAGGCTCCAACCAATATCACCTCCAATGTTATGGACGNGCCGGACAACAATGCTTTGTCTGCGGTTCCGACTTGCGGAGGAGAATNATCGATGGGCGATCCACCACCTGGTGCCCTTTATGTCAACAACGCTGAAATGCTTAGCCGCTTCTTAATCANCGAANCTGACAACGCTCGCACCACCAACAGCTTCTCCCGCCGAGGTCACCGATGCTGATCTCGGTGCCGCATCGCCTGCAAGGCTGACCTNCGCGCTTGTATACGTATAACGCATCATCAGACTTCACTCTCCCGGCTAACGCCCCCGAATCTTCNCGCGACACCGTAACAATGCGATTAAGTCGCACCCCTTGCCGCAGCTGTTCACCCGCCACTTCCCAAAGACCCCGAATGTCNACATCGGTGAGATCACAGGAGGAGCGCTCTGGATGTATTCCAAGAATGAACAGAAACTCTGAGCGGTACACGTTTCCGATTCCAGCGATCACCGACTGGTCCAGGAGCGACACCCCTATCGGAGTTCGACGGTGAGAGACGTTTTCAACAAAGTCATTCAAACGAGATCCCCGTCGCAGAGGATCAGGCCCCAATCCACCACTCACCTCTACAAATTCGTCAAAGGAAACCAGAGCACATTTTTGAGGCCCAGTGAGTTGCCACGCCTGTCTACCTTCAAGGCGAAGACGCACTGTTTCTTTGGGCGACGACTCAATCGGNTGTGGACGAAATTTGCCAATCAGCCCGAGATGAACGTGCAAGATCAAACGGTCANCGAAAGTGAGGAATAAATGTTTTCCCCAAGCATCACTTTTCGACAAAGTCTTCCCGTCGATAAGACCAGCCCCATTTTCGAAACGACCCTGCGGCGAGCTCGCCCGGACTGGGACCCCGCCGAAATCAGAACGTAGATCTCGCGATAATCGGTGGATCGTGTGACCTTCAGGCACCGTCTATGTCTAATGCGTCAAGCGACGTAAGGTTCGTCTATGGCACTGGGTATCGAAGACGTAATGGTGGGNTGNTGGACCGACGACGAGCACGGGACAGGNGTAACGGTTGTTCTCCCGCCCAAAGGTTCACTTGGCGCGATCGCAATACGCGGGGGAGCACCTGGTACCCGGGAAGCGGCCGCCTTGGGACCGAACGGATCCGGGATCGAATGCCACGCGGTAGCGCTCTGCGGCAACAGCGTTTTCGGTTTAGCGGCGGCTGAAGGAGTCGTCCAATGGTGTGTCGAGAATGAACGTGGCCTTGAGTTGACATCCGCAATCGTTCCCGTGGTCGGNGCCGCAGTTGTATTCGATATAACCGGACCAGATGACCCGAGACCCGGCCCGCAGGCAGGCCGAAAGGCCTGCGANGNCGCAACCAACGCCGACCCGGACAACGGACGCGTCGGTGTTGGCCGCGGCTGCACTGTGGGCAAGGCGGCAGGCCGCACTCACGCCCGCCCGGGCGGACAAGGGACCGCCGTCACCCGATCCGGAGACCTNGTGGTAGGCGCAATCGTTGCTGTCAACGCCTTTGGCGACGTAATTGACACAGAAGGCAACGTCATAGCGGGTTCTTCAGCCCCACCCGACGCTCCCCGCTACCCGTTCGTATCCATCGACGAAATAGCCGCTTGGGACTCCACCGAAGAACGATCGAATACGACTATCGGATGTTTGGTGACTAACGCTGCGTTGACCAAACCAGAAGCCTGCCGAGTAGCCGACCTTGCTCATACCGGAATCGCTCGAACCATCGACCCTCCACATACGTCGGTCGACGGAGATGCACTATTTCTGTTAGCGACCCAGGAAATTACNGCGACGGTNGACCTCGTTGCCCACCTGGCTTCTTCGGCGATTGCTACCGCTATCCGTAACGCGGTCCAGTAAACCCATTTTGAAGATCAATCAGGAAATGGCACTCCACGTGTCCGACGGTGTGTCACTATCGGGCCACCAGAGAAAGGAGGTGGTCCCCAATATGCCAATGCTTAAGAGGACTCTGGAGGTGGTCGGGCGCTGAGGCGACCTGCCAACTTGGGAGGAAGCCTCCTTCGTATGTGACGAAGTGGTGGCGACTCCAACCCGGACCATCCCACCTGACGATGAGCGTGTCGGTCCTCGCGCTGCAACGTCCCGACCATGCCGGTTGGGTCAAACGTCCCAGGTGTCGTACGACGCCCCCGCTCNCGAAGCGGGGGCGTCGACGCGTTCACCNGACGATTNCCGCCGTACAACACTTCCCCGTGAAATGAACGAAGCAAGGTCTCAATNGGACAAACGTCTCACNTGTTCCTTTAGCCGAGATCGAAGACTTTTNGGCNACTTGTCGATGGCAAGGATGTNACTATCNTCGATCCGATTCCGCGGCCCAAACGACCAACTTGCGCACCGTCTCTTCAACTTCACGNGTCGAGCCGGCGAACGAAAAGCGGATAAAGCGGTGTCCTTGACTCGGATCAAAATCGATCCCTGGGGTTACTGCGATTCCAAGATCTTTCAACCACTCTTCAGCCAAGTTTTGGCTGTCGTCGGACAAATGATCCACTTGCGCCCAGATATAGAACGCTCCATCAGCAGGTGCCAATTGTGTAATTCCNGCTCGAGGCAAACCTTCCAAAAGAATGTTTCGGTTCACGCTATAGCGCTCAACATTGGCTTCGAGCTCGCCGTGACTCTCGAACGCGCCCAATGCTGCATGTTGCGACACCGACGCCGCGGCGATGAACGCATTCTGCGCCAAGCGCTCAACCGGAGAAACCAGATTTTGNGGAAGAACTAACCATCCGAGTCTCCACCCGGTCATCGAAAAGTACTTTGAGAAACTATTTACTATGACCGCTTCATCCCACTCCGCTGCGACGGTCGGAGCCGAGGTTCCATAAGTAATGCCATGGTAAATCTCGTCCGAAATTAAGCGCACGCTTTCCGTCGCGCACCAGTGAGTTAGTTCTGTCAANTCGCTAGGGAGGAGCATCGTCCCTGTGGGGTTCGACGGGCTAGCCACAACCAGTCCGTCGATAGGTCCAAGCGGCTCAAGTATCCGCGGAGAAGGCTGAAATCNAGTGTCATATCCGACCGGNAGATCGATGACCTCAACTCCGAGTGCTCTAAGAGTGTTGCGATAACACGGATATCCTGGAGTGGGAACAGCGACCCGATCACCCGCTTCGAAACACGCTAAGAATGCCAACGTAAACGCGCCGCTTGCTCCGAGAGTGATGGCAATTCGCTCAGGCCCTACTTCGGTGTCGTACCACTCTCGATAGTGGAGGCTCAATCGTTCTCGAAGAGAATCCATACCAAGTGCCGAGGTGTACCCGAGAATCTCGTTTTGGATTGCGCTAATAGCGCGATCCCGGGCACCTTCAGGTGCCGGCGTTGAAGGTTGGCCCACCTCAAGATGCAGCACCTCACTCCCAGAGGCTTCCAGCGCGGCNGCTGCGCGCATGACCTCCATAACATAAAAAGGTGCTATATCAGTCCGACTTGAGGTCTTAAGGGCCATAACAGGAGTGTGGCCCGTCGAGACTGGTATCGCCCGTTATTTGCGCGATTCGAAGCATCGAAAGGTAACACCAAACCACTCGAAATTCTGCTGAAAGAGAATCTGCCTTTTCCGGGACCCCTCGATGAACCATGCTTGAGGGTATGGGCACCGCCTTAATGACCGACCTTTATGAGGTCACCATGCTCGACGCAGCTATCCGATCAGGAGTCGCGTCACGGAGGGCAACCTTCGAAGTTTTTGCTCGGCGTCTCCCATCTGGCCGCGGATATGGAGTAGTCGCAGGCCCTGGACGTCTCGCAGAGCTGCTTGCACAGTTCCAGTTTTCCGATCATCAAATCCAATATTTGGCAGGTCTCGGACGCTTCAGCGAAGAACTTCTTGAACATCTCCAAATGTTCCGTTTCGAAGGCGAAGTATGGAGCTACCGCGAAGGCGACTTCTACGTGCCCGGAAGTCCCGTCCTCAGAGTCGACTGTTCGTTTGGGGCGGGACTCCTCTTGGAAACGCTCGTCCTATCAGTACTCAATCACGATTCCGCNGTTGCGTCCGCCGCAGCACGAATGCATGACGTGGCCCGAGGCCGCCACCTGATCGAAATGGGCGGTAGACGGACTCATGAAGAGGCAGCAGTAGCAGCAGCAAGAGCGGCGTGGCTCGTNGGCTTCGACACCACTTCGAATATGGAAGCAGGCATTCGCTTTAACGTCCCCACCGCTGGGACCTCAGCGCACGCCTTCACGCTCGCTCATGACGACGAAGAAGCAGCCTTCGAAGCCCAAATTGAAGCGCATGGACTNGCAACAACGCTTCTGGTCGACACATACGAGATCGACACCGGCATTGATCGAGCGCTCGCCGCAGCTAAGAGACTGGGCGGAGTTCCCGGAGCAATCCGNATCGACTCAGGCGATCTAGCAAGGGAAGCACTTCGCGCCCGAANGAAACTTGACGCAAGCGGGGCGGAGTCGACACGCATCGTCGTGTCAGGCGACCTCGACGAGTACCGAATCGCTGAACTGGCCGACCACCCCATTGACGGTTATGGAGTCGGAACTCAACTTGTAGTGGGATCAGGTCACGCCACAGCCGGAATGGTCTACAAGCTCGTAGGCATAGCGCGGAGGTCAGGNACTCACGAGCCGGTCCTTCCCGTGGCNAAATCGTCCGAGGGAAAGGCCACCCGAGGAGGAGTTGTTCGACCATACCGCTTAATTGACGACGGGCAAGCGGTCGATGAAGTGCTGGTTCAGCACGATCGTCCNGGCCCACCTGATGCGCGAGCACTTCATGTACCTCTCTTCAGGGAGTGTGAACCCGCCTACCCATACACCCTCGACNTTGACCGNCAATTNCATCAACGCGCCCGAACCGAGCTTCCTGAATCGATGCGAACTCTGGACTCAGAGCCGTTGTTCGAAGCTCACACCATCTGATATTCGGTTCAGGACCGCAGGCCCGGGGCAAAGTTCAACTCAACCCAGCGGTTCTGAAAAGAAAATTCCCTCAGAAGCACCTAAAGAGAGGGNAACTCCCACGTTGACAACCCTCGGCCCGTCACGACGCACTATGGCTACCACAGGCTCCCCTCGCGGAATCTGGTGCTCTCTGTCTCCATCAAGAGCTAAGGTGGCCGGTCCCAGAAGACCAATTTCTTCTCCAAGATCGACCCGCCGTACGTCGACTACCGGCACTTTGCGGTACAACCCAGGCGCGATCGGAGCGTTGGTCGCNCGCCCCCCGTCCCCACAGCGAACCAAAATCGCGGCATCCTTGTCCACCTCACAACTCGCGTGAAGCCCCGCAATTGATGACACACCAATTGCGTCAGGCCTAGCCACAGAAACTAACAACTGTCGAAGATTTNCGGGATCTACNGGCATCCGGTTTCCGACGAAATCGTCGACCAAAGTCACCACGTCCACAAGGGCGACGTCCGTGGACCCATCCGCGAGAGTCAAATGAATCATTTTGGAACGCGGNGCTGCTANATCAATATCGACAAAGCCATTAGCGACCAATCCAGCAGCTGCACCTGCGACCGTAGGTTCGACCAACGAGGGAAAGACGTTGTTTGTCCCAGTCGACATCGGCACCAAAGTCGCTTCCGGCCACACCTTGGCGATAGTTCGATTTGTTCCATCACCTCCGAGAGTGATGATCACCTGGACCCCGCGATCTTTCATAGCAAGAGCAGCACGTTCGGTATCGCTTGGATCGACCCTCGCGCCNACGTCGAGGATTTCTAACTCTGCGTCAAGCCTNAGATCGGCCAAAGCCCCGCTGGCGATGCCGAACGGCTCTTTCATCGCCACTATGTGACGCGCCCCCGATGCCACAGCNCCAACGACAGCGCGAGCGATGCGGTTTCTCTTATCTTCAGTACTNGAAATTCCACCCCGAGCTGCTACGCGACGAATGTCACGCCCCGACACAGGATTGGCAATGATTCCAATGCTCGATTGGTGAGGTGTCACGTCGCCACCCTAGGCAATGAACGCGATCTTCCCAGTCTGATACAACAGCCAGGTGACTCAACCACCCGTCGTACTAACAATCGCAGGTTCAGATTCGGGAGGAGGGTCAGGCCTTCAAGCAGACTTGCGAACTTTAGCGGTGCGAGGAATACACGGGGTGTGCGCGGTAACAGTCGTTTCCTCACAGAACACCCAAGAGTTTCGATCAGCTTTACCTGTATCTGCCGCAACTGTGCGCTCACAAATAGAAGCCGTTCTCGACGATTTTGATGTAGCGGCTGTCAAGACAGGGCTGCTCTTCTCCGAAGAGAACGTGGTTCTAGTCGCCGACATGGCGGAGTCCGGGGCCTTGCCGTCTTTAGTTGTGGATCCGGTAATGGTTGATCGTCACGGAAGCGAGCTTTACAACGACAGGACGGAACGCCTCATAAGTCAGCAGTTGATTCCCCGCGCGCGAGTCGCCACGCCTAATCACCTGGAGGCAATGTTGCTCTTAGGAAGAACCATTGCGGACGATACGCAAGACCTAATTGAGGCCGCCTTAGAACTTGCAAGTATGGGCCCAGAGGTCGTTGTTGTGACCGGTGGCCGCCGAAATTCTCTATCAATGAACGACATTGTCGCCTACGGGAATAAGACCATCACCCTGGAGAGTGAGCGGTATGCGACAACAAACCTTCGCGGTACCGGAGACACCCTTTCAGCAGCGATTGCTGGGGGGTTGGCTGCAGGGGTTCCCGCGATCGATGCGGTGTTGGCTGCGCGCGACTTCACGATGCAAGCCATACGTGGTGCTGTCGACTGGAAACTTGGTGGGGGACAAGGGCCTATAGACCACCTGGGCTACCTGACTTAAGCCCGCCTAGACTGATGGATCTTCACCCTCGACGGGTATCTAGGAGAAGCGTGTGACGCGAGAGCAGTGGGAACAAGATTACGAAGCGGGTCAAACTCGCGACGTGGACTACGAAACCATGAGCGGCGTTCCAGTGGAGCCACTCTATGGTCCAAGAGACGGCGAACCGGATGAGCGGATTGGTTGGCCCGGTCAATACCCCTATACCCGCGGAGTGCATCCGAGTGGTTACCGGGGCCGCCTGTGGACCATGCGCATGTTTGCCGGTTTCGGAACCCCCGAGGACACCAACGCGAGGTTCAAAGACATTCTTTCTGCTGGCGGCGGAGGTTTGTCTACAGCTTTCGACATGCCCACCTTGATGGGTCTCGACAGCGATGACGTTCTTTCAGTGGGCGAAGTTGGGCGTTGCGGTGTCGCGGTCGACACCATCGAAGACATGCGAATTCTCTATGACGACATCGATCTCGAAAACACGACGACTTCGATGACCATTAACGCTCCCGCAGCTCCTATTTGGGCAATGTTTGTCGCAAATGCCGAAGATCAAGGAGCAGACAGGGCCCGTTTAGGAGGCACTCTCCAAAACGACATCCTCAAGGAATACCAAGCCCAGAAAGAATGGGTCTTTCCGCCGCGACCATCAATGCGATTGGTAGCAGACACCATCGAGTTCACGAAGAACGAAATGCCGCGATGGAACTCGGTTTCGATCAGTGGCTACCACATCCGCGAAGCAGGCTCGACGGCCGCTCAAGAACTCGCCTTCACCCTCGGCAATGGCTTCGCCTACGTCGAATCGGCACTCCAACGAGGTCTCAAAGTAGATGAATTCGCTCCCCGGCTCAGCTTCTTCTTTAATGCTCACATCGATTTCTTCGAAGAGATAGCAAAGTACCGAGCTGCTCGCCGAATCTGGGCTCGTTGGCTCAAAGACCGGTATGGGGCTCGGGATCCACGATCGATGATGCTGCGGTTTCATACTCAAACAGCGGGCGTCTCCCTGACTGCTCAACAACCGGAAGTCAATGTCGCTCGGACAGCGATCGAGGCGCTCGCCGGAGTTCTCGGCGGAACCCAAAGTCTGCATACCAATTCAATGGATGAAGCGCTTGCTTTGCCGACGGAAAAAGCGGCCCGCATCGCATTACGTACCCAACAGGTAATCGCGCACGAGACCGGGGTAACAGATGTGGTTGACCCCCTCGGAGGCAGTTGGTTCGTTGAGGATCTCACGGATCGACTTGAAAGCGAAGCCGAGGCGATGTTTAGCCACATAGACGAGACCGGGAACGGATCTATGCTTGAAGGCGCCTTTCAACTGATAGAGGAGGGTTGGTATCAGGGAAGTATCGCTGACGCGGCCTACGACTTCGAAAAAAAGATCAACGCCGGCAGACGTGTTGTTGTAGGCGTTAACGATTTCACTGAAGGAAACGAAGAGGACCAAATTGATCTCCTCAAAATCACCAACGAAGATGAGCAACGCCAGATAAAACGTCTTCAACAGATCAAAAGTGATCGGAGTCAGTCAGCCGTAGACGACGCTCTCATCGCATTGGGTCGCGTCGCCGAAACCGATGCGAATCTGATGCCATCTTTGATTGAAACTGTCAGGGCACGCGCCACCGTGGGTGAAATCATGACGACTCTGGCCGACGTTTTCGGCCGGTATCAAGAAAAACCATTTATTTGACCCCGACGGAGCGGTCTAACTCGGCCGTGAAGCGGGCTATTGTCGGCCGGACCGAAGTTGGTTGACGAGGAAGAAATGCCGAAACGCCACCCCACACTGTTGATCGCAACGGCACTGCTAACTGTTGCTGCCCTTGTTTCAGCGTGTGGCGGAGGTCCGGATCAAACTCAGCTTGAACGCGAGTTACAGGATCAGGCTGGCAGCGACATCCTCCCGGTAGAAATAGGGATGGTCGACTGTCCTGAAGACATAGTAGTGACGCCAGAGTCAGTGTTTATTTGCGGCACCGAAGTAGCAGGCCAGTACTACGAACTCCAAGTTCGAATCATCGACGAGCAAGGCCAATACGAATACGCGCACAAACACCACGCTCTTCAACTTGTAAACACCGAGGCACTTCTAGCCGATGAAGTTGGCTACGAAGTGGGATTTGACGTGATGATTGATTGCGGTGACGGCGAATACCTAGTGGCGCCCATCGGCAGCTCCTTCAACTGCATTGCAACTCGCGTCGAGAGCGGTGCCGAAGCCAACATCGAGGTTCGACTACTGGACCAGAATGGCAGCTTGAAATGGCAACTCCTGAGGTTCTGACCGACCATTCAACACGACCCGCGACGCGAGACTCGCTCCGCCTCGGCGAGGAACCGAGGGAGGCCATAACGCGCTGAAGATGGTCACGACGCGTTCTGGGAGGAGATTGAAGGGGCTCCTTAATCGCTCCGATACCCTGCGCCATATGAACCGGCGGACCCATAACCCAAGTGGCGATTTGCGACCGTTACGACACCGACGCCCCGTCGTCCACTGGACAGCTGTCCTAGTTTCCGCNGCCATGGTCCTCGCCGGCTTCTCGGCNTTGGTNGCCGCATTGTGAGCGAAATCGAATCTTCGTCTTTTGATGAATTGTCTCTCGANCGCCTCTATGAGATTCTTCAACTTCGAGTTGAAGTGTTCGTTGTTGAACAACAATGTGCCTACTCCGAGATTGACGCACTGGATAGCGAGGCTCAGCATCTGTGGATCGACGACCAGGCCGGGCTCGCCTCCTATGTGCGTGTCATCACAGAACCGGACCAATTGCGAATCGGCCGGGTTGTCACTCGACGTGATGCCCGCTCTCAGGGCTTGAGTCAGCGACTCATTGAACACGTGCTCTCAAGCACTGATGGGCCCTGGGTCCTCTCCGCACAGTCCTACTTGTCTAAGTGGTATTCCCAGTTGGGTTTCGCGCGAAGTGGCTCAGAGTTCGAAGAAGACGGTATTCCTCACATTCCGATGCGACGAGAAACCGATTAGCTCACTCCAAAAACGAAGTTAAATCCGAACATCAACAACGGTTCGCCCTTGGACTCGACCTGCAAGAATGTCCGAGGCCAATTCGGGAACGTCGGCCAACCCAACCAGCGTTGTCATCTCTGAAAGTATTTCTCGGTCGAGAAGTTCATCTAGCCTCGACCAGGCTCTCTCCCTCACTTCGAAAGGGCACATAACNGAGTCGATTCCGATCAGATTGACTCCACGTAACAGAAAAGGAATCACTGTCGTATTTAGTTGATTNCCACCAGCAAGACCACAAGCCGCGACACTTGNCCCATATTGCATTTCGGTCAGGAGATGAGCGAGCGTCGTGTCACCGACGGCGTCNANACACCCGCCCCAACGTTCAGAAGCAAGTGGTGCCGCAGGGGGTTCGGAGAGTTCCTCGCGTGACACAATTTCGTCAGCGCCCAGCTTGGTCANATAGTCGCTTGTTTCAGGACGTCCCGTCGATGCGGCGACTTTGTAGCCCGCTTGCGAAAGTAGGTGCACAGCGACGCTTCCGACTCCACCCGCAGCTCCCGTGACTAATACNGGGGCAGAACCAATGCCGTGATCTTCGAGGGCCTGCATAGCGAGCATCGAAGTCAAACCCGCCGTNCCGACACTCATTGCCTGGAGCTCAGATAAACCATCNGGGAGCTTGACNAACCAGTCGCCACTNACTCGAGCTTTTTCCGCGTATCCNCCCCAGTGNACTTCGCCAACCCTCCANCCCGTCAAGACGACTCTGTCGCCCTCCGCGTAACGCGAGTCGGTGGAACTACTGACAGTGCCCGAAAAGTCAATCCCAGGCACATGTGGATAATTGCGCACAAGGCGACCTATGCCGTTAAGGATCATTCCGTCCTTGTAGTTCAGAGTGCTGTAGGAAANGCCAACCTCCACCTCGCCCTCCGGAAGTTCTGAATCCTCTAGCTCGGCGATTTCAGCNGAAACCTTTCGATCTTCCTCGGTCAAGCGCACTGCGCGAAATGTCATAAATCCTCACTCGGTCGTCGTCCCGATGTAGGAATCAGGATGAGTTAAGGACATTACTCGGGTCCTCCCAGTGTGTCCCATCTCCTACCCAGGTCAGGTATGTAGGCTGATCGTATGTCCGAACGCGAAATCATCACCGTTGCAGAAGCAGCACTCAAAAAAGTTCTCGAATTGCGCGCCGACGAAGACGACGCAGACGAGTTAGCCCTACGTATCGAAGTCACCGGAGTCCAAGGGGTTGATTTCTCATATGACTTAGCTTTCGAAGTACTCGCCGAGGCAGATTCCGATGACGTACCAACGCACGTAGGCGGTGGTTTAACGGTCCTAATTCCTGNACGNGACGTGACAAAACTCGAGGGCGCCACACTAGATCTTCCTAGTAACACCAACCAACCTGGTTTAGTGCTGCGGAATCCGAATCGGCCAGAGCTCGGCCCCAACGCAAGCNTGGATCTATCGGGAACTCTCGAGGAGCAAGTTCAAGAGGTGTTGGTTAAAAGGATTAACCCGTCCATAGCAGCCCACGGTGGATTCGCAGAACTTGTTCGCGTCGAAGGTTCAACCGTGGTGGTCAAGTTGGGTGGAGGCTGTCAAGGCTGTGGTATGGCGAACGCAACCGTCACGGCCGGTATCGAAAAAACGTTGACCGAACTTCTCGACGGAGTCGAAAACGTTGTCGATATAACCGACCATGCTTCAGGTGAAAATCCTTATTTCGCCAACACCTGATTGGCCGCCGTTCACGCGACATGGNGTTAAACGACGGGCCCTGCCTAGACTCGAAGAACCGATGAACTCTATGGGGGCGATGTGAGAGGCATTATTGGCTACGGCACCTACGTGCCCTACTACCGATTGGATCGTTCAAAGATCACCGCGGCAATGGGTTCAGGAGGAGGGCGCGGTCATCGCGCCGTAGCCGCATATGACGAAGACACCACCACCATGGGGGTGGAGGCCGCCCGCAATGCCTTGGCNGGGAGCAGCGTNACTCCATCTTCGATTTGGTTCGCNACGGCGAATCCCGCCTATCTTGACAAAACCAACGCAACCGCTATCCAGGCAGCTTTAGACCTTCCACAAGACACATGGGCGGTCGACGCTGGGGGATCAGCTCGGTCAGCGGAAGCAGCGATCCTCGGAGCGAGCGGCACCCCAGGCGTATCTATGGCAGTGGTGTCCGATCTGCGGACCGGAAATCCAACTAGCAACGACGAGAGCAGCGGCGGTGATGCAGCAGCAGCATTGATCTTCGGCGACGACGACGATGCACCGGTCCTTGCCCACGCGCTAGGACGCGCAGCCTCCACAGGCGAGTTCCTCGACCGCTATCGCCTCCCCGGCGAGGGTTCAAGCCGTATTTGGGAGGAGCGATTTGGCGAACAGGCGTACCTGGCCCTTGCGGAAGACGCCATCGAGCGCGCNACTAAAGCAGCCGACGTCGGCATAGAAGATGTNGACAAAGTGGTCATTGCGGGACTGCACGCAAGGGCCGTTCGTGGNTTGTCAAAGATTGCAGGAGACAAACTGGTAGACGATCTNACCGGAAATATCGGAAACCCGGGGNCAGCCCAACTTCCGCTTCTCGTCGCGTCGGTTCTAGACCAGGCCGCGCCGGAGGAAACCATTCTGTGTGTCCACCTCGCAGATGGCGCCTACGCGAGCGTTATTCGNACAACTGACGCCATAGCCACTTACACCCCCTTTGCCACTGTTGAATCCCAAATCGAAGGTGGAAGCGACAACCTCGAATACAACCTCTACCTCACCTGGCGCGGATTTCTCGATCGAGAACCGCCGCGTCGTCCCGATCCCGACCGTCCGGGCGCTCCTCCGGCATTTCGTTCGGAGGACTGGAAATACGCGTTTGTGGGCTCACGNGATCGCTCTTCTGGAGCGATNCATCTGCCGCCGATGCGGGTTTCTATGGACGGCGGCGCGGTCGATGATATGGAACGAATCAGGATGGCAGATGTTCCGGCCACCATCGCGACGTTTACCGTTGACTACCTAGCGTTCTCGCTTTCGCCTCCAACCGTTGCAGTCGTCATCGACTTTGACGGAGGCGGACGGTTCCAGGCGGAGATGACTGATGTTGATCCAAGCGAAGTAAACATAGGCGATAGGGTGCAAATGACATTCCGTCGCCTNTTCACGGCACAAGGTATCCACAATTATTTTTGGAAGGCTCGCCCACTCGCAAATTGAGTGGACATAATAAGTATCCCTGCAGGGGTACCCGTTTATCCACCAAACTGGTGGAACACGACAAAGGAATAGTGACATGGCCTCACATGGCATAAAGGACCAGGTCGCCGTCGTCGGCATGGGCTGTACGCCCTTCGGCGAGCACTGGGATAAAGGCGCCGATGACATGCTCGTCGACGCGGCACACGAGGCATATGCCTCAGCTGGGGTAACCCAGGACGATATTGATGCTTTCTGGCTGGGAACTATGGGTTCAGGTGTGTCCGGACTCACTCTCTCAAAGCCGCTTCAGATTGACTATAAACCCGTTAGCCGCTTAGAGAATATGTGCGCAACNGGATCGGAGGCATTTAGAAACGCCTGCTACGCGGTGGCATCCGGCGCATANGACGTCGTAATGGCNATCGGAGTTGAAAAGCTTAAGGACAGCGGCTACTCGGGACTTACNGGCAGTCGTCCTCCGAGCGACGGAACTGACTCGTCACTCACAGCGCCGGCAACTTTCAGCCTTCTCGCTCCCGCTTACGCTCACAAGCATGGCCTTGACGAAGAAACGATGAAAGAGGTTCTAACCCGCATTGCCTGGAAGAACCACAAAAATGGTGCCCTCAACCCGCGGGCGCAGTTCCGCAAAGAAGTAGCCAAAGAAACCATTGCCGCATCGCCGCTTGTGGCTGGTCCCTTGGGTATTTTTGATTGCTCCGGTGTGAGTGATGGTTCGGCGGCGGCGGTAATCGTGCGCGCTGAAGACGCTCACCGATACACAGACAAGCCGCTGTACGTGAAGGCGCTGAGCTTTTCATCTGGCCCAGCGACCGGCGCCTTGGATCCGAGCTACGACTACACAACCTTCCGCGAAGTGCGTACNTCGGCAGAGGAGGCATACAAGCAAGCCGGNATTGATGATCCNCGCAGTCAGATAGCGATGGCTGAAGTGCACGACTGCTTTACTCCCACCGAGCTAGTACTCATGGAAGATTTAGGATTCGCAGAGGAAGGGACCGCTTGGAAAGAAGCCCTCAACGGGACATTCGATCTTGACGGTGATCTCCCAGTCAATCCCGACGGNGGGCTTAAGAGCTTCGGTCACCCGATCGGTGCTTCAGGCCTGAGAATGCTGTTTGAATGTTGGCTACAACTGCGAGGTGAAGCACCTCCTGAACGTCAAATTGATTCCGAAAAGACACTGGGGTTGACTCACAACCTGGGAGGCCAACCTGGGGCCTGCGTGTCTTTCGTTTCAGTTGTCGGCTCTGAATTGGGCTAATTCAACCGAATATTCACGATTCAACGGCCGCTCATTCCAGCCATGGGAGAGAGCGGCCGTTGCGCGTCCGAATAGCTAAAGAGCGGNCGAAGATTCTCCCGCGCGAACTCGANCAGAGGCTCAAGAGGATTCGAGAGCCTTGACAACCTCAGCNGCTATGCCGGAAGCATCAAGACCAAACTCAGCGTGTAAATCGTTGGCGACGCCGTGGGGTAGATACTCGTCAGGCGTGCCTAACTGCAATAGTCGAGGGATGGGCCCTTGGTGGCGCTGTAACGCATCGGCCACGAGGCTGCCAAAACCNCCGACTCTGCTCCCATCTTCGATTGTGACGACGAGGGGTGAATCCACAATCGATCGGATCATNTTGCGGTCCACCGGCTTGAGCACTCTTGGATCCCAAATAGCTGCATGAACCCCCTCTTCGAGCAAGAGATCCGCTGCAGCTTCAGCCGCTTGCAACATTGGTCCAGCCGCTAAAACTGCGACGTCTTGNCCGCTTCGAACTTGCCGCGCACTTAGCCCACTTCCGACGACGCTTGACTCGCAAGCGNTACCTCTAGGCCAGCGAATCGCGACTGGCCCATCTTCTATTTCCAGGGCTTGCTCCAACATCACCGGGAGTTCTTGAATTGCAGAGGGGGCAAATATTGTCATACCGGGTACACGGGAGTACATCGCGATGTCATGAATTCCATGGTGAGACGGACCGTCTGGGCCAGTTACTCCAGCCCTGTCGATACATATAACGACCGGCAATCGGTGGAGTCCAATGTCNTACATCATTTGATCAAAGCCCCGAGCCAAGAANGTCGAGTAAATGGCCACGAATGGTCTCAGTCCNGCCCTCGCCATGCCCGCAGCTGATGTCAACGCGTGTTGTTCAGCTATACCTACGTCGAAGAAACGGTTGGGNTAGCGCTCTTGAAATGGAAGCAACCCCGTCGACCCGGGCATCGCGGCAGTAACGGCTACGACGTCGGTGCGGCGGCTGGCTAGATCCAATAACGCGCTACTGAACTCGGACGTGAAGTTGGCGCCGCCTGTGGACGACGAATTGCCGGTGACGGGATCAAAAAGGCCAATGTCATGCAGATGCTTTTCCTCGTCGGCTTCGGCTGGGGCATAACCACGGCCTTTATCGGTGAGAACATGAACAACAATCGGACCATCTTCATANGATGAGGCATCGCGGAGCGCAGATTCCAANGCAGGAATGTCGTGGCCATCNATCGGACCGAGATAACGCACCCCGAGCGTCTCAAAAAANGCAGGCGGCTCCCACATCTCGCGCATAGCNGCCGCCGCCCCTGACAAGCCACGCTTGACCTCCGCCCCAAGAGGCAGCCGACCCAACATATTGGTGACCGCCTGCCTGCCCTTCACATAGTTCGGGGACTGACGAAGACGGGACATCACAGTTGCCAGCCTGCTAACTGTTGGGGCGTACGACCTACCGTTGTCATTNAGAATTATCACCGCTCGCTGGCCGTAATGACCAAGGTTGTTTAGAGCNTCAAAGGCCATGCCTCCGGTCATTGATCCATCACCGATAATTGCCACCACACGGCGATGTCGATGGCCCGTCAACTCAAAACCGGCCGTAAGCCCAGANGCCCAACTTAGAGAAGTTGACGCGTGACTATTTTCCATGAAGTCATGTTCAGACTCGGCTGGACTCGGATATCCCGACAGGCCGTGTCTNTGCCGAAGAGTGNCAAATTCTGCGGCACGCCCAGTAACGATTTTGTGTACATAGGATTGATGNCCGGTATCCCACACAATCACNTCTCGAGGCGACTCAAAGATTCGATGTACAGCGACAGTCANTTCGACTGCACCCAAGTTGGAACCCAGNTGCCCACCGGTNCGCGAGACAGCNTCAACTAAGAATTCGCGAATTTCTTCACAAAGTTCCACAAGCTGATNGCCGTCAAGTGCACGCAGATCTGCGGGGCTCTGGATCTTCTCAATGTGCATAGGATTCTTAACTGGCCTTCCGAGGTATTGGTCACATTATCGGGTGAGCGTCAGATGCCCCCGTCAGTTGTGCCGTTATTCCCGCCAATCGTTTGTCGGTTTGAGATCTGCGTAGCGCACCACATGCCCACAGCCAGTACCGCGATNCCAGCGAGTCCATCGATCCAATAATGGTTGGCTGTGATCACTATGCCAAAACTCGTAGCGAACGGGTACNCCCACATCGCTATTCGAGCTGNAGTGGACTTCAAGACTGGNGTGATGGCGATTGTGCACCACGCGGCCCAAGCCAAATGCAAACTTGGCATCGCCGCCCATTGATTTGAAAGGGCTTGTAACGTTCCCGAGTCAAACGACCACAGCCCGCCGTGGACTGACAGGGTGTCAATAAAAGAAAAATCCGTCATTGCGCCCCCATACGGAGGAGGCGAAGCAAGGAGACGCGGNGGCATCAAAGGAAACGCGGCAAAGCCGATCAAACCTAAGGCTGTAGTGATTGCAAGTCCAGTGCGACAACGCAGGAACCGAAGCGGAAACCGTCGATATAGAAACACTCCCACTCCGATAGTCACGACAAAGTGGAGACTGCCGTAGAACACATTCCAAAACCAGAGGAACCAACCCCAATCCAGAAACCAGTTCTGGAGGTCCTCTTCGAAGAAAAGGCCGAGTTGCTTTTCGAAATCAATCACACGCCTAGCATTCTCTGCAGCGGCGCTAGTCTCCGCCGCAAAGAGCCCGTCTGAACCGACCTGGTTTCTTACGTATCCGTAGACCAGGTAGAAGGCCAATATTAAGAGGACCTCCTTCCACCAACGCCGCTTCGCGGCGATGGCTTCGTTCCCATTCAAGCCCGGTCCTCCGTATCTAAATGACGCCCTCCGAAAACAAAAGACGGTACNCCGGTAAGGCTGGCGACGAGCGTAACGGCGTACATCAAAAGACCTAGCGCCACGCTATGACCGCTACTCACGCCTGAACTGTCGAGAAAGAGAACTAACGCAGCCTCGCGNACCCCGATCCCCCCGATCGCTACCGGAAGCACCTGTGCAACAAAAACCATAGGGATGAAAGCCAGCCAAACTGNGGGTNCCAGGCCAACNTCGATGGCTTTCGCGATACAAATAACCGCTCCCACCAGACATANCTGAAACGCTACAGCCACCGTCAGCAGCCGAAGCATCTCGCGTGGAACNCGACGATAGGCGTTGAGACCGCGATGAACAGCAGCGAGTGACGCCGTCACCCTGTTCTCACCNCTAAGTCGACCGCCGAAGCGAGGGTGTTCGGCAAGGTAAATGGTGAACGACAAAACTATTAGCGTCCCNACCGCCAAAGCCAAAGCAATTTGNCCTCCCCTTGTCGACACAAGCTCGNGGTTAAAGACCAAAGTCAGGAGTGTGATTAGCGGCAACACCACCCACCCTGTTAGGCGTTCGATTACAACTGAAGCAAAAGCGGTGGAGTGATCACTAATTTGTGACCCCAGTCGGCTCACGCGCAAAATGTCGCCGCCCACGGTCGTCGGCAGAAAATTCCCTACAAACTGACCAGCCAAGAAATGGCTGAATACGTCTCGGAAGTTCTGGGGCTTACCCAAGACCCGGCACACTTCAAGCCAGCGAATCGACGCCANACCGAACGCGGCCGCAGTGATGACCAATGAGGCAAACAGCCATAACCAACTCGAGCCACGCCAATTTGGCCACCGCTGTAGATCCGTCGCTGGAAATCGTGTGAGTAAAACGGCGAGCATGGCGGCGCTTGCTGCGATGCGCAGCCCCAAAGACACCCTTTTNGGCAAACGGAAGTAGCGGTANTTCTTCTGTGACACGAGAGAGCGAAGACTACGCTGCTATAAGCCTTCTGAGAAGTATGAAGTGGTTGCTATGCCGGTACGGTGTCGTCACAGTTAGAAACGTGACTTACCAAGAGAACGCAACATGAGCGAAAAAATGCTCGGTCCCCTGCTGGACCGNGAACTGATTCAAGACACCATTGCGACCGCGTTGAGCAACGGTGGGCAGTGGGCTGAAGTTTTTGTGGAAGATCGCCAAAGTGCATCGGCTGAATATGACGAAGGCCGAGTCGAAGCGATGNNGTCCAGTAGGGACTTNGGAGCCGGTATCCGCGTAACGGTAGGAGAAGCAACAGGTTTCGCCCACACAGCGGACCTTACCTCGACAGGCCTTAGAACAGCCGCGCTGGCTGCTGCAGCAGCTGCTCACGGAGGGAGTCAGACTCAACCNATTGCTCTTCGAGGAGACGGAGTAGGGCAAAGCCGGGTCGCAATCTTGCCATCGACTGTTTCCAAGGCGCACAAAGTTGAGTTGCTGNGAGAAACTGATGCNGCTGCTCGCGAAGTCGATGAACTNATAACGCAGGTCACTGTTCGATATTCAGAAGGACGGCGGCGGATTCTCGTCGCNAACAGTGACGGTGTCTTTAATGGCGACGACCAAACTCGGACGTTGCTGTCAGTCAACTGCGTGGCGAGCGGGGANCAAGGTTTACAAACTGGCCGAGAAACAATCGGTTACACAGTGGGCTTCGAGTTGTTTGATGAACATGACATCGAAGCTATGGCTCGNCGGGCTGCANCACGGGCCATAACCAAGTTGGGCGCACGTCCGGCTCCGAGCGGCCAATTACCGGTGGTGATTCAACGAGGTGGAGGCGGAGTACTTTTCCACGAGGCTTGTGGGCACGGTTTAGAAGCAGATTTAGTTGACAAAGGAGCGTCAGTTTTTCGCGGGCGAGTTGGCGAACTTGTTGCCTCACCGACNGTCACGCTCGTTGATGACGGAACGATGGGAGTTGAATGGGGAACCGTTGGCATTGACGACGAAGGCTGCCCTTCGCAGCGCAACGTTCTGATTGAAAATGGTGTCCTCACCGACTACATGTGGGATCACATGCGCAGCCGCTCTGCGGGCAGAGATCTTTCCGGGAATGGCCGACGTCAGAGTTACCAGCACCTACCAATGGTGCGAATGACAAACACTTTCGTAATGAACGGTGAGACAGATCCCGATGACATCATCTCGGACACAGAAACTGGCGTCTATGTTGCGCAACTAGGAGGGGGTCAGGTCAACACAGCTACAGGCGATTTTGTCTTCGGNATGACTGAGGCATACCTCATTGAAAACGGCCAGATAACGGAGCCTCTTCGTGAAAGTAACCTGATCGGCAACGGNCCGGACGTNCTGCAAAATATTGAAGTTATTGGGAACGACTTCGCGATGGGTAGCCCGGGCACCTGCGGCAAAGACGGTCAGGGTGTTCCTGTAGGCGACGGACAACCGACTTTAAG
Organism: Acidimicrobiaceae bacterium; assembly: GCA_002705305.1. Classification (GTDB taxonomy): domain Bacteria; phylum Actinomycetota; class Acidimicrobiia; order Acidimicrobiales; family Poriferisodalaceae; genus UBA2110. Next base: position 183,785 of record PAHW01000010.1, read on the forward strand.
GGTCGCCGCACTTACTATCGGCGGCACAGCAAGTTGACGNAAAAGTTAGAACTTCCCGATCTGGTGCAAGAACTCTTAGCCGCNGCCCGGGAGAACGAACAGTTCGAGGTATGCGTGTCTCGGAGTCACTCCACCACCGTGAAGGCCTATCTCGGACAAGTCGAATCGATTCGTTCAGGAGCGTCTCACGCCGTCGGGGTGCGAATAGTTGTCGACGGTCGACAGGGATTTGCGACAGCGGGCTCTCTCGACCCGCACGTTTTGAAAGAGGTTGTCGACGAAGCCCGCGAAAACCTGGAGTTCGCNGAACNTGACCCGCATCAAGGAATTGCNCATCCCGACGGGNTAGTTCCTCCAGGCCTCGATCTAACGGACAACTCGGTTCTNCAACTGACGGAAGAAAAGAGAGCGGCTGTAGCAATCGAGTTAGAACAACGGTGCCTTTCGGCTGATACGCGAATAAGTGGCGTTCGTTCGTCTGCCTGGTCAGACGGCTGGGGCGANTTTGCTTTAGCTTCAACTTCGGGGATTGCCGTGCACAGCGAGGGAGGTAGTTGTTCCGTCGGTGTTCAGCCACTNGCCATGGAGAGCAACGAAACTCAAATTGGTTANGCAGGCGACGCATCTCGGCGACCTGACGGACTCGATCTTGACCGTGTCGTAAGCGAAGCGGTCGAAAGCGCAACTGGGATGCTTGGGGCAACGAAGCCGTTGAGCGAAAAAGTGACCGTTATTTTCGAACCATCTGTCGCGTCTGCATTTCTTGGAACGGTGGCCGGTGCGCTGACTGGAGACCGGGTGATCAAAGGAAGATCACCATTCGCGGAACGTCTTGGGGAACAGATTGCCGCTCCTAAACTCACCTTGGTAGATGACCCGACCAATATCGAATCGCTGGGAGCCGACAATCACGATGGCGAAGGGCTAGCAGCGCGGCGGAACGTCATCATTGATTCGGGNANGCTTTCTCAGTTCTTGCACAACTCCTACACCGGCCGTCGCGTCGGAGCCAACTCAACTGGGTCCGCCATCCGTGGCCCTCGATCAACGCCGAGTGTAGGACTTCATGCACTTTCGCTTCTTCCGGGNGNGAAAAGTAGGGANGAGCTTTTCNGNAGCATCGACAACGGTGTTTTCATTCGAGGTGTCAACGGCCTCCATAGCGGNGTCAACCCAGTCAGCGGNGACTTTTCGGTAGGCGCATACGGACAACGCATTCGTAATGGTGTACTGGGCGAACCGTTCCGCGAAGCCACAATCGCGTCNACCCTGCAAAAAATGCTATTTGACGTCATCGAAATTGGAGGAGATTTCGAGTTTTTGCCCAACGGAACCGGGATGGCCTCCATAGCAATTGCNGACGTCGCNCTGTCAGGTATTTAATTCTCGCGGGCGCAGGCGCCAAGGCCGTTGGTACCCTGCAGCCCGTGCCCATCCCTCCAACTCCTGAAGCGCTCGAGCGTCATCCGCACCTCGGTGATCAGTGTCCCCAGGGTTGGATTCGGGTTGATTTCCATTCCCACACGATGTGGTCCGGNGATTCAACAACCACACCCGATGAAGTTCGCGAAAGTGTCGCAGCTGCTGGCATCGATGTGCTCTGCGTAACGGATCACAATTCGATAAAGGGCGCAGTCGAACTCAAGGACAATCTCCCTTGCCGAGTAGTTGTCGGAGAAGAGCTAAGAACACACGCAGGAGAAATCATCGGCTTATTTTTGAAGGAACGAATTCCGCAGGGCATCAAACCTGAGAACGCNGCACGAAACATCCGAGAACAGGGAGGACTCGTCTACATTCCCCACCCCTTTGACCCGTTACGCAACAACTTGCGAGCCGAAGTTCTGGACGAACTAGTCAATAGCGGCCTCGTGGATGGAATCGAAGTGCTCAACGGAAAAACCAGCCTTCAAAGCCTGAACCAAAAAGCGTCGGCATATGCGGCCCAACACGACTTGGCCATAGGTGCAGGCAGTGACGCCCACGTCGCGGAAGCGATAGGTGCTGCATATTTGGAAATGCCGGACTTTGACAGTCCCGAAGACTTTCTATCGTCAATGCGTCTCGGCCGCGCGGTTGGACACCACTACGACCCCCCAAGGACCTGGCGGCCGCGTATCGTTCCGTCAACAGCAGATTGACCTCACTACTCGCTATCGACAGCCACAGCTATGCCGATCTTCCACGCAATCGTTTTAGGTATCACTCAGGGACTCACTGAATTTTTCCCGGTGTCTTCCAGCGGTCACCTTGAAGTGATCCCTTGGTTCTTCNNATGGAACCACTTCGCGGGNGACAGCAGAATGGAAAACACATTCGATGTCGCCCTCCACCTGGGAACCTTGACTGGTCTACTAGCCGTTCTCTGGAAGGACGTACGCGTTTACTCTCGGGCCGGCCTACAAGCGTTGACCGGACGCCAACCTTGGACCGCTGAAGCCAAGATTGCGTGGATGTTGCTTTTGTCGGCCATCCCCGCGGCCGTTACGGCGATCGCGTTCGAACAGTTTTTGCTCGAACAAAGCAGCCGTATAGGCCTCATTGCNGGAGGNTTAGCAGTATTTGGACTTCTGCTTTGGATTGTCGACAGTAGGAGTAAGACCGTGCGCTGGGAGCGCGAATTTTCTGGACAGGACGCGGTCAAGATGGGCATGGCACAATCTTTGGCTTTACTGCCNGGCGTTAGTCGCTCAGGTATCACGATCACCGTTGCTCGAATGATGGGTTATGACCGACAACGAGCGGCCCGCTTGGTNTTCCTGATGGGCATACCGATCATTGCGGGAGCTGGCTTATATCGCTGCTACGGCGTTCTCTCCGAAGGGCTTCCTCCTGGAATGTGGCCAGCGTTGATCGCGGGAACGCTGACAGCAACGCTTACTGGTTGGTCCGCTCTTCGCATCACGCTTCATTGGGTGCAATCGCACACCTACGCGGGCTTCGCTATCTACCGAGTGATCCTCGCGGCAGGCGTGATGGTGGTGCTATATATCCGTTAACTGTCAGGCCTCGACTCGTTTGAAGCACGAAACAGAAGTCATTGAGCACAGCCTTGCTTCGTCCTGCTCCGCAGGCGAATCAACGATTACCGCCAGCTAATCCTTCGCTGAAGTTGAACTTTCAGGCTTAGACGGTTTGTCCGATGATTTGTTGGAGGCGGCGGTTGTGTCCGATGATTTGTCGGAAGCGGCGGTCGAGTCGGATTCGCTGGTGGCGGAAGCCTTATCGGACCCTTCGGCGCTTGAAGAATCGGACGATTTACTTTTCGCACCGGACCGACTGTCGTTCTTATAGAAGCCGCTGCCTTTAAAGGCGATTCCGACGCTGCCGAACACTTTCTTTACCTTGCCACCACAAGTCTGATCCGGGCACACAGCTATCGGATCGTCGGTGAACGATTGACGCGCTTCGAACATGTCGTCACAAGTCGTGCATCGATACTGATAGGTAGGCATCTCGTCGGGTAGCTCCTAGGTGTTCTCGAAACCCGACGAAAATTGTACAGACGAGCCGCGAAGCCGACACCTGTGACGCCATAAAGGCGTTCACGTCAGAACACCGCTAAATTCCCGCTCATGGTTCCGATTGAAGAGGCTCAAACTTATGTCCTAGAGCGCTGCTCCCGTCGCGCCGCGATTTCGACACCTGTATCTGAAGCGCTGGGGTTAGTCACTGCGACCGAAGTAATTGCGGCGGAATCAATTCCGCCATTCGCGAACACGGCGATGGATGGCTTCGCCGTACGGTCGTCCGACTCGGCGGGTGCCCCGGTTGAACTCCACATTGTCGAAACGATCGCAGCAGGACACAATCCCAAATTGACCGTCGGCGCGGGCCAAGCCAGCCGAATCATGACAGGAGCGCCCATCCCCGAAGGCGCGGACGCCGTCATCATGGTTGAAAAGACTTCGGTCAAAGACGATGTTGTGACAGTCCAAGCTGCCGTGGAAAAAGGGAACCATATACGTCCCGCAGGCGATGACGTCGAGATAGGCGAATTGGTTTTTTCAGCAGGGACTGTTCTCACGGCAGGACATTTAGGAGTGCTCTGTAGCCTTGGGATGAACGAGATTGACGTTTATCCCCGTCTACGAGTCGGAGTCATATCCACCGGTGACGAATTGGTGGATGACGGCGGAGTTCTCGCGCCGGGACAAATCCGTGACTCAAATAGGCGCACACTTATCTCTCTTCTCACCGGCGATGGATTTATTGCCATTGACCTTGGACTTGTCCCCGATGACGAAGCAGCTATCGAATCAGCCTTGGTGAACGGAACAGATCACTGTGATGCGATCATCACTTCCGGGGGCGTCAGCATGGGCGATTTTGATTACGTGAAAGCTGTGCTCGACCGCGTCGGTGATATGCGATGGATGCAGGTCGCCATCAAGCCGGCTAAGCCCCTAGCGTTCGGGACAATCGGACACACACCAATCTTCGGTCTTCCCGGTAACCCAGTTTCGTCGATGGTTTCCTACGAACTGTTTGGTCGTCCAGGGCTGCGAGCGATGATGGGTTTCGCGCAACCGCTCCGAACGCCAATCAAAGGAGTGGCGGCCGAGCCGTTGTTACGACGGCCTGACGGTAAGACTCATTATGCGCGGGTGTCGGCTAGTTATGAAGATGGCACCGTCCTCGTTCGCTCTGTAACGGGTCAGGGATCACACATGTTGACGTCCATGGCTCGATCCAACGCGTTGGCCGTACTTCAAAATGGGGATGGATGCGATACGGGTGATGTTGTAGATGTTCTTCTCCTCGACTCAGTGAACATTGCTTGAGATAAGTGTGAGCGGCTGTGCGTCGCTACGCTTGAGGGATCATGCGTGAGAACAACAGTGGACGTGACTTGGTTGACCCCTTTGGTCGCGTTGTGCGCGATCTCCGTATTTCCGTTACCGACCGCTGCAATTTTCGGTGTCAGTACTGCATGCCAGCTGAGGGAATGAAGTGGCTTCCGAGAGAGGAAATTCTCTCATTTGAAGAGATCGAGCGCTTCGCTCGTATTTGCGTTAGCCGATTCGGATTCAATGGGATTCGACTGACGGGAGGAGAGCCACTCGTCAGAGCACATTTACCAGAACTGGTGGAGCGTCTAGCCGCTCTCGGGGTTGACATGGCGCTCACTACTAACGGTGCGACTTTACGTCTGCACGCAGAAGCTCTCGCCGCCGCTGGGCTGCAACGAATCAACATCAGTCTCGATTCTTTGCGCCGAGAGCGATTTTTGGAGCTGACGCGGCGCGACGAGTTGGACCGAGTGATGGACGGAGTTGACGCAGCGATCGACGCCGGGCTCCGACCCGTCAAAATCAATGTCGTCATGATGCGCGGTCTCAATGATGACGAAATTGTTGATTTCGCCAACTACGGACGCAAAAAGGGAGTCACAATTCGTTTTATTGAGTTCATGCCCCTTGAAGCCGGTGATGTATGGACCGACCGTCTCGTCGTGCCAGCAGAAGAGATTATCGAAACTATTAGCGGAGCTTTTCCGATTGAGCCCGTGGTGCGCGGAACCGAGCCGGCCGAAAGATGGCGGTACTCCGATGGGAAGGGCGAGGTCGGCGTTATTGCATCGGTGACAAAACCCTTCTGTGAAACGTGTGACCGTGTTCGCCTCACCGCGGAAGGACAATTCCGGACTTGTTTATTCGCGGTCGATGAATTCGATATGAGGGCTCTTCTTCGTTCTGAAGCGAGCGATGAAGCACTTGTGGANGCGATCTCGGCAGCTGTCGGTACCAAGTGGGCAGGTCATTCCATCGGCCAAGTGAACTTCATCCGGCCCAAGCGAACGATGAGTCAAATCGGAGGTTGAACCATGAGCGAAGCCGATTCTTCTGGACTGACGCACCTGGACTCATCGGGTCGAGCGCGCATGGTCGACGTCTTGGCGAAGGAACCGACGAGACGTCGCGCGACCGCTAGATGTCGGATCGAAATGAACGTTGAAACTATTTCCATGGTCGCTCATGGTGAAGCCGCTAAAGGCGATGTGTTAGCGGTTGCCCGGGTCGCCGGGATACAGGCTGCCAAACGCACTTCTGATCTCATCCCCCTATGTCATCCTCTCATGATCGGTTCGGTCTCAATCGATTTTGAGTTTCAACAGTCGCACATTGCTATCTCGGCCGAAGTCGAAACAATTGAACGAACCGGAGTGGAAATGGAAGCTCTTTCTGCATGTTCCGTAGCCGCCCTGACAATTTATGACATGTGTAAATCAGTCGATAAGAGCATGACCATCAGCGATTTGGCAGTGTGGGAAAAGACCGGCGGAAAGTCGGGTCCCTACCGTCGAACCACCGAGTGAAGACAACCAAGCCCCAGATGGTTAACGGCTTTACGTTGCATCGAATCGACCGGATGGCAATACTTTGCGTGGCGTCGTTGACGCCTTTGTCTTTCGGGCTCGCAACAACAGTTTCGTGTTTGGACAACATTGGTCAATCAATGCGAAGGTTAGTGAACTCGATTTCGGGGAAGGAGGACACAATCGGTGACTGAAATTGTGCTCCTGGTTCTCGCAATCGTTTGGGCAGTGGTCTTGGTGCCGGGTTGGATACGCAACTTTCTCGAGCGCGGAGGTCGTCGCACCCCAATGATGGCGTGGCAGCGTCAACTCGACACTTTGTCCCGAACGACGCCAGCGGCAGGACTTCCCGCCCCATTTGGAGCGCGCGTATTAAGTGTCGATCGTCGCGGCGTTTATCAACGGCCTCGCAGTTCCGTACCCAACAACAGTCGCGAAGCTGCCGTGCGTCGGCGCGACATTCTGCGCTTGTTGGTGTTGGGCTCAGCAATGAGCTTGTTCGGCTGGATTGTCGGAGGCCTCACAGCGGTTGGTGTCGTCCATATTGTTCTCGACGCCGCTCTTATTTCCTACCTGGCATTGCTAAACCAACGTCGTAAAAAAGAAATACGCCGGCTTGCTCAAATTCACTATCTTCAGCCGCAGGTGGCGCTTGCCTCGGAGATCTTCGAAGAAGGCATGGGGCGAAACCCTGCTCGATAACTTCATCAGTTCGATCCAACGTCAAACACAGTCCTCTACCTTGAATAGTTTTCCGATATCGTCCAAGCGTCCCCACGGGGGTGTAGCTCAGTTGGTAGAGCGCTTCGGTCGCATCGAAGAGGCCAGGGGTTCAATTCCCCTCACCTCCACTCCGCCTGTAACAATGAGACATATTTCGCTGTCTCTCAAGTTGACGTTGGGGATACTGGCCATGGGGCTCCTCGCTGTCGGCTGCTCCGAAAGCCGCAGTGAAAGCCGTTTCGCTGGACTTGAAGTCGACAACCCAATGGTTATGCCTGATCCGACCCTTACCGACACCGAAGGGCAACCCTTCGCTATGCGATCAGATACACAAGGATCGGTGCGGCTCGTCTACTTCGGATTTAGCTCCTGTCCCGATATTTGCCCCGTGCATTTGGCGCAGTTGAGTGAAGTTCTAGAGCGACCCGGTATGCCACCAAACGTCAAGGTTCTTTTTGTCACGGTGGACCCGGAACGTGACACGCCGCAGGCCATGCGGATTTTCCTAGATCGTTTCAGCAGTGATTTTGTGGGGCTTACTGGCACCGACGACCAGCTAGTCGAAGTTCAGCGTCAGTTCTCAGCACTAGTCGCATTGGCGGGTGCTCCCGAGGGCGAAGAATCTCCCGCTATTGGTCACGATGGCCGGGTCTTCGCATTTTCACCAGATGGCCTCGGCCGAACCCAGTACCCTCATCCGACTCGACAAACGGCATGGACCAGGGACCTACCTATTCTCGCGACCCTCCGGTAGCGTCCAGGCATAAGGGTTCAAAACGGCCAAAGGAAAAGGGTTGATTGCGTGAGGTTCTGGTGCTCAACGCTAGAAGAGCCATGGTCGTGGACCTTTCGCGCCTATCCGGGAATATGGGTAGCGATGCTGTGCTTACTCTTGCCGTATCTGGTTTTCGAACGAAAAGCCCCCAAGGTTTACGACAACCGCGAATCGAAACGACGTTGCTTTGTTTTCGCTGTGCTTCTGCTCTGGCTTGCAACAGACTGGCCTCTCGGTTTACTCGGAGCGAGTTACCTAGCGTCCGCTCACATGGTGCAGTTCCTGATCTACACCATGGCCGTGGCCCCTCTCCTATTACTGGGTACTCCCGAGTGGATGGCACGACGACTGCTTGGCCGATTACGGCTTTATCGATTAGCTGGCCGGTGTGCACGTCCAGTAACGGCCGGGCTCTTATTCAATGCAATGCTCATAGCGACGCACTCACCGTGGGCGGTCGACAACCTGCGAGTCAATCAACTGGGCTCCTTCGTAATAGACGTCCTGTGGCTTATCGGTGGTCTAGTCGTGTGGATCCCAATTGTTTCGCCGATACCGGAACACAAAATGACGAGCTACCCGGGGCGCATGGCGTACTTGTTTCTGGCGTTAGGGGTCGTGCCCGCAGTACCGGGGGGATTCCTCACCTTCGCCAGCTTTCCTTTGTACGCAACGTATGAATTGGCACCCAGAGTGCACGGCCTCGGAGCGACGACTGATCAACAATTAGCTGGCCTAGTCATGAAGCTTGGCGGGATACCGGTTGTTTGGGGCACGATCGCTGTCTTGATGCATCGGTGGAGCGAAACAAGTCGTGCGGAAAGCGCCATAGAGCGAACCCGCCGGCCGCCGGTATCTGGAATCGATAAGGAATGTCAGTCAAGCAACGACGCTGACCAGTAAAGAGCAATCCACAACAGACCGGTCACCAAAATTAAGGACGCTAAAGAGGCCCAAAGGTTGTAGCGGGGGCCTAGCTTCCGACGAGGCGGGCGACCAAACATTGCTGCATTCTGTCAGGCAAATTCAATAACCGTTTTCAGTCACCTAGCCGGTGTCCTTCGCGCAGTCGAAGAGCGACGTTAACTTCAAGCTTCTCCAAATGCTGTTGCAGCGTCAGATGACCCTGAGGAATCGGATGATTCTCAAAAAAGCTTCGTATTTCCGCGGCAACGCTCGGGGTGGATAGGGCACGAATGCCTGCGACCATTCGGGGGATCGAATTTTGAGGAAACTTTGCGTTGAGTGTGTCCCAACGATCTCGGACTAGTTCCCAGGCGAGAAGTCCGTGGCGTCGATGAGTCATGGCAGCCGACAAGAGATACGGGGCGTTCTGACTTCGAACTTCAGAAGTTATGAGGGCAAGAGTTTTTTTGAACAGAGCGACATCTTCGAGTTCTAGTAACGCCACTAGGTATCGAAGCTCCAACTGAGGCGTAGGTGCCTCGCTATACAGTTTGACGAGATGTGCGTGAGTAGTGTCGTCTCCCGCCGCGGCAGCAACCCTCACTACTGCGGCAGCCAAGTTCGGTTCGACCGCGGTACCAGTAGTCGCTTGTCCAAAGAGAGTCTTGGCGATTTCTCGTACCGATGCGTCACAGCCGGTGGTTCCAGCAGCCGCGAACAACGCGCCCCGCAGTTCGCGATCAAGGTCGGGTTCACCTTCTATTGGTTCGAATCCCAGAACTCCGAGCCCCGTGGTCGAGAGGTCCCGAATAAGAACCGTCATACGCCGTCGCCCTGCATCATCTGCTATCGAATGGAGGTGCTCTAGCGACGATAAAATTCGCTGCCAAACAGCGAGGTCAGTTTCTGAAGCCAAACTCGTAACTAGAGCAATGTGTTCTCCCGCTTCTAGTTCGCCGGCCAACACCGCCGACCATGTGTCATCAACGAGTCCGTAACGTTCAGCCTCAGAAAGAACGTCGAGGGCGCGAGCTGACAACGCCTCTCGCAGGGCCCTGCTATAGCTCACTCGATAAAACCCATGGCCCCCTGCATTGACCACCACCCAATCGGGGGTTCCACCGAGGTCAATAGTCGCCTCGTCATCTTCAAGCAGCAAGCGACTCTCCACAATTTTCGAATTTACGCGTGCCCTAACGATGATCGGAACATGCCATGTTGCACTCCCCACATCGCCATACCCGAACCTTGTCTGCCGCACCTTTATGCCACTGGAATGGGAATCGACGGCGATCACCGGATGACCGCCTTGAAAAATCCAGGAGTCCATGGCGGCGCGCACCGGCACACCCGTGGCGGCCTCTAACGAGTCCCACAAATCGGTAGTCGTGGTGTTTCCGTAGCTGTTGGCGACCAGATAATGGTTCACCCCATTCCTGAACTGCTCGCTCCCGAGAAACTGTTCGAGCATCCGAACAACTGCAGCCCCCTTCTCGTATGTCAATACGTCGTACATGGCCTCTGCGTCCTGCGGCGATACGACCTCGAATTCGATGGGCCTCGTCGAAGCGAGAGAATCAGTATCGAACGCGGCACCGCGTTCGACGCAGAACCCATCCCAGCGTCGCCACTGGGGACGAAAGGCGTCAGTCGCGGCGACTTGCATAAACGTAGCGAACGCCTCTTTCAACCAAATACCGTTCCACCAATCCATGGTGACGAGATTGCCGAACCACATGTGGGCGATCTCATGAGCGATCACGTCAACAATGCGAGTTAACTCTGCTTGGGTCGTCCGGTCAGGATCCGATAACAAAAGAGTTTCTCTAAATGTGACGCAACCCAAATTTTCCATCGCCCCGAAGGCGAAGTCCGGCACGGCAATAAGATCCAATTTTCCAGCTGGATAAGGGATTTCATAGTAATCGACTAACCACCTGAGGCTGAATTCTGCGGCCATTAAACCGAAGTCAGTAAGGTCGCCTTTCCCGGGAACATGAACTATGCGAAGAGGCACCCCGTTTACATTGACTGGCTCGGTCGCCTCCAATTCGCCCACAATGAACGCGACCAAATAGGTCGACATCACCATCGTGTCGGCAAACGTATCTTCGCGACGCCCGTCATCAAGATCTGTCGAACTGACTAGCTCGCCGCAACTCACGGCCATAAGGGAACTATCAACCCTGAGAGTTACCCCAAAGGACGCCTTTAGGTCAGGTTCATCGAAGCACGGGAAAGCGCGTCGAGCGTTAGTCGATTCAAATTGGGTCGTGGCAATTACACGCTCTTGTCCGTTGTCGTCGCTCCAGGTAGACCGATAAAACCCGCGTAACTTATCGTTTAAAACCCCCGTGAACGAACAGTTGAGCCAGGCGGTTCCAGGTCGAAGAACGACAGGAAAAGAAAATTCCGCTCTCTCAAGTCCCTCATCAACCGCTACGGAACTTGCAGCGACCGCTCCGTCCTGGTCGACCGACGCATTTTCGATCGTGAGCTCCGCAGCATTCAACACGACCGTGTCCGTCTCACTAATTACGTCAAGTTCGATAGAGACAGTGCCCTCAAATGAGCCACTCTTTAAATCGGGCTCCAGGGTGATCGCATAGTGTTTAGGGATTACCTGTCGAGGTAGTCGGTGCGGGTTCAGATCGGTCACAGGCCGAACCCTATCCGCCCTTTCAGCGCTTCATCGGAGTCAAGTGACTAAGGTGCCGGGCGGTTCTGTACGAAAGTAGACATGACATCCAACGAGACCAGATTAGATATTGATGTTGTGGGATTCGGCAACGCTCTTGTTGACGTCCTTTCTCACCAAGACGACACATTTATTGAAAGTATTGGCTCAGCTAAAGGAGCGATGAACTTGGTCGATGCAGCGAGATCGGCCGAGTTATACGAACTTGTTGGAGACCGGGTCACCATTTCAGGAGGATCAGCTGCAAACACCGTAATTGGGGTTAACTCCCTCGGAGGTAGCGCAGGTTACATAGGCCGAGTTTCCGATGACGACTTGGGGGACACCTTTAGCTTGGATATGAGACGTCTTGGCATAACTCATACGACTCCGCGAGCGCCTACTCACGATCCGACTGGTCGATGCATCGTTTTCATCACCCCCGATGGCGAGAGAACTCTCAACACCTTTCTGGGTGCCTCGAACGGTCTGCGCTCGTCGGACGTCGATATGGATCTAATAGCACGAGCGAAATTGTTGTTTCTCGAGGGGTATCTCTGGGATCCGCCGGAAGCCAAGACCGCGATGCGATATGCGGCATCAGGCGTGAGCCCTGAGGGCCAGGTGGCATTAACTCTTTCGGACCAGTTCTGCGTCGAACGCCACCGGTCGTCGTTCCTGGAACTGATTGATGACCATGTTGATGTGCTGTTCGCGAATGAACACGAGGTCATGTCTTTGTTTGAGGTCGATGACCTAGATCGAGCACTTGAAATGACCCAAGAACTTGTAAAACTAACAGTGGTGACCTTGGGAGCCCGAGGATCTGTGCTTATCACCGGGGATGGATATACGAAAATCTCCGCGGACCCGGTGGCCCAGGTCGTTGACAAGACGGGCGCTGGAGATCTGTATGCGTCGGGCGTTCTTTACGGACTGGCCCGCGGTTACGACCTGCAACGATGCGGGCAACTGGGGTCCATAGCGGCTGAGGAAGTGATCGGCCATATTGGGCCTCGCCCCGAAACATCGCTTCGAGAGTTGGCCGGCGCTTTAGCTTGATCAAACGTCCTTCTTGAACCACGACAATGCGATAAGACCAAGAGCGTCAAGTTGCTCAGAGCATCGCTCTCGGACAAGGGCCAAATCGTCTTCAGGGCTTGCGACAAATTGTTCCAGGTAGATTTTTACTTTTGGTTCAGTTCCGCTGGGCCGGATGGCTAACCGGCTGCCGTGCTCCGAACGGAATTCAAGGAGGTTTGTGTTGTGAGGAAAAGGTTCGTTGAGCCAATCCTTGGTTTCGACCACCGGGCTTCCATCTAAATCGCGAGGGGGAGTACGTCGAAGAGCGTCAAGCGACGAGCTGATTTCATGAGTTTCGAAGTGGGCGCTGACTTGGCTTGTGACGTACAAACCAATGTCAAAGGCCAACTCATCAAGGCGAGCCAATGGATTTAGACCTTTGGTCGCGAGATCGGCCACCATTGCCATGAACGCGACGCATGCCGCGATTCCGTCTTTATCCAACACGCGGTCGCTCACCGAGTAGCCGAGGGCCTCCTCGTAGCCAAATATCCAGTGCGCTTCGGGTCTCGTCACTGCTGGCTCCATAATCCATTTGAACCCGGTAAGTGTGCGGACGTGCTCGACGCCTTGACTGGCGCACAGAGCAGCGACCGCCTGCGACGACACAATAGAACTGGCCGTCAGACGGTCATCCCCTGCGGAGTGCGACAGTTGATAATCACATAACAAGAGTCCGACTTCGTCCCCCGATAGTCGACGCCAGCCATCACCAGTTTTTATTGCTATTGCTAGGCGATCAGCGTCGGGATCATTCGCGACGACGAGTTCTATCGCGGTTTCATCTGCGACGCGGTAAGCCTCGTCCATGGTTCCGGGCTCTTCAGGGTTGGGAAAGGGGAGTCCAGGGAATGAACCATTGGGCTCGAACTGCGATTCCACCCTGACGGGAGCTTTGATACCGGCTCTGGAACAAGCCAATTCCAAGGTGTCTCCTCCGACCCCGCATAGTGGCGTGTAAACCCAACTGTTGTGTAACCCCTGGTCGTCGGTAGGTTCGCGGCTGGGAATCACCGCATCGACATAGGAAGAAATTGCGGTACCCAAATCAATACGATTTATTTCGTCTACAGCAGATAGATCACCATCGTTTGGGAGGTCCGAGAATGTCATCAAGTTTTCAATTTGGGCGTCTGTCGGTGGCCGTATCTGGGTCCCATCTGAATGAAAAACCTTGTACCCGCTGTCGATTGCCGGGTTGTGACTCGCCGTGACAACGATTCCCGCTGCCGCTTGTCGATCTTTTAGATGCCAGGCGATGACCGGAGTAGGACATGGTCCATCGATTAGCCAACAGGGAATCCCCATTGCCGCCAAGAGACGAGCTGAATCCAATGCGTAGATATCAGACTCTGGGCGAGCGTCATATCCGATGATCACGCCCTTGTGGGTCAGCTCGAGAATCTCAAGGTGTCGTCCGATAGATCGTGCCGCGACGCGGGCGGTAACTCGGTTCATGCGAGCAGGACCAATTCCACGTTCCGCCCGAAGTCCAGCTGTCCCGAATCGCAATGGGTGAGCGAAGTTCTTCGCTAAAGCTTTGGGATCAGCGGACAGTGCTCTAATTGCTGGACGCGTTGTCGGGTCCGGGTCGGCGTTGACCCAAGCTTGAGGATCCACTGCTAGCCCTCGGGTGTTATCGCTCACGCAGCCATCCTGCCTCATTCCCGCGCAGTCGAAAGGTACCGTTGCTTTTTCACCACCGGTAAAACAATGCTTTTTCCCACATTCGCCTTCGGCGTGTTCTTTGTCATCGTCTTCATACTCAATTGGTTGACGCGCCCGCACCCGATGGTTTGGCGGGTCGTCATCTTTGGGTCAAGTCTCTTCTTCTACGGATGGTGGAACTGGCGTTTCATCATTCTTTTGTTGTGGGCGATTGGATCTAATTGGCTCGCTGGAAACAACATCCATCGTTGCCGCCTGTCCGGAGCGCAAGACGGAGTTAGGGCGTGGACGAGTGTCGCCATTGCGAGCGACTTAACTCTCCTCGGAGTATTCAAGTACTACGACTTCTTCGCCGTCGAGTTATCGAATTTGTTAGGTATGGGGAGCGCACTTCCGCTCCTGGAGTTGACGCTACCGGTAGGGATTTCCTTCTTCACCTTTCAGGCGATGAGCTACGTCATTGATTTACGTCGCGGTGTTGTTCAACCAATGAAGCTGCTCGACTTCGCGGTGTACCTATCTTTTTTCCCGCAACTCGTAGCGGGTCCCATTGTCCGTGCCTCGGAGATGGCGCCTCAAATTTCGACGCGCCCGGACCCGCGACAGGTGGCATCCGGCGAAGCTTTTCATCTGATCCTTCGGGGCCTTTTCAAGAAGGTCGTTATTTCGAGTTGGCTTGGGAGCAACCTGGTCGACGGTGTTTTCGCCGATCCTCAGGGGCACAGCAGCCTGGATGCCTTATTTGGTGTTTATGGCTATGCAATTCAGATTTACGCGGACTTTTCTGGATATACAGACATCGCTATCGGGTGCGCACTTCTGCTTGGTTTCCGCTTCCCAGTTAACTTTGATCGGCCCTACGGAGCGCTTTCATTGAGAGACTTTTGGCGCCGTTGGCATATCACTCTGTCGTCGTGGCTACGCGACTACTTATACATTCCTCTCGGCGGCAACCGTGGCCGCACCGCCGACATGTATCGGAACGTTCTCATCACGATGCTGTTGGGGGGTTTATGGCATGGAAGTACCTGGAACTTCGTGGTCTGGGGCGCAATTCANGGAGCCGCGCTAATTGTTGAGCGATCATTGCCGACAGGACGTCTTCATCCGATCATTCGGTGGNCCCTCACNTTTCATGTGGTTTGTTTTGCTTGGATTTTCTTCAGAGCCGAATCAGTTTCNGGCGCGTGGGATCTTGTGAGCGTCATCGCNGGCTTCTCAGCAGACACCCAAAGGTTGAACGCNGGGGTGGTTCTCGTTGTCGTAGCTGCGATAGCGNTCCAGTTCGTGACGAAGTCGGCCTCCGCTCGACTGGTCCATTGGATNAGTAGGTGGCCCGCGATGNTGCATGGGATAGCTTTCGGCATTGGCCTGGTTGCCATAGACATGATGGGCCCAGAAGGAATTGCACCCTTTATCTATTTTCAGTTCTGATGGAAAAAATGACCAAGACTGAGGCGGACTCNAAGAGAGATCCAACGGCAACNAACCAAGGCGCACCTGCGGGAGAAGTTCTTTTAGCGGGTCTTGTTGGCTTGCTGATAGCCATCTTTTTGAATTCTTCGGTCTTGTTGACAGATGCGAAGCGCCTCCCTGACGGATCTGGCCGTTCANTCGCGTTGGCCGTCTGGAACCCGATCGAATCGGCGGGATCATTCCTTGGGTTGACTTGGCCAAGGGCAGCTGGAGACCGACTGTTAGGTCGCTCGGAACCCGAGCAGCCAATCGCGCTTGTTCGTAAACCGATAGANACCTACACGGNATCAGAAAAAGAAGAGCCGGTGGTGTTAGGAGTAGAAAACGAGCAAGACCTGAAGGNCNGACCAAAAGAGACTCTCCCTGAGTCTCCAACGGCCCAGTGGACCGTGGATCGCCCTTTTGAACTGTGGGTCNTTGGAGACTCAATGGTNCAGTTNTTTGGAGACATCNTTGTTTCTTTAGCCGAAACCTCAAACTCGGTTGAAGCGACGTCGGAGCCAGTCTTGGCCAGTGGACTAAGCCGCCCCGATTANTTTGATTGGCCGACACGGATTGCNGAAATCATG
The DNA here is from genome assembly GCA_002705305.1 of Acidimicrobiaceae bacterium. Taxonomy (GTDB): domain Bacteria; phylum Actinomycetota; class Acidimicrobiia; order Acidimicrobiales; family Poriferisodalaceae; genus UBA2110. The sequence continues at coordinate 199,981 of PAHW01000010.1, forward strand.
ACGAAACACGATCCAGACGCGGTGGTCGTCATATTCGGTGGCAACGACGCGCAAAACATCAAGTCGGCCGATGGCACGTGGCTTGCACGATTTGAGGATTCCTGGCTAGATGAATATCGGCGCCGAATCGGCACTGTTATGGACCTTGTTACTTCTGACAGGAACCGAATCCTTTTGTGGGTCGCACAGCCCCCGATGCGTCGCCAGGGCTTCGACGAACGTATGCAACTTTTAAACAACCTGTATCGAGCTGAAGCGGCTGACCGAGAACGGGTTCAATATGTTGACCTTCGTGGACTGTTTACGGACAGTTCGGGAGAATATGCGCGATACCTGCCAGATGACGAAGGAAAACTTGTGGACGTTCGGTTGACCGATGGAGTGCATCTAAGTCATTGGGGCGGAGAATGGCTGTCAGCANTTTTACTTCAGGAGCTCCGAAAGTCACCAAAGATTGACCAACTGTGGAATCGATGAGCCTTCGTTCTGTATCAGCGTTGCTGCTAGGGGCATTCGCAAGTTTGGTTTTCGCAAGCCCGAGTCGAGCGGACCAAGCGTCAANAATCCCGCAGGTGGAGTTTGACCCGTGGGGTGCCCCCGAGCTTCGATGGCCNGACCCGTACAACGCNCGTCTCGGCGGCGAGGAAACTTATTATTACTGGACGCGCGACGACCAACGCGCGCTATTGCCGCAACCGACAGAAACGAAACCACTACATATTTGGGTGGGNGGAGACTCCCTCGCGGGGGGTGCGTCACTCGGGTTCCGCATCCTCACAGCGAATGAAGATCGTTGGATCTACACAGAAGACGTAAGAAAGTCGACCGGAGTAGTGACCGACTGGTANTTCGATTGGATNGAGTACCTCCGAGAGGAGGTTGCAGACGGTCCTTACCAGGTNGTCGTCTTGTCGATGGGGGGCAATGATTGGCAGGGATTTCGCGAAGGCTCGTCAGAAAAAGGTGCCGCTGAATGGGTGCAGAAATACAGGTCCAGAATCACAGAGATGCTGACTATTCTCGACCGACCCGGGAGACTCGTGATCTGGGTCGGCCTACCTCACTTCCGAATTCCGTTTATGGTGCCCTTACCGGATGCAGTGAACCCCATTTCTCGGCAAGTTTTCCAAAACGGCAATAGGTCTGAATGGGTGGACGCGGCCGCGATTGTTTCGCCAGATGGGGTNTGGACCAAGTACATCCTCGACGACGACGGAACACGGATAGAGGTCAGAACCGATGATGGCACTCACTACCAATCCGACGGAGCACGTCTGATAACAGCGGCAGTGNTCTCCGCGATCGAGGGAAGAGCCGGCTAAATCAAAGAGCCGTTAAGNGTCAGCCTCTGCCGCAGTTNGGGCGCTTGCCGTGGTTGGCCTTGCTGCGACGAGCGCGTAGCTTTCTCTTCTTNGTGCGCTTCGACATGCGTTCAAGGCTACCGGGGTGTCCGGTGATTCGCTGAGGCNAGTCTCCTNCTTTCACCAGAGTGTCTGNTCTCAGGCGATTGCTCCGACGTCCTTNAACTTCTCGACATCCTCGCTCGAAAATCCCCAGTCGGTCAGCACCTCCGCCGTGTGTTGCCCGGGCGCCGGTGGCGGCATTTGCACCTCNCCGGGGGTGCGGCTGAACTTCGGTGCGGGACCAGGTTGCATCACTCCCTCGACTTCGACGAATGATCCTCGAGCGACATTGTGGGGGTGTTGAGGCGCTTCAGTTAGATCGAGCACTGGGGCGTAACAGACGTCACTTCCGAGCATTACTTCATCCCATTCGTCACGAGTCTTTGAGCGGATTATTTCCGCCAGTCGGGCCTTTTTCTCCTCCCAACCATCTTGGTCGTTTCGGTTGGTTGTCGGAGCATCTTCAAATCCGGCGAGTTCCAGNAGTTCNTCGTGAAATTTGCCTTCAATTGATCCGATAGAGATGAACTTGTCGTCAGCTGTCTCGTATACCCCGTAATAATACGATCCTCCGTCAAGAACGTTGTCCTCNCGTTTATCGGACCAATGACCTGAAGCATGCATGCCGTAGATGGAACCCATGAGAGATGCAGCCCCCTCGGTCATCGCGGCATCAACTACTTGACCCTTGCCGGAAGCTCTGGCCTCTAAGAGCGCCGCNCANAACCCGAAGGCCAGATAGATCCCCCCACCGCCGAAATCGCCAACAAGNTTNAGCGGTGGCGACGGTTTGTCAGCTCCGCCAATTGCGTGTAGTGCACCGGTCAAAGCGATGTAGTTGATGTCATGACCCGCCGCGTGCGCCAAGGGGCCCTCTTGACCCCAGCCAGTCATCCGGCCATATACCAGCCTTGGGTTTCGTGTCAGACACTCGTCAGGCCCCAACCCGAGTCGTTCGGTCACGCCCGGNCGAAACCCCTCGATCAGAGCGTCTGCCTCTTCTATGAGTTTGAGTACTGTTTCTACGCCGTCAGGGTTCTTCAGATCGACCGAGACAGACCTGCGGCTCCGGTTGAGCACGCTGTACTTACGGCCTCGGTCGATCCCGAGATCGACCTGAGCCATGCGATCGACTCGCACGACATCTGCGCCAAGATCNGCTAAAAGCATCGCGCAGAACGGGCCGGGCCCAATGCCGGCCAACTCGACTACTTTGATTCCACTCAANGGTCCCACAAACTTCTCCCCGCTCAAATTATTNCTAGATTCTTCCACAGCCTGCTAACCGGTTCACGACGGAAGGGGCGGTTCAGTCCCGTCGCCGGTAACCTCGCCTGCCGATGGAAAGATTTGGATTTGTTGGCCTGCCGAATGCCGGTAAGTCCTCGCTCTTTAATGCACTAGCCGGAGGTGGCGCCCTAGCGGCTCCTTATGCTTTTGCCACAACAGACCCCAACGTCGGTGTCGTCAAAGTGCCTGATCCCCGACTCGATGCCCTCGCCCAAATGAGCGCGAGCGAAAAAATCGTTCATTCAACTACGCAATTTGTCGATATCGGAGGTCTGGTTGAAGGCGCTAGCCAAGGGGAGGGGCTAGGAAATAGATTTCTCGCTGGTATCAGGGAGGTGGATGCCTTGGTGTTCGTCCTTCGCTCGTTTCGAGACGAGGATGTGCCCGGACCGAGGGATCCCCTAGAGCATCTGCGTGTCGTCGAAATTGAACTCGCCCTCGCNGACCTCGAANCGGTTGAATCNCGAATNGATCGCCGACGCAANGCCTTNCGAGCTGATCCACGCGANCCCGCTCTCGTTACCGAAGTTGATGCACTCGAAGCTGCATTTGAATTGTTATCGGAGGGCACACCCCTATTTCGGGCACCNCTTTCAGATGACCGCAGAGCCGCCTTGCGTGAACATTTCTTATTGACGAACAAACCGGTGATGGCGGTACTCAACATCGGAGAGGACCAGCTTGAGCAAGCCGACGAGTTGGCGTCCGAAATCGGTGATGCCCTTCCGGGCGCTGAAATATTGCCCCTTTCGGTGCAACTAGAAGCTGAAGCAGCACTNCTCTCTTCNGGAGAACGGTCTGAACTGCTCGAAGGGCTNGGCCTAGGCGAAGGCGCCCTTCCNCTATTCGTGCGTTCCGCCCATGGGCTCTTGGGTTTGCAGACTTTCCTGACAACTGGAGAGAAAGAGTCACGCGCGTGGACTTTCAAAAATGGTTGGAAAGCACCTCAATGTGCGGGGAGAATCCACACTGATTTCGAAAGGGGCTTTATTCGCGCAGAGGTCATCGAACATGACGTACTGCTCGAATTGGGTTCGTGGTCCGCCGCCCGAGACGTCGGCCGCCTCCGATTGGAGGGAAAGGACTATCGAATGCGAGANGGTGACGTTGTCGAGTTTCGATTCAATGTTTAGNGCCCCGATCGTTTGTCAAGCCGAGACCGTTGCTGCTGCGAAGATAGGCCGGTAGCGATCCACTTGCNGGCGCGCTAAATGAAAAAATGTGTTGGGATCACACCACATGAATGAATTTTCTGAAACGACAGATCAGGGAACGCTGTACCTCGTGGCGACTCCAATAGGCAACTTGGGTGANATATCGCAACGCGCGCGNGAAACCTTGGGAAAGGTTGCTGCGGTCGCTTGCGAAGACACTCGNCGNACCGGGAGACTTTTAGAACACCTGGGCGTACNTGCCGGTCGGCTACTGGTCGCAAATGATCATACTGAAGCCTCAGTCGGGTCGACNGTCGTGGNAATACTTNGAAAAGGTCAAGACGTCGCGCTTGTGAGTGATGCGGGCACGCCGGCGATATCTGACCCGGGTGAGCGCTTGGTGCAGCATGTCTTAGCGTCGGGGTGTCGAGTTTCGGCGATTCCAGGACCCAGCGCCGTCGTTACCGCATTAGTGCTTTCGGGTCTNCCTACCAGTCGATGGGTCATGGAGGGCTTCTTGCCCAGAAAAGGCAGGGAACGAAAGATCAGATTGGCGTCGATAGCAGCAGAAGAGCGAACAACAGTGTTATTTGAATCGCCTCGGAGATTGAACGCGACACTTCACGATCTGGTCGATCTTTGTGGCNCGGATCGGCCAGCAGCAGTGATGCGCGAACTNACCAAACTNTATGAAGAAANCACCCGAGGGACATTGGCGGAACTGGTCACCTGNTTCGCTGATGACGTCAAAGGCGAGATCGTGATTGTTGTTGGAGGAGCCNCCNACGTAGAAGTCGACGACGACGTAATTGTTCAAACTCTCCGAAAAGAGNTAGAGCTTGGACAAACCCGCCGGGATGCCATCGACCGCACGTCAAAAATGTTGGGCGTCGCCCACAATCGGGTCTACGCGCTTGCTTTGACACTTGAAGAACGCAACTGAAGTCTTAAAGGCCCACAGTTGCTTGAAGGCTGATCGGTACTATGTCATCCGTGACTAACCCTTTTTATGTCACCACACCGATCTACTACGTGAACGACGCGCCACACATCGGGCATGCCTACACGACGATTACCGCNGACGCTGTTGCGCGATGGAATCGACTATTAGGACGTGACGTCTACTTCTTGACCGGAACAGACGAACACGGCTTGAAAGTNCAACGTGCCGCTGAACAACACAACTGCACCCCAAAAGATTGGGCCGATCAGACCGTCGTCCGGTTCCAGGACGCTTGGGGTCAACTGGAAATATCTAACGACGACTTCATTCGNACCAGCGAACANCGTCANCATTTAGCGGTCCAAAAGTTGCTCCAAGCGTGTTACGACAACGGTGACATAGACCTCCAAAATTATGAGGGNCTNTACTGCGTCAGTTGCGAGGCATACTTCAACGAGGGCGACCTCGATGCCGGAAATTGCCCGATTCACGGCCGGCCAGTCGACCACGTAACGGANGAAAACTATTTCTTCAAATTGAGTCGCTACGAACAGCCGCTTCGGGATTGGTACGAAGCTCATCCTGACTTCGTTGTGCCAGCAACAAAACGAAATGAAGCATTGGGGTTCATCAANCAAGGACTGCAAGACTTTTCGATCAGTCGAACCTCCATCGACTGGGGAATTCCNCTTCCATGGGACTCAGACCACGTCACTTACGTCTGGTTTGATGCGCTAACGAATTACATAACGGCGGCGGGCTANGTAGACGATCCGTCACGTTTTTCGCATTATTGGCCAGCNGTGCATCTCATCGGCAAAGACATCCTCCGCTTTCATTGTGTCTATTGGCCNGCGATGTTGATGAGNGCTGGTCTTCCGCCGCCTGAACGAGTGCACGTTCATGGGTTTTTACTCGTGGGCGGCGAAAAGATGTCAAAAACCCGACTCAACCAGATTGCTCCGGCAGATTTAGTGACAGATTTCGGGGTCGACGGAGTTCGCCACCATTTCCTTCATGATCAAATGTTTGGCCCCGATGGTGATTTCAGTCACGAAGGTATGACCGCCCGATATAACGCAGACCTTGCTAACAATCTTGGCAACTTGCTAAGTCGGGTAACGACAGTGGTTGCGTCGAAATGTGGGGGTCTTGGAACNGCGGCGCGTCCGGACAGCCCATTAGCGTCCGTCGTGGCAGAGGAATATCNGACGATTGCTGAGTCGTGGGAACAAATATCGCCATCGGAAGCTCTTGATGCGACTTGGAGGATTGTCCGAGAAACGAATGCCTTCTTAGAGGAAACCGAACCGTGGAAAGCGGACCCNGGTCCTCAAGTNGACGCCATCCTGGGTGATGCCCTTGAGGTTTTACGAATCGTGTCCATTCTTGCCTCCCCTGCCGTCCCCGACGCCTGCGCAGAAATTCGTCATCGGATTGGNCTAGCCGACAAAGCCGAAGAACAACGACTCCCCGAAAGTATTGAATGGGGCGGATACCCCGCNGGCCTCTCAGTCGCTAAAGGAGAACCGCTATTTCCTCGACTCAAGTGAACATGATTCGCTGGACCGATAATCACTGTCACCTCCCGGACGACAACAAACTTGCGGCGGTNGTGGTCGAAGAAGCGAGAGAGCTTGGCGTTGAGCGACTTATAGATGTAGGCACCTCGGTAGAAAGCAGCGCCGCATGCTCCATTAGAGCTGCAGAATTCGATGGCGTATGGGCCACNGCCGGCGTTCATCCCCACGTCGCTAAGGAAGGCATTGATGGCCTCGAACACTTGCTGTCGTCTTCTCAGGTTGTTGCCGTTGGAGAATGTGGTCTCGATTACCACTACGACAATTCACCCCGTGATGTCCAACGACAGGTCTTTGCTGACCAAATCCAGCTAGCNCACCACTACCAACTACCGCTNGTTGTCCATACCCGGGAGGCGTGGAAGGACACATTTGACATTCTNGACGCAGAGGGCNTCCCTGAACACACCGTCTTTCATTGCTTTACAGGCGGCCCAGAGGAGGCAAAATCCGGTCTTGAACGAGGCGCCAGTTTGTCATTTAGTGGAATTATCACCTTTCCTAACGCTCCTGAACTACGCGAAGCAGCAGCCTTGACACCAGCTGATCGATACATGGTAGAGACCGACGCTCCGTACCTGGCACCGGTTCCCCAACGNGGGAAGCGAAACCGACCAGGCTGGGTGGCGCTTGTGGGGGAGGGAGTAGCGCTAGCGCGAGGCGTCGAAGTCGAGACCGTGGCTAAAGAGTCGTGGAACAACGCTTCAAAGATCTATCAATTCGGCGAGTAACTCGATATTCGTCGGATATCACTAGGCTCGGTCGACCGGCTGCGATCTGGAGTGGGTAGCAGTGCAACTTNTGCATAAGCGTTGGCGACAAATTGTCGTACCCGCACTGTTGGGATTAGCGGTCATCGCTGTGNTCGGGGCTTCCATAAATGATTCGAGACAGAGTGCGTCTAGGTCAGCCGTGCCGCCGATTGGTCGANTNANTACAGACGANCCTTTNCCGGATCTTTCCGAGGCTGGGTTTCGCTTAGGCAACCTCGCCGTGTCNCTGGTGGGGCAACTTTTTTCGGGCACACAAGCAGCGATGAATGTTCACGATTCTGATGTCACATCGACGTCGGTGGTTCACGAAAATCCTGTGGCTGCGTCGACGTCGGTGGTTGTTGTCGCGTCGACGTCGGTGGTTCACGAAAATCCTGTGGTTACGTCGACGTCNGTGGTTGTTGNNGCGTCGACNTCGGTGGTTCGCGAAAATCCTGTGGTTACGTCGACGTCGGTGGTTCCAACTACAACTGTGGCAGCAAGCCTTGTTCCCACAACTAATGCTGCGGTCCTCCTTCCGATTAGCGAGCAACCCGAACACGAATCCGTTGAACCACACGTCAGATCAGCAATATTTGGGCAGCCCTATCTTGACACCTGGCCGACATTGGACATGTGGGACCGCGTCGCGTGGTGCGAATCGCGTCGCACCTGGGATGTGGATACTGGAAACGGATATTTTGGAGGTCTCCAGTTCGCTTTGGGCTCATGGCAATGGATGGGTGGGACCGGAAACCCCGCAGATGCCTCCAAGGAAGAACAGATCTATCGGGCCAATCTGTTGTGGCAAGCTCAAGGTTGGAATGGTTGGCCTGGCTGCAAGAAGTATTTTGGTTGGACGAGATGGCAGGTTCGGCAATGACTTTGTCGATCGCTGAGGTCCGCCGCATACTCGACGACGCGGAAATAGATCCGAAGAGAAGTCTTGGTCAAAACTTCGTTGTCGATCCCAATACGGTTCGCCGTATCGCGCGTCAATCAGGTGTCGGGCCCGAGAGTCGCGTTGTTGAAATCGGCGCGGGCCTAGGGTCCTTGACTCTCGCCCTTATGGAAACCGGAGCTCAAGTAACGGCCATAGAGACCGACAAGGCTTTGATTCCAGCTCTTACGGATCTTGTAGGCCATGGTGCCCGCGTGATTCAAGCAGATGTGCGAAATCTNGAATGGGATGCAACTCTTCCTGGTTTCGGNTGGGAATTAGTAGCGAATCTTCCCTACAACATTGCGACCACNACCGTATTGACCGTGCTCGACGAGGTTCAATCCGTTGACCGGCTNCTTGTCATGGTNCAACAAGAAGCGGGTGAAAGATTGGCTGCGACGGTGGGCGACTCCGCGTATGGGGCGGTCTCAGTTCGAGTAGCGCTTAGAGGGAACGCCTCGTTAGTGGGTCAAGTGCCGCCGTCGGTCTTCTATCCGCGACCTCGAGTCAATTCGGCGCTNGTCGCAATTGAACGAGTTGAGCGCGGTGTCGAACCGGAGGCAGAAGCNAAACTNATTGAACTTCTTCGANTTGGGTTCAACCAACGAAGAAAAATGCTCCGCAATAGTTTGAAGGGCCACGTCGACGAAGGNACNATGGAAAGAGCNGACATAGCGCCGACCTCAAGACCGGAAGAACTTGATTTATTCGACTGGCTAGCGTTGGCNCGAAGCNCCGTTAGTACAAAACGATGANTATNACCCGTTTGATCGCTCCAGCGAAGCTCACTCTCTCGNTACGTGTGACCGGACTTCGCNATGATGGCTACCACCTAATTGANGCCGAGATGGTTTCTGTTGATCTCTGTGATGAGCTTCTTCTTTCAGAGGGCTCAGGTTTGATCATCCGCCCCGTTGGTTCTGGCTTAGAGATACCCCTCGACGAGAACAACCTCATAAGTGGTGCATTAGAGCTAGTCGGTCGCGATTCTCATGTCACCGTCGAAAAAAGGATTCCCGCAGGAGCGGGCCTGGGAGGNGGATCTGCGAACGCCGCAGCGATCTTGCGATGGGCTAAGTTCGACGACCCGGTGGCGGCTGCAGGCCTAGGAGCCGACGTAGCATTTTGTCTTGTGGGAGGTAGAGCTCGAGTTCGAGGCATTGGCGAAATCATTGATCCTTTGCCTCATGTCGACCAAGAGGTCACCCTTTTAATTCCGCCATTTGGGGTATCGACTGCAGAGGTCTATGACGCATGGGACAAGCTCAACGGACCGNTAGGACCGTATGGAAANGATCTTGAAGATGCCGCGATCAAAGTTGAACCCGAATTAGNGGAGTGGAGAGACGCCTTGAGCGACGCTACGGGAACCCGCGCCCGCCTCGCCGGGAGTGGGAGCACGTGGTTTGTTGAAGGCCGTCACGAAACGTTNGCGTATCAAGGCGTTGCCTCGCAAACCGTCCATACGACGCGGCCTGCCCCCACAGGAGCTGCAGCGAAAGAATCGGTTCGCTAATTGGCGCTTAGATGTTTATTTGTTGCGACGTTGATAACGAGTACGTCGGAGCATCTTCTTATGCTTCTTCTTGCGCATACGTTTACGTCGCTTTTTGACTAAAGACCCCATGTGGACCTGCAGGGTAGCTGGAGCACNGGCAAGACCCAACGTGACATTCCACGGGTTTTGTTCCCTTCTGCGACCCTTATCGGAGGGCTGCCGTCGTTAGGCTGGACGTATCAACGGTGCGCTATCAGCGAATCGATGGTCGGGGATCGTTCAACTGGCAGGACATCGGGTTTTGGTCCCGACAATGGAGGTTCGAGCCCTCCTCCCCGAGCGGACAAGCTGCGACTAAGTTCTCGGTGCGACCACATAATCCGAAGAATGGAACCATTCGACGTGAACCGANTTTCATCCGAACGTCGCATAGGAGCGATGGTGCTCGCTGCAGGTAGAGGATCGCGTATGCGATCACTACAACCGAAGCCACTCCATCTTCTGTGTGGCCGGCCGATGGCGGGATATGTCATGGAGGCCCTGGAGGCGCTCAACTTNGAAAGCACCGTAGTGGTTGTTGGCTATGAGGCCGAGACGGTAACCAAGATTTTGCACGAACAAGCAGCTGACGCTCTGCGAGTTGAGTTTGTGGAACAAACTGTCCAGCGCGGCACCGGCGACGCTGTCTCTGTAGGACTTCAGTCTCTTGAGCCTCATGAACTGGACGATGACCAGTTTGACCTGATGGTTCTCCCAGGCGACACGCCGCTCCTTAGATCATCAACNCTGGTNAAACTGCACCAAACGCATGTCGAGTCGGGTGCCGCGGCGACCTTGTTGACCGCGCAGCTTGAAGACCCGAGAGGCTATGGACGGGTAGTGCGTGAAGGTGACGGTCAAGTCGACCGGATCGTCGAGGATATTGACGCGACGCCCGAAGAACTTGAGATCTGTGAAGTCAACACTTCGATTTATTGTTTCGATCGCAGCGTGCTCATGGCAGCCCTTAGGAAAGTTGGTACCCGCAATGCCCTGGGCGAGTACTACCTGACCGATGTCGTCAAGGTCTTAAGCGGCACGGGACATTCAGTGGCTGCCCTAGTTATCGACGACCCTGACGAAATACACGGGGTNAACGATCGCCAGCAGCTAGCCGAATGCGAGTCAGTTTTGAGACAACGAACAAACAGTAAATGGATGGCGGCGGGCGTTACGATGTTGGANCCCGATGCCACCTACATCGACGCGACAGTCGTACTGTCANCTGATGTGACACTTTTTCCGAACACTCTCTTACAGGGTGATTGTGTGATNGGCGAAGGTAGCCAGATAGGCCCNGACGTGCGCTTGACTGACACGTTTGTAGGCGCGCAATGTCAGATTCAGTCGACCTCGGCCGTGGAATCTCGNATCGAAGACAATTGCCGAATTGGCCCTTACGCGGTATTGGACTCGGGCGTCGAGGTCGCGTCGGGTACTGTCACGGGGCCGTTCTTTAACTCATCTTNAAGCAGGAGCTGTGATGGAGCTCGTAACCAAAAAACGCCTACATNTATTCACGGGCCGGGCAAACCCGGCTCTCGCGAGTGACATCGCCGGCCACTTGGGTATTGAACTTGGGAATCCAGGCATTATTGATTTCGCCAATGGCGAAATCAAATGCCGCTTTGAAGAATCGGTTCGTGGTGGTGATGTCTTCATCATTCAGACGCACGCGGCAACGGAAGATATGAGCGTAAACGACGCGGTGATGGAACATCTCATCATGGTGGACGCAGCACGGCGNGCTTCAGCTAAGCGGATCACCGCTGTCGCTCCCTTTTATGGTTACGCGCGACAAGACCGTAAAGCACAAGGCCGAGAGCCAATAACCGCACGACTTGTTGCGGACCTCCTACGCCGAGCGGGCGCTGATCGACTTGTNAGCATCGACCTGCACAGCGGACAGATCCAAGGGTTTTTTGAAGGCCCAGTTGATCATCTCACCGCTGCGCCCGTGCTAATCGAGTATCTACAGTCCGTGATTCCNGAGGGGTCAGTGATTGTTTCGCCCGATACGGGGCGGGTAAAGGTCGCTGAGCGCTACGCAAAAAGGCTGGACTGCGAAGTAGCGACTATNTACAAGCGTCGCGCNGCGAATACCCACAACGAAGTCGAAGCACTTGGGGTAATGGGTGACGTCAGTAATCGAACTTGCGTCATCATCGACGACATGGTCGACACTGCCGGAACGATATGTGCGGCCGTNGACACCCTTGTCGAACATGGTGCCTCCGAAGTCTTGTGCGCGACAACACANGCTGTCTTCTCCGGCCCTGCCGTCGATCGACTCAAATCCTCTGAACTGAGCAAAGTTGTGGTGACCGATACGGTGCCCCTGCCTGAAGCAAAACGTTTTGACAAATTAGAAGTGCTGAGCGCCGCGGGTATTCTCGCCGATGCCCTCGAATCGGTCTTNGAGGACACATCTGTATCCGAGATCTTCGATGGCGAAAATCTTTTCTAAAACGGTTGCCCCGATCTGGGGGTGAGTGATGAGCAAACGCTGGCTCTACAATGGTCAGCCCCCGCAGGATGNTTTCGTAAGAAGACGTTCTGCTGTCCCTATTCGCAGGAGTAATCAGCGATGTCGTCAGATCTGAAGCTGGAAGCTGAGACCGGCCGGACGCCTGGTAGTCGTTCCTCGCGGCGTCTTCGCCGTACCGATANAATCCCAGCTGTCGTCTACGGCCAGGGATCTGAGCCACTCCCGGTGACGCTTGACAGGCCGAAGTTTCGAGCCGCCCTCAACGCTGCNGGTCCCAACGCGGTAATCACGCTTGACGTAGATGGCAGTGACCACCTGACCATCGTCAAGAATATGCAACGCGACCCCATAGCAAATCGCGTTACNCACGTTGATTTCATGCTTATAGATCTAGATCAGCGACTGATTGTTGACGTTCCGATCTCCCTCGTAGGAGAAGCACTCATCGTTGGTAGGGAAGGGGCTGTCGTTCAGCAACAAATGATGACNCTTACCGTCGAAGCCCCCGCTGGCAACATTCCTCAACTATTNGAAGCCGACATCTCAGAAATGTCTATCGAGAATCCCATTCGGGTCTCAGATATNGAAATGGGAAGCGGTGTCATACCGCAGGTTGAGGACGACGCGCTTATCGCTATAGGTCAACGGAGTAGAGCAGCAGTTGCAGCCGAAGAAGCCGAAGATGAAGAGTCCGATGAGCTCGAAGAGGGCGAAGAACTTGACGNCGAGGACTCAGACGACGCCGAAGCAACCGGCGACGATTCCGGCGACGACCGATAAGTTGACTAGTCGTGTCGGTCTTTCGCCGCGCCGCACAGCGGCGCGGCACTCGGGCNGACTACTTGGTTTTAGGTCTGGGTAATCCCGGCGANCAGTTTCTAGGGACGCGCCACAACTTGGGACATGAGGTTGTCGAGCGACTGGCGGAGGTGGCCGGAGCNTCTCTTCGTCACTCGCGACACGATCTGGCTCAGGTGGCCACCACGGACTTCGCCGGCCTGCGCGTGGTGTTGGCCTGCCCGACCACATTTATGAACNTAAGCGGAGAATCAGCCGCTCTGCTGATTCGTCGAAACGGCGTGGAAGAAGTGAATCGTGTGATTGTCGTTCATGACGAACTGGACTTAGAACCCGGACGGGTAAAGGTAAAACTTGGTGGTTCAGGAGCGGGTCACAATGGCCTCAAATCGATCCGACAGCATCTTGGGACAGACGAGTTCATTCGAGTAAGAATCGGTATNGGGAAACCGCCGAATCCGCAAGCCGGAAAAGCTTGGGTCCTCAGGGAACCNTCCAAAGCTGATCGGTCACTACTAGACAGAGCTGTTGATGTCGGAGTCGACGCCATCGANACAATCACTCGAGATGGTGTCGATCAAGCAATGAATGACATCAACGGTCTGTCGCCGTGAACAGCGTCGGGCTTCTTTCGTCNNTACCAGGTCGAAAATCTGGCGATGGTGTCCTAAATCNGCTCGTCGGTCNGAAGAACGCAGAAGTAGCAGTATCCGAGGCGGCTCAGGCGTTCTTTATCGCCCGCCTGGCCGACACATCTGATCGGACGCCAATACTGGTGGTGNCNCCGACGGCCAATGAAGCCGAAATGTTGAGAAATGATCTGGTGATCTGGTTGGGATCCGACAGAGTCGGAGTTTTTCCGGCATGGGAAACGCTTCCCTTCGAAAGAGTCAGCCCTGGTGTGGAAACCATGGGACGACGCCTCGATTTCCTNAGCCGACTGAGGGAGGGCCGTTGCCCGGATGTTGTCGTCGCGCCNGTNAGAGCGCTACTCCAACGCCTAACGCCCGACGCACGGGACGTCGAGTTACTCGAGGTGCGTCGTGGCGGCACGGCTGACATTTCGATTCTGTCCGAGTCGCTGATTCGTCTCGGCTATCGGCGCGAATTCCAGGTTGAGCACCGAGGCGAGTTCGCTGTGCGAGGCGGCATCATCGACATTTTTCCGTCTACCGCCGACTTTCCTATNCGGCTCGATTTGTGGGGAGACGAGGTCGAACGCCTCACGATGTTTTCCGTAGCGGATCAAAGATCGACCAGCGAAATGAATTCTTGCACTGTTGCGCCCGCTCGAGAGATGCGACCCAATCCTGCGATTCGCAGACGAGCACAGGAACTCATCGCAACAGAACCCTGGGGAACTGACCAGTGGAGGCGTATTGCGAGAGGGGAGTTGTTCGATGGCATGGAGTCNTGGNTACCGTGGCTTGTTGTCGATGAATTGGTTGTTGCNGATTTACTTGACTCTGAGGCTCTAGTCCTGTTGATCGAGCCGAAACGACTCAAAGATCGATCTTCAGACCTGATTGCCGAGGAGACGGATCTAGCACAGGCGCTCGCGAGTACCTGGCAGGCCCTGGACGACAANGGGAACCCACGTCGTTTTCCGGGATTTCACGTTCCGTTCGAACGGATGCTTAAACAATCCACAGCTGGAGTTTGGGCCATCGATAGTACCTCCACGGGACCAACTCAACCCAGATTCGAGACTCGCCGGTGGGAGACCGCCGCCGGAGACCCCAAACGCCTCCTNGATCAAGTAAGGGAACTATCGGTTGCGCCAAACCAACATCTAATCATTGCTGCAAATGGNCAAGGGTCAGCACAGCGAATGGCAAAAACNCTGAGTTCAGAGAACATAGATCTNCAGGTACATACAACAACCCCTTACGACGGGGAGTCCGGCGGGCATGTGCTCGTTGCGCCACTCGAACGAGGCTTCATAGCGCCCTCTCTCGCGTTAGCCGTACTCACGGAAAGAGACATCACCGGTCGACGGCGAACACACCGTTCTCCGCGTCCCCGATCAGACGCACAACAAACCTTCGAGGACNTACAACCAGGCGATCATGTTGTCCACCACCATCACGGAGTCGCCCGGTATGGCGGCATGGAGCACCGCACTCTCATGGGTTCCGAACGCGACTATNTGGTACTCGACTTCAAGGGAACGGACAAGCTTTATCTGCCGAGCGATCAAATTGAGCTAATCAGACCCTATAAAGGAGGGGAAACACCAGCGCTAAGCCGCATGGGCGGAACTGAATTCGCGAAACAAAAAGCGCGAGTTCGAGATGCCGTTTCTGAAATTGCCCAAGAGTTGGTGGTGCTNTATCANTCTCGGCTGCNTACCTCCGGANATTCATTTCCCTCAGATACNCCCTGGATGCGGGAACTTTCCGAATCGTTTCCCTTTCAAGAAACACCTGACCAGGCGACTGCCATTCGCGATGTGCTTTCCGATATGGAATCGCCGCAGCCGATGGACAGGCTCGTATGTGGTGACGTCGGCTTCGGCAAAACNGAAGTCGCGATGCGGGCAGCATTCAGCGCCGTAGCCCACGGAAAACAGGTAGCCGTACTAGTGCCGACTACCCTTTTAGCCCAGCAACACCACCAAACCTTCACTGAAAGGTTCGCTAATCACCCAGTGACGGTNGAGGCTCTCAGTCGCTTCCTCACACCTTCNCAACAACGACGTGTCATTGCTGACGCAGCCGAGGGTGGCGTCGACGTTCTCATTGGGACGCACCGCCTGCTGTCTGAAGACGTCCGGTTCAAGGACCTGGGGTTGTTAATTGTCGATGAGGAACAAAGGTTTGGAGTCTCACATAAGGAAGTCATAAAGCACTTCAAAACTGAGATAGACGTACTAACGCTCACCGCTACTCCGATCCCCCGAACGTTGGAAATGAGCCTTACAGGCATCCGAGATCTCTCTCTCTTGCATACGGCTCCAGCCGAACGACAGCCGATCCTCACACACGTTGGTGAATACGACGACAGAGCAGTAGCGGAGGCGATGAGGCGAGAGCTGCTCCGCGAAGGACAAGTCTTCTTTGTTCACAACCGCGTTGAAGACATCGATGAAATTGCAGAGCAGCTTCGCAGAATGGTTCCCGAGGCTCGCATCGGAGTCGCCCACGGGCAGATGGACGAAGGCTCCCTCGAGCAGGTAGTGATCGACTTCTGGGAACGGCGCTACGACGTTCTTGTCTGCACCACGATCATCGAATCCGGTATTGATATGCCCAGTGTCAATACNCTCGTGGTGGACCGCGCCGACATGATGGGACTCGGACAACTACATCAAATTCGAGGACGAGTCGGGCGGTCTGGGCAACGCGCATACGCATATCTTTTTTATCCACCCAACCGAACCCTGACCGAAAAAGCCTTCGAACGCCTCAGAACGATCGGAGAATCAACACAATTAGGNTCGGGCTTNCGAATCGCGATGCGAGACCTCGAAATTCGCGGTGCGGGCAACCTTCTCGGAGGCGCCCAATCGGGTCACATCGCCGCAGTCGGCTATGACCTTTACTGCGAGATGGTTACTGAGGCAGTGGCAGAACTTAAGGGTGAACCCGTCAAGGCATCGCGCGACATCAACATCGATCTACCGATCCAGGCTTATCTTGCAGACAACTACGTGCATCTTGAAGAACAACGTCTTGAAGCATACCGACGGCTCGCAGCGGTGACGGAACTTGTGGAGGTGGCCGACATAGAGGCCGAATGGACCGACAGATACGGACCTGTCCCGGAAGCAGCGCAGGCACTTCTTCATATNGGGNTNCTAAGAGCGGAGTGCACGCGTCTAAAAGTGACGGAGATTAGCGTCGCGAACCGTGACCGAGTGCGGATATCACCAATCGAACTTAAACACAGTGAACAAGTGCGTTTCAAACGATTGATAAATGATGGGCCATACACGGGTGGCACCTACAAGGAAGATCTCAAGGAGTTGACTTTGCGCACAAAGATTGCGGGANCGAATCTGGCAGGCGAGNTCTTTGCCTTTCTTCGCGAACTTCGGCCCACCGATTAACTCGTTCAGCGCCTACCCTTTCCGCCGTGGNTCATTACTTCCNNAAATGCCGTCGTCTCNTGGCAATAGCGGCNGGNTGTTTGTTGGTATTGACNGCAGCCAGCTGTGGAGGCCCTTCCAACGGCGATCAGGAGTTTTCGCGAGACGAAATTTTCGACCAGATCGATCAAGATGACGATGGTGTAGCNCTGCGCACCGATTACCAAATGGCGCTAGCTCTAATGAATCCCAACAAAGTCGTAGCTTCGCACCCTAAAGGCGATNTCACCGTTGAAGAGGTTCTTGCGAGCTTGGTTGCTTCCCCGCCCAGCGGCCTGGTCAACCCAGCGAATCCCCGAAGCGAACAATTTCTCGCTCGACTCACGTCTATGTTGAGACTCAGACTCGCGGCGGTAGCCATTCACGAAGCCGGNTTCGCCATCGAATTCGAAGTCAATGACGAACGCCTGAATTCACAAGTTCAGGCACATCTTGCTGGCGGTTTTGAGGANTGGGCCCGCGAAAAAGNGTTCAACCAANACCCTCGGCTCGAAAAATTCTCCACACCCCACTGCGTCACCCTGATAGCGGTTACCACCCGAGCCGAAGCCGACGACGCCCGAGCAAGGTTGAGCGCTGGAGCACCAGCCGCGGCGGTNGCCGCTGAAATGAACGCGCCGGGAACTACCACGTCGAGAGACGGAGACGTTGGCTGCGAGAATTTACTGACGTGGGCTAGCACCTTCGGAGAAAATGCTGCGCCTTTGGGAGAGATGTCCATCGGGGACATATCGGAAGCGGTTTCGATGGCATCGGAATACAGCCCTACTGGCCGGCTGTGGTTGATCTTCGTTCTGCGTGACCTGCTTGAAGAGGAGAAAGATCCAGCTGCGCTAGGTCCCTTCGCNCAACAAGTCCTTGGCGATCTTGTCACNGAGTACCAAGTGAGCGTCGATNCGAATGTGGGAACCTGGGATTCGACCGGCTTGTCCGTAGCACCTGTTCGGTAGTGGGACCTTGTCGAAAATCGTCGTCGCAGGACTTGGACCCGGAGANATTAACTTCTTGNCCCCAGCGGTCCACGACTTGGTCGATAACTGTCCCACCTATTTGCGTACCCGAATTCATCCATCGGCCGTAGTCTTCAATGATCAAGAATCTTTTGACGCTCTCTACGACCGCTCCAACTCGATAGCNGAGGCTTATTCGGCAATCGTTGACCGGCTCGTGTCTGAGGCACATGAACACGGAAAGATCGCNTATCTCGTGCCCGGGTCACCCCTGGTCGCGGAACGCACCGTTGAGTTACTTCGGCTCCGAGCTGACATTCAACTCGAAATNCTGCCAGCGATATCGTTCCTTGATTTGGCCTGGGACAGACTGAGGGTAGACCCCGTTCAACACGGAGTCACCATTGTCGATGGCCAACAGTTCGAATCAGAAGTCGCTGACTTGAGGGGACCGGTTTTGGTTGCTCAGTGCGACGATCGATTCGTGCTTTCGGACATCAAACTCTCTTTGGATGTTGACGAGGGCCCGGTGGTGACGGTCCTGCAGCGATTGGGATCCGACGCCGAGACTGTCTTTGAAATCGAATGGACGGAGCTCGACAAAGCCTTCGACCCAGATCACCTAACGTCTCTCTGGATACCGGAACTACCCGGATCCCGATCAGGGCACTCGATTGCTCAACTACATGATTTAGTCGCGCGGTTAAGATCAGAATGTCCTTGGGATCGAGATCAAACCCATTCAAGTTTGGTCGCCTACGTCGTCGAAGAAGCGACAGAAGTCGTNGAAGCGATCGAACTAATGGATGGCCGCGCTGNTTCGGTAGGCGCCCTAATCGAAGAGCTCGGGGATTTGCTTTTTCAAATAATGCTTCACAGCGCGATTGGAGAGGAGGACGGTCTGTTTGATCTCGCTGACGTGGCCGACGGAATCCGAGACAAAATGATTCGAAGACACCCCCATGTCTTCGACCGGGATCCCAACGCTCCCATGCCGAATAAGGAACAGCTAGTCGCGCAATGGGCGGCAATTAAAGCCGCAGAACGAAGCAAAGGTTGAGTCCAGCCTGCGATATTGGTTCTAGCCAGGGCTACCATCGGTCTTGAACCTATGAATCTCTCGCACTTACCAACCTCTCTCGGAGCANTTCAGTGAGCAGCATTGTGAATGTGCTGGGTCGAGAAGTCATTGACTCCCGAGGAAACCCAACTGTCGAAGCTGAAGTTGANTTGAAAAGCGGTTTCAANGGGCGGGCTCAAGTCCCATCGGGTGCCTCAACCGGCCAATTTGAAGCAGTCGAATTGCGTGACGGAGGTCAACGATTTCTCGGCAAAGGGGTGTTGACCGCAGTCGACAACATCAACACAGAAATCGCCAGAGCGTTGTCCGGCCTTGACGCGCTCGATCAACGCGCCCTTGATTGGACAATGATCGACCTCGACGGCACAGCCAACAAGAAGCGGCTCGGAGCCAATGCGCTTCTAGGAGTTTCGTTGGCCTCGGCACACGCCGCCGCCGCCGAAACCGGTTCGTCTCTATACCGTTACATCGGCGGAGCAAACGCGCATGTTCTGCCAGTNCCAATGATGAATGTCATAAACGGAGGAGAGCACGCCGACAACAACGTCGACCTTCAAGAGTTCATGATCATGCCNGTCGGAGCGGCGTCGTTTTCGGAAGCTCTTCGGTGGGGGGTGGAAACGTATCACGCTCTCAAAGATGTGTTGAAGGACCGTGGACTATCAACGGCGATAGGCGACGAAGGCGGATTCGCCCCAAACTTGGCNAGCAACGAAGAGGCATTNGCGTTATTGGTAGAAGCGATAGAACATGCTGGGTTCACACCGGGAGACGATGTCGCATTGACTATTGATGTGGCGGCGTCAGAATTCCACCGCGAGGGCAGATACCAGCTGAAAGGCGAAGGGCGAACCCTNGATTCGGAGGAGTTTGCCGAGTACCTCGCCCAGTTGTGTCACCGGTATCCGATCGTCTCGGTTGAAGATGGAATGGACGAAGAAGACTGGGATGGCTGGNCGTTACTCACCTCTGCTTTGGGAAAGAACGTGCAACTGGTCGGTGACGATCTGTTCGTAACCAGCAGCGCGCGTCTCGAGGATGGAGTATCCCGCGGCGTCGCCAACTCAATTCTTGTCAAGGTCAACCAGATAGGTACCCTCACCGAAACGTTAGACACCGTTGAATTGGCTGCGACGAGTGGGTACACGAGTGTTATGTCTCACCGATCCGGCGAGACCGAAG
The DNA here is from genome assembly GCA_002705305.1 of Acidimicrobiaceae bacterium. GTDB lineage: Bacteria > Actinomycetota > Acidimicrobiia > Acidimicrobiales > Poriferisodalaceae > UBA2110. Next base: position 220,172 of record PAHW01000010.1, read on the forward strand.
ACACAACGATCGCGGATCTCGCCGTCGCCACCAACTGNGGCCAAATAAAGACTGGAGCCCCGGCTCGCTCGGACCGGGTTGCAAAGTACAACCAGCTGTTGCGCATCGAAGAAGATTTAGGTGAAGCCGCGGCGTACAGGGGTCGTGCCGCGTTGGCGCTGGACTAGNCGTCCAGACTCCGTGGCGAGAGATTCGCAAGTTGTTCCTCCCGCNTCAGGTTCGACTCGCCTGCGGCGACTTCTTTTCAGCGGCGCGCGATTGCGTTTNGGAAGNCTGGGAAGAAGAACCGCCATCTCCCTAGTTTTGCTGGCCGTTATCGCCTTGGCAGCAGCGTCCCTGCTCCCATATCGGCAATACCGCGACCANGGGAAANTCATCGATCGNCGCGAACAACTGTTGAGTGAACTTGAGGAGCAACGAGAAGAGCTCAAAATGCAACTCGAACGTGCACGGGATCGGAAAGTCGTGGAGCGTCAGGCGCGGGAGTATTTGTCGCTTGTGCGTCCCGGAGATGAGATCTTTCGCGTCGTTGTCCCGGCCGACATAATCAAACTCCCGCCAAGTTGGCATTTACCAGGAGTGGAATATCTAGTCACCGGGACCGCAAAGTGATCGAGTAACAGATACTGATGCAGCTATGCGTCGGTCATCACGCGAAAAGCGCGCTCGACGATGATGTCACGGTACTTCGCTGGTTCCACACCCCGCTGCTCCAGCGAGAGCCGAATAATGCCAACCGCGCCGGCAGCTCGCATTCGGTCCTCCACAGACGGATCCGGCCCAACCAAGTAGGCGTAAAACTCTCGAGCTTGAGCGCGCAACCGGTGCCCGATGGGGCTGTGTTGTATTGCGGCATCGTTGTATACCAGGCGAAACACGTGAATGTCATCGGCAAGTAAATCGTAATATTGACCAAGCGCCTCGCGCATGGACCCGTCGCTTTGATCGAAGTTACGGATCCGCTTGAGGAGGGCGTCGCTGCTGTCGTGCAGCGTCGCAGCAAGGCCCTCTAACACGTCGTTCTTGGACGCAAAGTGATAGTAGAGAGCAGCGGGTGTGATGTTCAGACTGGCCGTCAATTGTCGGATCGAAGTGCCGTCATACCCGTGCACAGCGAATAACTCACGAGCGTTTTCTAATATTTGATGCTTAGTGTTTGTGGTGTGTTGGCTGTCTGATTCCACCATTGCCATCCCTGCAACTTATCTAACATCTGTTTGAATTAGGTGCTTATAGCTACGAAAATCAGCACGAAATTTGGTGGGCATGGTGACCGCCGAGAGAAAGTCGAGAGTTGAGACATCCTCTTTGGGAGCGGCTACTTGGAATCAGAATTCGATTTTAAGTGGCTAGTAAAGCTTTCGGTGCTGCACTAGTGCTTCCGATAAGGCATGATTGGGGCCGGCCGAGAGGCTGCCCGGCTGTTGGAGGAAGGGGACGATTGTGGAGATTAGCGTCACCGTTAATGGCGCGAACAGCGTGACCGATGTGGAGCCTCGCACCTTGTTGGTGTATTACCTACGTGAGGAGCTTGGGCTTACAGGCACGAATGTTGGTTGCGACACCTCATCGTGCGGAGCATGCACCGTTCATGTCAACGGCGAATCAGTGAAGTCTTGCACCATGCTTGCGGTGCAAGCCGATGGACACGAAGTCACAACTATTGAGGGGCTCGCTCCCTCCGCCGAACAACTCCATCCCATGCAGGAGAGCTTTCGCGAGCACCACGGCCTCCAGTGCGGATATTGCACCCCTGGAATGGTTATGGCTGCTTGTTCTCTCCTGGAAGAAAACCCTGTCCCGAGCGAAGCTGAGGTGCGCGAGGGGCTCGAGGGCAACCTCTGCCGATGCACCGGGTACCACAACATTGTTAAAGCAGTTCTGGCCTGTAGCGGCCAGGACGTAAGTTGAAAGGCTTGGCGAATGATTCCAGCTGCCTTTGACTATAAGAGGGCGGGCTCGTCTGAAGAGGCTGTCGCTCTCATCGCCGAATATGGCGATGAGGCGAAGCTTTTAGCAGGAGGCCACTCCCTCATTCCCATGATGAAGCTCCGGCTCGCTGTTCCTACTGTTCTGGTGGATATTGGACAAGTAACCGACCTTAGTTACATCGACGACCGAGACGACCACATAGCGATTGGAGCGTTAGCCAGCCACCGAAGCCTAGAGACGAGTGACCTCCTCGTAGCAGAGTGTCCGATTCTCGCTCATGTAGCGAGCAAAGTCGGGGACCCTCAGGTCAGGCATCGCGGGACCATTGGAGGCTCTTTAGCGCATTCCGATCCCGCCTCCGATCTCCCGGCCGCCGTTTTGGCGTTAGGTGGATCGTTGATAGCTCAGGGACCGGATGGAGACCGCGAGATCCACGCATCAGATTTCTTTACCGGTTACTTCGAGTCCTCTCTTTCAGACGACGAAATGGTCACTGAAATTAGAGTCCCGAAGGCCCCGGGAGATTCTTGGAATTACCAAAAGTTCAACCGTCGTGCCCAGGATTGGGCCATTGTCGGGGTCGCAGCCGTCGAAGTGCAAGGTGCGACGCAGGTCTCTTTGGTGAACATGGGTTCGACCCCCTTGCGAGCTGCGGCCGTGGAAGAAGCGTTAGGGGGAGGAGCTTCCGCTGAGGACGCGGCAGAACACGCCGCCGAAGGAACCGACGCTCCTACAGACCTGAACGCATCGCCTGAATATCGGGCACATTTAGCCCGCGTTCTCACCCGAAGGGCGTTGGAAGCCGCCGGAGTCTCGTAGCTGAACTTTGTATTGCCGGAGGGCTAATCAATCCAACAGCCCTGCTGCTTGGCCTCCGTCGATTAGCAACCCTGTTCCGGTAATAAATTTTGCTTGTTCGGAGCAGAGAAAGGCCACCGCTGCGCCAAAATCATCTGGGTGACCTGTGATGCGCGCGGGGACGGAAGCGGCCGCTGTTTCTTTGTCTGGGACAATCTTTGCGACCCTGTCGGTCCAGTGAGTACCGGGCTGAGCTGAATTGATGGTCACTCCATCGGCTGCCACTTCTCGGGCAGTGATTTTCAGAAAACTAGTTAACCCCGCGCGGGCGACAGAACTGGCCATTAAGTATCCGATTGGTTGCTTGACGCCGACGCTGGTGATGGCGCACACGCGCCCCCAGCCGCGTTCTTGCATCGCGGGTATGGCGGTTCGACACATTTCGATCATGGACCGACAGTTCATATCGAAAGCGGCTTGGTAGGCATCCAGATCGGTGTCTACAAAGGTCCCTGGAGGAGGGCCCCCCGCATTGGTAACGAGTATGTCTAGCTGGCCCAACGCGTCGATTGCGTTTTCAACGAATGCTCGACCAGAGTCGGGCTTCGATAAGTCTGCTTCTAAGGTGACTACGTCGCCACCAATGGCTTCGGCAGCTGCGGCTAGCTTGGCGGGATCGCGCCCACAAATGGCTACTTGAACGCCGTCGGCAGCAAGGGCCTTAGCTGCGCCAAGCCCCAGACCTGCAGACCCCGCGGCGATTGCGGCTGTTCGTCCACTGATACCCAGATCCATATCTAAATCCCTTCGAATGTTCTCGCGGCAAGTTATCCGCAACCGATGGCCTCATGCCGAATGTAGGTCGGGTGAGGGATAAATCGGTTCAAGGTCGTAGTCTGTTTGACGCATGTTCAAGGTCCCTAGTTCCCCCGCTGAAGTTAGTGCTGCTCTAAGCGATCAGGGCTATTTGACCGATGAGGGCCTCGCCACAGTCGTCTATTTGTCGATGTCGATGGAGCGTCCCCTCTTTCTCGAAGGAGATGCCGGCGTTGGGAAAACCGAACTTGCCAAGGTGCTCGCTACGTGGACTGGTGGCGAACTCATTCGACTTCAGTGCTACGAAGGCATCGATTCGGCGCAGGCGCTTTATGAGTGGGATTACACCCGGCAGCTTCTCCATCTTCGCACCGCCGAAGTTGCTGGCAGAGCCGAGAGTGAAACCAAAGTCGTCGAAGACGAGCTCTATTCTGAGCGCTTTTTGATTCGACGGCCATTACTTCGAGCCATCGACCATTCTGATTCAGAACGGCCGGTTTTATTGATTGATGAAGTTGACCGAGCTGATGACGAATTCGAAGCCTTTCTTTTGGAAGTCCTCTCCGACAACACAGTCACGATCCCCGAACTGGGAACCTTCGGGGGTGAGGATTCCCCCTTGGTCGTGATTACCTCAAACCGGACCAGGGATGTACACGACGCGCTGAAAAGACGATGCCTGTATCACTGGGTGAATCACCCGACTCTTGAACGAGAAGTTGCGATAATCAGACTTAAGTCGCCTGATGTGAAACAAGCGTTAGCTCAGCAGGTAGCGGTTGCTGTTGCCGCCATGCGAGGCATGGGCCTTTACAAGCCGCCCGGAGTTGCCGAAACGATTGACTGGGCGACTGCTCTTGGAAAGTTGGGAGAAACTCGTCTAGATGAGCACACGATTGCGGCGACGCTCGGCGCAGTGTTGAAGTACCGCGAGGACCAGGAGCGAGTGACAGCGCAAGGAATTGAGATGATTATGGCAGCTGTTGCCAATGGCTGAAGGTCTTGCAACTGACCGGGTCAACGATTCAGCGCAAATTGGGGCGGCCTTTGGTCGGCTGCTTCGCGGAGCCGGTTTGGACGTTCCGGTGAGCAGGATTGTTTCATTCGTTGAAGCTCTTGGGTTGCTGGGTGTCCGCTCTCGCGAAGACGTCTATTGGGCGGGTAGGTCGACCCTCCTGTCAGACCCCAACGATGTCGCAACCTTTGACCGGGCCTTTGCTGTGTTTTGGGAACGAAAGAGCGCGACTGGCATCGAGGTTGAGTTGCCGCCGATCTCCGTAACGCTTGCTACGGACGCAGCTGAGGAAGACGCGGAATTCTTGACGGGCGATGAACGTGACATGGGACCAACTCTGAGAGTTAGATATAGCGCTCTAGAAACCCTCAGAGAAAAAGATTTCGCCGAATGTAGCGACAACGAGATAACCGAGCTTCAACGGCTAATGATGGAACTTCGTTTTACCTCAACGACCCGCCCTTCTCGAAGAAAGGTGTCGTCTAAGCATCGCACCTTGGTGCCCGACTTACGTCGCACCGTCCGACGGGCCCTCGCGACTGGTGGAGAACCAATTCGCAGAGAGTTCCTCGAAATGGATCGACGCCCTCGGCGACTTGTCCTACTGCTGGATGTTTCGGGATCGATGGAACCCTATGCGAGAGCGTTGGTACGTTTCGCGCATGCGACGGTTGTAGGCAGAATGCGGGTAGAGGCCTTCACAATCGGTACGCGCCTAACACGAATCACCCGAGAGTTGTCTTCTCGAGATCCAGACGGAGCTCTGAGAGCTGCTTCTGCTGCAGTAGCAGACTGGTCGGGAGGTACGCGCCTCGGTGCGACCTTGAGAGAATTTAACGATTCTTGGGGGCTGAGAGGCATGGCACGAGGATCGATAGTGGTGGTTCTCTCCGACGGTTGGGATCGTGGAGAGCCAGAGGTCCTCGCCGAGCAGATGGAACGTTTACACAGGGTGAGTCATCGGCAGATATGGGTCAACCCCCTGAAGCACACACCGGGATATGCGCCTTTAGCAGGAGGAATGGCCGCCGCACTTCCCCACACGGACGAATTCATTGAGGGCCACTCCTTCGAGTCGCTTGAACGACTCGCGGCAGTGGTTTCAACCTAGACGTGGGAGCATTCTGATATGGATGAGATCTTCGACGACATCGAAAGGTGGCGCCAGCTTGGTCAAAGGGTTGCTATCGCCCGGGTTGTAGATATTGAGGGCAGTGGTCCTCGTGACCCCGGCGCGGCGATGGCAGTCAACAGCGGCGGCGAAGTAGCGGGCTCAGTTTCAGGCGGGTGCGTGGAGGGGGCAGTGGTTGGCGAAGCTCTGGAGTTGTTGGAGGGCCGCAGAAGCGCCGGTATTACTTCTTTCGGGTATAGCGACGACGAAGCGTTCGCTGTTGGGCTTACTTGCGGTGGCACGATCCATCTTTTTATCGAGGAACTGGATTGGTGACATCGATATATGAACGCTTCCGAGATCTGATTCGCTCGGAGACACCTGTCGTTCTTGCGACCCTCATTGAGGGACCCAATATCGGGGCCAAACTTCTGGTCGAGGAATCAGGCGCGAGGATGGGCAGCCTGGGCAGTGAACAGTTGGATCGAGTGATTGGTCGAGACGCGATAGCGATGCTTGATGCAGGTACGAGTGAGGTTCGACACTACGGGCCCGATGGCGAAGCTCGACAACACGGGCTCAGCGTTTTTATTGAATCTCATGCCCGACGGCCCCATATGGTGATTTTTGGTGCCGTCGACTTCACCCGAGCTTTGGCAGGTCAAGGGAAGCTTCTCGGTTTCAGGGTGACGGTATGCGACGCCCGTGAGGTCTTTGCGACGCGGCGGCGCTTTCCGATGGCCGATGAGGTTGTGGTCGACTGGCCTGATCGCTTGCTTGAACGAATAGGGGATGATCTTGGCCCCCGAGATGCGGTATGTGTTCTCACCCATGACACCAAGTTTGATGTACCAGCGATCGTCGGAGCGCTGTCGACTCGCGTTGGGTATCTCGGAGCAATGGGGTCACGCCAAACTCACGAAAAAAGGATCGCGCGCCTGGTGGAGGAGGGAGTAACCGTCGAAGAGTTAGACCGCGTGAGGTCGCCGATCGGCCTTGACATCGGCGGCCGAACCCCCGAAGAGACAGCGGTTTCTATTGTCGCTGAGATTATTGCGATGCGCACCGGTCGCGATGCCCCAAGTCTTAGCGAAGGTCAAGGCTCGATTCACTGAGCCAAGAGGCGGACTGCCTACTACCGTTCCTTTCATGGACTTTTCTACTTCTGAAGACCACGAAGCCATCCGTGACGGCGTTCGCCGTGTTTGTACGCAGTTTCCCGACGAATATTGGCGAGACAAAGACGAGCAACATGAATTTCCCTGGGATTTTTATGAAGCAATGGCGGACGGTGGATGGGTGGGTATCGCCATCCCGGAGGAATTCGGAGGTGGAGGCCAGGGAATAACCGAGGCGTCAATTGTTCTAGAAGAAGTAGCAGCCAGCGGCGCCGCAATGAATGGTTGTTCAGCGATTCACCTCTCGATTTTTGGCATGGAACCTGTGCGCAAATACGGTTCCCCTGAGTTAGCCAATGAGATTTTGCCGAAAGTCGCAGATGGGTCGCTTCACGCCGCTTTTGGCGTCACAGAGCCTGATGCAGGCACTGATACAACTTCGATCCGCACACGGGCAGAACGCGATGGTGACGAATACGTGATCAACGGCGCCAAGGTGTGGACCACAAAAGCCCCTTATTGCGACGTTTGCCTATTACTCGTGAGGACGACACCGAAAGAACTGTGTGACGGACCGACCCAGGGGATGACCTTGCTGTTGGTTGACCTACAGGACCCTGCAGTTGACATCACGCCAATTCCCAAGGTCGGACGCAACGCCGTCGTGTCCTGTGAAGTTCGCTATGACGGTCTCCGGGTTCCGGTGAGTCGTCGAGTTGGAGAGGAAGGCGAGGGCTTTCGATACATTTTGGATGGCCTGAACCCTGAACGAATCCTCATATCAGGTGAGGCCCTGGGAATAGGCAGAGCCGCTCTCAACAAGGCTGTTACATATGCGAACAATCGCATCATCTTTGGACGACCGATCGGTCAAAACCAGGGTTTGGCATTTCCTTTGGCCGATAGTCATGCGCGACTGCATGCAGCGGAATTAGTCATCCGGGATGCTTCATGGCGTTACGACAACGGACTTGATTGCGGAGAACACGCCAACCTGGCCAAATACTTGGCCTCCGAAGCAGCATTTGACTGTTGTGATCGAGCAATGCAAACCCATGGTGGTTTTGGCTACGCCAAAGAATACGACGTCGAGCGTTACTGGAGAGAAAGCCGTCTAATGAAGATTGCTCCGGTCAGTCAGGAGATGGTGCTGAACTACGTCTCAAACAAAGTCCTCGGTCTGCCGAGGTCGTACTGAAATCGTGAAGATTGCAGGAGTGCTTCTCGCAGCTGGAGTCGGTTCGCGCTATTCCGGTCCCAGCCATAAGCTTCTGGCTGACGTTGACGGTGAAGCCGTAGTCAGGCGCGCCGCGAGGTCGATGGTGAATTCAGGTTTGACCGATTTGCTCGTGGTCACCGGATCAGCACCAGTTGCGTCGGTTTTGAAGAGTTGGCCCCAGTTAACAATGGTCGAGAATCCGGATTACGAACAAGGGATCGCTACTTCTCTGATGACAGCCGTCAGTTGGGCTGAACACGGCGATTTTGATGCTCTGGTCGTGGGCCTAGGAGACCAACCAGCAGTGTCGAGCACTGCTTGGCAGTCGGTCGCCGCTTGCGAGTCTCCGATCGCCGTTGCCACCTACGGTGGGCGCATAGGTAATCCTGTGCGTTTGGCTAGTTCTGTATGGCCCCTTTTGCCGGAATCCGGCGATGAAGGAGCGCGTGTGCTGATGCGTGCGAGGCCAGAACTAGTTGAACGGGTAGCCTGCGAAGGCTCGCCCGTCGACATAGATACTGTGGAGGATCTCCGAAGATGGAGTTGAAAAACGAGTTCCGAGTCAGCGTTCCGGTCGAGCAAGCATGGGCGACTTTGACTGATGTCGAATACATCGCTCCCTGCATGCCAGGGGCACAGCTCACAGAGATCGACGGTGAAGAGTTCAAGGGTCAGGTCAAGGTCAAAGTCGGACCGATTACGGCTCAATATAAAGGCGTCGCCAAGTTCCTAGAGAAAGACCAGAGTCAGCACCGAGTCGTGCTCAACGCGACCGGGCGTGACACTCGTGGAGCGGGTAACGCAGCAGCGGAAGTCACGGCGGAGATGACAGCGGATGGGGACGGAACCCATATCGTGATTACGACCGAACTGAAAGTCACTGGAAAAGTCGCGCAGTTTGGTCGCGGAGTAATGGCTGACGTTTCAGAAAAACTAATAGGCCAGTTCGTAGACAGCCTTGAACAGAAGCTTCTTGAGTCGTCACCCGCGCCAGACGAGCGAGATTCCGAAATTCCTGCAGGAGACAAAGATAATTCGGGTGATACCGCTTCGGAGGAAGATAAATCAGGGCCACGAAAGGTAGACATGCCCGAACCCGAACCTGTGGATTTACTGGACACGGCGGGTGGACCACTGTTCAAAAGGTTCGGCCCTTTCGCGCTCGTCGCCTTGCTGCTTATCCTTCTTCGTCGTCGTAAGCGGTAACTAGCAGAAGAGACCGATCGTGAACATGGATGCTGTGAGAGTGTCTCCAACAGGACTCCCATCGGCGGAAGAAATCGATCAGGTAGCGGCGTTGCTCGGAAGGCGCCCCGCGGTTTACTTCGAAGTCGTGGTAGTAGACGGCGGGGGAGACCCGGTCGTTATCCGTAACAGGCCGATCATGAACGATGGGCGCCCCATGCCGACTCGCTACTGGCTTGTAGGTCGTGATTTGTCCCGCCGGGTAGCTCGTCTAGAAGGGGAAGGCGGAGTCCGAATTGCCGAAGCCTCCGTTGACGGCGGTGAACTTGCTGCCGCCCACGAGCGCTATGCAGCCGAGCGAGACGCTCAGATTCCGGAAGGTCATTTTGGACCGCGACCTGCAGGAGGGGTTGGGGGTACAAACATGGGAGTCAAGTGTTTACATGCGCACCTCGCGCACCATCTGGCGGTGGGTAATGACCCGGTTGGTGCGTGGGTGGTCGAGCAACTCGAGGCTGACAGAAGTGCCTGAGGTAGCACCGGTAGCGGTCTTGGACTTCGGCACAAACACCAGCCGATTGTTGGTTACTGATGGTGGATCCGTTGACATTCGCATGCATCGCATCACAGGAATGGGGCGAGGTGTAGAACGATCAGGGGAACTCAGCTCCGCTGGCATCGGAAGAGCTCTCGATGCCCTCGACGAGTTCTGCGGAGTTATCGAGGCTCATGACGTTCGAAACATTCGGGCAGTAGCCACCAGCGCGGCTCGCGACGCCAACAATCGGAACGAATTCTTAGGGCCGGCATCCGCAGTCCTTGGACGGCAGCTTGAGCTATTGGATGGAGACCAAGAAGCGCGTTACGGCTTCTTGGGAGCCACAGCAGACATGGAACCTCGTGAGGGACCCTATTTAGTTCTTGACATAGGTGGTGGTTCGACCGAGTTTTCGTTCGGGCGGTCGTCCCCCGAGGCGTATCGATCGATAGACATGGGCTCGGTGCGTTATTCGGAGAAATATTTGGCAAGTGATCCGCCCGAACCTGAGGAATTGACTGCAGCGATCGAGGTCGCGCGGTTACACCTCGATGACATCGACCGAGATCAGCCCTCCATGGGAACAGCGACCACTCTGATAGGTGTAGCGGGAACGATTACCACGATCGCCGCCGTCGAAATCGGCCTGGAACCGTACGACTCTAAGGTGATCGACGGTTTCATACTTCGACGAGAAGCGGCGGAAGATGTGTTTCGCACTCTGGCTACTGAACGGCTTGAAGACAGACTGCATAACCCCGGGCTTGAACCAGCGCGGGCTGACGTGATAGTCGGGGGTTGTTGCATTCTCGTAGCGGTCATGCGTCATTGGGATATCAGTGAGTGCCTTGTTCGCGAACGCGATCTGCTTGACGGAATTGCCGGAGAACTTCTCCTGCTCGAATAGGGTTGGCCGCGGCACGCTAGTGTTCCGTCGGTGAGCGACCTACACACTCCGAGGCTACTTCTGCGAGGTTTACGGCCTAGCGATTTCGTACAGTGGAGTGAGGTCCGTCGGCGTTGCGCTCCTTGGCTGACTAAATGGGAGCCGGAGCCAGTCGACGGAGGGTCAGACCCGACTCAAGACCCCGCAGCCTTTGCAGCTCGCTGCAGTGCACGGGAACGCGAACGCCAGTTGGGCACTGGGTTTGCATGGTCGATGTGGCACCGGGGGCAGTTCTGCGGAGAAATCAACGTAAATAATGTCGTTCGCGGCGCGTTCCAAAGCGGGCACGTTGGGTACTGGGTGGATGAGCGCTGGGCAGGCATGGGTTTTGTTCCAGAAGCCCTTGTCGGTGTATTCGGGCATGCGTTCGACCGTGCAGGTTTGCATCGTCTCCAGATATCGATCATTCCGCGTAACAGCGCGAGCCGTCGCGTAGTCGAAAAGTTGGGTGTTCGGTACGAAGGATTGGCTGAACGGTATTTGAGAATCGCCGGTGCTTGGGAAGATCACATGCGTTTCGGAATCACGGCTGAGGAGTGGGACGAACGACGGGAAGACTTATGGCAGCTTGTCTCACATATGGCCGTGAGTGCATGAGCCAATAACCAAAAGACTGCGCTTACCACGCACCGTTCGCTTTTGCTTCGCCAAGCCACGCTTGGCCTGGAGCGCAACTTTCAGCGACGGGACACCATTTACAAGCGCCGCTGGGCCTTTTCAGTGCCTGAGTCTCGCCGAGTCGAAGTTCGACTAGCCGTTCAATGCCCCGTGTGGTCCGAAGTGTCGCGGCGCGCAACAAATCTTCATCGACATGCTCGACCTGAACCCGCCCGGCGTCGACATAGAAGCTAGCGATCAACGCTGGTGGAACGCCGACTACGAGAGTTTCTAGTAGTGCGTAAAAGCGGAGGTCGTCCAGGTGATGCGGTACAGACCGTCCCGTTTTCAGTTCAATGACGACACGACCGGCGGTCAATTCCTCAGGTCGACCCACCGTCAGATCAAATCTTCCTTGAAGCACAATCTTTCCGCGGTGAAGCAAAACTTTTCTGGGCAGTTCAGTCGTTGGATGCCAACCGCTCCTTAACGGGGGGAAGGTGTCGAAAAAAGTCTGAATAAGAGCGGTCACTTCGCTGCGTATCTCTGCTAGCTCAACCTCGCTAAGACTCGTAAGAAATTCGGCCAGCCCGTCCCCATGCCCGATGATGCTTGCGATTGCTTCATCGACCAAATCTGTGGCCGATCTTTTCGGCCAGAGATGTACCGACAGTTCAATGCATTTGTGGAAAATTTGTCCCCGGGTCATAGGGATTCGCCAAACAAATGGTTCGTCCGCCTGTGCTTCGTGCAGGGCCTCGCAACTGTTCACCGCATGAAGTTGACGTTTTGAAATCCATAGCGGTTCGTCGAGGCGGTCCACCAAATCGGCTGTCGCTTGTTCAAGCTCGGCTTCAATCTGTGAACTTAACGTTGACGGATGGGTGAGGCGGTCATCGTTGGGCAGTCGAATCAAGTCGAGAGTTGCTTGCTGAGCGGGAGTGAGCTGCGGATTCGAGTCGTGGCCTTTGGTCCGGAAGTCACGAGTTTTTGCCACGATGGCTACGGTAGCCCTCAACTACCAGCCGCAGTCATCATCAAAGCTCCGGAACGGCTTTCGTCCGTAGAGCGATCGCTCGAAGAACGCCCGCCATCGACAGAGTCTCTTTAGTTGTCCTACCCCTACTGAAAGCTGGAGTCGATGAAGAACCAGACTGACAAAAGGAGAAATACGGCGCTCGACGTCAACGCGATCCAAGAAAAGGGCGCGACGAATGTGTCTTCTATTAGCAAGGCGCCCTCGGTGCACTTCGCTATGGTCGCTAGGGCCGTTACCCGAGCCGGCAACGGGATTGGACTCGAAGTTCCCGGATTCCGCAGCCCTCCGCGTAGTGGTTCTCTGGACCGAACCTTGCGCCGTCACAGTTCGGGGTCCATCGTTGCCGTACGGGTGAAGGGCCGACCATTTGCTGCGGTGATAGCGGATTTAGTTGAAGGTGTGATTGTTTGTAACCGGCTGACTGGAAGAGAGGCGGGAGACGCACGCAATGTCTTGTGGCATGCCGCGATTCAAGCCGGACGAAAATCGGACTCTGAACACACACATAGACCGACGGTCTTAGTCCACGATTCCGCCTTCGAAGATACGACCGCAGCCGCCTAGAAAGACGTCGCAACCAATCTTGGGTCCTAGGCTTGGCAGCACCTAGTTCATTAGCCCGGGTGGCGGAATGGCAGACGCAGAGGGCTTAAACCCCTCGGTTCCTAACGGAGCGTGTGGGTTCGAATCCCACTCCGGGCACTCTAGGAAACTGCTGATCGGAGCGATTCGGTTGTCTCGGACCCAGGCATTATCCGATTCCGGGCCGCAGAAACACAGCGATCGCGCAGCACTCGGTTAAGAGGCGTTGGTATGCCATGTTTTTCTCCGAGGCGAACAATGGCGCCGTTGAAATGATCCACCTCGACTTGTCCTCGTTGAAAAGTGAGGTCCTGCCATGTACTTGGATACGACCTGGTTGAATCTGTCACTGTTGGTTTAGCCGGCCATATTCCCGGTTCGCGGAGGCGCTCTATTTGCTGCCTTAAGTTTCGCTTTCCTACGGTCCGCGCAGAGATATCTGCAGCGTCGAGAACATTGGCGGCTTCTTCGTTTACATCGCTGATGAATTGACGGTCAGAAGGATCACACGAGGCTTCCTGAACCGACAAATCGACGAGCGCCAAGTAGGCATTCGCGAGGTTCCGAACTAGCTTTCCCCACTTGCCTTCAATGACGCGCTCGTCAACCGTAGCTTCCATGCCGCCTTTGACCAGATCAGACACCAATTCATGACAGACCGAATCACTTCCGGTCGGCCAGCATCCAATTTCCAACAGACGACCGCCTGAATGACGAACTGTGCCTGGTTGGACGATTTCCGCACCCACCATCACCGTGCATCCGTAGGTTCTGTATCCCTCGCCGAAGAGCCATTCTTCGTTCGTCACTCCGTTTTGAAAACAGACCAAAGGTAATTCTCTGTACAACGATGAGTGTTGCTCGACTGCGACGAACGTGTCGTCGGTTTTCATGGAAAGAAGAACGACGGTTCGATTATCTGTATCGAGGTCGCGTGCGTTTGCTGCGGAGGGAAGAAACCAATGGCCGACGGTGTTCTGGGTGACGGTCAACCCGTCAGATTGAAGAGCCTCTAGATGAGGTCCCCTGGCCACAAGTTGAACCTTGCGGCCGGCAGTCGCCAACCGGCTGGCAACGACGCATCCGATCCCGCCCGCGCCGTGAACGATGTAATTGAGCGGCTTCATCCCCACGACCCGTTGCCGGCCGGAGGATTCCAAACGTCAGTAATTCGGCCTCCGCTAATCGTGAATATCTCAATCCCACAAATAGTTACAACATCTCCATTTTGATCGACCAGGTCGGCCTCATAAGCGGTCGCCACAGACTCGGCATCTTGGACGACCTTTCTGTTCGCAAATCGCATCGACCGAAATTGTTCATGGAACGCGGCGATGCGGAGCTTTGCCTCCTGGAGGGTAAGCGTGACCCGACTGCCATCGGGCTCGTGACGAACAAAAGGGTCAGCTATTAAATCATCGAGCGCGTCGAGATTACGTCGGTGATATAGCTCATCGGTGTAACGGTCGACAATCTCTGCGGGGGTTGGTTCTGTAGTGCTCACAGGTTCATGCTTTCAGAAGCGACAGTGTTAGCGTCGCAGCATGCGGAACTGGAATACAACTCACCCAAACATGATGGACGCGTTGTTCTGGCTGCAACCCGCGGATGAGTGCGACGCTGCAATTGCTCGGTTACACGCCGAAGCTCCGCTGGACTGGTTCGAAGAGCCGCTTCCGGAAAATCCATATCTTCAGGCGGGACCGGGATATTGGTGTGTCACGCGACACGCGGACATCGCCACTGTGTCACGCAACTCTGAGATCTACAGCTCCGCGCAAGGAATAACCATCACCGACACTCCTACCGAGTTTCTCGAATTCTTCAGTTCAATGATCGCTATGGATGATCCGCGCCATGCTCGTCTTCGACGGATCGTCTCGAAGGGCTTCACCCCTCGGATGCTCGGCTCTTTGGAAGACTCGGTACAAAACGTGGCAGCCGCGATCGTTGACGAAATCGCGGAGAAAGGTGAATGTGACTTTGTCACTGATGTGGCTGCGGCTCTTCCTCTCAAGATTGTGTGCGATCTCATGGGCGTGCCTGATTCTGCCTACGAGATGGTTTTTGCGAACACCAATATCATTCTCGGTATAGGCGACCCGGAATTCGCGCCAGAGGGTGTTGATTTTGTGACAGCGCTCCTCAATGCGGGTGCTGATCTTGCGCAGTTGATGGGTGAAGTTGCGGACGAAAAAAAAGGTGGCGATGGACGCGATCTGACCAGTGTGTTGGTAAACGCTGAACTTGAGGATGATCACCTAGATCAAGCCGACCTTGCGAGTTTTTTCGTCCTCCTCGTGGTCGCCGGCAACGAAACGACGAGGAACGCTATTTCATGGGGCTTGAAGTACTTAACCGATAACCCCGACCAACGGGCCGTGTGGGCAGCAGATTTTGAAGGCATCGCTCCCACAGCGGTCGACGAAATAGTCCGACTCGCTAGTCCTGTTACCTATATGCGCCGCACGGCCACCGAGGACACAGTGCTGGCTGGACAAGAAATCTCCGAGGGGGAGAAAGTAGCGATGTTCTATCTTGCTGCCAATCGAGATCCTGAGGTTTTCGATGATCCGTATCGATTCGACGTCCGACGCGCCCCCAACCCTCAATATGGCTTCGGCGGTCCTGGTCCACATTTCTGTCTGGGAGCGCATCTAGCGCGTCGAGAAATCACCGTGATGTTCCGCGAACTTTTCCGCAAGCTACCCGACATTCGGGCGATAGAGGATCCAGACCCGCTCCAATCGCCATTCATTCATGGGGTAAAGCACATGATGGCTGAGTTCACACCGGCAAGGACCAGCTAATGGCGCGCGCAACGGTGGGAGCAATCGAATTGGAGTATGAGACGGCTGGGTCCCCCGATAATCCGACGATTCTGTTGGTGATGGGGTTGGGAGCTCAGTTGATTCACTGGCATGAGAATTTTTGTCAACTGCTCGTCAACGGAGGTTTCCACGTCGTCCGGTTCGATAACCGAGACGCGGGCCTCTCAACCAAACTCGACGGCGTTGAGATCGATTTTCCTGCCCTCATCACCGCAGCGCTTGAGGGGCAAGAAGTTTTTGACACCCCGTATGACCTATCGGATATGGCCGCCGATGCCTTCGGTCTGCTGGATGCCCTTGGGGTAGAAAAAGCGCATGTAGTCGGCGTTTCGCTTGGTGGGATGATCGCTCAGACGATGGCGATAGAGAGGTCCGATCGGGTGATCTCGCTGACATCAATCATGTCTAGTACCGGAACCCGGGAAGTAGTCGACATTCCCGATGAGTCGCTCGAATTGCTGCTTGCTCCAGCTCCGACAGAGCGAGAGGAATATTTGGATTACTCAGCCAATTACGCAATTTGGAGTAGCAAGAAGTATTTCGACCCCGAAATCGCACGACAGCACGCGGCGGTCGCGTATGACCGATGCCACTACCCGGATGGCGTGGGTCGCCAGATTGCAGCGATGCTTGCCAGCGGAGATCGTGAGTCCCAGTTAGCAACGATGAATGTTCCGACTTTGGTCATCCACGGTCGAGACGACCACCTTGTATTGCCGCTATTGGGAATGCGCACAGCGGAAGTAATCCCGGCATCAAATTTTTTGTTCCTTAGTGATATGGGCCACGATCTTCCAGAAGCGCTATGGCCGGTAGTGGTCGATTCGATAGTCAGTCACATTCGGAATTCGAACGTTGCCGGAAAATAGAATTCAAAACAATCCGCTACACCCTTCACTTGATTTGTTCGGCGCCTCTATGAAATTGATTGTGCGTGGCGCTGAAGTTCTTCGGTGAGTTCGACAGCCGCTGGATGGGCTAGCCCTGTCTGTCTTGTCGCGGCCACAAGAGTCCGCTCCAGAAGGGGCTTTTGGTGAATAGGGGAGAGCGAAGCGGGCGGACGCTCAGCTTGAACTGGGGGAAGAACGGTCCATCCCATTCCGATCAACACCATTTCACTCAGTACTTCCGGTTGGTTCGACTCAGCCACGACGTCGAACGAAGCGCTCAACCCACGCAGGGCGGTTCCGATTAGATCTCGCGTCAACGAGCCTCGAGGGAACGTGACCCATGGCCCCCAAAGCTTGGGTTGAGATCGGCGAACTCCGGGAGGTCCGTATACAAATAGTTCTTCTCCCAGCAGTGGAATAATGGCTACGCCCGGGTTATCGAATGCAACACAAACAGCTAAATCTAAGTCGCCGGTACTCAAACCGTGAATTAGTTGGCTCGAAGGACCAACAGTCACGTGGAGATCCAGTTCAGGGCGACTTTCACGAAATTCCCTCAAGGTGTTACCGAAGTAGTCCACCGCTGCCACGTCAATCATCCCGACTCGAAGGTTGCCAGCGGAGCCAGCACGGACTCGTTCAGCCCACGCTGCAATGTCACCGGTCTGGGCCAAAACGCGTCGAGCGTGTTCAACGACCTGCTGAGTTGTTTCAAGGGGAACGCGGCGTCGCCCGTCCCAACCAAATAGTTGGATGCCAAGGCGCCGCTGTAGTTCGGCTAACCCTTGGGAGAGCGCCGACTGGCTCACTCCAAGCGACTTGGCAGCGACTGCCCAGGTGGTGGACTGGTGCACTGCGACCAGATATTCCAGTTGAGTAACTGAGACATCCGGGAGTCTGGGGCGCAACAAAGTCATCAGTAACCATCTTAAATATAAAGATAAGAAATACTGAACTAAAGCCTCAAAAAGTCTCCAAACGCTTATGGTTTTTGTATGACAACTGCCGATATAGCGTCCGCTACAGGCAAATTAGGCGTACTCACTCCCGGAATGGGAGCCGTCGCGACGACCTTCATCGCTGGGGTACTTGCCGCCCGACAGGGTCTGGCTGCACCGATCGGGTCTGTCTCTCAAATGGCCCACATCCGTCTTGGGAAAAAAGACGACGCACGGAATCCCTTAATTAAGGACTTTGTACCCCTCGCGGATTTGGACGACCTTGTGTTCGGAGGCTGGGACCCCATTACCCCCAACGCTCTCGAAGGTGCGCAGGCCGCTGGGGTTCTTGAAGATAAAGATCTCGCTGCCATTTCTCGCGAGCTAGAAGGCATCGTCGCTATGGAAGCCGTATTTGATCAGCGTTGGGTCAAAAAACTTGAAGGAAGTCGCGTCAAGTTGTTGGATTCGAAGCTGGACCAGGCGGCTGCGTTGATGGCTGATATCGAGCGATTTCGTAGCGAAAACGAATGTGATCGTCTCGTGATGGTCTGGTGCGGATCTACTGAGGCATATCAAGAGCCAAGTGCGATACATCGAAGCCTGGAAGCCTTTGAGGAAGGTCTCCGAACGAACGACGACAACATTTCGCCCAGCCAGATTTACGCTTACGCCGCGCTCATGAGTGATGTGCCTTTCGCAAATGGAGCCCCGAATCTCAGTGTCGATCTGCCATGCATGATTGAACTCGCGGAGCGCCGTGGCGTGCCTATCGCTGGAAAGGATTTTAAGACGGGCCAAACCCTCATGAAGACGCTTGTCGCTCCGGGCTTAAAAGCCAGAATGCTCGGACTGCGGGGCTGGTACAGCACCAATATTCTGGGCAACCGCGACGGCGAGGTACTCGACGACCCAGAAAACTTCAAAACTAAAGAAGTATCGAAGCTAGGTGTCCTTGACACCATCTTGCAGCCAACGGTTTACCCCGAGCTTTACGGGAACATCGACCATGTGGTGCGAATCAACTACTACCCCCCACGAGGCGACAATAAAGAAGGCTGGGACAATATCGATATCTTCGGATGGCTCGGCTACCCGATGCAGATCAAAATCGACTTCTTGTGTCGCGACTCGATCCTTGCTGCCCCGATTGTTCTTGATCTCGCACTGTTCCTAGATTTGGCTCAGCGCGCCGGCGAATCCGGGATCCAAGAGTGGCTGTCTTTCTATCTCAAGGCACCGCAGTCGGCGAGCTCCTCAGGTCCNGAACACGACATCTTTATCCAACAAACGAAACTGAAGAACACACTGCGCGAATGGATGGGNGAGGAAGCNGTCACNCATTCCGAAGCGGGGTAGCTTACTGAGCGTCCCAAGTGGATGTTCTTGACTCCGCGTAAGCATCAGGGTCGCAACTNGTCGCTTTCGCTGAGTTCCTCAAGCATTGAACTCAACAAAACTTCGTCGTCAGGGTCATTGACGGGAATACTGAACTCGAGCCGATCTATCAGATGACCGAATCGANTGTTCAACAGAGATGCGATTTCGTCGTAAGTCCCGACNGTGGCGATCGTGTTGAACATTTCGTCGTGGACCAGAGCCGGGATCTCGTCCCATCGCTGTTCTCGGGACAATGCCGCGGCTTGATCAACATGGTCTCCCCATCCGTGCACCTCGAACGCTGCTTTGTATGCCGGCGTTGAAAGATAAAAGCCCACCCGTGCTCGGACACTCTCGGCTACTTGCTCCANAGTCACCTGATCTGGCGCGGTCGCTATGAGGGGTTTCATGCACCAGTCGACAGTGTTGGGATTTCGTTGAGTTCTGGCAGCACCGTGCGCTACAGCCGGAACCATCACGTTTTCGATGTACTTGGGCGAACACACCGGATGGAGCCGTATTCCATCGGCCACTTCGCCGACCACAGCGCACATGTTGGTGTTGATNGCTGCGATATGCACGGGAATGTTGGGGTGATCTATCGGCCCAGGATCGAAAAGCGGAACCATTAAATCGAGCTTGTAGTGGTCACCGTCGTGCTGCAACGGTTCGCCGTTTTGCCAGCATCGCCACACGGCTTTCATTGCCAGTATGTAGTCGCGCATTCGAGGCGCCGGCGCGGACCATTCCATGCCGTAGCGTCGCCTAATGTGACCGCGCACCTGTGAACCAATACCCAAGATGAGACGGCCTTCGGAGACCTTTTGAAGTGTCCACGCCGACATGGCGGTGATGGTGGGCGACCTAGGAAAAGCCATCGCTACCGACGTAGCAAGACTCAGTTCTGTCGTGTTGGCAGAAGCGAGAGCTAGCTGCTGGTAGGGGTCATCTTTGCATTCTTCGACCGCTAGCCCGTCATATCCCAGTGTTTCGACGAGAGTGGCTCCGTCACTGATCGTTCGAACGTCAAGGGGAGTATCTGGCTCTCGCAGCCCCGGATCGACCTTTCCCAACGGGAGCATGGTCTCTGACCTCACGATCGGACCTCCAACCGCAAGGAACGACCCGAGAGATAGGCATCTAGCTGCTCAAGAAAAACCTGATCTCCGCGTCCAACGATTCCTGAACCAGCTCCTGCAACATGGGAGGTGAGGGTCACCTTGGGATGATCCCAAAGAGGGCTCGAATCATCAAGCGGCTCTGTTTCGAAAACATCAAGAATCGCGTGATCAGGTCTGCCTGAATCTAACGCCTTCAGAAGTTCACCGGTNTTGACCACCGGTCCTCGAGCCACGTTGACCAAAATAGCGTCATCGCGCATTTGGGAAAGAAAATGTTGATCGACAAGACCGCGTGTCTCGTNGGTAAGTGGGCAAGCCAGAACCACCACGTCTGCTAACGGCAGGACCTCACTAATTTGATCTACTGTCACCATCTCATCTGCGCGAGGGTCTTGAACTTTGGTTCTACGTGCCCCGACGACTTCAACACCAAAGGGACGGGCACGGTTCGCGATCTCGCCCCCTATAGAACCGAAGCCGACCACCANCCATTTTGTTCCATTTATCTCGCTCCAACCGCGCTGAACCCACTTGTTACTTCGTTGATTGTCGCGACGTTCTGTCCAGNGATGTTGAACATGCAGAACAGCAGCGAGCACGTACTCNGCCACTCCCGCGTTGGGTGAGTCACTGTTACTGAGCCGAATCCCGGCATCAAGAATCTTGAGTAACGGTGGGGCGTCAATACCAGCCAGGCAAGACTGAACCCACCGAACAGTCCCCGGTTCCAACAAAGCAGCGGCAAAAGATGGGAATTCCCCGGAGAACATCGTGTCGATTGCTATCCAACCAACCTCGGGGGCATATTCGCTCGGGGTAACGGGCGACCCGTCNGCCAAGGTGATCCCTGTCGGTGACCAACACAACACGGTTAACTCATGGGGAAGTTCGTCGAGTTGATTACGTATCCGGTCGTAGGCGATTTGAGGTATGAGAACTTGGCGCTCGGACATTGCCTGTCAGCGTAGGGTGCACACTGTGCCGCTGTCCGACGCTTCAAAGATTTCGTCAACGCGACTCGGCACGTCATTGTTGGTAACGGTGTTAGTTCTGACCATGGCGCTGGGAGCATTCCCAATCGTCGGAACGGCAGTCGTCGCAACAGCCCTGGCAAATGATCTCAACATGTCGCTCACGATGTTNGGAGCCAGTGTTGGAGTCAACACCGTNGTCGGCGCGCTCTGTGCTCCGCCCTCAGGGGTATTTAGTGATCGCTACGGCGGAAAATGGTCTTGCGTCCTCGTCCTGCTTTCTTCGGGCATTGGCCTTTTGATAGTGGCCNTNGCGACTTCCATCACCGGCCTGATCTTGGGGCTCTTAGTCGCCGGGTACGGGCAAGGCGCCTGTAACCCCGCGACCAACAAGNTGGTGGCGGAACGAGCGGCAATAGGTCGCCGTGGAACAATGACCGGCATAAAGCAGTCCGGTGTGCAGCTAGCGATCTTGCTGGGCGGCTTCACTCTTCCCGGCTTGAGCATTTGGTTTAGCTGGCGTCTAGCAATCGGGCTCTATGCGGTGGCCGCGCTCGCCATGGCCGTTGTGACTGCAATGTCACTTCCAGATAGTCGAGCGGTGCGACCCGATGCAACAAGCGGCTCTCNAGGAGCATCGGCGAAGGTAAAGCTGCCGCGATCGGTGCTCCTACTTGCGGCTTATGCCACATGTATGGGATGTGTGGTTGGGGGAGTCGGCCGGTACTTGGTTCTATTCGCCGAAAACGCGTTGGACATGTCGAATGTCAAGGCGGGGATCATCGCCGGTCTCCCCGGTGGTCTNGCGATAGGCACTCGAATCATCTGGGCGCAAATCGCGGAACATCGAATGGCACCCTCGCGCGCTCTAACGATCCAAGCACTCCTAACGGCACTCGTCATGTTCATGCTGTTTNTTGCGGTAGGAANCGGTGAATGGATTATGTGGCCGGTGGCGGTTCTGTCTGCNGTCGGCCTAAATGCGTGGAATGCCGTAGCGATGCTTTCCGTCATCATCGGCGTGCCNCACGAACTGTCGGGNCGAGCCAGCGGACGAGTCGTCATGGGCTTCATGGCGGGGCTCACTGTTGGCGGATTTCTCACCGGTGTAGCCGTCGACGTGACAGGCGGCTACGAGATGGCGTGGGGTGGCTTGCTGATACTTTCGCTGGCTGCGGCAACTCTTGCTCGAAGAAGCGGGCGAGAGAAATAGCACCTACATCTGAACTTAGAAACGAAAAGTCGCTGCCGGGTGACTCGTAGGCAGCTTGTCGGTACCGAACAACTTTCTGCGAAGACTGCCAACCGAATATTCGGTTTGTACTAAGCCGCGCTGCTGCAGTATCGGCACCACCCCNTCCACAAAGTCGACGAAGGTTCCCGGAGTCACCGTATAAGTCAGGTTGAATCCGTCGAGCCCGTTCTCAAACCTTCGCTGCAGTTCATCTGCCACNTGTTCAGCGGATCCCACTAACCAAGCACCTGCCAAATTGGACCTAACCAAGTCGCCCATTGTCCTAGTCCCCGCTGGTGCCGAGTCCAAGAGATTTTTGACGAAGCCCTGTACTCGCTCGGTGCGAAATGTTTCGAGAGGCTCGTCCGGGTCGATGTCTCCGAGATCAGCTCCGATGTTGCCGCTGATATGAGCTAGACCGGCCTCGATAGACAGATCGCGCTCGTACTCCTCGCGTTTGGCTAAAGCTTCAGCTTCTGTTCCCCCCACAATCGGAGCGACCCCTCCAATCAGTTTGAGGTCGGAACCAGCTCTTCCATGCGACAACGCCCGCTTGTGCAGATCTGCGGCGATCGCCGGCCCACTNCGCGAAGAGCCAACGACAAAAACACATTCGGCGTGTTGGGCCGCAAACTCTCTGCCTCGNTCAGACATGCCAGCTTGAAATAGGACCGGAGTTCTTTGAACCGAAGGCGCTGACAAGTGAGGCCCCGCGACATCAAAATATTGGCCATGGTGGTCAATTGGTCGAACCCGATCGGGATCTACGTAGATCCGACGCTGTCGGTCATCGACGACTGCGTCATCGGCCCAACTCCCCTCGACAAGTTTGTAGATGACCTCCAGGTACTCCTCGGCCCGCGCATAGCGTTCCTCGTGAGGGGGTAGGCCGTCGAANCCCAGATTGGTGCCGGCATTAGGCAAATATGAGGTCACTATGTTCCAGGCCACGCGGCCATTGGTCAGGTGATCCAATGTCGAAAGCTGTCGGGCGAANGTAAANGGGTGAGCCTGNAAAACGGAACTAGTGAAGGCGAACCCAAGGTGTTCCGTCGCTGCGGCCATCGCCGGAATCANAAGCATCGGGTCGTTGACCGGTACCTGCATCGCTTGGCGCAACGACGTATCGGCGTTCCCTTTGTAATTGTCGTACAACCCAAGCACGTCGGCTAAAAAGATGGTGTCGAAACACCCCTCCTCAGCGACTTTTGCAAGCTCAATCCACGGGTCGAGAGAGCCGAATTCAAGCTGCCGAGTATCTTCTCTCGTCCACATCCCTTGTTGGATGTGGCTGACGCAGTTCATCGAAAAGGCGTTCAGGACCATTCTTCTTGGCGCTAACGCGTCGGCCATAGATGTCAGTTTCGCAGTAAACCGTCACGGCGCGCTTTTAAGCTGCGAGAATCGTCTTATGGATTCAGTCACCTTGTCTCAACATTTCGAAACTATCGAGGAACAGGGCTACTGCATAGTTGAGAACGCAATCGAAGAAACTCTCATCGACGAAGTGCGGGAAACAGTNGAGCGACTCGAAGCCGAACTCGATATCGAACCGCGGGGCAACCGAGCTGAGGGATATGCCACCAAGCGCATGTACAACCTGTTGGGGAAGGATCGACTGTTTTGGAAGCTACCGACACATGAAAATGTGCTTCCGTTTGCCGAACAGCTCTTGGATGATGAATGTATTTTGTCAGGCACTACGTGCATGCACATCGGACCTGGCGAAGTTCACCAAGGCCTTCACAGTGACGACGGTCTAGTCAGCCTCGCGCGGCCGCGAATTCCCTTCATGGTGACGACCATATGGGCTTTCACTGACTTCACTGACGAAAACGGGGCGACCCGAGTCGTTCCTGGGTCCCACAAATTCGATCATGAGCCACGTAAAGGCGAGCAAATTGAGCACGTAGCGGCCGAAATGAAGGCCGGCTCAGTGTTAGTCGTAAANGGAGGAACTTGGCACTGCGGGGGCGCAAACACCACCGAAGACGAATGGCGCCTCGGTATCAGCGTCCAGTACTGCCAGGGATATCTACGNCAACAACAGAATCAGTATTACAGCCTTACCCCCGATGACGTAAAGGCCATGCCCCAGCGTCTGGCTGCGCTTTGCGGTTTCGGTCTCTACAAAGGAATCATGGGTCACGTCGATGGAGCGAGCCCGGGAAGATTTCTAGGCGCAGACGGAGTCGACGAAGTTGCGTACGCCGCGATGCGCACCAAGAACGGAGTCGCAGAGAGCTAGGCACCCCCTGCTGCCTTCGCTCTAGGGTCAAGCCCATGAACATCAAAGATCGTGTAGCAATCATCACTGGCGGCGGCGGCGGTATCGGATCCGCCACGGCCCGAAAATGGGTNGCAGAAGGAGCTCGAGCTGTCGTGGTCGCCGATTACGACGAGGACGCCGCGAAGTCCGTCGCAGATGAATTGGGTTGNGTAGGCGTGAAGGTTGATGTCACCGACGAAGGAGCGGTAGCTCAACTCGTAGANCAAACTGAAACCACACTCGGNCCAGTAGATATTTTTTTCTCCAACGCAGGGGCGGGAGTTGAGGGAGGTGTAGAGGCAAGCAATGAAGCGTGGCAGGCCCAGTGGGAACTGCACGTCATGTCNCACGTCTATGCAGCGCGAGCCGTATTGCCATCGATGACGGCNCGAGGAGATGGCTACCTCATCCANACCGCCAGCGCTGCGGGACTTCTGGCAGCTGTGGGCTCCACTCCCTACTCGGTGACCAAGGCCGCNTGCATCAAGCTCGCAGAAACTCTTGCAATTACTCATGGAGACGACGGCATCAAAGTCTCAGTGTTGTGCCCCCAAGGGGTAAACACTGCCATGGCGCCGAAACAACTGGGAGATGGCGGGACTGACGGAATCGTCGAAGCGGACTTTGTCGCCGAGGTGATCACCGAGGCGGTCCGAGAAGAGCGTTTNCTAATTCTCTCTCACCCCGAGGTGCAGACCTACACCGAAAGGAAAGCAGCGGATCCCGACCGCTGGCTCAAAGGCATGCGACGTCTGCGCAAACGTTCCTTTGGTTTACTTGAGGGAGCGTGACTAATTCGCGCAGGCCGAACCTCAAAACAGCGCATACCTCAGACTATGTAACCATCGGGTTGGTCGTTCTGACGGCGTTCTTGATCGGTTTGAACTACACGGTGTTGAAACGCGCTCTGGATTACACCTCACCGCTTGCCTTGGCTGCTCTNCGAGCGACAATTGGCGCACCATTTCTNCTACTGGTCGCCTTTGCTCGCGGTGAACGGTTGCCAAATACCCGACAGCAGTGGCAAGCCGTATGGTGGATTTCCCTATCAATTACGACAATCTCTAGCGGGTTCCTAGTANTGGCGATCTCTCGTCTGTCGCCCGGACTATCGGCAATGTTGTCAGCGACCATGCCTCTGTTCACCGCAATTATCGCCCTACTGGTATTGGCCGAACGTCCAGGGCGTCGCGGTCACACAGGGCTGTTCGTGGGTCTTCTTGGAGCAATTTTTTTAGCGCTCCCAGCGCTTGGATCAGGTAATACGACATTAGGAATCCTTTTTTCGCTGATCTCAAGCATTAGCTGGGCGTTAGGCGCGGTATTGAACAAAAGGCTCCCCGCCGCACTCGAAATCAGCCCACTAATGCTCGTCGCATGCCAAATCTTGCTGTCGGCGCTTTGTCTGCATGCAGCAGTGCCGCTTGTCGAAAGCTGGTCCGACACCNAGATGGGTTGGGGACTCGTGTTNCCGCTCCTTTACGCTGGGATTCCTTCGCTGGCCGTTACTTTCGTGCTGTTNGCCACCGTTTTGCGGCGCGCTCCGGCAATCCAAGGCGCGGCCGTCGCGTATCTGACCCCGTTCTTCGGCGTCCTTTTTGGCTGGCTATTGGTGGGCGACCGATTCAGCGTTATAGANCTATCNGGCGGCGTTCTTGTTATCGGGGGTGTCGCNATGCTTTCCACGGACTCNCGCTGACCGTTACTGCACCGATAAATGAAGTGACGTAGCCTCTGAGCCATGGCAGATAGCGATATCAAGGCACTGACAGCCGATCTNGATGGCGTCAAGTTCGACGAGACCGCCTTTACAGTNCCCGTCCCTCTNACCGAAGCGAAGGTAGCGATCGTTACCTCTGCGTCACTCCACCATCCCGATGATGAAGATTTCTCGCCCATGGACACCGGCTACCGAATACTGAGATCCGAGCCTCGTGATTACGTAATGGGACACTGGAGCCCAAACTTCGACGCGACCGGCTTCGCTCTTGACATCAACACAGTATTTCCGATTGACCGCCTCGATGAATTAGCGGCACAAGGAGTTATCGGTTCAGTAGCCGAGGAGCACCTTGCCTACGCTGGTAACCAATTTGACCTTTCGGCAATAAGGCTTGACAGCGGACCCTCGGGAGCCAAATTCTTAAAGGAACAAGACGTCGACGTGGTCNTACTGACACCCGTCTGACCNCTTTGCACNCGTACCGTGAGTACGCTCGCACACCTTTTCGAAGCTGAGGGCATGGCCACTGTTGCATTTGGTTCCATTAAGAGTCAGATAGAGACAACAGCGCCTCCAAGAGGCCTCTGGTGCGATTTCCCCCTCGGAAGGCCGCTGGGTGTTCCCTCGGACCCAGAATTTCAACACCGAGTGTTGGCCAAAGCTTTTGAGTTGCTCGACAGCCCAGAACCCATTTTCGCGGAATATGACGTAAGCATTATCGACGATGAAAATGAGGTTATGGCATGTCCGATGCCGCCGCGACATGATCCCGATCTCCACCCAGCCATCGACGAGGCGAAAGGTCTACGGCCGGCCTACGAACGCTCGGTTGCCCAATATGGAAACCGAGTTGGGGCAGGAAGGGTTGTCCAAGCCGACGAAATAACAGATGCAATTGACGCCTTCGTGAAAATAGCGGAAGGGACTCCGTGGAAGGAAGCGGGAGTGCCCGGGATCCCGGCTCGCGTAAGCCAGGACATCCGGGGATATTACGAAACCGCAGCGCTTGCGTTGTCTGATCATGCCCCGCCCGCGTGGGCGGGAACGCGCTGGTTTCTTGACCACACAGAGGCCGGCAGGGTCCTGATGAACGCTCGGCAGGCTATGGCTGACGCAGGCGAACCCAATCCCATCTGGTTTTATATGGCTCCGGGAGATCGTTAACCAAGATTGTGATCTTCTCGGTTTCTGCGGTCGAGCGCCCGTTTTTTGGTTGGCGCATCGTTGGAGCCGCGTTCACGGTGTTGTTCGTCGTCTACGGCATTCAGTTCAGCTTCGGAACGTTTGTGGGAGACGTCGTTGCCGACACAGGTTGGTCAGAGACCCGTCTCCAGCTGATTTTCGCCATCTACATAGGGCTTTACAGCGCCCTGTCTGCACTTAGCGGATGGTTGACCGATCGCTGGGGTCCGCGTCCAATCGTGGCGACGGGATCAATTCTGCTCACCGGCGGATACCTGTTGTGGGCAACATCGGACAGTCTGATCATCGTCGCCCTCGGCATGGGCATCGTTGCCCCNTTAGGGATGAGCTGTTCGTGGGTGCCGTGTAACGCCACCGTGGTGCGTTGGTTCGTTGTTCGGCGAGGGTTAGCAACGGCAATCGCGACCTCAGGGGGAAGTCTCGCGAACATTCTCGTGCCCCCCATCGCAGCGCTGTTAGTTGACGCTTACGGATGGCGCGTCGCGATTGTNGGCATGTCAATCTTTGGAGGCGTCTGCATGTTGTTGAGTNCGCTAGCACTCGAACGCGACCCGGAAAGCATCGGACAAGTGCCCGACGGCTCACCGATGTCAAGCAGACACACCACTGAAGATGGCCTCACTGGAGTGAGCCCGGCGGAAGCATGGAGAAGCGTTACCTACTGGCAAATTTTTGGGATGTATGCACTGACATTCGTGGCNGTCTTCATACCTTTTGTGCACCTNGTCCAATTCGCCCAAAGTCTGGGTGCCTCATTACAAACGGCTTCNACTGTGATTTCGGCTATCGGCATCGGTGGACTCGTAGGACGGTTAGTTATGGGGCCGATATCGGATCGAATTGGTCGAAAAACGTCCGTCATTTTGGCTCTAGGCATAGAAACAGCAGCCTTTATGGGNATGGCGATTAGCANCGGGCTTTGGCTGCTCTACCCCTCCGCAGCCGCTTTTGGCTTCGCGTACGGCGGCGGTGTGGTGGTGTTTCCCCCGCTCGTCGCAGACCTCTTCGGCAGAGCCCACGCGGGCGCGATTGTNGGACGGATTTTCGCGACAGCGGGCAGTATGGCCGCGATCGGTCCGTACGTCGCGCAACTTATTCACAATGCTTTGGGGGATTACCGGTGGGCTTTCCTGTTGTCCGGAGTGGCCAATGGATGTGCCCTTCTGCTAGCGACCCGCCTACCGCGTGTCACCAATAACCACTAATTGCTGCAAGCAGGCTTGTGAATTGTGACGATCACTCAGCCCAATAGATCTCCAGGCCAAGCGGCGATAGATCAAATTCCCCCGCTACGTACAAGCACGAAATACATCAATAAGCGTGCTTACCGGCGACCCGACCCCGCGCGGCACTATCCTTGCCCCTAGCCAGGGAGGGTACCGATGGCANTAGCTGACTTCAGACTCGAAGACCGATTTGTACGCGACGAAGGCGACGTCGCAATGTCTGGTGTCCAGGCGTTGCTACGAATCCTTATGGACCAGTTACGCGCGGATCGACGCGATGGCCTTAACAACGCCGCGATGGTCTCTGGATATCGAGGTTCCCCTCTCGGCGGAATCGACACACTGATGTCGAGTAACGCAGAAGAACTNGCAGCGAACAACATCGAATTTATTCCNGGGCTCAACGAGGACCTAGGGGCCACCACTGTGTGGGGCTCACAACTGGCGAACCGTAACTTTGACGGCAAATTCGATGGCGTTTTAGGAATGTGGTACGGCAAAGCCCCCGGAGTTGATCGATCTGGAGATGCCATACGGCACGCGAACGTGTGTGGCGTCGANCCTAAAGGCGGNGTTCTACTCGTAGCTGGAGACGATCCTGCATCAAAATCATCAACACTGGCATCAGAATCAGAATTCGCGCTACTTCACTTCCAAACCCCCATTCTCTACCCCGGAACGGTTCAGGAAGTCGCCGACTATGGGCGAATTGGTTATGAGCTCTCGCGCTACAGCGGTCTTTGGGTATCGCTCAAGATCGTCACCAACGTCGCAGACGGCTACTCAACCATCAAAGTCGGTCCGGGCCGAGTCCAAATGAAGCGCCCCGACTTCGAATGGGATGGTGGGCCCTGGCAACACACGCAACANGATGCACTGTTTGGGCCCTTTGCCGTTCGTCAGGAACTCGAAATACACGAAGGACGGCTTGAAGCAACCGACGCCTTTATTCGNCTAAANCAGCTGAATACAACTAGTGGTGCAACCTCTGACGCCCGCATCGGACTTGTTGCTGCTGGAAAGACCTACTACGACCTTCGAGAAGCGTTGGATCGAATGGGTCTCAACGACGCTGCCCTCGAACAACGGGGAATACGGATATACAAGCCCGCGGTTGTATGGCCCCTACAACCCGACGGCGTCCGAGAATTTGCTCAAGGTCTCGACACGATCGTCGTCGTCGAAGAAAAGCGCGCGTTCGTCGAGATGTTCATGCGAGAAATTCTTTATGGCTCAACGAACGCTCCAGTAATCCTCGGCAAACGTGACAGCGACAACGGCTTCTGGTTTCCGGGTCATGGAGAGATGGACGCTGACCTGATTGCGCGCAAAATCCGACCTTTCTTGGTTGAACGTTTGGGTGAAGAAGCCGTGGGACCCGCGGTCCGCGAGCGGGTGACCATTCCTGTTGCCCTTGGAGCCCCAGACACAAAGAAGCAGTCAAACAGGACACCCAGCTTCTGTTCAGGCTGTCCGCACAACCGCTCCACNTGGGTGCCCGAAGGCTCTGAAGCCGGAGGCGGAATTGGCTGCCATGGCATGGCGTCTATGACTCCAACGCGAAATGTCAAAGGCACCACACAAATGGGNGGCGAAGGAGTGCAATGGGTGGGCGCAGCCCCGTTCGTCACAATGGAGCANCGCTTTCAAAACATTGGCGACGGCACCTTCCACCACTCCGGATCGCTCGCCGTTCGACAAGCAATCGCTGCGGGAACGAACGTCACATTCAAAATTCTTTACAACGCGGCCGTTGCCATGACCGGCGGCCAAGACGTAGACGGTGGAATGGAGGTTCCTGAACTCACTCGGTCTCTCGAAGCTGAGGGTGCCGCGAAGATAATGGTTCTCNCCCACGACACCGAAAAATATGGGACCGCACCCGACTTCGCCCAGGGCACCGACGTATGGCACCGAGACCGCTTGGATGAGGCCCAGCGAATCTTGCGCGACGTTCCCGGGTGCACGGTGCTCATCTACGACCAACCCTGCGCGGCTGAACTCCGTCGAGATCGGAAAAGAGGCAAGGTCGCCGAGCCCGCGATGAGAGTNTTTATCAACGAAGCCGTATGCGAAGGTTGCGGCGACTGCGGAGAGAAATCGAGTTGTCTCTCAGTGCAACCCGTCGAGACNGAATTCGGCCGAAAGACTGCAATACACCAGTCTTCATGCAACAAAGACTTCACGTGCCTCGATGGCGACTGCCCAGCATTCATCGAAGTGATCCCGGGTGGTTCCATCCCCNAAAAATCGGCCCTCGCATTAGCCGAAATCGGAGACGATCAGCCGGAACCCGATCGGCTTGACGAGGGAAACGTCCTCATGATGGGTATTGGTGGTACGGGTGTTGTCACAGTCAATCAACTGCTGGCCACNGCCGCCCTTTTGGACGGNAAAGAAGCACACGGATTAGACCAAACAGGGCTCGCTCAAAAAGGTGGACCAGTCGTATCGAACCTCAAAATCCGTCGCCCAGACAGCGAACTGGTCCTCGGAGAAGCGAATAAAATTGCTACCGGAGAAGCTGACGCATACATCGTGTTCGACNTATTAAGCGGAACGAACCCAACGAATCTGGAAAAGGCGATGCCCGGACGGACCGTTGCTTTGGTTTCCTCGAGCAAGGTCCCCACCGGTGCCATGGTGCGCGACACTTCTGCCGAATACCCGGAGTGGTCGGCGTTGCAGTCCACTATCGACAGCGCCACCATTCCCGAAAAAAACGTCTATTACGACGCCGGCAATCTTTCAGACAATCTGTTTAGGTCGCATATGCCGGCCAACATCATTGTCTTGGGCTCCGCTTACCAGAGCGGTGTTGTGCCAATTAGCGCATCGGCGATCGAACGGGCAATTGAACTGAATGGCGTAGCTGTCGAAATGAACACACAGGCATTCAGAATTGGCCGACAGATCGTCCTTGAACCTGATTTTCTTGACGCGCTCGACATCGAAAGAGTCGGAAAAGTTGGCCGGGAGGCCAAGGTCTCGGCTGCGGTTGAGACGCTTGTCCAAATGGTGCCAAGTCCATCAGAAGAACTAGAACGACTCCTGAAAATCAGGGCCGCCGACCTCATCGATTATCAGAGCGGTGGTTATGCCCGCACCTATATCGAGCGAGTCGCCAAAGTCAGGTCCGCGGAAGCTTCGATGGGTCAAGACACGCGGTTGTCGGAAACCTACGCACGGTACCTATACAAGCTGATGGCTTACAAAGACGAGTACGAAGTTGCGAGACTTCACCGCTCGAAAGAGTTCCACCGAGCTGTTCAAGAGCAGTTCGGTGACGCGAGCAAGGTTACCTACAAGCTCCACCCACCATCGATGAGGCGACTCGGCATGGACCAAAAAATAGGGCTCGGTCGCTCCGGAGACCTGGCCTTTGCGTTGTTGCGTAGAATGAAATTCCTGCGCGGTAGCCCCTTGGATTTGTTTGGCAATACTGCCCATCGCAAGATGGAACGGGCACTAACGGATGAATATCTGGACATGATCGAAACTCTGATAGTTGACCTACGTCCCGAGACCTATGACAAAGCCGTGGCGGTGGCCGAATTGCCCGACATAATTCGCGGATACGAGGGTGTGAAAGAAGCCAACGTGGAGAAATTCAGGCAGGCCGCACAAGAGTTGCTTGGGTGAAAGAAACTGGTTCCCTCAGTCGATAGGTTCTAGTAGTCGGGTGAAGGCGATCTCGAGTTTCTCAAGCCGTCCAACTTTCGCCGCGTGACAAGTCGCTTTTTGGCGGGGCCAGTCATGACATTCGGAGCGAATAGATGTGGTTATGACTGTGTGAAGCTGGTGTGAAACGACCAGACTGGACACATGAACCGCCCTGAGCTTGATGTTGCTGAATCGGTGCTCGACCTCATTGGGAACACGCCGATGGTGCGTCTACCTCAAGTTGGCGCGGGGCTGCCCTGTTCGGTGGTCGCGAAACTAGAAACGACGAATCCTGGCGGCAGTTCCAAAGATCGTCCGGCGATCACGATGATCAATGAAGCGGAGAAAGCTGGGCTCCTGAAGCCGGGTGGAACCATCATCGAACCAACTTCTGGCAACACCGGAGTTGGTCTCGCCATCGTCGCTGCTCAGCGCGGATACAAATGCATATTTGTTATGACCGACAAAGTCAGTAGTGAAAAAGTGAGCCTGCTCGAAGCGTACGGCGCCGAAGTCATTGTGTGTCCGGTCGCGGTTGACCCAGATGACCCGAGCTCCTATTACTCAACAGCGGAACGCCTAGTAAATGAAGTTCCCAACGCCTATCGACCAAACCAGTATCACAACCCCGCAAACCCCAAAGCTCACTATGAATCAACCGGTCCTGAAATATGGGGACAGACTAAGGGCAGGGTCACTCATTTTGTTGCTGGAGCGGGAACCGGCGGCACTATCACAGGGGTGGGAAGGTTCCTCAAAGAACAAAGTTCGACAGTGCAGATCATCGCCGCTGATCCTGAGCATTCGGTCTTTTCCGGAGGGGACGGACGGCCGTACCTTGTTGAAGGAGTAGGTGAAGACTTTTGGCCCGACACCTACGACCCCGAGGTAGTGGACCGAACAATTGCGATTAGTGACGCTGAATCTTTTGCGATGGCTCATCGGGTTACCAAAGAAGAAGGCATTCTCATCGGTGGATCAGGCGGTACCGCAGTGGCCGCGGCGCTGCGAGTAGCCGAAGGTCTCACAGCTGACGATCTGGTAGTAGTCCTCATTCCAGATAGCGGCCGAGGTTACTTGACGAAAGTCTTCGACAAAGAGTGGATGGCCAATATGGGCTTTACCGACCAGGACGGCCTCACAGTGGCTGACGTTGTTGGGGCTAGACCTGACGACAAATTGGAACTTACCTATGTCAACCCCCAAACAACCGTCCGAGAGGCCATTGAAACTATGCGCGGATGCGGTGTCTCACGTATTCCTGTAGCAAAGGGCGAGATGCCCATATCCGCAGCCGAGGTGTTCGGTTCGGTATCGGAAGAATCGCTGAGAGAAAAATCCTTCGAGGCACAGGGGATTCTCGACCGTTCGGTCGAGGAGCTAATGGACCCACCCTTGCCAATCGTTGGCATCGGTGAAACCGTGGCCGTCGTTGCGCAACAAATGGAGAATTCCCCAATACTCCTAGTGCTCGATGCAGGGAAGCCGCGTACTTTGTTGACTCACGCAGAGCTACTGCAATTTGGTTCTAACGACCCTCAGGAGGTTCGATCGAAATGATGGGCGGCGACCCTCTCCTCTCAGGCTTTGAGGACCCGGACGAATATGGATTCGAAACCCGCGCCATCAGAGCGGGACAACCCCATGACCAGCGAACTGGGGGAGTAGTCACGCCAATAGCATTGTCGACCACCTTCGCTCAGGAAGCTCCTGGTTCCCCCAAACATGGCTACGAGTACTCGAGAACCGGAAACCCCACCCGGCACGCATATGAAGCATGCGTCGCGTCACTTGAAAGGGCTCAATATGGGTTTGCCTTTGCCAGCGGTCTTGCCGCAGAAGACGCGCTGCTTCGTCAACTGAATCCAGGTTCGCAAATCTTGCTTGGTAACGACGCTTACGGGGGTACCTTCCGTCTCATCGACCAGGTCCATGGAAAAAAATCCGGCGTGGGTAACGCAGCCGTGGACCTCACCAAACCTGATCAAATTAAGGACGTGTGGAACCCTGATTGTCGGATGGTTTGGCTTGAGACCCCAAGCAATCCCATGCTCTCGATCTTCGATATCCAGGAAATTTCAGACGTTGTTCACGAATTAGGAGGGCTGGTCATCGTCGACAACACGTTTGCGACCCCCTACCTACAACAACCGTTAACTCTGGGAGCGGACGCGGTAGTGCACTCCGCCACAAAATACATAGGTGGACACAGCGACGTCGTTGGTGGATTCGTTGCTACCAATCATGACGCGCTGGCCGAAGATTTGGTGTTCCTCCAGAATGCTGTGGGAGCCATCCCCAGTCCGTTTGACTGCTACTTAGCGTTGCGGGGAGTAAAGACCTTGGCGGTTCGAATGGATCGACACTGCGAAAACGCCAGGAGCGTGGCATCTCTTCTCAGCGAACATGCGGCGGTGAGTCAAGTGCTGTATCCGGGATTCAGAAATCACCCAGGGCATGAGGTCGCCTCAAAACAAATGTCTGACTTTGGCGGGATGGTGAGTTTCCGTCTAGTCGGCGGACGAGCCGCAGCGGAGCGTGTCGTAACCGGTACCCAGATCTTTACCCTCGCTGAGTCGCTGGGCGCAGTTGAATCGTTGATCGAACATCCCGGCGTGATGACTCACCTGTCGGTGGCAGGTTCGGCCCTAGAGGTACCCGAAGATCTTGTTCGCATCTCGGTAGGGATCGAATCGACGAATGATCTTGTCGACGACCTTACCCAAGCTCTCGATCTGGTGCTATAGCGGCTCCGAGTGAACGAAAAACAGTTCACACTCCCGTAACACGAAGGAAACTGCTCGCTGATTCTGGTTGCCTAATGTCTTTCGGAAGCGGGAAATTGGTCCCCGCGCGGAAGGATAAGCGGATGGAAGGCAATACTGCCTGGATCTTGACGTCAGCTGCTCTGGTGCTCTTTATGGTGCCGGGGCTCGCTCTCTTTTATGGAGGGATGGTCAGGGCCAAAAACGCACTCAACATGTTGAACATGAACATGTGGTGTCTGGGAATTGTGCCCGTCGTGTGGGTATTACTGGGTTGGAGCCTCGCGTCGGGAGCGAGTGGTCGCTGGTGGCTAGGCGACTTGAGCGTAGTGGGATTGAAGGGAGTCCACGATGTCGAGAGTTTGGCAAGTTTTGGCTTCCTCATGACTTTCGCATGTATCACCCCGGCCCTCATCTCAGGTGCAGTTGCGGACAGGATGAAGTTCTCGGCTTGGATGGTCTTCGTACCAATCTGGTCATTGGTTGTCTATGCCCCCGTTGTTTATTGGATCTACGGCGCCGACGGGTGGATCTTCAATCTTCCCGCGCACGACTTCGCAGGTGGTACAGCCATCCACGTCAACGCNGGTGCCGCNGCATTGGCACTAGCGATTGTTCTAGGAAAGAGATCGGGCTGGCCGCAGAATCGACCAGCCCCTCACAACGTGCCATTCGTCATGCTCGGCGCGGGCATCCTTTGGTTTGGATGGTTCGGTTTCAACGCAGGCTCAGCGCTCGCGGCAAACGGTACCGCGGCTCAAGCCTTCGTAAATACCTTCATAGCGGCGGCTGCGGGCATGGTGGCCTGGATGCTTGTCGAATTAGCCAAGACAGGTAAAGCGAGCACTATCGGAATGGCATCAGGAGTNGTCGCGGCGTTGGTCGCNATCACCCCAGCCGCCGGTTTCGTGGGCTCNATGCACTCACTCGTGTTCGGAGCAGCCGCGGGTGCGATCTGTTTCTTCGCNATCGAGGCAAAATTCCGCTTCGGCTTCGACGACAGTCTTGACGTGGTAGGTATCCACCTCGTCGGNGGNGCTGTTGGTGGGATCTTACTTGGCTTTATGGCCGACTCGTCAGCTGTGCCTGGGGGTGACTTCATTGACGGGGTCTTCTTCGGTGGCGGCGTCTTGCTGTGGAATCAGATCCTCTCAATCGTGGTTGTATGTGCCTTCTCGTTCGCAGCGACCTACATCATTGCGAAGGTCCTGGACAAGGTCATGGGTCTGAGAGTCTCCGAAAGTACCGAGATGGCCGGACTCGACGCCAGTGACCATGGCGAAGCCGCATACGTGATTGAGGGATAGCACAACAGTTCGCTACCCAGACCCCCCTTTGATCGTCCGTGTCGGAACGGGTGAGCCTGCGCCGGTCACAACCGGCGCAGGCTTGCTACGTTGCATCACGTGACAACAGAAGCTGACGGTCCACAGCAGTTCGCTCAACATCGCTGGCAGCGAACGCCGGACTCCACCGAAATCATCCTTCTCCGCCACGGAGCGTCCCAACCCTTTGTGCCGGGGCAACCATTTCCCTTGATTGACGGCCAAGGTGACCCGGAATTATCGACGGTTGGATTAAGTCAGGCACAGAAGTCGGCTGATCGTTTGAAGCGAGAACCCATCGATGCGCTGTATGCGACAAGTATGCGACGCACCCAGCAGACCGTTGACCCGCTAGCAAAGTTGCTTGAACTCGACGTCGCGATCGAACCGGATCTTCGCGAAATTCATTTAGGGGAATGGGAAGGTGGATTACTCCGCCAAAAAGCTGCGGAGAATCACCCCACATATCAAAGAATGCTCCGCGAGGAACGATGGGACGCGATTCCCGGAGCCGAGACGAATGAGGGCTTCGGTAATCGTTGCGTAAACGCGCTCGAGAAAATTGCTGAGCGCCATGCGGGCCAGTTGGTGCTGTGCACAGTGCACGGAGGAGTGATTGGCACGAGCTTGGCGCGAATCGCCGGATCGCGTCCGTTCGCATTCGGCGGCGCGGACAACTGTTCAGTCAGTCAAATCGTTTGGACTGACGGTCAATGGACTATTCGACGTTTCAACGACAGCAGCCATCTGTTCGAACAACTCCACCATGCTTAAGTCGAACCCTCTTTGAGTCCGGCAGGCCTAGGCGCTTGCGAAGAAAGCCCCCAACGCCGATGTGAGAAGTTGTGGATCAGCCGATCCGCCCATCTCCCGAGCGGAATGCATTGATAATTGGGCACTGCCAACGTCGACTACCGACATTCCCAACTGGGCCGCTGTTAATGGGCCAATCGTGGTGCCGCATGGCAGATCGGTTCTGTGCGCGTAGTGCTGAAAAGGGACCCCTGCAACACGACAGGCGGATTGAAACAGCGCGTTGCTTTCTGCATCAGTCGCGTAGCGAACATTGGCGTTGAGTTTGATGACTGGACCGCCGTTCAGCACAACACGGTGTTCCGGCTCGTGGCGGTCGACATAGTTGGGGTGGACGGCATGAGCTCCGTCTGCGGAAACACACCACGACCTCGCCAAAGCTCGAAGGTATTGGGTCCGGGTTACTGATCGCGAGTTCGCCAGGCGTTCCAGAGCATTGGAAAGCATCGGTCCCCGAGCGCCGGTGGAAGATTCACTTCCAATTTCTTCGTGGTCGAATAACACCATGACGGCGATCGTGTTGTCAGGAGGAGTTTCAAGGTCTCGTAAAGCTTCAACCGCGGCGTGACAAGAGGCAAGGTTGTCGATGCGCGGTGCCGCGTAAAACTCACCGTCGCGTCCCAAAACCGTCGAGGCGGTGACGTCATGACACATGACATCCCAAGAGTTGACACTTGATGCTTCGACGCCCAACTCCTGAGCGATAAACGACCTAAACCCATCTTCATCAACATCACCCAAACCCCAAATCGGTGAAAGATGTGACTGGCGGTCCAACGTCAACCCCTCATTCACTTCTCGGTCGAGATGGATAGCCAGTTGCGCAACTCGAAGTACCGGGCGATCGACTTTTAACAACAAGGTTTCTCGGGAGACACCATCCCGCACCACCACCCGCCCAGAAAGGCCTAAGTCTCGATCCAGCCACGAGTTCAGGAGAGCACCTCCGTAAACTTCTACGCCCAATTGCCGGTAGCCGACACTTCCCCTGTCGGGATTTGGTTTAACTCTCAGGTTTGGGCTGTCGGTGTGAGCCCCAACTAAACGAAACTCAAGCTTGTCTGGATCGATTCGGTTACCGAAAGCTGCGGCGATAACAACGCCACCCCAACAGATAACCATCCGATCGCTATCACTCCAAAGTTCATCGGTGGCGAACTTTGTGAAGCCTGAATCAACCAAGTTTGCTGATGCATTTTGTGCCGCGTGGTACGGCGACGGCGAAGCGTCGATCCACGCCAAGAGTCTTTCCAGCACTGAACTAGACATTTGACACCTCAGAAGTTCGAAAATTCTGTAATGACTTCATCGCCGAATTTGGCGAAATGTGATGGCTCCATAGGGGGCACAATCATGCGGCTCACGCCGATCGCAGCTAACTGTTCAACAAATTCTGGCGTAGTAGGTCCCCCGGCGGTGAACTCGAGAGCCGATGGATCTCTCCCGTACTGTTCGGCGCTGCGGCGAGCATGATCGAATAGTTCAGAAAGTTCCTCCGGTCGGCCTCGTCCGGGGAAGAACCCATCACCAAATTGACCAGCACGGCGTGCAGCTCTTTTGCTGTGTCCACCGACAATGATTGGTACGTGTCGGTCCACCGGTTGAGGACGACTGTAAACCTCGTTGAAGTTAATGAAATCGCCATTGAAACTGGCTCTTTCATCACTCCATGCCGTTCTCATCGCCTGGAGATATTCGTCTGTACGGTCGCCCCTGCGTTCAAATGGAACTCCCAGAGCATCAAACTCTTCCTCTAACCACCCCGAACCGATTCCGAGAATCATGCGACCCTTGGAGAGCCGGTCGAGGGTAGCGACGGCTTTAGCAGTGACCAACGGATTTCGCTGAGGCAGGATCATGACACCAGTGCCGAGGCGAATGTTCTCGGTGGCGGCGGCCACATAAGACAGCCAGATCAATGGATCGGGAATATCGAAATCTTCCCTGCCGCCGGGCATTCGTCCGTCTTTCGCGTAGGGGTATTGGGAGGTATATCCCGCAGGCACAACGACATGTTCGACCGTCCAAATTGACTCGCAGCCGGCCGCTTCAGCAGCCTGGGCTAGTTCCACGGCCGCGTCCGGTTCAACAAAAGGACCAGTGTTGGCAAACATCACTCCAAATTTCATGTGCTGACCCTAGTGGTCTGCAACGTTTTGGGCTCTACGGTGCAAGGGTGCTTACGAATGCCGCGAGAAATCCGGTGCCTCCTGTAGCGGTTGCTTTCATCACCGCGAATAGCATTTTGTTCGTATTCACTCACGACATGACGCGCATCGGAGATACCTCGTTACGGCGAAACGCTCTGGTGGACTGGGCAACTTATGGTTTCCCGATCTCGGAAGTGGGGGAGTGGTGGCGTCTCGCTACCGGAGCTTTCCTGCATGCAGATATCCGTCATCTTCTCTTGAACCTGATCATGTTTTTCCTGTTGGGGAAGAGGTTAGAGAGGCAACTGGGTTCGCTTCTGTTTGGAGCTACCTGTCTGACCTCAATGTTGTGGGCCTCAGCTGGTGCTCTCATTGCCTCGCCCAACACTGCGGTGGTAGGCGCGTCAGGGATTGTCTACGGAATTATGGCTTCCGTTTACGTAGTCGAGCGGTTAAGCGGTGGTGACCCGTGGAGTGAGGGTTTTGGGACTTTAATCGTAATTAACGTCGTTCTTTCCTTCATCATCCCAGGTATCTCGATAGGAGGACACCTTGGGGGTCTTGTGGGTGGCTTCTTAGCGGGATGGGCTGCAGGAGACCTGCGACGACGCTCACCAATTCGTCTTTGGGCGACAATGCCGTTGCTTGGAATATGCGGATTTGCTTTCGGACTGGTGGCGGCGGCCACGTGGATAGACCCCTTTTTTTAAACCAGTAAGCCGTCTGAGGCAATCGTCCAGACGGGGGGACTTTGTGGACGTGCAAATGGGAGCTACCAGTTGCCAATAACGGGTTGCACATATCGCATATTTTCTGGCCAATGGTCGTCCCAAGGAAAAGCACCTGTGCGGTCAGGCCAAACGAATTGACGAACGCGCCACGTCTGGTCACCGTAAATCAGCGGCAGCGCGGGGAAATACTCACTGAATTGAGCGACTTCGACGTCAAGAAGAACGCTAATAAGGTTGTTGTCAAGAAGACCATCGAAAAGTTCGCCCGTAGGTAACGGTCCGCCAAGACGAAGGCGATTGACGATCAAATCGAGTAATCCACGAGCAGCAACCGGCGCAAGACCAAAGATGACTATCTCGGGATGTCCAATGAGCGCTTCGAGACCGAATGTGTAGGAGTAGGCCGCGCGAAGCTGTTCTCGATCAGAGGGAGCGACTGGCTCGATGCCCCATCCGTGGGTTTCGAGCATCCACTGAAGCTTCTCATCATGTTCCATCGGCTCGTAGGTTGGTTCGGTCACAATGAAACTCCTCTCTGCCTACCTAGGGGACGTCCGCTCGCCGCCGCTCACGGCGATAGCAAGCATCACCGCACCGATTCCCAAGCACTCTGGGGCGCTGGGTGATTGACCCAAAGCGAGGAGCCCGATGATTGCCGCTGTCACCGGTAACAAAGCCTGCAACAAAGCAAATCTTGCCCTGGCAATTTTCTTCATGACGACCTGGTCAATGCCGTAGGGAATGATGTTGGACAGCAGGCTTGTAGCGAGAGCGAGACCTAAAAGACTGGGACTCATCAGTGCTGGCCCGACGCCACCAATCCCCAAGGGGCTAATCACAAACGCCCCCATCAACATGCCTACCCCCAAACCGTCCACAGCGGGGCCATGTTGAGCTACGCGGTGACCTAGCACGATATAACCAGCCCACATAGCTCCGGCAAGAAGAGCGAACACGACGCCGAGCAGCGTGCCGTCATTCTGTACCCCGACCAAAATGAGAACTCCCGAGGTGGCCAGAATCAGAGCGAATGCGGACCTCACATTTCTCGCACCAATTGCTGCTATGGCGATAGGACCGAGGAATTCGATTGCGACGGCATTTCCGAGTGGGAGCCGGTCCATCGCCAAATAAATGAACAAATTCATCAAAGCTAGGACAGCGCCGAAAGCGCCGGCCCACAAGAGGTCCTGCTTGCTCCAAGCGCGTCGCCACGATCTGCGGAACCCTATTATTACAAGGCTTGCTCCCAACACTCGGAGTAGCGCAACGCTCGCGGGGGCTACCTGGTCGAAAAGGCCGACGGCGGTAGCCGCCCCGAGGTATTGCGAAATCCCTCCCACTACGAAAAGAGCCTCCGGCGAGGTTCGTCTCATACTTGACATTAAATGTCCACCGTCGTACCGAGCCCGAGTCGCTGGGCCGCCTCTAGAACTGAGGAAGACGCCACAGCGTCCTGGCAGGCGACCCCAACCGATTTGAACACCGTCAATTCGTTCTGGCTTGAACGCCCCGGGTGACGACCTAGGACGACCTCACCCAGTTCCGTCACATCAGCGACTTGGATTAATCCGTCGTCTCGCGCGGCGATCACTTCCCCTGCTTCTGCCCAACATGCTTCGGTGTCGTCGATGAAAATTGAGGCACTCCCCAAGAGCGCAGGGTCTATTTCGACCATCGAAGGTTGAAAGGACCCGATCCCCACAATGTGCGCTCCTGCTTTCACAGATTCGCGAGAAAATGTCGGTGACGTAGCAGTAGTTGCGGTCCAGACGATGTCGGCGTCTGAGACTGCATCATCGGGGTTTTCGACCACTTGAATATCGGGGCACCACTCTTTTTCTGAGAGCAGGCCGGCGAGTCTTTGAGCGTTTCCCTTTGTCGGGCTGAATAGTCGAACGACTTCGATCTCCCGCGCACAACAGGCGGCCTCTATGCCTGCTCGCGCCTGGACGCCACTTCCCAACATGGCCAGCGACCGGCTTTCTTCACGAGCCAACAATTCCACCGATGCTCCGCCGCCGGCCGCTGTGCGGATAGCCGTAAGTTGGCGCCCGTCGATTAAGGCCACAGGAGTGCCTGTCGATGCGTCAAAAACTTGGACGATCGCTTGGATCACGGGCAGTTTTAGTTGTTCGTTGTTCGGAGAGAAGGTCACCGATTTCAGAGCTAGCTCTGAAAATCCCTTGATATGGACTGGCATGAAGATAGCGAGATTCGAAGTCGCACCTAATTGCATTACCGTTCGTTGAGGCATGTCAGCGTCGCCATTAGTGCATGCGGCGTACGCATGATGCATCCCAGCAATAGCAGCTTTCATAGGGAGACATTTGGTGACGTCTTCTGCAGAAAGAACAAGCATGAGAAATTTACTTACGCGAACTCGAGTAGTTGATCGAAGAGACCGATCGCTTCGTCTAAGACCGAAAGTAAATTTGGTGGCACGTCTCGGGAAGACGGAAGGCGACGATCGAACCCTGTCGAATTATGAACATTGTGGTACCAAAAAGGAGCCCAAACTCCGTCTTCAGGTTTGGGGCCAGGAGCCCAAGACAACATTGAGCTATCACGTTTGATGCCGAGTCGTTCACACAAATGGTTCAGCGAAACTTCGGGATCATCCAAAAGGGATCCCGAATCAATGACGACCGGATGCTCACCGTGCTTGATAATGCTTTGAAGCAACCGAACTTGGTTTTCCAGGCCTGTGTCAGCCAGTGTCGCATCGGGGAGTTGGACGGCGAGAGACGGCAACATGTCTCTTGGGTCGCGGGTCAAAAGAATGTTTGTCGAAGCGGCCAAAAAGTTTTCGTCGAGGTCGATGAGATGATGAGCCATCTGCTTAAAAAAAACGATGGGGGTGTCGTACTCGCCCAACAAAATATCGCGTACGACAACGTCTCCGTCAGAATTTTGAGATGCAAGGACTTGATCGCGTCCGGGGTGATCTCGGCCCGTAACTCGTAAATAGTGCGCGTAGAGGGGTTCATCTACGACAGTTGTGTCGCATCGCTCGCGGAACGAATACATCATCGCTGTTGAAACGTTTCGAGGCCCAGACCAACAGTTAATTCGCTCGGTCACGATTCGACATCCGCCTCTACAGATGCCGCGTACAACTCTCGTAGCTGGCGGGTCATCGGACCTTCGCTGCCTGTTCCGATGATGCGTCCGTCTACCTCGGTGACCGGAGTAAGCCCACCAAAGGTTCCGGTAACGAAGGCCTCAGATGAGGAGTAAACATCGGTGAGGGAGAAAGATCGTTCCGCCGTGGGAATATTGTTCAACCGAGCCACCTCCAACACCGCCTGCCTCGTGATGCCGTTCAGGTTGTAGTGGCCAGAAGATGTCAGTAATTTCCCGTTGCTGACACAGAAGAAGTTAGTTGCGTTGCACGTCGCGACAGCCCCCGTTGGATCGAGCATAAGAGCCTCGTCGGCCCCTGCTTTGTTCGCTTGAATTAAGGCGATGACTTCGTGAAGTTTTGAGTGACAATTCAATCTCTGGTCGAGAATGTCAGGCCCTGGCCGTCTCACAGTTGCGGTAAACAACGTTATGCCGTTTCTCTGCACCTCAGGGTCGGCCGTTTTGTGCTCAGCGATGATCACGATGTTGGGACCGCCAACGCAATTTGAAGGGTGCTGTGATGGTGTGGATTTGTCGCCCCTGGTCACCATGAGACGGACGTGAACTCCATCGGTCATGGAGTTGCGCTCCACCGTCCGCCTAAGAGCGGCGGAAAGTTCCTTCCGTTCAAGTCCGATCTCCAAATCGATAGCAGCCGCTCCAGCGAAGAGCCGATCTAGATGGCGATCCAGAAAGACAAATTTTCCTTTATGGAGACGTATGCCCTCCCAAATCCCATCACCAACGAGAAACCCGCTGTCGAACACCGAAATCTTGGCTTCATGGCGTGGGAAAAATTCGCCGTTAATCCAAATCTCGATTTTGTCGTTGCGATCGTCGGTGACGGCGCTGTGCGTAGTGCGCTTCATCGTCGAGAGGCTAGTCACCGCAAAGCGCCTCTGAACAGGCTCTAAAGGTGGCGGGTCGTCATGTTAGGTCGTTGGGGCCTAGACTCCCAAGGGTTCAGGGCGTCGTCGTCATAAAGTCAAGCGGATGGAACGGCTTCGAGCGCCACATTGTTACGCCCAGGGAGGGTGCATTCATGAAGTTTAAGTATCTGCGACTGCTAGGTGTGTTATTCGCCTTTGCCATAGTCGCCGCCGCTTGCGGGTCCGACGATGATTCTGGTTCATCGGGCCCCGCTTCCGGGGACAGCTTGGGTGATGGTTCTCTTGGAACTGTCACCGTTGAGGCTGGCGAAGACATCCAGATTCGTTCGTTGAACGCAATTACTGGTGACGTCGCATTCCTCGGTATTCCAAACCAGCGCGGAGTCGAGCAAGCTATTGCCGACTTTGGCGATATTCACGGCTTTAGCGTGACTATCGGTACAGGTCTAGACGATCTGTGTTCAGCAGACGGTGGTCAGGCCGCAGCTCAAACCATCGTCGCGGATGACGACGTTGTTGGCGTTATCGGCACCTCGTGTTCTGGAGCCGCTACCGCTGCTTCGCCGTTGATTAGCGCG
This sequence comes from Acidimicrobiaceae bacterium, assembly GCA_002705305.1. Taxonomy (GTDB): domain Bacteria; phylum Actinomycetota; class Acidimicrobiia; order Acidimicrobiales; family Poriferisodalaceae; genus UBA2110. Next base: position 264,895 of record PAHW01000010.1, read on the forward strand.
GCGGGCATGGTCATGATCAGCCCGTCGAACACCTCGCCGGCCTTGACNNNNGACCTNGCGGGNACNGCNGGTNNNAANTACCACGCNGGCTANTACCGCACCGCGCACAACGACCTGTTCCAAGGNGCCGCCATGGCGAAGTTCGTATATGAGGACCTTGGCGTTAGCGCTGCTGCCGCGATTCACGACGGCGACCCGTACACCCAGGGTTTGGCTCAAGCNTTCGCCGATGCCTTTGAAGGTCTCGGTGGCACCGTCACTGGCTTTACTGGCGTCAACAAAGAAGACACCGATATGGTGCCGGTTCTGACCGAGATAGCTGCTGGTTCGCCTGGAGCGCTCTTCTTCCCGATCTTCCAGCCAGCCGGTGACATGGTTGCCGATCAGGCTCCGGGAGTATCGGGTCTTGAGGGCACGATATTGCTTGGTGCTGACGGTCTGCAGGTTCAGAGCTTCATGGAACTGCCTCAAGCTGATGGTATGTACCTGTCAGGTCCTGACCTTCGGTATGGGGACAACACGAACCAAAGTACCGGCGTGACAGCAGCCGACTTCCTCGCCGACTACGAGGCGAATAACGGAAACGCTCCCGAGGCTCCTTTCTGGGCGCACTCCTACGATGCCACCACCATTCTGTTGGAGGCCATCAAGGCTGCGTCACATGTGGACGGCGATGATCTTGTNGTCGACCGAGCTGGTGTCCGCGAATACNTGGACAACCTGTCGGGCTATGAGGGCATCATCGGAACCTTGTCTTGCGACGACTTCGGTGACTGTGGCGCGGCACGCATCACAGTTGTTCAGAACAACTCAGCAGACTTCCAGGGTTCACTCGAGAACGTAGTGTTCGAGTTCGCCCCCTAATCCATCACCCTTTGATGGGTAAAGCTGATCGGCGCACTTGGGCCGTCAGTTATTCCTGAATCAACATCGGCCCCGATTCGGCATCCAGCCGGGTCGGGGCCGAGTGTCGGGTGTGGACTTTGTGAACTTGATNCAGCGCCCCGATGCACATCTAGTTATGGAACGAATGTGACGACGACGTACGACGCCAAACCTGCATCTCGAGTGTTGTGGGTTGACCGCTTCCTCGCGCTTATCAGATTCGTGTTCATCTTCGTGATATCGGTCGGGCTGCTGGCCTTTATCGCTCAGCAGATCAACCCCCAGAATCCATTNGCTCAGTGGATCAATCCTGACGCAACCGGGTTAACCGCGCCGCAATTCAAAGGACTATTGGTCACAGGGCTNGCTCAAGGCGCAATGTATGGACTGATCGCGTTGGGATACTCGATGGTTTACGGCGTGCTGGGCTTCATCAATTTCGCGCACGGAGAAGTGTTCATGGTNGGGGCTATGTCCGGGATGATCACCTCGAACAAGCTTGCTGACGCGGGCCTATGGGAGGACGCGTTTCTCTTCTCGCTACTTTTCGTCGTGGTGTCATCGATCGTGNTATCGACNGCNACGGCGGTGATCATGGAACGGATCGCTTACCGNCCCTTGCGCGGCTCCCCNCGTCTTATTCCACTGATCACTTCGATCGGGGTCTCATTTTTTCTCCAAAACCTGTCTGTAGTTCTTCTCGGTCCCGGGGCGAAGTCCTATCCGGCATTGCCCAGCTGGCTTTCACAAAAACGGTCGCTTCTTGGCTTTGACATCGAAGGAACCAAACTTGTTGTTTTGGTGACAGCCGCCGTGTCCATGGCCGGTCTCTGGTTTCTCGTAGAACGAACCAAAACCGGTCGAGCAATGCGAGCGGTTGCAGAAGACAAAGAAATAGCCGCTCTGATGGGCATCGATGTCAACCGAACGATCGTGACNACCTTTGCAGTGGGCGGCGCCATGGCAGGAGTCGCAGGAATCTTGTGGGGAATNTTGTTCCGCAGCGTGATCCACACAACGGGATTTTTACCTGGCATCAAAGCGTTCAGCGCGGCCGTNGTNGGAGGTATCGGCAATCTCGGNGGAGCAATGGCAGGAGGNCTCTCTCTCGGAGCTGCGGAGGCAACCGCACCTCTGTTGCTGCTCGAGCCACTTGGAGTCGATGGCGTTTCACAGCTGCGTGACGCAGTCGCGTTCGCCGTTCTCATCTTNGTCCTATTGGTGCGACCGAGCGGGCTTTTTGGTGAACGACTGTCGGAAGAAGAGCGGGCATGACGGCAACATCGAACNATGCCTCGACCATNGAAGCCCCGGGGCTCGACTGGCGTCGACAAATAAGATTTTCCGCGATCGGTGCTTTGAGCTGTGCATTNATNGCGTTGGCCGGCATGCCAGTCGGGTTGAACGGAAGNANCATCATCCAGCCCGTGTTGAGCATGGGATACCTGTCACTTCTCTGGGTGCCCTTNGTNTTGGCGAGCCTTGCAGGAAGTCAGGTTGTCCTTGAGGGCATGACTGAACGAGAAAGAGATTCGAAAGATCTAGCTGCAGGAGCATTGGTCGGATTGGGCTGCGCCCTGGGNCTGGCNGTGTTGATGATCCTGGTGCAAAACTTCAACCTTCGAGANCCCCTCGTTAACTGGAGCCCTCAACTTCTCGATCTNCTTTCATTTGGTCGTTCGACGACATTAGGCATACTGCTTTGGACCGCTCTCGGCACCATATTCGGAGTACTNGGAGGGGCNATGCACGTAGTCCCGGGAGGGATGCGCCGCAAAACNCTCACTGTCGCGCTCTCAGTGCTCACCGTTTCGGTGCTCGAAACCTTNCTCACCGATCTACTNGAAGGATTCGGATTGGAGGTCTTCACCGACTTCATTTATTACAAACGCGGTGGACTTGAAGTCGCCGGTGCGCTCCTGGTCGCTGTACTTGCAATCGCGATTCCGCTACTGGTAGGCACCCGAATAACCGCAGTGCGTACCCGCGTCCAGGAAATGCCGGCNTCCGAACGAAGCCGAGTCAACCTGGTTCTCCTAGCTGTGAGTGCGGCACTACTACTGGTGCTCCCNTTCTTCCTTGGCAAAATAACCAACGAACTCCTCGCCAATGTCGGCCTCTTTGTCCTGTTGGCCTTAGGTCTCAATGTTGTGGTGGGGCTAGCGGGAATCCTCGACCTCGGGTACGTAGCCTTCTTCGCAGTTGGCGGTTACACCACGGCCGTGCTCACTTCCCCCAACTCACCGGGATTNTCCCCTCAATTACCCTGGCCNGTGGCGTTAATCGTTGTCATCACCCTCACTGGCATAGTTGGGCTGTTCATTGGCGCGCCNGTGATCCGNATGCGCGGCGACTATCTAGCCATCGTCACGCTCGGNTTTGGTGAGATCATTCGATTGTTGTTTTTGAGCGACTGGTTNTCCGGTTGGTTTGGCGGCGCTCAAGGAATCACNAACATCCCCGGCGTTGACGTCGGCATAGGGGTAGTAAAAGGCACCGACCCGCGATCAGTCTTCTTACTGGTGTTGGTGTTCTGTGCGATAGCGATCTACATCTCGTGGCGCCTTGAGCATTCGAGACTCGGACGTGCCTGGATGGCGATAAGGGAAGACGAAGATGTCGCTGAGGCCATGGGCGTCAATACGACAAACACTAAGCTGATGGCCTTCGTTGTTGGAGCCGTCCTCGCGAGTTTCGCCGGCGCAATCTTCTCCGCAAAAGTTGGATCGATCTTTCCGACCAGTTTCCTNATGCTCGTGTCAATCATCATCCTTGTGGTGGTCATCGTTGGCGGTATGGGAAACATCGCTGGGGTGATTGTCGGAGCCCTCGTGTTGATAGGTGTTTTAGGCGGACCTAAACAGCCAGGATTGCTCCAAGAATTCAGTCAGTTCAAGCTCCTGATCTACGGGGCCTTACTTGTATGGATGATGTTGAAACGTCCCGAAGGTCTCGTTCCCAACGTGCGTCGTAGCCGGGAGCTACACCAAGAAGAATTCCTCCAAGATGCTTGGCTCCGGGGCGAAATTGATGCAGACGACGAAGAGAACGAATCGTGAATATGCTTCAAATTCTCGATTTGAGTGTCACGTTTGGCGGCTTACATGCCCTCAGAAACTTGGATTTTCAAGTGGAAGAAGGTGAAATTGTCAGCGTCATCGGACCAAATGGGGCTGGTAAAACGACGTTCTTCAACATGATTAGCGGAATGGTCACCCCCACNTCGGGCGACATCATCTTCGAAGGAGAGTCTCTTCTTGGATTAGACCCCAGTCAGGTTACTGAGCGTGGGATAGCCAGAACGTTCCANAATGTGCGGCTNTTCGCAAACATGACAATTCTGGAAAACGTCATGGTGGCCCAACATTGTCGTACCGACCAACGAGTCTTCGGCGCGCTCTTCCAAACNAAAGCTTTCAAGTCGGAGGAAAAAGCGATTCGACAGTATGGCGAAGAAGTGCTGTCCTTCTTNGGTTCGAGACTGACCGGATATCGCCTTGAACAACCAGCTTCGATGTTGTCGTATGCCAATCGCCGACGACTTGAGATAGCGCGGGCGATGGCGACACGTCCTCGACTGTTGCTTCTTGACGAGCCGGTTGCAGGGATGAACCCTCGAGAATCGGCCGANCTCACAGCTCTCATCGGTCGGCTACGAAGCGAATGGGGCTTCACTATCGTTGTCATCGAACACGATATGAGTGTCGTACGTAACGTTTCGGACCGCGTTGTGGTTCTCGATCACGGTGAGACTATCGCTCAAGGTTCATATGATCATGTCGCAAATGACCCCAAGGTGATAGAAGCCTATTTGGGTCGCCCGGCCCAAGATGAACTCGCCGGGGAGGAGGCCTCATCTTGACCGGAGATCAGGTACCGCTTCTGGAGCTTCGGGGTGTCAACACGCACTACGGGGCCGTCCACATACTCAAAGATGTTGACCTTTCCATCTTTCCGGGGGAACTTGTGTGTCTTCTGGGAGGAAACGCGAGCGGGAAGAGCACAACGCTCAAGACGCTGCTGGGGATGGTGATACCCACTACAGGCGAGGTAATTCTCGACGGTGAGACAGTCACACACCACTCCACGAGTTACCGCGTTGAACGCGGTGTAACAATGGTCCCCGAGAACCGCCGACTCTTCAAACGGCTCTCAGTNAGAGAGAATCTGGAACTCGGTGCCTATCTGCGAACCGACCGCGAAGGGATAGCTAACGATTTGGAGCGCGTGTTCGAGATGTTTCCTCGGGTAAAAGAACGACTNAATCAAAAGTCTGGAACGTTGTCGGGTGGTGAACAGCAGATGGTCGCGATGGGACGCGCATTAATGGCAGACCCCCGCGTTCTCCTAATGGACGAGCCCTCTATGGGGCTAGCTCCGGCGCTGGTGCAAACAAACTTCGAACTGATTCAGCAGATCCACGAGGAAGGCGTCTCAATATTTATCGTGGAACAAAACGCCAACATGGCGCTCTCTATCGCGGACCGAGGGTGGGTCTTGCAGACTGGAAGAGTGGTTCTTGATGACACCGCCGAGGCCCTNCTCGCGAATCCAGAATTGCGCGCCAGTTACCTTGGTGAATCAGGTAGCGCATAATTNGCATCTGCTGTCAACAGTCGCCAACAAGGTTGGTGGGCGCCTTTTGGCAAATTCAAAAGACCGAACGGGTTGCGGTTCAAAGATGACGACTCGTTGAATGAATGTCAGTTTGCGAGATCACGAAAAGTGTCGAATTGGCCAGTTGCGGACCCCTCAGCAATTTTCCGTAACAATTCCTCACCACCNTGTTCCTCGAGGATCGTCTTGGGTAGNGCGGGCATGGAATAGTTGGCCGGCAGCGGGGGAGCCGACCTCACCTTTCTGCCCATAGCGGCCTCGATGTGNGGAGCAAGTCTTTCAGCCTTAGTTGCGCGAGCCTCGCCATCTCTAGCTTTGAACTCAGGCAAAATCTCNGTTCCGAAAATCTCAATACTTTCCATAATGTGATCGTGACGGTTGTTTCCCGCCTGTAGAACAAAAATGACCTGATCGACACCTGCTTGTTCGTANCNTTCAAGAAAAGAACGAAGCTGGTCGGGTGTTCCAATTGCCCCGCGCAGACCCTCGGTTTCGCCGGCCGCAATTTTTGCACCAAGAACTTCTTGAGCCTCAGCCACCACTGCCTCTGGTGAGTACCCAGCTTCGGCTCGTTTTTCTATGAACTCGCGCCACACATCGGTNGTTCCAGGAAGATGGTCTCCAAACACGTAGAAATGAGCGAGCGAATACCCAAAAAAGTTGGCGCCCTCAAGCCCTCGACGAAGGGCCTCTGATTCATCGTGATGGGTCATCATCGTAGAGACACAAGCCAACTGAGGATTCACGAGTTCCCCCACCGGGACACAGCTGTCAATAAAAGTTTTCTCGTAGTCCTCCACCCAGAGCTGAGCCTCTTCAGGATCAACAAAGGCAAAAGTCAAGGCACCCATACCTTTCTCGGCGGCCATCAATATGGTCTCCCGACGACTGCATGCGACCCACAACGGAGGATGGGGGAGNTGGATCGGTTTGGGAACAACGTTGCGCGGTGGCATCGTCACATAGGTTCCCTCCACTCCCGTAAAGGGCGTTTCCGTCATACATCTGATAGCTACTTCTAAACCCTCCAGCCATTCCTCGCGTTTAGTTTCCGGACCAACTCCGAAACCCCCCAATTCTGCGATAGAGCCTGACTCGCCTGAACCGAACTCAACTCTTCCGCCCGAAACCAAATCCAACATAGCGAGTCGTTCCGCGATGCGAGCAGGATGGTTGTACTTGGGAGCAGTCAGNACGACGCCGTGCCCGAGACGNATATTTTTGGTTCGTTGACTGACGGCGGAAAGAAATACTTCGGGAGCAGATGAGTGGCTGTATTCCTCTAAGAAATGATGCTCCACTTCCCAGACGTACTCAATTCCCAGCTTGTCGGCGAGTTCACATTGGTCAAGGGCATCCNCTATCAAACGCGCTTCCGCTCCCTCATCCCAGGGACGCGGAATTTGATGCTCAAAAAAAATGCCGAACTGCATGTTTATGTCGCTTTTCGCTGGCCGTTGGGTATTAATTCTGCAGAGGAAGCACCACGTTTGCTACCCCTTCCAGTTCGGCAAACCAGTTATCTGGCTCACCTACCAAAATGGGAACGAACTTTGAAGCTCCAACGTCGATGAAACGTTCAATCTGTTTCTTCAGACCATCATGGCCGAGAGGAATGATTTCTTCAGGAGGGACACCCGGCGCACGGCGATCAAGAATCGTTCGATAACTAGATGGTAAATCGCCGTGACTGTAGGGAACCAGTACTCCGAAATGCTCAGGGTCCATGAATCGATCTTGCTCGTCCGCGGCGTCNTTCACGATTTGCCATCCCTGCGCAGCCATCTCGGGCGTGCAGAATGAAGGAAGCCACCCGTCGCCGAATTTCCCGCATCGGCGCAGTTCAACNTCNGCTGCTCCGCCAAGCCAAATTTCCAGCGGCTTTTGNACTGGTTTGGGCAGCAGGTCTATGTCCTCGTAGTGATAGAAGTTTCCCTGGTGGGTGACCGGACCTTCTTCCCACATCTGCTTCAGCAAAGGGAGAGCTTCGTTAAACATTTTGGCNCGCTGTTTACGTTCGACCCCNAATGCCGCCTGTTCGTGAACATCTGCGACTCCGAGTCCGAACGCTGGNAGCAGACGGCCGTTGGAGAGCCTGTCCAGGCTGGCAAGTTCTTTCGCCAGAACGGCCAAATTTCGGCCGGGAAGGACCATGACAGAAAAGCCAAACTTCATTTTGGTTGTTCTGCCCGCGGCGTAAGCCAGACCGACAACCGGGTCGGGGCATTCACCACCCAAGCGNTCGCTGAGCCACAGCGAGTCGAAACCGAGCTGCTCGAGGGAATCGACGAACGGATCAAAGGTTGAATGGTCGTTGGTGAAACTACGGGTTCCTAGGCCAAAGCCGACGCGAATCTTCATATCAAGACCCTAGGGCAGCTAATTGGAGCGCGTCGTGTGTGTCGACGCCAACCTTTGCCTAGTGTCTCTGCTTGTATGAGCGAAATACTTGACATTGAAGCCATGCATCGACTCGATGGAAAAGTTTGTGTTGTTACGGGCGCNTCTAGCGGCTTCGGTGATCGATTCGCCAGAGTGTTGTCAGCTGCTGGNGGAAANGTCGTCGTCGCTGCCCGCCGTCAAGATCGACTCGAGAAGCTCGTGTCAGAGCTGCCTGACGCGCTAGCAATCCAATGCGACGTGAGTGACGATGACCAATGCCGACAGTTGATTTCTGAAACCGTCTCTCACTANGGCCAGATAGATGTTNTGGTAAACAACGCTGGNATTACTGACGCAGTGCACGCAGCCGAAGAAGCCAAAATTGAAGTCTTTCGAAACGTTATTGACGTCAACCTCAACGCATGTTTTCTTCTGTCAGCACTCGCTGCGCAAGACATGCTGACTCGAAGACAGGGAAGCATCATCAATGTCGCGTCGGTACATGGTCTCGTGGCCTCAGCTCCCAATCTCCAACCTGCCTACGCAGCGAGTAAAGCGGCCCTAGTGAATTTGACCCGAGACCTTGCGGTCCAGTGGGCTAAGCGGGGCATCCGCGTAAACGCGTTATGTCCCGGATACTTCGACACCGAGCTAACGCACGGCATGTTCGAGGACGAGCGNTCGACCAACTGGATTGAGCGAAACGCGTCCATGGGTCGCGGTGGTTCCCCAGAGGAACTTGATGGGGCGCTGTTGTTCTTGGCGAGTAACGCAAGTAGTTACGTCACAGGAATTCCGCTTCCTGTGGACGGCGGTTGGATAGCCCGATAGGGGTTCTCGCCCCGCGAGCTCGATACCCGTACCCTCGGTTGTTGCGATGATCGCTCGCCGAATACTTTTTTTTGCCGCTGTNCCCGCATGTCTCGCGGTTTTGCTTAGTTGCGCCTGGTTGCTACTAGACGCGCAGACTCAATCGGGCACCCTTCAATGGTTTTCGCTNTTAGCAGCGGTGCCTGTCGGTCTGTTGCTGCTGTGCAGTTCCATCGCTGTGTTGTGGACGGGGGGGCAACAAGAACAGGCACTCGCTCGGGCTGCTCGTAATGATCCAGTGACTGGACTAGGAAATCGCCTTCAAGCGATTTCCCGATTGGAAGAAGCGCTGGAGCGATCGCTCGCCACAGGGCGAGCGGTGGGAGTGGTGTTTTGTGACCTTGACGATTTCAAAGTCGTAAATGATGTGTATGGACATACTGTGGGCGACCGTCTCCTGGCCGCAATCGGTGCACGTTTTGCCGACTCGGTGAGACCGACTGACACCGTCGCCCGTTACGGTGGCGACGAGTTCGTTGTNGTCTGCCCCGAGTTACGAGATGGGAGCGACGTTGAGTTGGTGGCTGATCGACTCGGCATTGCNATGGAACGACCGTTCATCATTGGGGGACATTCAATATCGGCAAAGGCCAGTATTGGCTTCACGGTGGGGTATGGAACTCGTAACTACGCCGAAGAACTCATGTCGCGCGCCGACGCGGAAATGTACCGAGTAAAGATGCAGCTCTAGATAAAAGCGGGTGTGCCTTCGAATGCCCCCGGGTCTTCTGAATCGGGGAGAAGTGGTCGGGAACGCCATGCCATGGCCTCCTCGACTCCTGTCAAGACGCTTTTCCAGTCCTGGGGATTCCATCCCTCGGCGGAACCAGCTAAAGAGCCGTCTTGAGCAATATGGGCAAGCGCGGGAAGACGCTCGAAGCCGAGGGACCTGACCAACTCGCGGTTCGGGTCAACCAAGACCAGGCACTCCTGTGCGTATCTTCCTAAATATTGGCGGGCTCCAGCACCGTCGCTCGTCGCGAGGAAAGCGCAGCGAACGTCGGCTTCCTCGTAATGGGTGAAAATCCGGTGGGCGGTCGGAATTATCCAGCCGCTTTCATGAGTGTAGGGATCGACCACAACGNTGAGCAGATTGAAGGTCGTCAACCACTGGGACAGGGTCTGTTCAGCTCCGTCCATGGTTGCAACTGTTAGCTGGGTCGAAGGGTCTTTCGCCACGAGAGCCAAGCTAGCGCGCTGGATGCGCCGAACCCACTCACAAGCAGATTCAGTTCGGCGCCCATTACTGGGGAAACATGTGGCAATCTGCTCTCGTGCATCCCATGGAACGACTTCGATATGTAGCTCGTGCCGGGGGCGTCGATCAGTTTGCTTTAGCCCGCGAAGCAGCCGATGCGTTGGGTTCTCTTTGGGGTGAACCCGCCGAGCTAGTCAACGCGTGTCGGCGTATGGTGCACCACCATCCTCTGGCTGGCTCTCTCTGGGTGATGGCGAGCAAGGTGCTGATCGCAACCGATCCCCGCNGGGCTGCATCAGACTTTGTTGAAGATCTCAATGCTGATCCGACGTCAAGAAGCGTCGCCACATCTCTCCCGGAGGGTGCGACCATAGCGGTCATTGGTTGGCCCGACCTAGCAATGGAAAGCATCCACCTTCGTCGAGATATCACCGTGCGCGTTATAGACGCCTATGGCGAGGGCGCGGGACTNGCTAGAACACTTCTGCAACGAGACGTCAACGTTGCCGAAGTTCCNTTGACCGGGCTTGGGCACGCGTGCGCGACCGCTGACNTAGTCGTTCTCGAAGCTGCCGCGGCGGGCCCCGAAGCCCTGATAGCTCCATCTGGATCATATGCGGCAGCAGTTTGTGGACTTCAGGCGGACAACGAGATCTGGGCTGTTGTCGGAGTCGGTCGAGCACTGCCACGACCCTTGTTCGCGGTCGTNCAAGAGCAACTAGCGAAAGAAAATCCNCTAGAGGCTGATGAAGAAGTCGTTCCTCTAAACGTTTTCACTCACGTCATTGGTCCCGAGGGGAAGGCTCAGTCGACTGTTCCGATGAGAGAAGACTGCGGTGTTGCGGCGGAGCTTTTGCGACCGGGGTTCTAACGTCCGTAATCAGAACCCTGGGGACTACTACCTACTGCGCGTCGGCCAGCAATCGACGTGCAATGAGTTTGAGACAGAGCGTTTCGTCGGCACCCTCGAAGATGGATAAAACTCTGGCGTCGACAAAAAGACGACTCACTGTGTACTCCTCAGCGAAGCCGAAGCCGCCATGAATTTGAAGAGCTTCGCGCGTGACCCATTCAGCCGCTTTACAGACGTAGGCCTTCACCATCGACGCTTCAAGACTGCCTTCTCCTTTAGCCATCATCTGAGCTACGGAGTAGCTGTATTGACGCGATCCCTGAATAATTGCGGCCATTCGCCCGAGTTTCGCTTGAGTGAGCTGGTAGTCGATTACTGGCTGACCGAAAACCGACCTTTCTTGTGCATAGGCGCGAGCCTCGTCGTAGGCCGCTTGCATGACGCCGACGGCGCGGGCAGCTGTTTGGAGACGTCCATTTTCGAAACCAGCCATCTGCATGTAGAAGCCCTTGCCCAGCCCTTCTTCGCCCCCGATCAAATTGTTTTCTGGAACGAACCAGTCACTGAAGGCAATTTCGAAGCTGTGCATGCCTCGATAACCCAGAGTGGGAATAGCCCTGCCCTCCATAGCGCCACCGTTGTCTTGTGAGAATTCGAAACTGTGACCGTCGGCCCGGGGCTTGGGCACAATGAACAAACTGAGACCGCGGTGCGTTTTGCTGCGGTCAGAATCGGTGCGGGCTAGCAACATCAACACGTCTGCCCTTCCGGCAAAGGTGCACCATGTCTTGACCCCGTTGATGACCCAACCGCCGTCGACGGAGGTTGCGGCGACTTTTAGATTTGCGACGTCCGATCCGTAGTCCGGTTCGGTGACAGCAACGGCGACCATTGTCTCGCCGGTAGCAATTTTGGGGAACCACTCGCGCTTCTGTTGTTCGGTTCCGCCTCTTTCGAGTGCCCGCGTCAAGATTTCGGGTCGCGTGATAAGAGAACCGCCGGCACCTAATGACGCCCGCGAAAGCTCTTCAGTCGCAATCACCATTCCCATGTAGTCGCTTTCACTTCCAGTAGCGAAGCCGCCGTATTCCTCAGGAACTGAGAGACCGAAGCACCCCAGTTCGGCCAAGCCGTCGATGATGTCTTCTGGAATGTCGGTGTCCTGGCGATGAATGTGTTCGGCGCGGGGAGCGATCTTGTCTTGTGCGAAACGACGAAAGGTGTCGGCGACCATTTCGAAGTCTTCGTCAAGATGGCGCGGAGCATCGAGGGTGGCCAACTGAGCGACAAATTCCGGGGCNCGNAAAACGCGAATGAACTCCCGAGCAGGATCTANCTCCCCATGTTTTGCGTCCCAGGCNGTTTCTCTGCCGAACAGCTTCGATTGCAGGTCCGCCAAAACATCAGCGATGAAGGCGCAAGCGAGTCTCCCCTCATTGTCCCCCTTGGCGCCATAATCGAGCAGCGAGCGACTTATCTCCACAGATGACGCAGCATGCGCAAGGTCATAGAGGAGACTTTGATGCTCGTCAGCATCAGGCAGAGTTGCTGCGTGAGCGACGGAACGATCAATTACAGAGATACCAATCGCTAGCGCGTCAGCGGCGGCTTGTAGATCAGGTGCGGTCATAAGTCTTCACCACTTCGTCAAGTCGAGCCGATGATTCAGGCTATGGGTAGAGCACATGGAGACACAAAGTTTCTTCCAATCAATGCGAACTCTAGAGGGAACAGTTGCACCCTAACGTCGCTAATTCTCTACGATGACAGCGTTCCCAATGATCTCTATCTTCGACGGAGGACCCGTGAGCATCCACGACCGCCCATTCGGCCGCTACTTCGAGGAATTCGAGGTCGGTGATGTGTACAGGCACTGGCCAGGCAAGACCATTACGGAAGCGGACGACCATCTCTTCTGCATGATCACCATGAATCATCANCCACTTCATACGAACGAATGGTTTGCCCAAAACGAAACTGTCCATGGCAAGAATGTCGTAGTTGGAAACCTCGTCTACTCGCTGGCACTCGGGATGAGTGTCCCCGACGTTAGCGGTGCAGCGATCGCCAACCTTGAGGTCGAAAGCCTGACCCACCAACGACCCAGTTTTCANGGCGACACCATTTATGCCGTTACCAAAGTGCTCGACAAAACCGAGTCAAAAAGCCGATCTGACCGTGGCATCGTGACGGTCGAAACTAGGGCGTTCAATCAACGCGAAGAGGAGGTGTGTTACTTCCGTCGAAAAGTGATGATTTGGAAACGAGACGCCGCGCCCACTCGCAACTTTCCCTATGGCGACNACATCTGGAACAGTTGAAACGCCCACACCGGGAGGNAAAGGCTTTACCCAGGCCCTCCTCCGGTGGGCTCGGAAATCCCGACGCGACTTGCCCTGGCGTTCAACTCGAGATCCATGGGCGGTATTGGTCTCGGAGATAATGCTCCAGCAGACTCAGGTCAGCAGAGTCGAAGCGAAATATCGAGCGTTCTTGGATCGCTGGCCAACCCCTCGCGATCTTGCCGAGGTTGAACTTTCTGAATTACTGAAATTTTGGTTGGGACTTGGNTACCCGCGTCGAGCGCGTAACCTCCACCGCGTAGCTCAGCAGATTACAAAGCTGCATGGAGGCGTCGTCCCAAGCGAGTTGGATCAACTTCTCGTGCTGCCAGGGATAGGTCCGTATACGGCGAGAGCGGTGATGGTATTNGCCTTCGAAAGTCGAACGGGNGTGGTCGACACAAATGTTGGTCGTCTTCTCGCGCGTTGGAGCGGCCATTCGCTGCCCGCAAAGAACGCCCAAGAGATAGCAGACAACCTTGTCCCGCAGGGCCGCTCGTGGGAGTGGAATCAGGGCCTATTCGACTTGGCGGCGACGGTTTGCACAAAACGAAATCCCAAATGTGACAGTTGTCCTGTGAAGTCATGGTGCGCGTGGCAGGGGATGGGAGAGGACCCAGCTGATGGAAGNGCAGGAGTCAGCAAAAAGCAACGGCCCTTTNAAGGGAGTGACCGTCAAGCGCGGGGAAGGCTCTTGGCGNCGTTAGCTCTGGGACCGATTGAGATCTCCGAAGCAGCCGCCGTCATGGGGCTTGCCAATCAACCACGCCGCTCTGTGCGAATCGTCGAGGATCTCAGAAATGAAGGTCTGATTACTTCCAAAGGTGACGGTTTACTGCTTGGTGATTTGGTCGAGTAATTCGTCGACCGCCTTATCAGCAATCGTCACCATTTCATCATCCGTGCGATCCTGAATCGGGTGCTCGACCCAGACAGCCGCGGGATCAAAACCCAGTGACCGACCCTGCACCTCGGCACCGTCGATGAATTGGGTGGTAGCTACAAAAACCCCTGGAAGTCCTCGTCGTTCGAGGTCTGCGATGTCATGCACACTGCATGACGTGCAACTGCCTCAATCCGCGAGAGCTTCGATCACGACATCGCACTTAGTGGCGATCTCGTGCCGCAAATCAACGGGGGCTGGTTTCGTGAACGTCGGCTTACGAAACCGTTCCACACGGAGCCCTCGTTCGACCAGACGTTCTTCGATCCGGTCAAGGAAACGGTCACCTCTGGGTTTGCTGATGTCGAGCAAACCAACCGTTAGGCCCTCAAGGCTGGAGGGGCGGTCAACTCGCGCAATCTTGGCTGGTTCGGACTCGTTCGTTGGGTCCAGCACCTTCGTCATAGGTTCTCCCTTGCTACGGAGTGATTTCGACGCAAACAGGATTTGAGCCCATCTCGCCGTTCACCCACCCCCCAATGATCGCTGAAAATAGTCCAGCCGCGCCACCACAATGCACGATATGTAGTCCATTGGGGCGAAACTTAGGCAGATCGAGGTCTGCCATTGCTTCGGGTAGGCCTTCCGGGATCCCCCCCGCGCCTCGAATTAGCTCTTTACCTGGCCTAACCGTTAACTCGACAACACGATCGCTGAGCTGCTCTCGCGACCAGCCCGCGTCGGCAAATATTCTCGAGTGATCCGGCGCCACCGCCAGGATCGCGTCGAAGCCCAAAATGAGCTTGGGGTGCTGAATCGAGATCAAATTTGCGGCGTAGGTGCGAGCAAGAGATTCGGGGTCTCGGGATAGCTGATCAACGACGTTTCTAGGCGCTTCNCCGGGGAAAGCCAAAACGGTGTTGGCGCCGCTCGCAAATCCATACATGGTTGAAACCGGTGTCCAAGGTGAATCCGTTTCCCTTTCCGCGAAACAGAATCCCACCTTCGCNGGGGAACCGAGTGCTGCCCGGTCAACTTCTCCAGGTCGTCCACCACCGACGTTTCGTATCACTAGTTGCAGGGCGCGCCCAATCGTGCTGTTGGCGCGATTTCCTTGACCGAAAGCATTGTTGCCGGAGTTCATNCCGATGTTTTCTGCGATTGGCCCATTAACTACAAGCACCGGAGCATGGGGCATAGTCGTCGCCAATAACCCATGCATGTTGAACGTATCGGTACAGACCGCTTCCACGGCTGCAAGTACCACGGGAAGATATTCAGGTCGACATCCNGCCATTACCGCGTTAACGGCAATTTTCTCGACGGTGCATTCGATGAGATCAGGTGGGACAGTGGCAACAATCTCGTCGGGTGAACGAGTTGTGCCGTCCAGCATCGCCAGTACTCTCGCCTCGGTAGGAGGCACTACCGGCAGCCCGTCAGTCCAGCCTCGGTCAAACAAAGCTTCGTGCGTGTCCTCTAAAGACGCGAACTCTACGCGCCGACCAACGAGATTTGACCCNCCGAACTTCACTGCGAGCTCGGCGCTCAACGTCGGATCAACGGANAATGAACCACAGCCGGGTCGTTGATCGGGCAAGTCAACCCCNAGTTTTGACACCCCAGAGAGTTGCTCCCACTGTGCACGAGACCAACCGACGGTCCGGTTCGTCTCCTCTCCATTTCGAACGATTAGGAGGGTGGGAACAGTNTCAATGTTGTGATGCCAAGACACAGCTAAATCGTCGTCGAGCCGTCGGTTGCTTATCTCCGCCGGGAAATTCTCATCATCTTGAGTGAACACCGTCAAAGAAGCCTTTTCTGCCAATTCGACAAGAACAGGAGTGATCAGCTCACAAGTTGGACAATCCTGCTTTACGACAGCAACGAGACCATCAGGTAAAGCAGGTAGTGCAGGTTGACTCATGGTGCGACGATAACCGCATCTGACCCCCGGTTCGAAACAGCAGCGTCGCTTCCGGCGCTACGATCCGACGTAGCCATTCAATAAGGAGCCACAGTGAGCGACATCGATTCCGGAGCGTTCCGAAACGTGTTGGGACATTTTCCGACGGGGGTTACGTCGGTGACCGCAGTGAACGACGGACAGCCCGTCGGCATGGCCATCGGCTCTTTTACATCCGTTTCCCTCGACCCGCCGTTGGTGGCGTTCTTGCCCGGGAAAGAGTCCGGGTCTTGGAAAGAGATCCGTGAGTCGGGTTCGTTTTGCGTCAACGTAATGGCTCAAGACCAAATGGAGGTTTGCGGAGTAATGGCGAGTCATTCGGATGACAAATTCGCAAACGTAAATTGGTCTCCGGGACCCTCGGGATCCCCCATTATCGAGGGGTCGATCGCATACATTGACTGTGAGATAGAGGCAATACACGACGGAGGCGACCATGACATTGTCGTCGGTCGCGTCATAGAACTCGAGGTGTTGGAAAACAAAGAGCCACTTGTTTTCTTCCAAGGCAACTACGGCACGTTCAGTTGATTTAGGCCAGTGTCGCTAATAGCCCGCATAGTCTTGGGCGTAGTCTTTCTCGTCTCTGGAGCATTGAAACTGCGAGATCGTTCGTGGCCCACCGCGGCCAGAATGCTCGGCGCGCCAAGGCGACTGATTCCCCTTATAGCGCCAACGGAGATCATCCTGGGGGCTCTGCTCGTCGCGGGAGTGGCTGCGCCAATCCCGTCGCTCGCAGCAGAGGTAACTCTCGCGATTTTCACTGTCGCCCTGCTGCGGGCCATGCGTCGCCCTCCCAGCCAGAGACCAATATGCGCGTGTTTTGGGCGATGGTCTGCTCGTCCGGTTGATAGCGGCTCGATTGTTCGTAATTTGATCCTTCTAGTCCTCGCAGCCATTTCAAATGGATCCTGAAATCTACGTCAAATCCACTGTGTCNAGAATGAACGACAGGACAAACGCTTCATCCCGCCACGCGTCGTAACGACCAGAAGGACCGCCATGACCTGAATCGAGTTCCGTTCGAAGCAAAATCGGACGATTAGATGTGCTTACAGCGCGAAGCTTGGCCACCCACTTTGCCGGCTCCCAATATTGGACTCTCGGATCGTTGAGCCCCGCTGTGACCAACAGCGCCGGGTGACCATCAGCGGTTACGTTTTCATACGGTCCATAGGCNTACATCAAGTCGAACATCGNNAGGTCGTTTGGGTCGCCCCATTCGTCATATTCGGTAATTGTCAGCGGGATCGTCGGATCAAGCATGGTGTTGACGTTGTCCACAAACGGCACTTCTGCGACGACCCCAACGAAAGCATCAGGCCGCTGGTTGACCATCACTCCCATCAAAAGACCTCCAGCGCTGCCACCGCGAGCGACGACCAATTCCCCGTCGGACCAGCCCTCACTGACAAGGTGGTCCCGNCAACTCCCAAAATCCGTAAAGGTATTCTGTTTGTGTTCCAGACGGCCTTGCTCGTACCAGGTTCGACCAAGTTCACCCCCACCGCGAACGTGAGCTATCGCGAATACAACTCCTCGGTCCAGAAGTGAAAGACGCGCAGAAGAAAACGATGCTGGTATNCCGACCTCGTACGCTCCGTATCCATATAGCAAAGTCGGCGCCGGCCAACTGACGGCGTCGGGCCGCCAAACCAGGCTCACTGGAACCTGGGTCCCGTCGGGAGAGGTGGACCAAGTGCGCTGACTTTTGTAAACAGATAGATCGGTGTCGCCCAAAACCGGTTGCTGTTTCAGCAATCGACGTTCCTCGGTATCNACATCAACTTCGTAAGTGGACGGCGGAGTCACCATCGACGTATAGCCGTATCGGAAGATGCGCGTGGCGTACTCGGCATTCGCCCCAGATCCCGCTTCGAAGACGGGTTCATCCATCCGGATCTCGAACTCTCTATTGAGCGAGTGGTCCATCACATGCAGTACCGGAATTGCATCGCGGCGCTCGGTAACCACGGTGAAAGTTTCAAACGCATCTACGTCTTCGATCCGNACCCCTTCACGATGGGGAATGATCTCTCGCCAGTTACTCGAACCTGGATCTTCGAGCGGAGCCTCCACCAGACGGAAATCGACCGCATTGTCGTTAGTCAAAATCAGCAGCCGGTCGCCCTGATGGCAGACCCGGTATTCATGGCCGTTGCGTCGAGGTTCAACCAACAATGGTTCGCTGTCAGACACATTGGCGTCCAGCAGCCAGCACTCAGAAGAGGTTTTGGACTCACTGCTAATCACCACAAACCGTTCACTTCTGGTGCCCCCAACCCCCA
The DNA here is from genome assembly GCA_002705305.1 of Acidimicrobiaceae bacterium. Lineage (GTDB taxonomy): Bacteria > Actinomycetota > Acidimicrobiia > Acidimicrobiales > Poriferisodalaceae > UBA2110. Next base: position 283,179 of record PAHW01000010.1, read on the forward strand.
CCCAAAACCGTTCGTCTGGTTCGGTGAACACAGTGAAATCTTCAGAATTCGAACGACCCACTACGTGCCGGACAATCCGATCAGGCCGTCGAGCGGAGTCAGTAAACACCATGAAAAGGGACTGGCAATCATTGGCCCAAACCAACCCATATGACAGTTGTCGGATACCGCTATCGATGACCTCACCGCTTTCCAGATCTACGACCGTGAGATCGTATTCCTCGTCGCCTTCGGTATCGGCTGTATAAGCCANAAATCGATGGTCAGGACTCACCACGAGATCGCCGAGCGCAAAATAATCGGAGCCTTCAGCGAGNTCNTTCTCGTCCAACAAGACCTCTTCGGTGTGGGGTTGACCGCGANGCTGACGCACATGAATGGGGTACTGCAAACCTTCTCCGGTTCTNANCCTGTACTCCCAAGGACCCTTAGGTACTGGTACTGATTGGTCTGACTCCTTCACCCTTGACTTGATTTCCTCATAAAGAACGTTGCGCAGAGTCTCAAGGTGCGCAGTTGAACGTTCTGTCCAACTGTTTTCAGCCCGCAAATAATCAAGAACTTCTGCGTCGTCGCGGTTCCGTAACCAAAACCAAGGGTCNTCAGTAGACGTCCCGTGCACCAAACGCGNGTGGGCTCGGCGGGCAGCTACGGGCGCTGTGTNATGAGACGAAGCCATCAGACGGACGCTAGCGGCGTAGCGGAGACAGAACCCGGCGTAGATAGCGTTTCTTNCCGATAGTTTGCTGATGGCTGTCCTACGTGATCGACTGAGGTTCAACATGCCGATCTATGCACTAGGTGAATATCAACCTGACATCCACCCCGAAGCATGGGTGATGCCCGACGCGGTNGTNATCGGACGCGTCCAAATCGGAGCTAGGGCCACGATTTGGTCGGGAGCNGTACTGCGCGGGGATGACAACGAGATTTTGGTCGGCGAAGAAAGCTCTGTACAAGACAACTGTGTGCTGCATGTCACAGACGACTTCCCAACCATTGTCGGGCGCCGATGCACCATCGGTCATTTGGCTTACCTGGAAGGATGCACGATCGAGGACGAGGCATTAGTGGGAGGNGGATCAATTGTTCTCCACGAAGCAGTTGTCGGAGCTCGCGCCTTAGTCGGAGCAGGCGCNGTAGTGCCAGGACGCATGCACGTCCCACCGGGCGCGATGGCCCTAGGAACACCAGCGAAGATCCGAGAAGGTGTTGAGACAGATCCACTTATCTTGCCTGGCATCGAGAAATACATCGAACGCGGAGNAACCTACCGAGAACACTTACGCCTCATCGAATGAGAAGNTGCGCCGTATGCCCTAGGGTCACCATATGGCGAANGCATCGATTGATCTAGGCAGGGTCGGTCTTTGGACAGGTGTGCTGGACAGCATGCCGTCGTCNGCAGCAAACGAACTTTGCGCTGAGGCCGTTGAACTTGGCTTCCAGACCATATGGATTCCCGAAGCTGTCGGCCGCGATCCATTCGTCACGGCGATGCGCGTCCTGGAAAATACTGCAGGTATAAAGATCGCGACCGGCATAGCCAATATTTATGCCCGCGACGCCATGACCATGGCAAATGCCCAGCGAAGCATCGAAGAGGCACACCCNGGCCGATTTTTGCTTGGGTTGGGAGTGAGCCACCTTCACTTGGTTGAGTGGGTTCGAAAGCATGACTACTCCAAACCGCTGANCTATATGCGCGCATACCTAGCGTCAATGCAAAAGGCNCGCTACATGGCAGTGGGTCCTGCTGAGCTGCCCGAGATAGTGCTCGCGGCGCTAGGCCCNAAAATGCTCGAACTAGCTGCGTCTGAAACAGGGGGTGCTCACCCATATTTCGTNCCNCCNGAACACACCCAGTTCGCTCGTGAGGTTATGGGACCCGAGGCGCTGCTCTANCCCGAGCAGATGGTNGTCATCGAAGAAGACCCAAACACGGCGCGATCAATAGCGCGACAACACATGAAGACCTACNCCGCCCTCCCGAACTACGCCAATAATCTCNTTCGTNTGGGCTACCAAGCTGAGGACATCGAAAATCTCTCCGACAATGTGGTGGATGCAATAATCGCGTGGGGGACGATGGACGCGATTCACGCNCGAGTCCAGGCGCATTTCGATGCAGGAGCCGATCACGTGTGTGTCCAGGTTCTCACCGAAGAACCCAGCCAAGTGCCCGACGGATGGCGGATTCTCGCCCCGGTTCTGATGGATTGAAACATTGGCTTCCGTTCGCACCGAAATCACTGAACTCGCGACGGGCCTGGGAATGCTCGGATACGACAGTCCCGTTGAAGCCATAGGCCGATTACCGCGACAATTCGTTGATGTGACAGACGCGGTCTGGGAACAATTCACTCAAGCCGTCGACGCGTCGCTTCATCGTGTCGACTTCGCTGGCGCTTACCGCAACGGCCAAGTGTTTCTCGAAGCCAGTGATGGACTCAGAGGNCGGCCTCCACTTCTGATCGAATGGAAGGGCAGTCATCGAAGTCCCGGCCACGANCAACTGCCCGTCGACTTGCGGGTTGATCACGTGTATCTGATCTCTTGCAAATATTCATCAAAAATATTGCTGAACGCAGCCCCGTCTAGTCTTTTCGCCGCGAGTCAAGAGGTTGGGGACTGGTANGACCACGCCGCGCCCGAACAACACCAGGCGTTGTACGCNGCGGTCCGAGCCGAAATCGAAACNAGCACCGATTTGCCGCCGTTTGTNGGTGATTTAGCNAAACATCATCGGACNGAACTCAAAGCTGTTCTGGCAGAAAACGAATGGAGTGCCAATTGCGCTTCGGCCTATCGCGAATTAGCAGCCGAGGTGGGTCGCGTTACGGCTAACCAGTGGCGNAAATCGGTCGCGACCAAACGTCAACGAGAAGCCCTCTTNTGGCGACTCTTACGTATCGGTCCCGCGCCCTACTACGTGCTTGGGTCAGCNAGAGATCGATCGTTGAGNCTTCTAGTAACGACGCCATGGGATTGGCGGCGCCGATTCGAATTCCGCGACCTCGAAATGTGGGGCGAGGAAGCGGGNCAACCAAAAGTCGGTTGGCGCGCAACGGTCCGCGACCATGAGGCCGCAGCCGAGACCACTGTTGACGGNCACGTTGAAGTTCGCTGGAGCCACGGGCGCTTCGCTCAAGCCCCNGAGGCGAAAGTTTATCTCGATACACCCCACACGCAGGTACCNGGTTATCTGCATCTCGACGACGCTGAAACTTGGTCAGGCGTAATTAGTGGGTCGGAAATCCAATTACCACTATCCTGATAGTAATAACCCCTTAGTACGGGAGTCCCTGTGACAGACACTGAGCCCAAAGTTGCAATAGATCTAGGCAAGTATCAGCTTGGTTGGAGCGACGAGGAGGACTACGTATACAAGCCTCAAAAGGGCTTGAACGAAGACATCATCCGAGAGATGTCCTTTATGAAGAAGGAACCTGAGTGGATGCTTGACTTCCGCTTACGGTCCTACAAAATCTTTCAGAGNAAACCAATGCCCAACTGGGGCGGCGATACGTCCGGCATTAATTTCGACGACATTTACTACTACATCAAACCCACCGAGGGACAGGTTGACGCNTGGGAAGAACTGCCGGACTCGGTCAAGGANACCTACGAAAAACTNGGCATACCCGAAGCNGAACGTAAATACCTCGCTGGTGTGACGGCCCAATATGAGTCGGAGGTGGTGTACCACCGAAACCGCGAAGATCTAGAAGCGCAAGGCGTCATCTTTTCTGACATGGATTCAGCCGTGCGTGAACAGCCTGAACTCCTCCAGAAATATTTTGGGACCCTCATCCCCCCNGGAGACAACAAATTCTCTGCTCTTAACTCAGCTGTCTGGTCTGGTGGCTCATTCATNTACGTGCCGCCGGGCGTAGAAGTTGAGATGCCTCTTCAAGCATATTTCCGCATCAACGCCGAAAACATGGGGCAGTTCGAACGAACTTTGATCATCGCAGATGAAGGTGCAACGGTTCACTACATCGAAGGCTGNTCGGCGCCGGTCTACAGTTCTGACTCTTTGCATTCAGCAGTAGTCGAACTTGTTGCCCTCCCCGGTGCACGCATCACGTACACCACCATTCAAAACTGGTCGAACAATGTCTTCAATCTGGTTACCAAGCGGGCTGCAGCGTATGACGAGGCACGTGTCGAATGGATCGACGGCAACATCGGATCCCGTCTGACAATGAAGTACCCAGCCGTATACCTCATGGGACCCAAAGCATCTGGAGAAGTGCTGTCCGTTGCTTACGCGGGNGAGGGCCAACACCAGGACGCTGGTGCGAAAATGGTTCACGCCGCTCCCGAAACGACTTCAAAAATTGTGTCTAAATCAATTTCTAAGGACGGAGGTAGAACCACTTACCGCGGTCTGGTGCGAGTCGAAGAAGGCATGGACAACTGTCGCTCACATGTNCAATGTGACGCCCTATTGCTGGATGAAATTAGCCGCTCTGACACCTACCCCTACCAAGAGATCGGCGCCCGCGACGCAGAGATAGGACACGAAGCGACAGTATCTAAAGTCGCAGACGAGCAACTGTTCTACTTGATGAGCCGCGGACTCTCNGAAGAGCAGGCGATGGGGATGGTCGTCAACGGCTTCATCGAGCCTGTAACCAAAACCTTGCCGATGGAATATGCCGTCGAATGGAGCCGCCTCATCGAACTGCAGATGGAAGGATCCATCGGTTAATCGTGGCGCATGAGTTCTTCGCCCAGAAATAGAAGAAGTGAACAGTCGGAGTAGCCATCCCGACTTTCGCTGGCTACGGTCACAGCGTTGGTGATAACGGAGGTTCNTGTTTGTGCGTACTCCAAAAAACTTCTTCGCACCTCTAGCGCTCGGCGCGCCNGAACCTCTCAAAGAGATTCCATTTCGCCCGTCGCGAATGATTCATTTCTTCGACCCATCAAACGAAAAGATGCGATCGAAAATTGCTGCCATTGCTCCTACGGTCGACGTTTTGCTGGGCAATCTCGAAGACGCAGTAGCCGCGGAGAACAAAGAAGCTGCTCGCGCGGGCCTGGTCGAGGTCGGACAAAGNTGGGAAAGCGAGGACACCCAGCTATGGACTCGCGTGAACAGCCTTGATTCGCCGTGGCTCCTCGACGACCTGATGACTTTGGTCGGTGAGATCGGCGACAAACTCGACGTTGTGATGATCCCAAAAGTCGAAGGAAGCGAAGACATNCATTTCGTCGATCAGTTGCTCGCTCAACTTGAGGCACGCGCAGGCTTAGATCGACCCATCCTTTTACATGCCATCCTTGAAACGGCACAGGGAGTGGCGAACGTTGAAGAGATATGCGGCGCGAGTCCGCGGATGCAAGGCCTNTCNCTGGGGCCCGCTGACTTAGCCGCGGACCGTCGTATGAAAACCACNAGGGTAGGTGGAGGCCATCCTGGCTACCTGGTGCGACAAGATCCAGAGGAAGGTCGAGACGACTCCGACCGGNCTTCGTATCAACAAGACCTTTGGCACTACACGCTCGCGCGAATGGTCGANGCTTGTGGGACACATGGAATATTGCCTTACTACGGCCCATTCGGAGANATCGCCGACACAATCGCATGCGAGGACCAATTCCGTAACGCGTACCTACTTGGTTGCGTTGGTGCTTGGAGCCTTCANCCAGTNCAAATTGACATTGCNAAGAGAGTGTTCAGCCCCGAACCCTCAGAAGTTTCGTGGGCCATGAGGGTGATCGAAGAGATGGGAGACGGAACTGGGGCAGTAATGATTGACGGAAAAATGCAAGATGACGCCACCGTCAAGCAGTGTCGCGTCGTGGTACACCTTGCGCGTGAACTCGCCGAAAAAGACCCTGATCTCGCTACTGCCTACGGGTTCTGACGCGGCCTCTTCGCACCGTTTGGAATTAGGAGAAGCGGATGAACACTAGTTACCGGCCGAGACGCTCAGTCCTTTACATGCCAGCAGCCAACGAACGCGCCTTGGAAAAAGCAAAAGATATACCAGCGGACGCGTTGATCTTCGATTTAGAAGACGCAGTGTCACCNGAGAGCAAGGAGATAGCTCGTGNCCANGCCTGCGCAGCCGTAGCTTCGGGTGAGTACGGCAACCGCGAATTAACTATTCGNTGCAACGGGCTTGATACACCGTGGGGATCGGACGATATTTTGGCCGCGGCCGCGGTAGCGCCCGCCGCGGTGGTGACACCCAAAGTCAATGGGCCCGAGTATCTCGACGAGGTCTCAGCACTGCTCGACGAGGGTGGAGCTCCCGACTCGACTCGAATTTGGGCGATGGTTGAAACGCCCGTCGGAATATTGGAGGTGGGTCGAATAGCTCAACATGAACGAATGGCTGTCATGGTCATGGGCACCAACGACATGGCTAAAGAACTGCGAGCAACCATCACCCCCGACCGTCAGGCCTTACTTCCGCACCTTGCCAAATGTCTGCTGTCAGCAAGAGCCGCGAACAAAGCCATTCTCGATGGTGTCTACAACGATATTAAGGACGATGCCGGTTTCGCATCGGTGTGTCGCCAAGGCGCGCAAATGGGGTTCGACGGCAAGACCCTTATTCATCCGAATCAAGTCGCCCCAACCAACGATATTTTTTCACCAAGTCTGGATGAACTTGATTTTCACCAGCGGGTCATCGAAGAGTTNGAAACTGCCGAAAAAGAAGGTCGCGGAGTACTGACGGTTGACGGCAAAATGATTGAAAATCTGCATGTCGAAGAGGCGCGCCGAGCTTTGGCAGTAGCGGAAGCAATAGCAGCGCTNTAAGTCAGTTATTGGANTGGAACCCGTGTAACNAGCTGNACGAAGCGCGACAATAGCTACATGCCTATGCGGACCAATTGCCGTCACTATGAGACACGCTCGTATGGCAATGGCGAAACTGTCAGAAAATGCAATCTAGATCTCGCTCCGGAAGCCCCGTGGCGATGTCCCGAAAGTTGCCCCGAGTACTCACCTCGAAGGCTTGACGCGGCGTGGGATCACGGATCGTTGGGAGTAAGGGACTTCGCTGAAGAGCCTGACAGCCTGGGCGACGATGACTCCATAGCGGCATTACTTGATGCCGCTGAAGACATCGTGAACGCTGCTGGTCCGGATATNTTGTCAGAATTGGACGCTGAGCNAGGTGGGAAAAAACGCCGCCGGCCTCGAATGAACAAGAAAACCCGGACCAAGAAGCGAAAGAAAGGTCGGAAACGGTGAGCTTCGGCGCCTAGGGCATTTCTCCTATCCGGATAGGTAGAATTACCAGTCGTGACGGCTTCACAANCGCCCCTTTTTCAACCACCCAACGGGGTCGAACTGGTCGGATCTTCATCTTTCCGNGAACGTCGCGCCATGGCCGAAGAGCAAGCNCACGAGGCGGGTCTACCGTCTTTCGAGGAAGAGCTCTGGCGGTATACCCCGATAGCGGACTTAGACGTGTCGAAATACCAACTTGGGGCTCCAGGGGGCTCTTTGTATGNNTCTGGTTTAACTNGTGGTCTCGACGAAGAGGCCGCCGCNGTAATTCACGTCGTTGATGGTCAAGTTGTGTCAATTTCNGTTGACGACGAGGNGTTAACCGTCCACACAGGCGGAGTNGAATTTGAAAATCTGATCGGATCAGTTATGCGAACTGGAGCCGACGTATTTTCTGATTACAACTTGGCCTTTTGTAGCGCACCGATCGTCGTTCACGTGGCTGACCACGCTGTCATTGCAGCTCCGGTGCTGATACGCCAGCACACCACGACTGATGGGTTGGCCTGGTTCCCACGGGTGCTGGTATACGCAGGAGAAAACTCGGAGGCGACGNTCATTGAGCATCAAAGCAGCCCAGACATCGAAGCTCTGGCTTGTCCGGTAACCGAGCTCAGGGTAGGTCAGGCGGCTCGTCTGCGGTATTTGACGGTGCAAGAACATGGGCCTCGTGTTTGGCAGATCGCGACCCAAGTGGCCGAGGTCGACCGAGACGGGCATATTGCTGTGAGTCAGATAGCTCTCGGCGGGGCATACGCCCGCGCGAGGATCGATACCAAAATGATAGGCCAAGGCTCTTCAGGCGACATCAGCGCTGTGTATTTCGGCCGGGCAGATGCGCTGCACGATTTCAGGACNTTTCAGCAACACGACGCACCGCACACCAATTCGAACCTGTTGTTCAAAGGTGTTGTTGACGATCAAAGCAGGGCTATTTACACGGGACTTATCCGGATTGAGGCTGATGCTGCTGACGTAAACGCGTNCCAGACNAATCGCACACTCAAGCTTTCCGAGCAAGCCTGGGCCGAGTCAGTACCGAACCTAGAAATCGANAATAATGACGTCCGGTGTAGTCATGCGTCCGCTGTTGGTCCCATCGATCAAGACCAGCGTTTCTACCTCGAAAGTCGTGGAGTTCCNACAGAAACCGCNGAAGCCCTCGTCGTGAGAGGGTTTTTTGTCGANGTACTAGATGAGATTCCNNNCGCAAGNNTCCGAAAAGCTGCGAATACCCGTATCGGTCAACTGNTATCCCCGGANCGANAAGGGGAGTGATGATGGCCTCGGTATGTCGCGTTGACGATCTTGAGCATGGTGAGGCCCAACGTTTCGATATAGAGGGACACCGCATCGCCGTANTCCGCATTGGTGACGTCTTCCACGCAGTAGCCGATCGGTGCAGTCACGCGAACTATTCGCTTTCCGAGGGAGTGGTCTGGCCCGAAGAATGCGCGATCGAATGCCCGAAACATTTTTCCAAGTTCAATCTGAGCACCGGAACGCCAGACGTTTTCCCAGCTACACAGCCGATCACGGTGTATCAGGTGCGTGTTTCGGGCGACGAAGTAATTGTGGATCTTCCATGACTACGCTTTCGATCGAAAACCTCGGGGTCAAGGTAGGAGATCAACAGATCCTGGACGGCGTGAGTCTCGACGTGGCTTCAGGACAAGTTCATGCTGTTATGGGCCCCAATGGATCAGGAAAGAGCACTCTTTCCAACGTAATCATGGGTAAAGCGGGTTATCAGGTCACTAGTGGTTCNATCACGTTGGACGGCCAGGATCTGTTATCCCTTCCCACNTGGATGCGGGCCCAGGCCGGACTCTTCCTCGCTATGCAATATCCGATTGAGGTCCCGGGCGTATCGGTTCGCGAAACTCTCGAATTAGCGTTACAAGCGCGAGGCATAGAAAACGTTGATGTCGAATCTCGNTTACTNCTAGAAGCTGNTCNCATTGGCTTAAGTTCAGAACTTCTTGACAGGCCGATAAATGTTGACCTGTCAGGTGGGGAAAAAAAACGCAATGAGACNGTCCAACTCGCTGTTCTAGACCCNCAAATTGCTGTTTTGGATGAACTCGATAGTGGACTCGATATTGACGCTTTGCGCGCATGCGCCGAACGGATCGAAGCGATGACTGGCGCTGGTCTCGGGGTGCTTTGTATCACCCATTACCATCGGTTACTCAGTTATTTGCCGGCGGACCAAGTTCATATCTTGGTCGATGGACAGATCGTTGATAGGGGTGGACCGGAACTCGCGGAGGAGCTTGAGTCCGACGGATACGCTCGGTTTTCGCATTCAGATGGTGAAGTTGACGGCGTCTCGGTGGCCATAGGTGGTCTTGGAGCCTCGAATGAGGCAGGTGAGCTCGAAGCTGATGATCCCTTCGCTGATCCGCTGGCATGAAGGCCTTTGGTTAATTGATCTCGTAAGTCTCGTTAAACTGATCACATTCCGTCCGGCCTAAGCAGCACTGGGGAGACGCAATATGGAGCGCCACCTGCTTGCGGCTGAAGAACTTGAGCTCTTTTTGAGAGATTTACCCGNATGGAGNGTCGCGGNGGATCTGTTGACGCGGACCTACCAGTTCGCGGATTTTGTCCGCGCGTTNACATTTATGTCAGCCGTCGCGATGCATTGCGAACGCCTTAACCACCACCCCGAATGGTCCAANGTCTATGGNCGNGTGGAAGTTCGCCTCACCACCCATGATCTAGGCGGTGTGACCTCACTTGATACGGCTCTGGCTCGGATCATGGAAGAGCTAGCGGATGGTTAATTTCAGAAGCGTTCTTTTCCGGNTATACCGAAGCTGGGTGCTACGTCGGCCGGCGCGACTNACGATAGGAGTACGCGCTCTGGTAGTCGATGACCAAAATCGAATTTGTCTCGTACGACATAGTTATCGCGAGGGGTGGTACTTGCCAGGCGGTGGGGTGAAAACCGGTGAGTCCCTTGTCGGCGCGATGCAGCGGGAATTGTTGGAGGAGACAGGCATCGAACTCCCGGAAACTCCACAAGAAGTTCACGGTGTCTTCTCGTCTTTCAAGGAACACAAAAGCGATCACGTGGTCGTCTTCGTCGTCACTGATTGGTCAGTGGGCTCGTCGGTGTCACCCGAAATCGCTGAAGTGGGGTTTTTCGGCGCGGATGAAGTCCCTCAGGGAACCTCAGCCGCGACAACCAGACGGATTAAAGAACACATGACAGGAGTACCTCCAGGGCACCGATGGTGAAATGTCGCTAAACCTGTAAATCGTCTAATCCGGTGAGCAACGTGTTCCAAGACAACGTTGCGCACTTGATACGGACTGGAAACTTTACTACCCCCTTGAGGGCTTCAAGGTCGCCGAGTTCGAACGTTGCTTCGTGTTCCGAAGGCGCGACTTGGGGGTCGATCGACGTCTCGTGTATTGACATCATTGCCTTGAACCGACGCGTGAGATCGCGCACCTCANCTACCGATTTTCCCTGAACCGCAGCAGACATCATGGAAGCCGAAGCTTGGCTGATGGAACAACCCTGTCCGATGACCAGTAGTTCGCGAACCACGTTGCTTTGCAACTCAAACGTTAATGAAACTTCGTCCCCGCAAAGGGGGTTGAAGCCCTCGGTTTTGTGAGCAGGAGGACACGCGAGTTCACCGCGATGACGCGGGTTGCGATAATGATCGAGAATGATTTCTTTGTAGAGATCTTCAAGGCCAGGCATATCAATTTCCTCGAACTAGCGAGCGAACAGTTCGCCAGCAGGCNCCAGCGACTCCACCAGAGCGTCGATGTCATCTGTGTCGTTATAAACGTAGAGCGATGCCCGGGCGGTTGCCACCAGCCCCAGTTCCCGCATCAAAGGCTTCGCGCAGTGATGACCGGCGCGAACGCAAATACCTCGTTGGTCCAACACTTGGCTTAAGTCGTGAGGGTGCACGTCNTGGTACTGGATAGAGAGGACACCTCCTCTTTCTGAAGCATTGATGGGCCCGTGGACAGTTACCTCGTCGCCGTAACGTTCGTTGAGAACCCGAAGCGCATAATCGGTCAACTCAATTTCATGCTGACGTACGTTGTTCATATCCAACGATTCAAGAANATCGACGGCTGCGCCCAACCCGANGATCTCGGCGATCGGAGGTGTTCCNGCCTCAAACTTGTGAGGAAGCTCGTTAGGGGTAAATCCGTCGCGTCGCACGTCGAGGATCATCTCGCCGCCTCCGAGGAATGGTGGCATTGCTTCTAAAAGCTCCGATCGACCCCATANGACGCCAACGCCGGTGGGTCCGCACATTTTGTGGCCGGTGAAGCAAAGAAGATCNGCGCCCAGTTCTTGTACGTCGGTGGGAAGGTGCGGAACGAATTGGCTTCCATCCACCGCTATCAATGCTCCGAGGCTGTGGGCCTGGTCGGCGATTTCACGGACAGGGTTGAGNGTGCCTAAAACGTTGCTCATGGCCGTGATGCTGACCATCTTCACTCCGTCGAGTAGTTGATCGAGTTGCGATAGGTCGAGATGACCGTCGGGAGTAAGAGGTATCCAGCGAAGTTCGAAACCTTTCTCAGCCGCCAGTATTTGCCAAGGAACGATGTTCGCGTGATGTTCCATGTCGCTTATGAGCACGGCATCATTTGGACCAAGGTTCTTGCCGCCCCAAGACCGTGCAATGAGGTTGAACGATTCTGTTGCATTCTTGGTGAACACAATCTCGTTTGGCGAAGGAGCCCCGATAAACCTCGCGACTCGTACTCTTGCTTGCTCCATTGACTCTGTGGCTTGGGCGGCTATTTCGTAAGCGCCTCGGTGAACGTTCGCGTTAATGGTGCGGTAGTAGTTGTTCATGGCCTCAATCACCACGAGTGGTTTTTGAGACGATGCTGCTGAATCCAGATAAACAATTTCATGCCCGTTGATGGTTTGGGACAGCAAAGGGAACTGGCTCTTGAGATCAGGCGGAAGACTCATTCGCCGAACCGTTCGTAGCCGCTACGTTCCAATTCGTCAGCGAGGTCGGGTCCGCCCGACTCCACTATTTGTCCGTTGATGAGAACGTGAACGTGGTCCGGTTGCAACTCGTTCAACAGTCGCTGGTAATGCGTGATTAGAAGAACGCCCATTTCTGGACGGGCTTTTTGAACTTCGCGAACTCCGTTGGCGACAATTCTCAGAGCGTCCACGTCTAAACCGGAATCGGTTTCGTCTAGGACCGCGAATTGAGGCTCAAGGATGGCGAGTTGCAAGATTTCGTTACGTTTTTTTTCTCCCCCCGAAAAACCTTCGTTGAGATAACGATCCATGAATGACGGGTCCATTTCTAGACGCTCCATCCACTCCTGCATCGCGACATATATATCTATAGCGGAGATGTCCTCTCCCGTTCGGGCCGAAGCTGCCTGTCGCAAGAAGTTTCGAACCGACACTCCAGAGATTTCTTGGGGGTATTGGAAAGCTAAAAACATTCCTGCTTTGGCGCGAACGTCTGCGTCCCAATCGGTAATGTCATCTCCTCGTAGACGCACACACCCTGCGACCACCTCGTATTCGGGTGAACCCATCAGTGTTGTTGCCAGAGTTGACTTTCCTGAGCCGTTAGGCCCCATGATCGCGTGAACTTCGCCGGGGTCAATCTTGAGATCGACTCCGCGCAGAATGATCGGACCCTCGGTGGCCCGGACCTCAAGTGCCTCAATCTCGAAGAGCGGAGGTGCCATAAGACTGAGTGTATTGGCGGTTCTGTTGAATTAGCACTGTCTCGATAGTGCAAATTCGTGATGGGAATCACCTGGGATCTCGTCGGAGGGCATCAGCCCTGAAAATCGTGGCAAACGTCAAGCCAGAACTGCGTTGTCAGACCGAGAGACTCGACATCTATTCGTTCGTTGTGACCGTGAAAGCGACTCATGAAATCGCTCGCTTTGAGATCGGGGCTAAAAAGTCCGGCTCCGTAAGCGACCGCGCCGAGATTTCTATAGATGCGAGCGTCAGTAAAACCGACGATGAGTTGAGGCGAAAGCCGAGCAGTGGGAAATGGCTGATTGACTGCTTTTTGTATTGTGTCCCACATGGGATTGTCCATCTGACTGATGCTGGCAGCGTCGTTCATGATGAACTCAACCTCCACCCGGTCGGACAAATCTCCCAACGCCTCGTCAAGGTGCGCTTGAACCTCTGCCGCCGATTCGCCGGGCAAGGTCCGTATGTCGACGTTGACATCAACTTGATCCGGTATGACGTTTGTTTTCATTCGGTGATCAGACTCAGCGACATTCGGCGAAAAGGTGGTGTGAGTGCAACTGTAAAAGTGGCGGGCGACACCCTCGATGGGGTGGGCATCGAGCCAGTCCTCAATGCGATCGGCATCAAGCATAATTGCCTTTGTCTCCTGATCGACGTCGAGAATGTCGACCTGTTGACGCCAGAGCTCATGAAATTGGGCAGGAGGTCTGTACTCAGCTAAGCGTTGCACCACCGCAGCCGCGGTAACCAAAGCATTATCTGATTTGAACGGCGCTGACCCATGTCCTGGGGTTCCTGTGATCCGAATTTTCCGCCAAGCGACTCCCTTTTCGCCGACGTTGATTCCGATGTACGGGTTGTCACTGGGTCCGGTATGAAGCCCACCGTTTTCAGTCAAGACGTAATCCGCCATGATGGCTTCAGGGTGGTGATCGGCCATCCATTGGGCGCCGTGCTGGGAACCTGACTCCTCGTCCGCAACTGCGAAATAGACCAGATCTCCGGATGGACGAAAGCCGCTATCGGCGATATGACGAAAAGCTACGGCCTGAGACGACGTTAGGTTCAGCATGTCGACTGCACCTCGACCCCACACTTCGCCGTCAACGAGTTCGCCGCCAAATGGGTCGCGGGTCCATCCACTGGGGTTCACGGGAACAACATCTGTGTGACCCATCAAGCACAAGCTTGGCGAGGTCGCGTCGGTGCCCGCAATGCGAGCAACCAACGATTTTCGGCCTGGAGTCGGTTCGAAGGTTTCGATGTCGACACCCGGCCCCTCAAGAAAACTCTCTAATACGTCGCTATTGAGAACCTCGTTACCCGACGTCGCCGTGCCATCGTTCACGCAAGCATTTCTGATTAAGGTTTGGAGCAGGTCGACGGTTTTGTGGGTTCGACCGTCTCTTTCGGTAGCCATAACAGGAGCGTAGATCGGACGGGGTGCAACTGCCTTCAGAACCCGCAACGAATCGGAATCAAAGTTTTGTTTCGAATGCCGGGCGATGAGCAATGTGATGGAATACAGAAGTGACAAATGAGGTGCTCTGCGACCTGACAGCAATAGAAATGCGGAGCTTGCTTAGTGCCGGAGACGTAAGCGCCCGGGAGCTATTGGACGCCCATTTAACACGCATAGAGAGAATTAACCCACGAGTTAACGCAATAGTGACGCTGGTTCCAGACATTGCAGCCGAGCGCGCTCTCCAAGCAGATGAAGCGTTCGCTAGGGGAGAATCATTGGGGGTGCTTCATGGGCTGCCGGTAGTCCACAAAGATCTTGCAGATACAGCCGGCGTTCGAACGACGTTGGGTTCACCCATATTCAAAGATCGTGTTCCCGAACATGATGATCTCATCGTTGAACGTCAACGAGAAGCGGGAGCGGTCATGGTTGGTAAGACCAACGTTCCCGAATTCGGTGCTGGCTCCCAAACTTTTAACCCAGTTTTCGGGGTGACTTCGAACCCCTATGACACGTCGGTCACCTGCGGCGGAAGCAGCGGCGGGGCCGCTGTTGCGCTTGCTTCGCGCATGATTCCGCTAGCGGATGGATCTGACCTCGGGGGCTCGTTACGCAACCCCGCCTCTTTCTGCAATGTTGTCGGTTTTCGTCCTTCCGGCGGACGAGTACCCACCGTGCCCAATACTCAACTGTGGATTCCGATGGCGACGACGGGGCCGATGGCTCGAACGGTGAGCGACATCGCATTGTTCATGCAGGCCATAGCTGGGCCTCATCGGCTTGCACCAAGTTCAAATGTTGAAGCACCGGAGATTTTCGCGGGGTCGCTGGAAAAAGATTTTCGAGGCGTAAAGGTGGCTTGGTCGCCTGATCTCGGCGGATTGCCGATAGACGCGGCGATACGAACAGCGCTCGCGTCCGTGCCTGATGAGCTATCAGATTTGGGCTGCGAAGTCGTCGAGACATGGCCTGACCTATCAGATGCCCCCGAAATATTCCAGACGCTTCGAGCGTGGATGTTCGCACACCGTTACGGGCCATTACTCGAGAACCACCGGGAGCAGCTGAAAGAGACGGTCATATGGAATGCCGAAAAAGGTCTTTCCATGTCGATGAGAGATCACGCCGAAGCCTGCTCGAAACAATCAACAATGTTTGCTCGACTTCAGCACTTCATGGGCGACATTGAGTTTTTGGCGTGCCCGGTTACCCAGGTACCACCATTTTCCAAGGACATTGAATACATCCAAGAAATCGAGGGAGTCAGGTTAGATACTTATATCGATTGGATGAGATCATGTAGCGACATCACCACCACCACTCACCCTGCTATCTCGGTGCCAGCGGCCTTTACGGCGGACGGATTGCCCGTTGGGCTCCAATTGGTTGGCAGAAGTCGCGAGGACCGTTCGGTGTTGGAACTCGCGCATGCCTATGAACAAGTCACGAGAACTGCTGAACGCCGCCCTCAGGTGCTGGATAGTTGAACGGCGTTCAGCCGAGAGTTCTGCTGCGCGTCGGTGCCTCAGATGCGTTCAAAGTATCGTCGGTGCTCCCAGTCGGTGACAGCGGAGTCGAAAGCGGCAGCCTCATTTCGCCAGAAGTGGCTGTAGTGGTCAACGACGTCGTTTCCAAATGCCTCCCTAGCAAAAACGCTGCTTTCGAAATTATTGACAGCTTTACTAAGGGTGCTGGGTAGCACAGAGGGGACGGATTGGTATGCGTCGCCCTTTAGAGGAGCCGGTGCTGTGATCTCTGACTGGATGCCGTCAATGCCAGCGGCGATTGCCGCGGCGTACCCGAGATAAGGATTGACATCGGCGCCAGGGACTCGGCACTCGATCCGAAGTGATGGGCCTTCTCCAACGATTCTGAACCCGGCCGTTCGATTGTCCGGAGACCAAGCGCCGCTCGTTGGCGCCCACGACTGTGATTTGTACCGCTTGTAGGAGTTCACTGTGGGGGCGAAGCAGGGCATTAATTCTTCGAGGTGAGCGAGCCAACCCCCTAGAAAATTGAGGAACGTGTCGGACACTTGCAGACCCGCCACTTCGGTGTTGCCAGCAAACACATTGATTTTGTGTTCTGTCGACCAAAGGCTCAGGTGCATGTGAGCACTCGATCCCGCTTCGCCGTCGTGGGGTTTAGCCATAAAGGTCGCCGAAGCACCGTGTTGATCGGCAACCTCTTTCACGCACTGCTTGAGTAAAACGTGGCGGTCAGCCATTTCGAGCGCATCGCACCATTTGATATTGAGTTCGTGTTGACCTCGACCAAATTCGCCCTTTGTCGATTCCACAGGTACCGCCATCGCTTTGAGATGACGCCTGAAGGCACCGTTGAGGTCTTCAGTTCGAGCTCCCTGTAAGAGGTGATAATCCTCCACGTACCAACCAGCGGGCTCAAGATTCCGATAATCCGCGGTGACGGCGTCATGGTATGAGGTTCGGTAGAGAAAATATTCGAGCTCGGATGCAGCCTTAGCTTCTAGACCAAGGTTGCGGAGCCGTTGAATCTGTTTGCGAAGAATCGAACGAGGTCCGACCGAAATAGGGGTTTCATCGTGGGTGACCAAATCACAGAGGACTAACGCGGTGCGGTCGAGCCACGGCACAGGCCTCAAGGTGTTCATATCCGGTGTGAGGTGAAGGTCGCCATAGCCGAGGTCCCAATTTGAAAAGTCGTACCCCTCAACCGGTTCCATCTCCATATCTACCGTTAAGAGGTAGTCGCATGCGTGAGTTCCCGACGGATCTTCTAAAAAGAATTCTGTGTCAAGACGTTTTCCCATCAGGCGCCCGTAATGATCGGTGAACGCCAGAATGATTGTGTCGACGAGACCAGCTTCGGTTGCCACGGTCAGTTGATTCTGACTCCAGGGTTCTGCCATGCCGCAACCGTAGTAGGAGGCTGACGGGCCAGGTCTCGTGACCGTGAGGTGGCATTGAAATCCTGGCGCTAGTGTTCCGATGCGATGACCGACCTAGCGATCAAAACGAGCGGACTAGTGCGCGAGTTCGGAAGCAACCGTGCAGTCGACGGGGTTGACCTAGCAGTACCTCGAGGAGAGATTTACGGCTTCCTAGGTCCGAATGGCGCGGGTAAATCAACAACGGTCCGCGTTCTGTGTACCTTGCTCGCTCCAACCGCAGGATCGGCGACTGTGGCAGGCCACGATGTCGTGAAGCAGGCTGGCGAGGTGCGGATTCGTATCGGGTTAGCGCTTCAGGAAGCAGCGTTAGATGACAAACAGAGCGGACGAGAAATTCTTGACCTCCAAGCACGCCTCTACGGTCTGGAAACGGCAACTCGGCGAGAACGGGTCCAACGGGCCATCGAATTAGCTGACTTAGGAGACGCGATTAATGACTGGGTTCGAACATATAGCGGGGGAATGAAACGACGCTTGGATGTAGCTGCCAGCCTCATCCACGATCCCGAGATTTTATTCCTCGATGAACCGACGACCGGACTGGACCCGGTGAGCAGAGTCCGAGTTTGGGAAGAGGTGCGACGTTTAAACGAGACTCACGGCGTAACCGTTTTCTTGACTACCCAATATTTAGAAGAAGCGGATGCGTTAGCACACCGTGTCGGCATTATCGACGAGGGCCAAATTATTGAAGAGGGGACCCCCGCAGATCTAAAACGAACTGTGGGCGCCGATGTGATTGTCGTAGAACTTCTCGATGAACTTGAACGCGCTGCCGAAATTGTTAGGGCAATGCCAAGAGTTGACGAGGTGACCACTGGAAGTCGGGGACTCACGATCTCCACCGCAAACGGAGCAGCTTTGGTGGGCGACGTCGCCGTTGCGCTCAGTGCGGGTGACATAGTGACCCAATCGCTGACTGTACGAACACCG
The DNA here is from genome assembly GCA_002705305.1 of Acidimicrobiaceae bacterium. Classification (GTDB taxonomy): domain Bacteria; phylum Actinomycetota; class Acidimicrobiia; order Acidimicrobiales; family Poriferisodalaceae; genus UBA2110. The sequence continues at coordinate 301,507 of PAHW01000010.1, forward strand.
TCTCTCGACGACGTCTTTCTTCGTGCGACAGGCCACCGATTGTCGAACGAAGTAGATCAATGACGTCGCCTCGAGAACCGATAGCACAACGAAGCGGATTTCTTTCTGATGTCGGAACCGTGGCGCGTCGAGCCGTTCGCAGCTTGTCAAGAGAACCTGAGTTCCTTGGCCCGGCCCTAGCAATTCCTATTTTTTTCTTTGTTGTCAACATTGGCGCGTTAGAGGCCTTCGTGGAACGGCAACCAGGGATCGACTACCGAGCCTTTCAATTACCCGTAGCCATTGTCTTTGCGGTTACAGGGATTTCGCGAGCGAACATGCTCGTAATCGATATCCAAACTGGATATCTCGACCGGATGTTGGTCACCCCGATCCGGCGGGTCTCGCTCCTACTGGGGCTGATGATTGCGGACATCGTCCTAGCGTTGGCCTTGGCGACGGTTGTGCTGTTGCTGGGATTCGCTGTGGGCGTCGGCTTCGGTACCGGTGTCGCGGGTCTCGCGGTTTTTGTAACTCTGGCGATGGCGTGGAGTTTGGCCTTCACCGGATTCCCGTACACGGTTGCTCTGCGCACGGGTAATCCAGCAGCAGTCAATTCAGCATTCCTAATATTTTTTCCTTTCGCGTTCTTGACTCCAAGCATGCTCCCGCGAGACCTGATGAGCGGATGGCTTAAAACAGTGGCCGCCTGGAACCCCGTCACCTACCTGCTTGAAGGCATGCGATCGGTGTTGTCGCAAGGATGGGATGTAGGGATGCTCGCCAAGGCCGTAGCCGCGATTCTGGGCCTGGCAGTTGTGACGTTCACAATGGCTTTCCGGTCGCTGGGGCGACGCGTGGCGACCGGGTAGTGCTTACCAGCCGCGATCTACCCACTCTTGAAGCTGTGGGGACTCGTTACCAATTGTCGTGTCGTCTCCGTGACCTGGTAGGACGACNGTGTCGGGGGNAAACCGCGAAAACATCCTGTCCTCGATGCTTTGAATGATGGTTTGGAAGTCTCCACCTTCGAAGTTGGTAGCGCCGGGTCCTCCGGGGAAAAGAGTGTCGCCCGAAAACAGCAGCGGGGTGTCTTCCACATGAAAACTCATCGAACCTGGAGTGTGGCCGGGGTTATGGATGGTTCGAATCCTAAGTCGCCCAACTTCGATGACGGAATCGTCTTCGAGGATGAAGTCGTAGCTAGGAAGCATGGTCGCGTCTTCAGTTGCCACACCCACTTCGTAGCCAGCATCCCTAATCGCAGGAACTGCTTGGATATGGTCCCAATGACCATGGGTTTCCACGACCGTTCTAACGCCCAAGCTTTGACACAATTCGAGAAGCTGCTCATGTTCGTTCGCCGCATCGATCAATAAGGCATCGCCGGTCTCGGTGCACCGGACGGTGAAGACGTTGTTTTCGTAGGGGCCGACGACAACCTTGTGTACTTCGACGCCGGTGCCCTTCCAATGGAGAGTCATAGCCGAAGTCTAAGGCCTTCGAGGATGGCTGGCGGTGAGGGCGATTAACGCTGGCTGGCGGAGCTAGCTATGCGTCGCGCTGCAACGAACGCAAAAGTCCGATGACGAAGGGTTCGAGTTGTGAGGGTTCGCTGGCGACCTCAGGAAACGCTACGCGACTCAAGCGCTGTCCTTCTTGGGTCGAAACGTCGAAGGTCATTCCATATCGATCTACTGCGACCATGCGCGCGGCCAAAGCACTTGGAGCCTCCCCGAGTTCTTGCACGAACACCAGATTCGCGTCGGCGTGATCATCGTTCATGTGCTCAATAGCGTCCGCGGCATTGAGTGAGAATGGGTCTGCTTCGGCATCGGAGTAGGAAACGCCATCCATCCAGCTCATGTGCCCAAATCCTCCAACGAACCGGCAACGTTCCACGACAAGTTTCCAATAGTTGAAATCGTTGAATTCTGCATAGCCGGCCGCATAGGGGTGTTTGGATAAGTACAGGTCGCCTACCGCCGTGGGTTCGTTNAGAAGCTCCATCTTGCCAACCAAAGTGAGTCGAGCTCCGTTGAGCGGGTCTTCTTGGATTGAACCAGCGGTATCCACCAGAAAACTTGCTCGATTATCAAGTCGCGCGTTTTGGGTATGTTCGGCGAGATCGGAAATGAGAACCACGGGTTCGCCGCGCTCGTTCACGACACACGACACGAGACTTCCGTAGGGGTAACCATCCGCAGTAAGTGTCGACAGCACGCCCTTATTGCTTGACTCCATCAAACTTCGAGACAACTCAGCGTCGTTGGGGAAAGAATTTGTTTGACCTAAAGGTTTCGGTGCTCCACCGCCTCCGTGGTCGACGTCCGCGTTTTGGCTCATAATGTGGTTCCTCTTAGTCGTCAGGGCATTTGCTGAGAGCAGGCTTGCACTTGCACGTCTGTTGCCCCTTAGCTAGACGCGACGCGTGCTTACTCGGATCAGATTAGTGACCCGTTGTAGTTAAATTCGCCTCACGCTATTGGAGGATTTCGTCTGGGCACGGAGCTGGTTCCTCCGGATAGGCCTCCATAGGAAGATGCTGTCGCCTAAACCTGTGCCTCCATGAAGGAGACCACAGTGCCTGGGAGCTGCTCCAACAACATTTAATTGACCACGGAAATTATCGCGATTGGGTCCAGACTCAACTTCGAGTGATATTTGAGGTCTTGTATCCGCGACGATTTAGCCACCATCGAGTCGGAACCGTCAGTCCAGGCTTTCGCTCGAGACGACCTCGAAGTCCAAACTCAGGGCAGCTGGTATTTGGTGACTATCAAATGTGAGATAGGTCAGTGGTCGAGGAAGTCTGTCCGCTGCCGCCAAATGAAGAGCGTCCACTATCTGCAATTGGAAATTTGCTCCGATCTCAACAGCGCGCGCTAAGCAACGCTCGTCCAACGGAACGACAGCGATACGATCCCAATCCTCACGAAAAGTGGACCACAGCTCTTGTTGCTCGACCGATCCGGTAGCCACTCGATGCAAGCTGAGTTGAACTTCAGTGCGAGCCAAAGCGGACGCGCACCATGTGGGGTCTTGTGCCAGGTGTTCGTTCACAAGATCGTGGCCAGGCTCATAGAGATAGCGTTTTAAAAGAGCTGAGGTATCCAGAGCGACAGCCATCAACGTCCCCTGATTTCGCGCAATGCTCTGTCACTGGACAGCCCGGCTGGTAGCTCAACGGCCATTTCTTCGATTTTTCGGTCGGACTTTCTTGGGGCGATTACCAAGCCCGTGGAAATAAGGGCTTCAATCGAATAAGGGTGACCAGCCGATCCGACGGGTCCCAGTTGTGCGACTATCTGCCCGTCGAGTGTCACGAAAATGGTGTGGCCCATCGCTGCGGCACGCAGGTGCCTCGCGAGACTTGCCCGCAATTCTCGAGTACCTACGTAAGTGGTTGAGTCAGGGTTCATTTGATGTTGGACGCCGGCGTCCAAATAGATGTGTACGCAAGTGTACCTAATCTGGTTGGCGCGTTGGCCTGACAGCGGCTAAAACGTTCCTTCACAAGTCTTTACGAAGAGGTAATCACCGTGAACTTTGCCTTCACCGAGGAACAAGAAGAACTTCGCAGCTTCATTCGGTCGTTTATGGAAGAGAAATCTGCCGAAGCGACGGTTCGCGAACTCATGGACACAGAAGACGGATACGACCCTGCTGTCTGGAGTCAAATGGCTGAGCAACTGGGATTGCAAAGCATGATCATCCCGGAGGAGTACGGCGGTCAAGGCTTCGGCTACGTCGAGTTGGGAATTGCCCTCGAAGAGATGGGTCGCAGCCTTCTCTGCGCCCCCTTCTTCAGCACGGTCGTTCTTGCAGGTAACGCCATCATGCACTCCGGCAATGAAGACGCGAAGGCAGCTCTGTTGCCGGGAATCGCCGATGGCAGCACCATCGCGACCTTGGCTTTAGCGGAAGCGAACGGTAGATGGGACGCCGAAGGGGTTACCGTCGAAGCGACTGGTACTGGCGACGGAGCGAGTATCACTGGCGAAAAGATGTTCGTCACGGACGGTGGAACCGCAACCCTTTTCGTCGTTGCCGCTCGCGCCGACGGAGGCATCCACCTATACACCGTCGATGGAGATGCGACTGGTCTCAGCCGCGAGAACCTCTCGACTATGGACCAGACGCGGAAACAGGCCAGAATCACGTTCGATGGAACTCCTGCCAGCCACTTGTGTGACACCAACGACTTCGCGTACATNTCCGAAATCCTCGATTTGGCAGCAGTGGCCCTCGCGAATGAGCAGGTAGGAGGAGCACAATTTGTCATGGATATGGCGGTCCAATACGCCAAGGATCGAGTCCAATTTGGACGACCCATTGGGTCATTCCAGGCAATAAAGCACAAGTGTGCCGACATGCTTCTCGAAGTTGAATCAGCTAAGTCAGCTGCCTATTACGGGGCATGGTGCGCCTCAGAGATGAATGACGAACTTCCTTCAGTGGCGTCGTTAGCTAAGGCCTATTGCTCGGAGGCTTACTTCCATTGCGCGGCTGAAAACATCCAAATCCACGGCGGAATCGGCTTCACATGGGAGCATCCAGCACATCTATATTTTAAACGAGCAAAAAGTTCTGAACTCATTTTTGGTGACCCCGCATACCACCGTGAATTGCTCGCCCAAAGAATTGGTCTGTAGCGTTCCCTTCCGAATCTGAAGGCACATTCGAAATCAAATGCTTGCGCTTGTCATCGCCGCTTCATTGATAATCGGGTTTATCGTTGCAGCCGGCATGATTGGGAAAGAGTCGCGTCGACTCAGCCTTCAGCCACGCCAACCTGTATGGCGATTAGAAGAAGCAGCGGCATTCGTCGAAGGAGAATTGCCATTCGACGTTGCCGCAAACATCGATGATGGCACCATGAAACAGCTCCTTCGCATTCACCTCAACCAACTCCAGTTCACATCCGACCCTGGAGAGGGAGGCCAAATCGCAGAAGAAGCGACGTCTATCCAAAATGTGTACCGCGATGCTCGGTCACAAGGCGTAGAAGTAGCGCGGCCGATGGTCGACGCCGTGGTCAAGGCGCATCTTCGATATCTCGAAGTCATTGGGGCGCTCGGCGCGGCACCAGGCACGGAGTGAGGCAAGATGGTTGGCATGGAACCGCCCAAAGAACTAGAAGGTCTTCGTTTCGTGGGTGATAAGCGAATTCAGCGGGTGCATGATCTCGACTCGTGCACCCATGAAGACGCGATAGAAGAAATCTGCACCTCTAGGAGTTATGCGACGTTCGGCCCCGACGAGCTTCGAGAGGCGCGAAACCGGGGATACAAACCGGCGTCGTGCTGCCCCTGAATGCTGGTGGTCTGAGCGTTGCCGGTCACGATTGCAGAAACCACCATCGAAGGTGAGCCCCAACTAGAGGCTTTCTTGGTTCGGCCCGACCGCGCGGTGAGTGACGCGCCAGCGATGGTCTTGTGCCATGGATTCCCTTCGGTACAGCGACCGGGGATTCCCAGCCGGTCCTACGAGCAGTTCGCCGAGCGGGTCGCGGAAGAACACGGGTGGGCTGTCCTTGCGGTGAGTCTGCGTGGATGTGGACAGTCAGCCGGCCAATTCTCAATGGTTGGCTGGCTTGAAGATGTTGAGAGATCGGTTCAACGTTTGCGCGAAGAAGGGTCACGACGGATATGGCTAGTGGGGTCAACAACGGGAGGTTCGTTAGCGATCATGGCCGCCTCACGAGACCCACAAATTTGCGGTGTCGCCGCGATGGCTCCCCGCGCCGACTTCGATGATTGGGCTACGGATCCGCGCCGCTTTCTCGAACATTGTCGAAATGTTGGAGTCGTCGATCTTGATGACTACCCAGCTTCCTTGAACCAATGGGCTAAGGAACTCCGGCAACATCGTGCGATTGACGCAGTCCACCAACTCGGGTCTCGTCCGTTTCTGATCTTGCACGGGACGAACGATCGCCAAGTCCCGTTCGACGATGCGCGACAACTAGCCGAACAGCACCCTTCACCTGAACTGCGACTCGTATCGGGGGCTGATCATAGAATTCGCCATGACCCTCGTGCNGTGGCGGTCCTCATGGGGTGGCTTGAACGCCAAGGTGTTGAAACTCACNATTAGCCAACGGCTTCTGTCGAGTGTCGATCATTGTTGAAACGGTTTGCATTAGCTGCGCTTTGCAGTAGTTCTTTGAGCTCGTAGCTTCGCTAACGCTTCGGGAGAGTCAAGATCAGCNACGGAATGAAACCCGCGNTTCGCATAATGACCGCTTNCTTGCTTCCAGCCCCGCGGAGTGACNCCAAAACGTTTGGCCAGCACAGCGATGAAAATCTTGACCTTCTTGTCACCGAAACCCGGGACCNTCAATAACCGCTGTTGCAACGATGCCGCGTCGGCAATGTCACTCCAAATGGCCGAAGGGTTTCCGTCGTAGTGATCAGTTAAGTAAGTGCACATCTGTTGGGTTCGCTGTGCCATTGACTTAGGAAAACGATGCANTGCTGGCTTCTGAGCAAANATTTCGATCANTCGCTCCTCAGACATCTCCGCCAAAAGAGTTGTCTCTAAACGTTGACCGANTCGTTGCTGCAGCCGAAATGGAGAAAGAAAGGCGCGCTCGATNGGAAATTGTTGATCAAGGAGCATCCCAATCAGCAAAGCCAAAGGATCTTCATTTAGTAAAGCGTCAGCGTCCTCGTCGCCNGTGACACANAGNGGAGATGGCATCACCATTTTGCTCTCAATAGGTGTCGGTCGACCAAGGATCAATAATGTCNGTGACNATTCCGTAACGCTTGATCGCATCACTCACCACCGAAGTTTCGCAGTGNCCTAGCGCAACCAGGCGAGCTAATACGCAAACGACGACATGCTCCGCCGTCACCTCGAAATGTTCTCGCAGACGGGNCCTGGTGTCGCTTCGACCGAATCCNTCCGTACCCAAGGACGCGTAGTCACGCCCCACCCATCGAGAAATCTGGTCGGGAACCGACCTCATGAAGTCGGTAACCGCCACCACGGGACCGTCTGCTCCGTCAAGTTGTCGCGTAACAAATGGGACGCGGAGAGGACCCGCCGGGTGTAACAAATTATGGCGCTCAGCCGACAGGGCCTCNTCCCGNAGCGCTTTGAAAGAAGTAGCGCTCCATAAATCTGCNCNGATGTCATGATTTTCGGCCAAAAGCTTGGCGGCTGATCTGGCCGCGGACTGCGCCGGTCCCGAAAAAATNATTGTCGCGCTAAGAGGATGNCCCGAGGGAGCATCTGCGAATNGGTACAGACCGTTCAGCAGNGCCTCGCGATCAAGNTCCGATGGAGCTTCAGGCTGCGGATAGTTTTCGTTGTACACGGCGAGGTAATANAANATGTCCTCGTTGTTGACGAACATTCGTTTCAAACCGTCGTCAACAATCACTCCTAATTCGTATGCGAACGCGGGGTCGTAGGCCTGACACGGCGGTACCGCAGAAGCGAGCAATAGCGAATGGCCNTCTTGGTGTTGGAGACCTTCTCCCATCAAGGTTGTNCGCCCTGAAGTCGCTCCGATCAAAAAGCCGCGGCCTCTCATATCNGCTAACGACCAAATTGCGTCTCCGACTCGTTGAAAGCCGAACATCGAATAAAAGGTGTAGAAGGGGACCATCGGTATTCCGCGGGTGGCATAAGACGTCGCAGCGGCAGTGAAACTTGCTAAAGCGCCTGCTTCGGTAATTCCTTCCTCAATNAACTGTCCGTCTTGACGTTCGCTGTAAGACAGAAGAAGGTCGTGATCGACTGGCTCGTANAGTTGACCTTGGCTCGCATAAATACCGATCTCTCGGAAAAGCGAATCCATTCCGAAGGTGCGGCCCTCGTCGGGGATGATCGGCACCACCCGCTCACCNAAGCCNTCTTCTCGGGTCAAAGCTCGAAGCAGTCGGGTAAAGGCCATCGTCGTTGAAACGTCCTGATCCCCGGAACCCGCGCCCATTTCGTCGAACGGTTTCCGACTCGGAAGTGGTAGCGGCTTCCTTCGCCANGAGCTATCGCGGGCAGGCAGCGGCCCTCCTAGTTCTAGGCGTCGTGCAAGCAAGTACGTGAGCTCATCGGATCCCTCTTTGGGCCGGTAGTAAGGAGGATGATCCGCATCGAAATCTTCAGGGATTTCCGATTCGAGATGCAATCTCGTGCGGATTATGGACAACTGCTCACGNGACAGCTTCTTAATCTGATGGGTGGCGTTTCTGGCTTCAAGATCCGGGCCAAGGGTCCAACCTTTAATTGTNTTGGTGAGAATGACTGTAGGACTGCCCTCATGTTCGACCGCTGCCCGGTACGCGGCGTACAGCTTCTTGTAGTCGTGGCCACCTCTAGGTAGCTGTTCGAGGTCTTCGTCGGAAAAATCCTCCACCATTTGCCGCAANCGGGGATCAGGTCCAAAGAAATGTTCTCGGATGTATGCGCCGCTCTCAACCGAATAACGCTGGTATTCGCCGTCGACCGTTTCGAGCATCTTGTTCGCCAACACTCCGTCAACGTCTCGAGCGAGAAGCTCATCCCAACGACCTCCCCAGATGACCTTGATGACGTTCCAACCCGAACCNCGAAATTTNGCCTCCAGTTCTTGAATGATCTTCCCATTTCCCCGAACTGGCCCATCTAGACGCTGAAGATTGCAATTGACCACNAAAATCAAGTTGTCGAGTCGCTCGCGAGCGGCAACATGTAAAGCTCCTAGCGTCTCTGGTTCGTCNGTTTCGCCGTCACCAACGAACGCCCAAACNTTGGATTCAGACGTGTCATCAATACGTCGATGATGAAGGTAACGGTTAAAACGTGCCTGGTAGATCGCGGANATNGGNCCCAAGCCCATTGACACTGTCGGATACTCCCAGAACGTTGGCATAAGCCTGGGGTGGGGATATGACGACAGCCCCGATCTTCCAATCTCACGTCGGAAATGATCAAGATCGTCATCATCCAACCGGCCATCAAGATAAGCCCTCGCGTAAATGCCCGGCGCTGCATGCCCTTGAATGTAGATATGGTCGCCCGGCTTCCCATCGTCCTTACCGCGCCAAAAATGGTTGAAACCGACGTCATACAGAGCGGCCGAACTGGCGAAGGTACTCAGATGGCCTCCTATTCCATCGGCCCAGGTATTTGCGTGAGTCACCATTGCTACGGCATTCCACCGAATGAACGCACGAAGCCGCCTCTCGATGTATTCATCGCCCGGAAACCACGGCTCGTCATCTGGTGCGATTGTGTTGATATAGGGAGATGACACGGTGGCGGGGAAATCAACCTGCAGCTGGCGCGCCGCGGTCATCAGGCGTCTAATAAGAAATCGCGCCCGATTTTTTCCGCGTTCTTCGACTACCGCCGCGAAGGATTGCACCCACTCATCAGTCTCTTCAGGATCAACGTCGGGCGTCTGCTCGTGGAAACCATCGAACAACATGCATCTATCCTCGCACTCAGCGGGCATGCTTTGTACGAAGAGCATGTTTTCGATACTGCAGTGAGCTAGGAAGTACAGCAATGGTGACCGACGTATTCACTGATGGAGCGTGCCTGGGCAACCCGGGCCCCGGAGGCTGGGCGTTTGTCGTGGACGAGGGGCTGTGGTCATCGGGATTCGAAGCCCACACCACCAACCAACGAATGGAGCTCACCGCGGCGAGCGCTGCTGTACAGGCCTTGGAAGGTCCATTGCGTGTACACAGCGACTCGACATATGTGGTCAATTGCTTCCTACAAGAGTGGTGGAAAGGATGGCTCAAAAAGGACTGGAAGAACTCGAAAAAAGAGCCAGTCAAAAATCGCGACCTGTGGGAGCCATTCATCGAGCTGGTCAATGCACGAGGAGACGTCGAATTTGTCTGGGTGAAGGGGCACTCGGGCCACCGCCTGAACGATGCCGCTGATCTACTCGCCACCACCGCGGCAGCCCACCAAGAAAGTCAATCAGGGGGTATTTTCACCGATGCGATAGTCAGAGGGCTTGAAGGCGATATGCCTGCATCTGCTTCAGCTAGTCATATAGCGTCGAGCGACAACGTTCACACAGTAGCGATCTTTGGTCATCGACCCCCCGAACTCGGGGGGTACGGCGAAAACTCGACCACCATGTTTGTTCGTCGTCGTCTTATCGAACTGTTGCGGGCCAAACTAGAAATGCACCCTGACATTCAGGTGATGACAGGCCTGGGACTGGGAGCCGAGATGCTTGCCGCGGAAGCCGCGGCCGCGGCTGCGGTGCCCTACATAGCGGTCATTGCGTTCGAAGGTCTGGAGCGCCGATGGCCTGACGCAACCCAAAAACGCTATACCGAGTTACTCGAAGGAGCGCGTTCAATCATCACGGTCGAATCCAAAGTGCCAAAAAGCAGCGCGGATTTTGCGAAGGCGATGGGCCGACGCGACGACGCCATATTGAAACACGCTAATGAGGCTGTGATCGTTCGAAACGAAGATGATCGCACCCTCGGTGAACTGCAACGAAAACTCGAAAAAACCCTGGAAGACGACGTCTGGNTCATCAATCCAGAGTGAGTGCTCAAGAAATCACTTAGTAACCCGTCCACGAACAAAACCCAAATCGTGGGCCGTAACCACGCAAAGCACCTTACGGTCGTCGTCCCATGATCGTTCACTTGGGGCGTACCCGGTTATGGCTACGTGCACCGGATCAAACACGTGGCCGGTTGCACCACGAAAGCGGTCAACGCATCCGCTCTCCGCCACCCGCGCAACGGCTCTGCCCCCGGGCCACTCGGTGTTCGCCAACTCAAAAATCGCGAAGACTTCCGCATTGTGATCGACCTCGCACGGTACGGCATCAACGGTCTCGATTTCATCGGCACCCAGGATGAAGCAATCTCCCGCCAGGAGTCGAAGCACACCGACGTCTCCGCCAATAGTTATNTGTCCCGACGAATCCCGAACCGAGTCATCATCCAACGAAACAGGAACTGACCCGGCGCACCCAGTGACTGTCAGCANGATAAGCAAAACTGGTGCTGCGCATTTCACCCGTTCGCCGACTCGACTAGCTTTGCGAGCCGCTGCAGCGTTTGCTCNATATTCCTTCGGTGGCGTCGCGGATAGCCCAGTATTTGTATCGCGATCGGCAACCGAGATGTTGACCAGTCGAACGTCTCTATCACACGTGTGCGNTCACCCACCTCCTCCAATTCATACCTCCACCTGTGACCACCCCAATGGCCCCACGCGATCAAGCGCGCCTCCTCGAATTCATAGACTCGGCTCTTGATGCGATACGGAACGCCAAATCGCATTTTCATGACGAANGTGCTGCCCAGCACCAGACGACGTTGCTCTCCCACATGGCCTTGTACNGTGCCTGACCCGTCGATCGCNGCGTGCCTCGACGGATCCGCCAAAATTTCAAATATGACGGATGCCTCAGACNAAATAAGGCGTTCGCAACTGACAACGCGGCGAGCCATGTCCAGAACCTAGTNCGCNNCTCATGGTGCGTCGTTATGACGTGGGTTTGATCAATTCTTCGGGCAGCGGNCCCCGTCCGCGATNGACATTGCCGTTGCGATCGAAAAGTATCCACGCGGGCTGAGAAAAAATGCCGAAATGATTCCAAAGACTCCCATCGACGTCCTCGATTTGAGGAAGGTCACCCAGNGCGTGACGCTCAATGAATTCTGCATATGCNCTCGGTGCGTCGCGGCCCGGTATACCGATAACGGCGATATCGCTTTTCTTAGCAAGAGCGGCGACCGCCGCTGCCTCCCTATTGCAAGTCCCTCACCACGGCGCCCAGAACCACAGAAGAATTTCTTTGCCCGTCAGCGACCCCGGGTCGAAAATCGCTCCATCGAGTGTTGGGCGCTCAAGCACTGCTAACGCGACAGGTACTTCGATTCCGACGTTTTTAGCCAGGGTCGGCTCCTCATCAGGGATCACACCATGCTGCTGAGCGACTGACACCGATACGTCGCGCGGAGTTGTCGACTCAGTCACGTCGCCGAGAACAACAGACGTTCGATCACTCGAGCATGCGCCGAGTCCCGTCATCGCGAGGGACAACACGGCACCGACAAGGACTGCTCTCACCTCCCAAAGGCTACGTGGCAGACCCGGTGACAACGGTAGATTCGATAGATGTGAGTACCCGTGGTTTAATCATCGCCGCCCTTGTGACGGGACTCGTGATTCTNCTTGCGTTCGCTGCTCAGGTCCTCATTGCGCTATAGACCNTTATTGGACTCCANGAAACTGAGGGAGTCCACCGTGTCATGCGGATACGATTACTTTCAGAATGACTTCAAACCATTTCGACCTGGTTGTTGTAGGCGGTGGACCCGCGGGATACGCAGCCGCGTTGACCGGATCATCGTCAGGCCTCAGTGTGGGCCTAGTCGAACGAGACCTTTTAGGAGGGACGTGTTTGCATCGCGGGTGCATACCGGCGAAGGAACTCCTCGAAACAGCAAATGTGCACCGCACCGTCGCCCACGCAGGCGATTTCGGTGTCATCGCATCTGCACCCACTCTTGACTTTGCAACAACTCAATCACGAAAANATGCGGTTATCNGCCGTCTGTTCGCGGGAGTGAACCAACTCCTAGAAAACAAAGAAGTTACTGTCTTCCCGGGGACGGGTCGCCTGCAACCCGGCAGAACTGTGTCCGTAGAGCGNAGTGACGGCGGCGAACAGGTACTCACCGGCGAATCAGTTGTCCTCGCCGCGGGGTCCGTTCCGCGAACCATTCCAGGTTTTGAAATCGACGGTGANCTCGTTTTGACTTCTAATGAAGTCCTGGAACTTCAAGCTCTACCGTCCACGGCCGCCATCATCGGGGGAGGGGCAATCGGATGCGAATTCGCGTCGATGCTCTCAGATTTGGGAACCGAAACAACCATTTTGGAATCGATGAGTCAACTCATTCCCGGTGCNGATAGCGACGTGGCCAACGTGTTGCAACGGTCATTTAAGAAAAGAGGCATTTCTACGATTACTGGTGTTGCAGTCAAGGGCCACTCTCCTCAGACGACAGGCACCANCGTGCNCCTTGAGGACGGAACCGACATCGACGTCGAAATGGTGATCGTGTGTGTCGGCAGGAGACCTTTTGCGGACCACCTCGNNCTCAANNAGACGTCAGTTCAAGTNNATGACAGNGGATTTGTCGTAGTCGACGAACTATGCCGTACAACAGAAGAACATGTCTACGCGGTCGGTGACCTAATAGACACGCCCCAACTTGCACACGTCGGGTTTGCTGAAGCGATGCTTGCCGTTCGCGACATGCTCGGGCAAAACCCGTCTCCGATCGATTACCTCAAAGTGCCGTGGGCAATCTACTGCCACCCCGAAGTTGCTTTCGCCGGAATGACCGAGCAACAAGCGTTAGACGCAGGCCATGAAGTGGTCGTAGCGCAACATCGCTATGCCGGAAACGCGAGAGCGATGATCGTCAACGAAACCGACGGTATGGTCAAAGTCATCGCCGACCGCCGCGCCGACGGCACCGCCGGACAAATTTTAGGAGTTCACCTCGTCGGAGCATTGGCAACTGAACAACTGAGTCAGGGCTACCTGGCGGTTAACTGGGAAGCAACCGTCGACGAGATCGCCGAATTTATTCAACCCCACCCCACGCTGTCCGAACTATTCGGTGAGGCCGCCCTGGACCTCGCTGGCCGAGCGCTCCACAGCTAGAGCCATGGCTCTTCTCGATATTGAACTCCCGCAACTGGGCGAAACGGTAGAAGAAGGGACGATTACCCGCTGGTTCAAACAAGTCGGAGACACCATCACCGTCGATGAACTGTTCTACGAAGTTTCAACAGAAAAAGTCGATGCTGAAGTTCCGTCACCGGTGACCGGAACCATCATCGAACTCAAGGTCGCGGAGGGAGAAACGGTCCCGGTAGGAACCGTTTTGGCAGTCGTCGAGGGAGAGCTCGCTGCCTCCGCTCCGACAGCCGCCACCCCTGACGTCGCGGTTTCGGCCGGAGGTGACTTTAATAACCTCACGAAGGACAACTCAACCGAATCCGATTCGGAGCCAAACTCCATCCGATCAAATCAGAACGCCGGACAAGGTGACATCGAAGGCACCGGTATTGCTGACCGTCGCCTCTTGTCGCCAGTGGTTCGTCGCCTCATCAAGGAACACGAACTTGACCTAACACGACTCAAAGGATCGGGTCTAGGTGGCCGCATCACCAGAAACGACGTGCTCAACCTCATTGACGAACGCCACCGGGACGGACCTACACGGCCTGAATCCCCACAACAACCCGAAATCAGCCCGCGAGTAGCTGGAGAATCTCACTATGTAGCTTTCAACAGTATCCGACGCGCCACGGCAGACCACATGGCCCGCTCTGCTCATACATCACCACATGCAATGACAGTCATGGAAATTGACTACGAGAACGTTGAGAGAGCACGATCGGCGCATCGCGAAAGCTGGCGAGCCGAACACGGCTTCAGCCTCACCTACCTACCTTTCATTATTCGCGCGGTGATCGAAGCACTCGAAGAATGGCCCTACCTCAACGCTTCAGTCGAGGAGGAGGGCTTGAGAGTTCACCACGACATCAACATAGGCATCGCGGTAGACCTGGACTACGACGGATTGATTGTTCCCGTTATTCGGCACGCGGACGATCTCCGTCTTGAAGCCCTAGCGCTTGCAATTAACAATTTGGCATTGGGTGCGCGAAACCGGCGTCTCAATTTGAATGACATCAGCGGAGGCACCTTCACCGTCTCCAATAATGGAGCTTTTGGCACCTACACGACAGCCGCAATCATCAACCAGCCTCAGGTAGCGGTTCTTTCGACGGACGGCGTCACCCGACGCCCGGTGGTTATAACAGACCGATTCGGCAACGAAAGCATTGCTGTCCACTCGATAGGTCATTTAGCCATGGCTTGGGACCACAGGGCTTTCGATGGAAGTTACGCCGCCGGATTTCTTGCAACCATAAAACGCGCCATCGAAAACCGAGACTGGGAAGTGGAGCTGTAGATGCTTCGAGTTCGCTGGCTCGGACGGGTCCCATATCAAGAATCGCTTGACCTTCAACGCCAACTCTTTACCAGCAGTTCCGACGATCACCTTCTCCTCTTAGAACACGAGCACGTCTTCACTGGTGGCCCCAACACCGACTTATCGAACCTTTTGATCGAACCAACCTCTATTGGAGCTACCTACGAACCGACGGACCGCGGCGGCGACATTACCTACCACGGACCCGGCCAACTTACCGGTTACCCCATTCTTTCCTTGCCTGGACGACGCGGAGGTGGAATGGCAGAAACCCGGACGTATGTCGCGAAGGTAGAAGACTTACTTATCGCAG
This sequence comes from Acidimicrobiaceae bacterium, assembly GCA_002705305.1. Lineage (GTDB taxonomy): Bacteria > Actinomycetota > Acidimicrobiia > Acidimicrobiales > Poriferisodalaceae > UBA2110. Next base: position 316,804 of record PAHW01000010.1, read on the forward strand.
CACTAGCAGACGTAGGACTACGTGACTGCGGTCGCATAGATCACTACCCCGGGGTGTGGGTCGAACCCAAGAGCGCGTCGCCCCAAAAGATCGCCGCCATCGGCGTTCGACTGAGCAGAGGGCGCACCATGCACGGTTTCGCCCTAAACGTCTCCACCGACCTTTCATGGTTCGACCACATCGTTCCCTGCGGAATACGTGATTTCGGGGTCACCAGCCTGCAAGCGCAGGGATTAAATGTGCCCATGGAAGCCGTCGTGAAAGCGGTGACTCAAAAAGCAGTCGAAGCATGGGGTACCCACGGGTATGACCAAGCAAACGTGGTCTTTCGAAACCCAAAAACGAATCCGATTTCGCTGAGTGGCAAACACCGCACACAAGATCTCGCGATTGAGGACCGACCAGTCACCGGACAAAATCGCGAAACGACTGAGCGGCGGCGGCGGCGGCTGAACGAAGCGGGCGTCAGCGAAGGACTCTCCATCACCCAGAGAAAACCATCCTGGATGAAAGCACGAATCGATTTGAACGATGGATATCGGCGAGTGCGTTCAACCCTCCACCCCATGAACTTGGCGACCGTGTGCGAGGAAGCAGGTTGCCCCAACATCTACGAATGCTGGGGCGAGGGCACAGCGACCTTCATGATTAACGGCACCCGCTGCACCCGCGCGTGCGGTTTCTGTCTAGTCGACACTCAACAACCCGAACCGCTTGACCAACAAGAACCTCATCGGGTGGCACAAGCCGTTGCAGCAATGGGGCTATCTCACGTGGTGATTACAGCAGTAGCTCGCGACGATTTAGACGATGGCGGTGTATCGGGATTCATCGAGACGGTGAAAGCCATTCGATCGTGCAGTTCCGACGTAACTATCGAAACTCTCGTACCCGATTTCGGAGGACAAGCACAACCCCTACAAGCACTACTCGACGAAAATCCGGACGTGATCAACCACAATATGGAAACCGTGGCGCGACTACAACGCGCTGTGCGCCCCAACGCAGGGTACGCCCGAAGTTTGACAGTTCTCGCTCGATCCAAAGCACACGGATCGCTCACCAAATCAGGACTAATAGTTGGCCTCGGCGAAAGCGACGACGAACTTTTGAGCGTTCTCGCCGACCTAGCGTCATTAGGAACTGACATCGTGACGATAGGCCAATATCTCAGGCCCACCAGTGCACATCTGCCCGTGCACCGATGGGTCGAACCAAGAACCTTCGACATGTGGGCCGACAAGGGCCGCGAAATGGGTATTCGCCACGTGGAAGCCAGTCCCCTCACTCGATCGAGCCACAAAGCGGCCGCAAGTATTCGCGGGCTTTCACCAACTCCCCAACTTTGATGACTGCGTAGATACACTTCGAAGAATGGCAGCCGGTCCGGAGCTTGACGCGGCAACAGTGTTGCTGCAATGGGCTACCGGTGGTCTTCTGTTCTGCTGGATCACCACCCGCCGACGCGAAGTCGGCGCTGGGTTCGGATGGCTCTTACGGGCCAGCTATTCGGTGGTTGCGGTGTTGGCCGCTATCGCTGGATATGGTTGGGCATCGCAGCCCGTCCGCGACGCAGCCTCAATCGGGGTTTCCGTGACCGCTGCTCTAGTGCTGCTCCTGTCGTTTGTTCGACGGCGCGAGCAGTCCCGAACGTCAACAGATCAGAACCAGAATCCCGATCACAAACNCGGCTTCGAGTTTGATCCCCGATGGGACCTGGCCGCTCCCACCATCGGATTGATTGGATTAATCGCGGCTGGTCTTGGCGGCGGAGGCAACGAGCTNCTGCAGACAGCACGAATACTGGTTGGGGCAGCATTTCTGGGGTCNGTCAGCGATGCGATGCTCCTGGGACACTGGTATTTGGTCCAGCCCGGTCTACGAAGAGANCCTTTGCTNGAACAGGTTTCGTGGNTAGNAAAAATATGGCCCCTAGAGGTGGGCCTCTTACTGGTGCCTACGGGAATGTGGTCGGTCCTATCAGGCGCAATAGATGACGGATACGGCGGNATGCTGGGATGGTTCTGGGTGGCATGTGCNNTAACGACGATCGCTCTAGTCGCGGTTACGCGCGCGGCGCTTCGCGAACGTCAATATGCGGCAGTNATGGCNGCGACTGGCCTCCTATACCTNGCCATTTTGACCGCNTTCGGAACTGACGTGGTCGCCCGGCTGGTACTAGAAACCTAAAGGGCGTGTAGCGCTTGACTGCCAGAAAGCCGGATACTTCCCAACGACCGTTATCGTCCCTTCCAATTAGGAGNTCGCTTCTCGCGAAAAGCGTCAACGCCCTCCTGGGCATCCTCNCTTGCTCCGACGATCCTTCGGATACTTTCCCCCATTCGGACCGCTTCGTTCCAAGCCATTCGCTGTGAGCGAGTAGCGACCTCCTTTACAGCACGTACGGCAAGCGGNGCGCCCTGACACAGACGCTCGGCCAGGGCGTACGCCTCATCAAGAAGTTCGTCATGCGGAACCACCCGCCAAGCCAAACCGATGTCGACCGCCCGATGAGCATCGATATTGTCNCCNGTGAGCAANATCTCCATAGCNTCTGCCCACGCCACCTTCGAAGGAATCCTCATAGATCCAACAATGGTTGGNACACCCACCTTCACCTCNGGCATACCGAANACGGCTTGATCTGAAGCTAAAAGAAAATCGGTAGCGATCGCNCCNGTCAAGCCGTACCCGATACAAGCACCATTGACTGCAGCAATGGTCGGTTTNCAAAGTTCCAAACCGCTCTCAAAACTATTAATAGTAGGAATTTCAAAATAACTGCCTGACCAANTACCAGCCGAATTGCCCTGCCCCGGGCGTAAATCGGCCCCGGCACAAAACGCTCGCCCCGCGCCGGTTAAAACAGCCACCCAGGCCTCAGGGTCGTTATAGAACTCCAACCACGCGGCGTTAAGGCACTCCCGCATAGCGCCGTTGATCGCGTTCAGAGACTCAGGCCGGTTATACGTAATCGTCGCAATGTGGCCTTCTANATNGTAGGTAGCTTCGTCGCTCATGAGCTCCGTCCTGCATCCGAGATGAAATATTTCGGTGACGATTGATCACCCGCCCTCGTGTCTAGTCCATTCGTCCACCACAATGGGGAAGTGCGACTGGTCATCCAGATCCCTTGCTTCAACGAAGCCACAGAATTACCTGCGACATTGGCTGATNTACCGCGAGACGTTCCNGGTTTCGAAGAAGTGCGGTGGCTCGTCATCGACGACGGCTCGACCGACGCAACTTCGGAAATCGCGAAAGCACACGGCGCCGATGCCNTCGTCAAACTCACCCAAAACAAGGGACTAGCGGTGGCGTTCCAAGCCGGTCTCGACGCGTCTCTGAAAATGGGNGCCGACGTGATCGTCAACACAGACGCAGACAACCAATACTCAGCAGCAGANATTCCGCGGTTAGTCGAACCCATCATCCAANGAAAAGCGGACCTTGTCGTCGGAACTCGCGACATCGCCAACCACCGCGAGTTCTCATTTCTCAAAAAATGNTTACAACAAATCGGATCTTGGGTAGTTCGACAGGCATCAGCGACCGATGTTTCAGACGTCACCTCCGGATTCCGGGCCTACAGCAGAGAAGCAGCACTCCAAGCCAATGTGGTTTCACGNTTCACCTATACCCTCGAAACCCTGATCCAAGCCGGGCGCTCCGACCTCGCAGTCGCNGACATACCCGTTAACGTCAACCCCACAACTCGACCTTCGCGGCTCTTTCGCTCGAAGCGTCAATACGTCCGAAGGTCAGCCGGAACAATCTCGCGGGTATACGCCATGCACCAACCTCTCCGAGTCTTCAACATTCCCGCAGCACTATTCGCGATCGTAGGTCTCGTGCTTTTTGGACGNTTCGGATGGTTCTACCTCAGCAGCGGNGGAGAGGGCCATNTCCAGTCACTCATCGTCGGAGCCGTCTGCCTGTTAGTCGCGATGCAAATGCTGATGCTNGGGGTGTTGGCTGATCTCTTGAGATCCAACCGCGTAATCGGAGAGCGCGTTCTCCGACGTGTCCGCAACATNGAACTCACCATTGCCNCTCGAACAGANCAAAGTAGNGAACTGCCTCATGAAAGTTGAGGCAGAGCNCGACTACGGCTAGCNCCCCACGCCAGCAACAGGAACAGGAACAGCGATACCACAGACAGACCTACGCCGGTTTTCAAACCAGGGGGCTCATAGGTCAATCTGACCACATGAGATCCCTCGGGAATNGCCACCCCCACCAATGCATGATCCGCGNGGACCAAAGCGCCAGGNACATCGTTCACCGTCACCGCCCAACCACTTTGCATAGCGTCAGCGATCACGAGCCAACCCGGACCGGTNCTAGTCAGCGAAATCTCGAGANNNTCAAGCTGATCGTCCACCNGATGNATGACNGCTGTCGCACCCGCNGGATCAGTCAAATGGTCGGATTGCTCGGAAAGCAGTACTAACTCGGNNGGAAGTGGNGTCTGAAGGACAGCTACGCGTTCACCTTGATCCGGGATAACTACAGCGTCGGACGCAAATCTGACCCTTTGCACCGCGTTGAGGTTCTCCCAAATCGCTACNTCGTCGGCGTAAACCAAACGNAGACCGTCGTCTGGGTTCCCCATCCCGTGCAAAGCGGGCGCTCCGNCTTCATCCGTGCGCACTGCCATTACTCCNTCAGCGCCATCGAGACGTATGCGCACCACCGCTTCGCCACCAACAGGCAAATCTTCCNCGGCGACGGGAATCCAGTGACGGCCAGAGGGAAGAAAACCCCGTATATGGCGACGACCTATTCGAACCTCTNCGTCGGGCCCCACAANNTCCACTCGGAGTCTCGCTGCCAGATCGGTTGTGACAACATCCTCCGTTATTTCGAATTCNATACCTCGAATCGGCCGTGATTCCACGACGACAGTTAAAGGATCCCCTGCCGCGATTCGCGTGACGTCACTTCCCTCAGAAAGNCGAAAAGAAGTACCCGGTAAAGGGAAATCAACCTGGGTGACCAGCCATCGAACCGCCATCCGATCCAAAACAGCGGACCTCAAACGGNTTACATCNAGGAATTCCAAAAAAGAGAACGTATAGGAGCGGTCNAGTGCTTCCGGGTCGATAGCTACTAACAAGTCGCGCCACGTGGGTTGATGAAAGACNTGACCAGTGACCGTGCGAATCCCGTAGTGAGTCGTCGTCCCCGCATAAAAGGCCAAGTCGTGAGTCGCGACTCGATCGCCAACAGCTTCAGTCATCAAAAACTCGTGGGCAGGGGTCATCGGGTAATGGCGCTCAGGAACTTCGGAAGGCCAGAANGGTGAAACGAAAAAGAGTATTTCGACNGCAGCTACCCCAGCTACGACCACCGGCAATAACTNCTTTAATTGGCCGCGACCCCGTGCCACGATGCAGCCGATNACCACGNCCGCGGCCCCAACAGCTATCACTACTGCGCGAGTTACATCAGATAGGTGACCCTCGTNCGAAGCGCGTCGTAACACATGCCAAACACCGAAAACGGCGACCANCGAAACGACACAGAGTCCCGCGAACCGAAANCGAACCATCCGNTTTCTTGCTTGNCTATCACCAAACCGGTCCTCTGAAGTAATCGCTTCNAAGCCCAANCCGACCAAAATNGCNAGNAACAGCAGCCAAATAGAACGCATCCTGCCAACAAANTTGCTGTCAAACACCGGCAATTTCTGGGCGATCGCTAAAACGGATCCTCCGCCGAACACAAGCAANGTCGTCACCATTAACAGTCCACTCGTGATCAGCGNCGTGGAACGAGNCACCGACGGCGAAGGNCGCCAAAAAATGGCCACTGCCACNAGAACNAAAGCNCCCGCCCCCANNAANGCGGAAGTTTCGATGTAGTTTCGATCACCGTAAAAAAACCCCTGAGCATGAGAACCAAACGCTGTCGGTATNGCNGCNGTTGCCATTANCGAGGGCGATAAATGATCAACAGAAGTTTGGGCNCGATGACCCAAATCGGTTGCTCCCATCTGATTCAGGAATGGCAAAAGTTGCCATGCAGCCAACCCNGCTCCCAAAGCAACCGAACCTCCNGCGGCTCCGACGAGACGGATGGTCCNACGTTCTGATAGAGGTTGAGTGAACGACCGAAACAAAAGCCACAGCANCATCAGACCCACTCCCCACGCCGTCAGCGCCGGAAATCCCGCCAACAGCATTGNGCCCGTGACAAGAGAGATCGCNATACANGAAGAAAGATCGCGTCGNCGCAACAATCGCTCCGCCGCCCACAACAGCCACGGCAAATATGCCCCCACGTGNCTTTGAGGCCAATTCGTCCAAACGGTTTGAAATCCGCTGAACGCATACACGAAGCCTGAAACGAGTGAGGCCGCCTGAGAAGCCCCCAGGCCGCGNAAAAGCAGNAACANCCCTGCTATCGCAACGGATAATTCCGCCAGCTTTATCCACGCGGGCGCCACTCGATCCGGCAGCAACAGAAACGGAAGATTCAGAGGGTCGAAAAGACCTTGGTGAGGAACCGCCGCCAGTGGGGTTCCGCCCGCCGGATAAGGGTTCCACATCGCGAGATCGCCATTTAGAAGTCTTNGATGAAACAATTCTTGTGCCGGAAACCCAGAATCCACTGGGTCCGCTACCGGAATAGATGTGAGCTCAAGTTCTATCGGCTGGCTCTCGTTCCACGGCGCCCAACGCAACACAGTGTCAGAACGCAGAAATGTTCGAGCGCCGGTTAACGGCAAACCCAAGCTGATGATCACGGTGACAGCGACAATGCCTAGCGTCCAACGAGTAGCTNGACTGACCCGTCCTCCCGTCACCCCAATATCGCTCTTTCGCAATAGCTTCGGTACGGGGAACTGGGCATCGTGTCGATCGTTCGTGTGATTTCGTCAATCGAAACGAAACCCATGTTGAACGCAACCTCTTCAAGACACGCAACCTTGTAACCCTGCCTTTTCTCGATGGCAGCAATAAAATTGGAGCTATCNAGAAGGCTTTCGTGGGTACCTGAATCTAGCCACGTGATGTCCCGTTTCAGTTCGACGGCGCGCAGTTCTCCGTCATTTAGGAAGCTGAGGTTGAGGTCGGTGATCTCCAACTCGCCTCGAGCGCTTGGACGAAGATTTTTAGCTCGCGATAGGGCAGTGCCGTCATAAACGTAGAGACCAGGTACCACGAGGTCACTTCGCGGTCGATCAGGTTTTTCCTCAATAGACAGCACGGACCCGGACTCATCAATTTCGATGACCCCGTAACGCTGAGGATCATCAACCGGGTATCCCCAGATAACTGCCCCNCGATCGAACGTCGCTACCGCCTCGTCTAATCCGAACGGGCCGTGAAAAATGTTGTCACCGAGCACCAGAGTAAATGGAGCGTCCCTGATAAAAGTCTCGCCGATGATCACGGCTTGTGCGATGCCACCAGGCTCTGGTTGCACTCCGTAGGAAAGATCTACTCCCCATTGGCTGCCATCACCCAATACTTCCCGAAACACAGGNAGATCGTTGGGAGTGCTAATTAAGTGAATTTCTCTGATGCCAGCGCTCATCAGCGTCGCCAAGGGGTAATAAATCATTGGCTTGTCATAAACGGGTTGCAACTGCTTACTCGAAACCCGACTNANCGGAAACAAGCGNGTTCCCGCGCCGCCGGCAAGCATCATGCCTCTCATAAGCACAACTTCAAAANGCCGTACCTGNTCACGGTTACCAGTCTGGCGCAGCTATAGCNNGCAAGTGCGTCGGTACCGTCAATCGATGACAACGACAATGTCGCCCGCGCCGACTGTGTCGCCCGGACTGACCTTTACTTCCTTCACNGTCCCGGCCTTATCGGCGTTNATGTTGTTTTCCATTTTCATNGCTTCTAACACCACGACGGCNTCGCCATCGCTTACTTCTTGGCCNACTTCGACGAGGACCTTCACGATCGTTCCCTGCATAGGCACAGTTACCTGGCCAGAACCCCCGCCGGCTCCGCCCGTCTTCGACGCTGAACGNCGAGCCTTTGCGGGGCTTTGATTGACGCCGAGGCCACCTGACTCGGGGACCCAGGCCGCGACCTCAAAGCGCTTTCCATTCACTTCGAGAATGACGTCTTTCTTGACCCTCGNGTCCGCCACGTCGATGTCGCCGTCAGGGGCATCTGATCCTCCTGAGACGTTCGTAAGGTCCAATGATTCCTCAACCCATTTCGTACTGTGGTTACCAGCTTTAAAATCTGCGCTGGACAAAATGGCTTCGTGTGCAGCCGCGGTAGTCGCTATCCCCCCCACCTCTAGTTCGACGAGAGCACTCCGCATTCGTTCGATAGCAGTCTCTCTATCTAATCCCCACACAATGAGCTTGCCTACCAAGTTGTCGTAGAACTGGGAAACAACATCNCCTGCTTCGTAGCCGCCGTCCCAACGAACGCCGAAGCCTTGAGGAAGANGCAAACTACTGATTGTCCCCGGTGACGGCAGAAAGCGCCCGCCCGCNGGATCTTCAGCGTTGATTCGCACCTCAATGGCGTGACCGTTACAGGTAACGTCATCTTGGGTGAACGACAACGANTCACCNGCNGCTACGCGAATCTGCTCCCGAACTAAATCAANTCCTGACACCAACTCGGTTACNGGGTGCTCAACTTGCAACCTGGTGTTCATCTCCAAGTAGTAGAAGTCGCCGTCTTGAAACAAAAATTCAACNGTGCCCGCNTTGGTGTAGCCACAACCTTTTGCGACCGCCACAGCCGCCTCACCCATCGCGTGTCGAGTCTCGTCAGGGAAGTTGGGAGCAGGGCTTTCCTCGACGAGTTTTTGATGCCGNCGTTGCGCCGAACAATCGCGTTCACCNAGCCAAACGACGTTTCCTTGCTGATCGGCAATGATTTGCATCTCTATGTGACGAGGCCACGTCAGATAGCGCTCCATGTAGCATTCGTCGCGCCCGAAAAAACTCTCCGCTTCGCGTTGGGCCGACTCCAGNGCGGCGTCGACGTCCTCNGCGGATGCCACCACCTTCATTCCCCGGCCNCCNCCGCCGTAAGCAGCCTTAATGGCAACCGGNTAGCCGTGTTCAGCACCGAAGTGTCGAACNTCATCGGGATCCTGAATGACCTCAGTGGTTCCAGGCACCCCTTTCACACCAACCTTCTCCGCAGCGAGCCGAGCNGAGATTTTGTCGCCCATCACCTCAATTGCTTCCGGCGAGGGACCGATGAAGGTCACTCCGAGATCGGTGATAGCCCGAGCGAATTCCGCATTCTCGCTNTAAAACCCGTAACCGGGATGAACTGCATCGGCTCCACACTGCTCAATCACATTCAGAATGGCCGAGGTATTNAAATATGAGTCGGCTGCGACCTCACCGCCGAGAGCGTAGGCCTCGTCGGCNAGCCGAACATGTANCGCGTTGCGATCAAGTTCGCTGTACACGGCNNCGCTCTCGATACCCAACTCGCGACACGCCCTAATAACCCGTACGGCTATCTCTCCACGATTGGCAATCANAATCTTCGAGAACACGAATTTCGCCTTCCGAGCACGGACATACGATCTGCAATCGTGCCACAATCCGGCGCGTGTTCCCATCCGACCGANTTTCTTNNNCAAATAACGCCGCTTTGCGGTAAGTACGCTCGAGCTTGTGGAAAGCCACAAGTTTGATGCNGTGAAGGGAACTCGGTTCCAAAACATTACTTGGGTTTCCCAAATTCCCTCCACGAACACGGCTTTGCTTGAACTCGCGCGCGACGGAGGAAATGAAGGCGAAGTCATGATCGCTGACCTTCAAACNCNAGGTCGTGGCCGCAGAGGACGAATATGGACCGCGCCGCCCGGAACATCGCTCATGATGTCTGTGCTNCTCCGTCCACCTCCGGCCGCACTTGCTGTACAGAAAGCNTCACTGGTCACCTCGGCCCTTGCCGTTGCCACGGTAAAAGGGGTGCTCGAAACCATGCAGATCACACTNGGCATCAAATGGCCCAACGACCTCGTAGTCGATTCAGCGACGGACATCCCCGGCGATCCGGGCTACCGCAAGGTAGCGGGCATCCTGACTGAAACACTGATTGACGACGGAAGCATTTCAGCATTGGTTGTGGGTATGGGATTGAACACCGGTTGGGGACAGGTGCCACCTGAATTGGAGCTCGTTGCTACCAGCTTGGATCTGCTGACCCGCTCATCGGTAGACCGACCGAGCTTGGCCCTCAAAATCCTTCAAAACTTCGAAAACGAATATGCACATCTGCTTGAGTCAACAGGCAGCGAACAGTTGCTCCGAGAAGTCCGGCACCACTCCAGCACCCTCGGACGCCGCGTACGCGTTCACTTTGATAATTCGAAAGAAACTCNGACCCTCGAAGGACACGCGGTTGACCTNANTGANNACGGTCAACTCGTCGTCCAAACCGACCGNGGCGACCTTCAAACTGTGTCGGTNGCCGANGTAGAACACCTGCGGCTNGACGCGCGCTGACCCGCAGCCCCGAGTACGCAATACCCTAGGTTTGTATGGCTCANGTCGTTCCCTCCGAAAATATCGAAGGNGTNTACGTNGNAACACCNGAGGTGCACGGCGACGAACGCGGATTNTTCGTCGAGACGTACCGTCGCGAATGGATACCCAACGGCTCACGGGAAATGNTCCAGGCCAACAGGGGAGACCGACAAAGCGGCTGCATCGTCGGTTTGCACTATCACCTCCACCAAGCCGATTACTGGTACATACCATTCGGAGTCGTCCGTGTCGTCCTACATGATCTCCGTTTTGGATCACCCACCGAAGGCGCCACTCAGCACACAGATTTAGATGGAAACCAACATCGCGGTATCTACATACCNCCCGGNGTCGCTCACGGCTTCTCAACTCTGACCGACGCCACCATCACCTACTTAGTCGACAACTACTACAACCCGGCCGACGAACTGGGAGTGGCTTGGAATGATCCAGAAATCGGAGCCGACTGGGGCTTGANGGATCCCGTCCTCTCCACTCGTGATCAAACAAATCCCCTCCGGAACGACATCGACGAAGCCCTTCGACCCCGCTACGGGTTACGGAACTGATCGCACAATGAAAACCCTTGTAACTGGCGGCGCTGGATTTATCGGCTCGAACTTTGTGAGGTATCTCATAGCCAACACCGACGACGAGATCACCGTGATCGACTCNCTTACCTACGCAGGTAGCAAGGACACAATGGACGATTTCGCGAAAAGCCCTCGCGTCCNGTTCGTCGAAGGTGANATCTGCGACCGCGACCTCTTGACCTCAGCCATGAACGGTCACGANGCCGTCGTCCACTTTGCGGCGGAGAGCCACGTGGACCGTTCTATTCACGGCTCTGATCGGTTCATAATCACTAACTGTCTTGGTACCAACGTCTTGTGTGACGTCGCCAACCAGCTCGAAGTATCTCGGTTTGTCCATATCTCCACCGACGAAACCTACGGCTCTCTCGCTCAGGGATCATTCTCTGAAGAAGATCGCCTTGAGCCAAGCAGTCCGTATTCCGCGTCAAAAGCTGGTTCTGACTTGATCGCCCTCGCGCATCACAACACCTATGAGTTACCGGTCATTGTCACGCGCTCATCAAACAACTATGGGCCGTTTCAGTTCCCCGAAAAGCTGATACCCCTCTTCATCACTAACCTGCTCGACGGAATGACGGTCCCTCTCTACGGTGACGGCGCCAACGTTCGAGATTGGATNCACGTTGACGACAANTGTGCCGCGATCGATGCCGTTCTCCGTGCGGGAAAGATCGGCCAGATCTACAACATCGGCGCTGGAAACGAGCGGTCGAATCTAGAACTAACAGAGATACTCATCGAACTCTGCGATCGCGACGACTCTGCAATAGAGCGCGTCGCCGACCGACCAGGACATGACTTCCGATACTCCGTGGACTCGAGCNTGGTGCTCGCACTTGGCTGGAAACCAACAATTGACCTCCGGTCAGGGCTCGAAGCAACTGTCCACTGGTACCGCGACAACGAAAACTGGTGGCGGCCCAAAAAGACATGAAACCTGTGACACCCGCCAACGCCATGGCCTCTGCGTTCAGATACGCCCCCTTGGTAGGAAATTTCGCGCGAAGGGAACTCAAAGCAAGGTACAAACGGAGCCTGTTGGGCTGGACTTGGTCATTGCTGAGCCCCCTATCCACCATCTTGGTGTACAGCCTCGTATTCTCAGTCTTCTTTCGAGCTTCGCCTCCGCCGGCAGGAAACGGCACCGAAAACTTTGCCCTTTTCTTGTTCACCGGTCTAGTGATCTGGTTGCTTTTCGCAGGCATGGTCAACGGCTCCATGGGATGGCTCAGTTCCGTCGGCGACCTTCGCCGCAAAGTCTTCTTTCCGCCGGAAACAGCAATTTTCGGTAGCGCCGTCGCTCTCTCAGTCCAATCGGCCATTGAAGCCGGAGTACTCCTGTTGGTCATGGTTTTGTTAGGCAACGTAGGTTTACCGACGCTGTTACTGCCGATCGTGCTGGCGCTAGCAGGGTTATTCGGCCTCGGAGTCGGATTTTTCGTGTGCGTATTGAATACCCACTACCGGGACGTGCAATACCTCGTCGGAATTGTCATCAACGCCGTCTTCTTTCTCGTACCCATCGTCTATCCGATCGACATCATTCCGCAGCACCACTGGGGTCTACCCATACGAAAAATCGTGGAGTGGAATCCAATCAACCAGTTTGTTGCCGCCGCCCGAGACTCGGCGTATTTGGTTGAATGGCCGAGCGCGAGCCGATGGCTGGCGCTTGTCATCTATTCCACAGCCACTTTTGCTCTGGGGTGGCGATTCTTTGCACGGCGTTCGATGCGACTGAGCGAGGACATGTGAACGGAATCATCTCCGCGCGCAACCTCTCCAAGCGCTACAGCATTCACCGCGACCGCCCTAACTCGCTGAAGGAAGCGGTCGTACGAAGGGAAAGAAACCGCTCGACTCGAGAGTTCTGGGCGCTAAAAGACGTGTCCCTCGACATTGATCGGGGTTCATTCTTCGGCCTGATCGGACACAACGGATCCGGCAAAACGACACTTCTCAAACTCATGGCTGGGATACACGAACCCACCAGCGGACATCTTGCAGTTGACGGTCGAGTGTCGGCACTTCTTGAACTCGGTTCGGGATTCCACCCCGAATTGAGCGGCAGGGAAAACATTTACCTCAACGGAGCAATCCTTGGCTTAACCCGAAAGGAAATGAACCTAGCGGTTGACGAAATCATTGAATTCAGTGACATCGGCGACTTCATCGACGCGCCGGTCAAGATCTTGTCCAGCGGAATGTACGTACGACTTGGCTTCGCAGTCGCGGTGCACGTCGCACCCGAAATTCTTCTCATCGACGAAGTAATCGCGGTGGGGGATGAGGCCTTCCAAAGAAAATGCCTCGAACATCTATATGAGCTTCGTCGAGCGGGAACCACCATCGTCCTCGTATCTCACTCATTGCCACTCGTCGAGGGATTGTGTGACGAAGTCGGCTGGCTAGACAGCGGCAATTTGATGGCGGCAGGAGAAGCAACAGAAGTATGTTGGGCCTACCTTGACGCCGTCAACGCCGCCGAAGCCGAACAACTCAGAGACGCAGACGACGACCAGATACACACCGACACTTCGCTCACCGAAATAGAAGTTCGTCGAGGGAGCGGAGACATACGAATCTTTCACGTCGACTATCTAGACCAACAATGGCTCGCTAATCCCTTGCCAACATCAGGAAACGCCCTCATCATTCGACTGTGGTACGAGGCCGAAAGCGCAGTACCCGACCCCGTCTTTGCAATGAAACTCCACCACGCTACGGGCGTCCACCTGGCGTCACCCAATAGTGCCCTACAACACCTTCGAACAGGCACACTTGGCCCAGGACGCGGCTACGTCGACTTCATCATGGAAGAACTTGCACTTCTCCCAGGCGACTACCTCCTATCCACCTCGATTACGGACCAAGATCGAATGCACGTTCATGACGCGTGGGAACGTTCCCATTCGCTGCGAATCGTTCCAGGTTCCTCTCCTGAACGAGAGGGAATGACAGACCTACGAGGAAAATGGCAACCACCGGTTCCCCATGAAAAGGGAGCCCCAGGACATCCGAACCGTTAATAACCACGCGCGACCTTTCGAGCAAAGTCCCCGCGTACAATGACCCAAGATCGCAAAGACGGACTATCAACAGATGGTTGGAGCTGCATCGATGGGTTCGATCAAATCACCAACAACCGCTCGCTCAAACACAAACGCTCCGGCCGGTAGCTCTTCGCACGGGCGCGACGTTCTACACCTGGGAGTGATTCTTCCCACCAAAGAACGACACCCAGTCGGTTGGCTCGCAGCGCGAGCCCTCGCAGCGGAACTCGCGTGGCGCAACGCACCCACCGATCTCCATTTGCTTGTCGAAGAACGAAAAGACACTCCTTGGGCCTCTGACACCTCCGCCATCATCAATAAAGTGCCCGAAAACTTTGAGGAACTAGGAAACGAACTAGATGTCGTCGTCGGCTTCGTTGGCTTCGCCGAACCGCACGATTTTTATGTGAATCCCTCATCTGCAGGAATGACGATGGACGATGCCGTAGCGCTGCTTCCCCGGTACCTCACACCGAGCCGGGTGCAAGAAACACATCCGGCTCCGAGTCTCGCCGAATCAATCCTTGTAGATGCCGCAACCGATTCTTCGATGGTGATCGCTGCCGAGGTAGCGCGACACGCCCAGTCCAGAGCACTACCCATTTCGCTTCTCGGCTCATCGAATGAACAGGCGCACTTCGCGACACAACTTGCCCGCTACGAACGAAACGCTACTGACATCGGCACCGACCTTGATCCAGAACAATTCGGCGCGGTCGTCCAACGGTCAGCCGTCGTGCTNACAAGTGATCCNGCCCTCCACCACCTGGCGAGGGTGCTTCANGGCCGCAGCGTGCTACTCGACGCCAATGCGGATGACCAATATGTGCAACGCGAGNTGTGGCGTGCTGGATCAGCGTTNNCAGACGAACACCCCGGACTTTCCATCGAAGAGAAAATTGCTCGATTAGCCGAGGTGGTGGAACAAACGGCACTTCTTCGTCTAGGTAGACCTATTTCGAACCGATCCGTCGAACAAGAAATTGAACGCAACCAGCAACTCATCNCCCTGCAGCAACAACAAGCAGGTCATTGGANCCGACAACGGCANCGCTCACAACGCAACATCGACCAGNTGCGGCAACAAATNAAANNGTTAGAAGAAGAACGAGACACCGCCTTGGCCGACGCAACAACCAGCCGAATTGAGCTCCAACGTCAACACCATCNACTCAACGAACTGGAAATGGGCATGGCCCAGCAAGACCAAGGACCGGCCCGTCTACAACGAAGCGTTGACTGGCCCAGCGTGATGGCACAAATCGAACGAGACCTCTTAGCTGTTCTTCGCTGGCTCCGCCGCCAATTCGGCCACTGATGAAGCCTCACGTCGACAGACACGTCAGGGTGTTCCTCGACGCGGTTCCAAGACCCGGATCGGACCCCACAGCATGGAGAACAGAACAGATTTGCAAAGGGTTTGCCAACAGTGACGCGGAGACCAACCTTGTTCTTTACGGCCCCTCGGACGGCCCGAAAAACATTGGTGAGCTATCAGTGGAAGTCACTGGCCTCGACACCACCCGATGGTGGAAAACCCATACCAGCGACATTGTCGTTCTATGTGGGGGCGGATCGGCCACGCGAGCAGCATCGCTCTGTCGGGCTCACCAACCCGACGCTCGGATCATCGTCGATGGCTCATGTCTGCTATCGCTGCAGCGGCTTGACCTCCCCGACCACCTCGTCGCCGATTCTGAACTCGCTGGACGCGACACCGTCGCAAGTCTCCGCCGGCANCGTGATCGAGAATTACTCTCTCGAGNNGATGACGTTTGGGTGTGCTCAAACTCAGAAAGAAACCAAGTTGAGGCACTNGACATCAATGCGACGATCCACGTTGTTCGACCGCCACAAATACGATTCCCCGCCTCAGCGGGAACCAGNCCCCTTCTTNTGGCCTCACCCCANCGCGAATTCGGTGAGCCNGATTTAGCGTCCCTTCGATACTTCACTGANCACATCGCGCCGTTTCTTGACCCAAGCATTGAACGACCGCTGGTCGTCACAGAACGCGACTTCACTGCATGGCACCACCTCACNCACGACATCGATATCGTCGAACGAGANGGCCCTCTTCTTGACGCGCTCCAGCAAGCATCCATGATTGTCTCACCGCGCAACATTGGACCNACGGCTTGGNCCCAACTGTTAGCCGCTCGAGCGGTAGGCATCCCGATCGTGGCGACACCGCAAGCCGCACTCCACGTCGATGACCCAAACCAATGGGACCTAGAAATCGTTCACCGATCCGACATNGGCTCCGCGATCCTACGCGCCGCCACACGGCGACGAGTCCCGCCGCGCCCGTCCGCCGAACCCACCGGACTCCACGAGGCACTCAACGCGCTCAACGTCACCTCACCAGCCGAAACACCNGAAATAAGCGAATGGCTGTCATCCCCCGACCCCGGCCGACGCCACCGGATGGACCTGAAACAGTACCGACGGTCACGCACCGAAGCTCTAACAGACCCTGACCCTGACCCGGGAACGCAGTTAGAGAACCGCCCGCTCATCTCGATTCTCACACCCGTCTACAACACCCCGCTAGATGTTCTCGAAGAAACCATCACATCGGTCCGCACACAAACATACGAACGCTGGCAACTCTGCCTTGTTGACGACTACTCCGACGATGACGCCGTCAGAAACCTATGTCGACAATTCGCAGCAAGTGATTCGCGAATCCTGTTCCTCGAACGAAACGAAAACGGGGGAATCGCAGAAGCCTCAAACACCGCTTTTGATGTTTCAGAAGGAGAATACGTAGCTCTTCTAGACCACGATGATCTCCTGCGTCCCGACGCGCTCACCGAAGTGGTGCGAGCCATCAACGAGTTCCCAGAAGTGGAATTCATCTATTCAGATGAAGACAAACTCTTTGCCGACGGGTCCTACGACCACAGTTATGCGAAATCGAGTTGGTCACCAGATTTACACCTGTCATACAACTACGTCTGCCACTTCGCGGTGTTCAGCCGCGATTTGGTGACCAGGATCGGTGGTTGGCGGCCAGGTTTCGACGGCGCTCAAGACTATGACCTTGC
The DNA here is from genome assembly GCA_002705305.1 of Acidimicrobiaceae bacterium. Classification (GTDB taxonomy): domain Bacteria; phylum Actinomycetota; class Acidimicrobiia; order Acidimicrobiales; family Poriferisodalaceae; genus UBA2110. Next base: position 333,986 of record PAHW01000010.1, read on the forward strand.
GCTTCGCGTCACCGAAAACACTGACCGGATTGTTCACATACCCCGAAACCTTTACCACTGGCGAGTCTTGCCAGGGTCAACCTCAGGCGGAGTAGAACAAAAATCAGATGCCTGGGCCGCCGGACAGCGAGCACTCGCAGCCGCACTTGACAGAAGAGGACTAGACGGCGACGTAGAAGAAGGAATCGATCCTGGTACCTACAACGTCACCTATCCAGTGGTGGGCCGGCCGCGTGTCGGAATCATCATTCCCACTAGGGACCGATATGAACTTATCTCCCAATGTGTTAGTGGCATCGCAGATGCCACTTCATGGTCCGAAGTCGAGGTGATGGTTATCAACAACGAAAGCACCGACGCCGACACGCTCAAATGGATGGATGAACATGATGGCCCCGTCATCGATTATCCGCACCAGTTCTCGTACGCCAGGATGATGAACTTGGCGGCGGAACAAATAGATTGCGACCTTCTATTGTTCCTCAACTGCGACATCACGATCACCACCCCGGGCTGGATTGACGCGATGATCGGTCACGCGCAGCAACGACGGGTCGGTGCTGTCGGCGCGCGCCTCAGGTTTCCTGACGGACGCGTCCAACACGAAGGAATAACGGTTGGAGTTGGGGGAGTTGCCGTTAACACGAACTCTCGTGGGTACTTCAGCATCGGCAACATTGCGCGTAATTCGTGGGCGCTTACGGCCGCGTGTTTGATGGTCCGCCCAGACGTTTTTTGGGAAGTTGGCGGCTTCGAGGAACGGTTGCGCGTCGCATTCAATGATGTCGACCTGACGGTACGCATTCATCAACTGGGCTATGACCTCGTGTATCAACCGCACGCAGTGCTACACCATCAAGAATCAGCTCTACGAGGCGCTTTGCATCCCGCAGAGGACGAAGATTTCTTCACGGAACGCTGGGGGGATCCATTAGACCAAGATGACCCCTACTACAACCCGAGACTTTCTCGACACGCCCAGTACTACTTCGCAGACGAAGTCAAACAAGTGTGGTTGCCCCGCGGCCACCCGCTGGCTTAATTTATCCGACCGCGACGACGGTGGCGCCCGAACCAACTGGCGACCCCAGATTCGCGACGTCGCCGAAAGCCGTAACAGCTCCCCGGGCATCGATGACCAAATAACCACCAGGCCGGTTGATCAATCCCACCGCATCTACTCGCCCAAGATCGGCAGGCGAACCGAAATAATCAACCTCACCAGCGGCGTAAACGCGACCGTCACAATCGAGAAACAAATAACCGCGTCCATTTGCCTCAGGAGCAAAATCAACGATTCGAACATCATCAACTGACCGTTGATCGGCTAAAGCGCCATGAAATGCGGCAGCGCCAAAAGTATGTACTCCGCCTCGAACATCAACAATCCAGTACCCGTCGGCACTAGACGTTGGAGTAATCCTCACAGCGCGCGCTGAGCGTTCAGCCACCTGGGGTACGCCATCTAGAAACGCGGCATTGCCAAAGCTAAATACGCTGCCTTCTGAGTCGATCACCCAATACCCGACACCTGCCGGCGAGGCCACAATATCTACAGGCCGCGCTACGAGATCCAGCGTCGTTAAATCCCCCAACACTCTGGCCGTCCCATAGCCCTGAATACGGCCATTCGATTCAAGCACCAGACACCCCTGACCATCGCGAGTAACAGCTATCGACACGGGACGAGCTGCGAGATCAAGATCCACCTCGCTGACGTCATCGTGAAAGTGCAACAGTCGATCATCCGAGGTAAGCATCCAATAGCCGCGCAACGTCACTTCTCGAGCCTAGGTGAGGTCGGTCTTTGGTCTAGGTCACGACCCGACTAGTTTGACTACCTAATGAAGATCTACACCAAGACCGGCGACGACGGCACCACAGGTCTTTTCCATGGCGGTCGAGTGGATAAAGCCTCCGTGCTGCCGATGGCCTATGGGGCCGTGGACGAAGCCCAAGCCGCTATCGGTTTCGCTCGCGCAGCCGTTAGCGACCCCGAATTAAACGAGCTGCTTACAACCCTGTGTCGAGAGCTGTATGTAGCCATGGCCGAACTTGCGACTCTCCCCGAAAACCGATCCAAGCTTGAATCGGGGGTAACCAGTGTCACCCAAGAAATGGTCGCTGCTTTGGAACTACACATCGACGACATCAGTGACCGATTCGAAGCACCGACCGAATTCACCATTCCGGGGCAAACGGAACTCTCGGCCCGACTTGACTGGGCACGAGTCATTGTGCGACGAGCAGAAAGAGAAAGTCTCGACGCGCATGATGGGGACTCTCAGGTGTTGCCATATCTGAATCGACTTTCAGACCTTCTATGGACCCTGGCCCGTTGGCAAGAAGGCGANTCATTGTTGAGTCGCGAACCCTGAACTCGGTCCGGCCTAAGAGGAGAACCATGCCCAACGCATTGGAAATTTCATCTATCAACGTCGTTACATCTNCAGACAANGATGACAGTGCCGCCCGAGATCGCCCGATCACCGGNGATGACCTCGAAACTCTCGGAGTCGGCAANGACTTTCTNGCGGCAAGCGGATTNGAGGCGAAGCTAGGCCAAGCCGCCCTTCTACCGGAAGAGAGTCCCGTAGTTGTCGCCATTGGATTAGGCANCGAAGAACTCACTGCAGCCGACGTCCGATCAGCAGCGGCGGCTCTTTGGCGGGCCTGCGCAGAGCTCGAGTCAGTTACCACGTTGCTTCCCNTGATGGCAGCCCCCGCGCTCGGAGCTGAAGTGGGGTTGCAGGCGGTTATCGAAGGACTCCTCCTTGCTTCCTACCGGTTCGACGAACTCAAAGGAACGGCCGACGAGACATCGCGCCTGAACCGAGTGACGCTAGTAGCGCCGGACGGGGTTGACAGCGAGGTCGTATTAGCAAAGGCNAGCGCGACTGCAGAGGCAATCGCGCTCGCTCGAGATCTCGTTAACCGGCCAGGAGGCTCCCTTACNGCGACTCAGCTCGCNGACGAAGCGGTAGCCGTCGGCGAATCATCGNGCCTAGAAGTTGAANTCTGGGACCGAGAACGNCTTACAGAAGAACGCTGCGGCGGGATTCTTGGAGTCAACGCAGGATCATCTGAGGAGCCCCGTCTCGTGCGGTTGACATGGCGCCCAGAAGGCGAAAGTCGCGCAACGCTGCATCTCGTTGGTAAAGGCATCACGTTCGACACNGGTGGNCTCAACCTCAAAACATTTGAGGGNATGAAAGAAATGAAGATCGATATGGGTGGCGCCGCCGCCGTCATCGGCGCAATGAAAGCCATAGCCGCCCACTCACCCGACATCACCGTGGTGGGTACCTGCTGTTGTACCGATAATCAGCCTGGCCCTACCGCAACAAAACCGGGAGATGTCCTACACATACGAAACGGGAAAACCGTTGAGGTGTTGAATACCGATGCAGAAGGTCGACTGGTTCTCGCGGATGGTCTCTCTCTGGCCGCAGAAGACGAGCCCGACCTAGTAATCGATCTCGCCACCCTGACAGGGGCATGTCTAGTGGCATTAGGCCAAAAGTACGCGGGTCTCATGGGCAACGATGAGCAGGCGATTTCCAGGGTCCAGACAGCAGCGAGTCAAGCAGGCGAACGTGTCTGGCACTTACCACTCCCCGCCGAGTACAGAAAACAACTCGACTCGCAAACGGCCGACGTCAGCAACATTGGTTCTGGCAGGTTCGGCGGGACACTCGTGGCCGGTCTTTTTCTACAAGAATTCGTAGGAGACACGCCCTGGGTACATCTCGACATAGCAGGTCCCGTAACCACCGACGAAACAGAA
>PAHW01000011.1 GCA_002705305.1 Acidimicrobiaceae bacterium
CCGAGTGGATCAGCAAGTGGGTCTCGCGCTCGCGCCTGTTTACGTTGAGCTGATGGAGAGTTCCCCTTCGGTCGAAGGTGCCGTCCCTGTCGATCCTCCTTTGACCGATGTCGGTCCCCATTTGGGATACAGCGTGCAGTGGTTCTTATTTTTCGCGGTGGGAGCAGTTGGGTATCCCTTGGTGTTGAAGCGATACGCACAACGCGGGGAAGCCGAGAGGCTTGAGGATTAAAGCGCGGCGGCCATCCGCTCAACAATCATTGTGAGCAGTTCTGGTGATGTCGCAAAGTTAAGTCGGACGTGGCCTGTTCCTTCGGGTCCAAAATCTAGTCCGGAGTTCAGAGCTACTTGACCTCGCGATAGGAACAACTCGGCTGGATTGTCCCCTAAATCAAGCTCACGGCAGTCGAGCCACGAAAGGTAGGTTGCTTGCGGACGTCGGTACACGACACCGGGAAGTAGCTCGGACAATAAGTCAGAAAGAAGGTGACGATTGTGGTCAAGACCTGCGACGAGTTCCGCTATCCAATCATCGCCGTGTTCCCAACCCGCGACAGTTGCGACTTGACCGAGACCGTTGATGCCGCCGATCATCCGAGTTGAGATTTCCTTGAGTTGTGGTCCGTAGCGTTCCGACTCTGTGTGGACGAAAGCCATCCTTAAACCTGCCATGTTGAAGGTTTTTGTGGCCGCAGTGATTGTGACCGTTCGTTGCGACGCCAGTTCACTGATTGACGCAGCTGGTACGTGTCGGTGCGGGGTGTACACCAAGTCGCAATGAATCTCATCAGAAACGACGACAAGGTCATTGCGTTCGGCAATGTCAACGATTTTCGCGAGGTCTTCCTGTGTCATTACGAGCCCGCAAGGGTTGTGTGGGTGACAGAGCAGCAGTGTCGATACCTCAGGGTCGGCAGCGACGCTTTCGAGGTGATCGAAATCAAGGGCCCATCCGTCTTCGGTCGCGAGAAGCGGATTGGCTACCCAATGTCGTCCCGACGCTTCAATGGTTGAGTAAAAGGGTGGATAGACCGGCGTCTGGACCACGATCCCGGATCCGACGGGACTCAGAGTGCGGATCGCCCATTCCAGCCCTTGGATGACATCGTGGACCCTGATCACGTCAGAAGTTTGAATTTCCCAGTTGAAGGCTTTGTGCATACGGTTCTTGAAGGCTTCTAAAACCGGTATCGGTTCGTCGTAGAAGCCGTAACCGAGGCCCCCAGATTCGACTCGTTCGATAACAGCCTCGGTGATGAAACTGGGGACTTCGACGTCCATGTCTGCAACCCATGCAGAGAGGACGTCGTTGCCGTGCCGTTCCCATTTGATCCCCGGCCGGTTGCGGACGCGGTCAAGATCGAGATCGAAGATCATGCGGGGAGGCTAGATCGTCGCAATTAGTAAAGCCCGATCATTCGTCCCGCGAGTGCGAGGACTGCGGCAATTATTACCGGGCGAATGATCCGTTCGCCCCCTCTGACAGCTATGCGAGCTCCTACCCAGCCTCCGAGGGCGAACCCGACCGATAAGACCACTGCGAAGCCCCAATCAACTTGGCCCCGAATAACAAACACCGGCACAGCGATGGCAGTGAGAACCAGAATTACAACCACTTTGACCGCGTTGGCGTTAATCAAATCCAGGCCCGATCTTGCCAATGCGACCACTATTAAAAGCCCAACTCCGGCTTGGAACGCACCGCCGTAAACCCCGATCGCGAAAAAGATGGCAGCGGTCAAAGCTGGATGCCAACTGATTTGGCGACCAGTTGCGATGGGAGTGCGGAAGCTGAGGAACACCAAGGGGATCATTAAGACGCCGAAGACTCTTTCGAAGGTCGCATCAGTGACGCTGGACACCAAGAGTGATCCGATGAGGGAGCCTGCTGTCACCGGAATGACGATCGGAACGGCTCGACGTAACCCAGAAATACCTTCTTTTCGGTAGCTCGCGACTGAAGCGGCGTTCTGTACAAGAACGCCTACACGGTTAGTGCCGTTAGCAATTAGTCCAGGTAATCCGACGAACACGTTGAGTAAACCAACGGTCAACAGAGATCCCCCGCCCGCCATTGCGTTCACGACACCTGCTATCACGCCGGCGCCAGCGACAAGAAGTGCGTCGATCAACTCCATCCCCGCCATCATTGCCGGTGAACGCCACCTAAATTGGCCGAGTTGGAGAATCTCTTGGTGGGATCACCTTCGCGACCTCTACTCTCGGTGTTATGGCCGGAAGCACCTTTGGAGAGCAATTCCGTATCACCACGTTCGGTGAATCCCATGGAGGCGGAGTGGGAGTTGTGGTGGATGGCTGCCCGCCCAGGCTCGAACTTGACGTATCTGATATTCAAACCGAACTAGATCGGCGACGCCCTGGGCAGAGCCGGCTGGTCACGCAACGCAATGAGGAAGATCGCGTCGAAATCGTCAGCGGGCTTTTCGAAGGGAAAACCTTAGGGTCGTCGATCGGCATGCTTGTCCGAAATGAGGACGCCAAACCGGGGGCCTACGAAGATATGCGCGATCTGTATCGGCCGAGTCATGCGGACTGGACAACTGAAGCCAAATACGGCATCCGAAACTGGCAAGGTGGGGGCCGTTCTTCAGCTCGCGAAACGATTGGGCGAGTCGCTGGCGGCGCGGTTGCCAGGAAGGTGATCGAGCAGGTCGCCGGCATTGAGGTGCTCGGTTGGGTGAGTTCTGTTCGCGATATCGACGCCGACGTTGACATGCAGCATGTGTCTCGTGACCAAGTTGAGAGCGATCCCACTCGCTGTCCCGATAATGCTGCGGCACATTTGATGACCGAAGCGATTGAGGCAGCAAGGAAAGACGGTAATTCGTTAGGCGGGATTGTTACTTGCGTGGCTCGCCATATGGCTGCCGGGTTAGGTGAACCCGTATTCGACAAACTCGATGCTGAACTCGCCCGCGCCTTAATGTCGCTTCCTGCGGCCAAGGGAATAGAGATCGGCAGCGGGTTCGCGGGAACTTTAATGACCGGCAGAGAACACAACGACCCGTTCGTCCCTGGGGTTGATGGTCGACCGTCGACGACTACGAACAACAGTGGCGGAGTTCAAGGCGGAATCAGCAACGGGGAAGATCTCGTGATGCGGGTTGCATTCAAACCAACTGCGACAATTAGTTCAGCGCAGCAAACCGTGACTCGAGATAATGAGGCAACGACGCTGGAAGCAAGGGGCAGACATGACCCGTGTGTTCTTCCTCGAGCGGTGCCGATGGTGGAAGCGATGGTGTGTTTAGTGCTCGCGGACCATCTTTTGCGTCAGCAGGCAACGCAAGTTCTCTAACGCGAACCGCCATTCATTCGTCGCGTTGGTCCCTCAAGAATTTCTGGAATTCTGCCGCTAGGTCATCACCGGAGGGAAGATCCCCAGGCACCGACCGGTCTGCTTCCTCTTCTAATTGGCGGACATATCCGATGATCTCGGAGTCTTGTTCGACAGCGTCACTTACTCTTTGTTCCCATTCGAGGACGCTGTGATCGAGATCTCGATATCCGGTTGGGACGCCGGTGACCTTTTCGAATTCTGCCAGCAACGCTCTCGTACCTTTGGGGTTTGGTGGTCCCGCCACATAATGGGGAACCCCAACCCGAAGAGATATGACGGGCAGTTCAGCACGGTCCAGTGCATCGTGCAGAGTGCCGATGATGCCGGTGGGGCCTTGATAGCTAGGACGGTCTAACCCAAGTTTGTGAGCCAAGTCCGCGTTTGCTGCGCTGCCCTTCACTTCGGACGGGCGAGAATGTGGGATCCCTGCGACCATCGCGCCAAGGGTGACGACCATCTCGCATCCGGTGTCTCGCGCGATCTCGACGACCGAATCGCAGAAGGTTCGCCACCTCATGCGTGGCTCCTGGCCCGATAGGAGGACCAGGTCATGGGGGTAATCGTTTTCGATTACGTGAGCATCAAGGGATGGCCACCTGATTCGTCGTTCTCCGTCGTCAGCAATTTCGACATGTGGACGATTTTCTTGAAAATCGAAAAATTCCTCCGGGTCGATTTTGGCGACCCGGCGAGCCTCGTATTGATCGACAATCCATTGGATGGCTCCTGTCGCGCACTCCCCGGCGTCAAACCAGCCCTCGAATGCCACAACGAGCAGAGGGTTTTGCAGACTAGGGGCCTCGTCCCACGTGACTTCGGTCATAGCTCCACTATTGCCTACTGAGCCACCCAATGGACACTCAAGTTCCACTCATGAAGGAGTTTTTTATGTGTGAAGCGTTTAGGAGCCGTCCTCGACTGCGGTCAGAACGGCAGGAACGCTTGAGGCTGAAGTGTTTGGAGGTTGCTGGCAAGTAAGCCTCGTGATGACAGGGTGTACATCCGGTTTTGGATCACTGCGGATCGTTGAATGGTGGCGCGCCAGTCAATGTCGGTCCAGCAGTGCTGTGTTGATGTTTCGCTGTCATCTTCGCCTTCCTCGTTCCACTGTTGGCAACGCACATCAGGCGGTGTTTGTAGGTGTGTCACGCGACCGCGTTCCACTAAGGACCGGTCGCTGAGTTCCAAGGCGACTGCACCAGAGAAAGGTCGAGATTGCGCGTTCTCGACTCGATGTGTCGTAACCGGTAATACGAAAAGATTTTCTGAGGGCCAGTGCAGGAAAGCTCGAGCGTTGTATTCAATTTCGCTGTGACCTCCGGCGAGTCGCCATTGGTCAACACGAATCGGGTCGGAGAGATCACTGATATCGAACAGCGATACCTGGGTTCCCAATGTTCGTCCATCGTCGAGGGCGTCTTGCCCGATTCCCAGCAGCAACGTGTCCGTCACCGGGTGCAGATACGCGGAATACCCCAAAATCTTCAATTCCCCTAACACTGTCGGGGCTCGAGGATTTGAAAGATTGATGGTGTACAGGGGGTCTGTTTGACGGAAGGTCACGACCGTTGCGAGGTCACCAAGAAACCGCACCGCATAGATACGTTCACCTCTACCTAGGTTTCCGACGCGACCGAACTCGACCAGTTCGCCAGTCTGTTCGCCTAACACCGTCACATAACTCTCACTGTTCGCTGCACCTCCGGGTTCCCACCAGCCGTGGTCGGTTGTCGCGACGCGGAGGAAACCGTCGTGTTCAGACATTGAATATTGGTTGAGAACCGTTCCAAGAACCTGACCTGAGGTTCTGTACAAGGTTTCGTTTGGGTTACTGATGTCGAACTTGTGGATTCGCGTCGTGATCGGTGGCCGGGTTTCAGACATTTGATCTTGGTCGTCTTGTAGATCACGCCAGTCCATCCACTCGGTGGTAGCGACATACAGATTGTGTTTGGACGAGTACACAGTTTCGCCGTCGGCAAGCACGGAAGTGCTGACCACGTTGTCGCCCAGTAGTTTCTCGGAAAGATCCACCGTGATGATGTTCAACATTTCCAGACCGCTGTTGGATGGCGGGTGGTAGATCCGATCGCACGGGGTCACGGTTCCCTCGCGAATGAGGCGCCCTCCAGCATTTTCGAGGGCAAACCACGGGATCCAGTTGTCGATCGTTGATCGTTCTATGAGTTGACGGTTTTCTTCCTCGGCACGTCGTTCAGCTCGCAAACCTGTCCCGCTGGGGTAGACCCATTCGAGGCCAGTGGGTTGACTTTGGACGACGATGCGGACGACGTCGTCAACCATGCGGCTGCTCAGGTATCTACCGTCTAGGTGAAGTCGGTGGATGATGCGAGGTTTAGACGTGCCGATATCAATCTCGACAAGGGTGCTGATTGGCGTGGACCAGCCTGGTGTTGGTAGCGCGTTCCGCGGAACAGGTTTCATATTGCTGTGACTTTGACCGAATACCAGGATTCGATCTCCAGCGAGAAACATCTCTTGGGGCCAGAACTTTTCGAACCGTAGCCTCCCGAGGGAGCGAGGTTGAACGCCCGTGACGTCAATGACGTGCAGTTCTTCGTTGGCTAACGCNACGATGCGTCTGCCGTCTGTTTTCAAAATGTCGGGCTCGTCGACGCCAGCCTCCTGGACNTTGGTGGTGCTGTAGTCGACGCCNGGATCTAAGCCGGCTTTGGACGAATCCGCTGTTGCTTGGGTTCCATCGCGCATCATGTCGGAGGACTCCATNACNGCGATTGCGTAACCCNNGTCGAGTCCCCAAGGACCGACCATTTCCAATGCGTTGGCTTTTACGTGTTGGAGGAATGGCTCACAAGACTCAAAGGAGGTAAGCGCAGCCGCGAGTTCCACCTGTCCCGGTGGTAAAAGCAATGTGCGATCGGGGGCAGCAGTGTCATCGCGGACGTCAGCGCTACATGAGCACAGAACGCTGAGGAACACTAAGGCTGCTGTGAGTCGTCGCACGGGCCCCCAATTCGGTATTTGTTATGTACAGAACGCCGGACTTGTCTATCCAGTTCCCTATTAGAAGTTACGAAATAGTGACAGGTGACAGGGGTCGTTCCGAGTTGGTGGTTCCATCGACCAGTCCACCCATCGACCGGCCAGATCAAATCCGGCCTTTCTTGCCTGCTCATCAAGAAGCTCCACCGCCACAGGCTCTATGGGCAGCGTAGTGACGCGTCCTTCGATGAATTCGATACGACGGCACCCGTTGCCATCCGACGTCATAATCACCGCTCGATCTGTTTCTACAGCGATCGCATGTACACCACGGGTGACCGGAAGACATCCCTCCACTACAACCTCGCCGTTCTCCGCGGCGTGGTCCCACGGCATGGAAGTGCCGANTGCGTCGTCAAGCCAGAGAACTAATGGTGCAGATCCGTCGATAATTTCAATTCCCGCTTCCCGAAGCGCTGCAGCAAGATTTGGGCGTCGAGTTTGAAGTTTCACTTGTCGGTGGCTTTGGCTTATGCACCATTGAGCGATATCTGAGACATCAGACATGTTCGTCAAGCTAGCCAGATCTTCGGCTCTTCTGGTTGGTGTGATTGTTGTCGCTCTTGCGATTGGAGCNGTGTTCCCATGTCGTGACGCTGTCGGCAGCTGGTGCGATCGCCGCGGCGACGTGGCCTGCTGGTGACTACGGTTCTGTGGTTGAAGGCACTATGACTGTTCAGGCACGACATCCTCGCTTACTCAGGTTGACCGATCCTCCGAGCATTTTGGGGCACCAGTGCATCGGGTGTCGTCGAGTTGCGTTCCCACCAGATCCTTACGGCTGNGAAGGGTGTGGGTCTCTGAGCGGGGATCTCGAAGAGTTCGTTTTGGAGGCTCGGGGGACGGTACGGGCTGTGGCAACGGTGCATCGGCACCATCAGCCCTCCCCGGCCACTCCGTTCACTGTTGCGGTCATCGAACTCACCGGGGGGCCTGTCATCAAAGCGATCGTGGCGGGCACCGGGGTNNGCGTTGGCACCGAGGTCGAAGGAGTTTTGGTTCAAGACGTTGAAGACGACGTGGGCGACATATTGGTCGACTTACAGTTTCGAGTCATGGCATGAACGAGACCAACCTATTGAAAGACAGGCCCGTGTATGTCGTTGGGATTGGGTTGCATCGGTACCAACGCCGCAGCGACACCACCTACGTAGAGCTCGGTTTGACCGCAGCGCGTTCGGCGTTGAGCGATGCGGGGATCACCTGGCCCGACGTGGAGGCCGCTTATACCGGCACGGCTTTACTTGGCATGGGTTCAAGCCGGATCATGCTCAGTCGGTTGGGCGCGACGGGTATTCCCATGACACAGGTGGAAAATGCTTCCGCTTCGGGGTCCTCGTCAGTAGCTCAAGCATGTTTAGAGGTTGCATCGGGCCGGTCCGATGTGGTGCTTGCTTTGGGNGTGGACAAGCCTCGTGGCGGCTTGGGCGCCGCTCCAAGTCAGGCGGGNATAGAAAATCTTGAGAGTGGGACTGTTGTCCCATTTACTCATTTTGCCCTGCTGGCTTCTGAGTACATGCATTTGCATGGAGTAAGCGCTGAACAAGTCGCGAAGGTAGCTCTCAAGAATCACCGAAACGGGGCCAGCAACCAGTATGCGCAACGCCAAAAGGTTCGGACATTGGACGAAATTCTTGCCGAACCAATTTCTGGGGCTATGACACGTTTGCAATGCTGCCCTGTTGGGGAGGGCGCCGCTGCCGTAGTGGTCGCGTCCGAAGACGGCATCCGCCGTTTGCATTTGGATCAATCTCGAGCAGTTCGGGTCGCGGCCTCTGTGACACGAACCGAGGGGCTTTACGACGCTGGGGTGGGTATCGACGCAGCCCTGACCGCTGAAACCGGNTCAGCGGCATTTCACCAAGCCGGTTTGGAACCCTCTGATGTAGATGTACTCGAAGTTCATGACGCGTTCGCCATAGAAGAGTTGCTGTACGCNGAGGCGTTAGGGCTCTGCTCACCNGGCGAAGCTGCGTCTCTGATTGAATCCGGCGAGTTCGACATAGGTGGCCGATGCGCGCTGAGCCCCTCNGGAGGTCTTCTTGCCATGGGCCATCCGATTGGACCGACCGGAACCGGGCAGATTGTCGAAGTGACCCGTCAACTTCGAGGTGAGGCTGGCAGCCGTCAACAGCGTGGGGCTCAGATCGGTCTCACCCACATGGTNGGCATCGGCGCAGTGTGTGTTGTCCATCTTCTGGTGAGTGAATAATCGCAGAGCCTTGTTCGCCAACTACCAGTCAGTNGCGATGTATTGAGTTTCACAAAACTCAAGAATTCCTTCTTGAGCACCTTCACGACCCAATCCGCTCTGTTTCATTCCACCAAATGGTGCGGCCGGGTCGCTGACTGCGCCTCGATTAAGGCCGATCATGCCAGCTTGAATGCGTTCGGACACTGCCAAACCTTTGGCTAGATCTGAGGTGTACACATATCCGGTCAGCCCCATTTCGGTGTCGTTCGCTTGTTCAATCATCGCGTCGAGATCGTCGAATGGGATGATCGGCGCGACCGGTCCGAAGATCTCATGGTGGACAATGTCCGCATTGGCGTTCACACCCGTAAGGACAGTCGGCTCATAGAAATAGCCTGGGCCCTCAATTGGGGAGCCACCGATCACAGCTTCTGCGCCACCGTCGACCGCTGCGGAGACGAGTCGGTCGATAGATTCGACGGCGGACTCGTCAATCATTGGACCGCAGGTCACTTCGGGGTCGAAGCCATTCCCGACCTTGACCGCCGACATCGCTTCAGCGAGCTTGCTGGTGAACGCGTCGACAACGGATGACTCGACCAGAAATCGGTTCGCAGCGGTGCATGTCTCGGCGCTATGCCGCATTTTTGCGATCATCGCGCCTTCCACTGCGGCATCAAGGTCGGCGTCGCCAAATACGACGAACGGGGCATTTCCACCTAACTCCATAGCGACTTTGAGAACTCGGTCAGCGCATCCGCGCAACAATATTTTCCCCACCTCTGTCGATCCAGTGAATGACACCATGCGAGTGGCTTTGTGAGCGATAGCTGCGTCGAATACGGTGCTGGCGTTTTGAGAGGGCACGACATTGACCAGCCCGTCTGGAACTCCAGCCTCCGACAGCAACTCGGCGACGCGAAGAGCGGTAAGAGGCGCGTATTTCGGCGGTTTGATGACCAATCCGTTNCCTGCGCCCAACGCGGGTGCGACCTTGCGCGTGATCATCGCTGCCGGGAAGTTCCACGGAGTGACCATCACCACTACTCCGACTGGCGGGTGGTGAACAATCATTTTGTTTCCACCGCTCGGGGACGCACCGATCGTGCCGTGGATGCGGACAGTCTCTTCGGCATTCCATCTAAAAAACTCGGCNGCGTAGGCAACTTCCCCAGCGGCGTCGACGCGCGGCTTACCGTGTTCACTGACGATGAGGTCCGCNAAATCGTCGGTGTGGTCAAGCAAATTTTCCCAGCACTGTCGAAGAATTTCTGACCGAACACGAGGGGGTTCAGCGGCCCACCCGGTTTGTGCGTGTGCAGCTGCGTCCACGGCCGCGGTGGCATCACCTGATGTGCCAGACGCGACGCTGGCAAGTTCGGAACCTGAAGTGGGGTTCCAGACCGTGAATTCGGCACCGTTTTCGCTGTCGCGCCATTCTCCATTGATATATAGCTGGGTACGCACCACGATTTCCGATCAGTCGTTCCGAGGGAATCCCAGGTCGATTTGGCTCGAGGACGGGTCAGGCCAACGTGCGGTGACTGCCTTGGCTTGGGTGTAGAAACGCACCCCTTCAGGTCCATACATGTGGGTGTCACCGAAAAGGGACGATTTCCAACCACCGAAAGAGTGATAAGCGACTGGAACNGGGATCGGCACATTGATTCCGACCATGCCGATCTGTACTTCGTGTTGAAACTGGCGTGCCGCTCCCCCATCACGGGTGAAAATTGCGGCGCCATTTCCAAAAGGGTTCGAGTTAATGAGGTCAAGGGCTTCTCTGAAAGTTTCGACGCGGACAACGCCAAGTACCGGTCCGAAAATTTCGTCGCGGTAACACTCCATTTCAGGGGTGACTTCATCCAAAAGAGTCGGGCCGTAGAAGAAGCCGTTTTTGGGAAGATCAGCCTTGCTGCCATCAACTACTGCAACGGCTCCAGCTTCTTGGGCGCGTTCGACGTAGCCGGCAACTCGGGACCGGTGTTCTCCGGTGATGAGCGGCCCCATTTCAGCNTCAGGATCGGTACCTGGACCTACTTTGACGCCNGGGATTCGCGTCGAAATCGCTTCCACGAGTTCGTCAGCAACAGATCCGACTGCGACCACAGCGCTGACCGCCATGCATCTCTCGCCTGCCGAACCGTAGGCGGCACTCACCGCTGCATCGGCAGCCATGTCAATATCGGCATCGGGCAACACCAGCATGTGGTTTTTCGCACCGCCCAAAGCCTGGACTCTTTTGCCGAGGGCAGTCCCCCGTTCATAGACATAGCTCGCTATAGGGGTCGAACCAACGAAGCTGATCGCCGCGACGTCTTCGTGATCGATGAGCGCATCGACGGCTTCTTTGTCACCGTTGATCACCGAGAAGACACCAGGNGGNAGCCCCGCTTCTATCAGCCACTCGGCAATCAGCATCGATGNCGAAGGGTCTCGTTCCGACGGTTTGCAGATGAACGCGTTGCCACATGCGATCGCCGTGGCGAACATCCANGCTGGGACCATGGCNGGAAAGTTGAATGGAGTGATGCCTGCCACTACCCCCAAAGGCTGACGCAAGCTATAAACCTCTATCCCTGCGGATACTTGTTCGTTGATTTCGCCTTTGAGGTGATGGGCGATACCGCAAGCAAATTCAATGTTTTCAAGTCCTCTAGCTACTTCTCCCGCAGCATCTGAAACGACTTTGCCGTGTTCGCTACTGATCACTTGAGCNAAATCATCGGTGCGCGCGGCAAGTAGCTCGCGAAACCGAAACATGATTTGAGTTCGCTGTGTNANCGAACTCTCGCCCCATTCGATGGCGGCCTTGGAGGCGGAGGCGACAACTTGATCAACCTCAGTCGCAGACGCCAAGTCAACTTGGGCCTGTACTTCACCGGTCGCGGGGTCGTACACGTCGCTTAAGCGTCCGCTGGTTCCCGCCCTCAATTCGCCGTCAATGAAATGTTGGATACGTCGCACCGCGTAACTCTAATGCCAGCCCATACAGCCCAGAGAAAGGCGTCCGGGTTNAGTCGTCGTAGAGGCCGTGNTTTCCGATTCGGTCGAGACTGATTTCGACGCTCCAAGGCAGCATGGTTGCCCCGCAGCGGGCGTCGCGGTAGTGCTGTTCAAGTTTGTTCGGACGAAGCATTGATCTGCCACCGCAGACGCGAATGGCTAAGGACGCCATTTCTGGCGCGCCTTCCATTACCGCGACCGTGGCTACCCATGCTCGTCTGAGAGCGATGTTGGTTGGATCGACTGTTGCCTCACCGAGCACCCGGTAGGTCAACGATTGGGCTTTGTCATAGATCATTTGCATTTCCGCCCATCCCGCTTGTTTGACGTGGCTGTCGCGTCGGGATTCGACGCCAAGTTCACCGCGGAGGTATTGGCGAGTGAGATCCAATATTGCGCGCATTAACCCCAGATATGTGAAGGNCANTGTCATATAAAAGTATGGGAACCGTTGAGCCATGGCATCGAACACTCCCGGCGGAAGCACTTCGTTGTCTTGGGGAACGAAAGCTTCAGTGAGGAGAAGATCGCGGGAATCGGTGCCTCTCATTCCAAGTGGGTCCCAGTCGCCGACAATGTCGACGCCTTTGCCGTTGGCGGGTACCCCAAGGAGTCGGGTNCGGTCATCGCCTTCGACTAACGCGACGACGTTGTGGATGTCGGCGACGCCGCTGAGGGAGGCGAAGATTTTTTTTCCGGTTACCTGATAGCCGCCGTCTACTACTACCGCCGAAGTACCGATTGGGGAACCACTTCCTGGGGTTCGTCCCTCAGAGAACGGCTGACTGTGGATGACATGATCGCGACACATTCCTTCCCACAGTTGGGGNCGTATCCGATCGAGGTGGGCTTGTTGGTCGTCGTTCATGCCAAGTTGGTCTGCTATCCANCCAGCGAGGAGNGCTGTGGCGGTATGCATGTTGAAGGTGAGTGCAGTGGTCGCACAATGTCGCCCTAATTCTTCACTTACCAGGGCATAGGTCACGAAGTCGCCCCCAAACCCACCGAATTCGACTGGGGCGCACAACCCGAGGAACCCTTCGTTGGCCAGGTCGGCCCAGTTGTCGGTTGGGAAGGATGCTTCGCGGTCGTGGGTGGCGGCTCGTTCACCAAATCGTGGTCCGAGCGCAGCGATGCGTTCAACCAACTCCATGCGTTCTTCTGTTTGGATTGGATCAGCCACGTCGATTCCTCAATGGTTGGGCGACGGCCAGAGTACGGGGAACCAGTCGTGGCGCATAACTTCGCCNGATTGAAGCCCCAAATTGTTGAGAGGCGGTGACGTCTCGCCTTGGCGTTCAAGGTAGCGGACGTCGTCGCCTAACCATCGCGTCGAGAATGCGCGTCTCCGGTCGGTTGTCGCTTCGCTGGTGGTCCCNTGGAGGGTTCGAAAGTCAAAACACAGAGCGTCTCCNGGTTCAAGCGCTTCAACGAAAATGTTGGCCGCACCNGGGTCGATGTCNGGAACTGNGAGAAGTGTCGGGTCCTGTTGGGAGTACTCGTCACCGGCCGCGAAATTGCGAGGTCGNTATGTGTCACCGTTTCGATGGGATCCCTTCACGAATCTGACCGCTGTNTGCGGCGGNATGCTGTCAAGAGCGACNTATATCGACACNGTTTGGGAACCGTCGACACAGTAGTAAGGAAGGTCGTGATGCCACGGAGTCGCTTTTTCTGTCCCTTGTTCTTTCGTGAAGGCATGGTCGTGGAAAAACTGGGCGGTGTTGCTCCTCATCAACTGGGCGGCGATCGACGCCGCGTCGGAGGTAAGGACAAAAAGCAGATACTCCGGAATTAATTGCCAGTTGCAATAACTGTCAAAAAATCTTCCTCGTTCACTAGGTCGAGTGCTGTCGCAGGGAAACGCGTAAAGGTTCGGGTTGTTGAGGTTGCGCTCAAGTCCGTCTCGCAGGGCTTCAATCCATGATGGAAACGCTTTAGGAANTAAGACCACCCCNTCTCGCTGAAATGTTTCCACCGTGAGTTCAGTTATTTTCTTGTGAGGGCGGTGGGTGGACCCAGCGAGGATGCGCGCGTCGTCTATCACACGCCACTGCGCTGCGGACTCATTGCCTACCGTCATCTTCACATTCTCGTCGGTTTGGGCGCTGATCGTGGCAGTCTCTTGAGATGCGGTTGCGGATCGATGCCAAAAACGGTTCGTTGTTCGTTCTGTTAGCGGGCACGTTGTTTAGCTTTAGCCCACTTTTGTTTCGTTGGACCTCGGATGAAAGCTCTGAGTGGCTGTTTCTGTTTTGGCGTTCTGTTGGAATTCTCATCGCTTCGCTGGTTGCTTTGAGTGTGAGGCCGCGGTCAGGTCGAGTTGCCGTGCTGCGAGTCGGGTTCGCAAAGAGTTTGCTTGCGGGGGCGTTGATGGCGGGAATGTCTACCGCTTTCATTGTGGCGATCGCTCGGATTGACGCGGCCACGACGTTGTTTTTGCAGAGTTTGGCCCCGTTCTCGGCTGCGTTGTTGGGTTGGATGTTGTTACGGGAACGCGTTGATGGTCACGCGTGGGCGGCTATGGGGACAGCGGTCGCTGGGGTGGCGATAATGGGGAGCAGTTGGGGTGCCAGCAACGTCGTCGGTCTTTCGGCTGCCGCGTGTATCCCTCTGATGCTTGGCTTGTACACAGTTTTATTGCGTGATTCTCAGGGTCGTGACCTGCGAGCTCAAGTGGTGTTCGCCGGGCTGACCGGCATGNTGATCGGATCGGTCGCNGCNTTCGCTTCGGGTGGNTTCGGTCTACCGGTGCGCGACNCGGTTCTCGCGTTGTTGAGTGGCGGGATTTTGTTGGGTGTCGGCTTGCNGNTCTTCAATGCTGCTGGGCGTCATGTGCCGGCGGCTCGGACCAGTTTGCTTCTCCTCAGCGAGATCGTGTTGGCGCCGTTTTGGGTTTGGTTGATCGTCGATGAAACCCCTGCACGGAAAACGGTGATCGGCGGTGCGGTGATCCTGGTGGCATTGTTCTGGGTGACCACACATCCGAACCGCAGCATCCAACCCCACCCGTCTCAAANGTAATCAGCCATTCTCCAANGGGTTCGTCGCNGCGATGACGTCGGTAAGCGCNTGTCGAAAAGCAAGGTCATGGGTCGGTGCCCAGGCTGGAGCCAGGTACACCGTCTGAAACGTGGTGTCAGGAGGGGCGAACGTTCCGGGGAACTCTCGTTCGGCGACTTGGTTGCCAACATGAAAATTCAGTGCGGCGGCGTCGGCACACCCATCAACAACAAGGGTCAATGCGTGGGGGTAGCTATCGGCGTCGATGACTGAACATGTTGGGTACGCGGCTTGAGTGGCTCTGGCGAGGGGTCCGGCTATCGGAGTGACAATTCGATCTGGCTCGGTCGTCTGTCCCTGGAGGGTAAAGAGCGCTCCCCCGGTCTTGATAATCGGCTCACCAAAGACGACTTCGTGTTGGCGTTCGGCGGTGACACCGAGACAGGCCAACATGTCGACTTCCCCACTTCGGAGGGCTGAGATTTGTCCAGCTAGCGAAAGAGGTACCCAGTCCGGGTCTGTTCCCAGTTGTTCGAAACCATCAGTCAAGATGTCGACTGCCAATCCTTGCGGGCCAGCAGGCCCCACCATCGCAAAGGGTGAAAAGTCCTCTTGGTAACCGACTCTTACGCGAAGCTCTAGTTCATGCATGATGCGTCAATTTCCGACGAGTTTCGTTCCGCTGTGGTCGAGCGGCGAGGGCGATCTCACGCTTTCGAAGGTTACGACCCCATNNGCAGTGCTCTGATCATTGTTGACATGCAAAACCACTTTGTCGCAGAGGGCGGTTTGAGTGAAGTTCCGACAGCGCGTGGGATCGTGGCAAACATCAATACCTTGGTCGACACTTTTCGGGCAACGGGAGGGACGATNGTGTGGGTTCGNTCCACTATGTCGATGGANGGCCGCGGCGCTTGGCCCATGTTTTTTGAGAACTTCATTGCTCCTGAACGAGTTCGAGANTCGCGGGCCGGTTTGATGGCTGGAACTTGGGGTCACGAATTTTTCGCGGGACTGGACATAGGTAGCGAGGAACTCGTTGTTGATAAGGATCGGTTCAGTGCTTTTTCGCCTGGAGCGTCAACCCTGGATGAAACCCTCAAGACACACGGCGTCGACACAGTTTTCGTGGCAGGAACCATGACCAACGTGTGTTGCGACTCCACAGCTCGAGACGCAATGATGCTCGACTATCGAGCGGTAATGGTCGAAGACGCGAATGCTGCCCGCAGTGACGAGGCACACGTCGGAGCGCTCAGCACCTTTATGTCGGTGTTCGGTGACGTGCTCACTACCCGCGAAGTAATCGGCGCTCTGCAGGCAAAATAATTCGAACTGTCTATACAGCAACGCTAGGAACATCCCCTTGAGCGGGGTTCCGATCTCGTTGGCACGGCGAGAGGAAGCGCTGGATGATGTCAGAGTTGGGGACCGAACCCTCCACCTCCGGGGGTTTCGATTTCAAAACAGTCATTGGTGTCAACGTCGACGCGTGTGCTTCCCGGTAGTTCGAGGCTGCTTCCGTCTGCTTTTACCCATCGGTTGATCCCAACAAGCCCGTCGTGTCCGCCTTCCACTCCAAACGGTGCGATCTTTCGGCGCGAGGACAGCACGTTGACTGTCATTGGTTCTAAGAATCGGAGGCGTCGAATGACTCCGTCTCCTCCTCGATGGGTGCCTTCGCCACCAGAGTTCCTGCGCACCTGGAAGCGTTCGACTCTCACAGGGTGTCTCCATTCCAGAATTTCGGGGTCGGTGAGTCTGGTGTTGGTCATATGGGTGTGGACGGCGCTTGCACCGTGGGCATTTGCTGCGGCACCGGCGCCACCACAAATAGTTTCGTAGTACTGGTGTTGGTCGTTACCCCAGATGAAGTTGTTCATCGTTCCTTGGGAACCTGCGACCACACCTAACGCACCGAAGAGTGTGTCGACGAGAAGTTGGCTGGTTTCCACGTTGCCGGCGATCACTGCAGCGGGAGGATGGGGGCTGATGATCGAGGGGTCCGGAATTCGGATATCGAGGGGAACAAGACATCCTGCGTTCAGAGGGATCGCGTCGTCGACCATGCACCGGAACACATACAGCACCGCGGAGCGGCACACCGCCTTGGGTGCGTTGAAGTTCCCGGGGTGTTGCCCGCTGGTGCCCGCAAAATCGATGACAGCTGAACGTTGTTCCAGGTTGACTCGGATACTTACTGCTATCTGGCTTCCATCGTCCATCGCTCCGACGAACTCACAATCGGTCAGGGCAGCAATTACTCGGCGTACTGATTCTTCCGCGTTCTCCATTACGTGACCCATGTAGGCATGGACAACATCGAGACCGTAGTGATCGATGACTTTGTGGAGTTCGGTGGTCCCACGTTCACATGCTGCGACTTGTGCTTTGAGGTCGGCAATATTTTGTTTGGGGTTCCGTGCCGGCCACGGTCCTGAAGTCAGTAGGTCGTTGATGTCTTCTTCTAAGAATCGGCCGGCTTTGACAAGCAAAACGTTGTCAAGGACGAGGCCTTCTTCGTCGATCGTGGTTGAGTCGGCTGGGGCTGAACCGGGCACGATGCCGCCGATGTCGGAGTGGTGACCGCGTGCAGCTACGTAAAAAATTCTTTCACCGGTGCTGCCGTCAAAAACTGGTTTCACGACTGTGATGTCGGGTAGGTGGGTTCCGCCGTTGTAGGGCGCATTAAGCACATACGCGTCACCTGGTTCCATATCGGGGTTGTTGGCGATGACTGATTTGATGGCTTCGCTCATCGAGCCAAGGTGGATGGGGAGGTGGGGGGCGTTTGCGATGAGTTCTCCGGCAGGATCGAAGACTGCGCAACTGAAGTCGAGGCGTTCTTTGATGTTCACCGACACGGC
>PAHW01000012.1:0-165724 GCA_002705305.1 Acidimicrobiaceae bacterium
ATATCCGATGATCTCGTCCGCCAAGCTGCCGAAGCTCGCGGCCAAGCAGTGGCAGAAGTTAGGTCCGCTGTAGCTCTGAATGATGATCAACGTGATCGTCTCCGATCCGCTCTCTCCAGTGCAACTGGAATGAACATCGACGTCGTTGTGGTTGTTGATCCCGACATCCTCGGCGGCGTCGTTGCCCAAGTAGGTGACACCGTGTTTGACGGATCAGTTCGTACTCGTCTCGAAAAAATGAAGGAGCGTCTGTCGTGACTGATTTGAGCTTCGATGCTGCTGAGATATCCGCAGCCATCAAAAAGAACCTAGAAGGCTTTGACTCCTCCATAGAGTCAGGCACCGTCGGGCGAGTCCTCGAGGTTGGCGACGGAATTGCTCGAGTCTCGGGGCTGCCCAATGTATCTGTAAATGAAATCCTCGAATTCGAGAGCGGTGACGTGGGACTCGCCTTGAACCTCGACGCGGATTCGATTGGCGCTGTGATTCTCGGCGATGTTGAAAACATCGCCGAAGGCCAGAACGTCAAATCTACCGGCGGAATTCTTTCGGTACCTGTCGGCGACGCCGTTCTAGGCAGAGTCGTAGACGCCCTCGGTGAACCGATCGACGGTAAGGGCCCCATAGCGGGCGCTGAACCGCGTCGTATGGAGATTCAGGCCCCGGGGATTATGGGTCGTCAACCGGTTCATGAGCCCCTCCAAACAGGTATAAAAGCCATCGACTCGATGACCCCTGTAGGACGTGGTCAGCGGGAACTGATTATCGGTGATCGAAAGACCGGAAAGACATCGATAGCTATCGACACCATCCTCAACCAAGCAGGATTGGGCGTGAAGTGCATCTACGTAGCCGTGGGCCAAAAAGGTTCCACTGTCGCTCAGGTCGTTAATGTTTTAGAAGAACGCGGCGCGATGGATTACACCGTCGTTGTTGCAGCGCCGGCTGCGGATTCCGCTCCGTTTAAATACTTGGCACCCTACGCGGGTTGCGCAATGGGTCAGCACTGGATGGAAAATGGCGAGCACGCCCTCATCGTCTATGACGACCTGTCAAAGCAGGCTGAGGCATATCGACAGTTGTCGCTGTTACTGCGACGTCCGCCCGGACGCGAGGCATATCCCGGCGATGTGTTCTATCTCCACAGCCGGTTGTTAGAACGCGCGGCGAAACTCTCCGACGAACAAGGTGCTGGCTCACTCACCGCGTTGCCTGTCATTGAGACCAAGGCCGGCGATGTTTCCGCGTACATCCCCACGAACGTCATCTCGATTACCGACGGTCAAATTTATCTTCAAGATGACCTTTTCAAATCGGGCGTTCGCCCCGCGGTGGATGTCGGCGTATCGGTGTCTCGAGTCGGTGGCGCAGCTCAAACCAAAGCAATGAAGAGCGTTGCCGGAACGTTAAAAATTGATCTCGCTCAATTCCGAGATCTTGAAGCGTTCGCAACTTTTGGTTCAGAGTTAGATGCCGTTTCCGCAGCTCAGCTAGGGCGTGGATATCGGCTCGTCGAGTTACTCAAACAAGGTCTTAACAGTCCGATGCCGGTCGAAGAGCAGGTGATTTCGATCTACACAGGCACGAATGGCCTTCTCGATGATCTTCCAGTTGAAGATGTTCAACGTTTCGAAGCTGAACTGTTGGACGCTCTGAAAACCCGTCACGCCGGACTCTTGGACGAGATCCGCACTACGGGTTCGCTGCCTGAAGATCAGGTCAAGGCGGCTGTAGAAAACTTCAAGGCGACGTTCCAGGCAAGCGTTGACACCCAAGAGAACGACTCCGAGGTCTGATTTAAAATGGCAGGTGGTCAGGAGCGTATTCTCAGGCGTCGAATTAGTTCGATTGACGCCACAAAAAAGATCACGCGAGCGATGGAACTCATCGCTGCCTCGCGCATTGTGAAAGCGCAAGGCCGAGTGCGGTCCGCTAAGCCGTATTCTGAAAAAGTTACAGACGTAATCGCCAATTTGGCTGGTGGGGGTGCCGGTGTGGACCACCCGCTCCTCAAACAAGCAGATCAAGTAACGCGAGTCGCGTACGTTGTAATCGCCGCAGATCGAGGGTTATGCGGGGGCTACAACAACAATGTCCTGAGAGCAGTAGAGCGAGCGATCGCAGCTGACCAGGCGCAAGGTCGACAATATGCGCTAGTTATTTCAGGCAAAAAGGCGGCCGGCTACTTCAGCTTCCGGGAGTATGAGGTTCACGCGTCGTATGAAGGGTTTTCTGACCAACCGAACTACAGCGACGCCAAAACCATGGCGGAATCAGTAGCTGAACTTTTTGAGAACGGTGATGTTCAGGAGGTCCGTCTCGCCTACACGCGCTTCCTTTCGATGGGTACTCAGGAAGTAACTGTTGATCAATTTATGCCACTTGAGGCCTCTGAAATCGGTGCGGACGCCAGTGAGAACACGGCTGGAGGCGGCTACGAATTCGAACCGGAACCAGCGGAGATTCTCAGCCGGCTTCTGCCGCGGTACGTCGAAGCCCGCCTCTACGCCGCTTTGTTGGAAGGATCGGCGTCCGAACACGCAGCGCGTCAACGTGCAATGAAAGCGGCGACTGACAACGCGGAGGACCTAAAAACCAATCTCACGCGAATAATGAATCGTGCCCGTCAAGAGGCGATTACTACCGAAATCATGGAGATCGTCAGTGGATCCGAAGCAATGAGTGACGACGGTGACGGCGATCTTGATGATGCCATCACACAATCTTTAGAGGGTTCGCTCGCAACCCTTATATCCGACCGAAGCGACGCCTGAGCCTTCAGGAGACCAAAAAATGACAATGACCGACGACAACACTGAAACCAAGGACGGCAGGGTTATTGCCATTGCCGGTCCCGTGGTAGACGTTGAGTTTCCGCTCGACGCGCTCCCTGAGATCAATTCTTTCTTGGAGATGGATGTGGACCTGGAAGGCTCGACGGTGACCATCGGCGGAGAGGTCGCCCAGCAAATTGGTGAAGGCAGAGTACGCGTCGTCTGTTTGAAGGCGACCGACGGCTTGACTCGCGGCACAGTGGTTCGAAACACTGGACGTGGAATCACGGTTCCGGTTGGGGACAGTGTCCTTGGACACATCTTTAACGTTCTTGGAGAACCTCTCGACACAGATGACATAGGCGAGGTCTCTGACCGTTGGGAGATACATCGACCCGCTCCTGATTTCGACACCCTGGAACCCAAATCCAAGATGTTTGAGTCAGGGATTAAAGTGGTTGACCTTCTTGAGCCTTATCTCGAAGGCGGGAAGATCGGACTATTCGGCGGAGCCGGTGTTGGGAAAACAGTTCTGATCACTGAAATGATCAACCGTGTCGCGTCTCAGCATGGCGGCGTATCAGTTTTCGCTGGGGTAGGAGAACGTACTCGTGAGGGAACAGACTTGTATCTCGAGATGGAAGAGTCAGGCGTCTTGGAAAAGACGGCACTGGTGTTCGGCCAAATGGATGAGCCCCCCGGAGTCAGACTTCGTGTCGCCCTATCCGCTTTGACGATGGCGGAGTACTTTCGCGACGTTCAAGGTCAGGAAGTTTTGCTCTTCGTAGACAACATTTTCCGCTTCGTTCAGGCCGGTTCTGAAGTATCGACTTTGCTTGGGAGAATGCCATCAGCAGTGGGTTACCAGCCGAACCTCGCCGACGAAATGGGAGAGCTTCAAGAGAGAATTACCTCGACTTCGGGACACTCGATCACCTCGTTGCAAGCTGTCTACGTTCCTGCTGACGACTACACGGATCCAGCGCCCTTCACTACTTTCACCCACCTGGATGCAACGACCGAATTGAGCCGTCAGATTGCTTCGCTTGGTATTTATCCTGCAGTAGATCCGCTCGCTTCGACATCAACCATTCTGACCCCAGAGGTTGTCGGGGACCGACACTACGGAGTCGCTCGCAGAGTTCAAGAGATTCTGCAGCGGTACAAAGAACTCCAAGACATCATCGCGATTCTTGGTCTTGATGAATTATCGGAAGAAGACAGGATTACCGTTGATAGAGCACGGAAAATTCAACGCTTCTTATCTCAACCGTTCTTCGTGGCTGAAGTGTTCACCGGTCTACCCGGGGTTTTCGTCCCGATCGATGAGACAATCGAATCATTCGAAATGCTCTGCAACGGAGAACTCGACGACCTCCCCGAACAGGCATTCCTAAACGTAGGAAATGCTGAAGCGGCGATGGCTAAAGCCCGCGAACTCGAGCAGTCCTAATTTCTACAGAGAGGCCCACACATGCAGGTTGAATTTGTTTCTCCTGAAGCAGTGCTCTTTTCGGGTGAATGCTCTCAAGTAGTTACTCGCACCGTTGATGGGGAAATCGCTTTTCTCGATAACCACGCCGCGTTCATTGGCGCGCTCGACATCGGTCAGGCTCAGTTGTGGGCAAATGATGGGGTCATCTCCCTCGCAATAAATGGGGGTTTTGTTGAGGTGAGCGGAAATGCCGTCACGATTCTCAGTGACGGCGCGATGGCCGCCAGGGATATCGACCTGTCCGAAGCTGAGTCAGATCTAGCAGTCGCAGAAGAGGCGCTTTCCTCTGATGCGGACGATGTGGACGCTGCCAGTGCAAAAAAATGGGCCGAAACTCGCATACAAGTAGCCGCAAGTTCCTGATTGTCTATTTCCTTGGGCCCCAAAGAGACCGCAACGCTGACAACCTGAACGTTCTCTCGTTCATTCGGCGAACGCGAGTTCGTCGGAATTGACTACGGTCCGGTAGTAGCAGCCGGCCCTAGTTGTGCCATTCTCACCGGAAGTGTGGCAAGCGCCCCCACCTTCTCGCCGGACCCGGTACAGCAGTGAGTTCTGTTCGCAGTTCACCCGTACGTCCACTAACGACAGAGTGTCGCCCGAAGTTGCTCCTTTGTGCCACACCTCGTCTCTAGAGGTCGAATACAACACGGCGGTTCGCAACTGCAGCGTCATACGGAAGGCCTCATCGTTCGTGTACGCCACGAACAACACTTCGCCGGTGTCTGCATCTTGGAGGACGACTGGAATGACTCGGTGCCCACTTCGACCTATTTCCCAAACTTTGTCAAAGTCGAGTTGTTGGATTTTTCCTTCTTCTAAGTCATTGGTGTCGGACATGGAACCGAGCATAGATGTGTTCGCGTCGTCATAACGAAAGCAAAACGCGCGGCNTGCTCAGGTGAAATCAACTGACGCGAACTCGCTCAACTTCACGATGTTGTGCGTTGCCTCGATCCGCCTCACAGTGCCNCTTTTNGAGCGCATGACGAGAGAATCTGAGATTGCGCCATCGGCCGTGAATCGAATTCCACGCAATAACTCGCCGTCGGTGATCCCCGTAGCCGCAAAAAACACGTCATCGGATCGCACTAGGTCGTCGGTATGAAGAATGCGGTCAAGATCTAATCCGGCNTCTGTCGCAGCTTTTCGTTCGCTGGCGTTTCGAGGCCAGAGTNTTCCTTGCATTTCCCCACCCAGGCATTTCAAGGCCGCCGCNGAAATTACGCCTTCAGGGGTTCCNCCTATACCGAAGAGCACATCGGCGCCGTCACTGGTCGCGGTAGCTATCGCCCCNGCNACATCCCCATCAGGAATCAGACGGATNCGCGCCCCGCTCTCGCGAACCTCGTCGATTAAGTCGACGTGGCGGTCGCGGTCGAGGATCACAGCTGTCANGTCGCGGATACCTCTCCCTGTCGCTTNAGCGATTGTTTCGAGATTTTCAGTGGGGCTCTTATCGATCGACACCAGGCCCTTCGATTCGGGTCCGACAGCGATTTTTTCCATGTAAACGCATGGTCCTGGGTCAAACATTGTTCCCCTCGGNGCGACAGCGATCACCGAAATAGCGTTGCCTCGACCCAGCGATGTCAAGGTCGTGCCGTCGATCGGATCCACGGCTATNTCAGTCTTGGCNCCGGTGCCGTCACCGATCGCTTCGCCGTTATAGAGCATCGGGGCTTCGTCCTTTTCGCCCTCTCCGATGACGACTACGCCGTCCATCGGAACCGAACCGAGAATTATGCGCATAGCGTCAACTGCGGCTCCGTCGGCACCCTCTTTATCGCCTCGACCCATCCATCGAGCCGCGGCTAGAGCAGCAGCCTCCGTTGTTCGCACCAGCTCAAGAGCCAAATTTCGATCAGGTAACTCAAAACGCGACGTTGCCATAGAGGGTGACCCTAGCCCCTAGAAGTCTTCGGGTATGAGCCGACNGGNGGTTNCGCTAGTAGCGTCAANATCGTGATACTGGCCGAGCTAAACGTCTGGCATTCTCGGCCCGCCGTACCGACCCGCCGCGTTGCCCTAGGGGACGACANGTTANCCTTCGATCCATCTCCTGGTTCGGGCGGACTTCTGCTCGCCGCGGTGGTTGCTNCTCANGCACAACAGCTCGATGATGACGGAAACGTCGAACTCACCGAACTATTAAATGTTCTCGAAATAAGTCCCCGCATTCCTCAACCACGACTTAAGCATCGTCTCCAACGAGACCGTATTGGGCTGACCCGTTCAACCCATCGACTGGTCAGCCTGTCCGATGGAAATATCGCCCTTGACCTCGCCCCCAGCCACCGTCCAGAACCACACGTGCTAGCTGCCCTATATCGGGCAAGCCACCAACCTTCTGACACGCGTAGAAGCCTATTCACCCTGTTGCGTTCCGCGCGGCGCTGGCGCGGCGGAGCCGAGGGGGATTTGCTTCGCTATTTGATTGGAGAACCATCTGAAGTGCCCNGGAACGGACAGGAGTTCGTAGATCCGGTCNCGTGGGCTCTCGAAGTTCTCGGATTNTCNGCGCAATCCACCGCTGACNTACCTGANACGCGGCAAGTGCGGCGAACGTTCCGGCGAATGCTTCGGAATGCCCATCCGGATCACGGTGGTGTGCCATCCGAAGCTGGTCGCCGAATTGAGGCTCTCACCGCGGCACGAAATATCCTGCTTGATCGAAGGAGCGCATGATCTNTTGACAGCGAATCGAGTTGATTTAACTGTCGTAGGTGCGGGCATCATTGGGCTCGCAACCGCTCATCGATATCTCCTTGAACACCCCGGGCGATCGGTGGTGGTACTTGAAAAAGAATCCGACGCAGCGCGCCACCAGACAGGCAGAAACTCAGGGGTGCTTCACTCGGGCATTTATTACCCACCTGGGACTATGAAAGCCAGACTGGCAGTGTCNGGCCGAAGCACCATGGTTGACTTTTGTAAAGAAAACGGGATTGAGCATGAGGTTTGCGGCAAAGTCATCGTGGCAACTCGCGACGATGAGTTAGACCGGTTACATTCGCTTCAGNTTCGAGCGGGCCAGAACGGCTTNCAAGCCGAGCTCGTCGACCGAATCCGCCTAGCTGAAATCGAACCACATTGCGCCGGTATCGAAGCCGTATACGTGCCATCGACAGGCATTGTTTCCTATAGAGCGGTCTGCGCNGTCCTGAGCGATCTGATCGAAATAGCCGGCGGCTCTATCAGTTACGAAACCAGTGTCTTAGACATAGAAGACGCCGGAGACGGAGCTCGAATTACGACGTCAGCCGGCGAAGTTATCTCGGGCCTGGTGGTTAATTGTGCGGGGCTTCGATCTGATCAAGTAGCCGAAATGGTTGGTGCATCTGGGGGAAATCGCATCGTTCCCTTCCGAGGAGAATATTTCGAAATTGTTCCCNAACGCCGTCATCTCGTGAACGGTTTGATCTATCCAGTGCCAGATCCAAGTTTCCCCTTTTTGGGGGTGCACCTCACTCGCATGATCGACGGATCGGTACACGCTGGACCCAATGCGGTTTTGGCCTTGGATCGNGAGGGNTACCGATGGCGAGACGTCAGCCCAACACAAGTCTTGGAGCATCTTCGGAACAGAGGTTTGTGGAAACTGGCTCGCAAGTATTGGCGAACTGGCGCAGGAGAAGTTTGGCGGTCCTTAAGTAAAGAGGCCTTCGTGCGAGCGCTTCAGCGACTCGTACCTGACATTAGATCAGAGGATCTTGAACCCAGTCCTGCCGGCGTGCGAGCTCAGGCGATGGACGCGGATGGTCAGTTGCTCGACGACTTCGCTATAACGCAAGCCGGTAACAGCATGCACGTTCTTAACGCGCCAAGCCCTGCGGCGACAGCAAGTTTGGAGATAGCGAACCAAATCGTTCAGATGATCGACGCACGCGAACGATAAACCCCTAATCGTTCTGCGCGCGACCTCGATCCTGAATGGCGGCTCTGCGCTCAGCAACCTTCTCGGGAGTGAACCCGGTGCGTTGCAACCACTCCTTACCCATCGAAGTTTCGATTCTCCAGCCATCGTCAACGGTGGTGCCCGAAGTGCGTTCATAGGTACTAACCATCTGNCGGACACCCTCTTGATCGTTGGAGCAGATGTCTTGCGCGATGGCTNGNACNGTCGACATGAGGGAGTCGTGGGGCACCACTCGGTTGACTAGCCCCCAATCTGCNGCGGTAGCGGCATCGAGGTAGTTGCCCGTGAGGCTCATTTCCCGAGCGCGTCGAACGCCGATGGCTTGGGGCAAAAGGACACTCAGTCCCCAACCAGGCATCACCCCCACTCGAGCATGGGTATCTGCAAACTTCGCTCTGTCAGATGCGATGAGGAAATCGCATGCCAAGGCCAACTCCAATCCACCGGTAACTGCAACTCCGTTAATGGCCCCGATTAGTGGTTTCGTGTGCTCCGGGAAGGGACCGCGGAAGATAGAAGGCTGATCCGGGNCGATATTTGCTCCAGATTCGCCGAGCTCTCGTAAATCAAGTCCCGCACAAAAAGCCGGATCGCTCCCCGTTAAGACCAACACGTCNACCTCNTCATTTTGTTCAAGCGAACGAATTGCCTCNGGAAGTGCCTTCAGAACTTCACTACTGAGGGCATTCCGAATTTCTGGCCGATTCAACGTCACCACCCCGACGCCGTCACCAAACTCNCTCATTACCGTCCCATTGCCGAATTCAGTCGTTGCCACGGTTTCTCCTCTCAGCCCCTGGAGTTGGCACCTATTCTGCCTGCAGGAGGTACCTGTGTGCTGTCGATAGCAGGAGTGGTGCTACTACCCGGAGCCGGTGGCACTAAAGAACATCCCACTTTGTGTGCGCTTGAGGAGGCACTGGCACCACTTCCGGTAGTCCGACACGAATTTTCCTACCAGAGGGAAGGGAAACGCNTCCCCCCTCTTGCCNCGAAACTGGTGTCCGAACTCGCCGAAGATTGTCAGTCCATATCAGCTGAACTCAACTGTGACCCNGGCAGGCTTATCTTCGGTGGTCGATCCATGGGAGGTCGAGTCTGTTCAATGGCGGTGGCCGAGGGTATGCCGGCAGCGGGCCTGATTTTGCTTAGCTATCCGCTTCATCCACCTAACAAGCCAAAAAAACTTCGCGTCGACCACTTCGGTGAAATAAATGTTCCATGTCTGTTCGTGTCAGGCAATAACGATCCCTTCGGTTCGCCGAATGAATTCAAAAATCACTTCGATCGAATCAACGGTGACGTCTCAGCGGAGTTTCTTGAAGGCGGCCGCCACGATCCCTCCAACCGAAGTCACAAGGCACGGATCATCGAAACTGTGAATGGTTGGNTAGCAGAAGTTTTCTAGGGCCNAAATNTCTCTGTTATTGCTCCCTGGTGGCGTCCTCCGGATTTAATACCTCTANTTCCTGCCGAGTGCCTTCATGAAAGTGCCGCCATACCAGTACTGCCGCTAATAACGGACCCCCCCAGAGAACAAACATCACGGGTCCGAAAGAGCCCCAACGAACTCGCATCCAACCTGCAGCCAGAATGCCGATGGATCCGCCTACCACCCCTATCGCGCCCACGATTGTCGCTGCGCGTGCTCGTATGGCCGTCGGAAACATCTCGACGCGATAAACGCCCATCGCCGGTAACAGGCCACTGGCGAACATGACCGCGATTAATGCAAGAGGCCAGAGAAACGCGCCAGAGGAATTAAAGAAAATAGTTGTCAATCCAAGACCAAATATTGCTGCTACTGCTACAACGATTCTTCGGCCACGTAAATCCGCGACTCGACCNGCTANGTACAGTCCAATNCCCCCGGGCGTCGCAGTAGTCACGATGAAAAGAGTGACCTGTAGAGCGCTGAAATCATGCTCATCTCGTAGATATTCGTTTCTGAACCAGTCAATCGGCGAAAGAAACAGACCTAACAAAAANTAAGTCCCGCCTAATAAGGCGATGCGNCGCCAATAACTCCGNAGCTTTGCTTCACGAGAATGACCTCGGAAGCGTCGACTCTCCGGGAGCTGNCGCACAGCCCCGATGACAATGGGGATCATAAGCAGAGGGATCAGGAAAATGAGTCGCCACGACCAGTCNGCTGCGCCCGCAATCGGTTGCGCCCATACCACGAAACCCGCGCCAAGAGCNGCCGACATGCCGAGCAAGGAGAGGCCCCACGCTCGACTTCCGGCCGGCAGTTCTTCTAAAGCGAAAACAACGAGTATTGCGGCGAGGGTCGCATTAGAGGTCCTCACCACCACCAAACAAATAGCAAAAATGTTTATTGATGGAGAAAACGCCGCAGCGCACGAGAACGCGACGCCAAAACCCATAGCCCAGGCAAGCAACCGNCGGCGCCCGTGACGGTCCGCTAACACAGCGAAACCGATGGCGAATAAAGTTCCGACCCGTATCAAGGCGCCGAGCGCGCCCTGGCTTAGCTGGTCGACGTTGAACTCATCTGCAGCGTAAGTATGAGTTTCNGCCGGAGCATTAGACAAAAATCCCGAGAGCATTGCGATAGCACACAAAGTCG
This sequence comes from Acidimicrobiaceae bacterium, assembly GCA_002705305.1. Lineage (GTDB taxonomy): Bacteria > Actinomycetota > Acidimicrobiia > Acidimicrobiales > Poriferisodalaceae > UBA2110. The sequence continues at coordinate 10,779 of PAHW01000012.1, forward strand.
CGAAAACAGTCGCAGCCCTTTTGCCCANTCGATCGGGNGCCGCCCAGAACGGTTGAATGCCATCCCCAGCGCGGTTCCGCAGGGCGTGGCGAACCGGCCACCGAAAAAGAATCCCAAACCAAGGAATGGACAGGCGGTAATCGAATCGCTCAATAACGGTGTGGCCATTTGGGCCGGACCTAACCTCAAGGCGGCGCTCATAATGNTCAAAGGGACCGTCCACTAGTGAAAATCGGTCATCTCCTAAGGCTTTTTCTTCAACAAGATCGTTCCGAGGCAAACGGACGCGTCGAAGCCCTTCATCATCAACACAATGAGTTATTTCGAAATGAGTCACGAGAGTGATGTGTCCTTCGCCACTTCGGTGAACATACTGGAGAGGTGGAGAGATTCCTTGTACAGGGAAGCGGACCTCTAAATGGGGACATTCCCATCAGCGGAGCGAAGAATAGTGCTCTGAAACTTATGGCAGCCTCGTTGTTGGCCGAAGGGTCAACCACGCTCCTCAACGTCCCCGATATCGCTGACGTAACCATCATGAGCGAGTTACTCGAAGTGATGGGAGTTCGGATTGAACGCTCAGGTAACCGAATCGACATTGNGGTGCCNGCCGAACTGGACCCCGTGGCGCCATACGGTCTCGTCGAACGGATGCGAGCCTCAATAGCAGTCCTCGGGCCTCTACTAGCGCGAATAGGGCGCGCAACGGTCGCTATGCCAGGAGGTGACGATTTTGGGTCCCGCCCCATAGACATGCATCTGCAGGGCTTAGAACGACTCGGNGCCACTTTCTCCTACCAACACGGAGACATCACCGCAGAAGCGCATCAGCTTGTTGGTGCGGAAGTGTTTCTTGAGTTCCCTTCAGTTGGTGCGACGGAAAACCTNATGATGGCGGCGGTCCTCGCCANAGGAACAACCATCATAGAAAATGCCGCGCGTGAACCCGAGATCACNGATCTCGCGAACTTTCTTTCGCAAATGGGCGCCAAAATCGTCGGGATGGGCACATCACGCGTCACCATCGAAGGCGTTGAAGCATTGCGTCCGACCACATACACGACGATCCCTGACCGAATAGAAGCGGCGACGTTTCTTGCGGCTGTGGCNGTATGCGGAGGCGAACTATTACTGAAGGGAGCTCGCCCGGACCACATGGAGATGCTGATTCGCAAACTAGAAGAGATGGGAATGGCTTTAACTGTCGAACCGTCGGGACTTCGNGCCGAAGTCACTGACCGACTTAGNGCCGNTGACGTTTCGACTCTCCCGTACCCGGGTTTGGCTACCGACTACAAGCCGTTTTTGGTTGCGGCTNTATGTGTAGCGGAAGGCGCAGGAATGGTNACAGAAAACATTTTTGCTGGCCGATTTCGGTACATCGACGAACTAGTTCGCATGGGTGCGGAGATTCGAGCAGAGGGNCGACACGCNGTAGTNCGGGGCATCGAACGGCTTTCAGGGGCTCCAGTGCGAGCCCATGACATCAGAGCCGGAGCAGCCCTGGTGGTTGCTGGATTGGCAGCCGAGGGAGAAACAGCCATCACGAACGCATTTCATGTCGATCGGGGATACGAAGATTTGGCCGGTAAGCTCTCGTCAGTTGGCGCGAAAGTTACGCGGGCCTGACGCGTTGTCCGCGACCCAACCGTCTCCGATGAACCGGCTGAGCACAGACCCCATCGCCTTATTTGAGGCAGCAAGTGATGGAAATCGACTNGCGATTGCCAGGCTAATGTCGCTAATCGAACGCGGAAGTCAGGAAGCGCGAACGCTGGGCGCTCANACATTTTCGCGAGTCGGGAACGCTCACACTGTGGGAATGACAGGCGCCCCGGGTTCGGGAAAGTCGACGTTGAGCGCTGTGCTTGCAACCGTTGTTCGCGCCCTANACGAACGAATGGCGATCCTGGCTGTCGATCCTTCCTCACCCTTCACCGGAGGGGCGATTCTGGGCGATCGNGTGCGGATGCAGGATCATGTAACNGACGAGGGTATCTANATCCGGTCCATGGCGACGAGAGGCCATTTGGGNGGTCTGAGTCTCGCNACCCCGCAAGCGGTACGGGTTCTTGACGCACTNGNATGGCCTTGGATTCTCGTCGAAACCGTCGGTGTCGGCCAGGTAGAAGTAGATATAGCGGGAGCCGCAGACACGACCGTCGTTGTTGTGAATCCCGGGTGGGGCGACGCNGTTCAGGCGAATAAGGCTGGCCTAATGGAAATCGCCGANATTTTCGTCATTAACAAATCTGATCGAAAAGGGGTCGATGACACCCGTCGCGACCTCGAACAGATGCTGCAGTTGTCCTCTCTGGATCAGTGGGAACCCCCAATAGTTATGACAGTGGGCACAAACGGCGAGGGCGCCGAGCAGCTTTGGTCTGCAATTTTGGAACACCGTTCCTACCTGGAAGAAAGCGGTGAGCTTCTTACTCGCCGTCGGAACCGGATCAAAGCAGAAGTTTCAGAGATATTGAAGCGGAGCCTTGAAGCCCAGGTGCAAACTGTTTTGGAGGGTCCGCAACAGGCCGAACTTCAAGAAAAATTGGATCGCGGCGAGATCGATCCCTACGCAGCAGCNGAACGTCTCCTACAAACACACAAAAAGCATTGAGNACTAATCGAGNTCGTCGCGCGCTAATGCAAACACAGCCTCTCTTTCGTGNGGCGACAAATGNGCGTCTAGNAAGCGAAACTCGGCAGCTTCTCGCACGCGNGGCAATAGTTCACTGGCTCCNAACTCTTTTAGGAACACGTTGGCGAATCTCTTTCGTAGNGTGCTGATTAACAGTCGAGCGACGCGACCCTCGTTCGATACGCCGGTTCGAAGGATTACGTAAGTGACTGCCGCGTCGAACGTCGAAGAACCCCGNGTGGCTCTGCTCCAATTCAAGACCACTGGTCCGCGAGAACTCAATTTGATATTCCCAGGGTGAAAATCGAGATGAACAACAGAGTCACCATCACTGACTCTTTCCCAATGAGAAGGAGCGACAATCTTTCCGAGTGCGAGGTGCAAGCGNGCNAGGTTCTTGGCGTGTCTACCGAGCGTCCAAGGTCTCGACGTCAAGTCNTGGAGCATGGTGGGACCATCCAACCGTTCCATAACTATTGAAGAGGACCCCAATCTTTCGACCAACTTGGGAACTGGGAANCCGGTAGAGCCGACCACTTCGAGCGCTTCTGCTTCTTGGGAAAGGCTAGAGCTNCCGGTATTGGTCCGAACGATGTGATCTGGCCCGTAATGTCGAAGTTCCCACTCTGAACCCANACTGATCAAGCCACCGGGTTCCAGGCCGAGTCCAGCGTCTTGACGTTCAATTATTCGACGCCGAAGCCCCCTCAGATTACGTTTCCAAATGCCCACCAAAATAGGTTTGGCCACTCTTTCGCCAAGCTTGCCACCAAAGTGCCAAGGCAACCGGATCGATTCTTCCCAGCAAAATCGAGTGCCGCCGGCGTTGGAGAGAAGGGTAAATTGGCCGAAACCATTGACGACGCCCGAGTGCTGAACGGCCATCAGATGACCGGGTTCCCACTCCAAAACCTCGATCCGATCCCGTAATCGAAACGGGCCCACAGATGTCAGACAGTCAAAGGTGAGGCCAGGCCCTTCCAAAATCGTTGACGTGACTTCCACCTTTGCCGCGTCGAGCATCCACTCGCTGTGTCTGGTGACATCGCGAAGATAATCCCAGACTTCATTCGGTGGCGCCGGAAGGTCGATCGTGACGCGGATGTCCATCTATACCGACCTTTCCGCAAGAAGGAGTTCAGCNCTGAATGGGAGCGTAGACCGAGACATGGTGGTCGCTACTATCAGTGAACGGTGTTTGNCGCCAATCTTCCCAACGGTCAACCAGTGTGAGTCNATGACGGGTCGCACAATCGTCAAGCTCGGTTGGCGTTCGAAAGAGAATTCGCCAAGGGCGAAGGGTGACCNCCGCCTGCGTAATCTCCACGCTTTGGCCCCGCACCAAGCTTGATGATTGTTCTTGGATGGTTACGTTTAGCACGGTGGCATCGGAGGTGTGTCGCGACTCGACTCCTCTCGACGGAAGATCGGGCGAGGTGGAAGGCACAAAAGCCTCAAGTACAAAACGACCCCCCGGTTCGAGTCGCTCTCGAACGAGCTCTAGACAACTGTCCTGATCGTCAAGCGTCACTAAGTTGAAGAAGGTGTTGTAGGCGGAGAAGATGACGCCGAAAGGACCCGTCGGAAGCCATTGAGCCATGTCCGCGCGGTGAGTTTCAATGGCGCCCAAATGATCGCGCTTGGCTAAACGGTCCAGCATTGCAGCCGAAGAATCGACACCGCATATCGAGGCACCGGTCGCTGAAATAGGTAGAGCNAGNCGTCCCGTTCCAACTCCTAGCTCAAGAATCGTGTGACTTTGGGCAAGGTTCGTGATGAGGTCAACCGTCCCCNCAATATCGGTCACATTGCGGTACCAGTCATCGTAAATATCAGCGAACCCGTCTCCGTAGGTGGAACTTTGATAATTCGNTCTATTGGAACCTGCCATGTTGCTGCCTCGATTTGGGGCCTAGCCTTGTAGTGATGGAGAGCCAGAAATTAGACCGGCCGGCGTACCTGGACTGCGCCGCCTCTACCCCGGTGCGNCCGACNGCTCTNGAGGCCATGATGCCTTACCTCACCNNCCAATTTGGTAATCCATCCGGCGCCCACCGTCTAGCTCGTTCATCAAGACGGGCGATCGATGAAGCCAGAGAGGTCTGTGCCGCATTGCTGGGGTTTGACCCGCACGGAATTGTGTTTACCAGCGGCGGAACCGAATCTGACAACCTCGCAATTCATGGAGCTTGCGCTTCTTCGGGAGTAGCCGCTTGTCCCGCGACNGAGCATCATGCAGTGCTATATCCAGTGCAGTCACACGGAGGNCGCATCATCAAAGTTACCTCGGANGGTGACGTCGATCTGGACCATCTTGAAGCGGTCCTNGACGACGACGTAGCNGTTCTATCAGTCATGTTGGTCAATAATGAGTCNGGGCGAATCGTTGACCTTGAACCGATCGCTGACGTTCGCGACCGAGTAGCACCACGGGCCCTTCTCCATACAGACGCGGTTCAAGCTGTCAACTGGATGGATATTNCNAAAGCGGCANCTCGGGCGGACCTNATGTCGCTTAGCGGTCATAAGTTTGGTGCCCCAAAAGGAGTTGGTGTGCTCGCCANCCGTCCCCACGTCNNNTTGGCTCCCCAGCTATTGGGCGGAGGACAAGAAGCGGAACGCCGAAGCGGAACTCACAACACAGCGGGGATTGTAGCTCTAGGGACCGCCCTGCAATGTCTCCACGAGTCTCGAACAACGGAGATCGTGCGCCTCGGACTGCTATCNGACCGTCTTGCTGAAGGGNTNGTCGCAGCTATCCCAGATTGCTACGAGACNATCCGCGAACCGCACCGAGCAGCNGGTCTCCTTCAACTTCTCATTGCTGACGTAGAAAGCGAAGCTTTACTTGTCTTGCTGGAACGTTTCGATCTCATGGCCTCAGCGGCGGCATCATGCGCATCCGGCGCGATGGACCCCTCNCACGTCCTCGCGGCTATGGGAGTCGATCGGGTCGCTGCTGCAGGGTCGCTGCGATTGTCAATTGGCTGGTGCACCGAAGAATGGGAAATTGATCGCGCGCTCGAAGTTGTGCCGAATTGTGTCCANCAATTGCGAGGTGCGACGTGAGCCGGGTGCTAGCGGCAATGTCAGGCGGTGTGGATAGCGCAGTGACTGCTGCANTGCTGAAACAAGAGGGACACGAGGTCACCGGTGTGACCCTCAAACTTTGGGGCGGTCCTCAAGATCAAGGATGTTGTTCAGTGTCAGATGTGGACGATGCTCGCCGCGTCGCTCAGCAGTTGGACATTGATCATTTTGTTTTCAATTACGGCGACGAATTTGAAAAACACGTTGTCGGCCCCTACGTCGATGCCCACGCGTTGGGGTTGACTCCCAATCCCTGTATTCAATGCAACCGACGTATCAAATTCGATGTTCTTCTCGAACGAGCTCGAAGATTGGGCTTTGACGCCTTAGCTACCGGTCATCATGCACGAATCGTCGACACGGCAAACGGACCAAGAATTGCTCGAGGAGTCGATCAAGCAAAGGACCAGTCTTACGTCCTGTACATGATCCCTCAGGATGATTTGCCCATGCTCAAATTTCCAGTCGGCGACATGACGAAGACTCAAGTTCGGAAGCTAGCGACCGAACTTGGCCTTCGTTCCGCCGCGAAACCAGATAGCCAAGATGTTTGTTTCATCACTGCCTCAGAAGGTCGTGCTCGCTTCCTGTCCCAACGCTTGCATNTGAACCCTGCTGAGATTGTGGACAGACAAGGCACCAACCTTGGTTCTGTGGAAGCGGTCGAATTGGTCACCATTGGCCAACGAAAGGGTCTTGATCTNGGAGGTAATNCCAATCGCACCTACGCGATAGAGGTNGATGTGCCTTCGCGNCGCGTTGTCGTCGGCGACGCCGCGGAGCTCCTCTCACGAACGGTGCGTCTCACCGACNATCTCTGGGCGGGTCNACCGCATCAGGGNTTGGTTGAAGCCCAGATCAGTGCTCACGGTGAGGAGGCACCGGCTCACCTCTATAGCGANGGCACCATGCGTTGGCTCNAAACACGCCGGAAAGTCGCCCCTGGGCAGGCTGTGGTCTTTTATTTGGACGATGCTGTTATNGGTGGCGCCACCGCCCGTTGAANCTCAGCGNACCAAATTCCGCAGCTGCGCCTCTCTTAACACAGATCCGGGTCGCGTCGGTGAGAACAAAACGGCTTTCACCACCTTCACCTCNCTTGCGCCTCGAGCTCGCGGTACGACCTCCACNTCGCCGTGGAGNGTGACGTGCAGCACNGGACCTGGTGCCAACTGACTGACATCGATCAAGTCAGGGTCGTCANTATCAAGATCGGCCGCAGCGGNTCCGAACGAAGACAANTCTTGTTTACGAAGCAAGAAGGGCTCCCTAGCAGCTAAATAGTCGTGAATGACGAAGCCATTAGGGACGAACACCAACCATCGTCGGGCCAGTTGATGCAACGACCGAACACCGAGTATGGCTGTCGGCCACCCCACTGCGGTCAAGGCAATTCCAAGCGGCCAGTCTCTCGAAGCCAGCAGCAGGGGACCTGAAGTGCTGCCTAAAACGACTAGTNCCCAGACCAGAATGAGTGGGCCAAACAGAATTGGTCCGGGGGCACGCAGCAAGAAGCGCCGTTCGTCNCCGTAGCTCAGACCGTCGACCATGACGTTGCCAGTTTCGGGAAGGAACGCAAGCAAACACGCGATTGCAGCATGCGCTACTGCTAATGCAAAAGACGGGATCGAAAGTGTCCCTATTGAATTTACGATCAACAATGTCGGCACGGTGGANGGAGCCACAATTCGCATCAGCGTTAATCCCCAAGGTTGGCGAATCATTGAGGATCCAAGCACCACACCCCACAGTATCCAGACTCCAACCGACACAGAATTTTGAAAGAGGCTTGACTGATCGCTCAACGCGGCGTCGATCGCGGCGCCCANCGTGAACGGCAAAACCGCCCAAAGACCGACGAAACTTCTGAAGGCTATACGAACGTCCACCCCTCAATCGTGGCTTATTCGGAGCCACGGGTCCTAACCGTTGATACATGAGAACAACAAACCTGACGCCTTTGGCTAGCTAGAGTCAGGTTTGTCATGAGTGAATCTGATTCAGACCATGATCGCGCGGCGGAATTAAGGGCCCAGTTGACCGCCCACGGCGAGGCATATTACGGACGCGATCTCCCTAGCGTGCCTGATTCCGTCTACGACGAACTACTCCGCGAACTAGANGAAATAGAGGNCCGCCGCCCGGACTTGGTAACAAACGACTCGCCCACCATTTCAGTTGGANCGACACCGAGCGAGTTGTTTTCGCCGGTTGAACATCGTGTTCCGATGATGTCACTAGATAACGCCATGGATTTCGACGAACTCAACGCATGGCATGACAGGATCCTCANGGGTTCGAATGATGGGCGACAAATTGGATTTGTTTGTGAGTTGAAGTTCGATGGTTTAGCGGTGTCACTCCGCTACGAAAATGGCGATTTAATNCAAGCGGCGACTCGGGGAAACGGTCGAATCGGNGAAGATGTCACCTCGAATGTGAAGACCATTGACGGGATCCCTCACCGCATCGAAAATGCCCCTCAGATTCTTGAGGTTCGCGGCGAAGTGTATTTGCCAATATCGCGGTTCGAAGAACTCAATAATCAACAACTCGAAAAGGGGGAGCCGCTCTACGCCAATCCAAGAAACACTGCAGCTGGAAGTCTTCGACAAAAAGANCCTTCGGTGACGGCTTCACGAAAACTCGCCTTCTGGAGTTACCAACTCGGNGAAGTGNTTGGCGGGCCNGAAATGGAATCGTCTAAACAGACGTTCGAATTCCTTGAAGGGCTTGGGCTGCCTGTAAACCCCGAAATCAGAGAAATTTCCGATTTCAGTGAAGTCCGCCAATTCTGCGAGATGTGGATGGCAGATCGTCACAGCCCGGACTACGAAATTGACGGAGTGGTCGTCAAAATTTCGGACCTAGCTGAGCGCGAGGTTCTTGGCTCGACGAGTCGNGCTCCCCGATGGGCTATAGCTTTCAAGTTCCCGCCGGAAGAAAAGACAACNCGCTTGACCTCGATCAGCGTGTCAATTGGACGTACCGGGCGCGCCACTCCGTTCGCCGTNCTAGAGCCTGTTTTTGTGGGNGGTTCGACGGTTGGAATGGCGACGTTGCATAACGAGGACCAGGTTTTGGCGAAAGATGTCCGACCAGGTGACACGGTGATCGTCCGTAAAGCAGGCGATGTAATTCCTGAAGTCGTGGGCCCGGTNCTCGTCGAACGANCAGCTACATCAAAGCCGTGGAAATTTCCGACNGCGTGCCCGAGCTGTNGCGAGAAACTCCGNCGNTCCGAAGGTGATGCAAATACCTATTGCGTCAACCGGCGATGTTCGTCACGGATAGAAGCGGGGATCAGTCACTTCGCGAGCAGAAACGCGTTGGATATCGAAGGCTTAGGCGAGCGAACGGTGCGGGTTCTCGTGGAACAGGGACTTGTCGAAGACGTAGGTGATCTTTTCACTTTAACCAAGCAAGAACTTCTTGGAGTTTTGGTAAGCGACTCCACCAATGAGACACTGGTCAACAATTTGCTAACTGCCNTCGACCACGCACGCGACTGCCCGCTGCCCAACCTTCTGATCGGATTAGGCGTCGAACACCTTGGCCCGACCACCGCAGAGTTGTTAGCTCGACGTTTCGGTGATATCGAAACGATCTCGGCGGCTGACATCGACGACATAGCGGCNATAGACGGAATAGGACCAATAATTGCCCAAAGCGTCAAAGACTTTTTTGAAGACACTCATCACCGGGCGGTAATCGGCAANCTCTCAAAGAATGGTGTCCGTCTCGATTTTGTCGAAGGCGAAGCNGACGNGCCACAGATTTTGGAGGGTCGCTCCGTCGTGGTCACNGGATCACTAGATGGATGGTTTGTGACACGAGAGGAAGCAAANCAGGCGATCCGCGCCCGCGGGGGAAAATCGCCNGGCGGTGTTTCCAAAAGCACCTACGCCCTAGTCGTAGGTGCGGAGGCGGGTCAGACCAAACTCGACAAAGCTAGTGATCTCGGGATCCCGATTCTGGGAGAGANAGAACTTCGGCACCTTCTTCAGACAGGACAGTTGCCCTAGGTCTCTCCACTAAAACGAGGTCCAACACCAGCTGTAATNGATGTTGTCGACCTCAACGTCGATTGTTGGTACAGCGACTACGTGAGCACATATCTGACCAGCTCGCATTTCGGAGATAGCGCGCCCGGGAGCGGGCGAGAAAAAATATTCTCCAAGTTGNCGAGTACCAGCGTTCAGCTGATCATCAGGAATCGTAACGTCGTNGATGGTAAGNGTCGGCCGCCACCCTGGGCTCAAGGAAACACCGACCGGTCCTTGCCGCGGAGCCTGATCTCCTTCTTCGGGGACGACCGCGAGGAGTCCGGCGGGAAAAGTGGTGGGCCTCGGACTTCCTCTACTAGCCGNAGCAACCCAAATAATGAGCCCAAGCAATAAGACAACAACGAGGGTCACAGTCGAGGCGACACCTTTCCGCAACGACCAATTGAGGGCTAAANGATTTGCGGCTTCNTCACCGTTTTGGGTGTCATCCACTTGACCATCATGGCTGAATTGAGAGGCATATGGAATTTGGCGCTCTTAGCGACAGCATTTGTGCCAGTACTGTCAAGACGTGGAGATAAGTCAGCCGAACCAGTGGATTGGTCGAGTACTAGACGACCGTTACCGGCTAATTTCCCAAAGCATTGGGGGTCGTGGTTGGGACGAATACAACGCCCGCGATCTCGTCAGCGACGATCGAATATCCATCAAAATTTTGAGCAGATCGATCTCGGGAGACGTTGAGTTCTTTAAGCGGTTGACGTCNGANATCGCGACNGCAAATGCGATCTCCCATCCGCANGTGGAAACTGTTTACGNTTGGGGTCAGTCAGANGGAATCGTCTANTTGGTTACNGACAATTTTCCAGCNACCAACCTGCAGACGCTATTGGACCAAGGTCACCTGCTAACAGCCGCTCAAGCAACACAGNTGGGCTTCGANGTTGCNTCNGGATTAGCNGTCGTTCATCNAGCAGGNCTTTGTCANGGCGNCATTTCCCCCTCCAATTTGCTCATAGGCGCTGATGGCTCAAGCAANCTTGCAGGTTTCTTTTTGGCAAACGCATTCAATGCTGCCGAGGCAGGTCGCCTTTCTGTTGTTGGAACCGGCTTGACGGAACCGTCAAGCGTATACGCGGCACCTGAAATGGTTACCGGGAGTGGTGGATATGCAGCTGACGTCTATTCGTTAGCCGCCACGCTTGTTGCCGCAGTCGCCCAAGATACCGGTGATCACAAAAAGGCACAGAGCGTCAAGCCCAACGACCAACCGGGAACGGATCTTCAGATCTCCGCCGAATTTGGNAGCGCCGTTGAGATTCTGACTGAAGCCGGGCGCTATGAACCCGACATGCGTTGCGACTCGATGGCGTTGAGCCAAGGTCTGATTGAGGCCACGAAAGGTTTCACAAAGCCCAAAAAAATCGCCATTCCTCAAGCGCTCCTAGATGCAATCGACAGCGAGCCCGTCGTCCCGGACGCAGATCTCCCTTACTCCAAGGGACCCTTGAGACCGAGATGGCGTCCGGTTTGGAAGGTAGGAGCGACTGTTGGTCTCGTGTTTGCTCTGTTATCTGTGGGAACAGCTTGGGCGGTGAGCAGTGTTCAACCTCAAGGGTCGCCCGCCCATCTCGTTCAGGATTACACCGGCCGCACAGTAGGCGAAGTGCGAGCAATCGCAGACTCCCGTTCTTGGGTTCTCGACGAAGACCAAGTGCGAACTGATGACTTGCCGGTGGGGATTGTTCTCGCGCAGAGACCATCGCCGGGTCGCCATCTGAGGGAAGGAGAGATGCTCGTCGTCGAGGTCGTCAGCGGCCCACGCCTACGAATGACGCCACTGGTTCTTGGCTTACCAGCTGCTGCTGCTGTAGCTCGATTTGAGACAAAGGGATTCGAAGTTGACCTCGTACAGCCGCTCTACGACGAAAAGATCACCGTTGGCGAAGTCATGAAAGTGTTGATCAACGGCAAGCCCGCATTAGGTGGTGCATTAAGGGATCCGGGAACACGAGCGGTGCTCGTTGTTTCGGGAGGACCCGTGCCGCGGACAGTTCCGCAACTCACTGGAATGAATCTCCGCGACGCCGAAAAAGCGCTTGAAGAGCTTCAATTGACAGTCGCCAGACCAGTGGAGTTAGAACCCAGCGAAACGATTGGCGAGGGCACCATCTTGAGCCAAGGGCTGACCCCAGGTCTGCTTATCGATAGAGGATCCGAAGTAACCCTGACCGTTTCTTCAGGCCCGGACCGACGGGAGGTTCCCGATATGCGCGGACTCACTGTGGTCGATGCACAGCGTCGCCTCGCCGAAGTAGGGCTCCAAGTGGGCGAAACTAGAGGCGGCGGCTCCCAAGTCCAAGGAACCGAACCAGCAGCGGGAACCTTGTTGCGGCCCGGTAGCACAGTCCTTCTCTGGGCCCCCGCACAAGATTAATTCTCCTGGTTCTGCCCCGGATGGTCAAAGTTGGGTGCTCGCACCGTCCAAAGTATCTGTAGGTTTGCGCACCCTTGCCGAATCGGAGCGAAGGTCGCCCCTTAGAATTCAATAGATGGCATCGGGAACTAGCGCAGCGCGAAAGTCGCGCATCGAGAGTCGAGAACGGCATACCAAGTGGCCTAATCCCCCCATGTACATCGACATGTCCGAATGCATAAATTGCGACGCATGTTTACGAGCGTGCCCACCAAATTTTGGTGCCATCTTCAACCACGGTATTGATGTCATTATTCTCCCGGAGCTGTGCTCGGGCTGCGACAAGTGTCTTGATCCATGCCCCGTCGATTGCATCTACCCTCTTCCCGTCGATGAGTGGCAGCCCTCACCAGAGGATTGGTGGCAAGAACCTTTGAGCGCAAACGACCCTTACGTGTGAACCCTTTAGGAGACTAAACAAGATGACCCAACTTCTCTCACGAGACCTTGTCGTTCACATTGCCTCGTTGGCACGAATCGAACTTGATGATGAAGAAATCGCTCACTTCACTGAACATCTTGGAAAAATTCTGGATCACGTTACCCAGTTAGAAGCACTTGATCTCGAGTCGGTGCCGCCAATGTCGCACCCATACCCGTTGTCCAACGTGTTACGAGACGACGTCGCTGGACCAACCGTCGCCCGAGAAGAAATACTGACTCAAGCCCCAGACTCCTCTGATGGACAGTTTCGCGTGCCACCGGTGTTGGGAGAGTCGCTTTGAACTCCGCAATAAGTCTGGCCTCAGAAATTCGAGAGGGTCGAAAAAGCGCTGTCGCCACGTTAGAGGAGTACCTAGCAGCGATCGAATCTCGAGAATCAGAGGTGCACGCCTTCAACCTCCTCACGCGCGAGAAGGCCATCGAAATGGCTGCGACGGTAGACGAGACAGTCAAATCTGGCCGCGACCCAGGACCCCTTGCAGGCGTCCCGGTCGCCTTGAAAGACAACTTATGTACACGAGGTTTAGCGACCACATGTTCATCACGGATCCTCGAGGGGTGGGAACCGCCTTACGATGCCACCGTGGTCGAACGTCTCACGGCCGCCGGTGCNGTGGTCATTGGAAAGACAAACCTTGACGAATTCGCGATGGGCAGCTCAACCGAAAATTCAGCATTTGGTCCTACCCGCAATCCTCATGATTTAAGCAGAGTTCCCGGAGGTTCTAGCGGAGGTTCGGCGGCTGCGGTCGCCGCGGGTTTCGCGGCCATTTCNTTAGGTTCTGATACCGGCGGATCGATACGGCAACCAGCAGCTCTGTGCGGTGTGGTNGGAGTGAAGCCCACCTATGGNCTNGTCAGCCGCTATGGACTCATCGCCTTTGCCTCCTCGTTTGATCAAATTGGGCCATTCGCGAATGATGTGGCTGATGCGGCTGCAACTCTCGAAGTAATCGCAGGACACGATCCGCTAGATAGCACNTCGATCCCCGCACCAGTTCCCGACCTCGTTGACAATCTAGGTCGTGGCGTTGAGGGACTGCGGGTGGGGATNGTGCGAGAGTTGCTCCAAGGGATAGACGAAGACGTCGTTTCCCGCGTGCACGAAGTAGCCGACCTGCTGAGCGCTTCAGGTGCCGTGGTCGATTTTGTGTCGGTACCCGCTGTGGAATACGGGCTGGCTGCCTATTACCTCATCGCGCCCGCTGAAGCTTCAAGCAACCTGGCTCGCTATGACGGCGTCCGTTATGGAATGAGAGCCGAGGGCGTCGACGTAAAATTCATGAACTCAACCACCCGACGCAGTGGTTTCGGTGATGAGGTNGTCGCGAGGGTAATGCTGGGAACATTTGCGTTGAGCGCCGGCTATTACGACGCCTATTACGGCAAGGCCCAAAGGGTACGCACTTTGACGAGACGTGACTTTGACGCTGCCTACTCGAGCCACGACGTTCTTGTATCNCCGACTTCCCCGTCTGTTGCATTCAAATTTGGAGAGCGTTCAGACCCCATGAGCATGTATCGCTGTGACACCTGCACTGTCGCAAGCAACTTGGTTGGCGACCCGGCTATGTCCGTTCCCTTTGGCACTGGCGCCTACGACATGCCTGTGGGTGTACAAGTGATGGCTGCGCAGCTGGGAGAACCGATCATGTTCCGAACAGCGTCCTTCATCGAGACGCACGCCCCCCTCGGAGGGACCCCGTGAGCGAGTGGGAAATTGTGGTTGGGTTAGAAGTGCACGTTGAATTGGCGACCGAAACGAAGCTCTTTTCTCATGCGCCGAATCGTTTCGGTGATGAACCCAACACCAACGTCACTCCGGTATGTCTGGGCTTGCCCGGTTCCTTGCCGGTACTAAACCGAAGAGCCGTTGAGCTAGCGATGACTNTTGGCATAGCACTGGGTTGCGATATTCGGCCGTCNGTTTTTCACCGAAAAAACTATTTTTATCCCGACATGCCCAAGGATTATCAGGTCAGNCAGTACGACCAACCCATATGTGTCGATGGCTCTCTTGACCTTCCCAACGGCACCCGAATACGTATCGAACGCGCCCATCTTGAAGAAGACGCAGGGAAGACCACTCACATAGGTGGCGAAGACGGACGAATTCATGGGGCTTCGGAGGCTCTGGTGGACTACAACCGGGCGGGGGTCCCGCTGCTTGAAGTCGTTTCGCGGCCGGATCTNAGATCGGCCGAAGACGCGCGAGCATATGTGGAAGAGCTTCGGGCGATATTGATAACCACCGGGGCGTCAGAAGCGCGTTTAGAACAAGGGTCAATGAGAGTTGATGCCAACGTAAGTGTGCGACCAATCGGCTCGGACGAATTGCGCACTCGTTGCGAGATAAAAAACTTGAACTCGCTGCGCTCGCTACAGCGCGCTATTGGCTANGAAGCCGACCGCCATATCAAGTTGTACGAAGCGGGTGAAGCACCGCAACAAGAGACCCGCCATTGGTCAGAAGAAGGAAAAACCTACACGCTGCGCTCTAAAGAAGAAGCNAACGATTATCGCTATTTCCCAGAACCTGACTTAGTGCTTCTGGAACCGGATTCGAATTGGATTCAACAAATCGAGGCNGGAATGCCTGAACTTCCCGCTGAACAACGCGCAAGACTCGTGTCGCTCNCGGACACAGATTTTGAAACGGCGGCCACCGTCGTAAACCGCGGNCTATCGCCGCTGGTGTTCGCTGCANTCGACGCNGGNGCGGATGCCCGACGAGCAGTCACNCATGCCNTACAGAATCTCGCAATCGAAGGCGCCTCGGGACTTGACGGGGGCTATTTCGCCGACCTCCTTGAAATGGAAAAATCGGGAGCTCTGACCGCGACACAATCCAAGCAGGTTTTGGCAGAGATGGTCGAGAGCGGTCTCGATCCGGCNACAATCGCCGAAAAGCACGGGTTCGAAGCTATGGANTCCACCGAACTTGAGTCNCTGGTCGACCGAATCATCTCGGAAAATCCTGATGCTTGGGCCAAGTTNTGCGACGGCGAAGACAAAGTTCAGGGTGTGTTCGTCGGAGCGGTGATGAAGGCCACCAAAGGGCAGGCGGACGGCAAGGCCGTCGGCGCGATTCTTCGACAGCGAAGAGGATGATGGGTTGCCGCAACCAACTTATTTCACAGCTTGAGGCAGTCGCTTTGCTTGCCNTATCCAGTCCTTGATCTGATCTTGTGAGGGTATTCGCTTTACCAANGGGTTACGGCGGTTGTCGTTCGCGCGAATGAGAGCCTTGTGGAGTTGNGTGATACGGCTCTTGCGCAATTTTCGTAGNGAGTCAACTCCGACCGCTTCGAGGAGTTCCGAATACTGAGTAGAAATACCTCTGATTCGCATTAGGTCTGCTTTGTTGACCCACTCGAACACCCGACTTTCCGCGACGCCCACAGTTTCAGAGATAACCCGTCGGCCGCGTTTCGTCGCCCCCGCTTCCAACAAACTTTTACATGACCCTAGATCCGCGGCCCTTAGACGCGCCTGGTGCCGAACGCCGATGTCCTCGATCGCTCGGATCGATGGCATAAGAACCTCNAATTCTGATTGCGGTACAAATTTGTAGCATCAGATCCGGTCTCGCGGTCGNTGNATCATTANTCGGCGCCAACACGAATCCAGCCCTCTTGTTTAAATCTCCCCCAAACTGCTCCGCCCCTGAAAAGCATGAAGGCGACCANACACACCCAAAGCCAGCCCATTCCCAGATTCGCCGTGCCGAGCGCAAANCCCGCGTACGCGGCGAANGTACCGGTCATCGCCCACGCCAAGAACCGAAGATCACCTGCCCCGATCANGATGCCGTCAATGCCGAATACAAGACCATTGAGTGGCTGTGTCAGAGCGACAAAAACGAAAAGAAAACCAGTTAGCTCTGCCACGTTCTGGTCGTTCGTAAAAAGCTGAGCGATAGGCGATCGGACAACTAAGAGCAGCGCGCCNGCGACACATCCGACTTGAATGCTCAAGCCGATCATTCGACGACTAGCGGCTTTGGCGGTTTCAACCTGACCGGCTCCCAGAAATTTAGCTATCAAGGCCTGACCAGCAATTGCGACTGAATCCAACGCCAAAGTCAGCANAGTCCAAACTTCGATACCTATTTGATGTGCTGCTAATTCGGTGGTCCCCTTTCTTGCCGCGAGCGCGGCTGCTAGGAGAAATGACGCCCGGAGAGCGCTCGTTCTGACGAACAAATGGAATCCGACGCGGGCGTAACGCAAGAGACGACTGAAATTGGGCCACACGGACGCTTGAAGTTTTATCGACGCCCTGGAGATCACGGCCAGATAAGCCAAAGCGCATAGCCACTGAGCAACCACGGTTGACCAGGCTGATCCGGCNATNCCTAGATCAAAGACAAAAACCAGGACGAGTTCCAGCCCTAGATTGATTAGGGCCCCGGCAAGAGCCACGATCAGCGGAGTGCGCGTGTTCTGTAGGCCGCGGAGGTAGCCGGTTCCGCCCATCACGATGAGCTGTCCAATTAATCCAATCAAGCTAATTCTTAGGTACGTCAATGCTTCTCTACGCACCAGAAAACTTGGTTCGAATAGGTCGACCAAAGCTCCCGAGAACAGCGCGATGGCGATCGTGACCACAGCCCCAGAAAAAATAGCGAGCCACACCGCTTGGACGCCTTGGGCCGCGGCTTCGCGTTGCTGACCTGAGCCGAGAAGACGACCAACTATTCCTGTGGTGCCGTAAGCCAGAAAGATGAGCATGGAAAAGACGGTCAGCAAGATCGCGGCCGCGACCGCGAGACCGGCGAGGGCTTCGGTGCTGAGGTGCCCGACGATTGCCGTATCAGTCAACACATAAAGAGGCTCGGCGATCAACGCACCAAAAGCAGGCAGAGCAAGAACCAAGATGGCGCGGTCATGAGNGGTTCGGCGAAACAATGTCGATCAGCCTTTAGCGTGGATACGCCAAACCCCGCTGGCAAGGTCTATGAGATAAAGATCTCGCGCATGGCCTGTGGCGAAAGCCACNGGGTGGGTTGCGTACAGAGGAAGTGCCAACACCGAAGGGTCGTCGCCCAATTGCAGAGACATCAATTGCGCGCCGCACATATCGGTGAACAAATAACGATCCTCGAGAATCGGATCAGGGCCGTCATGGACGACAAATCCACCGATGATTGCGCAACGTCCGCGCCCGTGCCGGTACTCGAAATCNGGGCTGCGTAGAGAAGAGTTGTNCCGTCCCATGAAGGGTCGCGAGCCCTCCACAAGGTTCCAGCCCAAATTGGCGCCCGCCTCATNGGATGCCAACACATTTACCTCCTCGACGCATTGTTGCCCGAGGTCTGTTAACCAGAGGTTGCCCGTCGCTTCATCGAACGAGAAACGGAAAGGGTTCCGTACCCCACTAACCCAAATGCGGGGATCGGAATCAGGGCCGAGGTTCGGATTTCCCGGAGCTGGCTGGTGGGGTGGCCAAGAAGAGGGGTTGACCTGAAGCCGGAGCACCGATCCTANGGGTGTCGAAAGATCTTGACCNTGNCCGTGCGGATCACCCAAACCGCCNCCGTCGCCGAAAGACACAAGTAGGTATCCCTCACGATCAAATATGAGATCGCCNCCGTTGTGCATAGCGGACGGTTGATCAACAATGATGATCTCCACCCCGGTGCCGGCATCNGNGATNCCAGAACGCAACGAATGGGCCGTCACCACGCTTGAACCCTCCAAGTCGGTCCGATTGAGATAGAGCCACTCCTTGTCGGGAGAAAGCGCCAAACCTAATAGTCCCTGGTCCAAGTCACNACTGGTATTTGCCGCGAGGTCAATGACCGGTCCGGTCACCATCTCGCCTGCCTCAAACGCGTACACNCGGCCGGTCCGCTCGGCAACAAACCCACTGTTCGTGTNATAGAACACCAGCGAAGTAGCCCCTGGGAGGTCAAGAAATAGAGATAATTCCAGATCGACGGAATCAACCTGCGTTGCTTCAAGTAAAGGAAGGCCCGGAGGGCAACTTTCGTTCGAGAGTTCAAACTCCCGGGTTTCCTCGGAGAGGACTGAACTTTGTTGTGGCATTCGCCATCGAATTTGGTCTCGACCACCCGAGGAGGTACCAATGTCGTGAGGGACCTGTAACAAAGCGATGATTGAGACCGCTATCACGGCGAGAATGATGACGCGTGAGGTCCTCGAAAGCCGTGGCATTAAGCGTTGAATCTACCCTTGAGCGTCATNGAGAACAGCGAGATCTTTCTTTATGGGTTGCGAGTAGCAGCGCTCGCCGCCAAAATGGCTGTGTGCGATCACAGACACATCACTCTCGCGTCAATCGCTTTCTTGTAGTACCCGCATAGGCGGGTCGTCCGATCCCGCTTTCCGATGGTCCCCGCCGGGGGCCTTTTCCGTTTCTAGGCCGCACCGAATCCCGTACCAATCAAATTTGACAGTAAGGAAAACCGATGGAACTCACTGGCGCTCAAGCCCTCATCAAGAGTCTTGAGATGTGTGATGTCGAGGTGATGTTCGGCCTTCCTGGNGGAGCGATCCTCCCTGTGTATGACCCGATCCTGGACTCGAAGATTCGNCACGTACTTGTCCGCCATGAACAAGGCGCAGGTCACATGGCGCAGGGCTACGCGAATGTGACCGGTAAGCCAGGGGTAGCAATCGTCACCAGTGGTCCAGCAGCGACGAACATTGTTACTCCGCTTTGCGACGCGTACATGGATTCAGTGCCAATGGTGGCAATTACGGGACAAGTTGCCTTGGGATCGATTGGTTCTGATGCTTTCCAAGAGTGTGACACCACCGGAATAACGATGGCCGTCACCAAGCACAACTATCTCATAACCGATCCCTCCGACATCCCCAGAATCGTCAAGGAGGCTTTCCACATTGCCACCACTGGACGGCCAGGGCCTGTCCTTATCGACGTCCCAAAAGATGTCAGCAACGAAATGATGGAGTGGTACTGGCCTGACGAAGTCGACCTTCCGGGATATGCGCCATCCACTGAGGTTGACCCTCAAAAAATTTCTGAAGCNATAGAACTCATCTGCGCGTCCGAACGCCCAGTCATCTACGCAGGAGGAGGGTTACTCAAGGCGCGCGCTAGCGACGCGTTAAAGCGGTTCGTTGAAGCCACCGGTATTCATGTCGTCACCACCTTGATGGCGCGAGGCGTATTCCCCGACAGTGATCCCCTATGCCTCGGGATGCCAGGCATGCANGGTAATTACACGTCGGTTATGGCGTTTCAGCGGTCGGACCTACTNATTAACCTCGGTGCTCGCTTCGATGANCGCGTNACGGGAAACGCGGAATTTTTCGCCCCNGACGCCAAAATCATCCATGTCGATATCGACCCTGCCGAACNCGGCAAAGTACGACGCCCTGACGTNGCCATCCAGGGAGACGCTAAGANGGCGTTAGAGGCCCTCATTGTTGAATTCCAAACGTCGGCTGGAANTAGTCCTGACCGGTCCNCCTGGAAATCGACAATCAGCGGCTGGCAAGAACAGCACCCACTGACCTACGAACAAGCGGACGGCGGATTCCCCCTAAAACCGCAGTTCGTTCTTGAACAATTACGCGACAACACGCCCGATGACACCATTGTCGTNGCNGGCGTAGGGCAACATCAGATGTGGGCAAGCCAGTATTGGAANTTCGACTATCCGTATACNTGGGTGAATTCNGGTGGATTAGGGACTATGGGATTTGCCGTTCCGGCGGCAATTGGGGCGAAGNCCGGACAACCCGACCGAACCGTTTGGGCGATCGACGGCGACGGATGTTTCCAGATGACAGCTCAGGAACTCATCACNGCAGCAGCTGAAAAAATTCCNGTCAAGATNGCAATCCTCAACAACGCTTACTTGGGAATGGTTCGTCAGTGGCAGGAACTTTTTTACGAAGAGCGNTATAGCGAAGTNTACTTNAGCCCGGATCACCCNGATTATGTTGGATGGGCTGAAGCTATGGGATGTGCCGGAATTCGCGTTGAATCCGCCGAAGAAGTTGTNTCTGCCATCGAGAAGGCGAACTCCATCAACGACCGCCCAGTCGTTATTGACTTTAGAGTTGACGCCTTCGAAAAGGTTTACCCGATGGTTCCCGCTGGNGGCTCCAACGANGACATCATTCTTGGTCCCGAAGGAGATGCAGACGCTAAAGCGAAAGGTACTGCGCCCTCATGACCAAGGCGACCGATACCGAGGCTCAACAAGACCTTCATATCCTCGCGGTGCTTGTTGAAAATCGCTTTGGAGTTTTGGCCCGAATTGCGGGCTTGTTTAGCCGCAGAGGGTTCAACATTTTTTCCCTGGCGGTGGCGCCCACCGATGACGCGACGCTGAGCCGAATCATCATCGTGGTGGATGTCCACAACACTGACGTAGCTCAAATAACCAAGCAANTGGACAAGCTCGTCAACGTGCTCGAAATCACCGAACTGCAACCAGCTNCTTCAATTGAGCGCGAGTTGATGTTGGCACGGGTGATTGGCGCTGACCCCGAGGCCGTCNAACAACTGTTGACGCAATATGGAGGATCGATCGTCGATTCCAACGATAANGAGATAATCGTCAGCCTCCACGCGCACCCTGATCAACTCGATCTCTGTGAATCTGCCCTCCATAAATTCGGAATTCTTGAGCTACAGNGAACAGGTCGGATTGCGTTAGGCCGTCTCGGTGACTGAGAATCGTGTCTAGAAACANACCAACTTAAACCGCNGAGCGGTTTCTTCCATCAGGAGTACATCGATGCCAGCCACCATTTACTACGAAGATGATGCAGATTTAGGACGCCTCACAGGTCGGACTGTCGCGATCATGGGTTACGGATCACAGGGGCATGCACATGCGTTGAACCTTCGCGACAGCGGTGTCAACGTCGTTGTCGGTCTTCGCGAAGGTTCTTCATCAATTGCAAAGGCGGAAGCCGAAGGTTTGGCNGTTCTCGGTATCTCTGAAGCTGCGGCACAGGCCGATGTCATGATGATGGCGTTACCNGATACAGAACAGGCAGCAATCTANGCAGAACAAATCGCCCCGCAATTATCCGCTGGGGATGCTGTCGCGTTTTCTCACGGTTTCAATATCCATTTCGACCAAATTCANCCTCCCAGCGATGTTGATGTTTGGATGATCGCCCCGAAGGGTCCTGGCCACNATGTTCGTCGGACATACGTTGAAGGCGGCGGGGTTCCGGCGCTTGTTGCGATCCACCAAGACGCGACAGGCGATGCGTTGGCCGATGCGCTTGCATACGCGAAGGGAATCGGAGGTACCCGGGGCGGTGTGNTGACCACAACTTTCGCGGAGGAAACCGAAACCGACCTATTTGGCGAGCAAGTCGTGCTCTGCGGCGGTTTGACNGAATTGATCCGAGCCGGTTACGACACGCTNGTTGAGGCGGGCTATCAACCCGAGTCGGCCTACTTTGAAACGCTTCACGAAGTGAAGNTGATTGTGGACTTTATCTATGAAGCCGGGATCGCCGGAATGCGTTATTCCATTTCAACAACNGCCGAATATGGAGACTTAACCCGAGGGCCTCGAATCATTACTGACGAAACACGGGCAGAGATGAGACGAATCCTCGCTGAAATCCAAGACGGNAGCTTCGCTAACGAATGGATTGATGAGAATCGGAATGGGCTGCCAAATTACAAGCGCCTGGTGGAGGAAGGGAAGCAACATCCCATTGAGGCTGTAGGAACCGAATTGCGTGCNATGATGCCTTGGATTACAGCGGGNAAACAGGATGTCACTGAAGCATCCGGCGGTGACGTCAACTAACGCGNAAGGCGTCGGTTGCGTCGTCGTCTNCGGGAAGGAGTTAACCGTTGGCCTACCGGTTAGAGACCCCAATAAGTGCNCCTCGACGAGGNTGTCTACTCGTAGCCACTCCCCAGCTGGAGGACCCGAATTTTTGGCGNTCGGTAATCCTGATTATCGATCATGGATCAGAAGGTTCTTTGGGTGTCATTCTCAACCGGCCATCCGAGATNTCAGTNGACCAGATTGTTCCCGGATGGGCNGNAAGTAGCTCAAGCGCGCCCAGAGTTTTTTCNGGCGGCCCCGTCCAAACAAATTCATTAGTTGCGCTCGCTCNCGCATCGGCGNCCTNGAGAGGTGCGACCTCCGTCACCGAACACATCGCGCTGTTGAATCTGGAAGAGGAGCNCGATATAGCTCAACAAGACTTCGGAAATGTATGCCTCTATTTGGGTTATTCNGGCTGGAGTCCGGGTCAGTTGCAAGCCGAACTACAAGAGGGAGCCTGGTGGACCTTCGAGTCCAAGCCCGAAGACTTAATTTCAGATCCGATTGACTCTTGGACTCGTGTGTTGAGCCGCCAAAACTCTGCGGCACGACTAGTCGCGTTTCATCCCGAGCACGCGTATATGAATTGAGTGAGCGAGGCANGTTTCCGCGACGTCGGTTAGTTCAAAGCTTCGACGACGTAATCAACGCAGGAGCACAATGCATGTACATCTTCGGGATCAATNGCGGGGAATGTGGCAATCCGAAGCTGATTTCGACCGAGCTTCCTATATGACTCAGTGTCGAGAATGCCGTTGGCTCGAAGCACACCACTGATTGTGTCTGCGTCGACACCCTCGATGTCAATGGTGCAGACGACAGGTGAACGTTGGCTCGCGTCGGTGACAAAGGGTTCGGCGAANGAGTTGTTCTCTGCCCATCGGTAAATAGCGTCGCTACTCTCCCGGCAACGAGCTTCTGCCCACCGAAGTCCGCCCGACTCGTTAATCCATTCAACCATTTCAGCAGCCAGAAGAATTGTCGCGAGACCTGGAGTGTTATAGGTCTGATTTTGGCGAGAGCTACTGAGCGCGTTCCCTAAATCCAAGCTGGGAGGGACCCAACGGTCTTCGTAGGAGAGCCGTTCGATGCGCTCAATCGCGNGCGGAGAACATGCGGCAAGCCACAAACCGCCATCGGACGCCAAGGCCTTTTGTGGGGCNAAGTAGTAACAATCGACCTCAGATGACTCCCAGACGATGGCTCCCGCAGCCGAGGTTGCATCTACCAGCACCAAGCCCTCTCCACTTGGACGGCTTAGCGTCGCCGATACCCCCGTTGACGTCTCGTTGTGNGTAAGCGCATAGCTGTCGACATCGGCCTCNACCGGAAATGGGTGAGTCCCTGGTTCGCTACTGATGATTTGAGGTTCCGCGAGGTGGGGTGCTGCCTGGACGACTTTCGCGAATTTTGACGAAAACTCACCGAAGGCCAAATGTTGGCTGGCGTATTCGATCAACCCGAAGGACGCCGCATCCCAAAAGAGAGTCGTCCCACCGTTGCCTAAAACAATTTCCCAGCCGTCGGGTAGATCGAATAAGTTCATCAGCCCCGTGCGTAGCCTCGCTACCTGGTCCTTAACGGTCGCCTGNCGGTGACTGGTCCCTAAATAGTCTTGAGCGAGACTAGAAAGAGCGTGAACAGCCTCAGGTCGAACCTTTGAAGGGCCTGATCCGAAACGTCCATCTTTAGGTAGTAAATCGGCGGGAAGGGAAATGGAAGTTTCGGTCGCGGTCATCGCCTGCCACTATGTCCGTCGGACGTTTGCGACACGTCCTGATCACTAGGATCCTATCCGTGACCAAACGAATTTCTTCCGCAGTTGGACAGATCGCTGAATCAGCAACACTTGCGGTCGACGCGAAAGCCAAAGCTTTNCAGGCTGAAGGTCTTAATGTCATTGGCTTCGGTGCCGGTGAACCCGACTTCGCGACACCCGCACACATAGTTGAGGCAGCTATAGACGCGTGCTCCGACCCCAAATATCACCGTTATTCGCCCGCGGGTGGACTTCCGGCACTCAAAGAAGCATTATCCGCGAAGACGATGCGTGACTCCGGGCTCGATGTGCCAGCGGGACAATTTTTAGTTACTAACGGCGGCAAACAAGCCGTTTTCAACACAATGATGACGTTGTTGGACCCNGGCGATGAAGTGTTGCTTCCCGCTCCCTATTGGACAACTTATCCGGAATCAATTCGCATGTTTGGCGGAATTCCAGTGGAGGTTTTCGCGGGTGCCGATCAAGGATTTCGGGTGACGGTCGAACAACTTGAAGCATCGAGAAACGAACGAACAAAAGTTCTCGTTTTCGTTTCCCCCTCGAATCCNACCGGCGCTGTCTATCGGANAGAAGAAATTGAGGCGATAGGCCGCTGGGCTGTCGAAAACGANATATGGGTGATCACCGACGAAATATACGAACACCTCGTNTACGGAGACGCCGTTCACCATTCCATGCCCGTCTTGGTCCCCGAAATTCTGGANAAGTGCGTGGTGNTAAACGGCGTAGCNAAGACCTACGCGATGACNGGATGGCGTGTCGGCTGGATGGCGGGCCCGCCTGACCTCATCAAGGCGGCTTCCAACATGCAAAGTCACGCCACCTCCAATGTTTGCAACGTGGCCCAAATCGCAGCTACCGCGGCTCTCAACGGAGAACTCGACGACGTGAACGCAATGCGCGCAGCTTTCGACGAACGTCGCGTCACGATCTACCAAATGTTGAATGACATTGATGGGGTCGTGTGCCTCGAACCCCAAGGAGCTTTCTACGCCTTCCCCTCAATGCAAGGACTGATCGGCCGCAAAGTAGCGGGACGTGAAGTGGAATCAACTCTTGATTTGGCGACGGTTGTGTTGGAAGAAGCAAATGTGGCGTTCGTACCGGGCGAAGCTTTTGGTGCCGCCGGCTACGCCCGCTTTTCTTTCGCATTGGGAATCGACGACTTAATCGAAGGTATTAACCGTATCGCTGAGCTGGTTGAAAGCTGAAATGTCGCGTGTCCTGGTGTCGGAGACGCTGTCGAAAGCAGGTCTTGACCTGCTGCGAAGCCGCGGGCATGAAGTCAACGTTCACCTTGACCTCTCGGCCCAAGAACTTCGATCAATGATCACCGAGGCTGACGCCTTGATTGTCCGTTCGGCGACGGTGGTTGACGAACAACTTCTTGANGCAGCGCCTCAGCTTCAAGTGGTCGGGCGAGCGGGNGTGGGNTTGGACAACGTTGACACTGCTGCCGCAACGTCACGAGGAATNCTGGTTTGTAACGCTCCGGAGTCAAACGTGGTGTCAGCTGCNGAGCATNCGGTCGGACTACTCCTCGCGTTGGCGCGCAACCTACCGCAAGCTCACGCAGCCCTCATTGATGGCCGTTGGGAACGTGGACTATGGACAGGCACGGAGTTACTTCACAAAACTGTGGGAATTGTAGGGCTTGGGCGAGTGGGCCGACTGGTCGCGCAACGTTTAGACGGCTTCGATGTACGACTACTGGCCTACGACCCTTTCGTTAGCGCAGATTCAGCTCGATCCGTCAACGTGGAAATGGTGGAACTGGACGAATTGCTAAGCCACTCCGACTTTGTGACGGTTCACTTGCCAAAAAACGCTCAAACGATTGGCCTCTTCAACGCCGAAACATTTGCCAAGTTCAAACCTGGTGCCCGTCTGGTCAATGCGGCACGCGGAGGGGTTGTTGTGGAAACCGATTTAGAGGCGGCCCTGAAGAAGGGTCAAATAGCTGGCGCCGCNTTGGACGTTTTTGATACGGAACCCAAATCGAAATCACCACTATTNGGTCGACCGGAAGTAGTCGTAACCCCTCACCTGGGCGCCAGNACNTATGAGGCGCAANACCGNGCTGGCGTGACAATTGCCGAACAGGTTGCCTTNGCACTNGACGGTGACTTCGTTCCGTTCGCAGTCAATATCGCCGCTGAAGAGGCATCNGACGCACTNCGACCCTATGTCGGAATTGGTGAGCGGCTCGGGACTTTTCTTGGCGGTTTAGTCAATGGCATACCAGACGACATAGAGGTNAGAGTCACCGGNGAGATTGGTGGCTATGACAGANGGATCCTCGTCCTTGCAGCTCTTCGAGGGCTTCTTGGGCGGACGGGGAACGGNCCCGTCACCTTTGTGAATGCNTTCGAACAGGCTGAAAGAATGGGGGTATTGGTTAGAGACTTCGGTTCGCGAGACGCCGGTGAATTTCGCAATCTGGTTGAAGTACGCGGCGGCGGTCACTCGGTAGCAGGCACTCTGGTCCGCTCCGGCAATGAACCACGGATAGTGATGATCGACGATCACTCCGTTGAAGTACCACTTGCGAATCACATCTTGGTTATCACCAATGATGATCGCCCCGGAATGATCGGAATCGTGGGGACCATCCTTGGAAGAGCGAATGTCAATATTTCTTTCATGGGACTNGGGCGCGATGGAATTGGCGATCGCGCNTTGATGGCGTTAGCNGCGGACGAAGCTGTAGCTGACGGTGTGTTGAAAACCTTGAAGGCGGAGCCCGGTATTCGGTCAGCCTCGCTCGTTCGGCTCGACTAACCGGTATGTGGNTATTTAGNTCTGAGTGTCGGGTAGCCAGCCCGGACGNGTTGCCTCGAAACTNTCGATNGATTTCTCGCTGCGAAGAGTGATTCCAATATCATCGAGGCCCTCGAGAAAACGTTCTTGAGTCGCTGAGTCCATGGGGAAATCTTCTTCGAGCCCTATGGCGGGAACCAGGACCTTCAGTCGCTCCACGTCGACGGTTACGGCGAGACCNGGATCCGAATGGAGGGCCTCTCTGAGCTTGGTCGCCCCGTCCTGACTGATCTNGCAGGGTATGAGGCCGTTCTTCGTNGCGTTGTTCCTGAAAATATCCCCGAATCGAGGGGAGACGACGGCCATGAAGCCGTAATCCATCAGGGCCCACACAGCGTGTTCACGAGAAGAACCAGTTCCGAAGTTGGGTCCGGCTACTAAAATTGATGCCCCGGCGTAGCTCTCATCGTTAAGAATGAACTCCCGTTCATCTCGCCACTCCGAGAACAATCCCTTGCCGAATCCGGTGCGCTCTACGCGTTTCAACCAATCGCTGGGAATGATCTGATCAGTATCGACGTCGCTTCGATCGAGTGGGACTGCTCGTCCTTCGTGAACACGAACTGCTTGCATCTGCCTGTCCCTCTCAGTCCAAATCNGCGGGGGTAACGAACGTTCCCGCGATAGCCGTGGCGGCAGCGACGGCTGGTGAAACCAGGTGTGTTCGTCCCCCTCTNCCTTGCCTGCCTTCGAAGTTTCTGTTCGAGGTAGACGCGGATCGTTCGCCGGGCTCCAGCTTGTCGGGGTTCATTGCCAGACACATAGAACACCCCGGTTCGCGCCAATCGAAACCAGCGTCCTTGAACACTTGGTCGAGCCCTTCTGCCTCTGCCTGCGCCTTGACTTCAAAAGAACCAGGTACTACCAGCGTCCGCACTCCATCTTTGACTTTGCGCCCCTTCGCCACTTGGGCTGCGGACCGGAGATCTTCAATGCGAGAATTNGTGCATGAGCCGATGAAGACCGTGTCTACCTTCACATCGCTGAGTTTTTTGCCTGCGGTGAGCCCCATATATTCCAATGCGCGTTCGGCTGTTCCCGCTGCAACAGAATCGGAATAACTNTCGGGGCCAGGGATGGGAGCGCTAATGGGAATGACGTGAGCTGGGTTGGTACCCCAGGTCACGTGAGGCTCTAGTTGAGTTGCGTCAAGATCCACCGTCTGATCAAAAGACGCATCAGAATCGGTGATCAAACTGGTCCAGTCGGCCACGGCTGCATCCCAGTCGTCGCCCGAGGGGGCATGAGGGCGGCCTCGAAGGTAGGCAAATGTGGTTTCGTCGGGTGCTACAAGGCCAGCTTTGGCGCCGGCCTCGATTGACATGTTGCAGACAGTCATGCGNCCCTCCATCGTCAGCGCACGGATAGCGGAACCGCGGTACTCGATGACATGCCCTATGCCACCACCAGTTCCGATCTGACCAATNATGGCGAGGACAATATCTTTGGCTGTGACTCCCGAAGGCGCATCCCCTTCAACGTTGACAGCCATAGTGCCGGGACGACTTTGCGGAAGGGTTTGACTGGCTAGAACGTGTTCGACTTCTGATGTACCAATACCGAATGCCAGGGCCCCGAATGCNCCATGGGTAGACGTGTGGCTATCTCCGCAAACCACAGTCATACCNGGCAGTGTGAGTCCTTTCTCCGGGCCAATAACATGTACGATTCCCTGACCGGGATCGCCCATCGGATATAGCCGGATTCCGAACTCCTCACAGTTTGATCGCAGAACTTCTAACTGTTTTTTGCTNATCGGATCGGTGATTGGAAGATGAATATCTTCGGTCGGAACGTTGTGATCCTCGGTCGCTACTGTGAGATCGGGTCGCCGCACACTTCGCCCATTCAAGCGAAGCCCATCAAAAGCCTGTGGCGAGGTNACTTCGTGAATCAGATGNAGATCTATATACAAAAGGTCGGGTAGCCCGTCCCCGCTTCGGACTATATGGCGTTCCCAAACCTTGTCGCTCAGGGTCTTACCGGACATTTAGATCCTTTGTCGTGCTTGTGCTAGGTACCTTAGGTGCACTACTCACTNTGTCAGTCCACGTCTACTTCGGTCCAACTGGAATTTGTGAGAACGTCGGAAATGGCCGCCAGGANNGCTTTNCGGAACGTCTCTGGGTGGCTNACACAAACCGTGTGACTGCCGGCCACGTCGTGCCACGTTGCGCCTGGAATTACTTCTAACATGGCTCGTTGCCGCGCGAGAGAAACAACTTCGTCCTCCGTCGTCACCACGGCTGAGACCGGAACGTCGATGGTCCGCAGCCAGCGNCGGCTATCGAACAAACCGATGCGGCGCCCGGCCTGAATTAGCTTGAGCGGATCGTGGCGACGCAATTCNCCGATAGCCCATTGCCGCAGATCCCGTCCNGTTTTCCCGGTGAGGAGCTGACTTCCAATGAGTTGGCGTAACGCCCNTGGAATCACCCTGGCCGCTTGGGCTAGGGTGCCGATCGCCGCGAAACGGACTTGATCTTGTCGGGTTGTGCTAAATGAGGCAGCAGTCGCACACATGACTAGGCCCAAAACNCGCTTGGGGTGTCTCCTCCAAATCAANTGCGCGATCGGTCCCCCCATGGAGTACCCGACAGCGATGACTGTTTCGACTTCGAGTACGTCTAGAAGAGCAATAGCGTCGTCGGCGCAATCTGTTAAGCGAAACGGTCTCTGGGAACGAATCCCGCGACCATGACCGCGATGGTCAAGGGCGACGAGTCCATACTTTCCTTCTAATGCCCCATAGCTGCTGTACCAATTCAAATCCGCCGTAGCAGTCCAGCCGTGGAGCAACAAAATAGTTGGTGCGCCTGGCGGTGCGGGCAACACCCGTGCAAACGTGCGACCGCGGCCGGGCAAGTCGTAATGGCGGCCTCGCGGAAGCACCAGACGGTTTTTGCGGTCATCAGCTTGAGAAGCTTCTCTTGGGGCAATTGCTGCGTCGCCGGTCATGAGAAATCTTCAGACCNCAATGGAGACAATCTCTATTGTTAATTCGCCCGCCCCGGCTTCATAACTCACCTTGGAACCGACTGTCGTCCCCTCTAACGCTTGGCCCATCGGAGAGCCGGGTGAAATAACCTCAAGGCCGNCACGACGCTCCTCGATGGAACCGAAAAGGTACGTCTCGGTCGTTTCGTCGCCCTCAAATTTGATTTCNACCACGACTCCGGGTGCGACCGACTCGTCCGACGTTTGTTCGAGGATCTCGCAGTCTTCAAGAACCGACGCAAGTCGNAGTATGCGTCCCTCCATCTTCCCCTGTTCTTCTTTAGCAGCGTGNTANTCACCGTTTTCAGAGAGATCTCCAAGCAAACGNGCCTGCTCGATCTTGTCGGCAATTTCAATTCGACCGCGAGTGGTCAATTCCAAGAATTCGGCGGANAGGCGGGCATGCGCTTCGGGTGAAAGGCGTTGAATTTCGGCCATTCTCAGAGCGTATCGAATTGGANCCAGCGTACGAACTAGAAGACGACTACTCGANTGAGTTTTGAACTCAGTTTGACGTAGCGGCGATCGGCGTCGAAAATGGTTGTCGTGAAGGCATTCCTGACCGCCGTCATCATTATTTCGTAGCGCACACTTTTNCGTGTGCGCNTTTCGACCGTCCCTGAGGGGCGGTCGTTGCCGTTATGGAGCCGTGCACAGCGGCGCCAACTGATTAATACCGAATGTCCGACTGAGGAGAATCGAAGTGCCGCATAAAATCGCAGTAATCGGCGGAGATGGAATTGGACCGGAGGTGACTGCGGTCGCACTCGATGTCATGAGAGCTGCCGGAGCCAACCTAGAGACCACCGAGTTTCGATTNGGGGGGTTTCGCTANCTCGAAGACGGCGTCATTCTTCCGGACGAGATTCTCGAAGAACTCCGTCAGTATGACGCGATACTGCTTGGAGCCGTCGGTACCCCAGAGGTACCTCCCGGTGTTATCGAACGAGGCCTACTTCTTAAAGCCCGGTTTGAACTTGACCTTTATGTCAACCTTCGACCNTTTGTTCTCCCCAACGGCCACGAGTTTGTAGTCATACGGGAAAACACCGAAGGCACTTACGCTGGTGAGGGGGGGTTCCTTAGAAAAGGCACTGCGGACGAAATCGCCACCCAAGGGTCGGTGAATACTCGCAAAGGAGCTGAGCGTTGTATCCGATACGGCTTCGAACTTGCCCGGAGCAGAACCCGAAAACATCTCACCCTCGTACATAAAACTAACGTGCTGACTTTCTCAGGAGANCTGTGGGATCGAACGTTCCAAGAGGTCTCCGCTGAATACCCGGACGTTGAAACTGCGTACAACCACGTAGATGCCGCGTGCATCTACTTCGTTGAGGACCCGACACGCTANGACGTGGTCGTCACTGACAACCTCTTTGGTGACATTCTGACCGATCTTGGTGGCGCCATCTCCGGCGGAATTGGCCTTGCATCTTCCGCGAACCTNAANCCTGACCGGACTGCTCCTTCGTTGTTCGANCCTGTGCATGGTTCNGCNCCAGACATTGCAGGTCANGGGCTTGCCAATCCGACTGCTGCGGTGCTGTCAGGGGCAATGATGCTGGATTTCCTTGACGAGGCGGAAACTGCGCAACGTGTACGGATGGCTTGTGAAGGTGTGCCGGCTAGCGGACGCACCCAAGATATAGCAGCTGCAATCCACCAGAACCTCGTTCAGGGGGCAACATGACTGAGGAACGTTCCGACACGTCGCTTGACCGTCAGGGCACGCGCGATTCTTCTTGGCCAGCGAAAGTTGAAATCTTCGATACGACTCTGCGCGATGGGGTCCAGTTCGAAGGCATTTCAGTTTCCTCAGAGGACAAATTGAAGGTGGCTCGCCAACTCGACCTGCTCGGGGTGCACTGGATCGAAGGAGGCTGGCCCGGATCAAATCCCAAAGATGAAGAGTTCTTCGAGCGCGCAAAAACCGAACTCGAACTTCACAGTTCGAACCTCGTTGCATTTGGCTCAACGCGCCGACCTAAGGGTCGAGTGGACCAGGACCAAACATTGTCAGCGCTTCTGTCAGCTGGCACTTCTACGGTGTGCATCGTCGGCAAGTCCTGGGACTACCACGTCACCGAAGCGTTACGTCAACCCCTAGATGAGGGAGTTGCAATGGTCGGNGATTCCGTGGAGTTCTTAAAATCGGAAGGCCTTCGTGTTTTCTTCGATGCAGAACATTTTTTTGATGGNTACAAACGCAATCCTGAGTTCTCGCTGCGGGTGTTAGAGGCAGCAGCGGTTCAGGGTGCTGATTGCCTGGTCCTTTGTGATACCAACGGCGGGGCGTTACCTCACGAAGTNGAAGGGATCGTNACTGAAGTCGTACGCCACTTCGATGGAATTCAAATCGGAATGCATACACAAAACGACACCGGCTGTGCGGTTGCCAACGCAGTGGCTGGTGTCATCGCGGGAGCGACGCATGTCCAAGGCACGATCAATGGGTACGGCGAGCGAACCGGTAATTGTGACAACACAGTGTTAGTGCCGAACCTGACGCTCAAGATGGGTATCGAGACCCTCCCGTCTGGACATATCGAACGNCTGACTTCGGTGTCTCANCACGTGGCGGAGCTCATGAACATGCCTCCCCAACACCAGCAGCCATATGTCGGCGCGTCAGCTTTTGCCCATAAGGCGGGTCTGCACACCAGTGCAATAGCGAGGCGCCCCGATACCTATGAGCACGTAGATCCTGCTGCAGTAGGAAATCAAACGCGTTTCCTCCTTGGAGATCTTTCAGGGAGAGCCTCAGTGGAACTTAAAGCTGAACANCTTGGAATAGAGCTTGAAAATCAACAGATGNTCCAAGTTGTCGACGAGATGAAACGCCTGGAACATGAGGGCTATCACTTCGAGGTAGCTGACGCTTCGTTGGAACTGATGATGCGCAGAGCGGCAGGGGAGCGTTTTGACTACTTCGAGGTGGAATCTTTTCGAGTGCTCGTCGAACGCGGCCCGGACCGNGAATTCGACACCGAAGCGACGCTGCGNATAATGGTCGGCGGTGACCGTATCATCACNGTCGGTGAAGGCGATGGACCGGTCAACGCTCTAGACAACGCGTTTCGTAACGCGGTNCTGGATATTTACCCAGAACTCGCTGACGTCCATTTGACTGACTACAAAGTCCGTGTTCTCGACACGAACCGTGGAACNGGTGCAGTGACCCGGGTNTTNGTGGACAGCAGCGACGCTGAGTCGACATGGACCACGATCGGAGTGTCAGAAAATATTATTGAGGCGTCATGGCTGGCTCTACGCGACGCTTTAATTTATGCCTTGCATCGGTACCGCACCGNTGTCGGTGGTTCCCTAAACTAATTGTGTATGGGAGCACCAAGACACGTACCGGTATCGCCGATCACTGTGTCGCGCGCCTATCAGTCGCCCGAAGTTGTTCCCAATGGTTGGTCGACCGGACGGCCAGGNGATCTGGATTCGGANCAACCTAGTGGTGGNCCGATGGGCTTTCAGGGACCAGATCANGGCTACGCCCTGCGTCTGTGCCGTATTTTTCGAGAACAAATATGTGTNAACGAACAGGAAGACATCGCGGATGTGGAGCGGGGCTGCGTGCAGATTGCCCTAAAACGTGCCTCATTGTTTGGTCGAGCACCGGTNGTTCATGATCTTGAGATTGCTTANCGAATCTGGGGTTTCCTCGATGAAGAAGCTGACCCTGAATTAGTTGAAGATCGGNAACNNCGGTTCGAAGGCGTTTCGGAAGCGCATCATTACGCTGATGCCCGTAGCTTGGTAGCGACTGTTCGAGATGAAGTTCTGATGATGTCACCCGCTGAGATCGAGGAACGCCATGTCGCCGACTGGGCGTCTTTGTTGGAGTTGTCGTGAACGATTCGACCCCTGATCGGGAGATCCTGCGTCTGCATCGCAGAGCTTGCACGGACTTTGCCGCCAGGATGCGTCTCCCGGCCTGGGAGCATCTNTCGATGCCGTTAGCTCCACCAATGAATGAGTTCACCGTCAGTGGGCTACTTTGCCAGGTTGTTGACGGGAATTTAGCTGCGGCGGCGCAATTGACAGGACAACAGAGTCCTGAACCCGTAGACCTTGGCGTAGAACCCTCCCAGGTCGTTATCGANTCGATAAGGACAGTGTTGACGGTTGCCTCTTCGTTGGATCATCGAGCCGGTTTCAGTCCTGGCCATCGCCAGTTGTTGTGGCAACGGATAGTTGAANTGACTTTGCTGGGGTATGACCTGCAACAGGCGATTAAAGCAGGAGCTGGTCTCGACGATGTGCTGGTCGACCGGATATCGGTTGTTGAGCCGCAGGTAACGATTTGGCCTTCGCTTGATGCNCTTGGATTTGATCTGTCAACGCCCCCCGTCGTTCGGTTACTTGCTCAACACGGTCGTCCGCCCGGGTTGTGGATTGACCCATCGGATCCATCTTGTGACACCGGACAGTGTTAGGTGACGTAACCGCAGCGACGGCTTGGCTTCGTATACATCAACTCGCAATCTCAGAAGTGGACTATCGAATTCGCCAGATTCTCCCTGGCTACTGGGGAGCTTCGACCCCATGCGCGGAGTGGGATGTCTACGACGTAGTCACACATTGCGTGGTCGAAAACCTCAGGACGCCACTGATCTTGGAAGGTGCATCGTTTGAACGAGTGATGTCGATTGAAAGTGAAGTGGCTGCCGAGGATCCGGAAATGGCTTGGGAAGTTTCGTGGCGAAATGCCGTTGCAGCGTTCTCAGAGGCAGATCTAGAAGCGACTGTCAGTCTGGGACAGCAAGTCTTACCCACCATCGAATTCTTACAAATACGCGCCTGCGATCTTGCTGTTCACGCTTGGGATTTAGCTGTAGGCCTAGCAATAGACGAACGAATTGATGAGGAAGTGGTAGCAGCGACGCTCAGATGGGCTGAGGTTCGCCGCGATCAAATGTCCCAAATGCCTGAGTTGTTTGATCCTCCTATCCCGTCGGCTGATGACGCCGATCCACAGACTCAATTGCTTGAGATCTTCGGCCGAGAAGTCTGAACCAACGATTTACTCTCGTACCCTCAAGTTTGTGAGTACTAGCCGCCTGCGTTTCGCCCCAGCTCCAACGGGTTCGCTCCATATAGGTTCCGCGCGCACCGCTCTTTACAACTGGCTTTATGCAAGGCATACGGGGGGTGAACTTATTTTACGGATCGAGGACACCAACGCTGAACTGACGCGACCCGAACTCATTGACAACATTTTCCGCGCGCTTGAGTGGCTTCAAATTGACTTTGACGGTGAACCTGTTCGTCAAAGTGAAAGAACCGATCTCTACAACGACGCGGTTGAACGATGGCTTTCCGACGACCTCGCCTATGTCGACGACGGAGCCGTTCGATTTCGGGTTCCCAACCAAGGAACGACTTCCTGGGAAGATGCCGTCCGCGGCAACGTTGTCTTCGAAAATCAACATATTGAGGATTTCGTAGTCCGACGAAGCGACGGAACAGCGACATTCTTTACCGCTAACGCAGTGGACGACCTCGAACTTGGAATCACACACGTTGTGCGAGGCGAAGACCTAGTTAATGTGACCCCGAAAGTGATAATGCTTCGCCAAGCGCTGGGCTCAATCGATGTACCCGAATTCGCTCATCTTCCGTTGATCGTCAACCAACAACGGAAGAAGCTCTCCAAACGGCGCGACGACGTGGCGTTAGAGAGCTACCGCGATCGAGGAATTTTGGCCACCGCAATGATCAACTACTTGGCGCTTCTGGGGTGGGGTCCCCCTGATGACATCGAAGTTCGTCCGGTGGAGGAGATAGTTGAGCTTTTCGAACTGGGGGACGTAAACCCCTCGTCGGCAATGTTTGACGCGAAGAAACTGGAAGCGATCAACGGCGAATACATACGCGCTTTGAATCACGAAGATTTCTACCTGGCCTTGGAACCGTGGATCGCCGAACAAAAGTGGAGCGACTCGGTCGACATATCGCGCCTACGCCAAGTCGCCCCCTTAATCCAAGAACGCACGCGTGTGCTTTCCGACGGCCCGCCGCAGCTCGACTTCTTTTTCTTGGACGCCCCAGAGATCGATCAGAGTTCATGGGAAAAGGTCATGGTCAGCGATGAAGCAGCCCTAATTCTGGAAGCAGTACACAACGCGTTCGTCGAGATCGAATGGGAAGTCGACGTGTTGCATGACGCTCTTCGAGTAATCGGCGATACCTACAACATGAAGCTAGGAAAAGCCCAGGCACCGGTCCGAGTTGCGGTGACCGGCAGATCAGTTGGGCCACCGCTGTTCGAATCAATGCACGCTCTTGGGCGTGACACGGTGCTGACNCGGATCGCNGCGGCGCGAAAGACCCTCACTCACACATAGGAACAGTTCCATGGGTGAGTCTCTGAATCATTGTTTGGGAGGACGAACAGCCGCGCTACCCTGACCCTCTCGTGCNGTGAAGAGCGTGCGATCGGGGATGGTGTAATTGGCAACACAGCTGGTTCTGGTCCAGTCGTTGGGGGTTCGAGTCCTCCTCCCCGAACCACACCAGCGCCACTCGCAGCTTTTCAAAAACGACTCGGTTTTCGAATTTGGGACCTTTAGTTAAGGATTTTGTCGCGTATTTGGGCTAAGAAAGCAGGACGAATAAAGCCAATGAAACTTTGCGTGACCGGTTCAGGCTGATAACTTTCGCATTCGCTGGGCATCAAGCCTGTGCGTTCCACAAGAGAGGGGGTGCAACGCGTGGCGTTGCTCGAAGTCTCAGACATCTCTGTACGGTTCGGCGGAATCCGCGCGCTCGATGACTTGTCATTCACAATGGATGAAGGACAGATCCTCGGGCTCATCGGACCCAATGGTGCAGGGAAAACTACGTTGTTTAACGTGGTCAGTCGGATCTACGATCCGACGGCGGGTTCGGTGACCTTCGACGGTCAAGACCTGCTCGCGATGTCGGCCCATGAAATAAGTCGCGTCGGGGTGTACAGAACATTCCAGAACTTGGCGCTATGGCCAGGCATGACGGTTATCGAAAATGTGATGGTGGGTGATCACACCAACACGAAGTCCAACGTCATTAGCGCGGCGTTGCGTCTCCCGTCGATGCGAAAAGAAGAAAAAGATCTCCGCGACAGGGCATGGGCTGCACTGGAGGAAATTCAACTCGAAGATGTCGCNTACCATCCCGCCGCTGGCCTGCCATTTGGAACGCTGAAAAGGATCGAACTTGCGCGAGCTCTTATCGCCAACCCTCGTTTGATCATGCTCGACGAACCCGCGTCTGGNTTGACTCATGCGGAGGTCGACTCTTTAGCCGAAGACATCAGAAATTTGCGTGACCGTCATAATCTGACGATTCTTTTGGTAGAGCACCACATGCGAATGGTCCTCAACATCAGCGAAAAGCTGGTTGTACTTAACTTTGGTCGGAAAATCGCCGACGGTGACCCCGATGTCGTTCGCAACGACCCCGAGGTCATCGAGGCCTACCTTGGGAGTTCTTAATGATTGATGACGTTTTTGACGAAGTTGGTCTCAAGGTTGAAGATCTCCACGGCTCATATGGCGCAGTAGAGGTCCTCAGGGGCTTAAATTTCGAAGTTCCGCCAAGAAACGTGTCGGTGATACTTGGCGCCAACGGTGCCGGTAAAACCACGACCCTTAGAGCTATCTGCAACATGTGTAACACCACTGGAAAGGTGACACTGGGCGACNCAGACATCACCCGTACCAGCACAGCTGAGATTGTCCGAATGGGAATGGCTCACGTGCCCCAGGGCCGAGGAACGTTCCCTGAGTTGTCGACGTTGGACAACTTGATGATTGGTGCCTACACCCGAAAGGACAACGAAGTCAGGGACGACGTGGACCGATGGTTCGAAATTTTCCCGGTACTTTCTGAGCGTTCTAATCAGATGGCAGGCTCGTTNTCTGGTGGCGAGCAGCAGATGCTTGCGGTCGCCCGAGCCCTCATGTGTCGCCCTCGCCTACTACTCCTTGATGAGCCATCGCTTGGGTTGGCACCACTCATCATCGAAGACCTATTCGAACGATTCACCACTCTCAACAAAGAGACGGGCTTGACCATGCTCNTCGTTGAACAAAACGCGAATCTCGCCCTCGACATGGCCGATTACGGCTATGTCATCGAGTCGGGCGAGATCGCACTGTCCGGAACCGCCGACGAACTCAAGAACGATCCTGCAGTGCAGGAAGCGTACTTGGGTGCTTGAGGAGGACGAAAAGCAATGACATGGAACTTTGACATCCTTCCCGACTTCATCTTTAACGGACTGAGTCTCGGCGCAATTTATGGCACGGTCGCGTTAGCTCTGGTGTTGATCTTCAAAGCAACCACATTGATCAACTTCGCAACGGGTGAACTTGCCATGCTTGGCGCTTTCCTCGTTTACGTGCTGCACATGGAACAAGGTCTCTGGCTGTGGCTTTCGATGTTGCTCGCGATGGGNNTCAGCGCGGGCCTAGGTATTCTGATCGAACGATCGCTAACCCGACCGTTCGATCCNGCGGATCACTTACCGGTGGTGNTGATCACCCTCGGGTTATTCCTGATCATTAACGCNGTCGCGGGNGATATCTGGAACTACCAAGTTCGGATCCTTAGTAATCCGTTCGGCAAGTTCCCCGACTGGGTCCCGAGCGTCGGCGGTGACCGCTTCATCATGGTCTTCGGAAGTCGGCTCAAGTACCAATCCATTGGCATATGGGTGACGCTCGCGCTCGCATTGTTCATACTCGGGCTGATCTTGAATCGCACTAAAGCCGGACTAGCGTTCCGAGCTGTTTCATCCAACGTGGACTCGGCACGACTTGTCGGAGTACATACAGGCCGCACCCTCGGGTTTGGTTGGGCTATCGCGTCGGCATTCGGAACACTTGGAGCGGTATTGGTTGCGCCGCAGTTGGGTGGAGTTAACCCCAACATGATGGCAACCATCCTGATTTACGCNCTCGCTGGAGCAGCCCTGGGAGGCCTTGACAGCCTCGGCGGAGCNGTCCTCGGGGGCATCATGGTGGGCATT
Source organism: Acidimicrobiaceae bacterium (assembly GCA_002705305.1). Taxonomy (GTDB): domain Bacteria; phylum Actinomycetota; class Acidimicrobiia; order Acidimicrobiales; family Poriferisodalaceae; genus UBA2110. The sequence goes on from PAHW01000012.1 coordinate 49,867, forward strand.
ATTCAAGCCGTCTTCGTGACCTGGGGCGGAGTTGTGGTGCTAGGCCAGCTCTACATGTCGATCCTGCAGCTCGCTGCGGCATTCCTGGTCATCCTTATCGTCCTAATATTCCGACCGTCGGGAATGTTCGGTACCCGCCGCGTCGAACGCGTCTGAGTCAACAGCAACAAGAGGAGTTACAAAAATGAGTGAAGCACTNGTTGTTGTTGCNAAAAACAGCGCAGAACACAAAAGATGGAACTANGTCGTTTATNTGTACGCGGCAGGGCTCCTGCTACTGACGCCCCTCGTTCTCGAACCATTCGAGATCGGGAAAATGAACCGGGCNTTGATNATGAGCGTCGCCATATTGGCGGTCAACCTGGTCGTCGGTTTCAATGGAATGTTGGCCCTAGGCCATTCAGCATTCATGGGTATCGGAGCCTTCGTTACAGCGTCCATGGTGCAAGACGAAAACTGGGACTATTGGCAGGTATTACCGGTCGTCCTGATAGTCGGCTTCTTGATGGGCATAATCATCGGACTTCCCGCGTTAAGGGTGAAAGGCTTATATCTTGCTCTGACGACGATCGCCCAGGCAGCAGTTTTCCCGACATTGGTCAACATTGACGAACTNGGTATCGCTAAACGTACGGGAGGACCGAACGGCAAAGGCGTCTCCGAAGAAGTCATCGCTCCCAGCTACTGGGAGTGGTTGCCGGGAGTAGACGGAGCCCGCGGCGGCTCGGCCTACCGGTATTGGATCATCATCTTGATGCTTGGCATCACGTTGTTNNTGGTGACCAATTACTTGCGTAGTCGCCCAGGTCGCGCAGTTNTGGCAATTCGCGANAANGANGCCGGCGCAGCCGTNTACGGAGTCAATCTTCCGGTAGCCAAAACGATGAACTTCGCGATNAGTGCCNCNCTTGGATCCTTAGCAGGTCTTATGTGGTGCCTGGACAAGGCCTTCGTNGCAGGCCAGGACTTCACATTCCTCNTGGCGATNGACCTGATCATTGGTCTAGTGCTCGGAGGCGTGGGGACNATCCAAGGATCGCTCGTAGGTGGTCTCTTTGTGGTNTGGGTGAACGACCTCACGAAGAGAATCTCAGTGCCTCTTGGCCTGTACACCCTCAACGGCGACGGACCATTAGCTAAGGCCATCTTCGGACTGATCCTCATCTTNTTTACNTTCTTCGCGCCCGGGGGCATCGTGTCGCTAGGNCGGTTGATCAATNACAAGCTCATAANGATCATTCCATTGACNCCAGNTGGCCAGCCAATTGAACCTTTGTCGAANTTCGACCCNGGTATGGAATCCNCACGAGCCGACACCGCGATGAAAATGTCGATCGCCGGACCCATACTTCTCGCNGNTGGCTGGTTGTTGATGAACGTCAACAACCTGATTGTTGGCGTGTTGGCCTTCGGCCTGCGCATGNCCATAGTCGTGNTGGCCCCTGTCGCCATGCTTGTCGGTGCCAATGAATTAAAGGCCCATGCTGACGGCAACCGTCCCGATGCAATCAAAGGTCCCGCCACTATGGCCCAGACNNTAGGAGCACTCGGCTTCTTGTTCGTCATTGGTTACGCGGTCCAACGTTTCGTTCAGACCTACCCGATCTGGGACATCCCACTCATATAGCCGTTCGAGTTTTTCGGGCAGGTAGCNNGGGTGGCGTTAGCTNCCCGAGAAACCCNCGNNTGTGNACAACTAGTTGCTAGCCTCGCCTCCTNATTAGACATGGACCTGGTTCTNTTACTCCAACGAATCTTTGATGCGCTCTTCAACAGTGCCATCTATTCGTCTTTGGCCTTAGCGCTCGTCATTATTTTTCGATCTACAGGGCTACTCAATTTCGCCCAGGGCGAGATGGCGACGTTTACCGCCTACATCGCATTCGTGCTCCTGTCCGGGCCNCAGCCGCGTCTCACAGGGGGCGGACTCGCTGGTCTTGTGCCGGGCGTACCTCTCCCCATNCCTTTAGCAATTGTCGGGGCCGTGATTTGCGGCATGGCCGGCGGAGCGATGACCGAAAGAGCCCTCATTCGGCCTTTGGGGCGGGCACCAGATTTAGCTTTAGTAAATATCACGATCGGTGTTTTATTAGCAACGAATTCGCTGATGGCTCAATGGTGGGGGACCGGCCCGCGAATATTCCCAGCAGTCTTCCCAAGCGGAGCAGGACAGCACTTCAGCATCTTGGGCGCTCGACTTCGATATTCGACCGTCGGCGTTTGGGCGATCCTCCTTGGCGTGCTCGTACTTCTCATTTTGTTGTTGCGACACACTCGAACGGGATTGGCCTTTCGCGCGGTGTCAATTAGTCCCTCNAATGCGGAACTCGTCGGNGTACGCGTCGGCACGACACTCATGTACGGGTGGGCCTTAGCGTCTGGATTTGGAGCTTTAGCAGCATGTTTGAGCGCTAACTCGGTTCTCTTAGAACCGAACATGATGTTAAGAGTTCTTGTCTACGCATTTGCCGCCGCAACACTGGGTGGCCTCGACTCTCCCAAAGGTGCCCTAATCGGTGGTCTGATCATCGGTTTGAGCCAAACACTAATTCCGGCCTACGTGCCTTTTATCGGATTTGAGTTGAGCGTATTACCAGCNTTACTCGCGATGATCGCGATCCTGCTAGTGCGACCGGCGGGACTCTACGGAACCAGACGCATAGAGCGGGTGTGATGAATACCGATCAGCGGCGATTCAAANGNACGCCGGTTATTGGAGCCGCGCTCATAGCGGCGGGACTCGCTGTCATCCCCTTTATGACGTCCACCACCGGTCTCCGTCAANNGAGCCAGATCGTCATNGGAGTTCTCGCAGTGCTGGGNGTCAACGTGGCGACGGGCTACGGCGGCATGATCAGCCTCGGACACGGCGTGTTTATTGGCGTTGGCGCGTTCGCTACCGGATACTACGTTGACGATCTGTCGCTTCCCTGGCTGGCAGCGATAGCGCTTGGAGCGCTNACCGCCGCGTTGTCCGGAGCTCTCGTGGGTCTGCCCGCGCTTCGCATNAAAGGGATCCATTTGGCGCTCGTCACGTTGGGTCTCGCCATTGTCTTTCAACCATTGAGCAAGCGCTTCCCCAAATTCACCGGCGGTGTCAGTGGCACNGGCATCGACGCTTTGTTTCTTGCGCCCNCATGGTGGCCAGGCGATCCCCGAATGGCCACAGCCCAGTACAGGTACCTGTTCTGCATATTGGTCGTAGCGCTAGCNCTATGGGCCACCTGGAACCTTGTCAATAGCCGATTCGGCCGTTCAATGCGAGCCCTGAGAGACAACGACACTGCCGCAGCCGTCTATGGTGTCGATCTCNTCNCCGCACGGGTACAGACCTTTGCTATTAGTGCGGGTCTAGCGGGATTGTGCGGTGCATTGCAGGTTGTTTTGGTGCCGTTTGTCTCGCAAGACAAATTTGCGCCNCAAGANTCACTAGTCATCTATGCCACGGCCGTCATAGGAGGTCTCGGCACTATTTGGGGTTCAGTGCTTGGTGTTCTTGCCCGTACCTTTGTGGGGGCGGCCGGCAAAGCTGCCGCTGGCATTGATGGCTTTGGTTTCNTCGGAGAGTTCCTTGACCTCCTTGATGAGGCAGCATTNGTCTTCGGCCTCGGATTGGTTCTCTTGACTTTCTTGTTCCCGCGTGGACTGGCGGGCATTGGACGTCGAAACGAAGTCGCCAATTAGATCCTCGTAACCGAACACGCATCTCGGTTCGCAGATCTACNGNCAAACAATGCGCCTCGAGAGAGAAACNTTGACTGTTGCTGCCNAGAAATCAGAGAATGTCGACGTCGTTTTNGGCAAAGTCGTTCGAGTTTCAGAATGTTTGATGCAACGCTCTTCTTTGCCCCCACAGCAGGGTTCGGTATGCTGACCCTTCGCTCGGCGGTCTCGGCCACCGACCCGGCCCCCATCGTCTAGCGGCCTAGGACACCACCCTCTCAAGGTGGCGGCACGGGTTCAAATCCCGTTGGGGGTGCCACATAGACTTCTTATTGCGAAATTGGAGAGGCGTGTCGCAAATCTGTGACCACTAGGCGTTCCTCCGTCAGGTCCCATTGAACTGGAAGACGGTAGGGTCGGTGTTCTAGTCGATAGGAGATCCTCGAACCTATGAGCAGTTGGCATCGGCATCTTCCCAATGCGCTTGAGCCCTCCGAAATTGAACTCACCGCTGGGGGAACCCTTCCAACCGTATGGGTGTCCCAATGGCGGAATCAGCCGGAACGAAACGTAATCCACGACCCCGTCGTAGGTTGGGTTAGCGCCGGTGACCTGTTGGATCGATCTGAAATCATCGCGACGCGANTAGCCAACGCGGGAGTAGAACATGGCGACCGGGTGCTCCTAAGCGCGACCAGCTCGGTTGANCTTGTAGCGGTTCACGCNGCNGTGNTGCGGCTCGGCGCTGTCGTGGTCCCNACCAACGGGGCATACCGAGCTGACGAGGTCTCACACGTGGTTTCCGACGCTCNACCAAAGATCGCGATCGTGGATCAACCCGACTGGACGGAATGGATACAGTCTTGCGACCCGAATGTCGTGGTGACGAGTCCGTTGGTTGAGCTAGATGACGGACCGAGCGTCGGATTGGACCAAGTAGGAGGTCAGGCACCCGCCCTCATCGGCTACACGTCGGGTACGACTGGTCGACCCAAAGGAGCTGTGCTTTCACACCGCAACTTGCTGTCTTCGGTTCGCGCACTTGAGATTGCTTGGCGTTGGAGACCCGAAGACATTCTTGTTCTCGCCCTTCCCCTCTTCCACATGCACGGCCTAGGGGTCGGACTTCATGGATCGTTAGCCGTNGGAGCTCAGGTGGTGCTTCTCCCCGAATTTGATGTCACCCANGTCTTGGACTCGATAAAGAAACACGATGCGAGCATGTTCTTCGGTGTACCAACCATGTACAGCCGCCTCATNGAATCCGCGAGAGCTCGAGAGCTCAACCAACTACGANTTTGTGTCTCCGGCTCGGCGCCTTTGGCTGCCGAACTACATCGACAAATTCACGAAGTGAGTGGTCAACGAGTGCTGGAACGTTATGGCATGACCGAAACCGCGATGCTGGTCTCCAATCCCTACGAGGGAGAACGCCGTCCCGGAGCGGTGGGCTTTCCATTACCGGGAGTTGAAGTNCGCCTCAAGGGNGACCCGCCCGAGATACAAGTGAAGGGCCCCAATGTNTTCCAAGGTTATTGGAAACGGCCTGCGGTAAATAGCGAAGCCTTCGATGGTGAATGGTTTCGTACNGGTGACCTTGGCGCCCTCGACTCCGATGGTTATCTGTCCATCATCGGTCGGTCAAAAGAACTAATTATTTCCGGCGGTCTCAACGTNTACCCGAGNGAGGTTGAAGACGTGATTTGCCAACACGACGCAATTCGAGAATGCGCTGTTGTNGGAGAGACAGACGGGGAGTGGGGAGAAGCGGTCGTGGCTTTCGTCGTCGCAGACCGAGATNTGNNGCACGAAGAAATCAANAATTTCGTTGGAGAGCGTCTCGCCCATTACAAGCGTCCTCGGCGCACCTACCGAATTGACGCCNTGCCTCGGAACGCGTTGGGGAAGGTCCAAAAGCACCTATTAACTNACCAGNAGAACCGCTAAGAAATACCTCTACGAACATCGTTCGCCCCTAGACGCGTAGCGTCCGCCGTCTGGTCGTCGGACTGGGCGTTGCTTTCCCTTTCACTGGCGACCCGTCTTAGATAATGGTCGACTTCATTGTCGATGGTGTCCAAGNTCCAGCCAAGTTCAGGAGCCATCAATACTGCGACTTGACGCGCTGATTCGGTGCCCCGGTCCCAGGTTTGCACCGAAAGCCTGGTACGGCGGGTTAGAACATCCTCCAGGTGAAGAGCTGCCTCACTTCGCACGGCGTGTATCACTTCGGCGCGAAGGTAAGGAAACTCGGAGGTGATNGGTCTCGCCAGNTCTGCATCGTCAGAAATCAACTCTAAGATNTCGCCGACTCGATCACCATGGCGAGAAATCAGGTGATCGATGACTTCCATGCTCAGACCTGTTTGTTTAGAAAGCTTCGCTGCTTCGGACCGGACCTTGCTGTAACCCACAGCGCCGATGAGGGGCACAGATGCGGTGTTGGACGCCGGAAGANCTAGGTCCTGATCAAGCGCGACGGCGTCGACAGTGTCNGAAGCCATCACGCGATAAGTCGTGTACTTCCCNCCGGAAATTGACACTAGCCCGGGCGCAGAAATTGAGACGGCGTGTTCGCGNCTCAGTTCGCTTGTTTGGTCGGATTCGCCNGCAAGAAGCGGCCTAAGACCGGCGTACACCCCCACGACGTCGCCAGAGTGCAGCGGAGTGTTGAGAACATTATTTAACGTCGAAAGCAGATAGTTGATGTCCTTTTCGCTAGCGGCGGGGNGAGCCCGATCTAGATTCCAGTCGGTGTCAGTGGTGCCAACTATCCAATGCTGATCCCAGGGAATGACGAATAAGACGCTTTCACGTGTGCGAAGTATCAAACCGCTCTGAAGGTTGATGCGGTTCCTGGGAATCAGCAGATGAATACCTTTGGATGCCCGGACTCTAGACCTGTTCGTGCCTGCGTATGCTTCGATGTCGTCGCTCCAAACCCCAGTNGCGTTAACGACCGTGCCACACGAAACGTTGAATTTCTGACCGGTTTCCAAACACTTAACCACTACTCCNGACACGCGATCGTCAGTGCGCAGAATTCCTGTGACCCTTGCTGAGGTCAGTANCAGGGCCCCCAGTCCAGCAGCTGTACGAGCGGCCGAAATGACGTATCGAGCATCATCAACAGAGGCGTCTGAGTAGACAATGGCGCCTCGGTAGGTGTGCGAAGCTAACGCGGGCGCTCGACGNTGTACCTCTTTGCGACTCAAATGTTTGTGTCGGGGGAGGGGGTTACCGCGCTGACCCGCCATGAGATCGTAAAGCCCGATTCCCAGGCCAACGTACAGTCGTTCCCAGAACTTCGTAAGCGGATAGAGAAAATCGACCCGTCGAACCAAATGAGGCGCCAATTTAGATAGGAGTAAGCCACGCTCGCGAAGAGCTTCTCTCACTAGACCGAACTTAAATTGTTCGATGTACCGCAGTCCGCCATGAATGAGCTTGCTCGAACGGCTTGAAGTGCCAGACGCCAGATCTCTTTGTTCGACCACTGCCACGCTCAACCCNCGCGTCGCTGCGTCTAAGGCGCAACCAATACCGGTAATGCCCCCACCAACGACCAACACGTCTACTCGTTGTGTTGACAGTCGACTCAAAGCGCTCTGTCTGTATTCGGGACCTAAACGGTCATTCGATAGACCATTTCGGTCTTGGGAAATCTGACCGCCGTTCACGAAAGCAGGTTAGGGCTTTCGTGGATCGAACAATCCGATCCCGTTCGAATCTAGAGTCAAGTGCAGTGGATAAGAACGAGCGCATATGGAAATTACTTATGTATCTCCGGGCCTCAGCGACGCCCGTTAGTTGGACCGAAATTGTGCGAGACACAGATCTTTACGGTGACGACGGTCCAAGTTCCAAAAAGACTTTTGAACGCGANAAAAAAGATCTTCGGCACTGTGGAATAACGATCCACACCGAAAACATTGGCGGTAGCGACGAAGCCGCAGGCGGAACGCGATACGCAATCCGAGACGCGGACCTTTTNTTGAATCTCGAACTTTCAACCAGCGAAAGTCTTGCCCTTGAGATGGCGGCAACCATGGTGCAATTTGACGCCGCATGGGAAATNGACGCGCTTTCGAAATTGGGNGCCGGGNCGTTGCCTGCACCGCCTCCTCTGCGGGCTCAATTAACCGCACCCGAAGAACTTGTNTCGCTGCANAACGCTNTNGACCGCAGGCGGTTGGCCAACTTCGTTTACGGAGGTGNNCCNCGCGAAGTCGAACCGGTCCTGGTGTTTTGGCGACGCGGTAGCTGGTACTTGCACGCTTATGAANACGGAGTCGCAAAAAATTTCAAGGTTGATAGGTTNCAAAGCGACGTNGAGGAGGGCCCAGACAACTCCTCTTCGAGTTACAAAGTGCCGGATCCAGCCGATGCGATGTCTCAAGACCCGTTATTGCACGGAANCGATGAAGGAGTTCTCGCCCGTGTACTAGTTGACGCCGCCTTAGCGCGCCAGGTCGAACGTGATCGAGGCGGCGTGGTTGAACGACGAGATGACGGATCGATTGTGATCGAGGTTGATGTTCGCAGTCCCAGAGCTTTTCGCTCCTGGCTCTTTGGCATGCGAGATCATGTAGTTGTTCTCAGTCCCACNGAGNTTGTCGAAGACGTGGTGTCTTGGCTTCGAGCACTCACGAGGGCGACGTGAGGAAGAGACGAACGAATGATGAGCGGCTAGCGCTCCAATTGGCCATGATCCTATGGGCCCATGAACATCAACCGGTATCGGTTGAGGACGTCGCCACTCATTTCAGTCTCGACCCCGATGACGCATACAGCGAGCTGTATCCCCTNCAAGGAATTGAGGTTTCGGTAAACGATGAATTCCACAACTTAGGCGTCGTCATAGAAGACGACGGCGAAATTTTCTTCGATATGAACCCCCTCTTCGGTCGTCCCAGGCGNCTTGAGCGAGCAGAAGCNCTAGGGCTTCTAGCGGCTGCGAATGCGGCCTTACGACTTCCAGGTACCGATGTTGAGTCGCTGAAAACCGCGGTGACCAAACTGGAAAATGCTCTGGGAGTTGGCTCGAACGTCGCGGTCGAGATCACGGAACCAGAACACTTGGACATTATTCAAACTGCCACTGGAGACCGAGAAAAAATCCGCATTGAGTACTACGCACGATGGACNGACGAAGTTTCAGTTCGTACCGTTGAACCATACGAAACGATCAACGTTGACGGTGATTGGCACCTTCGAGGGCACTGTNTGCTCCGCGACGATCATCGCACCTTCCGAATCGATCGGATCGAAACTGTTGAACTTACAGGTGAAAACCATTCAAGAACGGACCCAGGCAATCAGCCATTTACTGGGGGAGACGAAGCTCCCCTCGCGAGAATAGAGATGTCGCCNAATTCTCGATGGATGATNGAATCGCTACCNGCCCAGATAGTTGAGGATAAGGAGAGGTTGGTCATTGATTTACCTGTCTCCAGTATCGTTTTTTTGGAAAGCCTCATGTTAAGGCTTGGCGCGGAAGCTCGAATTGTGAGCGATGGCTCCTTTAAAGAAGTGGGGTCGAATGTTGCGTCACGTCTCCTCGCTCGATACGTGAGATCTTGAGCCCCGACTAGGGTCCGGCCATGCTTCGACTCCGTTCTCGATGCCGATCAGGCATAGGTCAGCTGGTTCGAAGCCTGTCAGCTTCTTTGAATCGAGCGGCCGCAATAGGACCCTACGACGGCCCCGCCCGTCACTATAAACGTTTTGGTCAAGGCTCAATTATCAGTTGGCCTACAGGAAACATGTACGGCGAACNATGGATAAGCATCGGTGATGACACCATGATCGCTGCCCACGTCACGTTGTCTGCCGGAATGGTGCCCGGGCAACAAATGATGACCGACCCGGTGGTGATCATTGGACACCGATGCTTGATAGGNCGCGGAAGCGCCATCGTTGGGCACTACCGCATCGACATTGGTGACGATGTATACACAGGAATGAACGTGTACATCACAGACCAAAACCATGGATACGAGGACACCAATGTACCTATCGGGATCCAAGACCCCCAAGATGACCCGGTAGTCATTGGATCNGGTAGCTGGATCGGATCNGGAGCAGTCGTGCTACCCGGGGCTCGGATCGGAGAAAATTGCGTGNTAGCCGCTAACTCAGTGGTTCGAGGCGAATTCCCTCCGTTCTCAGTAGTAGCTGGCGTACCCGCAAAAGTGGTTCGCTTACATAACGGCACAGCCTGGACGCGTCCCAAGGATTAACTGTCGTCAGGGTCGAACTCCACCAGATCGACCACCACCGCCCAATGGTCNGAAGGAATTATGTTCTTCACNGGTTGGACGCCCGCGAGAAAGGCGGATGAAATATTGCCCAACGGTACTGGTCTTGGCCAAGACACAAAGACGTAATCNAGTCGCCGCTGAGGCCATGCCGCNGACGTTAGATATGGGTTGGCTCGATCCCACGTCCAGCCGGGTGAATCGTTGCATTGAGGCCAAGCGTCTGTCATTGCNAGNCCTTGAACNGGAGTGGGTGCNTCCCCCGTGATCATCCGAATTTCGTCTGAGTTTGGTGTCGAGTTGAAATCCCCCGCTAGAACCACCGGGTGTCCCGCAGGATCGTGACGNGCNGCAACCAGATCGAAGATGGCCGTTACCTGTTCCTGTCGACGTTGACTTTGATCAAACCGATGATCTAAATGGGTACAGATAACAGGGATAGATGTGTCCCCGCGNCTTAACGAAGCCGACAATGCCCATCGCGTGCCAGGTCCGTCNGTAGGGGGTAGCTGAGTACTTTCGGAATCGATGATCGGNTACTTNCTGAGGATTGCGTTGCCGAACGAATGGCCCTTCCACCAGCGCTCAGGGGTACGAACATGAGACATACCCAAATGTGTTGCGAAGTCTCTTACCTGGTCCTCGCCGGTCTCGGCACTCCAGACCTCCTGCAAACAGACAACGTCAGCGTCAAGGTCCTCTAGTGTTTGCAAAATAGCGCCCTGACGAAGCTCCCAATCNCCAAAACGCCACCAAACNTTCCAAGTCACTACTCGCACGNAGTCACCGTAATCGGCGTCGCTGGTTTTAGGCGTGCGGACGTCGAGAATCTTGGCGATGTTCGACCTCAAACTCTCCCNGTTGNTGTGCCAGGCCTTGTNTGNAGTTCAAGCAAGACTCGCCGTGTTTTTACGATCANAAAGATCGACGAAAGANCGGCCACGNCNNGAGTTTGATCTCTGAATAGGTGCAGCCAAACTGTNGGTCGCTGTTCGTTGTCCCNTCGCCCCCGTACACTCGCCATCACGACGTCTCGTGGGTAGTGAGGCNGGACCACCAACAAACCGCAGGGAGTAGCTGAGGTGACCGAGAATCGGCAACGCACNTCAACTTCAGCNTTCGGCGTGTCCCGACGCGAAGGACATGACGCGTCCGCGTTTTATGCTCGTTTTAGTCCACCGGCTCTCTCTAATGACGAAACTGTCAATCCGCTTCCTGACCTTGGCGATGGCTGCCTGGGAGGCGACTCGCGTGCGATGCACCATATTCCTGATTCCAGTGTCGCGTTAGTCGTCACTTCCCCTCCTTATTTCGTAGGGAAGGAATATGAGGATGCTGTGGCGGCGGATGCCGACGATCGAGTTCCGAATACGTATTTCGAGTACCTCAGCATGCTCGACTCGGTTTTTGCCGAATGCGTGCGAGTGCTTGAGCCCGGGGGACGGATTGCGATCAACGTGGCGAATCTTGGTCGAAAACCATACAGAAGCCTTTCTGCCGACGTAATCCGGATCCTCGAAGCATTGGGTTTGTTGCTACGCGGCGAGATCATCTGGCAGAAAAGTCGAGGAAGCAGCGGATCTTGCGCGTGGGGTTCATTTCGTAGCGCAGCGAACCCAGCTTTGCGTGATACCACCGAGCGCATCATCGTGGCGAGCAAAGGGCGATTCGATCGAGCTAAGTCGCCCGCTTCAAGAGCCGAGCTTGGGCTCCCGCACAGAAGTACATTGCCAACCGACGAGTTTATGGAGGCGACGCTTGACGTTTGGGACATGCATGCCGAAAGTGCGAGACGAGTACGCCATCCGGCGCCGTTCCCCGTTGAACTACCTCGCCGATTGATTGACCTGTACACCTTTGAAGGAGACGTCGTTCTTGACCCTTTCATGGGATCAGGGACAACCCTCGTCGCTGCGGTGCTGACCGATCGACGCGGCATTGGATATGACCTGGATCCAAGCTATGTAGAAGTAGCCCGTGAGCGCGTTAACGCGGCTCATGCCAGGGTATGGGCTCATCGGCAGCCCCCTGGAGAACAACCACCGCTCCCCGAAATAGCCGAAGCGCTGCTGGAAATCACCGACGAAGAAATCGCTGCTGATGACTTCCAACGGCGTGCGACCCAAGAAGGGAAAAAGGCTCAAGACATAGCCATTGACCTTTTAGAACGCTGCGGGTTCACTCTCTTACAGAAAGACGCGAAGGTTCCCCGAGCGGGCGTTCAATACAACTTTAAAGTCGAGGATGCATCAGGCGCTGAGTGGTGGATCGATGTATCGGGGGCATTTACCACAGTGCGTCCTGGACTCTTACGCATTGACACCGTTTGGAAAACGTTGGGGCGAGCGTCAGTTCTAAAAGCACATGATTCGGATGCCCGAATAATCGTTCTCACCTCTCACCTACCGCGACCGGGCAGTGAAGGAGAGAAGGCTCTGCGCGCGGTGGGTCCCTACACGGTGTTCGACGCTGTACCCATGTTTGACGAAGACGCGGTAGAACGTTTGGCGCGTTACGGCGCGGGAGGGACAACCGAACCCTTACCGGGCTTCTGGAAAGCCAAAGAAATTACCTCCGGCCTGAGCTAATGCCCGGAGTTGCGTATGCGGTGGTGAGGTCGGAACCGCCTCAGGTCTTCCTAGCGACGGACGTAGACGTATTACACCGTGTGCTTGCCACCGAACTGGTGGCGCGAACCCCAACAAATGCCTTAGCGGGTGGCGCTACTGAATCTGTACGTGCCGCCCTTCTCGACGAACGTTGGGGTGATGCTGTGCTCGCCTGGATAGACGTAATGGGGGTCGAAGTGGACGTCTACACCCATTTNCATGTCTATACAGCAGACGACCTTCCGGCNGATCTGATTGGCGCGCAGATTCAATTCGCGCCGTTGTTTCGCGANGCTGATCTGTTACCTCCTANTCCAAGACAGCNACGAGAAGAACTCGAAGAGTGATCANCGTCAGCGCGATGCGAAACAGGNGACCGAAAAATACTTCACTTAATCGTTTGAGAATGCGGGTCCCGAACCAAGTGCCAGCGACAACTGATGCGGCGCCGACGACCATTAAGCTCAGTTGGTTTCCGTAGGCGAACCCGTCACCTGCGAAAAGCACGATCTTGGCAAGATGGCCGAAGGTTTGAGCCATAGCGAAGGTCGCGACCATTGCGGTTCGAACCGGAAGTTCGCGTCTGAANATCGGTGCGATGGCCGGACCGGTCACCCCGAAAGGAATATTNAGAAAACCAGCNACCGCGCCCAGAGGAACGAAGGAACGACGNCCACCTCCNAGGAAGGAACTGATTTTCGTCAGCCCTTGTGGCCACCAAACGAGAGCTAAGGCGAACACCGCAATGAAGATACGGCCCAAATTGACCGGAAATGCAGTAGCGACCAGCAGACCAATAGCTCCCGAAGGCAATAAAAATAGCGAAAACCTGGCCACTACGCCCCAGTCGACGTCGCGACGCAAAATCAGAGCACGAGATGAATTTGAAGCCAGTTGAATTACCGCGTGTACAGGGATGGCCTCGAGAGGATCCAAGAACTGCAGCAGTACCGACAGAAGGAGTATTCCGCCGCCGAGGCCCGCGATCGCAGTAATCGNTGAGCCAAGGAGAGCGGCTAAGGCCACGATAAGTAGCTCTGCGCCGGACACTACTTCTTCGACTCCAAACNTTTANAGGCCNCAAGCGCGNTATGCACGAGGGCGTAGNTGGCACTGTACCTAAANGGGCCACCAGATGTTTCGACGCCTAAAAGCCCTGAAATACTTGACCTAGAGGCTTATGGCGAGTCAAATAACACCTATGGCATTTGCGTGTGGCGCGTGAATGTTCAGCGATGAGGAGACTCGCATGGCCAACATGTCCAAGTCCGATGTGCTTTCCGCTGTAGCTGGCAGTGCTGGTTGCACTAAAGCGGATGCTGAAGCGGTCATTGAAGCGTTCTTTGGGTGCGTGGAGGGGGCTGCGAGGGCAGGNGATGCTGTTGCCTGGCCCGGCGTGGGTAAGTTCTCACGCTCAGATCGCGCTGCGCGAATGGGCCGTAACCCACAAACCGGCGCAACGATACACATAGCGGCAAGCAGCAGCGTGAAGTTCTCGGCTGCTAAAGCCCTCAAGGACCGAATGAACAGCTGAGGCTTCGCCTCAGATCAAATCCGAACTCAGATGGGCCGAGTGTCACTCGGCCCAGAGTTCGCGTGTCACCAACAATGGGCCGTCGCGGGGTTCTAAAGGTCAACAATCGCCTTGAATAATTCGGCGGACTTGAACCCGCTAAGTTCACCGGCATCAGCCAGTTTTTGTTTGATTCGACGCTCAAANTCTTTGATCTGTGAGGTGTCGTTGGGGTTGTCAATGCCATGGGTNNTGACGAATTGGNTTTTGTGTTCGAGTAACGCNGCGGCTTTGACGTCACCCCACCCGTCGACATCCTCGGCGTGATCAGGTTCTTCCGCCTCAAACAGCAACAAAATATCNGGGCGATGCGGTTCGAGACCATGCTCCGGAAAAAAGAACGGGTCCCTAGCTGCGACAACGCCTTCAATCGCGAGAAANCCGGCGTGACGATGATCCGGATGAAGGCGGTATCGCTTCCATGGGTCATGACCAAGAACGACTTGCGGTCGGAGTTGTCGAATAACTTTTGCGACGNCGCCTCTNGTTGTCAGATCGCTTCTTAGTTCGCCGTCTACTTCACCTAGAAACACCACTGTTCCGGTCGCTCCGAGACGAGCNGCCGCATTGCGCTGCTCTAATTTCCGAATCTCCACCAGATTCACTTGATCAGCGTCGGGATCCCAGGTGCCCTTAGACCCATCGGTGCAGACAAGGTGATGGACAACTGCTCCACCTGCGGCCCACTTTGCCAGGGTAGAACCGCACTGGAACTCAGCATCATCCGGATGNGCCGCGATGACTAAGGCGGANTCAGGTNTGGGAAGGTNGCTGTTCACGATGTTTGACTCGGATGCCCAAAGTCGTGCAGAGCGTCAAGGTCTTCGGGGGTATCGATGTCCCACTGAAGCTGCGGAATTTGCAACACCTTCAGATCGAGTTCNCATTTCGTGGCTTCGGCCATATGAAGATAAAAAGAACCGGGACCATACTGAAACCTNAANGAAGTGCCGGTCGGGAGGCTGAGAACGTTGGTGCCTTGCTGATGGCGATCTGGGACGATAGTGGCCGTCTTAGGTCGCGCTATCCCGGTTAGAGCTTCGGCATGCGGCAGATCGGCGTGGGCGATAATCATGTGCGCGAACTGATCTGCTACCTGTATTGCTGCTTCNGTGACGGCTGGGTTAAGACCATCNTGTTGTACCCAGCTAACGTCAGCTCCCATTGACTGCGCCCAATTGGCAACATCTTGGTCGTTGCAAACAACGCGAACTGAAAGANTGCCTGCGGCTTTGACGACGCGTTCGGCCATCGAACGAGCTAAAGCTTCCCTGGCCGCTGTATCGAGACGTTCACTCAGACGATTTTTTGCCTGCCGAAAGTCTTTTATGGGCACAAGTACCACTGTTTCTTGATCATCGAATGCGGTCGACGCTGTCATCGAAAGCGATTCTATTGGTCGCGCGTACAGCATCTGAAAGTGTGTTGCCGCGATACCAGTCTCAGCTGACTCAGGGTCGTACGCTGACCGTACAAATGACGATACTGCGCCAATTCTTCCGATCACGCCGATCCCAAGTGCGACACCTCCTTCCCCCCAATGACTGGGTGCAGCCTTGGTGGGTTGAACGTTTCCGGGAGCAGGCCAACAGCGTCACAGCTAAACCCCCGCAATCAAATACGGTTGCTCGGTCTTGGACACTTACGGGCAATGTCGAGAGCCCCNTTCGAATAGCCGTAGACCCACGAGGTTTGATCTCAGCTAAACCGGGGTCTTGGTCGCTTGACTGGTGGCTGCGAATAGACGAAAGCTGGGTGTTCCCGGCACAACATGGTGCAGTTCGACAGCGTCTTGTCGANGGGGCTCCAGTTATTGAAACCGTTATTCGAGTNGGGGGTGGCGACATCATCCACCGCGTCTACGCGGCAAGGCTCGATAGCGAGCACNTAGTGGTTGAAGTTGAGAACCAGGCGTCGAGACCNGTTGCCCTCGCCTTCGCGGTTCGCCCATACGACCTGCTNGGAGGTGGAAGGGTCGANCGAATCGAACTTAATGATCGGACGCTCACGGTAGATGGCAGGGTTGCCTTCATTTGCGGGCGCACCCCNGGANGATTGGTTGTCGGAGCGGGCGGCGTCGATCCAGCCCGGCGGTTGGACCAAACGACTTCTGCNGCTTTCTCGGTCGAATGTGAGANAGGGATGGCGAGCGCCGCGATTATCATGCCACTCGTCCACGGATCGACTTTTCGAGGAGCGGTCCAACTTGAGAACAACGATGACGTAGACGTAATTCCGAGGCTCCCATCGGGCNAACAAGTTGCTAACGGCTGGGGACGCCACGCCAGTAATGCGTGCCGCTTAGTGCTCCCCCCGGGACGCATCAGCGACCTTTTCGACGCTTCGCACANGTCCATACTTTTAGCTTCNACTGGAGAAGAGGTGGANCCAGCGCNGGGCGCCCCTCCCGAGGAGGCGAGCGACGGGGCAGCGGTTCTGATGGCTCTAGCTGAGTCGGGACACCAAACAGCAATTCGCGAAATTCTTGTTGCCCGCGCAAAACGCCAAAACCGGCTTGGTGCAGTTGTCCACCGGAACCGGGACGTCACTGGGGCAACAATCATCGCCGCCGACCGTGCCCTGGANGTAGCTCCCGACCCACCCCTAGCACTTGCGCTATCAGAATTTGTTGCCGATGGTGCCCGTTGGATGCTTGCCAACCCGACCGATGCTGCGGTCGAGGCGCTNGCGGCGGCTCACAAGCTNTTGGTACGCGCTGGAGCAAACAACGCTGCTCGCGAATTATTTCACTTGCTTCCGTCGAAGCTCGAGCCCGAGACAGCCACTGTGACCGGTGACGGAAATCTTGATGCTGTAGAGCTCGCACGATCCGCGTTTGAGCTATCAACGTCAGACCCAACGAAGGCTTTGGCNGCTTTGGAGAAANTAGGTTCGGTCGCGTCATCGACACTCGCATGGCCGTCACGAGTNAGCTCAACTACGAAGTGGGGAATCGACGGCGCAGGACATGANTTGCGTGTCACGGCATGGTTTCTGCGATCAATATTGCGCCTCTTGGTGGATGACGGAGACGACCGCTTGCGCGTCGCCGCGCTCTGGCCCGGTGAGTGGTATGGGCAAGGAGTTGAGGTTCATGAGGTGCCGTCACGTTTTGGCAACGTGTCTTGGGCCGTTCGCTGGCACGGGAAGCGTCCAGCGTTGTTGTGGGAAGTGGAAGGAGGACCCTCTGACCTTGAAGTAATTGCGCCGGAACTGGATCCATCTTTTCGTGGCGACGGCCCTGNGGGTGAAGAATTGCTTGCGCCGTTGGTTCGAAGTATTGATCCGGTGCGAGAATCACGTGATCCACCTAGCGCCCCTCCTTCCGGATCATTTTCATGACATGGGATCGCCGAAGAATCAAAACAGGCGGAGTACGGTTCGTTTATGACCGCTGGCGATCCGCCAAATCTCAATCGAGAGCGTCGATGCTGGGAGAGCGGCGAGTCGGTCGTAGTTGGCGTTGACGAAGTTGGCAAAGGCGCCTGGGCTGGACCGCTCACAATAGGGGCCGTTGTGTTGCCGTCGGNGGGGCGGGTCAACGGAATCCGCGACTCAAAAATGTTGACTCCGTCGGCCCGCGAAGGGCTTTTTGATCGAATCGGAGGCTGGGCGACAAGTTGGTCGGTCGGTCATGCGAGTGCTCAAGAATGTGACGAACTGGGAATGTCGGGCGCACAGCGACTCGCAACTCGTCGAGCTTTGGATCGNCTTGCGGTCACTCCNGACCGTGTGNTGATTGATGGTAATTGGAACTATATAGATTGGTTTCCAAGCACCGCGATCGTCAAAGGTGATCAGACGTGTCTTTCGATAGCGGCGGCTTCAATCATGGCTAAGGTCGTNCGCGATCNAATTATGTCTAANTCGGCGGCTGATTTTCCTGCGTATATTTTCGAAAANAATAAGGGATATCCAGCCCCACAGCATCGTATGGCATTAGCGGGCTACGGGCCGTGCGTTATTCATCGAAAGAGCTGGGCATTTATGGATGATCTGCCCTGGACTGATTCTCGCCGTTACGACCGATTTCGNAACGGCCAAGGAAACCTGTTCGCGGCCTGACTAAAGCTGAAGCACACAAAATTAGGGATACGCGCGGTTAGCTCACTAAAAGTCAATCGGTGCGTTGAGTGCCGACCTTGAGTTCCCTAAAGGGACTGGTCGTGTCTATGCCTGGTTCTTTAGGAAGACCTAAAACGCGTTCGCCGACGATATTTCTCATCACTTCGTCTGAGCCGCCAGCGATACGCATCGCTGGTTGGCCGAGCACATAGCCCGCCCATGAGAAAGTTCCCCACTCGCCTGTGTCAGCAACCAATCGCGTTTCGAGNACGTCTGAAACGAAGTTGCAGGTCGCTTGCATTTGTCGAGTCAGACCCATCTTTGCCAGCGACATTTCAGGTCCGGGTGTTTTGCCGGATTTCAGTGCGTCCAAACTGCGCTGGTTCGACCATCCAAGAACTTTCCCATACGTGAAAATATTCATTAGTTGCTGACGGCTAAGAGCGTCCTTGTCCAGCTCGAAATGCTTCAGCATTGCACTTAACTTTGTGTAGCTGCCCCCAGTACCGCCGCTACTTGAACCAATGGAGGCACGTTCGTTCATTAACGTCGTCAGCGCAACACCCCAACCCTGGTTGACGTCACCCAAGCGGTGGCTGTCTGGAACGCGAACATCATTAAAGAAGACCTCGTTGAAATTGGCTCCGCCCGTCATTTGACGTAACGGCTTCACTTCGACGCCTGAAGCGTGCATGTCCACCACAAACCCGGTCAATCCTTGATGCTTGGGCAGGTCAAAATCCGATCGAGCGATCACTTCTCCNACGTCGCTGTAGTGAGCGCCAGAGGTCCACACCTTCTGTCCGTTGAGGATCCATTCCTCNCCGTCTCTTTCAGCTCGCATTTGCAAACTAGCTAAATCCGATCCAGCTCCGGGCTCCGAGAACAACTGGCAAGAAACCAGATCTGCTCGGTACATTTTCGGCAAAAGGTCAGCCACAACTTCAGGGTTTCCGTGAGCAAGAATGGTCGGTGCAACCATTCCCAGGCCAATNCCGAAGAANCCGCCTTCNGGAACCTCGAACTGACTTTCCAAATTTGCCCAGATTCGNTCGAAGCGGCGTGGATGACCACCTCCACCGAGTTCGGCCGGGCCCGAAATCCAGCCGAACCCCGCATCAAACTTTTTGGCNCGCCATTCCTTAGCGGCAGCGAGNTCTTGCTGCTCTTTCTCTCGATCCACCTCCTCAAACAANGCCGCGTTATCCGGGCCTTCTCCCCAGACGAACGTTTTCTGTTCAGCCTTGCGAGATCCATGTGTCTCAAGAAAGGCTTCAGCTTCAACTGCGAATTGTTCTTCGGTCATCTCGGGCATCTGAGATCTCCAGAGCGGTTCAGAAGTGGTCTTTATATTCTCAACTTAGCCGTGACACGGCTACTGTTCCTAGTCATGGGTCAACCTGTCCGAGTTGCTGAAAAAATATCCCCTACCAGCCCCGGTACCATCCGGTTCGAAACCAACCGACCGCTGACCGGAATGGGGCANCGCTATTACCGCAGCGCGTCAGATGCTTTGAGCGATGAAGATCCCGCAGATGTCCTCGCGGCCCGACTNTTCGAACGCGGAGGTATCGACTACTTGCATGTGCATGGCAACGTAGCGACCGTCGATCTTGCAAAGGGATACACATCCGAAGGAATCATCGACGTCATCGTTGGCTTATTTACACATTACGAAACTTGAACTTCTGAGAAAAGCGGCCNGACCTTTTGATCGAACGTATGTTCGGTTAAGGTTAGNGAGTGACTCATTTAACACCTGTTGTTTCTCCCCTGAGCGAAGTCGACCAATTGGCTAAACCCNTAACTTTGGCTTGTGACCGAACTTTCCCAATTGTTGCTGAATTATCTGGGCTGTTTGGTGACAGGGGTATGCGGCGGGGTTCCACTATCGGAGTTACGGGAGATGCAGCNCTCAGTCTTGCCGTTGCTTTGAGTNTCGGCGTATCTCGTTCTGGAGGGTGGATGGCAGCGGTCGGTCTCCCATCATTCGGGTCATTAGCAGCATCTGAGCTAGGAGCGGAACTCTCCAGGTGGGCTTTCATAGATCGACCTGGNGACCAAGCGGGAAACGTTATACATGCACTAGCGGCAAATGTTGATCTGGTTTTGATTGGACCAGACATCAAATTGCGCGCTGACCATGGTCACAGAATCGTTGCGCGCATGCGTGAGCGCGGAACTTCTGCCGTTGCTATTGACAATTCGTACCTTTTCAATTCGCGCGTTGATGTNAATTTAAGAATTACACNAACTANGTGGACTGGTATTNGCAGTGGCCATGGCCGTCTAACTTCCCGCAAGGTAGAAGTGGAGGCTACGGGTCGAGGTGCTAACTCCAGCCCTCGCCGGCAACTTCTTTGGCTCCCTGATGAGAAAGGTCAACTGGGGGCTATAGATCAAGGCGATGAGCAAAAAAANTCNTCAAGACTCCCACGCACTGAGAATAAGAAAATGTTCGCCGAGTTAACCGAACCAGCTCTCCGGGCTAGCTAAGTCGCTTCGGGAAATAGTGGATGACAGACGTTCGAACATTGGTNCTGGCCATTCCCCATTGGTCAACAATTGCTGCTGGAGCCGCTTACGACTGCCCTGCAGCTGTCATGCACATGAATCGTGTAGTTGATGCGACCCCGTTTGCAGTCGAGCAGGGGGTAGTACCAGGTACTCGTCGTCGCGAAGCTCAAAGACTTTGTCCGGATTTGGAGATGATCGACGACGATGAGGCCCGTAATGCCCGTAGGTTTCATTTAATCGTGACAGCGCTTGAGTCAGTAACTCCCCGCGTTGAGACTTCAACGAGTGGATGGTGCTCGTTTCCTACTCGGGGACCATCGCGTTACTTNGGTGGTGACCAGAATCTTGCTCGATTAGCGGCCGACCGGGCGCTGAGGGCTTTATGCGACACGCTAGGCGTAGCTGAGGTACCTAGCGTCATCCAACCCCGAGTCGGGGTAGCTGACAGCCGTTTCGCAGCATGTTTGGCAGCTTTCCCCAAAAATCTTCCGTTCATCCGAGTCGTTGCACCGGGAGCTAGCTCTGAATTTCTAGCTCCGTTTCCGGTGGACGCCCTNGGTAGCAAAGACTCACCATTAGTTGACGCCACTGATCTCATTGATGTGTTCCGACGCCTCGGTTTACNCACCCTTGGCGACGTGGCTTCNGTACCAGNGGACCACTTACTCGCACGGTTCGGTTCGCCAGGNTTACTAGCGCACCGATTATCTCTGGGGACGGATAGTCGAACTCCGCAAACGCATCTGATCTCAGACGTAGTGATGGAGGAAATCGAAATTGAACCTCCAACTGCCCACGTCGAAACAGTGGTGTTTCTTGCTAAAGCGCTGGCCGATGAAATCCACAGACGTCTATCCGGTGAGGGATTGGCGTGCGTTCGNATATTGATCGAGGTGGAGTCAGAGCACGACGAATCCTGCGGTCGATATTGGCGGCATGAACACCAGTTCACTCCAACAGCTATAACCGACCGGGTTCGTTGGCAGCTTGAGGGATGGGGTTACTCCGCAACCGGCCCCACAGGACGGTTGTCCTTGGTGCGGTTAGTAGTAGATGAAGCGGTTCCTGACGATGGCCGTCAGTTGGGGTTCTGGGGAGGGGAAACNCCCAGCGACGAACGCGTAGTGCGATCNCTAGCACGCATTCAAGGAATGCTGGGTTCAGATGCGGTGACGGTAGTTGAACATAGCGAAGGCCGCTGCTTACTGGATATTGAACAGCGAGTTTCGCTGGCAGTCGCTGGATTCGATCCTGACCGAAGTATNGCCATACCTGANGCAATGGCAGCGCCGTGGCCGGGTCGACTTTCTGCTCCCTTACCTGCTGCAGTTTTCCAACAAGCCCACCAACTCATTGTGACGGATGTCAAGGGACAGCCAGTCCGAGTAAATGGGCGAGGTCAGATCGGAGGAGANCCAGCTCAAGTCCAAGGAGAACCATTGGGATCGCATTTNATTGTCGGTTGGGCAGGCCCCTGGTTCCTCGATGAGAGATGGTGGGATCCCGCCAGGAAACGCCGACAGGCGAGATTTCAGTTGCTGCTCGCCGATGGAACAGCACATCTTTGTGTAGTTAAAAGCGAAAAGTGGTGGCTTGAGGCTTCCTATGAGTGACCNAAACGACGCAGTAGCCATCCCTCATCAAGACGATCANCGACCATTAACCGACCAGTGCCAAGGTTCACTCGGCAAATTGCGGAACCCATACTTNGCCGCNTGTCGTTTCAGCCACCGATAACCCGATGTGTTACTCCAAAGCGCTCGCCCATTCTGCGTAAAGTCCACCGCTAAACCGCGCTCATGCATTGAGGCNCCAGGACGCGCGGTCGGTGGACGACATTGGTACGAGGGTTTGCTGTAAACGGCCCACCTGCTGGTACCGCAATGAGCCCGTCGCAAAGCAACTTGTGAGTCCGAGCTGCGGTACCCACCCCCGCCAAGGCGGATACCGTCACGGGNTGCATGCTTTAAAAGGGCAAGAAGTTTGTCTGCTATCGACTCATGGACTCGAATGCCCCAAACTGAGGTCAATTCGGATTTATTGAAATTGATCGAGGTAGGGGCATCGGCAATACCTAGCAACCTNCGCTNACGCGCTTCTTCAGCNTCTCTGCGTTTGCGTTCTGCCTCGCGTCGCAACCGCTCTTCTTCAGCTCGTTTCGCTTTTTCCGCCTTGATTACNCGNGACAGATTCACTTGTTCGGCTTTAATTTCGTTAGCTAGTTCGGCATCGAGTTCTGCCAAAGCAGCGGACTCATAGAGNCGAACCTCCAGGCGTTCTTCCGCGTCAAGAACAACCCGCGCTTGCAACCCAACTGCCTCCAACAATTGTTCTAATTGCACTTCGGCTTCAGAGCGCAGTAACTCGCGTTGTTGAACCGCTTCATTCAAGGCCTTGGTCGCCACCTCCGTATCGATCTGAAGAGCGCGAAGTCGATCGGAAGTGTTNTTGATGTCCCCGAAAGCGGCTCCAATCAATGTNTGCAGTCGGGCTGCTTTATAGATATCGCCGGTGCGTGCCAGGCCGAAGGATCCCTCTACCGTTGAATCGCGCCCAATGTAGGTCTGAAGAGCGAGATCGTTCACCTGGGAACGCAATGTGGCCTGCCGCTCGGCGAGCTCGCCAGATGTACGTTCTGCTGCGGCGACGGCAAGGACCGCCCCTTCCAGGGCCGTTTCGGCACGAGTGACGTCGTCGCGTTGTTCCGCCACGAGCAGTTCTAGATCGGCTAGCGCCTGTTCGACCTCNGAGACCTCCGCTGTNGCAGTATCGACCACTCGAGCTTGATTAAGAATTTCCTCCTGGAAAGCGTCGCGCTCTTTCCTGAGCTGTCGCACCTGTTTCTCGAGCGCNGCCTTTTCCTTGCGTAATTCAGCGCTGCTTTTGGCGGAGGCGGGCACAGCGAGGCTGACGCCGATCAGTAACACGGCTATCGCCACTACGGTAAAGCGAAATGGGCGTGNCAGGTCGAAAATCCTTTTCTTATGGTTGTCGACCCAAGGTATCGATCAAAGCAAGGTTTTGGGTATCGCCNTCACCTAAATAATCTCATCTACGACCGTGTTGGCNAGAATCCCCAAGTCCGTAACCTCGAATTCGACCGCGTCACCGTCCGATAACCAAACTTGAGGTTCCCGCGATCCGCCCGTGCCTTCGGGTGAGCCGGTAGCAATAATGTCGCCCGGTTCCAACGGCATTATCTGNGACATNTATGCGATGAGTTCGGGAACACTGAATATCATCTCCGCGACGCNGGCATTCTGTCGTTCTTCCCCGTTCACTCGAGTCATCACTGAAAGCTTCGACGGATCTGGGATGACGTCGTGTGTGACGATCCATGGGCCGCATGACCCTGATCGGTAAAAGTTCTTTCCGGCCGCNACCCCGTGCCTCTGCCAATCTCGAACCGANCCATCATTTAGAACCGTGTATCCGGCAACGTGTTCCAGCGCGCGAGATTCGGAAATGTGCCTCCCCGGACGNCCGATCACCACTGCTAGCTCAACTTCGTAATCGAGCTGCTCCGATACGGCTGGGCGGAGCAGCTCCCCGTTATGTGGCACTAGAGATCCTGGTGGTTTGTTGAAGTACACGGGTTGTTTNGGCAACTTAATTTCGCCNCCTAATGGNTACTTCTTGTGATAATTAAGCCCGGCGCAGAGCAAGCGACGTTGGTCAGGGATTGGCACATCAAAACAAACCGTGTCCCAGAGGTGGTCAACGGGCTCATCTTCGAAAGCGCGTAAATCGTCCACCTCGGCAANCGCGTCGCCCAACGTAGCGGCTTCCACTCGTTGANCTAGGTTGATCACCCCTTCGTTTGTTCCAATCCCGTAATGGGNTTTGCCGTCGACAAGAAAACTGAGAAGGTTCACGTTCATGACCCTAGCTATGGCNAGGGACCCAAGTGTGGTGTGAGTAGCGTTCGAAGGGTGAGTCCNAAAGCTGTGATCTTCGATGTCGGCGGAGTTCTCGTAGATTCCCCGTTTTTGGCGGCTTTACGGTGGGCGAACGAGTGGGATCTTCCNCGCNCAGCACTCGAAAAATTGTTCGGAGAATATTCTCGAAGCGTCGAACCAGGTGAACAACCTCCAATGTGGCATGAAGTGGAATGCGGTCGAGTTGCGCTCGCTGAATTCGTAGAACACATGGGGCTCATCCTCGGGCCACAGTTGCCTCACGATCACAAGGCCAGAGGGCTCACGGCGTCGGACTTCGATCCGTTTGCAGATGTTCAACCCATTCCAACGATGATCGAATTNGCTGAGGAGATCAAAAGCTACGGCATACGTACCGCAATCCTTACGAANAACGTCCGAGAGTGGCGACAGTGGAGAGATCGCNTACCGATGGAATTGTTCGACCCGNTCATTGATTCCTGTGAGGTTGGNTTACGTAAACCGGANCATGCGATCTACTCGCTAACTTGTGAACGCATGGGCTTAGCCCCAAATGATTGTCTTTTCCTNGACGACCATCCTGGAAATGTTGCGGCGGCGTTAGCAGTTGGACTTGACGCTCTTGAGGTAGGTGAAGACTTCGNGGCGGNAGCGANGANGGTGCGAGANCGTCTCTAATCGCTGCGAATCACCCTGACTGGCTCGCCGCCACCCGCTCTGATCGTCTGTTCNGCCCGCTCGATGTCCGCCCCATAAACCACTCCGACCCACTGTGGAAGTTCTAGTGGGACCTCGGGTCTATCGGCGTGCAGAATNAATCGAGCTTCGACGTCAACCTTCCAGTCGCGAACTAACTCCGCCTTCTGTCCNCGTATCGATATCAGATGAAGCCCATTTTCAGTCGCTGCGAGAACCGANCGTCTTCGGCGGGCAAAATGATCCCATCCGGATAGTCCGGACAACGCTAGGGGCAAAAGAGTTCCCCAAAATGCCGCTAACACAAAACCCGCAGCGCAGACGGCGCACCTTGCTACCAATTCCCTCCGTTGCAGAGGCACTAAGGCTGGATCGCTAACAGCGACTCCTGCNCGAACTTCGATGCCAAGAACCCGCGATACCAAAGCGCTGTCGGCGAGAGACCGGCGACTCACGAATGTCCCTGGTCTACAAGNTCACCAANCTCCGCCCAGCGCTCCCTCANNACGCACACACTGCCGGCTTTCGGTGATGCCACGGAGCGACAAGTTCGAGTTGATTGCCTAACTGCAGTAACAGTCCTTCGCCGTGCATCGGACCGACNAATTGAATTCCGACAGGCAAGCCNNCGCTACTCATGTGCAGGGGGAGGGAAATTGCNGGTTGGCCCGTGATGTTGAACTGCGCAGTAAAGAGAAGAATTTCGCGCAAGCGTTTCGTACCCAACTTCGGGTCCCTAAGCTCTCCGAGCTTTGGCGGCGGCTCAGAAATAACTGGGGTTAACAGGACGTCGAACTCGTTCCACCACTCAGCCATTTTCCGTGCNTACAAATGAAACCACTCAACTGAAGCCAAATAATCAGTCGCTGTAGATCTTNGCCCGAGCTCNACCAAAGCTCTCGTATCAGCCTCCATGTCGTCGACCCCAAAGGCTCTTCCTATCGCTTCACCTAACTTGGCCACAGAGTGAGCCTCGTTTGCTGCCATCACGATTTTGAAATGCTCAAATAGATCGTCGTCGAACAAGCCCGTCGGGGCATCCGACTCAATCGCGTGACCAAGATCTTCGAGCAGGAGTGCTGTCTTTTCGACGGCGTCCACACAATCAGAGTGGACTGGACCCCAATCAGAATGCGCTGCGACCCCGATCTTTAATCGATTCGGGGAAACTGAAGAAGTTTCTTCGAACGGCGCAGTAGGAGTTGGAGCCCAATAAGGATCGCCTGGCCAAGGTTGGGAGATGCCATCTAATACTCGAGCGCTGTCGCGGATCGTTCGAGTAACAACGCCGTCAATGGCGACGCCAGCCCATGATTCGCCGATCTTGGGACCAAATGAAACCCGGCCTCGGCTGGGTTTGAGGCCCACCAACCCACATTCAGAAGCGGGAATTCGAATTGATCCACCACCATCGTTTGCGTGAGCGATCGGAACGATTCCGGCGGCCACGGCTGCAGCTGAACCTCCGCTCGAACCGCCGGTCGAGTGGTCTAGATCCCAAGGATTTCTGCAAGCCCCGTGAGAAGCAGGTTCAGTTGTGATGGTGCCGCCAAACTCAGGTGTGTTGG
Organism: Acidimicrobiaceae bacterium; assembly: GCA_002705305.1. Taxonomy (GTDB): domain Bacteria; phylum Actinomycetota; class Acidimicrobiia; order Acidimicrobiales; family Poriferisodalaceae; genus UBA2110. The sequence continues at coordinate 76,717 of PAHW01000012.1, forward strand.
TCCGCCCAAAGTTCACCAGCCCTAGACGATCAAACATTCGGGCCAGATGCGTGGTATGTCCAGCGCGATAGTCGGAATTGCGCAGAGCTGAGTTGCCCGCGTGGTACGGGTCGCCTTTAGTCATTACGGTGAGATCCTTCGTAAGGAAAGGCACTCCCCACAGGCTTGCTTCTTCTGGAATAGACAAGCTCCCCATTTGTTGAGACTTGTCGCGAGCTTGTTCATCCAAACGGTGGATGATCGCGTTCAGTTGAGGGTTTAAAGCGTCGGCACGGCTGATTGCGTCCTCAAGTAGTTCAATCGGCGAAGCTTTACCTTCTTGTATGAGATCTGCGAGTTCAACACCATCCATCATTGCGTTCTGCATGGACGAAAGGTACCCCGAACGAGTCAACTATTCTTGACGAAGACCGAACATATGTTCGATTATCTATGGTATGGGCTTTAATAATCCAGCTATGCCTTGGCGTGAGCTTGAGCGTCGACTTTCGGATCGAGAGCTAGAACCTGTCAATAGTTCCTCTCGGGGGTCTGACGAAAATGACAGTCAGACATGGCCGCTGCGAAGAGTCTCTTTTACATCTCACGGTGTCCGCCGCTTCAAAGCAGCTATCCCATATGCCGAGCTTCATACCCACTCTCACTTCAGCTTTCTAGATGGCGCTTCGAGCCCTGAAGAATTAGTGCTTGAAGCTGAGCGACTTGGATTGGAAGCTCTCGCTTTGACGGACCACGGGGGCTTTTACGGTGTTGTGCGCTTTGCTGAGGCTGCGCGAGAAATCGGCCTTCCCACAGTATTTGGGGCTGAACTTACTGTTGATGCTTGGAAGCCTGAGGAAAACTCCACTCTTGATGTAAACCCTCGGGACCCTTCGCGTGTTGGTACAACCGACCCGCCAGGTAAACGGCTTGTTGTCTTAGCTCGTCACCCCGATGGATATGCGTCACTCGCTGCACTTCTCTCGCGAAGTCAGATGGCAGGGAAAAAAGGTGCGCCACATCTACCCATGTCTGAGTTAATTAGCGCGGTAAATCGTCACCGCGGAGATTGGGCTCTACTTACTTCAGGGCGTCGAGGTGCAGTGCCGACTGCATTAAAAACAGAAGGAATTTCGGGGGCAAGGCGAGAACTTTGCCGGCTGATTGAGGCTGCGGGAAATGACAATGTATTTGTGGAGCTGTGGCACCACGGTGACCCCTCCGACGATGCTCGCAATGATCGCCTGGCAGATTTAGCACTTGAGCAAAAAGTTGGGCTGCTGTGCACTAACGGCGTTCACTACGCGACCCCATCTCGCCGTCACTTGGCTTGGGCGATGTCGGCAATCCGAAGCCGCCGATCTCTCGATGAAATAGATGGATGGCTCCCGGGGCATGGTTCTGCTCACCTGCGATCAGGCCTTGAACAGGCTCGTTGGTTTTCTCGTTATCCCGGAGTCGTTGAGGCGGCAGCAGAACTAGGACGCGAATGCGCTTTTGATCTTTCATTAGTGGCTCCGAATCTTCCCCCGTATCCGTGCCCCAATGACATGAACGAAATGTCCTACCTGCATAAAATTGTGCACGAAGGGGCTGAACGCCGGTACGGCCCTCGGTCTGCCGAAGCAATCGCGGGAGCTTGGCAACAAATTTCCCATGAACTTGCGCTCATTGAGCAGCTTGGGTTTCCTGGTTATTTCCTCATTGTTTGGGACATCGTTTCCTTTTGTCGAACGCGCAACATTCTCTGTCAGGGGAGGGGGTCCGCGGCTAATTCAGCAGTCTGCTACGCCCTCGGTATTACTAACGTTGATGCCGTTTCACTTGGATTGTTGTTCGAACGGTTCCTCTCGCCGGAAAGAGACGGACCTCCTGATATCGACCTCGACATTGAAAGTGGTCGGCGTGAAGAAGTCATCCAGTACGTGTTCGATCGTTACGGTCGTGAACACACGGCGCAGGTCGCCAATGTCATTACTTACCGGACTCGATCAGCAATACGTGATGCCGCCCGAGCTTTGGGATATGCCTCTGGCCAACAAGATGCCTGGTCTAAGTCACTTGATCGACATGAGTCGATTCGATCCCGCTTTCAATCAGAGGCTGATGAGCAAGCCCGTAATTTCATACCTGAAGATGTTCTCCAACTAGCTTCCGAAATTGAAAATGCACCGCGGCATTTAGGCATCCATTCGGGCGGCATGGTGATCTGTGACCGTCCTGTAATCGAAGTTTGTCCGGTCGAATGGGCACGAATGGCCGACAGATCGGTATTGCAATGGGATAAGGATGACTGCGCTTCAGTCGGGTTAGTGAAGTTCGATCTGCTCGGTTTGGGGATGCTGTCAGCTCTACACAACGCCGTTGATCTCATTGCCGATGCTCATGATGTTGAAGTTGATCTCGGTGCATTACCTCAAGAAGATGAGGTCTACGAAATGCTGTGTCGAGCTGATTCAATCGGCGTGTTTCAGGTGGAATCACGAGCGCAGATGGCAACTCTTCCTAGGCTTCGCCCTCGCTGTTTTTATGACTTGGTTGTAGAAGTTGCGCTTATTCGACCAGGCCCTATCCAAGGCGGCTCAGTTCACCCTTATATTCGACGTCGAAACGGAGAAGAAGCCGTTACCTATCTCCATCCGCTGCTCAAACCGGCTCTTTCTAAAACTTTGGGTATCCCTCTTTTTCAGGAACAACTCATGCAGATGGCAATCGATGCGGCGGGGTTTACTCCCTCAGAGGCTGATGAATTGCGTCAGGCTATGGGTTCTAAACGATCTCTAGAACGTATGGAACGCCTTCGATACCGGCTGTACGAAGGTATGTACGAGCGTGGAATCAAGGAAAAGGTCGCCAACCAGATCTGGGAGAAGATGGTTGCTTTCGCCAATTACGGATTCCCTGAAAGTCATTCCGTATCATTTGCCCACCTGGTTTACGCTTCATCTTGGATCAAATACCACTACCCGGCTGCGTTTTGCGCAGCCTTGCTCAACGCTCAACCCATGGGGTTTTATTCGCCACACTCGTTAGCGCAAGATGCGCGACGCCACGGTGTGAAGGTCTTGACCCCGGACCTCAATGCTTCGTCAGATCAAGCCACACTCGAAGCCTTTGCTGGTTCAGCGGACGGTGTGGCTGTACGGCTGGGCTTTTTATCTATCAAAGGGTTCAGCGAAGATCTTGCACTTGAAATCGCTGCTTCGGGACCTTACGAAGATTTAGAACAACTCTCACGACACACATCAATATCTCAAAAGCAGCTAGAGGCGTTGGCTACGTCAGGTGCTTTTACTTGCTTTGGTTTAGAACGTCGCGAAGCTTTGTGGGCAGTAGGGGCGACCGCCCAATCTCGCCCGGGCCGTCTTCGCGGCATTATCACCGGGGCTTCAGCCCCAACTCTGCCGGGAATGTCAGTACAAGAAGAAGCAATTTCCGATCTGTGGGCGACAGGCATAGCTCCCGATGGGCACCCGACTCGCTTTATACGAGAGGAGCTTAAGCATGCAGGTGTAGTAACCGCTGAAGAGCTTTCAAGTTGCAACCTCAACAAGGTGAAAGTGGCAGGAATTGTCACCCACCGTCAACGTCCAGCTACAGCAGCAGGGACTTTGTTCATCAATCTTGAAGACGAGACAGGTCTGATCAACGTTGTGGTTTCGCGTGGATGCTGGTTGCGGTTTCGTGCCGTCGTTCGTTCTGAGCCTGCGCTTGTAGTACGAGGCCGACTTGAACGACATGAGCGTGTCGCTAACGTCATCGCTGAGCGAATCGAAAAACTTGAGATCGAATCCGCTATTCCCAGCCGCGATTTTCGTTAAATGACTTGAGCAGCGCTAACCCAGTGGCCGTCCAAAAGGGCGTTCGTCTTGCCAACTGTCAAGGAACGCTTCAGCCATATAACAGGCCGCCATAAAAGCTCCGTCTTCGTGATTCGTCGTCTCTTCGAGCAATGCAGAAACAGTGTCGGCTGTTGAGGAACGCAGATCGTCAACACTTGTTTCCTCGGGCGACCACCAAGCTAATGAAGGACCAACCACACTCAAAAAATCAGCCCCGACGGGAGTGCCGTTCCGTCTCAAAATAGCCAGGGCCTTAGAAGAAATCGCTGCTGCAGAAGTAGCGACGATAGGTGTGGCCTCGACGCTGGTTGCCCCTTCACCAGACATGGCGCCTGGTTTAGAACCAACAAAAATCGCATCCACGTCTGCCTTCCAGATTTCCCAAGGTTTGGAAGCAGATCCCAAACTCTCGACGCAGCTTGGCCCTGAGTCCATCCACGCATCCACCAGAGTGGAACTGTCAAAATTGCCCGCCACGCATCCTTTCGCTGTAGAGATTTTCGCGACGTGGCCACCGAGACTCTCGACTTCTCGAGCGATAGCAAGACCGGTCTCATTGAAACCTTCAATCGCAACTCGCCAATCACCGGATGGTTTCGCGAAATATGAAGCGCATGTTGTTGCTCCCACGGCCACCAGTTCCTGATCAAATGTGACACCATCTCGATTTTCGGCGGTGACTGGGTTGCGATTGTCGTAACGAAGAACAGGTTCCAGCGATGTGTGATTGAGCCGTAAACCCGGACTGGTGAGCAATCGTTGAGATACAAATTCGTCGGCTAGCTCAGAGGCCACTGCCGCAACGGCAACCCCCGTGTCTTCCGGGTCGACTTTCAAACCGATCGTCGCACCACTCTTACGCTGTTCGGTTAACGCAAACAGATAGGTCTGGTGTCGTACCAGCATTTCAGCATTAGCGGGGGCTAGTTTGGCTCCTAGTCGGCTCGGACCTACGTAGGTCTCTGCTTCTGGAAGGTCATAAATTACGAAGCCGCGTGTCGATTCGAGTTGCTTGATTTCCACGATTGAATTGTGCCACCTGTGACGTCAGCGAGTTCGGTAGTTTGGCACCAATACCCGTCGGAACAAGTCCTGATCGAAAATTTGAGGGACGTTAGATTCCAGACGATTGCTCAGTTACCTTGATAGACGTGAAGCGCTGGTTAATCCCTGCCGTGCTGGTCCCGATGGTCATAGCGGGAGCTTGTCGCGGAGATTCGAATCGAATGCCACCGGCCACAGAACAAGGACCCAACACCGAGTCTTCGGTCCGAGGCAAGGCGCTTGCTCCTTTTGACGGCAACGAACAAGACCCGGCCATTGGTCAACTAGCGCCGTCCGCGCGCGGATCCGACCTTTTGACTGGTGAACCGGTTTTGGTAGCCCCTTCGGGTCGACCGCTGGTGATCGCATTCTTCGCTCATTGGTGCCCGCATTGCCAGCGCGAAGTCGCCGCGCTCACGGAATGGCTTTTGGCAAACAAGCTCCCAGCGACCGTGGACTTGATCGCCGTCTCGACTTTTGAAGCACCTGAGCGCGGAAATTACCCACCGGCGAAATGGCTTTCAGGCCAAGGATGGAGACATCCCGCTGTTCCGGACACGACATCGATGAAGCTGGCCGAAGCTTTTGGCGCTACGTCTGTTCCCTATTTCGTATTCATCGAAGCCGACGGAACCGTAGCTTTTCGCATGAGTGGAAATATCGGTCCCGAACAGCTTTCGTCGGCGATGAAGCGTTTGGCGGGCACTTCGATCTAGTGATTTAGAAACCTAAAGTAAAAGGAGTCCCGTTTGCGGAGTGGCCAGGTGCCACCCTAGGGCTATGTCTCGCCTTTCTAAACCGTCGCTCCGCCTGGGACGGGTCCTCGCGGAAGGCTCGCCTTTTCGAGCTCGAAGATCGGCACGGGTACGGGATCTTCTTGGTCCGGACAGTGTCGGAATACGACAGAGCCTCGTAGCTCTTGCTTTCAGCAGCCTCACAGCGGTCGTGGCTGGGGGATTTCTCGCGGCGATGACCGGCACGCTTGAGCGGTATCCCGGCCTGCTCGTGCTAGTTCCCGCGGCAATTGGCATGCGAGGCAACATTTTCGGTGCTCTAGGGAGTCGACTTGCTACCTCAATCCACGCGGGTACTTTCCGTATTTCACGCCGGCACGAGGCCCTAGTTACCCAAAATGTGTTTGCTTCAGGGGTTTTGTCACTGGTGACCGCGGTGATACTCGCGGTATTGACCAAAATCCTTTCACCGATATTTGGTCTTGATTCCGTCGTTGCTATCGCAGATTTAGTTGTTCTATCCGCAGTGGGCGCGCTCCTGTCGTTCCTAGTGTTGATTGCCGTCACCCTTAGCCTTGCGGCGAGGTCAGTAGAGCGTGGTTGGGACTTGGACGACGTCAACGCGCCACTCGTCTCAGCTGTGGGTGATGTAGTCACCCTTCCAGCCTTACTTGTCGCCAGTTTCTTACTTGAAATAGATGTGCTTACTAACACTCTCGCGGTGCTGCTTGTGATGTTGAGTGCGCTCACCCTGTGGTGGAGCCGCCGCAGTTTGTTGACGATGATGCGACAAATACTCGCGGAGTCGCTTCCGATTTTACTTGCGACCGGGATTTTGCTGGTGATCGCGGGTGTCGTTATCGAGCACGAGTTGGAGACCTTCGCAGCTAATCGAGCGGTGCTCGTCTTAGTCCCAGCTTGCCTCGCTGCAGCCGGGGCTATCGGCGGGATTCTTTCCGGTCGGCTTTCCACCAAGTTCCATCTTGGAGTCATCGAACCCACAGCGATCCCAGGTCGTCCTGCGCGACGAGACCTGATAGCCGGATTGGCGTTTGCGTTGCCCGTACTTATCTTCAACGGCCTACTAGCACAATTCGCCAGCGCCTTATTTGGCTTCGAATCACCGGGTTTTGTCACCCTGCTGTCGATATCGGTGATTGGAGGCAGCATCGCCACCCTGCTCGCAGGAGCAATCGGTTATTACGGCACCGCTCTGGCGGTTAGAGCCGGAGTGGATCCGGATACATATGGCATGCCCTTAGTGACCAGTTCTGTCGACCTAGGTGGCGCAGCTGCTCTGGTCCTTACCATCGGATGGGTGGGGTTGTCATGAGCTGGCCGCACTTCGAGACGGCGGGACCGGGTCACTCTTCCGAACCAAACTTTGTTACCTCAGATCCTTCCTATTGCCTAGCCTGTGAGACACGTCATGGATGACAAACCACGAAATCTAAAGACCCTTCTAGCCGAAGCGAAAGATGCCTCGGAATTAATGGTCGACCTCGCCTATGCGGCTTTGTATTTCGACGACGAGGGAATGGCCGAATCGGTGCTCGGACTTGAAGAAGAGATGTCTGACCTCGTTCACGAGATGCGTTCCTTAGCCATGCTCGCGGTTCGTCACCCCCGTGAGGTTGACGGCATGAGTTCGGTGCTACTCGTCGTTTCTTCCATCGAACAAATTGCGAACGCGGCCGTAGACATAGGGAAAATTGTTCTGCGGAAGATCGGCATCCCGAGAGCTCTAGTTGTTGACCTCGCTCAAGCCGCCGAAGTCTCGCACCGCCTTGTCGTCGCCGACGGAAGCCATTTAGCGAATCGCCCACTGGCTGACATGGAGTTGCCTGTTGCTGTGGGAATGCGTGTGGTGGCCATTCAGCGAGGTCGACGTTGGCTCACCGATGTGGGTGGCGACGACATCGTGGAGCCCGGTGACGCGCTGTTCATGAGAGGTGAGCCTGCTGGCATAGTCCGACTTAGAGAGCTCGCTGCAGCTCCGCCCTGGGTACCACCGGAGGCCGACACGTCTCACCAGTTGACTGACCTTGATCGGGCGGTTGACACACTTGTCGAAATGAAGAATATTTCCGAGACCTCTATTGGTCTTGCCTATTCGGCACTAGTGCTGAGGGATCGTTCTTTGGCTCGAGAAGTGAGATCTCTCGAAGAACGCCTTGACGAAATGAAAGTTTCTTTGCAGACGTGGGTTCTTCGCGCAGCAGCCGACAATATTGATCCATCACAACTTCGAGGCTTGTTACATTTGGCGGAAGCCGCAGAAGATCTCGGCGATCAGGCGCTTCAAATCGCTGGCCCGGTACTCGACCAAGAAGATGTGCATCCGGTCTTGGCGCTCGCTCTAGGCGACACTGACGACGTCGTCGTCCAGGTGCCTGTTGCTCCGGGATCCACAGCCGACGATGCGACCCTGGGTTCGTTAGCCCTCGCCGTGGATCCTGGATACCACGTTCTCGCAGTTCGCAGGGCGACCGAGTACATCTACAATCCAGGGAAGACGGTGACGTTGAGAGCTGGAGACGAGCTACTTGCTTCGGGCCCTGAAGAAGGCCGGCAGCGGCTAGCGGCTTTGTGCGGTTACTCCGTCGCGGTAGATGAAGAAACGGGAATGGTTGACTTAACTCCGGCACGATAAATCGAGGGAGTTATAGATGGGGCTTAGACGAATCGATTGGTAGTTTGGCCTTGATGTCGCTGTCTATTCTCACCGTCCATGCCCATCCTGACGATGAATCTTCGAAAGGACCCGGCACGATCAGTCTCTACTCCTCGCAAGGCGTTCGGACGACATTGGTGTGTTGTACCGGCGGAGAGGTGGGCGACATTCTTAACCCGGCAATGGATCGTGTTGAAGTTCAAAAGGACCTAGCTTCGGTCAGACGAGCGGAGCTCGATTCCGCCGCGGCGATCATTGGATACGACGAAGTGGTCATGCTCGGCTACCGGGATTCGGGGATGCCCGACAGCGACCACAACAAGCACCCGGAAGCCTTCGCCAACGCCACCCTTGACGCAGCGGCAGGACGACTCGTCGAAATAATTCGGCGCGTTCGGCCTCAAGTAGTCGTGACCTATCCCGAAGTACAGAACCGGTATCCGCATCCGGACCATCTACAGGTCACAGCGATAAGCCTCTCCGCGTTTGAGAGAGCCGGGGATTCACACTGGTATCCCGAGGCGGGTGCTCCTTATGAGCCGATCAAGCTCTACGCTCCGGTCTGGTCCAAGCAGCGCCTACTCCTCGTCCATCAGGCCTTTCTCGATCGCGGTCTCAAGTCGCCGTACGACAAAAAATGGTTGTCAGGTAAAGACCGTGATGATCGCATCACCGCGGTTATTCCCGTTGACAATGCGGTACGAAGAAAAGCTCTACTTGCCCACGCAACCCAAGTCGACCCTCAGTCTCCTTTTTGGTTCGGTTTACCCGACGACGTGCAAGACGCCATACATCCATATGAGGAATACATGCTGCTTCGCTCGCGAATCCCTACCGACGAGGTCGAAGATGACCTGTTCGCCGGGGTACGACATCTGGCCGATCGGACAGACTGATGCAATTTCTGAGCGAAGACTTTGTTTCTGAGTGGGGATCGACCGAGCGTCCCGCACTCGGAAATCGTTCAGGACTCGTCGTGATTAAGGTTGACGGTGGACCAGATGGAAAGGTTTCATTGACTCTCGAACTCGCCGAGGGGCTGATAGTGGATGCCTACATAGGTTCAGTCCGCGGTCGCGATCTGGAACTAACCATGCCCTACGAGCTAGCCGTTGGACTGTTCTTGTGCAAAGCGGACCCTGCAGCGGAATACATGAAAGGCCATTTAAAGATGAGCGGAGACATGGAACTCTGGCTCGACTTGCTGCCCGCGTGGCGCAAACGTGTGACCGAGGGTGGAGAGCCGCAACTCGCAGCCGAGACCACTTTTTAATCCGCGACCATATTTTCTGTTCTTCCAAGAAATTTATTGTTCGGACAGTTGCCGAGCATCGACGAAACTACAAACGTTGAATGATCGTTCCGGTTCCCAGACCACCGCCGCAGCACATCGTCACCAACCCGAATTCCTTGTCGGTTCGATGTAACTCGTGCACGGCTTTGGTCATCAAGATGGAACCCGTGCCGCCTAAAGGGTGACCTAGAGCGATAGCTCCGCCATTGGGGTTCACGGTGTCCATATCCGGGCTCATTTCACGCGCCCAAGCCAACACCACCGAAGCAAAAGCTTCATTGATTTCGACCACGTCAATGTCAGCCATTGTCATTTTGTTACGTTCAAGCAGGTGGTGAGTCGCCTCAATAGGACCCGTCAGCATCAGCACCGGGTCGCTGCCAACCAAGCACGTGTCCACGACACGAGCAATCGGTTGCAGGGCTTGCTCGTTCGCTTTATCAGCGGTCATCAGAAGAACCGCTCCGCTGCCATCACTGATCTGTGACGACGCACCTGCGGTGTGCACGCCGCCTTCCATAACAGGGCTAAGTTGGGCAAGCCCCTCACGAGTAGTCGGGCGCATCCCCCCATCTCTGGTTACTCGGTGACGCTCGCCAGTCGGAGTTCCGTCTTCGTCGATTACCGGGACCTCCACTTCTACTATTTGCGTCGCGAAGCGATCTTCTTCCCAAGCGCGTGCCGCGTTCTCTTGACTGCGAAGACCGAACTCGTCGCACTCGTCTCTTGTGATGTTCCATTTCTTGGCCAGCAATTCGGCGCCTTGAAATTGAGTGGTGTACTCGTAGTTTTCTTTGTAGCGAGGAGTCGCCGTAAGTTGACCTTTCTTGTACGACGAGCCCATCGGATTGCGGGTCATGGATTCGACACCGCACCCCACGGCACTATCGACAACACCGGATGCGACTAAGCCATACGCCAACGAAATTGCCTGTTGGCTTGATCCACATTGAGCGTCGACGGTCGTGGCAGCGACGGTCAAGGGCATACCTGCACCGAGCCAGGCAGTCCTAGCGATATTGGCGGTTTGCTCGCCGGCTTGACTTACACAGCCTCCTACGACTTGACCGATTGATGCCGGGTCGACGCCGCTTCGTTCAATAAGGGCTGTCTGCACTTCGCTGAGGAGGTCAGCCGGGTGAATATTGCTCAATTCGCCGCCGCGCCGGCCAACGGGCGAACGGACAGCTTCAACAATGACGATGTCGGACATATAGCAACTTTAGCCATCCGCGTGAGCAGATACCGGAGGTTGCCCTGTGCGTAGGGTCGAAACCTTAAGGTGTAACGACTGTCAGTAGTTGTCCCGATTGACGCTACGCGGCATCCAAGTCGACATCGGGTAGATGTTGCGCGGCGGCCAGAGCCGCTCTCGCCTCGGCCACGCCTCTGCGTCCGAGGTAGCGAGTCCGATTGCTTAACTTCGGACTTGTAGAAGCCGCTTCGCGGATCGTTGGAATTTCGATGAGTCGGAGTTGCCGCGTCATAAGGCAAGTATCCGTCCAGGGTGGGACATCGAAACCATTGTTCGGACGCAAGCGCGCCGTTGACATGTGCACAACGGGGCGATGTGACTAATGTCGGTAGTAGAGGTCGCACAACTGAGGAAATAAGAAACTATGACTAATCGTTACGGCATCACTGTTCCCTTTGATGCGCCTCTCAACGAACAAGAGGATCTATATAAAGAGTTCGCTGACTTGGGTTACACCGACCTTTGGAGTTCCGAAGCTGACGGAACAGACGGTTTCACCCCGTTAATTCTCGCGTCTCAATGGGCCCCCACGCTCCGTCTCGGAATAGCGATTATTCCGGCTTACACACGGGGACCGGCGCTGATGGCGCAGCACATAGCGTCCATGTGCGAAGCGGCGCCAGGGCGGTTTGTTATGGGCGTAGGTTCGTCATCGAACGTCATAGTCGAAAATTGGAATGGGATTCCCTTTGAGGAACCGTATACACGGACTCGCGACGTCGTTCGTTTCTTGCGGAAAGCGTTAACCGGAGAGAAAGTTACAGAAAAATACGATGGATTCGAAGTCAACGGATTTACCCTCCGCCGAGTCCCTCAAGAACAACCGCCGATCCTTATCGCTGCTCTTCGCTCGGGCATGCTTCGACTCGCCGGCAAAGAAGGTGATGGGGCGATCATCAACTGGTTGTCAGCAGAAGACGTAGCGACAGTTAAGCCATATGTTGAAGAAGGCGGGATCGAAAAAGAAATCGTTGCGCGGATCTTTTGTTGTCCCCATCCTGATGCCGAGGTTGTTCGGGCCGGCGCTAAACGGGCTATCGCCGCGTATCTCAATGTTCCCGTTTATGCGGATTTCCATCGATGGCTCGGACGCTCGGAGGAACTCGAAGGAATGTGGAACTCTTGGGCGGCCGGAGATCGTAAAGCGGCCCTAGACGCCATTCCGGACCGCGTCGTTGATCAACTCATCGTTCATGGCACCGCGGAACAATGCCGTGAACACATTGATCAGTATCACGCCATGGGGGTCACGACATCGGCGATCTCCGTCATGCCGTTCGGAGGCATAGATCCGGTGCAGGCCGCCAGAGATTTGGCTCCAGCGGCACGCTGAGACATTTAATGTGAACAGAAGAAACCTGAAGGAAGGAGATGGCATGGAGCTCGAGACCATCGACTATGAGGTAAGTGATCAAGTAGCGCACGTCCGATTTGCCCGACCCGCTGGAGCAAACGCGGTTAACCCCCAATTTTCGCGCGATTTGCGTGACGTCATGCTCGAGATCGAATGGAACGATCAAGTTAAGGCAGTTTCAGTGACTGCTGAAGGCAAAGTCTTTTGCGCGGGCGGCGACCTAAAGGAATTCAACGCAGCGGGAAGCGGCCTGCCCAAACTCGCTAGCGGGATGCTCACCGACTTCCATGGCGGAATATACAAAATGAATCGCATGCCGAAGCCATTTGTGGCGGGTGTCAACGGCGCTGCGGGGGGAGCAGGGCTTTCAATCGTCAGCGCGTTCGACCTCGTTGTCGCAGGTGAGTCAGCTAAATTTACGATGGCCTACACCAAAGCTGGGGTTACGCCCGACGGTACTTCGACCTATTTCGTAGCCCGACATATTGGAGTCCGGCGGATGTTGGATCTCACACTCACCAACCGTGTTCTGAGTGCAGAAGAGGCCGAACGGTGGGGTCTGGTAAATCGAGTGGTGCCAGACGATCAGGTTGATGCCGTCACCGCGGAGTTGGCCCAGTCCCTCGCAGATGGTCCTGCATGGGCACTTGGTCACGCAAAACAGATTGTGTACGCCGGTTTCGACAGCCCACTGGAACAAGCAGGCGAACTTGAAGGTGTGACAATTGCCGCGGCCATGGGAACCCACGACGGGCAGGAAGGGATCTCGGCATTTGTCGAAAAGCGCAGCCCGAATTTCATCGGAAATTAGNCCATTCTCAAGTTCACACTTGGCGGCTGGACGTGCNTATCCAGCGGTCAACCAGGAATCCGCCGAGTGGTAAAGCGCCCAGTACCATNGCCATCAGNCCACGATAAAAAGTCCACCCCAAATCTGTAAACCAGCGCAAAATCGCTGCCACGTAAATTAGGTAGAGAACTCCGTGTATGGGACCTACGAGGGTGACCCCTGTTTCGTATTNTGCCCCATATTTGAACGCAGTCGCGACTAGAAGGACAAGGTAGCTGAACGCCTCTAGGCGCGACACATAGCTCAAAATTCGGTACACGCACCCAGTTTTGCGTACCTTGCACCTTGTGGCACCGCTTGTGGGAATTACTGGTCGAACCTCTTTGGGNGCGGTTTTGGCACCCGGAGCGGCCCATCTCGCTGACAGCCCGGTGGACTGGTTCTTTNGCGAGTATGGGCGTCGGATCCGAGAAGCGGGTGGTTTACCCGCAGAACTNCCGATCATTGACGACCCAATGGCCTACGTTGAGCGACTCGATGCGTTGCTGCTCACTGGAGGCGGCGATGTCAATCCCGAACGCTGGCAAGGCCCCGACGACGGTGCATTCATGGTTTCGAAAGAGCGAGATGAGTTCGAATTCTCGTTGCTTNAGGCAGCTCTCGATGCTGAATTACCCGTTTTGGGTATCTGCCGCGGGCTTCAAGTCATCAACGTATTTCTTGGTGGCACCCTCATACCTCACCTGGATTGGGCTGAAGGTGACGGCCACTCNAAACGAACTGAAGACCGCACGGAACGTCGCCACCGCGTCGCATGTGAAGCTGGCAGCACATTGCATGAGCTGTACGGGCCAACAATGATGGTGAACTCGTTCCATCATCAAGCGGTTGATCAGCTTGGGGAGCAGCTGCAGATAACGGCGCGATCTGACGACGGAACAGTTGAGGGCATCGAACATCTCGACGCCGATGTTTTGGGTGTTCAATGGCACCCCGAAATGCTGGCTGAACTTGAGCCCATTTTCGGTTGGCTAGTCGGGGTCGCTCTCAAATGACCTTTTGGGTTGAACTCCTCACACAACGCCNCGCTCGCGAAGCGCCTCGATCTCAGCGGCGGTGAGATCGAGAAACTCGCCGTAGACGCTTTCGTTATCCTCGCCGATCGCGTGGAACAGGTCCAGTTCGCGAAGTGTCGAACCGTGAAATCGAAGTGGGCTATGGGGCAGAGGTATTTCGCCGAGAGTGGGGTGGTTAACCCATTGCAGAAATTGCCGTTCGATCAGGTGNTGATCTTTGACGACTTCCTCGACNTTNCGGACCACCGCGATCGGTACGCCCGCTGCCCCCAATAACGAAGCNACNTCTTCCCGGGATCTTTGGCGAGTCCACTCTTCAACCAACTCGTCGACAGCACCCATGTGTGCAGCGCGGTCTGTGTTGTGACGAAACCGCGGATCGGTCAGAAGGTCTTCCCTACCTATTATTTCTAAAACCGACCGCCAGTGCCGGTTAGTGACAGAAATTAGAGCGACATGGCCGTCGGAACATTGGTACACGTCGTAGGGAGCGACGCCCATNGCCGCGTGTTTGTTGCCGGTTCGNGGAGAAGCGCCGGTTTGGTGCCAAGAGAGCATGTTCGAACAAAGTGTGTGATAGGTCGCTTCGGCCATTGACGTCTCAACCAGGCGGCCTTTGCCTGTTCGTTGGGCGTCGAAAAGTGCGCTGACGATNGCACCGTAAAGGTGAGCGCCGCCCAGNAAATCGACAAATGCGACGCCAGCCTTAACAGGCGGTTGGTCNGGATGGCCGGTGACGCTCATCGGCCCCATGTGAGCTTGCACCGTTATNTCCATCGCAGTCTGCGCCGAATCAGGGCCGCTTAACCCAAACCCGGATGCGTGTGCGAAAACCAGTTGCGGGTTGACCTTCCANAGCGACTCGGCGTCGATCCCCAACTTTTCAGGAACCCCTGGTGCGTAGTTAACAAGAACGACATCAGCACTGGCCGCTAAACCNAGAAACATTTCGCGACCCTCAGATGATTTGAGGTCTAAGGTGACGGCTTCTTTAGACGAATTCAATGCTGCATAAGGCAGCGAATCGCCCCGCGCTCTGAGCGGTTCCCCTCGAGTCTGTTCAATTTTGATGACACGAGCTCCCGCCATCGAGAGAAGAAACCCGGCATACGGCCCTTGATAGATTTGACCCAAATCGAGGACAGTGATGCCATCAAGTGGAAGAGCACGATTATTGGTGGTCACTTGAAACTTCCGCCCAGAATGTCTCGCGCCATGATCAGACGTTGCACCTCNCTGGGTCCCTCTCCGATTCGGCGAATCCTTAGTTCTCGATACCACCGCTCAAGAGGTAAATCTTTCGTAACCCCGACCCCACCGTGAATCTGAATGCACCTATCAACAACCCGACCGCTTGCCTCGGTAGCCACCAGCTTTGCCATAGCAGCCTCAGTTCGGAATCGNCCTCCGCTGTCGGCTTTTTGTGCCGCCTCTAATACGCAATACCGTGCATGACGGATGTCAATTTCGTTGTCGACGATCATCCACTGGATTGCCTGCTTCTCAGCTAACGGTGAACCAAAAGCTTCGCGACTTTTCGCCCAATCGATAGCCATTTCTTGGGAACGGATAGCGGGGCCGATACAACCCGCGGCGTAAGGAATTCGCTGCCGGCTGAGTCGATCGTTTGCGATCGCGAAACCGCCGTTTACTTCTCCAAGAATGTTTTCTTCGGGAACCCGCAGTTCTTCGAACTGCAACTCGGTCGCATAATGCGTNGCGCGCAAGGTATGNACCACTCGTCGAACGTGGAAACCCGGAGTGTCTGTGTCGACNATAAAGGCGGTGACCCCGTTNCGGCCCGGATCGTCCGANGTGCGCGCAAAGACCAACGCATAATCCGCCTTGTCCGCTCCGGAGATATAAAGCTTTGAGCCGCTAAGGACCCACTCAGCACCATCCTTAAAGCCGCGNGTTTGAATTGCGCGAGCCGGATCCGATCCTCCAGACGGCTCCGTTAGCGCGAAACAACCTTTCTTCTCCCCCCGAAGCGTTGGATAGAGCCACCGCTCCTTTTGNGCGTCGGTGGCTTCGTACAATTGAGCAAGTCCCGCTCCGCCGAAGACCCCGTAACAAGGGTTGTACAAACCTGCTCGATGTTGTGACATTTCGATGGCCATCAATGCGCGTGTGGTGGTGTNAAGACCCGGACCCCCGTATTCCTCAGGTATGTCGAGTCCGTAAAATCCCATGGATCGAGTCATCGNCACCAAGCGGTCGTAATCCTCGGGAGCTACGGAACCGGCGTCAGGGTCGAGTTCGTCCTCTAGCGGGACAATCTCACTTTGGACGAAACGCCTCGTCGTGTCGACGATCATTTGTTGTTCTTCGGTAAGGCTGAAATCCATGTTGGTCTCTCAGTTGGGTGATAACCGGCCGACNCGGCCCTCTTCATCTCTTTGGTGAACAGGAAGCCGGCCGTTGTCGTACAGATGCAGCATCAAGAGTTCGTCCCANCGGCTNCGGTAGTTGGAGGTGAACTCGAATCGAAAGCGGGTGGCTCGCTCCCCATGTAGTTCAATTTCGTATTCGAGAGCGCTTCTCATTCCGAATAGATAATTTGCTCCAGCGCAGCCGATCGACAGGATGTTCCCNTCATCGTCAG
Organism: Acidimicrobiaceae bacterium; assembly: GCA_002705305.1. Classification (GTDB taxonomy): domain Bacteria; phylum Actinomycetota; class Acidimicrobiia; order Acidimicrobiales; family Poriferisodalaceae; genus UBA2110. The sequence continues at coordinate 93,364 of PAHW01000012.1, forward strand.
CGATTTGATANACGCCTAGCTGGGCAGGCANAGATGCGACGGTGTCGGGATTCAGACTCTCCCAAGGTTTNCNAAGNCGTATACCCATTTCAACCCTGGGTACTGATNAGTTTCGACATGCCGCGGCCCATCAGATCTTCAAAGTTCCGTCGAAAAAATCGATCCTGTACTTCGCCTGAAAGATTTGCGACTTCGNTGTCGAAACGTCGCAGAGGATTNCGTCCCCCCTCGACGTGAGGGAAATCCGAACTGAACATACAGATCTCCTNNCCGGTGTTTTGGATAATCCACTTTGTCGGCTCGGTAGGAAACGGCGTGACTCTAACTTGTCGTCGAACATAATCAGAGGGTCGAAGACTCAACGTTTGTAACCGTTGTTCATGACGTTCGAAAGCATCGAAAGCCGCTTCAAGTTGACGCATGAATGAAGGTAACCAGGCCGCGCCAAGTTCGATGACGCCGAGCTTCAGCTCAGGAAACCGCTCAAGGACCCCATCGAACACCAGCATCGACAGCGCCTGAACTGGTGCAGCAGATATAGCCATATACGACACTGATCGGAAGTTTTCGCTNCCTCCGTGAAAGTCCAGTTCCGGTGGCAGNCCGTTGTTGCGATGCTGAGGCGGCATGACTAANTCNGGNGTCGCTACGTGCATNACGATCGGNATGCCTGCCTCTTGCGCCTGACCCCAGACATCGTCGAACGCGATGTGGCTGTGTGCGTGACCTTTNGGCATCCGGTTAGGTATCAAAAGCGCGGATGCCCCCGCCTCAATCGCCTCGGCGGCGCACGGGGCTGCCCGGTCAAGATCCTGCAANGGAATGTAAGCCACCGGGAGAAGACGGACGTCATTCTCGCAAAAGGAAATTTGTGCCCGGTTTGCCGCGGACGCTGTTTCGTAGGTGAGGTTCGGCGGTGCGTCGTGCTCCATAGCCTCAAGGAGGGTGTTGGGCATGGTGGGGAAGATCAGCTGGCTNGCGAAGCCCATGTGATCTAGAGCCTCGCTGCGATCCATGGGATTCCATGCTCCATGAGCGCGATAGTTCTTACGCAACATGATTTCAGCCTCAGCGGCCGATCGAAAATCCGGGTCCTCGTGAAGTGAACGACACTGATCGATCTCTCGGAAAATCGGAGTATTTTCGTTTATCGAAAAATTTTCNTGTGCGTATTCTCGAACTTCGCGAGATGCGAATTCGTCNAGCCATTCGGGTGGCTCCATGGTGTGNGAGTCGGCGTCGTGAATGACGCGGTCTTCGACGTACGGCATGACTCCCTCCTCAACGCGGTGTTCGAAGCGTAGTGGTGTCGAGTATCGACGCGCCGATAGCTAGTTGTCATGCAACGCTTTGTTGATGCCTTCCCACTTAGCAGGATCCAAAACGCGCATCTCAATTGCCCCCGAAGTGCTGTTTCGGATTATCAACATTCCCGACCTACCGGATAGCTCTGTGCCTTTGACGACAGAGCCGTCGGGAAGTGTGACGCGACTTCCGGCTGTCACATAGCAGCCGGCCTCTACCGTGCAGTTATCGCCTAGAGAAATTCCGATACCTGAATTTGCTCCCAATAGACAGTTCTCGCCTACGACGATGGTTTCTTTGCCACCTCCGGAAAGAGTTCCCATTATTGACGCGCTCCCTCCAATGTCGCTGTTAGCGCCCACCACCACGCCCGCGCTGATCCGACCTTCGACCATGGAGGGCCCCAAAGTTCCCGCATTGAAGTTGCANAAGCCCTCGTGCATCACGGTGGTGCCTTCAGCCAAATGCGCGCCAAGTCTTACCCGATCGGCATCAGCGATTCGTACCCCTGATGGAATGACGTAATCGGTCATCCGAGGGAATTTGTCTACTGAAGTCACTGAGATGCTGNCGCCCACGGAAGCAGCCCGGACGTGAAGATCGTCGACGTGTTCTGGCAGAACTGGTCCGGCGTTCGTCCACGCGCAGTTGGTCATCAAGCCGAAAATGCCGTCGAAATTCGCACCGTGTGGNTGAATCTCGCGACGGCTCAAGAGATGGAGACGNAGATAAGCGTCGGCTAGGTCGACGGCTGGNGCACGNAGATCCGCNATTGTCGTTTCCGTCAACTCGCCTCGGATAATGCCAAGCTGCTCGGCCAGGCAGGATCTGGCAGGGGTTACGTTTTCTGCGGGAAACCAAACATCAAGTGGAGTCCCCGTATCGACGTCGATGTAGCTGTGGCCTGTGGCGGTGATACTCATACTCGTATTTTCGCAGCGCTGAGGGCTTTTACCCAACCCGGTTTTGATGAAAATGCAGGAATAGGCNCATTCGGCGGNGTTTGCCGCGCTTCAGTATNGATCAATCATTGGCTCGCGAGGACTTTCAGTGGCCACAAGTGCCCTCGACGNNCTAGGTTCTCGGCTATGAAGACTCCTGTCTGCGAAATGCTCGGCGCGGATGTTCCCATCCTCGCGTTTACTCACTGCCGCGATGTCGTGGCTGCAGTTACGAAAGCGGGNGGCTTCGGCGTGCTCGGCGCTGCAGGGCACACTCCGGAGCAACTTGACATCGACCTGCAATGGATCAGGGATGAGGTCGGCGACAAACCATTTGGTGTCGACATCATCGTCCCCGCGAAATATGAGGGTTCGGCTGAGGGTGGAAAATCGTTAAGCGAACTGAATGACATGATTCCGCAGGGCCATCGAGATTTTGTCGAAGACATGATGGAAAGGTACGCCGTTCCGCCACTGCCCAAAGCCGATGGNCAAGAGGGTCGAGGGGGCTTACCTGTGGACGCGGAGCCGCCGATGACGTACGCCCAAGCGGTGCCTTTAATGGATGTCGCATTCTCCCATCCGATCAAACTCATCGTAAATGCGTTAGGACCTCCTCCGCCGGACATGATTGAACGAGCTCACGCCAACGGGGTCTTAGTTGGCGCGTTAGCCGGGAAGAAAGCGCATGCGGTGCGCCACGTCGCTGCAGGTGTCGACATCATCATTGCCCAAGGTCATGAGGCTGGNGGNCATACAGGTGACATCGGAACAATGGTGTTGGTCCCTGAAATTGTTGACGCGGTTGCCCCGACGCCAGTGCTGGCGGCAGGCGGGATCGGAAGCGGGCGACAGGTAGCGGCCTCGATTGCGCTGGGAGCACAGGGAGTTTGGTGCGGTTCGGTGTGGCTCACCACCGTAGAAGCCGAAACTCATCCCACTGTCAAAGAGAAGTTCTTGACAGCCACATCCTCGGATACTTTGCGCTCTCGGTCACGGACCGGTAAACCTGCTCGTCAGCTGCGATCAGCCTGGACGGATGAGTGGGACGGAGAGGCCTCACCGGGTACCTTGCCCATGCCCCTTCAACCTATGTTGATTGCTCAAGCGAGTCGGAGAGTNGATCGCGCGGCGACAAACCCTGAAAATCGAGGGGCTGTGGANCTCGCTAATTATTTCGTCGGTCAGATAGTTGGGTCAATGAANGAGTCAATTTCAGCNACCCGNGTCGTTGAGGACATGATTACCGAATATTTGGACGTAATGGATCACTTCGAGCAACTCAATACTTGAGTAGTTCTTGAATCACATGCGTGTCTGACGTCAGAGACGCTGAAGGTGAGGGGTCTTATGGAGACTATGACAGGGCGTGTTGCGGTGGTGACGGGCGCGGCATCAGGTATTGGTAAAGCGCTCGCTATGGCCTTTGCTAATGAAGGCGCGAAGGTCGTCCTCGCTGACGTNGAGGACGAGGCTCTTGAATCGGCACGAGCGGAAGTATCTGCNCTTAACGTTCCCACGCTCGNAGTCAAAACCGACGTCACAGATTCCGACTCCGTCGCCAATTTATGCGAAACCACGCTTGAGGCATTCGGTGGGGTCAATATTCTGTGCAACAACGCTGGAGTGGGTGGCGGCGGCCTCGTCAAGAATCAGCAGCTAGTGGACTGGAAATGGGTTATTGACGTTTCTTTGTGGGGCGTGATTCATGGGCTTCANCACTTCTTGCCCCGGCTCATTGAAGCTGAAGAAAGCCATGTAATGAGTACGGCGTCAGTGGCAGGTCTGATGGCTGTTCCCGGTCTTGCGCCCTACAACGCGGCCAAATTTGGAGTCGTAGCAATCATGGAAACTTTGCATCACGAAATGGCTCGCGATACGGAGGCTGATGTTGGCGTTTCCGTTCTTTGTCCCGGGGTGGTGCGAACCAACATTGCAACTGCGCAAAGGAATCGGCCTGTCCATCTGCAACGNGAACGAGTCAAACCNGTCAACGNTGACGCTCCAGTTCCAGACGAAGCTCGCCGCCGTAACGNCGCTATCGCTGCGGCANTAGAAAAGGGGATGGACCCNGGTGATGTCGCCTCAAAGGTGGTGGACGCCATGTACGAACGAAGGTTCTGGGTGCTGAGTCACCCGGAACTGCTNGTTGAGGTAGAGCATCGGAACACGCAATTAGCCAATTTGGAGAATCCAACTCTGGTATCGAGTTTTACCGACTAACCCGCGTCCACTCNTTACATAGTGAAACGTAGATTTCTGGCAGCGTGCGCGCCCAGAGCCTGGTCTCCCGACCAGCTAATCTGACCGTCTGNAATGGGAAGCTCNGGGTCAACCCTCCCNCATGCCTGATTCATGAATGCCATTGAATCGCAGTGAAGGGTCACAGTCGGGTCGCTAAGCGCTTGCTGTTCGGTNGCTCGACCGTCAACCGCAACGTAGATGTCGCGACTAACAGCTCCAGTTATGTCGAAATGAATCGATTGCCCTTCGGTCAGGCCTATTTTTTTGCCAACTATGTATCCNATGGACAAATGAACCTCGTTCAACGCCATCTCCGCCGCCGGTCCGCCGTTGTNGGTTTCCATCCCGAGGGGAGTCCTGCAGTCTCGTTCATGCATCCAGAAATCGAACTCGCGAATAGCCATAAAGCGGCCGAAGTTGGCTGGGCCCACCGGGGTGATGCTCGCTGTTTCGAAGTCTGCATCGGTGGTCTCGGCCAGGTTCGCGCGTCTCACATCGAACGTGCTTTGCATATGAGCGACTAGATCATCCTCCGGCATTTGCATCGCCGCGTTGAAGTNACCCTCGACATCCTGGAATGGTGGTGGTGTGTCTAATCCGCTTGGCATCCAGTTGGATAACACTTGCTCGACTGACACCATGTGAGCGGCTATGCCCCTGACCGTCCATTCGGGACACAGTGAACGTGTTTCCCATTGTTGAGTGTCGATATTGCCTAGAAAATCCACGACGCTAGTCCAACATGCGTCGAGATTGTTGATGGTGAGTTCGCGCTGGCTCATGACCCCACCGTAGCGGTGATCGCTTCAACGACGCGAGTCTGCATGCCATGCTTNGTTGACCGAAGGAAAGACCTTGANGGTAAANCGGAATGACTGCCCCGAAGACTCGTTATTTGGAGGGATGAATTGAAACTCCCCGATTTGACCCTGGTGGGTGCTTACGGTTCGCCGTACTCCATCAAAATGCGGGCGGTCCTTCGCTACCGNCACATTGCCTACCGGTGGGTCGTACGAAATTCGGCCCAAGATCAAGGTCTTCCTGAACCAACGGTCGCGATCATTCCGGTACTGGTATTTCACGATGGAGACGGTGGCTACACCGAGGCCCTGGTTGACTCGTCACCNCAAATCATTCGTTTAGAAGACGAGTACCAAGGTCGGAGCCTGNTACCCGACGATCCCGTNGTTGGATTTTTAGACCATTTGGTTGAGGACTANGGCGACGAATGGACGACCAAGGCCATGTATCACTACCGATGGCACCACCTATATCCCGACGCAATCGAAAAAGCGGGCAACATGTTGCCGCTTATGGCANACAATCAGATGGATCCTGGCCAGCACTTTCGCATAAAGGATTTCATTACCAAAAGNCAGACAAGCCGGACCGCTTTGGTCGGATCGACAGAGCAGAACCGCCCCGTCATCGAAGACAGCTTNGTTCGGTTATTAACGGTTATGGAAANNCATTTGACCCNNCACAAGTTTCTCCTCGGAGATCGGCCAGGTCGCGGGGACTTCGGTATTTTTGGTCAATTCAGCCAATTGTGTTTNTGGGAACCTGACTCGGCGCGTTTAGCGGCCGTNCACAGTCCNCGAAGTGTCATATGGGCATATGAGGTGGACGACCTCGCGTCACTTGACGTGCANCAAAACAACAAAGGGTGGTTTACCCGGGAAACTTTGCCATCNACATTTCTCGATCTCCTCCACGAGATCGGNCAGACTTACGCTCCCTTTATGGTGGCCAACCACCAGGCTCTTGTCACAGGCGCCGATGAGGTTGTCTGTTCGATTCAAGGACTCGAATACCGACAAGCTCCATTTCCCTATCAACAAAAGTGNTTAATTTGGCTTCGTGAGGCCTTCTCCGAGCTCTCGGCCGACGACCAAAAATCAGTCAGGCAGCTCATNGATGGAACCGGTTGCGAGGTTCTAGTTGCGGATCTGCATGATTAAAGCAGTGGTCTTCGACAAGGACGGCACTTTGCTCGACTTCGAAGCAACTTGGAATGAAACGATCGGCGTGGCTTTTGACCAGATCACCGACGCCGACGCTCGTGAGACTTCCGCCGCGATNTTTGGCTATGACCTCGCCTCGCGACGTGTCTTGCCTCAATCCCCTTTCATAAGCGAGAGCAACGAGGTGACGATGTCTCGCATCGCTGATGTCATCGATACCGCATCCTTCGAACGCACAATCAACGAAGTCTCAAGATTGAACATCGTTGCTAACCCCGGCGTGACAGTGACACTTGAAGCCTTAGTTGCGAACGGGGTGAAGTTAGCTATAGCTACAAACGACTCTGAGGCGCTCGCCCGCGAACATGTCAGCACGCTCGGATGGACCCAATTTTTTACCTCCATCAAAGGCTACGACTCTGGCCATGGGGCGAAGCCCGATCCGGGGATGGTTCTGGCAGCTGTCCAGGAATGCGAAGCAACTCGGGGCAGTTACTTGATGGTCGGTGATTCGGTTCACGATATTTTGGCCGGCAATGGAGCTGGAGCTANGACAGTTGCCGTCGGAAGTCATCCNGAGACGGCGAATCTTGCTGACCATCGAATTAGAAAGATGGCTGACCTCATTGAATTAGTTGAACTTCTTTAANGAGGAAGGAACGGTCGANTCAACCGATTTCGCGTCTAATACGACCATGGATGACGTTTAGCTGCTCAATCATGGCGTCNACTGACCGGGCACCAGCCTGGAATATCGCTGTCGCATTAACCGACGTCCAGTCGAACCCCATTGCGTGAACCACGGCTGCGCGCTCTGCTACGGCNTCAAGGTTGGCGTAAAAGAGTTTGTCTTCGTCGTTACGAGGTGGAGGTTGCAACATGAGCTGCGAACCAATTTCATTAGCGTCCCTACCGAAGTCTTCAGCCTGACGTTGGATCTCCTGCACGCAAAGCAANGCCTGTTCGTCTGTNACTCCAGACGCCATCCACCCGTCAGCTTTTTCGGCGGTTCTCCTCAAGGCGGCAGCGCTATCACCACCCACCCAAATTGGCAGTTTTGCGCCTTGCGGCGATACCGGCTCCATGCCCATGTCGTGAGAGTCGTAATAGGTCCCTCGAAANTCGATTCGCCCNCCCGACCAATAGCNCCTCATNAGATCGATTGCTTCGTCCATCCGTTTGCCCCGGTTAGAGAAATCTTCCTCCAGGGCGTCATATTCGCTGTCTTGCCAGCCAACACCTATACCCAACCGAACTCGCCCTTNAGACAACGTATCTAAGGTGCTGATCTGCTTGGCTACNAGCACAGGTTGACGTTGAGGCAATACGAGGACTTCAGTTGNGAGGGACACCCGAGTAGTCACGGCCGCGATATTTGAGAGCAGCATCAACGCTTCAAGGATCGGCATGTCCGCGGAGTAAATCGTGCGACGGCCATCGCCNGGGTGACCCATNACCACATGATCGAACGCGGCAATTTCGTCGTANCCGATTTCTTCAATAGCTGAGGCCAAGGCAAGAACTTTTTCGGGGCCTTCTCTGTATGCAACCGAAGGAAAATCGACGGCGATCTTCANTTAGNGATCNTCCAGNCTGACCCAAGCCTTGGCNGGCATGAGAGTTGTTCCATCGGACCTTTGCTCGACAATTTCCAGCTCGACGACTCCCTCGGCTGCATCGAGAGCTATGACAGTGCCCGAAAATTGAACCTCNTCGTCCACAAAAGCGCTCGCTCGGTTTTGCCATTCAACNGACAACAGCCGAGCGTTCGGACCGGCCCAATCNGTCACAAATTGAGTAAGCCACGAACCTTGGAGCGGACCGTGGACGACCGTGTCCTCNTGACCTTCGAAGTGGGCGTAGGCGCGATCGTAATGAATGCGATGCGGATTGAAACTTGCAGCGCTGTACAAGAAAAGCTCGGCNTCGTTGGCGCTTTTGCGCATCACAGGTANATCGTCACCCACTTTTGTCGAACCTACGGTNGGNTATTTGTTCATCGGGCAATACCAATCTGACGAGATCGCGCCACTACCTGCTCGTCTTGGTTCACGAAGGTCGTCTCACGGACGAGCCGAACGAATGGGCCTTTACTTCCTTCTTTTTGATCAAGATCTGCTAGGCGCGTCGTAGCTGTGATCTCGTCGCCAACACAAACGGGTTCGATGAAGTCCCACTCTTCTCCGCCGAACATCATCCTGGACACTTCGAGCTGAACGCTCGTTGTGTCCTCATACAGCCCGTCCTCGCGAAGTGTGTTCGCCGGCTTAGGCAGCACCAGGGCATGAGTGATAAATAGCGGCGGGACAGTGATTGTTCGATATCCGGCCGAATGAGCGGCCTTCTCATCAAAATAAAGGGGATTCTCGTCTCCGACGGCGTAGGCGTAACGCTGTGCTTCGCGCCGGTCAATCGGCACCGTTACAGGACCCGCCAAAACCTCGCCGACACGAGCTAACGATTCGGATGGAATGAGAGAACTCGACATGTACCCAGGCTAGGTGAGGCCGTGCCATGTGTGCCTGCTGTGACCTAATCTGGAACTGAGGTGAGAACAATGTCACTTTGGACTAGGAAACTTGANATGCCCACGGCGGATAACGCTCTCCCAGGACGTGATGTTCCAGTGCCCGTTCCGCCTGTCCATGAGGTATTAGGCCAACCTTTGAGTCCGCCATTTCCCGACGACAGCGCAACCATAGTGGTGGGCATGGGTTGTTTTTGGGGCGCAGANAGAGTCTTCTGGGAAACCACAGGGGTCCTTACAACGGCAGTTGGTTACGGCGGCGGATTCACGCGTAACCCGACCTACGAAGAAGTTTGTAGTGGGTTGACGGGACACAACGAAGTAGTTCTTGCCGTGTACGACCCCAACGTTGTCACTTATTCCGAGATGCTCAAACTCTTTTGGGAAAACCATGATCCGACCCAAGGAATGCGACAAGGAAATGACTTGGGAACCCAATACCGATCCGGCATATATGTTTCAACCGAACTCGAACGGACCCTCGCGGAGACAAGTCGTCAAGAATTTCAGTCAGCGCTCAGTGCAGCTGGCTTTGGANCCATAACCACTGAAATCTTGGATGCNGGCGAGTTCTATTACGCGGAGCACTACCACCAGCAATACCTCCACAAAGTACCNAACGGTTACTGCGGACTTGGCNNCACCGGCGTGGCATGTCCGAGCGGGATAGCTTTCACCGAATAGTTTTTGGNCCTTNAGTCAGAATGCATTACCTGCGCGAATCGACGCACGAGGTCTTGATGGTTCGTGTGAGCGTTCAACCCGCTGGGGTTCGGCAACACGTACACCGGTCGACCTCCCAACCGAACGGTCTGCCGGCCAAGGAGTAGCTTGGAATCCCCCCAAGCCGCTCGCCAGCCAGTAATCCCCATCACGCATACTGTCTTTGGNGATANCCAATCGCACAGACGAGCAACCCTCGCCAAACCNACCCGATAGTGCTCATCGGTTAGCTCAGCAGCTTTGGAGGTCGGCTTCTTCACCAAATCAGTCATGCCGACTCCGTCCACCTCTAAGGCATGAATAGGGTCCCGCTCCCTGGTAACAATCTGTGCCTCGGTTGCAGCGGACCAGAAGCGGTTACCNGGACCGGCAAATCCGTACCCGGCGTCTGCGGCATGAAAACTCGGATTCAGCCCGACCAGCAGTAGCCGCATATTCGAGTNAACAGTGTCGGGCAAAGTCCGAATGGTCTTGGCGGTCACGNGAATAGAGTCAGCGTTGCGCCGTGTCGNCTCGAGCAAGAATCCAGCGCCAACCAAGACGTCGACAATTCGCTCCATGTTCCAACGTGAATGAAACAGCAACCGGAATCTATGACCCTCTGAAACGCGGCGATGAACACCATGAAGCAGAGAAGGGACCCATGTGGTCCTTCTCCCCCGAAAATCGATTTCATCGTTAAGAGATGGCGTCAGCAGCGGCCTCCATAGTCAACTGAGTGACCAACCTCCGATCGGTGCCCCACGGCATCGGCATAAGGATCGGATACTCGACGCCGGCATCGACGTAGTTTCGAACAAAATCNGCGACTTCGTCTTGATTGCCGACGAAGTTGATGGATTGGATCATCNCATCGCTCACTGNAGCGAGAGCGCCCTCCCGATCGCGCTCCGCCTGACGCGAACGTAATTCGTCGATCTCGNTTCCGAATCCAGCCGCGCGGAACATGTTGGCGTACCCATCGGCCATCGCATAATTGAACAAGTCTTTCTGAGCGGAACGAGCTGCTTCGGCAAGATCGCCCACCGCAGCATGCACGTAGCTCATGATTGTCGCGTCCCCNCCAGAACGGATGTGGCGAGCAGCTTCTCCCACATGGCTTGCGGGGATGTAATTCAAAAGGACTGCATCCGCGACTTCGCCGCCGAGCTTAAGCATCTGGGGATTAAGAGCGGCGATGACAACCTTGGGCGATCGGTCGCCCAGACGAAGNGCCAACCTGAAACGTCGAACTTGCCAGAAGTCGCCTTCAAATGTCACTGACTCTCCCGAGAGGCACTCTCGTAGCAAAGCGACATATTCGCGCATCATCGCGATGGGACGATCAGAAGGCGCTATCCCGTGCTGACGAAGAACGCCAGGCGCGGACACTCCCACACCGACCCACACGTCGCGATTCGGATTAAGNGCTTGGAGTGTCGCNGCGGTCATNGCAGTCAACGAAGGTCCGCGAAACTGGATCGGCACTATGCCCGTTGCTAAGTCAAGCCCAGGAGCAGCNTGNGATACCGCACCCAGAAGACTAAAAGCATCCGTACCTGTCGCTTCTACTGTCCAAAAAGACTGGTAGCCCGCAGCTTCAGCAGATTGAGCGACCTCTGTGACCGCCGCCGGCCCAAGAACTCCAAGACTTCCGTAGGTAATACCGAGAGGAATTCCGGATTTGCTGTTCATCATTATGAACTTAGTCGGGTCTATCGACTTNTTACTTATGGCGAATATGTTCGTTATCGATCGAGTTTCAGCGGTAGGGTGAGATCACGAGTCAGAATCTTTGCCACACCGTCAGATAGGAGCACCTGGTGACTGAAACCCCGGACGTGCAGATCGTCGCTACAGCAAACGCCGATGACGCCCTTGCCCTGGTCGACAGGGCTCTTGGCAGCTTCATGCAACGCGAACTGGTCTCGGCGAACGAAGTCACTGACGTATTGCTCGACATTCGGTCTGTCATNAATCGCATTGGACTNCCNGAGGTTGATGTCACCATCGATATTTCCGAAGTCGAAGCAGAGTTAGAAGTCCCGGCTCAAGCCTGAGTTGTGTAGCNCAGTGCAACGACCCGGTTGTTCNTCGGGTANCTCAGTCTTTAGGNAGAATCGACTCGGCTAGTTTCCCCAGNANAAACCCNATACCCGCCCCCGCAGCTACATCCGACGCGTGATGTAGACGCACGTGTATGCGGGACAAGGCGACGACGCCCGCAACCAAGTGCCAGAACCGGCCCAAGCTAGATCGGCGCGAAAGAAAAGCTGACGCGCAAAATGCTGCTGACGCATGACCTGACGGAAAACTAGACGTAACNGGTTGACGAAGTTGATGCGAGGTCGGATTGTCCGCGGCTTCAGCAGGNCGAACTCGACGGAAAAATCTTTTCACGCCCTGGTTCACCAAAAGTGACTCAACTCCCAAAAGGGTGCTGAACCCGACAGCACCTGCTGGTCGCCTACCAGGAGGTAAAGCACGGAGACCGCCAACAATGTGCCAAATCAGACTGAAATCGCCCATGTTTGAAGCCGTGTAGAACAANCGGTCGATCGAAGATTGACCTCGCCAACGCTCCCACCATTGGTCAACCCGCTTGTCGATCTGGCGAACGTTCGGGCCAAGCGGACCGTTGTCGTTCATTGACGTCGACCTGCATGCACCCAATCACAGTTGCATGTCGAACCGACGAATGCCAGGCAGCCCCCGCTAAGTCTCATTTTCACTTACCGATGTCGTAGGTTCGACCGTAGGCAANTGAGGATCGGTTGGTGGCGGTATTGTCAACAACGGACCGTCATCTTTGTTGGGCGGAGGCGGGATCAAGAGAATCTGGCCGACGTAAATCATTGTCGGATCTGCGATGTTGTTTTCGCGCACCAGATCGTTGAGATCAACACCAAACCGATCAGCAATNGCGATCAGTGTGTCTCCTCGAACTACCTCATAGCTGTCGCGAAACGAATCCTCCTCTTCTGCGANCGNACCGACANCTGTCGTCGTCGAGCTCACAGTGGATGGCTCAGGTTCGATCTCTGCCGAGCAAGACAAAAGAGAAAGCAAAGCGAGCGGAGCGAGCAGGAACACGGCGAAATGCCGAATGAGCGTCACTCAGAGGTTCCATCTGAGGAAGGGGGAATAAAGAGGGTTTCGCCGATCCTTAACAGAGTGTCTTCTTTACCATTTTCATCCATGAGATCAGCCACACTCACCCCGAAGCCCTTCGCAATTTTGTTGAGCGTGTCTCCCGGTTGCACCACGTAGGCCATTCGTTGAACGACCTTTTCGGTGGTCGTGGTTGTCAATTCNGGGCGAAGGGTCGTCAGAACCGGAGTTGAGGCNGGAACGGGACGNACTTTAGATTCACTCGCACATGCAACTAAACACAATGTGACTGCAAGTACAACGCACAAAAATCTTGAAGCCATCGAGATCACGGTTCCTACGCCTTGAACCCACTCTGGTCCAACGGGATAGTCGANGGCCAGGTNTCAGGATCCCCATTNGGTAAGAACGGCTGAGNTTCATCATCTTCAACAGTGAGGATTTCAACCCCGTCGTCTCGCACCAGAACNGTGTGTTCGAACTGAGCAGTGCGGCTCAAGTCAGCNGTCGCCGCAGTCCATCCGTCTTCCCATANATGAGCTCGNGGTGAGCCAATCGTGATCATCGNTTCAATCGTGAACGTCATACCAGACACGAATTGAAATCGAGCNGACGGCTCGTANTAGTGGGGAATATTGGGCTGATGATGGAAAACTTCCCCTACCCCATGACCAATGAACTCCCGCACCACCCCGAAACCGGCCGATTCAGCGTGGGTTTGAATGGCTTTACCTATGTCACTTACGATCCCGCCGGAACGAACCGCGCCGATGCCCAAATACAAACATTCCCGAGTCACCCGGATCAGCTCTTCTGAGCGTTGATCAATCGTGCCTACGGCGAAGGTTTCGCTGTGATCACCATGTACACCATTTAAAAAGATGGTGACATCACAATTAACGATGTCTCCCTCGGCTAATGCCCGGCTATCCGGAATGCCGTGACAAATAATTTCGTTTACCGAAGTGCATAGGGATTTCGGGTAGCCGTTGTAGTTGAGCGGGCTGGGGTATCCGCCCTCCGCGATGCACGCCTGGTGACAGATTGCATCAAGGTGATCAGTTGTGACACCCGGTGCCACTTCGGCCGCTACCTCGCGTAACACCCGCCTCGCTGCGGCACCCGCCGTGCGCATGCGTTCAAGTGTCGCATCGTCCTTCCTCACATCCGCAGGTGCTTTACGTATCGGCACTCCCGCCGCCGCGTAGTCGGGACGTGCGATGTCTTCTGGAACCAACCGCGTTGGCGACACCGTGCCCGCAGTCACGGGATTAGCACTGTGTCGGGGTTGACGCATCGCGGGACGCCGTCTCTTACGTTTCGCCATTAAAGCGAAGCTACCTGAGGTCGATGTCATTGGGGAGACATGCGCGACCGCTACGTGGCAATCTTTCAGAGATGGCCCCTGAAATTCATGGAACCGTTGCCTCTGGCTGGGAACCCTTGTACGAACAATTCGCGTTCAATTTCGACCATCGAGGCGAGCTCGGCGCCTCGGTATGTGTCACCCACGAGGGTCATACAGTGGTCGATCTGTGGGCTGGCGACCGCGACACCGACGGCAATCCCTGGTTGACCGACACCGTTGCAGTCATCAACTCATGCACTAAGGGAGGGGTTGCGCTCGCCTGTCATCTCCTGGCTGATCGAGGTCTTCTCGATCTCGATGCTCCAGTGTCTGAAATTTGGCCCGAATTTGCGCGCGGAGCAAAAGCCGACGTCGTGACCCGAATGATGCTGAACCATACGTCCGGGGCCGCGGCTTTCCGAGACGATCTACCGGACGGATCAGCGTTGAATTGGGACTACATGTGTGATCGGGTGGCTGCGGAGGACCCCTGGTGGGAACCAGGTAGTCGCAACGGCTACCACTTGATGTCATTTGGCTGGGTAGCCGGAGAACTCGTCCGGCGCGCATCAGGCCAAAATTTGGGCACTTTTTTTCGGGAAGAAGTTGCTGAGCCAGCCGGCGCTGACTTCTGGATCGGATTACCACCGGAAGAGCACCACCGAGTGTCTCCATTGAGATCATTTCGGCCAGCTAAGAACGAAAAATTTTCTGCGTTCACTAACGCCTTTTTGGCGGACCCAGAGAGCCTACAGGGGAGGGCTTGGCGCAATCGAGGGGGAGCCAAAGGGGACTCACCGGCTGTCTGGTCCGCAGAACTGGGTGGAGGTGGCGGCATCGCGAATGCCCGNGGCTTAGCCAGGATCTACCAGCCGTGCGCTACCGGCGCGTTNGTGAGCGANTCTCAACTCAAGAGNATGTCTCAGGTATCCGTCGGAAGNGAATGCGATGCGATGTTGTTGCTCCCTACGCGGTTTTCGGAAGGTTTTATGATGAGGATGGACAATCGCGATTCCCGAAAAGGCGATCGAGACTCCGTCAACATCCGTGAAGGCGCCTTCGGTCACGTCGGCGCGGGTGGCTCTATCGGATTCGCTGACCCGCAGATTGGTTTGTCTTTAGGATATGTGATGAACCAGATGGGAAAGTCAGTGCTCCTCGATGCCAGAGGAGAGGCATTGGTTGACGTCGCGTACGAATGCGCAGGGCAGCTCTTATAAAGGACTGATACGACTCTGGGTCTATGAGATGGCACGCTATTTGTCCCGTGCACCAGGTGCTCTACGGCAGAGTGGGACGCGCGGTGGTATTTCGACGAGACTGTCGGTATGACCGGACAGGATGACTCAACTCTTGAAGCATTGGCATTGGCCGTAGCAGCTCGCATCCCTGTCTTGTTGTGGGGACCGCCTGGAACTGGCAAGAGTTCGGCGGTGGCATCTATGTCTCAAGCGTTAGACATTCCGCACGAGGTCGTNATTGCCAGTATCCGTGAACCGAGCGATTTCGGGGGTCTGCCAGTTGTGGANGGCGATGAGGTTAAGTTCGCTCCACCCCGATGGGCTCGCCGGCTAGCAATAGCTGGAACNGGGGTTCTATTTCTGGANGAAATTTCGACCGCTCCNCCCGCCGTGCAGGCCGCNCTTCTGCGCGTCGTCCTCGAACGAGTCGTCGGTGATTTGGTGTTGCCAGACGACATCGCGATCGTGGCGGCAGCTAATCCCCCCGATCAGGCTGCAGACGGATGGGATCTATCTGCGCCCCTCGCTAATAGGTTTTGTCACCTGAACTGGGAGGTTGATCCCGCAGTGGTAGCCACCGGTCTGGTCGCGGGATTTCGAAGTCCTAACGTTCCCAGACTTCCACAAGGGTGGGAAGAACAGCTTCCGCTCACCGCNGCACTGGTTGGAGGTTTTCTTGGAGTACGCAGATCTCTAGTCATCGCNCCTCCGGACGAACGCGCNTTGGCCGGGCGAGCTTGGCCCAGTCCGCGAACCTGGGAAATGGTGGCCCGTCTTCTCGCCGCCGCGCAGGCGGTCGACGTTTCTATGGAAGCAAAGAGAAACTTGGTAATCGGCTCCGTTGGNGATGGCGCGGGCCTTGAATTTCTGACCTGGCTCGAGGAGCTTGATCTACCCGATCCCGAGGCGGCACTAAAAGACCCAGAAAGTGTTGAGTTCCCTGACCGAGGCGACCGACTTTACGCTGCTCTTTCCGCCGTAGCGGGAGCGGTTGTGGCCAACCCAACACCTGAAAGATGGATCGCCGGGTGGAAAGTTTTGGGGCGAGCTGCTGGAAACTCCCCTGATGTTGGAGCGATGGCAGCGCGCGTGCTGGCACAAGTGCGGCCCGTCGGAATGAGCGCTCCACCCGAAGCGGCAATATTCGTGCCGATAATGAAAGCAGCGGGTCTCTTCGAATGACCGACCTTGATCGATTAGCGTCGGCGCGTCTTTGGGCCGCATATCACTATCCGTACCTGGCCTCCGCCCTGTTCGCGATTCGATTCGTTCCCGCCGAAAACAAATCTGGCGTAGCAGCAGATGAGCATTTCCGCATGTACGTTGACCCCCAACAAACCGCCGACTGGACTTCTCAACTTCTTGGTGTGGAGATGGTGCACCAAGTGAGTCATTTGCTGCGTAGCCACGCATCGCGAGCCAGAGAAATCGGCCTCGTGCGAGACGACNTGTTGCACTGGGTCGACGCAGTNGACGCCGAAATCAATGACGACCTCATCGACACCCACGTGGCGCCGGCCGATTCGGCGCTCCCAGCCGATCTTGGACTCGCACCGGCCTTATTTGCAGAAGAATATTTCATCAACGGTGAGCGGCGTTTCGGAAAACAACGAGATTGCGGGAGTGCCGCCCATGGCGACCCTCGGCAATGGGAAGAACCACCGGCGCGCGACGATGTTGAGGGTGTGCGGACCCACGAAGCCGATCTTATTCGGAGGCGCGTGGCATCCGAAGTCCTTGATCATGAGCGAAGACACGGCACTAGCCCGGGAGGTNTGCTGCGTTGGGCGGACAGTCTTTTGAACCCTCGCGTGGACTGGCGCAAAGAGCTCGGCGCAACGTTGCGTCGAGGAGTCGCGGAAATATCGGGAGCGGTTGACTACAGCTACCGACGACCAAGCAGGAGGGCTTGGTGCTCACCTGACGTGATTCTGCCCAGTTTGCGTCNTCGCNTGCCGCACGTAGCAGTGGTGTGTGACACGAGCGCATCGATGAGCAAAAGNCTATTGGCTGAAGCGCTNACGGAAATCGACGGTTTACTTACAGCCAATGGGGTTCGACTTGACGCGGTAAAGGTTTTTACTTGTGACGTAGAAGCCGGACCTGCCCAACTGGTTAGGAGCGCTTCACAGGTGAGGCTTGTCGGCGGCGGCGGTACCGACCTAACAGTAGGAATAGATGCCGCGGTTCAATCCAAGCCGCGCCCCGACCTGGTCGTTGTCATTACCGACGGATGCACCCCATGGCCNGCTTCGGCCCCTCGAGCAGTCAGAACACTTGGTGTGCTTCTAGGCGAAAATCCTCCCCCTCATCCAGGTTGGGTCGAGGGAGTAACGATCNACGACGTGCCCNCACTGGCCGCGAAACTCAAAGCCAGNTAGATCAGATTTACGCCCCTTTGAACGGCGCACCATNAAGACGCAATCTATTCTGCAACCTCTGATCCGTTTGGAGGACGAAGTTGAGACCCCTTGTAAGCGCCGAATGGCTAGCCCAAAACATCGACGATCCCCAACTGCGCATACTTGAATGTTCGGTGAACCTGCGCTCAGGCCCCGACGGGTACAACCCTGTCTCGATGTATCAAGATTGGGAAGCGGAACATATCCCCAATTCCGCGTACGCCGATCTAACTTCCGCCCTCAGCGACCCGCACAGTGAATTGCGATTTACGATGCCCACGGCACAACGTTTCGCGAGCGCAATGGAAGATCTCGGGATTGGCACAGGTACCAGGGTCGTGTTGTACGACCGGCGATTCACCATGTGGGCAACTCGCATCTGGTGGATGTTGAAAGCGTTTGGGTTCGATGATTGCGCGGTACTTGATGGNGGCTGGACTTCCTGGGTTGGCAATGGGTTTCCGACTACTTCNGAGGCCACGCCAGTGCGCCCCCCGNCCNAATTTCGTGCCGAACCAAGATCGGACATGATTGCCGACCTCGAAAGAATGAAAGCAGCGTTGAGTGATGGAACTTGCATNATCAACGCNTTATCTGCGAGCAACCACGACGGTAGCGACGCCAGCTACGGGCGTCGAGGCCATTTGCCCGGTGCGAGCAACATCTACGCCGTAGATCTCATCGACCCAGAATCGCATCGCTATTTGCCGATCGACCAGTTATCAGAATTATTTCAGGACGAGATGACAGCAACTGGACCGATTGTCACCTACTGCGGAGGAGGTATTGCCGCCACCTCAGATGCTTTTGTCCTCACGGCACTCTTAGGCAGAACCGACGTGTCGGTTTATGACGGATCTCTCAGCGAGTGGTTGCTTGATCCAAACCGTCCACTTGAGATCTGAGTAGGAGTGGCAGCTACCGCGGATCAATCCCCATTTGACGCTGTTGTCTTCGATTGGGGGGGCGTCATTACCGTGCCGCCCGGACCAGTAATAGACCGGCTNTACCGCGAGGCCGGAGTGGACCAGCAGAAANTAAGACATCGTCAGGACCANTACCGCGAAGACGATCCAAATTCCCANTTCGCAAGATTGGAACGTGGCGAATTAACTCTTGTGGANTACCTTGCTTGGTCTCGGGACGACCTACCCGGCGCCGAACTCATTTGGGATCCCTCAAGCCCGTTCTTTNTCCTTCCGAAGCTNAAGATTGTGTCTCAAGTCGTAAATCGCATCGTAGAACTCCGAACGCGCGGTTTCTTGACTGGGCTTCTTACNAATAACCTTGCGGAAACTTGGCCAGTTGTAGCCGATGGGTTAAACCTCGACGAACTTTTCGACGTGGTAGTGAATTCCGCATTTGTNGGAATGAGGAAACCCGAGCATCGGATTTACCTGCATACGGTTGACCAACTGANNGTTCCCGGTGAGAACGTCCTGTTTCTTGACGACAATCACACCAACGTTGAGGCNGCCGTTGCGTGCGGATTACGCGCGATNGAAGTTAGCCAGCCGATCTCCGCTCTACACGCGCTTGAACNACGATTGGAAAGTGACTAGACGAGTCACGCAAAATCGGGTTTGCGCTTCTCAACAATGGCAGCGTGCCCTTCTCGAACGTCGGGGCCAGTGAAGCCAAGCATTTCCANCGCTACCGAGGTGTCGAAAGCTGGTCCCGCCGACCGCAACCAGTTGTTAAGGCTGTATTTGGTCCAACGAATCGCTGATTGGCTCCCACTAGCCAACTTACGGGCCACAACGTAGGCCTCCTCAATAACTTGGTCATCATCGACACAAATGCTCGCCAGTCCCATTGCCTCTGCTTCTTCGCCGGACATGGAATCACACGTCAACAAGTAGTACTTTGCCTTCGCCATGCCACACAGAAGAGGCCAAATAATGGCAGCGTGATCGCCAGCGGCCACTCCAAGTTTTGTATGGCCATCGAGAATGCGAGCATTGCGGCCAACNACTGAAATGTCGGCCATAAAAGCCGCTGCGAGTCCGGCACCAACTGCAACCCCCTCAATCGCCGAAATGATCACTTTCGAACAATTGATCATGTTGTAGACGATGTCCCGTGCCTCGCGTAGGGAGTTGGCCCGATAATCGAAATCGTCCATGATCTTCTCAATCATTTCCAGGTCGCCACCAGCGGAAAATGTTCCGTTTGCCCCATGAATAACGACCACGCGAGTGTCAGGGTCGGTGTCAACGGCCTTCCAAACATCGGCAAGCGCCAAATGTTTTGCTTCATCTACTGCATTTANTTTGCCNGGNGTATCGATGCAAATATCCAAGATGCCGTTTTCGTCGGGTCCAGTGATGGATAGTGCTGAGAACTCTGCGTAGCGGTGGTTCATAGTCGCGAACTTAGCTCCATCAATGTTTCCCTTTCTTTATTCAGGTCGCGGAAGGTCTCTTTCACCGCGCAACACCTCGGCAATTGCACGAACNTGATCAGGGTTTCCGTACGANCTCTCCCAGGGGTGCANCAACCTGTCTCGCCCATACCTGGGAATCAAATGGACATGAAAATGGAANTGCGATTGATCGGCTGCGGATCCGTTGTTGTTGAGGAGATTTATGCCAAGCGGTTCAAGCCTTTCCTTGAGCATCTTNGANACTTCGCGACACGCAACCATCACCTGTGCCGCTTCTTCGTCGCTTAATTCAAAGATGTCGCGTACATGGCGTTTGGGAATCAACAAGCAGTGTCCTGGCGTCATAGGGAGAATGTCCATAAAAGCCAAAGTGTTGGCATCTTCGTAGACCGTGTTTGACACGGAGCTACCTTCGGCTATCGAACAGAACAGGCAGTGCACGCTCGGCGAGGGTAGTTGAGTTACCGAGATNTAGNCGCNGCGACCNCAAGGCGCGGGAGTTAANTCCTCCGGAGTTGGACCGCCTCAACTTGGTGGCTACCACCCTTTCTAAGAACAAGNTCAGCGCGAGCGCGNGTCGGCAAAATGTTCTCCTGAAGATTCACCAGGTTGATCGATCTCCAAATGGTACGTGCGACAGCTTCAGCGGCGTCTTCTGGAAGATGCGCGAACTGGCTGAAATAAGCACTCTGCTCGCGAAATGCGGTGGAGCGTAATTGTTGGAATCGCTCTACGTACCAGGATTCCAGGTCGTCAGGATTGGCATCAACGTAGATTGTGAAGTCGAAGTAATCCGAAACNAATGGGGTGTTCGCNGGCGGTCCGGTTTGCAGAACATTCAACCCTTCGACAATCAAAATATCTGGTTGTTCCACGATCTGAACTTCGTCCGTTATGTCATATGTGACGTGTGAATANATAGGTACCGACACTTTCGGCGCGCCATTAGCTACTTGTCGGAGGAACTCAACTAATGCCCCTTGACGGTAGGACTCAGGAAACCCCTTCCTACCAAGTAAACCTTTTTCCTCCAGTTCTAAGTTCGGTTGAAGGAAGCCGTCAGTGGTGATCAGATCCACTTTCGGGTGTTGAGGATAGGTGCCGAGCATCGCTTGGAGAATCCTCGCAGTAGTACTTTTCCCAGCGGAAACACTTCCCGCGACCCCAATAAGAAATGGACGGGCACCNGAATTTCGTCCGAAGAAGTCTGCGGTGTCGTTCTGAAGNTGACGTTGGGCTTCCACTCGCAAATTAAGTAGACGAGACAAAGGCAGATAGATATCCCTAACCCCGGTAAGCGTGATCGGTTCTACGCGGCCGGCTAGTTCTTTCAGCTCGTCTTCGTCGAGAGCAAGCGGCGTCGCGTCGCGTAGCGCGCCCCATTCGGAGCGAGTAAAGGTGAGATGCTCGCTAGACGGGCTCCAGTCGGACACCCCCAAAGACTGGCTGCTGAAGCCGGTCGAGCGCAACTGGTTCTCCATTTAGCTCGCGTTGACCCAAGCTCCTTGTGTGCTGAAGAGTCCACGCTTCCATCGGCCAGGGGTCAACAGCGCCGCCCGTGGGTAGTCCTCAAACATCCAACGAACGAAGTGCCGTCGACTCCAATCGTTGGCATTTGCCACGCGCAAAGCCATTTCAGCCCAGGCTGGCTTAGCCAAGACCTTGCTGAGACAACCAGCCAGACGGTGGTCATGCTGCAGCGCGGCCCGAACGGAACTTTCGTAGCGCTGCGCCGCTAGATGTGATTGGGATTCCCCAGCTAGTGCATGAGCGGCAAGTCGCCCGGTCTCTAAAGCCTGACCAATGCCCTCGCCCGTCATTGGGTCGGTAGCGGTTGCAGCNTCTCCAACAAACATCACCGGTCCCAGACTTAACTGTGCTCGAGGAAGCCCCGCNGGAATAGGCCACGCTTTGTGGGAGCCCTCNGGACTGATATCGCCGAGAACGTTTTTCACGTGCGGTCGTTCGAGCAGTCCNTCCCAAATAGCTGCTAGTTGTCTACCGTTGATTCCATCCTTGCGNACNACTCCGAATCCAACATTGACGCGGCCACCCTCCAAAGGAAATGACCAGGCGTAACCGGGTAAAAGATCTTTTTCAAACCAGACCCACAGGTTTCGACTTTGGGCGCCATCAGCGCGCACATATTGCCTAAAGGCATGCCAGTCGCCCCGNTATCCGATGGGAGTGCAACCCAACGCTTTACGAACTGGNGACCACATGCCGTCCGCCGCTATAACGTTCTTCGCTGAAATTGTTGTTCCATCTTGGAGCCAGATGCGCGCGCAGTCGTCGTCNAGNTCGATGCGTTCAAAGGCTGCGCCTTGACAAACTTGGACGCCTAATCCGAGAGCCACCCGCACCAATTCGGCGTCCAACTCNCGACGCTCGACAACTGCGGCGTACTGACCTTGATGTTGGGGAAGCCTGAGCCGGATTTCNCTTCCCTGCGGNGAACGAAGACAAATGTCGCTTATTTCNAACCAACTTTGTGTTGTCGCGGGGTTTACACCGAGGTGTTCAAGTTCACGCAGAGCCAAGGTCGTTAGACCGTCGCCGCAGCACTTNTCCCTNGGGAAGGTTGCCTTGTCAACCACGATGACGTNNAGTCCGAGCCTTTTTGCGGTGATTGCGGCCGCGCAGCCAGCCGGGCCNGCTCCCACGATCAAAACTTCACAAGAATGCACCTGCATGAGGCTATCTATTCGGTTCGCGCCGATGCCTCAATCTTGNTTGACGGCTGAAGTAGTCGTGGTAGGCGAACTCGTGGTCGTTGGACCGTCACTAGTTGATGTATCCGAAGTCTCCTCTGAGCTTTCTTCTCCAGCAATCGTGGTAGTGGTTCGATCCGGATCGGAAGGAGTNCCGTCACAATTGAGGCCCTCNTCAGGTCGATATGTTGCGAAGAAGTAATCAGACTCTTCAGAACCGTCGGACCAAGAGCGGCCGCGTCGAGTCTTTACGCGTGTACAGAAGTCAAGGGCCTCTTCCNCCGGTTCGTCCAAAGTCACTTCGACATTTGCGGTGGAGTAAATCTCAACCGTGATGGACTCATCGGTCCAAGTGTTCCAAATTAAAACTCCGTATCGCGTTGGGTTAGTAATGACCAAGTCGGGACGTGGGTAATTGATGGTTGCCTCCAGCCCGTAGGGATATCGCTCAAAATAAATCGAATGCGCTTGGTAATACTCAAAATCCAGGCCNGCTCGAACAGCGGCGTTAAAGATTGTCGTCGCAAACTGAGAAACTCCTCCGCCGATGTCTTCAACTAAATGGCCCTTCGATATGAAACCGCCNGGAACGAACCCTTTNNCCTCAGTACGTCGTCCAACGGTTTCGTTTAGCGATAGACGCCCACCTGGCTTAATCCACCTACCGCTTACAATCTCCGCGAATTTTTGAATATTGGTCACGCGTCCTACACAACACGCATACTGCGTGGTGAAAGAAGAGACCCTTTCAACTATCCCAAGGGCCTTAAGACGGTTAACTGCTTCTCGTGGTGCCGCTGGTCTGTTTGGCAGAACATAAACCTCGTCGCTCGGACCGTTGCCAAGCGCCCCCAAGACGATGCCTACAGAGGACGTGTCACAACAAGCGGTTCCGCCGTCCGAGGAAATAATTCTCACCGTTTCGCCATGAACGTTGAATTCCGCTTTGCCTGCACCGGTGTTGCCTGGCATAAGCAATTCTTCGAGCGACGGAAGAATCTTGAATTCGTCGATAGTNAGCACTGGTTCTTGACCTGATGTNTCNAAGNCGAACCAACTTGCGACAACACGCGATGGTAAGGGTGTCTGATAATCGTTGAGACGCAGTTCGGGTTGTGTTTCGATGGTCCTGTTAGCGGTGCTGATTAAATCCGCAACGGCCTGATCGCTGAATCTGGGTAAGACTTCGATCGTCCCCACCCGAACGGCCGGTGAACCGCCTTGCTCCATCACCTCAACCAGAATTTGTGCGGTGTCTTCGAGGTCGATGAGCTTCCCGACAACACCTGAAACTGTTTGAAGAAGACCATCAACCACTCGTAAAGAAGGCTCAACCGGGTCNCGTCGAAGTCCTGGAAGNTCATGAAGGGTTGCTTCAAGTTTTGCCACGTCAATGTCGATCTTCACNTCGGCAGACGTNGTGGAAGTTAANGTCGANAGCCAGTTAATTGGGCGGCTTAGAGTCCCACTCCGCCGTGTCCGCATAACGGCGTCGTANGTCGCTGCCACATCCATAGAAACACCGAGGTCGCCTGCGACCCAGTGCCCAGAACCTATTTCGCTTTCNATGGTGACCCGAGTGTTTGCTATCCGGTCGGCGATTGCCTCTACACGCGCTCGTAAAGCCACGTCGCTCAAGCCGCCGACGGTCTCGCCAGCTATTTTTACGTTACGTGCGACNCGGTCGCGATGAATCGCAGTGTCGATAGCCCAAGCACTAACGAGACACGCAACNACAAANAGCGGTACTCCCAGCATCAGGATCCACCGAGGAAAGCGAAGTAGCTCGCGCACGTAGATGGATGGTAGGGCCATCGCGGCGCATAGTGCGCGCGGCTGAACTCCTCGGAATCGCGGCGCTAGGTGTGCTAGGCAGGACGCTCGAGTGAGTGTTCCGAAGGATCAAAAAGGATCACCCAACCAGCTAGTAACTTATTCCGGCATTCTTTTGTAAGCCGGCGAAGGGGTCAACGATGAGCAAGCTGTGCGAAGGACGNATCGTAATTGTTACAGGCGGCGCCCGCGGGATTGGACGCGAGCATTGCTTGATGCTCGCCGAGCATGGGGCGAAAATTGTTGTCAATGACTTAGGCGGTGCCCGAGACGGAACGGGCTCGGACTTGGGCCCAGCCGATGAGGTCGTTGCGGAGATCGAGTCAATGGGTGGNGAAGCTGTCGCCAACGGCGACGACGTATCAGATTGGGAAGGTGCTCAGAGGATGGTCAATCAAGCCATCGAAACCTTTGGTGATCTGACAGGCATTGTGAGTAATGCAGGCATTCTGCGTGACCGAATGTTGGTGAACATGACCGAAGCGGAGTGGGACGCCGTGATCCAGGTCCACCTCAAAGGCACGTTCGCACCNGCGCGATGGGCCGCATCCTATTGGCGAGANAAAGCGAAAGCCGGTGAGCCGGTAAACGCTTCAATTGTGAACACCAGTTCAGTTTCAGGGCTCTACGGAAATCCAGGCCAAACGAACTACGGAGCCGCGAAGATGGGGATAGCGGCCTTCACCCTTATCGCCGCCCGTGANCTGCAGCGATACGGCGTGAGAGTTAATGCGATTGCTCCGGGTGCGCTAACTCGAATGACTGAAGACCTTGGTTTGGGTCAGGCTTCAGAGGAAGACAGAGCTCTGATGCACCCGCGTTACATAGCCCCCATAGTTACGTGGCTNCAAAGCGCAGAGTCCGCAGATGTGACAGGCAGAGTGTTCGAAGCNTCGGGTCGATTCCTGGGAGTGGCGAACGGGTGGCATCGCGGCCCCGTNACCGACGCAGTGGACGATCCAACCCAAATTGCGGANGTGGCCCGTCAGCTTGTGTCAGAAGCACGACTCAACTCGGGAATGGATGGTCAACCATTTGACGGGGGCCTGCTTAGCTGAACTAGGCATTAGTTGCATAAATAAACTGAAGGAGATCGTTATGGCCATCGACCCAAATGCTGTGGGCGCTACCAGCAATCCGGCTGAGCGCTCTTGGGGGTACCGAGATTCGCTTCTCTACGCAGTTGGAGTTGGAGCNGGGGCTGAAGACCCGTTTAGCTCGGAACTTGAATTCACCACCAATAACTCCAAGGGCATCGAACAGAGAACTTTCCCNACCCAGGGCGTGGTTATCGGCTTTGGCGCNGGGGGTGCTCTCGGAAAGGTTGGAGAAATTGACTGGGGCCGAGTACTTCACGGGTCACAAGGCATCACCTTGCATCGACCCATTCCGATAGAGGGAACCGTCATTGTCGAAGAGAAGGTCAGCGGCATCTGGGACAAGGGTGAAGGGAAGAACGCGATTATCGATATGGAAGCCAGCGCCAGTTTGAAAGAATCCGGCGAATCCCTATTCGACCTGCGTTCGTCACTCGTTGTCCGAGGCTCCGGTGGATTTGGAGGCCAAGAGGGAAACACTTCCCCCCAGGTACACGCGCCTGATGCTTCGCCTGANCATGAGGTCATGTATCAAACCCGGACGGACCAAGCTTTGACCTACAGGCTTTCAGGCGATTACAACCCCCTACATAGCGACCCCTGGTTCGCGACCGAACTTGGCGGCTTCCCCACGCCGATCCTCCACGGATTGTGCACCTATGGGTTCACGGGCAGAGCGCTACTGCACGCGCTGTGCGACGGAGACCCAGCGCGATTTGGGAGTATGGACTCACGATTCTCAGCGCCTGTTTTCCCTGGGGATTCTCTGACAGTTCAAATGTGGATCGATGGCGGAAGTGCGATTTACCGCACGATCGCCCAAAAGGACACCGCAGAGGAACGAACCGTTATTGACAACGGAGTCTGCACCTTCAGTTGAGTTCAGCGCTTAGCTNCTAGCGCGTGGTANGACTCAGAAAAGCTTCANCTCGTCGCTCTGTATTCCCCTCAGTTCGTCGTAGTCGAGCAACAAGCATTCGATGCCGCGGTCTTCAGCTAGGACGCGTGCTTGTGGTTTGATTTCCTGGGCGGCAAATATGCCCGACACCGGGCGAAGATTTCCGTCCCGGTTGAGGTAATCGAGATATCGACTGAGTTGCTCCACTCCGTCGATTTCACCNCTTCGCTTAATCTCTATGGCCACGGCCGCGTCGTTGGCGTCTCGGCAGAGCAAGTCAACCGGGCCTATATCGGTTGGGTACTCGCGNCTTACCAACACCATGCCCTCNCAAATTTCTCCGATGTTTGCNGCCAACAATTCTTGAAGGTGAGCTTCGACGCCGTCTTTTTCNAGGCCAGGATCAGTCCCCATGTTGTGTGCGACGTCCGACAGAATTTCATGAATCTGGATGGTTAGTTTTTCGTCTTTTTGGTTTGTAACAACCCAGGTCAGTTCACCGCCCTCGGTTGATTCGTGAACAGTGTTTGGGGCGTTCATCCAATTGAGGGGCTTATAGGCACCGCCATCGGCGTGAATTGCTACGCAACCGTCAGCCTTGACCATGATGAGGCGAATGGCCTCGGGTAAGTGCGCATCTAATCGGCCTGAATAGTTGACTGTGCAGTTAGCGATAACTACGCGCATCGACTGGAGAAATTACTACGACCATCGCAAGAGGCGCGGATAGGTGGAGACCGCCTCAAAGAAGTTGGTANGTGGCGGTGAGCTTGGGTTCCCCATGGTCATCGGTGACTTCCACTCGCCCCGTTTCGACCATGTGCAATAAGTGGGCGTGAACAGAGCCCGCTGCGGGATACCACAGCCTCTTGTCGTACTTCGCNTACATCTCTGGCACAAAGTCCGCGATCTGTTGAGGTCCACTCTTGAGATAACCAACTATTTGGTCTTCGCGTTCCTCGCGATGNTTGATGAAACTNTGAACGTACTGAACCGGGTTGGGAATGGCTGGGCCATGAGTCGGCCAGTACCGATCATGTTGAAGCGGCAAAAGCTTGCGTAAAGACTCCATGTAATTCTTCATTGAGCCATCGGGTGGGCCGACGACACTGGTAGCCCAACCCATTACGTGATCTCCGGAAAAGAGGCTTCGTTCCTCTTTNAGCTCAAAACAAAGATGATTCGAGCAATGACCNGGTGTATGAATCGCGCCTATGGTCCAGCCGGACCCGTTNACNATGTCGCCATCAGCAAGGGAAATGTCTGGCACAAACTCGGTGTCGGCTCCCTCTCGCTTTAGCTCATCGGGAAGCTCTTCATATTCTTTTCGGTACTGATCCTGTTCCTGTTCAGAGATGTATTGGGAGAAGTCCACTCGATCGTCGGGATCTTCTTCCCGGACGGTCCCGTGTGGCCCGTATCCGTAAGAAATAGCTCCCGTGCGCTCCTTCAGTTCTTTGGTCAAAGGTGAGTGATCGCTATGTGTATGAGTGATGAAGGCATGGGTNATGANCTCTCCGGGATCAAGCGCCTCCAAAATGTCGTCAAGGTGACTTANGAGAGGAGGTCCGGGGTCAACAATGGCAACATTCCCGCGGCCGATTAAGTAGGTGCCCGTTCCTTTGTAGGTGAATGGNGTCGGGTTTTTGCAAATCACTCTGCGAATGAGAGGGGTGACCTGATCACACATCCCGTAGTCGAAGTTGCCGAGGTCCTGATAGTGCGTAATTGTCGTTGCCATGGTTCTCCGCCTAGAGCGCTAGCTCCGATCGATCCCAACATGAGGCTATGAAGTTGTTTGCTCGTTTATTCGCCACTTCCCCTGCGGCTCCCGGCAGCACCGTAAAGCCGTGAATTGCTTCTGGATAGACGTCCAAAGCCACCTCGCAGTTCGTTGATCGGAGTCGCGCCGCCATAAACAGACTGTCGTCTAATAACGGATCTTTGGTGCCCACTGTCAGGAGTGAAGGGGGTAAACCGTCTAGGTCTGCATACAAGGGGGAAATCCGCGGATCTTTGGGGTTCACTTCGCCTTGTAGAAAATGGTCGTAGAACCAGCGCATGGTTTTGGTGGGAATAAGAGGAAGGTCGCGTCCGCTTAGTTGGCTTGGAGTCATGCTGAGGTCAAAAACGCCGTAAACGAGGTTGAGCCCGACCACTCGGTCAAGCATCCCGAGGTGATCTCGAACCCGCAAGGCGGTGGTGGCGCTTAGNTGCGCTCCAGCAGATTCGCCACCGATCACCACNCCGCGGACACCCCACTCCTTCTCGGAATTCTCCAACACCCACTGAGCAGCTGCTTCGCAGTCGTCGAGTGGTGTCGGATACGGAAACTCTGGGGCCAAGCGATACTCCACCGAGATTGCCACTGAGTCGGTGCCCATCGCGACANCTTCAAGTTTTGGATCCCGATCGAATGCCGAACCGATTACCCANCCTCCTCCATGCAAATGCAAGTACACGCCCCTAGGGCTTGANGGAACAAATATTCGAAGCTCGATGTCAGCTCCGGGAACCTGAATTGTTCTTGTCGTCCCACTCTCAAGTATTGGTTGGGGAGGAACCCCGGGAAGACCCATTCGTGCCTCAGCGACTGAGCCNGCAGACAGATCCCTGGAACCGAGGATTAGCTCGTTCGCTTCGTTGTCAGTCTTAGTAATAGCCCGCAGCGCTTCAAGCTCAGGATCCTCAACCATGACCTGGACGGTAGTCGCGGGAGCGGGGTCAGGGTTCGCTCTAACAGATCTAGGTGNNGTGACTTAACTATCCGNAGAGAGCGCGGCGAATATGATGTGAACCAACAACGTTCGATAGGTCACGAAGCGGGCCNTNGGACTCCCTAAACTTCNGGTAGGAGGAACCTAACGTGCTGATCGTCCTGTCACCTGCCAAGACCCTCGATTTCGATTCCGAGTTGCAGACCCGCAAACATTCGTTGCCGACCTTGGTTGATGATTCAGCGAAGCTGGTAGAGACCTTGGTCAAGAAATCACCCGACGACCTAGGGCGTCTGATGCACCTGTCGCCAGCGTTGGCCGANCTAAATGCTGAGCGTTATCAGGATTGGGAACGTGAATTTACGAACGAAAATTCNCGTCCGGCCCTGCTGGCATTCAAGGGCGATGTATACGTCGGCATGGATGTGAANCGCTACAACGAGCGAGACTTTACAAGAGCTCAAAAAACGCTCCGCATCTTGTCGGGCCTACACGGTGTTCTGCGACCCCTAGATCTCATCCAGCCCTACAGACTTGAGATGGGCACCAAGCTGACAACGGAACGAGGAACTGATCTGTANGAATTTTGGGGTGANCGAATCACCACNACCCTCAACACAGACCTCGAAAGTCACCGTTCCCAAGTGTTAATTAACTTGGCTTCAAAAGAATATTTTTCNGCAATCGACCAAAGCGTTCTTTCGGCGCGTGTCGTAAGCCCGCGATTCCTCGACGAGAAGAATGGCGACTTTAAGATCATCAGNTTCTACGCCAAACAAGCTCGCGGAGCTATGGCCTCATGGTTNATTCTCAATCGGATCGATAGCCCACACTCAATTGTTGATTTCGATGAAATGGGCTATCNGTATGCGCCCGACAGAAGCNCCCCNGACCAACCCACCTTCATTAGAGCTGAAAGTTTNACTGGCTNACCCTAAAGAATTCCCATTCGCTGGGCGGCATCGCCCAGTTCAGAGCGGTGGTCAGGGTGCGCCACGGCGATAAGTCGTTCAGCCTTTTGGCGTACCGACGTATCCCGTAGCCGCGCGATCCCGAATTCGGTGACGACGACGTCAACGTCGTATCGAGTGGCCGTCACGGCATTCACGTTTATTTGCGGCACTATGCGAGACGCAGCGCCCCCCCGAGCGGTTGCCGGCATCAGATGAATCGACATCGCCGAATCTGACATTTGGCATCCGCGAAGGAAGTCCAAAGCNCCACCCACNCCGCTGTGTTGNACACCGTTGATCATCTCGGAGTTGACTTGGCCCCAAAGGTCAATTTGCAGGGCGCCGTTCACGCACCGCATGTCNCGGTTAGCGGCGATCTGAGCATGATTCAGNGCGACGTCCGCTGGGACGATATGGAAATTGGGATTGTCATGNACGAAGTCAAAGGTCTCTGGAAGAGCAATAGTGAAAACAGTTTTGTTGGGGAACACTGTCTTTAAGCGATTCGTCGCGGCGCCCGATCGCATGAGATCCATGAGACCCTGACACATCACCTCAGTGTGAATCCCTAAATCGGTTTTGTGGGTCAATCGGGCAAGCGCTACTTCCGTCAGACCTCCAACTCCCGACTGCACCGTCGCGCCGTCGGGAATTAACTCGTCGAGCGCATCAACGAATGGATCAAGATCAGGTGGGGGAGTCCGTTCATCAAAAATTGGCATCGACCCTTCCAAGGGCACATGAATCAAAGCATCGAAATCCTCGATCCTGAATGAATCGCCGTGAACGTAAGGCACTACAGGGTTGACGAGGCCGTAGACGAGGTCGCCATCTCTACGAGCCCGTCGAACCAGAGCGTCGTTTCCCGCTATNGCCGAACCCGGCGGTACGGTGCCATCAGATAGTGGAGTTCCGACTTGCACACAGGCGACGCGAGGCGGGTTCCGTTTACTGAATCGANCCCAATCCTCGAGCCGGGTGGGCACGAGCTCGGCGTGGGCGCCGGCCTCTCGAAGAATCTGAGTCAGAAAGGGTGTTCGAAGCTCGAAATTCGAACTCAGAGCGATTGCGGCCCCGCCCCTTCTCGGGGCAGGCACGAAGACAGCAACATCTTTCAGGTCNGTGCGATCTGCCAGGGCATAAAGAAACGCAGTGGGCTCGGGCAAGCTCGCGCCTACTAAATCTCCATCGCGAACTTCGGCTGCGGCAGCNTCAGGCGTCGTGACTAGATCGGGCCAGGCGTTCNTCCAGTCGAAATTGATTCTNTCCTCCGAAACCACGCATAGAAGGTATCCCAACGGCGCTTTCAATAGTGAGCGAATGACAGCATGCGAGCACTTTCCTTAATGATCGTTTGCATAACCAGGGGCAGTGGTGCCTATAGTTCCGAGAAGTCGTAATTCTTTTTGCATCTCGAATTGCGTTTTTTNAAAAGCTTGGGGGACCGGNATAAGGGGCCGTGATCTGGCTGGGTGGCTGCCACGAGGGGGAGGCAGTCGCCCAGCCCATCGGCCCGATACCGGGACGCTCGACTAGGAGGAGCGAGTCATGGCCGAGGAGTANTTCGTCGGGACGAATACGTCGGATCGTTACCCGATTTGGACTCGGGCCAACGTTGGGGAGGTGTTTCCCGACCCGGTAGCTCTATCTACCTTNGACTTCGCATTCCAAAATGATGATGGAATCCAGATGAGCGAGCTGGGCTTTCGCGACGCATACATCAGAATTGGNGCATTTGAAGAGAGCGAATTCGATCCCGATAATCCAGTATTCCTAGGAGTTTTCGGAGGGTATACCTACCTGAATGCCTCGTTGATGCGGATTTTCGGTGAGCGCGCTCCTGGTCTTTCAGCACAAGATATCGATGACGCGTTTTTTGGTGTGCAACCTGGAATTCCTCCCTACGAACAACACCCCGATGACGTAAGCCCGGAGGCTGAAGCCCGTATAGGAGAGGTTTTCGGATGGGCCCTTACGACGCCTAACCTTCCGGAGGTCTTGGCGCAGGAACAGGTAGTGAATGCTCTGCGAGACAGTCGTCCTGACTTTGTGTCGATGGACGACCACGAGATCGTTGACTGGATCGAACACTTCTTTCGAGAAGGATTCCAGGAGCTTTTTGCTCAGCACATTTTCATCAGCTTTCTAACTACGGTTCCGTTGGGCATCGTGTCCGCAGTATGTGAAGCCGTCGGGCGCCCAACCGACGCTATGAAGATCATGGCGGGGTTGGGAGACGTCGAGTCGGCGGCCCCTTCGATGGCGATGTGGGAGTTAGGGCGTCAAGCGGCATCCTCGGAAAGTGTTTCCGCAGTGTTCCAAGCAGGCATNGGNGGGNTAGACGCGCGTTTGCGAGCTGCGGATGAACCTGAATGCCTTGACTTTGTGAATGCTTTCGACTTATTTCTGCGGTCCTACGGATCGCGAGGGCCCAANGAATGGGAAATGTCCTGCCCGACGTGGGAGACCGACCCCGACTTAGCTTTGGCTGCGATTGATCGCATGCGAGTATCNCCGGCCTCNGCTGCGCCGCAGGATCATCAGGCTGACCTCGCCGCAGAACGTGAACGCTTAGTAGTCGAGATCGGAGCGATGCTGGAAGGAGATCCCGAAGCTCAAGGTCAATTTTTCGCTGGGGCGCACGGAGCTTCTGTGCTGATGCCGGGTCGAGAACGCACTAAGACCAACTGCGTGAAATTTATTCAAGAGGGTCGAATGGCCGCCCGAGAGTTGGGTCGGCGCATGGTCGAAAGAGGAGTATTTCCGGAAGTGACCAGCTTCGCGATGCTTCGCTTCTCCGAACAACATCAAGCCATTGACAATCCNGAGGGATGGCGGGAGATNATCGAAGAACGACAAAAGATCTTCGACANGGCGAGCGGTCGACAAGAACCTTTCGTGATTGTCGGAGAAGCTGAACCCCTTTCGTCATGGGNAGAACGTGATGCCGTTACCGTCGAGTCAGTCGGCAGCGGCGACTCGATCCAAGGTATGCCCGGCTGTCCTGGGATATCAGAGGGTCGCGCTCGCGTAATTCTCGATAGTCACGACCCGACCGCGCTCGAACCGGGCGATGTCTTGATAGCACCACTCACCGATCCTTCGTGGACGCCATTGTTTGTGCCGGCAGCCGGCGTGGTGGTCGACGTCGGAGCTGCTCTGAGCCACGCCATCATCGTCAGCAGAGAGTTAGGTATCCCGTGCGTGGTGTCGGCTACGGACGCAACTAAGCGGATCCCTGATGGGGCGATGATTCGAGTGGACGGAGACACGGGCGTCGTAACCGTGCTTGACNNCTAGATACATCAGGCCGCCGNTCTACCGANNGCTAAGTCCGAGGTTTTTCTGTCCACACTGGCGAACGCTTCTCGATNAGCGCCCTCACNCCTTCCNGATAATCGGGCTCGGTCATAGCGTTCTCCAACAACTCTTCTGAATGAGAGACAGCAGTCCCGACATCTCGATGTTGGTCTAAGTAAATTTGTCGCTTNGTCATCCTNTGAGCCGAGGGAGCNACGCGCGCNCCAAGGTCTTGAGCGTAGGNATGGACGTGNGGCANTAAATCTTCGGGTTCGAGAAGATCGTTGAATAGACCCCATCCATCTGTNTCGCNGGCCAGAACCACCCTGCTCGAAAGCAAAAGGTCGTTGGCTCGACTTAGGCCGACCAGTCTCGGTAAGAGCCAAGACAGTCCGAATTCGGCTGGTAGGCCAAGTGGCCCGTGGGCCGCAGTCAGTTTGGCGTTGTTTGCAGCGAAGCGTAAATCGCAGTAACACGCCAGAACCAGTCCGACGCCNGCGGCGGCGCCATTGACAGCCGCGATGGTTGTCACGTTCAAACCGAACATGAACGCGAAGTTCTGATCGAATTGGGGAACNACTCCGTAGCCGGGACGGGACAGTTCTGGGCCCGTGCCGGAGTCATAACCACCTTTTTCGATGTGGCCTTCNAGCGCCTGGCTATCTGCACCNACGCAGAAGTCGTTGCCCGTTCCAGTGATGATCACGGTCCGCACTTCAGTATCGGTTTCCGCCTGCTCGAGTAAATAGCGCAGTTCGCTATGCATTCGACCCGTCCAGGCGTTGCGTCGTTTGGGGCGACATAACGTCACCGTTGCAACTGAACCTGCAACTTCAAACCTCGTTGTCTTTAGTTCCATTGGTCCCCTAGTCAGGCNTCTATGACGCGCCGNAGCGCGGCGAGGGCATCTTCGGCGAATTCGGGCCGACAAATCAACAGATCTGGAAGCCAAGGATCCTCATAGTTGTANTCAAGTGGAGAGCCGTCGCAGCGGCTTGCGTGAAGTCCCGCTGCCAATGCGACNGCCGCTGGGGCGCAATTNTCCCACTCGTATTGTCCTCCACTGTGNGCGTAAATATCGGCGTGACCGAGAACTACNGCCATAGCTTTCGCCCCGGCTGAGCCGAGGGCCAGGAGTTCGGCTCCCATTGCTTCAGCCACGATCATCGCGGCTGCNGGAGGACGCGAGCGGCTCACTACCATCCTTGGTCTTCCATCGTGGGGCGGGGCAATCTGAGCTGGNGGATCAGTCGCGAGTGTTGTGGTAATCGCGGGAAGAGCGACCGCCCCTGCNGTNGGTGCNCCGTTTTCAGTCAACGCAACATGTACTGCCCAGTCTGATCGGCCCGGTTCGCCGAATTCCCGCGTACCGTCGAGGGGGTCGACAATCCAAACACGCTCCTTGTCTAGGCGAGCTAAGTCGTCGCTTCCTTCTTCNGAAAGAATTCCATCTTCGGGATACTCGTCTTGAAGTGCTTTAACAATGAAGCGGTGAGCTTCCAAATCGCCGGTGTCTTTAACAGTCCAACTGTCCGCACCTTGAGCNAACANTCGCTCTCGAATATCCACGAGTAACGCCCCGGCTTGGGTCGCGATTCGGGCTGCGATCGCGTGATCCTCGGGGTTGGCCATGCTTTCTCCAGGTATCGCTGAATGTACAAATGACGCACTTTGGCTAAACGAACGTTCAGCGGTTAGTGTTTCTGCCCGGTAAGGGATTGTGACGAAACGATCACAAGGTGACTGTTTNCCTATTTGACCGTATACCGTGCACGCACTCATAACCGAGCAGAAAGCTGGTCGCGGGACCGGCAACCGCAACAGAGAGGGACTCAAACAGATGCGGAAAAAGACCATGTGGCGACTCCTCGCCACATTATTCGCTATCACCCTGGCCGCTTCGGCCTGTGGTGGAAGTGACTCAAGTGNCGACGACAGCACCGCTTCNGATGCTGGCGCTGCCGAGGAAACAGAAGTAACGCTTGCTGCCAGTGGCGAAAGCCTTCTGGACACAGTTAAGAGCCGTGGCACCGTTAACTGCGGTGTGTCGGGTTCTGCCGTGGCGTTCTCTGAACTTCAGGCTGATGGCAGCATGGCCGGCTTCGATGCTGACTACTGCCGTGTTGTAGCTGCTGCCATCCTTGGGGATGCCAACAAAGTGAACTTCGTTTCCTTGACTGCTGCCGAGCGTTTCACGGCAGTTCAGACTGGTGACGTTGANTTACTCATGCGTAACACGACCTGGACTCAGAGCCGTGACTCAGAAGTTGGNATGGACTTCGGTCCCACCACCTACTACGACGGTCAGCAGTTGATGGGCCGCGCTAGCGACGGCTTCTCAGGTTCTTCACAGGTATCAGATATCGGTGGTTCAGTTGTCTGCACCAGTGCCGGTACGACAACCGAAAAGAACATCGCCGATGCGGCATCTGAAGCTGATGTAAAGATCGAACTTCAGACATTCGAAGACTTCGACACTGTCACCAACAACTTCATCTCAGGTGCGTGTGACATCATCACCACTGACGGTTCGGGTCTTGTTGGCCGAAAGGCTAAGCAGCAACCCGACGGTGAGAACTGGGTGATTTTCCCAGCGACACCGATATCGAAGGAGCCTCTGGGCCCGACCTACGGTCAGAATGATTCAGCTTTTGCTGACGCAGTCAACTGGGCCGTTTACGCCACCATCATCGCTGATGAGAAGGGCGTGAACTCAGGCAACGTCGACGACATGCTGGCCTCAGGCGACACCGAGACCATTCGTCTTCTTGGTGGCGAAGGTGAGCTTCAGACCGGAATGGGTCTNCCAGCTGACGCCTTCTATCAGGTCATCAAGCAGGTCGGTAACTACGACGAGATCTATAGCCGGAGTCTCAACCCTGTGGGGCTGAGTCGCGAAGGGTCGGCGAACGCCGCCTGGACCGCTGGCGGTCTTGTATACGCTCCACCTGCGCGCTGATNNNNCAACTGATTTTTGGGGGGTGACGTCTAGCGTCGCCCTTATGNAATCTAGAAAGGGCTGGAGGTCAAATCGACCTCCAGCCCTTTCATCGCATCTAGGCTNAACACCGTCCAACTTCGAGTTGCCGATTCGTTTGAGAGGTAAACGCTTAGTGGCAAGTACCCCGCCGCCATCGATCCATCACGAACGCCCTCCGTTGTATCGAGATGTAACGGTGGTGAAGTGGGTGGTACAGATTGCCGCCCTACTGTTGGTTGTCGGCGCCCTTTGGTTTCTAGCCGACCAAGCAGGGGACAACCTAAGGGCNTCAAATGTCCCTACCGATTACGACTTCTTGTCGGTAAACCCCGGTATTGATCTTTCATCTGGCATNGATACCGATCCCGACACAGGTGGCCGNGCTCTTTGGGTCGGCATGGTTAACACGCTGCGGATGGCAGCTGCAGGTATTGCGGTCGCGACCCTTCTGGGAGTCCTCATCGGACTNGCACGGNTGTCCAACAACTGGTTATTGCGCAAGATCGGGACCGTATTTGTTGAGTCGCTTCGAAACGTTCCACTCCTGGTCCAGATTCTTTTCTACGGAGCCGTTTTTGCGAGTTTGGACCGCGTCACCANGGACGTTGGGCCGATTAANGGATGGTTTCATTTATCTAATAAGGGNCTCTCGTTGCCTAGGTTTCATATCGCGGACGGGTTTTACCAGTGGATGATTGTCCTGATCATTGGGCTGGTATGCGCCAACTTCTTACGCAAACGACGCGTNGCTCAGCAAGATGCCACCGGAGCAGAGACNTATCCCATTCTTAGCGCCTTTGGGTTGGTTCTTATTTTCGGAATTGTGGGGTGGTTTATTCACCCCATCTTNGGGTTCATAGGCAACATCTTTGATGGTGTCTCGTCTGCTATTTCGTNAGTGCCGGAAAACGTCCTTCAGCTAGTAATTGCAGCCTTGTCTTTAGGCGCAGCGGCTTATTGGATTCGCGGGTTTCTAAACAGCAGGCGTACCCCAGCTGGCCTGGCGAAACTTACCGACGATGACTATTTCCGCATGATTTTTGCGGCGGCGGGCGGAGTCATTGGNGCANTATTCTTCCTGGTTCTCTGGCCAGGACTGTCTAGCTGGTTTNTGAACTCCTTTAGCGACTTCTTCGAAGTTCTCGGNAACAAATTTGGGAACGGGCGAAGCGGCCGCCCNATAGACGTCGACCTGCCCGAAATAGTTCAAGCNGGAAAATTTCCGAACTACGGTCCGTCGGGTCTCAACTTCTCAATTGGGTTCGCAGCNGTGTTCTTCGGCGTTGTTTTCTATACGGCGGCCTTTATTGCCGAAATTGTCCGTGGCGGAATCCTTGCTGTTCCCAAAGGCCAAACTGAAGCAGCGGCTGCGCTAGGGCTCCGCCGTTCGACGNCGCTCCGCCGAGTAATAATTCCGCAAGCAGCGAGAGTCATGCTGCCGCCCTTGGGTAACCAATATTTGAACCTCACGAAAAACACGTCATTAGCGATAGCNGTCGGCTATAGCGACATCGTTCAGGTNGGTCAGACCGTTTACAACCAAACTGGAAAAACTCTTCCTGTGGTCTCCATATGGATGTTCTTCTACTTGTCGTGTTCGTTGTCAATATCAGTGATTGTCAACTTCTTCAATGTTCGTATGCGGATTGTGGAACGCTGANATGGCTGACCTAGAGCAACTCTCGNCAAATTTGAGCGATGAGGCAGGTGCNCCCGAAGAAACGGCCAGNCTTTCTGTCCGGCAATGGCTGCAAACCAACCTCTTTTCCAGCTGGACGAACGCGATNCTGACCCTTCTGGGCGGGTTTGCCACTCTGTTGATGCTGCGAGGCGTCCTCAATTTTGTGTTTAGCGAGAATCGCGAATGGGATGCGGTTCGCACAAACCTTCGAGCTCTAATGACGCTTTCCTATCCAGAATCACAATACGTGCGCGTTTGGGTGACGTTGGGATTCGTAGTGGGCCTCACCGGTTTAAGTGCCGGTATTTGGGCCAATTGGGGCGGAGTGTCGGTCAAGCGGATGTCGACCTGGCTGATGGGCGCCGGCGGTTTGATTGCGCTTTGTGTTGTNGTGCGCGAACCGAGCGTAATAACNGACGTTGAAGGGAAGGCGATCCGCGCCNTTGACGGGTCATTACANCGTGAATCCTTCTTTGCGGCTATGAGCGACCGACTTGGTTGGTGGATTGCCGCAGTGCTCCTATTAGCGGCGGGGGGCGCGATCTGGGCTCGGTACAGTGATGTNGCGCGTCGCAACGCCCAGATCCCTGTCACTACCGTGGTCGTTTGGGGATTGGGTTTAGCGACTCTAAGNCTGTGGCTAGTGCCCTACGGTCACTACGCCTTTGCTGGCGGTGAATACATCGCCGAGCCGGGTCGACGGGTNGCGTTTTCAACGCAAATGCCGTGGACCGTAATGTGGCTGNTGTTAGTCAGCTCCTTTTTTGTTGGCAGAAGTCTNCGNGAGACGCGATGGCATGCCTTTGCCAAAGGCGCTAGCAATCTCCTTTGGTTGCTCAGTCCGATGACGCTTTTTTGGGTAGTACTACGAGACCCAGCTTTGGACTACGCACATGTTCTTTCAACCGATCTTCCCATGGGGTTGGCATTTGGGCTGCTAGGTGGAGCAGTTCTCTGGGTGCTCACNCGCGTNGATGTGGGCGAAGCCGGACGACTTTCAGCGGTTGGGCTACTTGGGTTCGCGGTTTTCAATTGGGTGGCCGCGTTTTTCGGTTGGTACCCGATGCTCCAAAAAGCCAGNATTAGTTTCCTGCTCNTGGCATTAGCCGCGTTACTCGCNCCGAACTTTATTGGAGAGATCGCAAAACGTCGTCAACTGATCATCGGCTGGTTGTCCGCGATGGCATTGGTNCATTATNTGGCGACCATGATCAACACTCCGTCCACCGTTGAGCTCCAATCCTCGGAGTTCCTCGGGGGTCTCGGGTTGACGCTGTTCGTTGCCCTTATTGTCGTCCTCCTTTCGTTTCCACTCGGTGTCCTACTTGCGTTNGGTCGNACCTCCAAGTTCCCGATCTTTAGGATCTTGTCGACGAGCTATATCGAAGTAATCCGCGGTGTGCCNCTGATTAGTGTGNTGATATTTTTCTCCGTAATGGTCCCGTTGTTTCTGCCCGACGGGATGGAACTTGCCGAACTAGCCGCCGTTTTGACCGGTTACACCCTCTTTTCTGCTGCCTATCTAGCTGAGAACGTGAGAGGAGGGCTGCAATCAGTAACAAAGGGGCAATACGAGGCCGCTGACGCCATTGGTCTNACNGCGGCTCAGCGCACTGGTTTCATTGTCCTGCCGCAAGCCCTAAGAGTTTCGATTCCCCAGCTTGTGGGTCAGGTGATAGCAACTTTCAAAGAGACGTCCCTTCTCGCGATCATCGGCCTCTTTGATTTCTTGAGNGTCGCTAACTCAGTCATTCCCGCTCAAAGCGAATTCATGGGAGTCAAACGAGAGGGAATTTTGCTCGTGGCAATGATTTATTTCTTCTTCAACTTCACGATCTCCAAATACAGTCAGCGTCTCGAACGCCGAGTTGGCCTTGGAGAAAGATGATGNNATGTCCGCATAACTCTCGAACTGGGAGCAGAAATTCATGAACACCGACGATGGAACAACTGTGACGAGCGATAGGTTGGCCGACCGCGACGACATGATTGTTTGTGTAGATGTCGACAAGTGGTACGGCGATTTTCAGGCCCTAAAAGGCGTTACCGCCACAATTAAAGAAGGTGAAGTAGCGGTGGTGTGCGGTCCCTCGGGATCAGGTAAGAGCACNTGGATTCGNTGCATCAATCGCCTCGAAGTTCATCAGGGNGGCGACATCGTTGTCGACGGTATTGAATTGACNAACGACCTTCGAAACATCGAAAAGNTTCGCTCAGAAGTAGGAATGGTGTTTCAGCAGTTCAATCTTTTTCCCCACTTGACCGTGCTTGACAACAT
This sequence comes from Acidimicrobiaceae bacterium, assembly GCA_002705305.1. Taxonomy (GTDB): domain Bacteria; phylum Actinomycetota; class Acidimicrobiia; order Acidimicrobiales; family Poriferisodalaceae; genus UBA2110. The sequence goes on from PAHW01000012.1 coordinate 133,983, forward strand.
CACTCTGGCTCCAATATGGGTCCGCAAGAGACCTCGCGCGGAAGCGGAGACCATGGCAACGGCGCTCCTTGAGCGAGTAGGCATTCCCGAACAGGCTGAAAAATTTCCGGGGCAGTTGTCAGGCGGNCAACAGCAGCGGGTCGCCATCGCGCGCTCGCTTGCCATGGAACCCCGGGTGATGCTTTTTGATGAGCCCACCTCTGCTTTGGATCCGGAAATGATCAAAGAAGTACTCGACGTCATGAAGGAGTTGGCACGCTCGGGCATCACCATGATGGTCGTTACGCACGAGATGGGTTTCGCNAGAGAAGTCGCTGATCGAATCATGTTCATGGAAGGTGGGGAAATAGTTGAGGTTGGAACACCGGAGCACTTCTTCACTAATCCCACNGAGGANCGAACCAAACTTTTTATGAGTCAAATNTTGTAGAGAGGACTCATCGGGCGNTTCTGGTCTGAGGTTTGGACCCNCNNTCCCGAAGGAATTTCAGTCTGCNGGGGCGCCGTAGGGAGACTTGGCCTTNTTATAACANCTTGGGTGATAATGCTCGACCCGGTCCCATTTGTTACTGACGTAGACGTTGCAAATAATCTGCTCATCGCGTATTCGCGCCCGNAACTTGATNAGTTCTTCACACACGGCGCAGTAGGCAGAATTGCCGGCATCGACGGTNCGCGTGACTGCTCTACTTCGCCACTTCTTGGTTTTTGTTGCTGATCTGGCAGCCACGAGCATCTCCTAGNGGATATGTCACTTTGCGTGNTGNACGGCAACTTAGTCACTATTCGCGCGAAGTCGGTGGATATTCGCGCGATTAGCGCGTTATTCTCGCGCGCCTCGCGCGAATATGTCTATAAATCGCGCGGAACAGGTTGACGGCAAGACGACGAAACACTCAGAAAGGGTTAGAGTTCGCGCGGAACGCGCGATTATCTGGCCAGCGGCTTGTACTTAATGGGCTTGGGTCCGGCATCATCGCCGAGTTCTCTTTGACGGAAGGCTTCGTATTCNGAGAAGTTTCCCTCGAACCATCGGACCTGACTATTTCCCTCGAATGCGAGCACGTGGGTTGCAACGCGGTCCAGAAACCAGCGGTCGTGACTAATNACCACTGCNCATCCTGGGAACGCNACCAAGCCAGCTTCAAGAGCTCTGAGTGTGTCTACGTCGAGGTCGTTGGTGGGCTCNTCCAGTAACAGNACGTTCCCGCCGGTNTTAAGAACCTTTGCTANCTGAACTCGATTTCGTTCTCCGCCCGAAAGATCTCCCACTTTCTTCTGCTGATCTGGTCCCTTGAAATTGAACGACGCAACGTAGCTGCGACCGTTGACCTCTCTGTTGCCGACCTGAACGATGTCCAATCCNTCGGTGATTTCCTCGTAAACAGTCCGATCGTCTCGGAGTTCATCGCGAGACTGATCCACATAAGCCAAATTTACGGTCGTTCCGATCGTTATTACCCCCGCATCGGGCTGTTCTTGCCCGGTGATCATTCGGAAGAGAGTCGTTTTTCCCGCCCCGTTTGCACCAATGACGCCGACGATGCCCGCCGGCGGCAGNATNAAAGACAGGTCCTCGATTAGGAGACGGTCACTAAAACCCTTACCAACATTCTTGAGTTCGATGACCTNATCGCCGAGCCGTCGGTTCATGGGAATGCTGAGTTCAAGTTTTTCTTCACGTTGTTCGGCAGACTCATGCTCAGCTAGGAGTTGGTCATAGGCAGCGAGCCGAGCCTTACCCTTNGCTTGTCGAGCTTTCGGTGACAAACGCACCCATTCAAGTTCCTGCGCCAACGTGCGCTGACGGGCATTCGATCGACGGTCTTCTGAAACGAGTCGGGCTTGTTTCTGCTCAAGCCAGCCGCTGTAGTTTCCTTCATACGGGAATGCATTCCCNTGGTCNAGTTCAAGAATCCAGCCCGCAACGTTGTCCAAGAAGTAACGATCATGGGTCACTGAAACGACGGTCCCCGGATANTCCTTCAAAAATCGTTCTAACCACGCGACGGATTCGGCATCAAGGTGATTTGTGGGCTCATCCAGCAGCAGGAGATCGGGCCGTGAGAGTAANAGTCTGCACAGCGCGACCCGGCGTCTCTCTCCGCCAGAAAGAGTGGCGACATTNGTGTCACCCTGAGGCACCCGCAGAGCCTCCATCGCGATCTCGACGTGCCTTTCTAGATCCCAGGCATTCGCTGATTCGATTTGATCTTCTAGTTCGGCTTGCATAGCGCCAACTTGATCTAGATCGGCTTCGGGTTCGCCCCACATGGCNAAGACTTCGTTGTACCGGTCCANTAGGGCCGTCGTTTCAGCTACNCCTTCNATGACGTTCTCGTACACATTCTTTGTCTCGTTCAAACTGGGTTCNTGAGCAAGAAGGCCGACCGAGAATCCTGGTGTTAGCCGAGCTTCGCCAGTGAAACCGTCATCTAGACCGGCCATGATCTTCAACACGGAGGACTTGCCGGCACCGTTGTGGCCCAGAACTCCGATCTTTGCACCAGGATAAAAGGCAAGGGTTACATCTTTGAGCACCTCGCGGTCAGGGGGGTAAAACCTCCCGAGATTGCGCATTGTAAAAATGAACTCAGTTGCCATTTGCTTGCTTCAGTTCACGAGGAGTTCCCCGGGGAGCATAAGGGCCTCATCCCGAAAGGCCACTCGTCTTCACCGCAGAGGAAAGCCAACTACNTTCTCGAGATCGTTTAGGGCCACGTCAGGATCCACNACCTTGATTGCGACCATCCCCAAACTTGCTGCCGGTTTGCAGTTGATACCTAGATCGTCGAGGTATGCGCAATTTCGCGGCTCGACACCCAGCTCCNAACACGCCATTTCGTAGATTCGAACATCGGGTTTACGGAGTCCAACCTTCGCGGACTCGACCACTACCTCAAACATCTCCATGATTTGAGCGATGGACGCGGCCTGTTCCGAAGTCCTAGACATGCCNGNGCCGTGCCCGGACTTCATATTGTTGGTGATGCACCCGATTCGGATTCTTGTCCTAAGAATCTCGAGGGCACGAACCATCTGCGGTCTCACGGTTCCGCTAAGACACTCGAGCACCTTTTGACCAGAAAGTTCTAACCCCAACTCTGCTGCTTCGGCTTCGAAGAGTTCGCAAAACTCAGCGGTACTGACTTCACTTCTCTCCATTTTTGCCCAAGCGTTATCATCGGAGTTAGTCGAGTTGATGCGCCGAATNGAGTCTGGAGGCGCGCCCACGTCCTTCTCNTATCGAGCAAAGGCTTCGAACGGGCTGGTCGTGACNACCCCGCCAAAATCGAACAACACAACGTTGATCAAAGATTTGTTCCTCACGGGCGGCGACACTAGCGGGCGCTAGATTCGGAATGTGCGTATCGCTACTTGGAATGTCAACAGCCTCAATGCACGCGCGGAACGAGTGGACGAATGGCTCAACTACGCGTGTCCCGACATNCTTTTGCTACAAGAGACAAAAATGTCTGACGAACAGTTTCCCCATAGCCACTACTCAAGCAACGGCTATGAAAGTGTTCACTGCGGTGAAGGAAGATGGAACGGTGTTGCGATTCTTTCCCGGGTCGGCATTGAGAACCCCAGTGCCGGTTTCGCGGACGGTGAAGATGANGACCCGGAGGCCAGAATCATTTCGGCGACCTGCGGTGGAATCAATGTGTCGTCGGTATACGTNCCCAACGGTCGCGCAGTCGACGACGATCANTATCTATATAAGTTGTCGTGGNTAGCTCGCCTCAGAGCACATCTAGAAGCTTGTTGTGATCCCGAGGGATCCGTGCTGGTTGGAGGCGATTACAACATTTGTCCNGACGACCGAGACGTATGGGATCCGACTAATTCTGAACCGCGTACCCATGTGACAGCGAAAGAGCGCGCTGCCTTAGCGGAATTGGAAGAGTGGGGACTGGTGGATGTGTTCAGGTCCTTCTACGACGACGAGGGGCTTTACTCNTGGTGGGACTACCGAGATGGNGCCTTCCACAAGAAAATGGGTCTGCGGATCGATCTTCTAATGGCTAGCGAGACGCTGGTAGAGCGAGCNACGTTCTGCCTNGTTGACCGCACCGCCCGAAAGGGAACGAAGCCCTCAGATCACGCTCCTGTATTTGTTGATATTGAGGATTGATCNCCCGGTAACCATTGGTTGACNGCGCTCCGAGCTGAATTTGGTGAATTCNGCATCNGTTTGNGCANGGCTCTCAGAGCGTGTGTCGGAACAAATCCTCGTTCAATTGATTCTGACAGAAAGTTGAGGAACCGGACAGAACCCTCAAATCNCTAGAATTCGGCGATTACCTTGAGTATCTCTGGACCGATTAGGGCTAGGCGAGAATTCCCGAATCCGGTCACCGCCTCTAACTCTGCAAGCGTCGTCGGGGATGCCGCTGCTACTCCAGCAACCAGATGGTCAGGTAGCAGCGCGGCCGGTTCGATGCGTCGAGCTCGAGCAGTATCTGCGACCCAGTCTCGAAGGCGTTGCTCTCGAATTGCAGCTTCATCATGGTTCGTTCCGAGGACCTTTCGTGTCGCGGCCAAGTGTCCCGCGGTTTGCTCTGCGGAGGGTCGCGATGGCCGCCGATCGGCCGTATCGATGAGCTGAAGCCACGGAGACGGTTCGCGACTTTCGATTCGTTGACCGTTGTTTCTGGCCTGTGCCCATGTCAAATGGAGTCGTTGTTGAGCGCGAGACACCGCCACGTAGAACAGACGACGTTCCTCGGGATCATCTGACTGAATTGGGATTAACCCGTTTTCAACCCCCGCGATCACGACGGAAGGCCACTCAAGGCCCTTCGCTGCGTGAAAAGTAACGAGGTCGACGCCGTCATGTCCACCGTCAAGGTCGCCGGGCCGTAGGGTGCGAAGCCAATCGCGGAAGCCCGACCCATCAACATGGGCATGCTCATTGGCATATTGAACTGCAAGTTCTGCGATTCGGCTTTGTGGGCCGTGATCGAACTCTTCAAATAGATCAGCGGCCAATGTGGCGAGGTCGTTTCCAGCGCTGCACAACTGATCAATTACATCCCGAACTTCGGGTAATTTGAGCAGACCTCCTTGGCCGCGAAGTCTGTGCGGAATCTGGAATTCGCTAAGAGCTCGAGCAATAAGACGCAGCTGGTCATTCGTACGAGCCAGCACTGCGTGTCGTGACCAACGTGTTTCGGGAAGCCGCTCGTCGCGTAGATATCGCGAGATGCCGACTGCCTCCTCCCATTCGTCGCTGAAGCTAGACGTAGTGGGGAAATGCTCATCTGCAACTTCGAGAAGCGATTCAGGTGAGGTGCGGCCGAGAACTGCATCAGCCGCTCGAATGATGTGCGGCTGACTTCGATGATTAGTTGTCAGAACCTCGGTTCCAGCTGAGGGAAAGTCAGTGCAGAAATTTAGTAGATAGCCCGCGTCAGCGCCGTTCCAACCGTAAATGGCTTGGTCCGGATCACCGACAACACACAAATCCGTCCGATCGCCGACCCACGCTTGGAGCAAATTGAACTGCGTTTGGTTGAGGTCCTGATATTCGTCGACAAAAAGGTGCCGAAAAACCCAGTGTTGGGCATCACGAAAAGCGTGATCGTTTGCGAGTAGTTCAGCGCATTCGACCAAAATGTCGTCGAAGTCTAGGAGCCCGCGCCGACGTTTATACCCAATATAGGACTGGTGCAGTTCCGCGATACGAGCTGCTTGACCATGTCCCACCCGTCGCCCTCCCGGACCATTTCTGTATTCGTCAGGAGTCAAAGCCTGAGAACAAGCCCAGTCGATTTCCGCAGCTGCGAGGTTCAGATGCAGACCGGGAAGATCCTCAACGAGTTCATTCAACAAGGGGCGTCTTCCNGGAAGAACAACGGGGGCTCGCTTTCCGTTATCGGATCGATACTGTCGGATCTGTGCCAATGCGACAGCATGGAAGGTTCCGACTGCCCCTAAGTCGCGGATACCAATGCGGTTGAGCCGNGACCTNAGTTGATTCGCGGCTCGTCGAGTGAAGGTGAGAGCAAGCACCCGCCGAGCGTCAGCAGTGCCATCGGCGACACGACGGGCTATTCGGTTGGTGAGTACCCGAGTTTTTCCTGATCCAGGGCCNGCCAGAATGCGTAGGGGTGCGTCAACGGAGTCCACTGCACGCTGCTGAGCGNGATCCAATCGATCAAAACGAGGATCTTGGTCGCGCGAAGNGAACTCAAAAAAGCCAGGTTCGTCANNATCCTCCGGCGTACTCATCTGGCCGACGCTATCGCTTAGCTGGGACGGTGGGTTCCCTGCCTCTACTCTCAAGGTATGACGTCATGCCCGCGAGTTGTGAGTCTGGTACCTAGTGTCACCGAGACGTTGCTNTCCTGGGGNGTTGAACCAGTGGCATGCACTCGATTTTGTGAACAACCGANCATCAACAACGTCGGCGGCACCAAGGACCCTGATCTGGANGTGATCGAGAACCTAAAGCCAGACCTTGTNGTCATGGATCGTGAAGAAAATCGTAGAGAGGACTACCAATCGCTGATGACGCGAAGCATCAGTGTGGAGTCCCTACACGTGTCGTCCCTGGCCGACGTTGAGCCGGAGATCCGTCGCTTNGCGGCGAGACTTGACCTTGATTGGACGCATGTCCTCAGCCCGCCTCGTGCTAGTCGGGGACTAAGAGCGTTTGTTCCGATATGGCGCCGTCCGTGGATGACCATTGGTACACGTACCTATGGGGCCTCGGTCTTGAANCATCTCGGCTTNGACCTGGTTTTNGCNGATTTGGAAGGCCCATATCCAACAATCGACGAACGACAATTAACCGATGCCAAAATTGATGTTGTTTTGGCNCCTAGTGAGCCGTATCCGTTCGGCGAACGGCACGTTGAGACGCTGAACTCCATTGCCCCGGCANTACTTGTCGATGGNCAAGATCTTTTTTGGTGGGGANCAAGGACGTCCATGGCGATTGACCGACTTGACCTGTACCTGGAAGCGGCGATTGGTGGAGCCCAATGACAGTGCCGCAGAAATCTGGGACAGCNCGCAACGGTNACGACGANCTGTATTTCGACGCTCACGGTGATAGCTCGGACCCGCCGGTGCTGTTCGTCAACGGTCTAGGGAGTCAATCGATCAATTTTCTTCCGGNCTGGGTCCAGCGGTTCTGCAANGGCGGCTTTTATGTCGTGCGGATGGACAATCGCGACGTCGGATTATCGTCAAAGACGCTAGGTGAGCCTCCAAAGATGGAACGGGTGGTCGAACAATGGGCGAAAAGTGGCTCGCTCGGCGAGTTTGACGCGCCCTACACCCTGTCCGACATGGCCATGGACTGCCTCGCAGTATTAGATGCTTTGGAGATAAAACAAGCTCACATATGGGGTATGTCCATGGGGGGAATGATTGCTCANACTCTCGCCATAGAGCACCCAACTCGGNTGCAATCAATGACGACCGTAATGTCAACCACAGGCGAAATCGGTGTAGGNCGGTCGACTCCCGAAGCTGCATCCCGTTTGGCGCCGACCGGCGATGACAAGGCCAGCGTTGTCGCTAACGCGGTCGCGGCTCGACGACTTCANGGTGGNGCCTTNTTCGACGAGCAGTGGGCGTTTTCANTGGAGGAAGCGGCCTATGACAGATGTCACCACCCCCAAGGCCGGACATGGCAAGTGCTAGCTGTAATGGCTTCTGGTTCGCGAACCGCATTTCTTCNATCCGTTGAGGTACCCACAACCGTTATCCATGGCAGGATGGACCCTCTCATCCAATTGGATGGNGGANAAGCGACNGCGGAACTGATACCTAACGCGGAACTCGTCATATACGACCAAATGGGCCATGACACTCCCGAACCATTGTGGGATGACTATGTGGCTGACTTACAACGATTGGCGGACAGAGCAANGTGAGNAAAGACCACAACATCACAGACATCGAGCAGCTCGAANCTCTATACGGCGAAGCGGNGCCGAAGTCGATCACCAAAGAAATCCGGTATCTCAATNCTGAATATCGCAACTTCGTCGAAGCGGCACCCTTCATGGCGGTAGCCACGGTCGGAAGTGAGGGTCTCGACTGTTCCCCGCGCGGCGACGACCGCAACGTCGTGCGAGTGGTGGATGAAAAAACCATCCGATTTGGGGACAGAAGAGGTAACAACCGCCTCGACACGTTGCGAAACATCGTTCAGGATGACCGAATTGCACTTTTGTTTCTNGTGCCGGGTGTGGCAGAAACCATGCGAATAAACGGTCGCGCAAAGATTTCAATCGACCCGCGGTTACTTGCGTCGTTTGCCGCTCATGGCAAAACACCCAAAACGGTCATAGAGGTAACTGTCGAACAAGCATATTTCCAGTGCTCGAAGGCNCTTGTGCGTTCCGGCCTTTGGGATCCAGAAAATCAAACAAGTCGTGCCGACGTCCCGACCGCCGGAGAGATGTTAGAAGCTGCGGTCAATGGCAACTTCGACGGGCGAGCATACGACGAAGCATTGTCGCAGCGAAACCTCGACGAACTTTGGTAAGTGCGTAAGCGACCCGATGCGACGCCTTAGNGAAGTACTAGGTTGATCTTGATCTATAGAAGGAGAGTCGCATGGGGCCACTTCAAGGAATCCGAGTCATAGAACTTCAAGGCATTGGTCCAGGGCCATTCTGCGGAATGATGCTCAGCGACATGGGAGCCGAGGTCATCCGCATTGACCGCGCTGGGAACGTGTCGGGAGGAGACTCACAGGCACCCCCCATCGACGTGTTGGCAAGAGGTAGATCGTCGATCGCAATCGATCTCAAGAACCCCGACGGAGTNGAAGTTGTTCTCCGACTCGTGGAAACGGCAGATGCCCTAATTGAAGGTTTTCGTCCAGGGGTGATGGAACGTCTGGGCATCGGACCTGAAGATTGTCTCGCCAGGAACCCCAAACTTGTATTCGGACGTATGACGGGATGGGGTCAAGAGGGCCCCTATGCCATGGCGGCCGGACACGACATCAATTACATAGCGTTAGCCGGTGCTCTTGAACCCATCGGACGCAACGGAGAAGCTCCACTGCCTCCGTTAAACCTGGTCGGGGACTTCGGAGGAGGCGGAATGTTGCTCGCGTTCGGAGTGGCGTGCGGAATAGTGGAAGCACAGCGTTCGGGGCGGGGCCAAGTCGTCGATGCTGCGATGGTCGACGGGGCCGCCAGTTTGATGGCGATGTTCCATTCCATGCGGGCACTGGGTNTTTGGAATGACGAACGAGGCACCAATCTTCTCGACACGGGCAGTCACTTCTACGACGTCTACGAATGCGCCGACGAACGATATATATCAATCGGGTCTATCGAGCCACAGTTCTACGCAGANCTGATGCGACTTACCGAGCTTGATGGGGATGACGACTTTGCCGCGCAAATGACTCGAAGCTCCTGGCCGGAACTCAAAGAGCGAATTTCTGCTGTTTTCAAAACTCGGACCAGAGACGAGTGGTGCGAGATTATGGACGCCACCGACGTNTGCTTCGCTCCNGTGTTAACGCTGGCTGAAGCTCCACAGCACCCGCACAACCAACATCGCGAAGTCTTCACCAAGCTGGCAGGTGTGGTGCAACCAAATCCCTCCCCGCGGTTCAGTCGAACCGAGGCNACAATCCAAAGCCCTCCTGCCCACCCNGGACAACACACCGACGAAGTGCTTCGATCAGTCGGCTTTGACCCGGATGACATTGTCAAGCTCCGCGACACTGGAGCAGTGGCCTGACGTCGACCGGCCCCGAAGCAGCGCGGGCACCTGTGGGCTTGCCCACGAACCTGGTTCCCTTATACGCGGAAGCCCAAAGCATNGTTGAACAATCGCCGGCTTCGGCCTGTGCTCTGTTGAGAATTCTTGTTCGAGCTGTCATTCGAGATCGAGGCGTTCGAGGCCGACACATCATTCGTGACGTGAACACCTTGGTCGATCGCGGCGCTCCAGTGGGAATACTCAGAGCCCTTGACGTCGTCGCGATGAGTGATGAAGCGGCCAAANCGCCGGCGGAACTCAGACTTAGCGATGGACACAGCGACGCTCAGAACTTAACGATGTTTCTCCATTTGCTCGCCGATCAGACAGCCTGAGCATCAAATGCTNAGCACGCTTCACCTCATTGCGTGCTGGGTGCTGGTCATAGGAAATGGTGTATCCGGCGTTTGGGCTTTGTCCTCGNCACGATGGCCGAAGCTAAGCAGCCCTCAGCTTTGGAGNTTCACAGCTTTCGTNCAAACGCTGGTTTTTGNGCAAGTCACTCTNGCTGCGGTNCATCTCAATGCCAATGATGGGCCGCAGACTTTTCACGTGTTCTACGGGGTGTTGACAGCAACGACGGTCGGCNTNCTTTACAGCTACAGAAGCCAATTTCGGGGCCAACTGCATCGGCTCTACGGGTGGGGCGGCTTATTTATNATGGGTCTTGGAATTCGNGCGTTGGTTCTGCTCTGAGGTCGCTCGAGCCTGAAAGCTAACGGCAGACCCTAAGTAGTTAGTCTGTCGGCTAGACGATCCAACTGAAGNCTCATTTCGGNCGGAAGGCGGTCACCGATCGCTTCGTAGTGCTCCTCGATCAANGCGAGTTCGTTTCGCCATTCGGTAGCGTCCACTGACAACAAAGCTTCTAGNGCCTCGGACGTGAGGTCTAATCCGCTTACGTCGAGTTCGCCGATCTTTGGCACCATTCCGATGGGAGTTTCAACGGCCTCGGCTGTGCCGGCAATGCGGTTCAGAACCCACTTCAGAACCCGCGAGTTTTCACCAAAGCCCGGCCAGATGAAACGACCTTCTTCATCCTTTCGGAACCAATTGACGTAAAACAGTTTNGGAAGTTTCGCGCCTTCGCGTTTGCCAATATNGAGCCAGTGTTGGAAGTAATCGCCGAAGTTGTATCCGCAAAACGGAAGCATCGCGAAAGGNTCCCGCCGAACGTGACCNACCGCTCCGNCNGCNGCAGCAGTCTTTTCTGAGGACATCACTGATCCCAAAAAAACGCCGTGCTCCCAATCAAGGGCTTCCGATACCAGCGGTACGGTCGTCGCNCGCCGCCCTCCGAAAAGAATTGCTGAGATCGGAACGCCNGCGGGATCTTCCCAGGAACTTGCTATTGAAGGGCATTGTGCCGCCGGGACNGTAAATCGGGCATTCGGGTGCGCAGCTGGTGCATCGGTTTCTGGAGTCCAGGTCTGTCCCTTCCAATCGATCAAGCGGGCCGGTGCCTCGTCGGTAAGTCCTTCCCACCAGACGTCTCCATCGTCGGTATGAGCGACGTTGGTAAACACGCAGTTGCCTGAAAGAGTCGCCAGAGCATTGGGGTTAGTTTTCTGACTGGTACCGGGTGCCACCCCAAAGAAACCGGCTTCGGGGTTTATCGCGTAGAGCTGGCCGTCGGCGCCAAATTTCATCCAGGCGATGTCATCCCCGACCGTCTCAACTTTCCAGCCCGGTAAAGACGGCACCATCATCGCCATGTTGGTTTTGCCGCATGCTGAAGGGAACGCTGCCGCGACATATTTTGTTTCNCCGTCAGGCGGCGTGACGCCCACAATCAGCATGTGCTCGGCCAGCCAGCCCTCATCTCTAGCCATGGTTGAAGCNATCCTGAGAGCGAAACATTTTTTACCCAGTAACGCGTTGCCGCCATAGCCCGAGCCATATGACCAAATTTCTCGAGTGGCGGGGAAGTGGACGATGTACTTATTGTCGGAATCGCACGGCCAAGGAACATCGCTCTCGCCTGGTGCCAAAGGAGCTCCGAGTGAGTGAATGCAAGGAACCCATTCCCCGTCACCGAGAGCGTCCAACGCCCCCTGACCCATGCGGGTCATGATTCGCATCGAGGCGGCTACATAGGGTGAATCGGTGAGTTGAACGCCTATATGNGCGATCGGCGACCCGAGCGGGCCCATAGAGAAGGGAACAACAAACATGGTGCGCCCCGTCATCGAACCTCGGAAGAGATTCAACATCTCAGATCGCATTGAAGCAGGTTCGCGCCAATTGTTGTTGTTTCCGGCGTCAGCGGGATCGTCGGTGCAGATAAAGGTCCTGTCTTCGACGCGAGCGACATCACCGGGATCCGACCGAGCTAAGAAGCTATTGGGCCTTTTCGCATCTTCGAGAGGAATTAGCGTGCCCTGCTCCACCATTGACTTGGCGAATTNGTCATACTCCTCTTGGCTTCCGTCACACCAGTGGACGGAGTCGGGAGAAAGAATTTCGGCCCAGTTGTTCACCCAATCGGAAAGGCTGTNGTTGGTGGTCGTTCCNGGCATATTGACCTCCGGCGGCGGTTAGACGTCAACTGGGGAGCATCCCCAGTTCTCGGTCACGCGTCGTCCCCCGCGGCGGTGATCCAATCGGGTGTACCAAGGTCAACTTCACTGCCCAGTCTCAGCTGAGTGGCTAGTCCTTGTTCGTTGAGGTCGAAGACGACCCGTTGTCCCTGTCGTACCATNCGAAATATCGAACCCTCGAGAGCATCTAAGGCGAGATCGTGCTCGTCGCGGTCGACATCGTCGACTACAACTCCCGTTTTGGACTGGGGGTCATATGATTTTATGACNCCTTGCACGGTNGGCCTCCGGTAGCTCTCCTGAACGCGGTATTCGATTTATGGCACAAGCTTCAATGGCGACCCTACGACGGCCGGNGAAGCGGGCACAACTTAGCAAGTAAGCGAAGCTCTCGGGGGGAGTGTCAGCTTTAGTCTCAGTCACCTATCGGTAGCGTGACTCGGGGGTAGCATCGGCTTCTGTGGAAACAGCCTTCGTTCTCTCCACCCCTCAACTTGTGGAAGCTCTGTCAGTGTTCCATGGGGCTCTCGAAACTCACCGAGAGTGGATCAATCGACTTAACGTATATCCAGTCCCTGATGGCGATACTGGGACCAACATGACGTTAACGATCGGGTCGGTTCTAGAAGAGCTCGAAGGAATCGACCCGAACGATCGGAACGCAGTTTGTTCCGCCATTTCCCATGGTTCCCTCATGGGGGCTCGGGGAAATTCGGGAGTGATTCTGTCACAAGTGCTCCGCGGCATGAGCGCGTGTCTTTCCAATTCAGGAGATATTGACGGCGGTGTCCTCGCCACCGCACTGACAGAGGCCAGCGTTGCGGCGGACGGCGCCGTGATGAAGCCAGTGGAAGGGACCATTCTCACAGTGGTTCGCGAGTCCGCGAAGGGCGCGAGTGAATCAGAAGAAGGCGCGCTTCTGATTCNGGTAGTCGAAAATGCTCTCGCAGACGGACAAGTGGCTCTTGAACACACCCCAGAGCAGTTGCAGGTTCTTCGCGAAGCAGGNGTAGTAGACGCNGGGGGAGCGGGATTTCTTTTGCTGCTGCACGCGTTACTTACCGTGTTAGACGGCCGTGCGCTTCCAGCCGCTCCTGAGCAGTCGGAACTNCCCACCGNGACTTCGCCGCTGCCNCCCGGGGACGAAACTTCCGAGCTTCGGTACGAAGTNATGTACCTGCTGCATGCGGACGACGACACTATTGAGGGTTTCAAGAAAGTTTGGGCTGGACTAGGTGACTCGATCGTCGTAGTCGGCGGTGATGGGCTCTGGAATTGTCACATCCATACCGATGACATCGGGTCGACCATTGAAGCCGGCATAGAAGTAGGNCGACCCCANCGCATCAGGGTGACGGACCTGGCCGAAGAGGTCATGGAACAACGNTGGGTGCGCGAAGCGACTGCACAGGAAAAGCCTGAGGGCTTCCCGATCCCAGAACCGGTTCCGTGCGCGGTCGTTGCGGTGTCTCCGGCTCCTGGAATCAGCCGCATCTTCCACAGCCTCGGGGTGCAGGAACTTGTCGTAGGAGGTCAGACGATGAATCCCTCGACAGCGGAACTGTTGGAAGCNGTGGAAAAGGCGCCCGCAGATCAGGTAGTTGTCCTGCCCAATAATGCGAACATCATTGCGGTAGCGCGCACTGTCGATTCCCAAAGCGCGAAGACCGTNGANGTGGTCCCTACCACNTCNGTGTGCGAAGGCTTTGCGTCACTCTTGGGGTATGACCCGCAAAGCAACGCCAGGGTTAACTCTAAATCCATGGCTGAGATTGCCGAAGGCGTTGGTGTAGGGGAGGTCACCCGCGCGGTTCGATCAAGTACCAGTTCAGCGGGTGAGGTCTCAGCAGGTGATTGGGTCGGTCTGAATCGGAGCGGCATCTGTTCAATCGCTGATACGGCCGTTGCCGCGACTACAGCTTTGCTAGATGAGATCATCGGTCAAGAGCACGAGATACTCACAGTAGTTGTGGGCGACGGTGTCACTGATCGGGATNCTCGCGCCGTCGAAGAGTGGATTGCCGAAAACCGTCCCANCGTNGAGACAGAAATTCTTCACGGCGGGCAGAGTCACTANCCGTTTTTGTTTGGGGTCGAGTGACAGAACCGCTTTCCCTCCNTGAACTCGACGCCATAAGCGTTGATCGATTACAAGGCATCGGCCCGGAGCGGCGAGCCTCATTGCACGAGGTTCAGATTGAGTCAGTTCTTGACTTGTTGACGCACTACCCACGCCGCTANGTCGATCGAAGCCGCGCGGCGAAGGTTAGTGAAGTAACGCCCGGGCAAGAGGTCATGGTCGTGGGGGATATCGANAGCGTCAAGTCACGCAGAACNCGCAACCGAAGATCCATCGTCGAAGTCTCATTGACTGATGACACCGGAAGTTTAAGACTCGTGTTCTTCAACCAGGCGTGGCGCTCCAAGCAACTGAAGCAAGATCTGACCGTTGCCCTGTTCGGAAAGGTCGAACTGTATAAAGGCCAACCTCAGATGACGAACCCGATAGTCGATTTGGTTGGCGACCGCACCGGAAGAATTATTGCTATTTACCCTCAATCGGAAAAAGCTGGTCTTACTACTTGGGATTTGGGTCGTTGGTCGAACGAAGCGCTGCGCCGCTGCGAACACCGTGGGATAGGAGACCCTCTTCCCGGCGNAATGCTCGAAGATTTTCAGATGGTCGACCGTATGGCCGCGTTCCGGGCAATCCACCAACCGGACTCAATGTCGGAGGTATCGGAAGCGAGAAATCGTCTCGTCCTCGACGAACTTCTTCGGGTTCAACTGGTCCTCCGAATGCGCAAGATACGACGATTAGAAAGCGCCTCGGGGATTCCACACAGGGCCGACGGCACTTTGATAACAAGTTTGCTTGAGCGCCTACCTTTTGAACTCACGACTGCCCAGCGTCGGACGATGACNGAAATCGATGTCGATCTCAAGACCGAACAACCGATGCACCGGTTGTTGCAAGGAGACGTCGGAGCGGGCAAAACGCTTGTCGCCTTGCACGCACTGCTAACCGCGGTAGCAGATGGGCACCAAGGAGCCCTCATGGCGCCGACCGAAGTCCTAGCAGAGCAGCATTACCTAAGTNTGATTGAATTGGTTGAACAACTGGAAGTGCCAGACGATTCGACGCTTACAGGTCGAAGGCCACTCTCAGTCAAAGTGCTTACGAATCGGATCACAGGAACTGAACGGCAGCGGGTAATCGCAGGAATGGAAGACGGTTCTGTNGATCTAGTCATCGGAACGCACGCNCTCATACAGGAAGGGGTCGCCTTTTCGTCGCTCAGCGTGGTGGTGGTTGACGAGCAACATCGATTTGGNGTTGAACAACGGTCGGTCCTCCGAGAGCGCGGACGCTCTGACGGCAAATGGCCGCACTTGCTAGTCATGACTGCTACACCAATACCCCGAACCGCGGCAATGACGGTGTATGGCGACTTGGATGTATCGACCTTGGACGAATTACCGCCAGGTCGAACCCCTATCAATACGCTTTGGGTAAGAGATGACACTGAAGTCGTCTGGCAGCATGTGCGATCTGAGATAGCGCAGGGTCGCCAGGCTTACGTTGTTTGCCCCCTTATCGAAGAGAGCGACAAACTTGATGCCAACTCGGCGGAGACGACCAAGAACCGTCTCGCCCGGGACGAGCTCGCAGGTATCGAAGTCGGAATTTTGCATGGNCGGCTGTCCGCCGCAGACAAAAAGGAGACAATGACCTCTTTTCGAAACGGACAATTGGACGTTCTAGTGGCCACGACAGTGATTGAGGTGGGAGTGGATGTTCCGAATGCCACGACGATGGTTGTCTTGTCAGCGGATCGTTTCGGAATGGCTCAACTTCATCAGCTTCGGGGACGAGTGGGTAGAGGCGCTCACGAGTCCACGTGNTTCTTGGTTGCCATGGAGGAGATTTCCGAAGATGCNGAAGCNCGTCTCCGAGCNTTAGAGGAATCGACCGACGGATTCGCTCTAGCTGAACGCGATTTAGAGCTTCGAGGAGAAGGCACGATTTTTGATCAGAGACAGTCGGGGCGTAACGACCTCAAGTTAGCTTCNTTAGCTAGGGATCGAGTTTGGGTTGAACGCGCACGCGACCTCGCCGCACTGCTGGTAAATGAAAGCGGATCCTTAGAGCANTACCAAGCCCTCGAAGACGAAGTTCGATGGTTCGTAGAGCGCCGCGACGATGATGCAGAAAATCTTTCGAGGGGCTGAAAGNATGAAAGTTAGGGTCATTCGTTCTCGACGATGATGTCCCANCGATCCAGACAATCTCTGCACCTGTAAGCGACAACATCGCCGGGTTGAAAACCTTCGTCGGGTTCTTCATAGCTGATGCGACGACACAGACCCCCGCAATCAACGCAGATGATNGATTCGGGAACTTCCATATCCATAGTGTGCCGTTAGTGTCGTCGTATGCGCATCGTTGGAGGCACACTGCGGGGCCGTCGGATCAGTTCCCCGCAGGACGAAACGACTCGACCAACGTCTGACCGTGCNCGAGAAGCGATCTTTAANATGCTTTTTAGTCTTGGGTTNCCNGAATNCGCACAAGTAGTTGATTTATTTTCCGGTTCAGGGGCGCTTGGCCTAGAGGCTCTGTCTCGCGGAGCAAACGACGTGACCTTTGTCGACAACAACCCGGGTGCTTGCAAAANCATCAGAGCNAACTTGAATTCANTGGATCTTGGCGCTNAGGTGATATTGGGCGACGCTGTCGCAACGCTTGGGTCGTTGGACGTGGATTTAGTGTTGGCCGACCCGCCATATGGGTTCGAAGACTGGCNAAGCTTGCTGGCGGCTGCAGGTGATGCGGTTGTAGTTGCCGAAAGCAACCGTATGNTCGGCCCNTTCGAAGNATGGGAGCTAATCCGTACTCGAAGCTACGGGCGGGCGGTAATAACAATATTGCGCCCCGGAAACACAAATATGAGCTGATTTCGACTGATTTANGCCCTGGACAGTGGAGGATTCTGTCGATGATCGGTACCGTTTCTTGTAGCCGATTGCGCCAAGCGAGGAGACGCTCGTGGTCAAGGTTCTGTACCCGGGGTCGTTTGACCCGGTCCACAATGGCCACGTTGAGATCTGTACGACCGCGAGTCGCCTATTCGACCACGTCGTCGTTGCCGCTATGCGGAATCCGCAAAAGTCGAATCTCTTCTTCACCGACGAGGANCGATTTGAAATGCTGACAGAAACATGTGCCCATTTGGAAAATGTTGAAGTCGTGCAATTTGGGGAATTGGTAGTGGACTTAGCNACCCAACTTGACGTTGATTTCATAGTCAAAGGTCTGCGAGGAGCAGCCGATTTTGAGTCAGAACTGCAGATGGCTCAAATGAATAAGTCCGTCAGTGGTGTCGAGACGCTCTTCTTGCCGTCGACNAGCGAAAGTGCTTTTATCGCCTCGAAGTACATCCGTGACATCACCCGATTTGGCACTGACTGTTCACACCTGGTACCAGAAGCCGTCGCGCGGCGGCTTCGAGAAAAGATGTCCGAGTGACTGAGGCTGCACCATTAAGCGGNCCCGGCGTCGAAGCGTTGGTGCGTCGAGTAATGGACGTGATCAACGCGGCTCGGCCAATGCCCCTATCTACGTCTGTCATGGTCAGCCGAGATGAAATCATTGAACTATTAGAAGCGGCCCTGCTGGAACTCCCTGACGAGGTACGCGAGGCGCGTTGGCTTCTAAAAGAACGCGAAGATCTTCTCTCCAAAGCAAGAATCGACGCCGGTCTAGTCATTGAAGAGGCGCGGACCCGAGTCGCTCAAATGGTGCAACGAACAGAAGTGGTGCGTTCAGCGGAACGCAAGGCGCGTCAAATGGTCGAACAAGCCGATTCGCAGGCTCGCAGACGACGGCANGAAGTAGATGACTACTGTGAGCAACGCCTGGAGCAGTTTGCCTCGGCGTTAGGAAAAGTCCAGGCCGCGGTAGCGGACGCGAGGGGGCGACTCGAACCGACTATGCCGGTGCGTGAATCAGAGGCGACTGAGGAAACCGAAAATCCAGAAATCCCAGAGGTTTTCGATCAGGACGAAATTTGATTTCTAGAAACCCAGTGCCTGAGCTTCATGTCCCGCTGGAAAGACTTCACCGGATTGAACCCCTTCGAACTTGGGAAGTCGCCATTGAGGTATCNCNGTTGCAGGCGGATGACAACCCCCTCCAAGTTGGTGACGTTTCGATCGTAGAGTCCANGAANGTCAGAGTGGAACTGACTCTGGATCAGGTTAGGGAAGGCGTGACAGTGGCGGGGGTTATTACCGCTGCATGGAANGGCGAATGTTCGAGATGTCTTCGCCCAGTCGAAGGAGTTGCGACCGCTGACGTCGAGGAGCTTTTTGANGAACATCCGCGTGAAGGAGAGTCGTACCCTCTNGGCGAAGAATTCATAGACCTTGAGCCGATGGTCCGAGATGCGNTTCTACTAGAACTGCCTGTAGGGGTAGTCCGGTGCTCGCTACGCGAAGAGTGCTCTCGATTGGCGCCACATTATTCGANCAGCTCAGAACAGGGCGATGGTTCCGAAGAAGTCAGTACCGTTGACCCTCGNTGGGCCCCGTTGGATTCATTGAACTTTGACGAACAGAAGGACCNCGAAACCGACGTGCCGTGAGGTGGTCTCCGTAACTTCCGACTGTAGGAGGTTGGTAGCTGTTCAGGTAGCCTCGTGTACCTGTGTCGATGTGTCCGACACGACCCCGCGCTGCAGTTGGCGGTCGTTTGCCTGTGCGAGGTTGACGGCGCGGCCTTGGCGCAAGTTCGCTNCACCCAACCCGAATAAGTTGGGCCCAGTCCCCGAGGTCGACGATGGCCGTCCCAAAGAAAAAGACTTCGAAGTCAAAAACGCGCAGCCGTCGTGCCGCGGCATGGAAGCTGCGATCATCTTCGCGCAGCTCCTGCCCGCGATGTTCTGAAGCAAANTTGCCTCATCGCGTATGCGGCAACTGTGGATGGTACGCCGGCCGTCAAGCCATCGACATCGATCAATAAATCGGGCATCGCTTATGCAGCCCATTGTTGTTGACGCCATGGGTGGAGACAACGCCCCCTCAGCCATAGTTGCAGGAGTTCGCGCTGCGATGGATTTAGGGATTCCGGTCGAATTGGTCGGAGACCCGTCCCGAATCCAAGATGCCGATGACATCACTGTGCACGCAGCATTTGAGGTGATCGGGATGTCCGATGAACCTGGTCGAGCCGTCCGGACGTTGAAGGACTCGTCAATAGTGCGAGCCGCTGAACGCGTTCGAGACGGACATGCAGGAGCGATGGTCAGCGCTGGAAATACAGGGGCGGTCGCCGCTGCCGCGCTACTACGAATGAAACGACTCAAAGGAGTCAACCGGCCGGCAATTGCGACGACGCTGCCTGTCCCGGGTCGGGCNCCTAAAATACTTCTCGATTCGGGGGCGATGACAGATTGCCAACCGGACTGGCTTCATCAATTCGCGCGTATGGGGTCTGCCTTTACGCAAGTGAGATATGAGGTACAAGAGCCACGAGTCGGATTGATATCAATAGGTGAGGANCCNGAAAAAGGTAATCAGTTAGTCAAAGAAGCNCATCAACTTTTNGCCGATGATGCGTCCTTGAACTTCATCGGAAANGTGGAGGGACGAGATGTACTCAGTGGCGACGTNGACGTTCTTGTAGCGGATGGGTTTACGGGAAACGTGATCCTCAAGACCCTCGAAGGTACGGTCAAATTTCTCGTTGACCAGATAGTCGCCGCGTTAACTGCTGAGGAGGCCGCCGAAGTTGGCGGTCAAGCACTAGATCACCTTGCGCCTGTGGCTGCCGAATTAAATCCGGATGCNGTTGGCGGAGCAATGTTGCTTGGCGTCAACGGGGTTGCCATCATCAGCCANGGATCGGCTAGCCCNACCGCCATTACCAACGCGTGCCGAGTGGCCAGGGACATGGTGGAGAGAAATTTGGTAGGTGAACTCNGAGCGGCTGTNAGTGGGGACTAAACANCCTCTTTAAACAGCATAAAGTGGTTAAATCGAGTTGAAAGACCACTTAAAGTGATACTTNGGCGCGTCTGCTATGGTTATCCCCGGACCACGCCTATGACGGTAGGAGTCGCTGTGCCGGCCGAAACTCACGTTGAACAAAGTCAGCCCGACCGAAATAGTGTCTTTGANATCATTCGCGAACAATTGTCGGACATTCTCGAAATCGATCCCTCCCGAGTAACCGAATCATCGTCTTTNGTAGAAGACCTTGAAGCTGACTCGCTTGCCTTGATTGAACTTGTTGAGGGTCTTGAAGAAGAATTATCAGAACGTACCGCGGGATTTCGAATCGAAGATGAGGACCTCGAAGACCTGAAGACGGTNCGTGATGCCATAGATTACGTAATGGCTCGAATTGACTGATGTGTCGAAGGNCGGACCGGATTTGGGGTTACTTACCGAACGAATCGGCTACGCCTTCAACGACCCTGACTTGTTGCAGTTAGCTGTTTCGCATCGNAGCTGGTGCGCGGAACATAGTGACGCCCCGTCCAACGAACGACTCGAATTGCTAGGAGACGCGGTACTTGGGCATTGCGTTGCCGCTTACCTGTATCGAACGTATCCGAAGTGGANCGAAGGAGAACTTGCTCAAGCCAGATCCGCCATCGTGAACGCGTCCNCNTTGGCGGAAGTNGCCCGTCACTTCGGAATTGGAAAAGCCCTGCTGTTAGGGGTCGGCGAAGACCGCTCGGGTGGTCGTGGGAAAGATTCGCTTCTCGGTGACGCATTCGAAGCGATTCTCGGCGCCATTTATGTAGACGGAGGNATGGAAATAGCGGAACGTTTCGCTCTCAAGGCGCTGTCCGATCGAATCAACGAAGTTGCGCTTGATCCGGGGCATGGAGACGCAAAAACTCGATTACAGGAATTNGTTGCCCGCGCATACGGGGACTCCCCCCGNTACGAACTGACCGATAGCGGCCCCGACCACGACAAGTGTTTTTTGGCCGAGGTTTGGTTCGCGGGCGCGGTACGCGGCAAAGGTCAAGGAACTTCAAAGAAACAAGCCGAGCAGGCCGCAGCGAGTCAAGCNTGCGAAGAGCATGAATTCTTTGAAGAGCAGAATCACTCGCCCTCAACTATCCAAGGAAGTACTGAACATGCTGGAACTCCCTGAGCTCGAGACCGCGCGCCGCGACCTAGATAGAGAAATCGGTGGTCTGAAGATTAAGCAGATCGACGTAATGGGTCCCAAGCGTTTGATTCCCGGCCAGGCAAATAAGACNTCGCTTACCAACGCCTTAGCTGGATCCAAAGTCACCAGCGTGAGACGTATCGGCATGNTGCTCTGCCTCGTCGTTGCGAAAGAGCAAACTTTAGTGATTGACCTCGGATCCGGCGGATCGGTGCGGCGAGCAGCGAACAAAGACGACGTCGACAGCAGCACTCAACTCATCATCGGATTTACCCAAAAGGGGCAACTCCGACTCCTTGACACCGACAAAGAGTTAACTGTCACTTTGGTCGACAGTGACGCGATTGCCGAATCGGTCCCGGGAATAGCAGAACTCGGTTTTGACCCGGTCGAGCAGCCGATTGCATGGACTGACTTCGGGCATCGCCTGTTGACNCATGAGAAGAAACTACGGCCGCTGTTAATGGATTCTTCGTTCATCGTTGGGTTGGGGCGTGTTTACAGCGACGAAATCCTCCATGCAGCTTTACTACGACACGACCGAGTGGCCAGTCAGCTAATAACACAGGAGATTCGAAGGCTTTACCGGGCAATCGTGGAAACTGTTCACAACGCGGTGAAACACCGTGGCGTAAGTATCAATGGCGTCCGTGACGTATTCGGTCAACCGGGTGGATATGACGAATACTTGGAGGTCTTCGGAAGAGCCGGNGAACGCAGCAGGAACGGGCGGGGCGATGTCCTAACGGCTCGCGTTGGCGGGNCTACACACCATTACTGCGACTATCAGGTCTAATCCGACCTTCTAACAAACACCGCAAATACCTCTTGAGGGTCAACCAACTGGAGCCGACCAGAGGGCATGATGTCGGAGTGCCGTTGNCGGCGGTGTCCTCTTNTCCTGCGGATAGGTCATAAATAGTGTTTCTAAAGTCGCTCACCATGAAGGGCTTCAAATCTTTTGCCGAGCCGACCGTGCTCGAATTTGAGCCAGGGGTAACGGTCGTCGTGGGTCCNAACGGCAGTGGTAAATCCAATGTCGTTGACGCTGTCGCATGGGTATTGGGGGCCCAAGGACCAACGACTGTGAGATCAGGCAAAATGGAAGACGTCGTGTTTGCGGGCACCCCTGATCGACCGGCCCTTGGGCGAGCCGAAGTCAGCTTGGTCATTGACAATTCATCGGGCTCGTTACCTATTGAGTTCACCGAGATCACGGTGACCCGAACCCTTTATCGGTCGGGTGACTCGGAATATTCAATGAACGGGGTGCCCTGCCGGCTGCTCGATATCCAGGAACTCCTTAGTGACGCTGGGGTTGGTCGTCAACAGCACGTCATCGTGGCCCAGGGGCAGATAGAACAGGTTCTCAATGCACGTCCAGAAGAACGTCGGACAATCGTTGAAGAGGCGGCCGGGGTACTGAAGTTCCGACGACGGAAGGAGCGAGCGGAGCGGCGGCTGGCCGCTACCGAAGCCAACTTGACCCGGCTGCAGGACCTCCAAAGAGAGGTCAAGCGCCAACTGCGCCCCTTAGAAAAGCAGGCTGACGCNGCAAAACGTCATGGAGCCGTCGTCGAAGAGCTTCGATCTTTGCGGTTGTATCTCACCGGAAAGAAGCTGAGAGCACTCGAGTNAGCTCAATCGTCAGCAAAACAAGAAAAGCGAGACCTAGANGCAGAAAAGGTGCGTCTGCGCGGCGAACTCGAAGGTCTCGACATAGAGATAGGCGCCTCAGAAAGCCAACTCGCCGCTGCCGGTGATCAGAATCTGGATCTGCTTCCTCGCGTGGAGTCGCTTCGCGAACGATGCCGCGGTTTGATTGCCTTNGTNGATGAGCGTTTAAGAACAACTCAACGAGATCGNGGTGNGGTCATAGCTGAAGATGTTGCTCTTACGCTTGAAGAAGAGCTCTCGCGACTGACGAATGAATTAGAAGCTTTAAATGCCCGAGACGAAGTGATTGACAGTCGGTTAGAAAAGCTTGCCGTTACTGAGACGCAACTCGACGCTGAGGGTCGCGCTCTCAACGACGGGCTACCGATAGTTGGGCTTGACGCTGCGAAAAGAGCAGCAGAAGTTAGAGGGGAACTAGGTCCGTTGAGGACCGCTGTNGAACGAGTTGGAGATGAAAGGGAGCGTTTAGCGGCCCGTTTAGAGGAAGTGGAGCATCGAGTTGGNGACGCAGAAAAACGACTTGACCGGCTGCAGGCAAAGCTCAATTCGGCTTCGGGTGGCGAAGCCGAACTAGTCCGAGTAGTTGATNCGGCCCAAGGCAAAGTCAACGAAGCGGCCGGCGNCGTTGACGCTTTGATTCAAGAACAACAATTGGCGTNAGAAGANGAGGGAACTTGGAGAGCTCGAGCGGACGCTCTNGAACTGGCGATCGCAGATGCCCGGGCGCGTTCCGGCTTGAAAAATGTAGAGGANATTGAGGGNGTCCTCGGAGTTCTTGGAGAGCTGATTCGGGTTGAATCAGGCTGGGAATCGGCGGTGGAAGCAACCTTAGAGGGATCCCTCGCCTCTGTAGTTGTCGAAGATGTTCAAACTGCTCGTATNGTGCTGCAGCGACTNCAAGAATCTAATTCGGCCGGANCNATATTGGCCCCGCAAATTCCCGATGTTCCTGTTGAACTGCCCCAATTCGGTGAGCCTCTNCGCAACCGTGTCACAAGTAGACACTCTGCGCTAGAGCCTTTGTTGGATGTCCTCCTTAAAGACGCCGTTTGCGTCAGTGGTGGCTGGTCGGAGGCGATCGATTTAGCGATCGAACAACCAACTCTGACTGTCGTTACGGCCACNGGAGACTGTTACGGGCCCAATGGATGGAGCGTAAATTCACGAGGTAACGCCGCGACTGCGCTGGAGGACGCGAAAACTGAATTGCGGGAAGCTACGGCGAAGTGTGACGCGGCGAAAGCAGCGCGCGAATCAGCTGAGGAAGTGCATCGGGATTCTCAAACTCGCCTGCGGGCATCTGTGCTCGATCTTGAAGCAAATGATGACCTGCTCACGCACTCATCGGACGCAATCGAAAAGATTCAACGTGAGTGGCGCGACCTCACCGCTCAGCAAAAGGTGTTGGAGGCTCGCGCAGCCGAACTCAACCAAATATTAGACCGAGATGGCCCCAGGCTCATCGATCTGGAAGAGCGGCGCGTCGAACTAGAAGCCGCAGAAACCCAGGAACGGTCCGCGGCGAAAGACGCGCACACCAAACGCCGTGATCTTGACGATCGGATTCGAGTTGCTGCGACTCAACGAGCTGAACTTGAAGCCAGCAGCAACGTCCTTCAAGAACAGAAGACCCGAGTTGACGCCCGTCATGCTGAGATAGCGACGCAACTACACACGAATGATGAGGCGCGAGATGGGAGCGTTGATCGGATACAGCGAGTAGAACTCGTTGCGGCAACACTCGCTCGCCTGCGAGCACTACTTCAGGCACGACTGACGGCTCTAGAAGAAGAAGTAGGGCAATTACGTCAACGGCGTTCTCAAGTTTCGTCCCGGATTCGCTCGGTAGCAGATCGATTGGAGCTTCTTCGAGGAGAGCGCGCCNCGATCGAAAAACGATTGACCGAGGTTCGAGAGCTCANGGCAACGAGCGAAATTGCCGAAACTGAGCGGCGCTTCAAACTGGACAGCCTCAGAGAAACGTTACGTAACGAACTTGAGGCTGACCGAGATGAGGCGATGANGGCGCCNGAGCCTCAACTCACCGAGGCGGATACGCCCGCTTCGCGAGCNCGCGACCTAGAGAGCGACCTACGNCGGATGGGTCCCATCAACCCCCTNGCATTGGACGAGTATGAATCTCTCAAGGAACGGCACGATTTCGTAGCAGAACAATTGGAAGACGTACGCGGCAGTCGCCGAGAATTGAACAAAGTAATTGCGGCGGTAGATGCAGAAATTGAGCAAATTTTCTCGGCAGCGTTTACCGATGTAGCCGAAAATTTTCAGCAAATATTTTCGACGCTCTTCCCCGGAGGAGAGGGTCGGTTAAAGCTAACCGACCCTGACCAGATGCTCGACACTGGCATTGAGTTGGAAGCAAAACCTTCAGGCAAGAACATTCGGAAACTTTCCTTGCTTTCGGGTGGNGAAAGAGCGTTGACGGCTCTAGCGTTTCTCTTCTCGATTTTCCGAAGTCGACCGTCNCCNTTTTATGTGATGGATGAAGTTGAGGCGGCTCTCGACGACATCAATTTGCACAGATTCCTCGATCTTGTGTCGGAGTTTCGCCAAGAGGCACAGCTAGTGATTGTGACTCACCAGAAGCGCACCATGGAAGCAGCCGATGTCCTATATGGAGTCTCGATGGCNCCTGCNGGTTCGTCTCGCGTGTTGAGCGAGAAAGTGGCGTCGTAGTTCGGTTGTCTTCCGGTCGTCACCTNGCTCGGTAGGATCCCGGCAACGTGAACGCCACCCTTCTCATCGTTTTCCTAGTNGTCATGCTCTCCTTAGCACTTTTGCCATGGGCGAATCGCGCATGGCAAGCCGGCCGCGGGAGGTCTAGCGATCACCACGCCGAGGANGCAAAGAGAGTCACTCCGGATTCCCACCAAAAAAATTCCAAATCGGGTANAGATCCAAGCACCGAATNTCTGGTGCCACNGACNTCTTTCTCNGTTCAGGAGAAACTCTCCAAAGCGCGTGGATTCATGTCGGAGCGACTGGGCAAAATTCGTCACGGGTCCGTTGAAGGATCGACATGGGACAACCTAGAAGAGCTACTGATTCTCGCTGACGTCGGAGTGGANGCGACGATGGACACGGTCGACCGNTTGCGTGCGACCANCCAAGCAATGGAAATCACTGACGGTCCGCAACTTCTCGAAGCATTGAAGAAGCAAATGAAAAGTGACCTTGCGATCAACCGCCAATTGGCGCACCGAGCTGAATTAGGCAAAACACCGGTNTGGCTTTTCGTGGGTGTCAACGGTGTCGGGAAGACAACTTCAATCGGNAAANTGGGATGTCGATTAAGAGACCAGGGTCTTGGTGTGCTCATGGCCGCCGGCGATACCTTCAGAGCCGCGGCAGCGGAGCAACTCGCGGCCTGGGCAGATCGGTGTGGCGCAGATTTCGTGCGGGGAAGTGCAGGAGCAGACCCGAGTTCGGTCATATATGACGCCATCCAAGCGGCGGCATCTCGAGAACTAGACATCGTGCTCGCNGATACCGCAGGACGACTTCACAACAAAGTCAATCTCATGGACGAACTGGCAAAAGTTCGCAGGGTCGCAGACCGCGACCCCGGCCAGGTGTCAGAAGTTCTTTTGGTTATTGACGCGACTACTGGACAAAACGGGCTTTCCCAGGCAAGGGAATTTGCGGAGACGGTCGCGGTCACGGGTGTNGTTCTCACCAAGCTTGACGGATCAGCGAAGGGCGGAATCGTGTTTGCGATCGAGCGAGAACTCGGTTTGCCGGTGAAGCTCGTAGGGCTCGGAGAGGGAGACGGAGATCTNGTCGATTTCGATCCCGACTTGTTCGTGGAGGCGCTATTCGGCGATGAGTAGAAGGGTTGCAGAACCTCAAGGACCGATACAGGTAGCCTGACAAGTCGTATGTTCGAGTCTCTATCAGACCGGTTCGACGGAATTCTCGGTCGTCTGCGGAGCAAGGGTCGCTTGGGAGAGGCTGACGTCGCTGAGGCGATGCGCGAAATCCGACTAGCGCTCCTTGAGGCCGACGTTCACTTCAATGTAGTGAAGCGATTTATCGACCGTACGCAAGCTCGGTGCCTAGAAGCNGAAGTCACCGACAGCTTGACCCCCGGGCAACAAGTCGTAAAGGTCGTCCACGAAGAACTTACGGCCATTTTGGGTGGAGAATCGCTTCAGCTTTCCTACNCACAGACCCCCCCGACGGTGNTCCTTATGGCAGGTTTGCAAGGTTCGGGTAAGACGACGTCATCCGCGAAGTTGGCAAGGTGGTACAAGTCCCAGGGGAGAAACCCCCTCCTGGTTGGTGCTGATCTTCAACGCCCCGCGGCGGTAGAGCAGTTGCAAACATTGGGCGGACAAATCGACGTACCTGTCTTCAGCGTGCCCGGCAGTNCGGTGGCAACGACTAANGCGGGTCTGGCGGAGGCTCAACGTAGCGGACGCGATGTGCTCATTGTGGATACNGCAGGTCGATTGACCGTTGATCGAGATCTGATGNATGAAATAGCTGCAATTTCAGATGCGGTCGATCCGGACTACACCTTCTTGGTCGTCGATGCCATGACCGGCCAAGATGCGGTTAACACGGCCGAAACGTTTCACGCAACACTNGAACTGGATGGAGTAGTACTCACCAAACTCGACGGGGATAGCCGCGGCGGAGCCGCTCTATCAGTGAAAGAAGTGGTCGGGACGCCTATAGCGTTCGCTTCAACGGGCGAGAAGCTTGATGACTTTGACCAATTTCACCCCGATCGGATGGCAGAGCGCATANTGGGGATGGGCGATGTTCTCACCCTGATTGAAAAAGCTGAAGAAGTATTCGAGGAAGAGGCTGCTGCTGCGGCCGCTCAGCGACTCCTAGAAGGAACTTTCACNCTCGATGACTTCGTAGATCAACTTCGCCAAGTCCGTCAGATGGGCGATCTTTCAAACATCATGTCGATGATGCCTGGGGTTCCCAAGGAAATGAGGGAAGCGGATATCGATGAACGTGAGATTGACAGAGCTGAAGCAATCGTTCTTTCAATGACNCCCGAGGAAAGGATTAAACCNGACGTTATCGAGGGCTCGCGACGAGCTCGGATCGCGAACGGAAGCGGTACGACTCTTGCGCAAGTGGGCAATCTTTTNAAGCAGTTCAAAGAGATGCGCAAGATGATGAAGGGTATGGCTGGTACGGGTACGAAGGCCAAAGTCCGAAAAGACAGAGGAAAGAAATCCAAAAAAGGAAAAAAAGGCCCAGGTCGAGCCGGAGGAAGTCGGGTCCAACCNAAGGAAACACAGCAGGTACCGAAACTAGATTTAGAGGGCCTTGATCTGACACTGCCCGGGCGTTGAAACGACCTCGCNCTTAGCGTGCCTGTTGGCTGTACAGCCAGGTAGGCTTTCTCACTGGCTTTAAATCACTGCCGTCCCTTACCACTCCACCGACCTTAGGGTTGGCACCGCCGAGTGGTGAACACTTGACAAGACGACCCTGGAGAGACCCGAAAAACTATGGCCGTACGACTGCGCCTGATGCGCATGGGCAAGAAGAAACAACCTACCTATCGTGTTGTCGCCGCTGACAGCCGCTCGCCGCGAAACGGACGNTTTATCGAGATTATCGGTACGTATCAGCCCCGCCTTGAGCCATCGGTTGTCAAGATCGATAACGACCGNGCCGTGCACTGGCTACGGCATGGCGCCCAGCCCAGCGAAGCAGTTGAGAAGCTCTTGAAGATTTCAGGCGCTTGGGCGGAATTTAAGGGTGAAGAATTTGTNCCTTCGGCCGCGCCGGCACCCAAGGTGAAATCCTCACCGAAGCGTTCGGAGCCGNGTTCGGGTGAGCAAGAAAGCAACGTCCCNACTGAGGAAAACGAAGAACCAAACAATGATTCTGACGCTGTCGACGCTGAAGTGTCTGAGGCAGATTCCGATGTCACGGACGGCGTCGACGCTGAAGTGTCTGAGACAGATTCCGATGTCACGGACGGCGCCGACGCTGAAGCTACCGATCAGCCCNCAGAAGATGAAGCNGCGCAAGACGGTAACGACGACGAGGAGCGGACATGAGCGAGCAGGAAGGAACCACTGCCGAAGAGGTGCTTTTGTACCTTATTGCGCAGTTGGTGGAACACCCCGACCAGGTAGAGCTTGAGATCGAAGAGAGTGACACCAAAATCAGTTTGATGGCCAAAGTAAGTTCAGAAGACATTGGACGTGTCATCGGAAAGCGCGGCCGGGTGGCAAACTCAATTCGCACATTGGTGCGTGCGGCTGCGGTCAAGGATGGCGTTGATGTTGAGGTTGACTTCAGCGACTGAGGTTGAAAAGAATTTTCAGAGTCGAGCGTAACTATGTCCGACGCGGAAAAGTTGCTAGAAGTTGGCACCATTGGCCGGGCGCACGGCACGAGGGGAGAAGTGGCCGTGCGGCTCATCACCGACCGTGTCGAACGGCTTGAACCTGGAAGCACNCTATCGACTGACCAGCGTCAACTCGTCGTAGCGACATCGCGGCCACACCAAGATCGTTGGTTAGTCCGCTTCGAGGGAATAAGTACTCGCAGTCAAGCCCAACAGCTTCAAGGTTGGACACTGCGCGCACCGGCGTTAACGGTTGCCGNTGTGTTGTGGGTCCACGAGCTGGTTGGCTCAAAGGTCCGAGAAGTCAACGGCACAGAGCGCGGGGTTGTCGAGGCCGTGNTTGCAAACCCTGCGTCGGACCTACTGGAGCTCGATACCGGTGACCTCATCCCCCTCACCTTCGTCGTCGAATTCGTTGATGGTGCAGTTCTTGTCGACGTGCCGGACGGCTTGTTTGATTTGAGGTCTCGTAATGCAAATTGACATTTTCACTATCTTCCCCGAGCCGGTCGAGAAGATGACTCAACTCAGCGTTTTGGGTCGGGCGCAAGAAGCGGGACTNATCNACATGCGGGTTCACGATCTTCGAATGGCAAGCACAGACCCCCANCGAACTGTCGANGACAAGCCATTTGGCGGCGGGGCGGGAATGGTCCTGAAACCAGAGCCCGCCTTTGCAGCCGTCGAGGCTGTACAGCCTCAGCGCCCGCTTTTCCTTCTGGACCCCGGTGGGCCTCGTTTCGATCAGCAAAAAGCAAGAGACCTTGCCGCCTCAGACGGATTCTCGCTGATGTGTGGGCGCTATGAAGGGGTNGATGAGCGAATTCGCGCGGAACTTGTTGACGATGAACTGTCAGTGGGCGATGTTGTACTTGCAGGGGGCGAGTTTGCTGCAATGGTCGTGATCGAAGCTGTAGCGCGGCTCGTTCCAGGGGTACTTGGTAACCANGTTTCCGTGACAGAGGAAACTTTCGTGGACAATTTGCTCGAATATCCACAGTGGACGCGACCAGCTATATTTCGCGAGTTAGAAGTGCCGGAAATCCTTCGAAGCGGTGACCACGCGCTGATTGACCGTTGGCGCCGAGCGATGGCGATTGNCCGAACGGCGGAGCTTCGACCGGACCTCCTTGAACGTCGCGGTATTACGCAGGAAGAGCTACGGCTTCTCGATGAGTTCGCTATCAGAGTGGATCGCCNCTTCGTTTCGGAGTAATCGGCCGATAACATGATTACTTGTTCTAGCCGGTACGCCTGAAGCCTTAGCTGAGGGCTGATCGCTGCTGCGAATAGTCGTCGTTCCGAACTCGGAACCCCACCACCAGGAGCAAGTGCNCCATGCACAGCACCGATCTTGTTGATCAAGCCCAAATGAGAAATGATCACCCAGAGTTCGGCCCTGGTGACACCGTCAAAGTCCACGTTCGAGTTGTGGAGGGAAACCGCGAGCGGACTCAGATCTTTGAGGGGTACGTCATCGCNAGACGCGGATCAGGTATTAGAGAATCTTTTACAGTCCGGAAAATCAGCTTCGGAGTAGGAGTGGAACGGACATTTCCGTTGCACGCGCCTAGCGTCGCGAAAATNGAACGCGTCGCGGTCGGAGATGTGCGGCGNTCCAAGCTCTATTACCTCCGCGACCGAATCGGTAGAGCTGCCCGGGTGAAAGAAAAGCGCTACTAGCTTNTCTCGGGTCGCTACCCGCGAGGGCGTCTACGGTGTCTTGCCTGCCAGCACCCGTAGTGCCAGTGACGTCGAAGATCAGGCGAATCCACCGGTATGGCGACCATATGACCGAGCCCGGGGGGAAGATCGCGGTTNCACCCCGGACAAAGGTAAGTCTTTAACGCCTCATAGGGCTGAACTCGCCTTACTTCGAATCCCTCTTCGGGCTCAAGAACAAACAAAGCAGTCCCTAACCGAAAAGGCCCCACGCCACCAAGGTGGCAGCAACCAACACACCAGCAATTACCAACACGTAATCGGCCGTGGTCGCATTGTGTTTCTTGTAGGGGTTGTAACCCATTAGCGCAGTATGCACCCACAATGGCCTCGTATNGACCAAGACATGCACTTGNTGGCGTGAATTTGTTTGCCCCGATCTCCCAGATCAAGCNGGCGTCAAGGNAGTCGGCATGCCACAGAGTGGTTAGAAGTTCACTTACATCGGTACCTTTCATANATGTGAATCNGGANANGTGGCGCNTGGANGANTTCNTTNNGNNTTTNACGGCAGCNG
>PAHW01000012.1:165729-177929 GCA_002705305.1 Acidimicrobiaceae bacterium
GCNACGATTGANGCCTACCGCNGCGANCTGANGGGGTTCATNGCTTGGAGCCACGATCTCGGCCATTCGGATCCTCAAGCGATCGGTCGTCGNGAGGTTAGANGCTGGGTCGCANANATGAGCNGNGANGGTTANGCCCGNTCGNACGATTGCGCGGCAGCTTTCCGCGCTACGNCGCTANTTNGGATGGCTACNAACAAGACGGTCGGATTGGCTTGAACCCAACAGTTCATATCAGTGCCCCTACAGGAGACGCTCGGCTGCCGCGAGTACTGCAACTGGGAGAAATTGAGCAACTTCTCGATGACACAATGGCTCAAAACCCGCTCGAGTTGCGCAACAGACTAATCATCGAACTTCTATATGGCTCTGGGCTTCGCGTAGCCGAACTTTGCGGACTCAACGCCGTAGATCTAACCGAAGGTCGAGCGGAGGTAGAGGTAGCTGGGAAAGGCAAAAAAAAGAGGAACGTTCCAATCAACGCCCCGAGCCAGCAGCTGCTTGACCTATGGGCCTCTGGGAAAAGTCAAGACTTCGATGAGAGCTATGTGCCAGGAAAAAGGGATCCGACGCCACTGCTGGTGAACACCAGAGGTAAACGACTCACCCGCTTTGACGTGCGACGGATGTTGTTGAGCACGCTTAGAGCGAAGGGCTTAGCGGATCGATCACCACATGCCCTCAGGCACACCTTTGCCACTCATTTACTTGAGCGAGGTGCTGATTTGCGCGTCATTCAAGAACTTCTTGGTCACGAGGATCTAGCTACAACCCAGATCTATACCCATGTAAGTCGAGAGGAGCTAAGAGAGGAACATCGAAAGCACCATCCACGAGGATGATGGCTACGTTCTAAGAGCAACTCATAGACCAATTCGCACTCGACGTCGCTAGACTCCATCCTCGGACTCAAATTGGGTCCGAGGTGACTCTCAACCGAGACGACCTCACGGTCGCCGCATCACAACGGCGTCGCTCTCGGTGCAGCAAACGAACCGTGGGGGAGATAATCGTGCCCGCTGTTGTAACCATGTCGGATCTGCTCAAGGCAGGCGTCCATTTCGGCCATCAAACCCGCCGCTGGAACCCCAAAATGGATCGCTACCTCTGGGGTGAACGCAACGGAATTTACATCATTGATCTCGAGCAGACGATAGGGCTGATCGACACTGCCTACACGTTCGTTCGCGACGCAGTTGCCAAAGGCGGAACGGTGCTTTTCGTCGGCACGAAAAAACAAGCTCAAGACCCGATCGAGACCTACGCCAAAGCGTCAGGGATGCCCTATGTAAACCAGCGGTGGTTAGGGGGCATGCTCACCAATTTTCGAACGATCAGAGGTCGCGTCGAAAAAATGCTCGAATACGAGCGGATGCAGGCAGCCGGCGATTTTGACAATATGCCCAAGAAAGAAGCCCTGCTGCTTGAGAGAGAACTAGCCAAACTTCAACGAAACCTCGACGGGCTTCGAAACATGGAAAAGCTGCCCCAAGCGGTCTTCATTTTGGATACCCCGAAGGAACATATAGCTGTAGCCGAAGCGAATCGTCTCAAGCTTCCCGTTGTAGCGGTTGCAGATTCAAATAGTGATCCGGACCTTATCGACTACGTCATCCCCGGCAACGACGACGCAATTCGCAGTACCGAGTTATTAACACGAGTCGTCGCGGACGCAGTTCGGGAGGGCCGCTACATCGCAGAAAGCAAGGGCGCTGTGGTCAAATCTCCTGATGAACGCAGTCCCGAACAAGAGGCTCGCGTATCTGCAGAACAAGCAGAAGCGAACCAAAAAGCGCTTGCCGAAGCAGCAGCTCGCGAAGCTCGCATCGCTGCGGAGCAAGCGGCCCAGGCTATAGCAGTGGTTGATTCCCCAACAGAAGCCCTCGAAAACACTGATGAAGTTGTTGAACAAGAGACATCATCCGACGAAGCCCCCGAAACCCCGGAAGACAAGTAACCGCCGACCCCCCGACCAATGAGGTAGATCAGACCCCATGGCAGACTTCACCGCCAAGGACGTTCAGGCCCTTCGTCGCACAACAGGNGCAGGAATGATGGATGCCAAGAAAGCCCTTGTCGACAACGAGGGAGATGCTGAAGCCGCGGCTCAGTGGCTGCGAGAAAAAGGTATCGCTAAAAGCGCAAGTCGCTCCGATCGAGATAACAGCGAAGGGNTTGTCGTGGCCCGCGTCGAAGATGGGGTTGCTGCAATAGTTGAACTGAAGTGCGAAACCGATTTTGTCGCCAAATCCGACCAATTCGGGCAACTGGCAGAAAACCTTCTCACCTGCGTGCTTGTNGATGGGGAAGAAGCCGTGGGTCAAGAATCCAGTGAACTCGAAAGCCTAAAAATTACACTGAAAGAAAACATCGNCCTCGGCAAAATAGTCCGATATGAATCCGCGGAAGGATCGGTACTTGACGCGTACGTNCACCAACAGAACGGCAGAGGGGTGAACGCCGTTCTGGTTGAAATTCNCAACGGCTCTAAGGAAGTTGCTCATGACCTGGCACTCCATATCGCCAGCAACCGCCCGAAATACCTCACCCGAGAAGACGTTCCTCCTGAGGTCATAGCGGCCGAACGCGAAACTCTGGCAAACATCACTCGCAACGAAGGAAAACCGGACCAGGCAATCGACAAGATTGTCGACGGNCGAATGGCCGGCTTTTTCNGAGACGCAGCGTTACTGGAACAAAAGTTCGTTAAAGACGAAAAGCTAGGCATCGTCGAACTACTGGGCGAGGCGACGATAAGCCGGTTTGCCCAAGTGGAAATTGGCAANTGACATGACCGAACGAACTCGTCGCTGGGAGGGCGAAAGCCCTTGGAAACGAGTCGTGCTCAAGCTTTCAGGTGAAGCGCTGGCAGATCNTTCCGGCGACAACATCAGCGGCGAGATTCTCGAAGGTCTAGCATCCGAAATTTCTTCAGTGCGAGAAGAACATCAGGTNGATATCGCCATNGTGGTTGGTGGCGGCAATATTTGGCGAGGAATGTCCGGCTCTGACGGNGGGATGGACCGAGCCCAGTCCGACCATATGGGCATGCTTGCGACCGTTATTAATGCGATAGCACTCCAGGATGCGCTTGANAGAGCAGAAGTACCTACGCGAGTCATGACNGCNATCGGTATGGCGCAGGTAGCAGAGCCATACATACGACGCAGAGCGGTGAGACACCTNGAAAAAGGACGAGTTGTAATTTTTGCCGCCGGTACAGGAAACCCCTTCTTTACGACGGATACAGCCGCAGCGCTCCGCGCCGCCGAAATTGACGCAGACGCAGTCCTCAAGGGCACCCACTCTGGCGTCGATGGCGTTTACAGCGCGGATCCCAAAAGTGAACCAGAGGCTGAACTGCTTCGAGAGGTCTCTTTCCTTGACGTTCTNGCTCAAGAGCTAGCGGTCATGGATAGCGCAGCAATTGCAGTATGCAAGGATAACGAAATGCCAATCGTTGTTTTCGACCTGATGACGAGCGGTAATTTCGGATCCATCTTGGGTGGNGCTGCAATCGGTACGCTGGTCAGGTGAGCGAGTTCGCCCAAGAGGTGTGTAATGACGCCCGCGAACGCATGCAGCGGGCTATCGAGCACGCACAAAACGAGTACGCGACCGTGCGCACCGGTCGAGCAACCCCAGCGCTGGTGGAGAAGCTGAAGGTCGACTACTACGGTGCAGAAGTACCCCTTCAGCAGCTAGCAAGTTTTTCGGTTCCTGAAGCGCGTGTCCTAGTAGTCCAGCCCTTCGATCGAAGCTCAATGGACGGAATATCAAAGGCCCTNTTGGAATCCGAACTCGGCATTAACCCGAGCAACAACGGAGAAGTGTTGCGCCTTGTTTTTCCGCCTTTGACCGAAGAACGGCGGCGGGATCTGGTACGAGTGGTCAAGCAAATGGCTGAAGANGGTCGGGTTGCCGTCCGCAATCTTCGGCGATCGGCCCGCCAGGACATAGATGCGCTTGAAAAAGATAAAGAAATATCGTCTGACGACAAAGAACGCTTCACTAAGGAACTCGACCGCTTCACTCAAAACGCAGTCGACGAAATNGATCGCGCGCTCAACGCCAAGGAGCAGGAACTGCTTGAGGTTTGAGTCAGAAGTCAGGAGGCGACATGCCAGACAATGACGCTGACGATATTGAGCGACGCCATGCCGACGAGGCGCCTGATGACAGCGATTCCGGACCCATACTTTCTTTCGACTTCGACGAAACGCCCATGCCCCACTGGTCNGAACCCGGATCCGCCCAAGTACCAGACGGAGGAGAACGTCCCGATCCTCCCGAGATAGAGACAAAACCGCGGCAAGGGTCGNGGCTCTTCCCCCAGCTCCCCGACGATCCACACCTTGTCGACACTTCGGACACNGGTCTCATGGACGCGCTGCGNTCAGACACCATACCGACGGTTACCCCCGTAGCCGAGTCAGAGCTTTTCGATACCGGACCAATGGCCGTAGAAGGCTCAGCGGTCACCTCGGACGGCAGGACCGAAACCGGGACGGACTCCAACGGAGACGAACTTTGGCAATCGGAGCCCTCNACAGATGAGCTATTTCACGGATCGCTTTTTGGAGAAGACTCCCTTGACGCATCNATATTCGATGATGTTCCAATCATCGGAAGCGGAATCCATGATGAAGCACCGCTTTTGGATACGGGAACGATGAGTGAAACNGTTGCCGATTCATTGAATGAGTCGGATGCAACAAGAACACCGGACGATCGTTNGGGATTCGACACCGATGANGATGACGCTGAAAGGTTCTCAGTAAATGATCAAGAAGNTTTCGANGCATCGGAACTACGAAACGATTCGCTCGAATCCGAAAACCACATAGAACACCCCGATACGTCGAATATCGATAGCACTGGCGNCCAGAGCGATGCGTTCGTCGACGAACCCACTGCAGAATTGATTCTCGAAGAAGAGGAGCGAATTGAGATCGAGGACGCGACGTCAGATAACCCCGACGAATTTGTTTCTCATGATCAATCACACCAAACAGAGGAAGAGAAACCGTCAACGGATGAGTTGCGGCGCCCGCCTCGTGTGATCGAGCTTTTCGACACCCCACCAAGTCAACGCGCAATGAGGACGAGCCAATCCACCGGGATTGAGGACAACGCAAACGAAGGACACAGCCGCGAAAACGATCATGGAGATGGGGACGAATGGGCTCACTTCGGCGGCCCAGCCCCGCATTGGCGAGAAGATCGACGAGACTACGAGGAGCCAGAAAAAGTGAGCGAGGATGATCGAGTGGTTACCCACACTGGCAGCGAAAGCGACAGGCCTATGTCACCGACGNNATCAAGAGGTCGCAACCTTCCTCTAGCAATTGTGGTTGGTCTAGCTCTAGGGGCTGCNTTTTTCGGGCTTCTGAAAGTCGGACCATGGGCGGCGCTTTGCATGGTGATACTGGCACTTGGTATCGCCGCCATGGAATTCTTTGTCTCGGCTCGGAATCTTGGGTATCGGCCGGCCGCCCTGCTTGGAATAGCCGCAGTTGCCGGCTTGTCTCTTGGCGCCTATCACCGAGGCTATGCGGCTTACCCGGTTGTTCTAGGGCTGACCGTGCTNACNGGAATGTGTTGGTTCCTTTTCGACGTTGACTCCGAACATGTGACAGCGAACCTCGCGGTGACCTTGCTTGGCGCNGGCTGGATTGGCGGTCTCGGTTCGTTCGCTGCCTTGATACTTGCTCAACCGAACGGTGACGCAGTTCTTATCGGCGCCGTGCTGGGAACTGTCGCCTACGACGTCGGCGGTTATGTCATCGGTAGCACTACCGGGCAATCCAAGCTTGCTCCACGCGTTAGTCCAAACAAAACCTANGAGGGTTTGGTTGGCGGCATGATGCTAGCGGTCGTCGTCACCACCTTGGTTTTGAATCGTTTCCCTGGGATTCATCCTTGGTCGCAATCGATGATGGACTGCCTCTGGCTCGGGCTTGCAATAGCGATCGTTGCCCCAATAGGCGATCTGGCCCAGTCGATGATCAAAAGAGATATGGGAGTAAAGGACATGGGGACCCTTCTCCCCGGTCACGGCGGCGTCTTAGACCGCTTCGACGCTTTGCTGTTCGTCCTACCGACGACCTATTTTGTTGCTGACCTGGTACTCAGCTGAAAGGCACGCAGGTGACCACGGTCGCGGTTTTAGGCGCTACAGGATCAATTGGATCTCAAACTGCCGAAGTTGTTCGCGCCGAACCTGACCGTTTCAAAATCGTCGCTTTAGCTGCATGGTCATCAGTCGATCAGCTCATCGGACAAGCACAAGAATTCCAGCCAGACGCCGTCGCAATCGGCGAAAAGTACCTCGTCGACCAACTGAAGGCCGGGGTTCCTTCCGGTACTGAGGTATTGGTCGGCGCGGCGGGCTTCAAGGAACTAGCAACTCGAGCCGACGTAATTATGAATGCGGTGGTGGGATTCGCAGGCCTGGGAGTGACGCTAGCGGCGTTAAGTTCAGGCAAACGGCTTGCGTTGGCTAACAAGGAGAGCCTTATAGCTGCTGGCCCGCTGGTAAGGCCGTTGCGGTCGGTGGCAGGTGCAGAATTGATACCGGTAGACAGTGAGCACTGTGCGATACATCAGTGTTTAAGATCCGACGGTCCGATCGACTCCCAACGCCACCTCGACAAGTTGCTTCTCACGGCGAGCGGCGGACCCTTCAGAGGCCGTAGATCGGCCGACCTAAAGGATGTCACCGTTGAGCAGGCGTTAGAACATCCAACATGGTCCATGGGACCCAAGATCACGGTCGATTCTTCGACGCTTATGAACAAGGGTCTGGAAGTAATAGAAGCCCATGAACTTTTTGACGTGCCGTACGAAAGAATTGAAGTCGTCGTGCACCCTGAGTCTGTCGTTCACTCAATGGCGACCTTCACAGACGGCACAACCATCGCCCAACTGTCGGAACCCGATATGAGGCTCCCGATCGGATACGCGCTTGCGTACCCGGATCGAATTCGAACTGCCTTTGGAGCTATCGACTGGAGCGAAGCCAAGNCGCTTCATTTCGAATCGCCCGACCGCCAAACTTTCCGATGCCTTGACTTGGCATATGCAGCCGGCCGTATTGGAGGAACCGCCCCCGCGTGGATGAACGGGGCCAACGAAGCAGCGGTCGAGGCCTTCCTTAGCGGAACCATTTCATGGTCGGGAATAGCGTCATCAATAGAACGAGCATTGGAACTACACGACGGCGCACCAGCCGATTCGGTTGAAGCCATAGTGCGCGCGGATCAACGCGGACGCGAATGCGTCCGGTCACTAGCAGGACACCCGGGTTCCGATGTCTGATTCGGTCACGGCGAATGTCAACCCTCAAGTTCGCGCTTTGCTGGGTGCCGCCGTAATCGCTGGATCGCTGATCCTGCTGGGCTGGGTATCGATGTCGATGCTCACCGTCGCCAT
This sequence comes from Acidimicrobiaceae bacterium, assembly GCA_002705305.1. GTDB lineage: Bacteria > Actinomycetota > Acidimicrobiia > Acidimicrobiales > Poriferisodalaceae > UBA2110. Next base: position 173,164 of record PAHW01000012.1, read on the forward strand.
GGTCATCGCGTTGGTGGTTTTTGCCCATGAACTAGGACACTTCGTTACAGCCCGGCTAACTGGCATGAAGGCCACAGAGTTCTTTTTGGGTTTCGGCCCACGCTTGTTCAGCTTCCGTCGGGGAGAAACCGAATTTGGCATCAAGCCGATCATTGCGGGCGCCTACGTCAAAGTTGTCGGTATGACCAACCTGGAGGAAATACCACCTGAGGACGAACCCCGCGCGTACAGACAACAGAGTTACCCGCGGCGCCTTCTAGTGGCGTCAGCAGGTTCTCTGATGCACTTTCTTATGGCGCTGGTAGGTCTATTCTCCCTCTTTGTTTTCATGGGTGAACCAATAATCGAAGAGGGAGCTTGGGAAGTAGGAACAGTCGTGGAGCGAGGAAGCGACGACCGACCGAGCGCCGCCGCGAGAGCAGGAATACAACCAGGTGATCGCATCCTTTATGTTGAAGATGATCCGACTGCCCAATGGACCGATCTTGTTGAGGCGATAGGAAATCGCCCCGGTCAAAGGGTCAAGCTCCAAATCTCGCGAGACGACGCAAACTTTTGGGTTGAGACAGTATTGGATGCGAAGCCCGACGGCTCGGGTCTTCTCGGTATAGGAGGAAGACAGGCAATTCTGTTAGTCAAATCGGATCCCGGGGCTGGCGTCGGAAAGACCTTCTCGGAATTCAGCACCATGGTGGGTCAATCAATTCGCGGAATTTGGNTGATTGTTGCGAATCTCGGCGAAGTCGCCGATCGAATCCTTTCGCCACCGAACGACCCAAATGCAAATGACAACCTTGAGACACGGCCTGTTTCGCTAGTCGGGGTTGTGCAAATAGGAGCGAGCGACCAACTAAGTGGTTCCGAACGGATGCAACTATTCGTAGCTTTCAACATCTTCATTGGCGTTTTTAATCTNCTCCCTTTACTACCCCTCGACGGAGGCCACATAGCAATCGCTACCTACGAGCGAATACGCGANGGGAGTAGCGGCCGGCGNCANTTNATCGATACAGCTCGACTGCTCCCGTTCACCTACGCGGTTGTCGCGTTCCTGGCCTTTTTTGGTCTAGGAGCCATTTACTTGGATCTGGCTAATCCGCTCGGCTTTTGACCTCGACGCCGCACAGGGGGATTAGCCGGTTCAAGTGACAGACTGTTAAAGATGTTTGAACGTCGTGTAACCCGTCGAGTCGATGTTGGTGGAGTGCCCGTAGGTGCAGGCGCCCCGATCAGCGTTCAGTCGATGACGACTACCAAAACTGCTGACGTCGACGCGACACTCGAGCAGATCTATGCACTTGCAGCCGCGGGAGCGGAAATTGTGCGATGCACCTGTAACGAACGCGAAGCTGCAGAAGGCCTGGCGCGGATCGTGCCNCGATCGCCGGTTCCGTTGGTCGCTGACGTGCACTTTCAGCATCGCTTAGCGCTCGCAGCTCTNGATGCNGGCGTCGCGTGCCTTCGCCTAAACCCCGGGAACATCAGAAAAGCAGAGAACGTCAAAACGGTGGCAGCCGAAGCACGCGATCGTGGAGTGCCAATCCGCATAGGAGTCAACGCCGGGTCGCTTGATCCCGATATCGAAGAGAAATATGGCATGACGGCCGTTGCGCTGGTTGAATCAGCTCAACGTGAACTCGGATACTTTGAGGAAGTCGGTTTCGAGGACGTAAAAATTTCTGTAAAGGCAAGCGACGTTCGCTTAATGGTCGAGTCGTACCGTCTGCTAGCTGACACGGTTGATTTCCCGCTGCATCTTGGAGTGACTGAAGCTGGTCCACCCCCGGGGGGCATATTGAAGGCCACTGCTGGAATAGCGACACTGCTGAACGAAGGAATAGGTGACACGATTCGCTACAGCCTCACGGCTGATCCGGTTGAGGAAGCGCGAGCGGGCCGTCAGCTACTGGAGGCTCTCGGCCTACGCGAGAGGAGCGCACTCGATCTCATAGCTTGTCCGTCTTGCGGTCGAGCAGAAGTTGATGTCATCGAAGTTGCTTCACGGGCGCAAGAAGCGTTGGGTGAACTCGGCTTACCGATTCAGGTAGCGGTAATGGGATGTGTGGTAAACGGCCCCGGCGAAGCAAAGGGCGCTGACTTAGGGATAGCGGCAGGTCGCAAACGAGGCCACCTCTTTGTCCGAGGGCAGGTTGTAAAGGTGGTNCCCGAAAACGAGATGGTCGACGCCTTGCTGGATTGGGCTCAAAAGATTGCCTCTGATGGCATAGAAGGCGCCCTAGCAGCGGGGGATCGTTCAGCGGANGCTGAAGCACAAGCAGACAGAGTTGCTTTGATTGAACTCCAGGGCGAAGACGTCAACCACGTAGAACAAACCGTCGCAATGATCAGGAAACGCTGAACACGGTTTTCTCGGCGTTGTGAGCCGGGGTTGGGACGCGCATAGGTCCTGGTACGATTGCACCAACAGGTCAGCGACTTTTTTGCTGGACGTGGGCTTTGCCCACGTCCTTTTTCTTCGCCACAAATTTTTCATAGCTTCGGAACAAACCGAAATGTAGGTCTGATGAGTTCAAATCCTCAACAAACCCTCGAATCAATTTCTTCGCTTGTTGAACCTGTCGTTCAAGCTTNAGGGCATCACCTTTACGACGTTCAACACAACGGCGGCACCCTAACGGTGCTGGTGGAGAGCCAGAAAGCNTTAGGCGTTGACGAACTGTCGGAACTGAGCCGCGTCCTNTCGAACGCTCTTGACGATGACGACCCGATCCCAGGCCGCTACACCCTTGAGGTATCCACGCCCGGAGTTGAGCGTCGATTGCGTCGTGCTGGCCATTTCGCGGGAGCGATTGGCGAGACAGTCAATATCCGGACTACCCCAGGAACAAATGGTCGCCGTCGTATAGTTGGAAATTTANTTTCNGTGGACGGCGAATTTATTACTATCGACGAATCTAATCGTGAGACGGTGACAATTCATATCGATGAAATCGAGAAAGCGCGAACCGTTTTCGAATGGGGAGGCGGCCCCAAGCCTGGATCTCGATCACGAAAACACGAATCGAAATTTAACCACGAGGGAGGAAGTCAATAATGACTACCCCAGACATGATGGAAGCGCTCCAATCTCTNGCCCTAGAGAAGGGAATGACGACCGAGGTCTTGCTCGAAGCGGTTGCCAACGGACTTGAGTCGGCCTACAAGCGAATGCCCGAAGCGGCTGATGACGCNTACGTCGTCATNGATGAANCCTTCAATATTTCAGTNATAGCCCAGGAAATTGACGAAGAGGGGAACGTGGTCCAAGAGTGGGATGACACCCCAGAGAATTTCGGCAGGATTGCCGCCCAGACCGCCCGTCAGGTATTGACCCAGCGAATTCGCGAGGTCGAACGCGACATGAAATATGACGAGTACGCGGGTCGCGAAGGAGACATNGTCACAGGCATCATCCAGCAAACCGACTCNAGATACACCTTGCTCGATTTAGGGCGAGTAGAAGCGTTGCTCCCGCAATCTGAACAGGTGCCTTACGAGAGGCCAGAACCCAATAGTCGTCTTAAGGCCTACATCGTAGAAGTGCGCAAAACAGCCAAGGGTCCTCAGATAGTCGTTTCAAGAACCCACCCTGGCCTTATTCGCGAACTCTTCAAACTGGAGGTCCCGGAGATAAGTGACGGCATAGTTGAGATGAAGGCGTGTGCGCGTGAGCCCGGCCACAGGACCAAGATTGCCGTTTGGTCGAACGACACCAATATNGATCCGGTTGGGGCTTGTGTAGGTGCCCGAGGAGCCCGAGTCCGTCAGGTCGTTAACGAGTTACGCGGCGAAAAAATTGACATCGTGCCATTTTCNGACGACCAGCATGACTTTGTCGCCAAGGCGCTGTCCCCAGCCAAAGTACGCGAGGTTCGATTTCACGAAGTTGAAGGCGTTGCCGAGGTGGTAGTGCCAGATCACCAATTATCTTTGGCGATTGGACGCGAGGGGCAAAATGCGCGCCTAGCGGCTCGATTAACCGGCTGGCGAATCGACATTAAGAGTGAAACTCAAATCCTCGAAGAAGAAACCGCATATGCAGACGGTGATTGGGCAGAAGGGGAGTGGGTAACTGATCCAGAAANCGGTGAACAAAAATGGGTTCCCGCTGACGGCGGTGAGGCGATGTCGGTTGACGATTGGGTTACCGCAGCTGAGGAAACGGCTGCTCAAGACGCCGATGCCGAGCTGGATAGTCAGGACGCGACGGACGAGGTGGCGCCACCGGAACCAGTATTGGACGATGAAAACAGTGACGAACAAGATGAAAACAGTGACGAACAAGATGAAAACAGTGACGAACAAGAGGAACAGCGGAACGACTGAGCACTAGCGGTTGCGATAACCGGTAGCGTTGCTACTTGGTCTTCCGCACCGCCGTTTACCGGATCCTGGTCATTGTCTGCGAAGATAGATGGTCGTAGGAGCTGGTNATCGCTGCTCCCCGACCTAACCGACACACAAGGAACGCGCTTGCCCAAGAACCCCCGAGTCTACGAACTCGCAAGAGAGTTGGGCCTTACCAACGACGAGACGATCGCTCTGTGCGACGCGCTCGGAATTGGCGTGAAAAGTCATTCGTCGAGTGTTCAAGTAGCTCAAGCCGACCGTGTTCGTCGTAAGGCGCAACGGGAGGGCATGATTCGAGANGAACAGCCCCCCGAAAATGACGANGAGAAGAAGGCTCCGGCTAAGAAGAAGGCTCCGGCTAAGAAGAAGGCTCCGGCTAAGAAGAAGGCTCCGGCTAAGAAGAAGGCTCCGGCTAA
>PAHW01000013.1 GCA_002705305.1 Acidimicrobiaceae bacterium
ATTCGAAAATGTGGAAGCGCATGTCGCAGATATCTCGACCAGAACGGGCGCTGACGACCTCATCGGTGAGACACAGCGGAGGTTTAAATCGATCGACGTACTTGTGAACAATGCCGGAACCGCGCAAAACACTGCGTTCTTGGAAATATCGGAAACCCAATGGGACGGAGTCTTAGACACCAATCTGAAGGGCCCGTTCCTGACATCGCAGGCATTCGCCAAACAGGCAATCGCCTCCGGTCGGAGCGGCAAGATCGTCAACATTTTGTCCGGCAACTATCTTTGGACCCGAGCAGGCGCAGCCCATTATTCGTCTTCGAAGGCGGCCCTAGAGATGCTCACAAGAAGCATGTCTATAGAACTCGGATCGCACCGGATCAATGTCAACGGAGTAGCTCCAGGCCTTATGGATTTGGCCAGACGCGGCGGCAGCGGACCTGACCAGACGTTCGTCGACATCTACCTCAAAGACGTACCAATGGGACGAATCGGACATGTGGAAGACGTGACAGGAGCTGTGCTTTTCATGGCCTCGACACAGGCAGACTTCATCACCGGATCTACGATCTTGGTTGACGGTGGCTACTCGGCGGGCCGTGCAGATTTACCGCTGGCTCCGCCTCCAGAAGGTTAGAGAGCGCAGTCGTTGGCGTTTCGGGATGCCAAGGTTCACAACGAAAAGAGCCGATGTGTCAACCGGCCTGGTAGCCACTCCAACGCGCTGCTAATTGGTTTCGGAAGCCGACGTCAGCTAGGGCAGTTTGGAGGCTGTCCGGTCGTGGTTCCCCGAGAGCATCGGCCAAGCGGGCGACTACCTCTTCTAGGTCGAGCTNTCCNTCCNTCTCCNCTGTCAGCGGCCTNACGANTTGCCTCGTCGGNNTANANCTTCGCCTTCCATGAGACNGAGAGNCGCACNTCNTCGTCTCCATAGTCCAGCAANGTNTNGCCGTCCTCNTGGACGATCCATCGTTCTCCGTCGTNATCAAGCAGCGAGTCNATCGTCAANCCNTCNGGNTTNTNNACNCCCGCAGGGCCNATGCGTTCCACNTGGTGGTGCATGTAGTCGTTGTCGCCAACCACNGCNGTGTTCCACATGNCTTCGTGGCGGATGCTGTCTGCGTCTCTGCCGTTTGGCCAATAGCGGAAGAACCCCCGTTCACCCTGATAGAACCACGCCACTGCCGTCANNATGGTGATGCGGGCATCCTCAAATAGACGCGACGCCCCCATGGCNTGAAGGAGCCAGCCAGGAGCGTTGGCGCGGTCGATCCCGATGAATTCGGGAAGGTCTGTATGAGAGAATCCCTGGCCGGGCATCGGGGTGGACAGATTCACGTAGACCTGNTCGGGNACCACGACTTCGGCGTCACAAATTGTCCGCGCTGCCTCAGCGAATCCCTGATGCTCCAGAATGNGATCGACACCGTCCACGAGTGGTCTAGCTCCGACTGCCCAGTCGCCTCGCCAGGTAGGACCGATTAGGTAATCGGGGACTTCAACGNTGCGTTGTTTCGAATTGTCGCCAGCGGACTCGGCACTAGCGTCGCTCACGAGGTANCGAGCGGGCATGAAATAGGGGCCGTTCNTCTGAGCCATGTCCCGAGTGGACTCAGGATCGTCGAGCACCGGGTCGAGCAGCACCGGGGAAAGNCAACCATTGGGGCGCTCAACGAAGGTCGTCATCATCTCAGCGTAACTGGTCCNATGNCTCCNAAGTTTCAAGGGTTTCGAAGTGGCNTATTACCCACAACCACGGCCCCAGGCAACGCGTTGACACCAAGGTCGAGTCGGGCCGCAATATGGGTGCCAGCTCATAACCGCAATTCCTCTGTGTGCCGAACGTAGGCATCAACCCATCAACAGCGACTATTTTCTTAACCAAGAACCAAGGAGGTGTCATGCGGGTCGGAGCAACTATTTTCTGTCAGAACTACGCCGACTGGGACCGTTATGAAGCGGCCGAGCGGGGAGAGACGGTACCTATCCGACCTGAGACCACCGACCGNTCAATTTTTTATGAGGAGATCGAGATAGCGAAGCTNGCCGACAGGTCAGGGTTCGACAGCGTATGGACCATCGAACACCATTTCACGCCNTACACCATGGTGACCAATCCCTTGCAGTTGCTCACCTACTTGGCTGGCGTCACCGACAATGTCGACCTGGGCACCATGGTGATTGTTTTGCCCTGGCATAATCCGGTGCGAGTGGCGGAAGACATTGCCATGCTCGACGCTCTTTTGGGTGACCGACAGCTCATCGCCGGCGTTGGACGNGGCTTGGGTCGACGCGAATACGGCGGTCTGGGCGTCGACCAAAACGAAGCCCGAGGTCGGTTCGACGANAGTATCCACATCCTCCGCCAACTCTTAAGCACCGGCGTCTGCACGTTCCACGGCGAACACTTCCAGGTTGACGACGTGAAGCTTCGCCCCCAATTAGACAGCGACCTCTCCAACACCCTTTATTGCGCGGCCGGATCGCCCGAAACGATGGCCGTCATCGCCAAAAACGACGTGAAGCCACTCATGATCCCCACCGTCAGCCTTGATCTCACCTTGCAAGGGGCGCGGGAATTTATGCGCCTACGAAGCGAAGCTGGACTCCCTCCAACCGATACCAAACTGGCTCTATGGATCTACTGTGCTGAATCAGAGAGCGAGGCTCGGGCAGGCGCAGAGCGGTACATGCGAGAATACGCAGACAGTGCGCTACGACACTACGAAATGACGGGCACGCATTTCGACGGGATCACCGGCTATGAGGGATACGCCCAACGGGCAGCAGCACTGCGATCCGACCCCACACCGTTTCTCGACGGATTCTTCGCTCGTCATCCATGGGGCACTCCCGAGATGGTGGTGGAGAAGATCAGCGAGTTAGCCGAACAATTTGGAACGTCGGAGATTATGGGGGTGTTTCGGTACGGCGGAATGAGTCACGCCGAAGCAGCCAGGAGCATGACGCTGTTCGCCGAACACGCCCTGCCCGAAGTCCAACGGCTCGATCCCGAACCCATGAGCCTCACGTCAGCGGTGCCGATAGCAACGGATACGACGCGAACTTGACGGCAGAGAGAGTGGTCTCAGTCGCCGGTGAGATGGGTGAGCTGGGGCATAACTTCGCGTGCCAACAGCTCCATTGAACGCCGTCAAACTGATGGTCTTAGGTCTGCGCCTCATGAAGTACGCCGTCGTCGCGTAGCTTGCTTATTCGCGCATCGTCATAGCCAAGCACATCGCGCAAAACCGTTGTGTTGTGCTCGCCGAGCAGCGGCGCAACCAAGTCCGGTAAGTCGGGTTGGGCAGAGAACTTAAATGGGTACCCAGGGATCATGACTTCGCCTAACACGGGGTCGTCAATCAGTCGCACCATGTCACGAGCTTCAAAATGTGGATGTCCGATCGCCTCGACCGGCGCCAGAACTGGTCCGATAGGAATCCGATGGGAAAGGCACGTCTCCAATAATGACTCGTTGTCGGGAAACGACAATAGCCACTCCTGTATTTGTGGAATGAGTTCGGCCTGGTGCTCTGCACGCGAACTGCCTGTCTTGAACCGCGGATCTGTCAGCAGGTCAGGTCGCTCCATAGCTTCGGTTAAGTACGGCCATTGGCGGTCCAAACACATGAGCACACCCCAGCCCTCAGGAAGATCAAATAGGCCGATCGGGCAGTAGAGAGGGTGGTAACGCCCTCGTCGCTTAGGCACAAATTCGCCGCCCGATTTGTGATACACGGAAAGCGTCCCATTGAGGTGAAACATCGAATCAACCATGGCGATATCCACGTGCTGGCCTTTGCCGGTGCGTTCGCGATACAACAAGGCGTATCCCAATCCGGCAAATGCGTGTACCGCGGCGGTGGTGTCCGCTAACGCGAATGCGACGATCGATGGCGGGAGTTCCGGGTCACCGGTCATGTGCATCAAACCTGAGTAGGCCTGGATAATCCCGTCATAGGCGGGACGGTCCGCGTAGGGACTGTTACGTCCAAAACCCGAAACCGAGACCATAACAACGCTTGGGTTGATACGACGCAACGAGTCATAGTCAAGACCGCGTTTCTCCAACACCCCATCACCAAAGTTCTCCACAACGATGTCGCACCATTCGACTAGCTCAGTGAGGATGTCCAGGGCCTCGGGCTTGTCCCAGTCCAGACACAAGCTTTGTTTACCCCTGTTGTTTTCAACGAAAAAGGTGCTGCGATCGTCCTCAACCCAAGGCAACAAGCGAGCGGGATCACCTATAGGTTTCAACTCCACCTTGATGATCTCAGGCCCCAGCTCGGCCAGCATCCGGGTGACTCCTGCGCCAGCGAGATATTGCCCGAGATCAAGAACTCGATAACCACTTAGCATCGCGTCGGTGGTTTCATCGTTTGGCATGTCGGCCCCTGTCGCATCTCTGCCCGGCAGCTTCGCCACCCCGAGCCATTAGGCCGCCGAGCCTAACAAAGCACAAAATCTAATAACAGGTCGATTCTAACGAGCAGCAGGTTACCGAACGCGATTAGGCTCCGAACGGGTCCACCGCAGGCGGTGGGCAGCACCTGTACGGACTCGTTGCGAGACGAGGCAAATCATGAGGGGGTATGAGCCGTGAAGCGTTTCTTGGCTCTATTTTTCGCGTTAGCGCTAGTCGCATCGGCTTGCGGTAGCGATGACGATACGTCGACCAGCAGCAGCGGTGACGATGATGTGGTGGCCGCCAGTAGCAGCGATGACGATTCTTCGTCAAGCTCTGACGACACTGCAGCAGCGCCGACGACTACTGAAAAAGAAGAAGAACAACTGGTCTTCAGTAAGGGTGAATTGAAGGAAGAGGCAGCGAAAGTTGTCGGTGTCACCCAAACCGCTGATCCGTTAGGACCGAGGGGACCAGAACCAAGAGGCACCCTCGACTATGGGTGGCATTCGTCGTTCTCTCCGAAATATTTTGATCCGAGTGGAAACCCAGCGGCATCATCACCGTACGCAACGCAGTACATCATTCATGACGCAATGGTCAAGAACACCCCGACTCGAAACTTCGCACCCTCGTTAGCCGAGGAGTACACGATCGCCGAGGACTTCATGTCGGCGTCGTTCACCTTGCGAGAGGGATTGACTTTCCACGACGGCACACCAATCACCACCAAAGATGTCGAGTGGACCTACATGAACTACTCAGGTGCTAGCGCTCAGGTGCTACACGACATGTTGGATCGGACTGAAATAGTCGACGAGCGCACCATCATCTTCCATTTCAATGCGCCGTTCCTCGATTTCCTACTTCTATATGGCACGACTTCATCTGGTGCAGGTTGGATTCTTCCCTCCGACTACTACCAAGAGGTTGGTAAAGAAGGTTTTGCTGAAAACCCGATAGGCGCAGGCCCATACAAGTTCGTAAAGAACGACAACAACCTGAAGATCACCTATGAAGCCTTCACTGATTATTGGCGCAAGAACCCCGGTGTGAAGACGATTAACTGGCATGCCATCAAGGATGCTGCCACCAGGGTCGCAGCAATAAAATCAGGTGAAATTGACATGGCTAACGTGATCCCGGGAACGCTTCTGGAGGCAGTGCGTAGCGACCCGAACCTGCAGACCATCTCTTCAAGCAACGTGTCATTCTGGCTGGAATTCATTGGCTACGACAATCCCGACAATCCATTCAATGACATACGAGTCCGGGAGGCGGCGTTCCTTGCCCTCAATCGCGTTGCTATAAACGAGATGCAAAGCGGCGGAGGCGGCGACTCAGTCGGTCAATGGATTCCTACTGGATATAACGGCGTGATTGATTTGACTGAAGACGACGTCTACCAAGACGTCGAACGAGCGAAAGAGCTGATGGTTGAAGCAGGGTATGCCGACGGCTTCGACGGCGGCCAAATCACGCCATTGCCGAATTACTTTGCGATGGGTGAGCGAATCATTTCGGATCTCAATGAAATCGGTATTCGCCTCACTCTTAACCAAATGGAACGAGGCGCTTTCCTAGGTGAGATCAACGCCGGCAGAGACGGGACGCTCACCGGGGTCTTGGTAAATATCTCCGGCGCGGGCGGCGACGCAGCATCGAGAGTGCGGACCTTCGCTACATGTGACGGTTCAGCTTCCCGAATCTGCGATAAGTTCATCGACTTGGCTTTTGAGCAGTACCAGACAAGCACCGATCCCGACGAACGTACCGAACTGATCGAGGCAATTCAGCGTCATATTCTCGATCAGCACATCTTCCCCTATGTGTATACGGTCGGTCACACCATGGTGCAAGGTACGGATGTGGTTGAGGACGCAGGTGAGATCTGGGGACAAATCCCGCAGTACATCTATCCAGGTCTGTGGGAAGATATCCACGTCAAGTGATTCAGTTCGGACGGCAACTTGTCCTCCGAGAAAAATAGTTACACCAACAGTGTCGAACTTCGTTGAGCTAACACTCAACGAAGTTCGACACTTGTTTGGATTCGAGGCCTGAGGGGAACGTCATTCGAGCATATTTTTTGCGACGGCTGGCATACAGCATCATTACGCTGTTCGTGCTCGCGACAACGATCTTTGGTCTCGTCCGTTTGACCGGCGATCCGGCAATCTTGTTGACCCCCGAAGGCGCCACCCAAGAAGAGCGAGTGCAAATTCGGGAAGACCTCGGACTTAATGACGCGCTTCCTGTCCAGTTCGGACGGTTTATAGGCGAAGTGGTGACGCTTGACTTTGGAACCTCATTTCATCTGGGCCAGTCCGTTACCAAGGTGTACTTCGATCGCCTGCCCCATTCAATACTGCTGGTCACGGCAGCGATGCTTTTTGCGTTAGCTCTTGGAATCCCTGCGGGCATAATTTCGGCGGTTTTCAACGGCCGATGGATGGATTACGCGTCGAAGGGTCTCGCGTTGACAGGCATGTCGATTCCTGGCTTCGTAATGGCGTTAACGATGATGTATTTCTTTTCGGTCAAATTCAGCTGGTTGCCGACGTTCGGCACCGGCACTTGGAAGCATTTGATCATGCCCGCGATCGCACTTGGTTGGTATTTCGCGGCGTCCACCCTTCGCTTGGTGCGCTCCACGATGCTCGACGTGCTCAGCAGTGACTACGTGAAACTGGCTCGGCTCAAGGGTATGACTGAGCGCCGAGTCGTGATGCGGCACGCCTTCGCCAACGTCCTTATCCCCCTCATTTCATTGACGGGCGTCAACTTCGTCGTGATGATCAACGCAGCGACCATCGTTGAGGTGATCTTCGTGTGGCCCGGATTGGGATCGCTTTTACTTGAAGCCGTAGGCGAACGCGATTTCCCTCTCGTGCAGGGCATCGTCGTCATGAGTGGAACGTTGATCGTCATTACCAATTTCTTGATCGATTTAATCTACGCGTGGGTCGATCCCCGAATCCGATTGACCCGCTGAGGTAGGCCGTGACTATTTCAAATCCCGACAATTCATCGGAAACACTCGGCGGAACATCAGCGGAGCCGCAGGGCGAAGCATCGGCGTCGGGCGATCAGGAAAAGAAGACCATCGGACTTCGATCGAAGATCAGAGCAGCGCGGGCATTCATCAAAGAACTTCCTGTCGGTTCGACCCTCATCCTCGGGACCTTGATCTTCTTCGCAATATTTGCCCCACTACTTGCGCCCCATGATCCGATCAGACCCGTTGAAGGCATCTACAGTTACACCCCCGCCGCGTGGAAAGACGGTGGTACGTGGTCCCAGTGGTTGGGCACCGACTTTTTGGGTCGAGACGTCTGGTCACGAATCATTTACGGGGCGCGAGTGTCGGTGATCGTGGGATTGACAGGTACCGCCGCGGCCGGAGCAATCGGCATGGTGATGGGCGTCGTCGCCGGCTATTTCGGTGGTTGGGTCGATGCGCTCATCATGAGGGTGGTGGACGCGTGGCTGGCGATTCCGACCCTGGTTTTGGCCATCTTGTTGAGCATGACACTCGGCGCCAGCATGTGGAACATCGTTCTGATACTCGGAGTTGTCTACTGGACACGCTATGCACGCATACTTCGAGGTGAGGTACTCACATTGCGGGAGCGGGACTTTGTCAAACTCGCACAGGTGGCCGGCGCGAGCCGGACTCGCATCATCACGCGTCACATCGTTCCCAACGTCTTCAATACTTGGATGGTGCTCGCCAGCTTGACTGTTGGTGTGGTGATCGTTGCTGAGGCCTCGCTGAGCTTCCTAGGGGTTGGCGTACCCGCGCCGAAGCCGGCTTGGGGATCGATGCTCAATGACGCCCGAGCACAACTTCTCACCGGTCGTTGGTGGCTAATGGCTGCACCGGCCGTGGCTATTGGCCTCACCGTATTGGGCGCAAACCTGTTCGGCGACTGGTTACGGGTCAAGCTTGACCCGCAGCAACGGAACTTGTAGGGCGACATGGCACGCGAGCTTTTAAGAGTCACAGATCTAGCCACCCACTACACCGGCTTCGGCGGTTCGAGAGTGGTGAAGGCCGTTGACGGAGTGAGTTTCAGCCTCGAAGAGGGACAAACCATAGGCGTGGTGGGTGAATCAGGGTGCGGGAAGACAACCCTTTGCCTCTCGCTAGTCCGCCTTCTCGCTCCAGGAGCCGAAATCGTGGATGGTTCTATCGAATTAGGTGGCCGCGACATCATGAAGCTATCTGACAAACAGATGGTAGAAGTGCGCGGCAAAGAAATCGCGATGATCCTTCAGGATCCGATGACTTCGCTCAACCCGGTTATCAACATCGAAACCCAAGTCGGCGAACCAGCTCGCAAACACCGTGGCCTCAGCGGCGGCCGACTCCGAGAACGAGTGCGCGACCTTCTCGATTCTGTTCGAATTCCGTCACCGGAAGTCCGCATGGAGGAATTCCCTCACCAAATGAGCGGCGGAATGCGTCAACGTATTGCCGGCGCCATCGCATTATCGGGCGAACCGAGGATCATCATCGCCGACGAACCCACCACCAGCTTGGACGTTACGATTCAAGCCCAATACTTGGATCTCCTGCGGAAACTCCAAAAAGAGACCGGTGTCGGCTTGATCTTCGTCACCCATGATCTGGGAATAGTCGCCAAAATGTGTGACGACGTCATTGTCATGTACGCCGGGAAAACAGTGGAGAAGGGCAGCGTCCGGGACATCTTTAGCAAGCCACACCATCCCTACACCGATGCCCTCATCCGATCGGTCCCCAAGCTGGGGTCAAAAGATCCCCTCTACCGCATCGACGGCCAGCCTCCGGACCTATCAAGTCTCCCAGTGGGCTGCAGCTTTGCGCCACGTTGCCCCATCGCTGATGAATACTGCTCCGGACACGAGCCACCGCTACTAGAAGTCAGCCCGAGACGTTTCACCGCCTGTTGGAAGGCCGAGGAATACGCCCTTCGCGAGGTACAGCCGTGACCAACGTCGAGGAGTCAAATGTGACGTCCCCCACTTTTGAAAAGACCAATAAAACCCTTGTTGTTACCGACTTGGTCAAACACTTCCCGGGAGGCCGGTCGGCATTGAATTTCGGAGCTACCAAACAGTGGGTTCGCGCGGTGGATGGCGTCAGTTTTGACATAGCGCCCGGTGAAACTCTTGGTCTTGTGGGTGAATCCGGATGCGGAAAGTCGACCATCGCCAAGCTCATCTTGCGATTGGAGGAACCAACAGCGGGTTCAATCTTGTTCGAGGGCCAGGAGATCACGGACCTGAAGGGCGCGCAACTGAACAATTACCGCCGGTCGGTGCAGGCAGTGTTTCAAGATCCCTATTCATCGCTGAGCCCGCGCATGCGCGTGCACGACATCATTGCGGAAGGTCTCCGTATCCACACTGACTACTCAAAATCTGACGTCACCACCCGAGTCAACGATGTTTTAGCCCTGGCAGGTCTACGCCCTGATGTGGGTCGCCTCTATCCCCACGAGTTCAGCGGTGGGCAGCGGCAACGAATCGCCATCGCAAAAGCATTGGTCTTAGACACCAAAATGCTGGTACTTGATGAGGCAGTGTCGGCCTTGGATGTATCAATCCGCGCACAAATCATCACCTTGCTGAAAGATTTACAACAAGAGCTTGGTATCGCTTACCTGTACATCGGTCACGATCTGGCAACAGTCGGACATCTCGCGGATCGGGTGATGGTGATGTACCTCGGACGCGTCCTCGAACTTGACGACAGCGTCGATTTGGTCAAAAACCCTAGGCACCCATACACCCAAGCCCTGTTTGCAGCGGCCTTACCCTCGCACCCCGAGGACATCCGAGAAACCGGCGAACAACCGAACGCTGAAGTACCTACAGCGCTAGCGCCACCAACGGGTTGCCACTTTCATCCCCGGTGTCCCGATGCGATGGAGACCTGCTCGGTCGATTTTCCACAAGAAGTGACATTAAGTGGCGGGCGCCGCATTTCCTGTCACCTTTACCCGAGCGGCTCGGAGGTATAGGCCTAGCGGCTGCCGGTGAGATTGGACGGCGCACCGACTAGTCAACGCCAAGGCACTCGTGTCATTAGGCGGGTACGGTGCTCTGGTGCACCTAAGGATTAATAAGTGGTAGATGAAGCTTTG
This sequence comes from Acidimicrobiaceae bacterium, assembly GCA_002705305.1. Lineage (GTDB taxonomy): Bacteria > Actinomycetota > Acidimicrobiia > Acidimicrobiales > Poriferisodalaceae > UBA2110. The sequence goes on from PAHW01000013.1 coordinate 10,543, forward strand.
AGCGGCGTTTTTATGTTTGTTCAACGTGCTTTGCTGTGAGCACTACCGGAACCGGTTCCAAAAGGAGCTCCTTACCTCAAGTGTTCGAGGTGGTTCCCTCTGATTTCCCGGGATACGTAGCAGCGTCGGACAACAGGAGTGAAGTTTGGCGGGGAAGGCTGGTCTTCCTGTCCACGGCGCTTGGGGCGTTTCTAGTTACCGCCAACGTGTCGACAATGAACGTAGCGTTTCCCGATTTGGAACGAACGTTCGCGGATACGAGTCGAGGTTCCCTTACATGGGTTCTCAACGCCTACACGATTTCGTTTGCTGCGCTGTTGATCCCAGCGGGTCGATTAGCTGATCGATTTGGCCGGCGCCTCATATTTATGACTGGCCTTTTCCTGTTCGCGCTTTCATCCGTTTTAGTTGGAGCCGCGCCAAACTTCTCTGTCGTGATCGCTGCGAGAGTGGCTCAGGGTGTCGGCGGCGCTTTACTGACACCTGCTTCACTGGGTTTGTTATTGGCCGGTACCCCTGATTCTGCACGAATGGCAACGGTCGCAAAATGGGGTTCCTTGACGGCCCTCGGCGTAGCGACAGGTCCCGCAGTGGGCTCATTAATCGTTGACTCCTACGGGTGGCGTTGGGCGTTTCTGGTGTTACCGCCATTTTGTCTTTTGGCCTACTTGACGGGCAAGAACACGCTTCCTCGGACACGACCGAATGAGGACGAGCCATTCCCCGACGTTTTAGGAGCCTTACTGCTGGCCGCGTCGATGGCATTACTCGCGTTTTCAATTGTTCAGGTTGGGCCATGGGGATGGTCCTCGCCAAGCGTGCTCATCTCTGCGGTTCTGTCCCTAGTGCTTTTAGCAGTCACCGTATTGAAGGGCCGATGGCACAGAGCGCCAGCCCTACCGACGCATCTATTTGGAATTCGGTCTCTCTCGATGGCCAATATCGCGACCGCTGTCCAATCAGCTGGGCTGTCAGCATCATTGTTAGTCAACATTTTGTGGCTCACCCAAGGTTGGGGTTACTCAATCCGCACCGCAGGTATGGCCACGGCACCACTGCCGATCTTGGTGGCGTTCGCAGCCCCCCTGGTTGGAAAACTCGGAACACGGTATGGGGTACGCATAATCGCGGTTCCAGGATCGTTTTCTTGGGCCGCAGGTGTTTTGATGTACGCCCTTTTCGTTACTGAGACACCCAATTATTGGGGTCTTTGGTTGCCTGCATCCGTTTTGGTGGCGATAGGAGTGGCAACGACGTTTCCCATTGTGAGCGCGGCGGCAGTGAGTGAAGTCCCACCGAGCGATTTCGCCGTGGGCGGTTCACTTAACCAGGTTGGGCGTCAGTTCGGTTCAACGATCGGAGTCGCGGCCTTAATCACCTTGGTTGGCTCGGGAACCGATATCAACGCGTTCCACAACGCTTGGTTTGTGACCGCCGCAACAGGACCCGTCGCCGCATTAGCCATTTTCTTTATACGTGAAAACCGGTCATCAAAGTAGCCCGTCGCGGTTCGTTTGAAGGATGACCGCTGTAAGGACCGCCTAGGCCGGACCTACCTCAAGTGGAGCTTCGGGATCCTGGTTCCATTCCATAAGAGACCCGTCATAAAGAGCGACGTTGTTGTACCCGACAATGTCGAGAGCAAGAAAAGCGGTGCTCGCGGCTATTCCCCCTCCGCAGTAAGTAATCAATTGGTCGAAATCGCCAGCGCCTGAGTTGTGGAGAATCTGGGCCAGTTCAGAGGGTTCTCTCAGCGACCCTGTGCCGGGGTCGATGACTGCGGCCGCAGGCACACTGATGCTTCCAGGAAGACGCCCGGGCCGACCGTAATACTGGCCTTTACCCTCAAACTGTTCCTCGGACAGAGCGTTTATCAAGCCGACCTTGGGGTTATCGATGGCAGCGGCCACCACTTCCTTATTCGCGATCCATCCAGGAAGCGCCGTCGCCTGAAAAGTTTGAGGTTGCCTATTAGGCACAAGGTTCGTGGTTGGTCGGCCGGCCTGTACCCACCTGTCATAGGTGGAATCCAGGAGACGCACGTCTTTTGCGCCCGCTTGGCGAAGCACCCACCAGCACCGATGTGTCACCGGATGCGCGTCACCTCCGTAGATGACCAGCGTCTGGTCGTTCGATATGCCCATCTCTCCAAGCAGCCGATGCAGTTTCTGTGGGGCCAGAGCTGCAAAGGGGAAGGAGCCGTCAGGGTCAGAAAGATCTTCGACCATGTGCAGATAGTGGGCCCCGGGGATGTGAGCTTCGTCGTATTGGACGCGCATCGAAAAGAAATCGGAGGGACCCGGTGGTTGAGGACGAAACCCGGCACGAACATCAAGAATCGCTATGTCAGGATCGTCCATATGTTCTTGTAGCCAATCCGCGCTCACAAAAGTTTTCTCGTAGTTATTCACTGACCCACCACTCTTTTGGTTGTCAGCTTTGCATAGAAGCCCGAGTTTCGAACGCCGTCACCTAAACGCCGGTCCGGTCATTACCAAAGAACTAGACCCGCTTCGGGCGATCGGGCTGAAGGGTGTGAACGTGGTTCAGGAGAGCTTGACCCGCAAGGGCTGTTGGATTGATGAAATAACGGTCCCTTCGATCGGGGGCACGGGCCCGATCGGCTCAAAAGTCTGGTATCGCCTAAGTAATGCTTGGAGAGCTAACCGGGCTTCAAGACGGGCCAGGTGAGCGCCCAGGCAGTGGTGCAGGCCCCACCCAAACGTCAGGTGCGGGTTCGGATCGCGGTCGAGCTTTAAGGCGCCCGGCTCATCAAAAACAAGAGGGTCGTGGTTGGCAGCTGCCACGCAAAGCAAGACGTTGTCGTCTACAGCGAGTTTTTGTCCGCTTCTCTCGTGTGCGACCGCTACTTTCCGATACATGCTTCGCGTCGGTCCGAGAACGCGAAGAAGTTCCTCAAGAGCGGTATCTAAGTCACAAACACGAAGCTCTTCAACCAGATCGGGACGCTTGGCCAACAAACCCATCGTGTTCATCAATAACGAAGTCGTAGTTTCGTGACCTGCGAACAAAATAAGCGTGCATGCCCCCACTAGCTCAAGGTCAGATAGTTGATCACCGGCTCCGTCCACTAACAAAGTCATCAAAGTGTCCGAGGGTTCAGCGCGTTCACGGTTAATGAGGTGTTGAAAAAAATCGCTGAACTCTCCGGCTGCAGCGGTGGCTTGGTCCGGAGCCACTGTGTGCGGATCGGTAGCAAACACAATCGTCGCTAAATCATCTGACCAACCTTGAAAACGATCTCTGTCGGCGGTACCCACTCCGAGAACCTCAGCGATCGCCCACGCCGGCAGAGGTCCAGCGAACTCTTCCCGGACGTCGATCACGTCGCCTAAGCCGTCAACGATTTCGTTGACTACGCGAGAAACGAGCTCCTCAAGCGTCGCGACCCTTCTCGGCGTAAATACGTTGCGCAAAGGATCCCGAAGATGGGTATGTAACGGTGGGTCACGAAAAACCATCCACCCACCCAATAGCTCTACAACCTTCGCGAAGCTCAAAGGACGGTGTTTGGCGACCCGCTCCAAAGCTGTGACCCGATCCGCTGAAAGAAGGCGCCCGTCACGGAAGGCTTCGCTGAGTTCGACATGATCAAGCACGACCCAAGCGCGGTGAGCATCGCTCCATTGCACCGGCCCCATATCACGATGACGAGACCAATAATGATGTGGGTCGTCAATACTCGCTGGGTCGTTCAGATCAATATCGGCCACCCTTGCGACGATAATGGCGTAGCGGCCAGTTAGGAAGACCTCTTCGCTCATCAGCTAACCGATGTCCTGAACTAGAGTCGGCAATCCAGTAACTGCTTTTAATGATGGGATTCAACGTGAGCTATACCTCTTTTTCCGTAGCTGCTCCAGGCCGTGCGTATGACGGTGTGACTATTGGGAGTGATCAGTGGAACGAACTACTAGGCCAGCAAATGGCGATTCTCGAAGCCGCTGGCACTGAGCAAATAATCAGCGGTTACGCCGCCGCTATCGGCAAGTTTGTGAATGTAAACAAATACGAGAATGTTGAGAAGTCTGAGACTGTCATTGCTCAACTAGCAGCAGCCCAATTGATCGAGGTTGAAGCCTCCGGGCCGTTCATTGAGTTTGAGCGCTGGTTTGAATTGATCGGCTAACGAGCGCCAACAAATGCGGTGGTTCGCGTGTAATTCCTCGAGATCTTGATCTCATCTGGTCTCACAATTCGGGCGATTTCTATCTAGGTTTCGGTGCTTGTTCCGCAGTGCCGACCTGATGAAACACAATCGCAAATTTTCATCGCGAGAACCGAACGACATTTGATCAGCGCCCTAGGTGAGGACTATTCGAAATTCTCTGGAGCAACCTGAGAAATGAGCACAGGTATGAAACACAGAACCCGAGCAAAGGACCAGCAATGAGCGATCCGTTGATCTCGTTGGGCTTTCCGCCAGGGCCGTTAGCTCTTGATGCAGCAGACCTTGCTGAAAGAGTCGGCTATGAGCGGTTATGGCTGTACGACTCGGCCGCAATCTGGGAAGACGTCTGGCTGACCATGGGCCTGGTAGCTCAACGCACCGATCGCATTGGTCTAGGCACCGCAGTGCTTGTGCCAAATCTCCGGCATGTCATGACCACGGCGTCGGCGATTCTGACGATGGAACGTATGTGGCCAGGACGACTCACCATTGGACTCGGGACCGGGTTCACCGCCCGACGTGTGCTTGGCCAAAAAGCGGTTCCCTGGGCTCAGATGTCTCGATACGTACAACAACTCAAGTCCCTACTTGGTGGCGAGGTGGTGGAAATTGATGGCCGCCCCTGTCAGATGATTCACCACCCGAACATGGCGGCGGCTCGTCCTGTCGAAGTTCCAATCATTTTGTCGGCGCTCGGACCGAAGGGTCAGGGCATCACCCGCGATATCGCGGACGGAGTGATGACTCTCGGTCCCGGCGATGGATCATGGAACACCTTTGTTCAGATGGTGCACGGCACAGTCGTCGAGCCAGGAGAAAATCCGACCTCGGACCGGGTGATTGAAGCCGCGGGACCGTGGTGGGTGATGTCTCACCATTCATCTTGGGAAGTGTCACCGGAACGCTTACAAACGGTGCCGGGTGGTCCGACCTATCTTGAACAATTGGATATTGAACGACCCGCGGACGCATTGCATCTAGCGGTACATGAGGGTCACGCGACCCACCTCACTGACCGAGACAGAATTTTGGTGGATGCCGCACGAGAGGACTTCGAATGGCATCGATCTTGGGTAGGTGACAGTGGGTATATTCGAGAGCGCATTTCCGAGGTCGCCGAATCAGGAACGACCGAGATCATTTACAACCCCGCTGGGCCAGATCCCCTACGTGAGATCCGTTCCTTCGCTGAGGCGGCAATTGGCTGACGAGTAGTCAGGGGCGTGCTACTACGGTGCTATGACTGAAACACATCAAGGTGAGGCTGGGCGCTACATTCGCTACGAGGTAGCCGATCGAGTAGCGCGAATCACCGTTGACCGGCCCGAGTACCGGAACGCGCAGAGTCGGCTCTTACTCGAGGAACTTGACGAAGCGTTTCTTAGCGCCGCGCAGGACCCGGACGTCAACGTCATCTGTCTTTTCGGTGCCGGCGACCACTTCTCCGCAGGTCACGACCTAGGCACACCTGATGAGCTTGCTGATCGTGCACAGCGGCCGTGGGAGCCAGGTATCAGGGGCTGGTATGACCGAACTTGGGAGCAGTTTTATGCCAACACCAAACGGTGGCGAGAGATATCGAAACCAACTGTGGCCGCTGTGCAGGGCTACTGCATCTTTGGTGGTTGGATGATCGCATCGGCAATGGATGTCATTTTTGCGGCACATAACGCCATGTTTCTAGGAAGCCACTTCCAATACTTCTGCATGCCCTGGGATCTTCATCCACGGAAAGTCAAAGAGCTGTTGTTCGAAAGTCGCTTCATCGACGCAGACGAGGCGTGCGAGCTTGGCCTAGTAAACCGGGTGATCCCAGTCACCGATCTCGTTGAGCACACCTGCGATTGGGCTGAAAGAGTTGCCGAAAACGACCCGTTCCAGTTGCGGATGATGAAGATGGCGGTTAACCACGCGGAGGAAACGCAGGGCTTCACGGCGCACACTCAGGCCGCACATGCAATGTACGTGCTTGCGCGCATCGGTGAGAAAGATCCAGGTAGCTACATCGAACAAATTGACGAAAAGCGACGGCCGATGGTCGAGGTGGCACTGCAGAACTACCAGCGACGGAACACTTCTTGAGCTAGCACGTCAATGCCAGGTGCACACATATGAGGGCAAGTGTTCACTCAAGCAAACTAAGCCACCTTCGTTGATCACCCGAATTTGTCAGAAAGTGATCTGACGACAGTGCGAACTAGGCTTGCGCCATGAGCACTTCAGTGTTGCCGTCGATGAGAATCGATGGTCAGGTCGCTCTGGTAACGGGCGCTGGTCGGGGCATAGGCAAAGGTTGCGCGGTGGCTCTTGCCGAAGCCGGCGCTGAAGTAATTGCGATGAGCCGCACCAAAGCTGAACTAGACCAAGTAGTCGCAGACATAGAGAGCGCTGGGGGAGTAGCTAGCGCTGTCGTCTGCGACGTTTCCGATGCGATCTCGGTGCAAGAAGAAATCTCGAAGTTGGATCGACTCGACATATTGGTAAATAACGCTGGAATTCTGAGACCGTCCTCTCTGCTTGACCTTACCGAGGATGACTTAGACGCTGTGCTTCACGTCAACTGCCGCGGTGCGGTCCTTGTCGCTCAGGCCGCGGTGCGACTCATGAAATCCCAGGGCTCAGGGGTAGTGATCAACATGTCGTCCACTTTTGGGAAAAACGGCAGAGCCGGCAACAGTATTTATTCCGCGACCAAACATTTCATTGAGGGATTCACCAAGTCGACTGCAGTCGAACTGGCTCCATTGGGAATCCGAGTAGTGGCAGTGGGGCCGACAGCTATCGACACGCCATTAACACACGAACGTTTGCATGACCCAAACATCGGCGGCGATCTATTGTCAAGAATTCCTCTAGGCCGTTTCGGCGAGATCTCAGATGTAGTAGGCGCGGTCGTATTTCTTGCGTCCCCGGCGGCCGCTCTCATTAGCGGAACAACCCTGATGGTGGACGGAGGCTGGACGGCTCAATAATGGCCAATAGCTCCTTTTGTCAGTTCTAACGAAAGCCTCGGTGGTTGCTGAAGCAGTAGCCCAAAATGTTGAAAGAGCATCAGGCGTGGATTTTCCTTCGGCGGCGATCCGCTACTTAACGGTCATTTAGTGAGACAATTAGGTATGAGTTGGAACGAAAACCCAGAGGACGCGCCTGACGAACAGCCAGTCGAAGAAGATCCGGGAGAATACGAACTGCATGGGCCTAGCGACGGCCTAGAGATCGGCCAAGTGGATGCGCCGACGAACCCTTTTCAGCGTCTCCTTGCATTCTTTCGGAAGTCGTAGGACGCGAAAAAGACAGAAACCACCCTAGAGGGCGGTCGTTGTCAACATAGACCGCACTGAGCAGCTTAAAAAATGATGACGCAACGTCCCCGCGTGCCTCCGGCTTCAAGTCTGGTGTGAGCTTCACTCGCCTGTGCAGCCGGGTAGGTATCAGCCACTCGAAGGGTGACGGTCCCGTTTTCGGCGTGTTGGCGCAATCCGTCGAGCTTCTCGAAATCGCCGTCTAACGTCGAAACAAAGGTCGCAGTGAAATTGATATCGCGTACATCTGACGCGCTAAAACCCCTTACCGAGGTGAATGATCCTCCGTCACGAACGGAATCAATTGCCAGTTCATTTAAGACCGCGCCGTCGGCCAGTCCGTCAACTCCATCGGGGAAGTGATTCCTGACTTTTTGACTGAAGTCATCTCCCCGGGGGACGACAATGTCTGCTCCCAAATTCTCCACCAACGCCATGTCGCGTTCGGAGGCGTCAGAGATCACTCGCAACCCTGCTGCCTTACCGAGTTCAATCATGTAGCCGCCGTATGCGCCAGCCCCGCCTGTGACCGCTAGCACCTGACCCCTTTCGAGGCCCAGCAACTCCAACGAAAGCGTTGCAGTGAGCCCGTTCATCGGCAGAGTGCACGCTTCGACAAGACTGAACCCAGCCGGTGCGGGAACCACGGAACGAGCTTTCAAAACGAGGCTTTCCCGGTATGCCCCATGAGCGCCTCGGGGAACGACCATTGCCATAACAGAGTCCCCGATGGTTATGCCGGTAGCTACCTCTGGACCAATCTCGTCTACGACCCCGGCAGCGTCCATACCGGGAACGTATGGGGGAGGGTCCACCTTTTGTGCTTCAACACGCGATCCGTTCCGAGCCAAAGTATCGGTGGGATTCACCGCCGCTGCCGAGACCCTAAGACGGACTTCGCCAGGGCCAGCATGCTGTTCTGGTACGTCCACTATCTCAAGTGCTTCAGGCCCACCATAAGTAATTACGCCAACTGCTCTCATACAGCAATCTTCTCACCTCAACGGCCTGGTAGCTCGGTGAGGTCTATCCCCGTCAAAGATTGCCAACGTTTCAAAAAATCGCCAGTTTCTGAGGACCACAGCTCCAGCCAGTGTTCATCATTGTGTCGGTCGCGTAGATCGATCATTTGATCCACATCGCTTCCGACGGTAACCCGCAAGGGAGGAGAAGGATTCGTGATGACCTCGGAGATAGCCGCAGCTACCTCTTCGGGTTCGGAGGGATGAGCATGGTCGTAGCCGACACTAAAACCCCAATTTTTTGCCACCGGCCGATAAGGGCTTTCTCTTTTTGGAACACCGGTCTTTTCTCTAATTGGAGTTGCCACTGCTCCCGGTTCGATAAGAGTTACCTGTATTCCAAATATTGCGGCTTCAGAAGCGAGAGACTCGCTGATCGCTTCGACCGCCCATTTTGTGGATGAGTAAGGCCCGAACATAGGGATAGCGACGCGCCCCGCTACCGAGGAGATGTTTATGATGCGGCCGGATCCGTTGGCCCGCATCGATGGAAGTGCCGCCTGGGTGCAACGTATTAGACCGAATACGTTTGTTTCGAATAGTTGCTTCCAGTCGGAAAGGTCGAATTCTTCGACTGAGCCGACGGGACTTAGGCCTGCGTTGTTGACCAGGATGTCGACGGCGCCGATCTGAGAAAAAGCGTCGTCAACGGACGGCTGATCCTCGACGTCTAGCTGCACGACTTTGAGGTCAAGGTGTTCGGCCGATGCGATTTCTTCGAGTGATGCGCCCATCGAAGTGTCTCGCATGGAAGCCCAGACCCTCAACCCGTCTCGAGCGAGCCGAAGAGCGGTCGCTCGACCGATGCCTGTGGAGGTTCCAGTTATTAATGCCGTCAACATGCTGTTTTGTCGTCCTTCGATTAGCACCATTCGAATGGTTACGTTGAGTTCTCGATGAGCACACCAGCGACCTTGAGCTTTTCGATTTGCTCTGTGTCGTAACCGAGTTTGGTGGTCAAGACCTCAACGTTGTGCTCACCAAGTAGAGGCGCAGTTAATTCTGGTAGTTCTTTTTGGGCACTGAACTTCCAAGGAAACCCGGGGATGGGCAACGACCCATGAATCGGATCATCGACCCATCTCACCATCTCGCGAGCGTTGAAATGGGGGTGATCTATGGCGTCCACGGGACTCAGAACTGGGCTGGCAGGAACTCGATGCTCTTCGAGATGTTCGAGTAGGGCCTGGTCGGTTTCGAACGTCGACATCCACTCTTCAATCATCGGAATGAGCTCGTCGCGTCGTTTCGTTCTTTCCGACATTTCTGCGTAGAGGGGATCGTCAATCAGATCCGGTCGGTTCATCGCCCGGCAAACGTTTCCCCACTGAAAATCGAGGGCCAGCATTGCGATCCAGCTTTCAGGTCCCTGGAATAATCCGACCGGGAAAACGAGCTCATGATGTCGACCCATACGTTTAGGTACGAAGTCCCCGCCGCTCAAATGCCAGGCTTGAAGAGCGATTTCGTGGTGGTGGAAGAGGCAATCGACCATGGAGAGGTCAAGAAATTGTCCTTGCCCCGTCCGTTCGCGGTGGTACAAGGCGTACCCCAGACCAGCGAAACCGTGGACGGCTGCGTTGTTGTCGGCTATGGCGCTCCACGTAACCCCGGGTGGTTCATCAGGTGACCCGGCCATGTGCATTAGACCTGATGCTGCCTGGGCGATGAAATCAAATCCGGGTTTGTTTGCCCAAGGTCCGGTGCGACCGAAAGCTGAAACGGAGAGATAAATCACACTTGGGTTCAGTGCCCGGATTGACTCATAGTCCAAGCCGCGGCGTTTCAAGGTATCGGCGGTGCCGAAGTTCTCTAAAACGATGTCGGCTTGAATAGCTAGATCTCGAGCAATTTCTATGGCTTCACTGTGTTCCCAATTCAGCGCAACGCTTTTCTTGCCCCGATTGTGTTGAATGAAAAAGCCGCTTCTGTTGTCTTTCATGAACGGGAGGAGGCGGCCACCGTCGCCGATAGGTCCAATCTCGATCTTGGTGATGTCGGCTCCCATTTCTGCCAACATACGAGTTACCCCTGCACCGGCCAGGTATTGGCTGAAATCGACGATATGAACACCGTCCAACATCAGCTCTTGTTCTTCTTCCGCCACCTGACGCCTCCGTGAATCTCACGACAAACCTAGTTCCCGACGCTAAATCAGGTATCGGCACTGTTTCGATTGGCAGCAACGAGTTACATAACGGGGACTGAGTAGCTCTATCTCGCCCGCTGAACTGGGCGGCATCTTCGTGGTCGTGTAATGATCTCGTAGGTGAGCAATATGACGGGCCCTCTGTCACCGGACATCGTATTTCCCGTTGGTAGAGAGGAAAAACGGGCGTTTTTGTTGCAAGCAGTAGATGGGCTCCGAGATGCAGTGCGAGACAGCGCTGATGAGGCGGAACGAACCCGAACGCTTCCGAGATCCCTCTATCAAGCTATATACGAATCGGGCCTATTTTGGATGAAGTTGCCTGAGGTATTGGGCGGGGCTGAAGCAGATCCCTTGATTCAAATGGAAGTAATCGAAGCTCTAGCCAGAGTTGATGCTTCCGCCGCTTGGAATGTGATGATTGGGTCCCAATCGATTGCGCTGCCCGCGGCCTGGCTTCCGGACGCGGCGGTCGCTGACATCTTCGTAGATGGCGATTTCCCAGTAGCGGCAGGGTCTCTGATGCCTTCGGGGATTGGAGTGCCTGAAGGCAACGGATTTCGCGTTACTGGGCGTTGGAGTTTTGCGAGTGGAATCCGTCATTGCCGTTGGGTTAACGCCACAATCCGCGTTGAAAAACCCGGGTTCGAAGATCATGAGCTGCGTCGAGTCGTCTTGCCGACTGAGGACGTCACCATTCACGATAATTGGGATTCCATAGGTTTGAAGGGGACGGGCAGCTGCGACTTTTCTGTCTCCGACCACTGGGTCAGTGGTGACTTCAGTTGGGCGTTTTCTGACAAACCTCAACGGGGTGGTCGTCTTCACCTCCTGGGTTTACCTGGCTATGTCGCCTACGAGCACGCGGCTCTAGCTCTGGGAGTCGGACGCAACGCCGTGGACCTCATCACCCAAAGAGCAAAGGGCAAAGAGCGTGGTTTCGGGAGCTCTTTAGTCAGCGGTCGCGCGGCCTTTCAGCGCGACCTCGGAAGATTCGATATCGAACTGATAGCGATGCGAGCGATGGTCTTTGAACTATTCGGCGAGATTTGGGACGGTCTTCCCTCCGGAGAACAGCCAGCGCCCAACCAACAGGCTCAAATGCGATCAGCGGCAACACTAGCGACAGAGGTAGCCCTAGAGATCGCTCGTAACTCTTTTCGCTATGCAGGAGGGGAAGCGGTTTACAGCTCAGATCCGATTCAGAAATGTTGGCGTGACTTGACCACCGCGAGTCAACACTTTTTAGTGAGCGATACCGCATACGAGCATCACGCAAAGTTTCTGCTCGGTCACGAAGACGCAGATGCGTTCGGGTGATCCGATTGGCGTTTGGTAGCACCTGCCATTCGAACTAGCAATCAATTGAGGTGTCTACGCCTGGCCTGCGCGAAGCTGGAGCCATGGAGATCGAACCCCTTCACGATGACTTCGGAGCGCGAGTCTGTGGCGTCGACCTGACTAGGCCGCTTACATTTGATCAGCTGGAAGCACTACATGGCGCGATCGACGAGCACTCGGTTCTGTTGTTTCCCGAACAAGACATGAACGACGAGGCCCAACTCCGGCTCACCGAGGCCCTCGGGGAGCCAGAAGAAAATCACATAGCGTTCGGACGTACCGGCGAGATTGTCCACATCGGAACTGTGGGCAACGTCATCGACGCCCATACCAAACGCGACGAAGCTGATCCACGCACCCAGGCCCTCAAGGGCAACAACCTTTGGCATTCGGACTCCTCGTTCCGACGTGTGCCAACTTATGTGTCGATCCTTCACGCCTATGAGGTTCCCGCCGAGGGAGGTGACACCGAATTCGCGAGCCAACGCGCTGCCTACGAACGGCTCACTCCTTTGAAGCGAGATGAGATCGATGACCTCCACGTGCTCCACGACTACGTCTTCAGTCGCACTAAAACAGCACCGGTCGATGACAACCACGCCGCGTCGTTACCTCCGATCGAACAGAGACTCGTGCGAACTAATCCGCGGAACGGTCGACGTAACTATTACGTGGGCTCTCATGCCCGCTCGATTATCGGCTGGAGCGGCATCGACAGCCGGCAGTTGATCGACGAGCTCAACGAGTTCGCAACCCTGCCCGAACACCGGTGGACCCAACGTTGGCAGCCCGGCGACACGGTGTTCTGGGACAACCGTTGCATCCTGCATCGGGGTACGGGCTATGACGCCGATCGGTTCCGTCGANNNATGCGCCAAACTCGGGTACGAGGCGCTTCACCNACGCTTGAGGAGTGAGCCTTCCTTTTTCACNTCAAGCTTGATCGTTGCAGCACCTACAACTACATGACGATTCGCCCTGAACGTGATAACCAGAATGTTTCCAAGAGCGAGGAAGGTCAGCTGCGANNCNGTGGCTCTTAACCAGCGTTCATCGACTGAGANATCACTGCGAAACCTGCGGTGGCCTCAAGCCTTTTACCCACAACTGCCTGGTATTCCTCAGAGTCATACCAGGCCTTAGCAGCTGCGGTGTCTTCGAACTTCAGCACGATGGTCTGAGGCCCAGGCGGACTTCCTTCAACGGTTTCCGCGGCGGCGTCGAACACGACTAATTCGGCCCCAGCAGCCTGAATGGTCGGTCCGGCACCCTTCTGGTACTCGCGGTACAAGTCCAAGTCGTTAACGACGTATTGAGCAACGAAATATGCAGCCATGAAGTCAGTCTGGCACGTAGACAGGCAGGTCGCCCTTCNAGCCGTGGGTTGAGGCACCGAGACCAAACAAGAATCCATGGTGGGGNGGCTTAGGCAGAATGACCCATTGCCCACCGGATGCAACGACGAAGCAGTTCGTAGTACATCGGTTGCTCCCAAGAACACCGCTCGATTACGGGGTAGTAGTCCATTATGGGCTGCATGTCCCAATGGCCCCGACAGTGTCCAAGGGTGTTGTACAGCACCCCGCCGGCGCCCAGAGGACGNAGATACTGCACCAGGCGCTGCTGAGGATCCCCCCAATCTTTCTCAGCGAAATCGGTCGCCTCGCCACTCCATCTAGTGTGTAGGAGGGGGATGAGAGCATTCAGGTCGTGGTGCTCCATGAGATAAAGCTCATCATCGGTTTCGAATTGCTCGATACCTGTGACGAGCCAATGATCTGGATCGCTGAGTTCCACTTGGTAGGGATGAATCGGTGGATGTGCGATGAACTGGCTTCCCAGTAATTCAGCCCAAATAGGAAAGCAGCGCGGCGCCTCAACCCCGTTTGGGCGGGGAAGGTCGAGTGCTGCGTTCGTTCCGTGAAGTGCCAACCACCGCCCGCCGCTCTCGACCCAATCACGCAAACCGGTTTGGGCTTGTTGGCTTGGTCGAACATCACACGTGTAGCTGATTAGAAACGCCGAAGCTGTGATTGCATCGATGGCTTCGTAGTCGGGCGCAACGGTGACGCGAACATGAGGGTGTTCGGCAAGCAGGCCAAGTAACTCGCCGCGCGCAAAATCNATGTCATGATATTTGCCTCCGGCCACGAGGAACGCGTCGATTCGTGCTGCGGGTTCACTCATGGTTAGTAGTTAACCCGTTTAGTGAAGCCACCATCAACGGTCAGATTNGTACCGTTGATGTGGCCGGCAGCGTCGCCAGCCAGAAAAACAACGGCGTTGGCGACGTCCTGAGCGACCCCTAAATTTCCCTGAGGATGAGCGNCTTGGGTGGCAGCGAAAAATTCTGCCATGTGATCTTTGATCATGTTCCAGTCGCCACCTTCAACAAAGATCGGGCCAGGTTGGACCACATTGCATCGAATTCCCTTAGCTCCAAGTACCTGGGCCTGCCCTAACGTCCAGTTGGTTACAGCGGCCTTCATTGCCGAATAACTGCCAGAACCGGTCGCGAAATGTTCNGCTGTCGCCGTGGTTCCGATACTGATGAGCGAACCTCCGCCGTCNGCCAGGTGTTCCTCGGCGGCTTCGACACCACCGACCAAAGCCCGTAGGTCGACATTGAAATTGTTGACCCAGTCATCCAGGGACCGCTGCGGTTTCGCACTTGTGTTGTGAACGTAGATATCGATACCTCCGAGTGTCTCCGCGGACGTCGCNATCCATGCCTGAAGGCTGCCGAGGTCACCTGCATCTACCGAAGATCCGCACACCGTACCTAAGCCTGAAAGATCTTCGACCGCCGCATCGACGCCTTCGCTATCGCGGGCACAAATAGCGACCGACGCACCTTCGACCAGCAAAGTCTCAGCTACTGCGCGCCCGATGCCCTTAGTCGAACCAGTCACCAAAGCCTTNTTGCCTGTAAGCCCGAGATCCATCAAATGCTCCTTGTTNCTGCGAACACGAATGTGTCGTTGGCACACATCATCGTCGAACCCGACGGCCGATGGAAACGCTATGTCGTTCCGAGTGGCAACACGTCCTGGGTGTCTCACCCCACCGATANTCATAANGAGNATGGACATCACGGGAATTAACGAATTAACCAGCAACGTACAAGTCGAGATCCTCCGGCGNTCTATCGCTATGGACAAAGCTCGCGCCCCGGTAACGGTTTCTCTCCGACTTACCCGGGAAGAAGCACTAGTCATGCTCGACGGCTACTTAAGGCATGCCAGTGCCGCGTAAACGAGACACCCGATGCCCGTAGATGCCGCGGGGCTACCGGATTGATCTCAATGAGGCCGGACCGNNGGCTATCAGCGCGGCTGCTGTGACGTCCNGGCANCCGACACCAATCCGAAGAGATGAGAGGTTGGCAATCGCTCCGCCAATAGGTTNGGTGTTGGTGAGACAACGAGTGGACACAAAGTTGTATTGGTGGCTAGGTCACGTGATTGACCTTGTCCACATGCCAATTGTCATCGTTTTGGTGCTCTGGGGAGCGGCGCGATTCTCGGGAGAGTTGTACGTGTCGATCGTCGTTGTGACGGTAATTTTGCAGATCGGATTGATGGGCTGCCCGGTCATGGCCCTCACCGGACGACTAAAACGGCTGCACGACCCGTCATATATCAACCATTGGTCATTTACGGTCTGGCTCTACCGTAAGCACGGGCCAATCGCCGGCGTCACTGTGTTCCTCTTCTTCGTTGGCGTCGGTGTGACGCTTCGCGCTCTGTTCTTCTCATAGCGACTGCCGGCAAGTCACTTTCTGTAGCACCGATAGCTAGACGTTGGGGTTAGTAGCCCCTGGTCCAATCGATCGNGTTGGCCAGATCACCCCCGGCGATAAAGGCGCGGAGGTTGCTACAGAAAAGCTCGATAGGACGTCGAGACCGGACGTCAGCGCCTGCGGAGACGTGGGGGGTGATCACTACTTTGGGATGGCTCCACAGGCGATCGGGCGGTGACCGATCGAACTCGCCGATATACACNTCCAGAGCTACACCTTTGAGCCGAGGCAGTGCNGCGACGAGAGCGTCTTCGTCGATGATCTCGCCGCGGGCGACATTGACCANCACGGNGCCCTCGGGCATGGCGGCAAAGGCCTCGACACCAATAAGGCCNTGAGTGTCAGGGGTCCACTGACAGCACACAGCCACGAACTGTGATTCGGCTANCAGAGCGTGNAANTCGTCGGGTCCGCCGACATGGTCGAATCCCGGGGTCGGGTGGTCGCCTAGNGAGCGCCGAGTGCCGACGACCCGCATCCCCAGGGCGGCGCAGAGACGCCCGACCTCTCGACCGATGCCACCNGCCCCCACGACACAAACTGTCTTGTCTGCCAACAGCGTCGGACGATAAGACATCCGGTCGAACCCNCCGCCTTGTTGGTCCACCGAGGCTTGGTGAAGTCCTCTCGCGAAGTGAAGGAAGGAAGCCACCACGTATTCGGCGATCGCAAGTGTGTTCCCGAGACCNCGAGATGTTGTGACAATGACNTCACTGCCCCAGAGATCGCAGCGACGGAGGTTGCTAGCGCCAGCGGGCGTCTGGTGGAACCAGCGAAGCTGAGGCGCTCGAGCAACCAGGTCGACTGGAACCGGGAAACCTCCCAGGACCACGTCGGCGGTGGCGAGCATTTCGTCCCTCTCCGCTCGAGGCGGGACGTTTTGGGCGGCGCCCAAATACGAATCGGCGGTCTGGTCGCCCCAACTCTCGCGGAGCTCNCCGTCGAACCACCCCGCAGCTATATGAAGCTCTACAGATGCATCGACGTTTTGAATCTCGTCGCGGGCTGTATNACCCAGCCGCACCAGTGAAACAATCTTCACCATCGCGTCGCNTCAANAACCCTGTAATCGGTGTGAAGCAGCATTAAGTCACCTCTTGTAGTTGAAGTTTAGAAACCTCAGAGTTCTTGACCGAACGAGAATTCGACGAGATTTTCATCGGGATCGACCAGAGCGCAAAGATATCCCACTGGAGGAGGGTGGCTTGCTGGCTCCCAAGCAAGACAACCTGCGTCGCGGCCCGTTTCGGCGACTTCATCAACTTTCTCTGCAGAATCAAGAGATATCCCGAGATGAGCAAACGGAGTCAATGTCGGCTCGGGGTCCTTTGAATCTTTCGACTGCAAAAACACCAGCGCTATTGACTCGTGTTCCGAAGTGATCCAGGCCACGTCGCCATCCGGATCCGTCCTGCGATGGGTCGTCCTGAGATGTGTGTGCATCTCATACCAACNAATTGTGGCTTCNAGGTCGTGGCAAGGCAGAGCGATGTGAGTGAGCCGTGCGGACATAACTCAACCCTAGGCGCGTCTTTCTCCGGGTTCGACGGTTGGAATGCCGCGNTTTTGGTTTCGAGCTTCGGTACTACTTGTTCCCGAGGACATTTACGTCCCTCTCGAAACCCAGAAGCTTCGAGGAGAAGGGCCTCATCCGTNGCGGTGAGGCCCTTCTTGCTGNNGGCGGACTCGCCGTGGCTCACNTGTCGTTTTNGGGTCGNNGAAGTAGGCGAGGGGTTTCGCGAACCGCTCAAGCTAACGCGTTCTGTCGACTTTAACTTGCGTCATTCGCTTCCATAATCCAGTCGATGACGTCGTTGCCGTCTCGGGATCCCCATACCCCTACGGCACCGCGAGGACCGCCCGAAGGGACGACGTCCACTCGCCGCCATTCGGTGGCCACTACTCGGTGAGCAATCAGCCACTGNGCGTTCCGTTTTTCGAAACGGTCTACGTACCGGATTCCAAAGACGTCGTCTTTGCCGTCCTTGTCAGGAAACTCTCGTCGGTGGTACGCCACCGCGTAGGTTTCGGCCCGAGCACAATCCTCATCAATTTCGTCGACGAGGACGTTGCCCATGAAATGCATCGTTGCAGTCCAACGAGGCATGAAGTCCTTAGCCATATCAATGAACTCATCGACGGTGCCCTTGAACGATCCATGATCGTCGTAAGCATCGGGGTGATAGCAGGACCTCACCAGCTCAAAATCCATTCGGTCTATGCCACGCGCATAGCGATAGACAACGTCAGTGATTTCCTGCTTGGCCAAGAGCGTTTCGATATCCATACCTGAAGAGTCTTGCAGATCAATCCTGAACGTTGTATCTGCGAGCTCCCAGCGCACTCGTCGCAGATTAATAAGAGTCGACCAAAGCCACCCGCGACTTTTCGGATGCGTTATTGGGCGAACTCGGGAAGGATCTCCGAACCGAAGGCTAAGAGCGATTCGTTAAGTTCCGATGCCGGCATACCGCCCAAATCACACATCAAAAGGTAGACATTCAACCCCAGGAGTTCACGGTAAGAAGACATCTTGTCGAGGACTTCTTCGCGGCTTCCGCACACCGTTGGACCTCGATCAGTCATCTGCTTGAGATCAGTTTCGCGGATGAGGTCACTTAGAGCCGGTGTGCTCAGACGCAACAGATCTCTCACCCATTCCATGTACACCTTGAAGCGAGGGGCGCTCACGCGGAATGCTTCCTGACTTGAAGATGCCATAAACGTGTGAGCAATGGTTCCGACCTGACAGTCTTGGGTTGGATGCCCGTTCTCTTCCCAGGCTTCCCGGTATCGCTCCACTAGAGGGATAAAGATTTTTGGAGGGCCAAAAATCCCCGGAAGCATGAGGGGTAGTCCCATCTGGGCAGCGTATTCCGCCGACTCCAGCGAGCTACCCCCTCCCACCCATATCGGGACCGGGTCCTGAAGCGGTCGAGGTTGGGTTGTGTAGTTGCGAAATGGTGAACGAAATTCACCGGACCAATTCAACTGTTCGTTGCGCAAGGCCTCAACTAACAGACTCACGCGCTCTTCGTACATCGGCCGCGAAAGGGCAGGATCCTGACCGAACGCGTCGTATGTGTGTTCATACAGATTTCCGCGGCCAACCACCAACTCCACCCGACCGCCAGAGAGAACATCCAAGGTCGCGTAATCCTCAGCCAAGCGAATTGGATCATTGTTTGCACCAAGCGCGACAGCCGTCCCGAGCCGAATTTCTGACGTTCGTTCCGCAATCGCTGCCAAAACCACCGGCGGAGCCGAAACCACGTAATCACAAAAATGGTGTTCACCTAACGATGCACTCCAAAAACCCGCTTGTTCCGCGGTCACAGCGCCCTCCACCAGCATTCGGTGCCGCTCCGCTTGCGACATGAGTTCGCCCGTAATGGGGTCTTGTAAAAGATCACCCATCGACGCCCATCCTATTTTCATGAGTTACGCCTGATTGTCCCTCGGTGTCGGTTGATGCCTGCAACTCTATGTCTAGCGATTCAGGCGGTGTAGCGCTGCGCTGCTGGACGCTCCTCTTAAGATGAAGAGCACGCTCCGGGACCTTTAGGTTTTGTGCGGTCCCAAGGAGGCGAATGGGTGATAAAGAAGATCGCGGTCGTTGGATCGTCTGGTGCGGGCAAAACCTTCGTAGCTCAACGTCTGGCAGAACGTTATGGCCTAGAGCACATTGAGATGGACTCCCTGGCCTTTGAAAACGGGTGGAATTTGCGGCCGGTCGAACAGTTCAAGGTTGATCTCGAACAGCGTTTCGATAAGGCAACGTCGGGGTGGGTAACTGATGGCAACTGGAACTCTGTGGGAGAAGTTCAGTTACTGGCCGCCCAACAGATCATTTGGCTGGATCTGTCACGTGTAACTGTCATGCGTCAACTTGTCCCTCGAACCTTGTTTCGGGTCTTAAGCAGGAAAAAGCTGTGGAATGGAAACAGGGAGCCGTTCAGCAACCTCTACAGCCGCGATCCAGAAAGAAACGTGATTTTGTGGAGCTGGCAGAACTTTGATGAGACACGACAGCGCTATCAGCGGTGCCTGACAGACGGGTCATGGTCGCACGCCGAAGTTATTCATCTTCGATCGCGACACGAGATCAAATCTTTCCTACAGATCTAACAGCGATTTAGGTTCCTCGCTGTTCCATGAGAACTAACGAACTTACCCAGCGAACAGAGCCTCTCTTGCCAATGGTTTATTCAGCCGTTGATTGAAGGAAGTATCCCGATCTGCACGGCCCGCCGCGTTCATTCGATCTGTGAGAGAGTTTTCCCACGGAGGTTCTTATGTCGTCAAACGAAAAAATCGTCAAAGCGTTCTTATACGGTGCAGATACCAGTGTGTTTAGTGATGAAGGAAAGCTCGTCAACCTCTTGCCGGAACCAATTCCGTTCGGCGGGATCTACGTCGGGCCTGCGGGCGCCGACGAATACGTGAATTTGATCCAAAGCAATATCCGCCTCGGACATCTAAAAGCACACGAGATAGTGAACGAGGGAGATCGAGTGATCGTCATTGGAAGCGAGAGCGGACACTTCCTCCACAACGATCAACCCTATGAAATGGACTGGGTTCACGTGAACACGGTGGTTGACGGAAAGATCTTAGAGATGCGGGAATACAACGACACTGCCGCACTGCTTCACGCCTACAACGCTCCGTCATCTCAATAGACGCACCCAAGAAGTCTGAAATCGCTGCTGCCAAGAAGGGAAGCCCGTTGAACACGGCCGCCAAGTATCGAATCATCCGAGAAGCAGACGTGCCAGCAAAAATGCGAGACGGTACGACGCTGGTAGCAGATGTCTACAGGCCCGATGCCGAAGGCAAGTTCCCCGTCTTGCTTCTGCGTCTTCCCTATGGGAAACAATTCATCAGCGACTTCGGCGATCATGAATTCTTTGTCCCCCGCGGGTACATCGTGGCAATCCAGGACACTAGGGGTCGTTTCGCTTCCGAGGGGGACTTTACGCCGCTGGTCGACGAGCCGTTCGACGGCTACGACACAGTCGAATGGGCTGCGACGCTGCCTTGGAGCAACGGCAATGTTGGAACTATCGGTCAGTCCTACCTCGGTGCCACACAATATTTAATGTCGTGGACGGCGCCTCCCTCCCTGCGATGTCAAGTACCTGTTTCCGCCGCCGCCGACTTTCACGCGGGTTGGGTTTACGACGTGGGAGGCGCGCTTGTTCATGGTTGGATGATCCCTTACGCCATCTTTCTAGCTCGCAACACCATCGATCGAATGGGCCTCAAGGACGAACTTTGGCCACAGATTCGTCCCTATCTAGAACGCCCAATCAACTTCGCGAACCCGTTTACAACTGAGGCCTACCGGCGGCTTCCCTTAATGGAATGGGCCGATCTACTTGACGAAGTTGCCCCGTACCTACGCGAATATCTCGATAACCCAGACGACGGACCCTATTGGCACAACATAAATGCCGAACAAAAATTTGGCGATGTTGACGTACCCATGCTCCACGTCAGTAGCTGGTACGACATTTTCAGCCGCGATGGCACCATCATGTACAACGGACTAGCCAGCGGAGCCAAAAGCCCCGAAGCGAGAGACGGGCAGCGACTATTGCTTGGGCCCTGGGGTCATTTATTTCCCTATACCTCACCGACCACTAAGGGCGCCGGTGAAGCGGACTTCGGTGACGCATCCCTCCTTGACCTCCACAACTACGAGTTGGACTTCTTAGACAGATGGCTCAAAAACGAGAATAACGATTGGGATGAACGACCACCTATTCGGCTTTTCACCATGGGACGAAACCAATGGAGAGACGAACACGAGTGGCCGCTCGCGCGAACTCAATGGACCCCGATGTATCTCGACAGCGACGGATCAGCCAACACCGTCAACGGCGACGGAGCACTCGCGAGAACAGCTGCAGGTGATTCACCTCCAGACGCCTTTGCGTACGATCCCGATGACCCCGTACCCACCAACGGTGGAAACCTGCTTGTTCTACCGATCGGCGCCTACGACCAACGTGAGGTGGAGAATCGACCGGATGTGCTCGTCTACACCGGAGANATTCTTGAANCCGAACTGGAGGTAACTGGACCAATCAAAGTCGTCTTGTTCGCTGAATCCTCAGCGCTGGACACAGACTTCACCGCAAAATTGGTCGACGTACANCCCAACGGCTACGCGCAAAATATTATTGACGGGATGATCCGATGCCGNTACCGACACTCGCGCGAACAACCGACGTTNATGCGGCCCGGCGAGATCACCGAACTAGAAATCGATTTGTGGGCGACGTCTCANGTTTTCCTCGCCGGGCACAGANTCCGACTTGACATCAGTTCCAGCAATTTTCCGCGCTTCGATCGCAACCTNAACACCGGNGGTGANCAAGCCCGAGGCACGACCTGGACCNTCGCCAGACAGAAAGTCCACCACAACGCCCNNTANCAGAGNCACATCATGCTGCCAGTGATCCCTTAGGAGTACCGTTCGACAGCNGCACCGGTCATCNAAGTAGCGACTTCGTCACAGAGCCGCTCGTGCCATAACCACTCGCCGCATTAATGTGGANTAGTGGAGAGGTGAGGACCTCACCAGATTGATGGGGGTAACGATGAGCGATCTGATTCTTCGTGGTGGAACCGTGGTCGATGGCACCGGTCAACCCGGTCGGGCTGCCGACGTTCTAATCCAAGANGGNGTGATCGCTGAGATCGGCAGTCTCAGGGGACGGCGNGCTGACCGCGAAATTGACGCCGAAGGTCATGTTGTCAGCCCAGGGTTCATCGACGTGCACACCCACATGGATGCCCAAATTGCTTGGGATCCTCTTGGTGAGAGTTCATGCTTTCATGGGGTAACAACCGCAGTCATGGGTAACTGCGGATTTACCTTGGCTCCGGTGCGTTCCCATGAACGACATCTCGTGGTGCGGAATCTCGAAAGAGCAGAGGACATTTCGGCGGATGCCATGGCCGCTGGAATTGATTGGTCGTGGGAGACCTACCCCGAATATCTTGACTTCGTTGACCGAACTCCGAAAGGCATCAACTACGCCGGATATGTGGGTCACTCCGCTCTGCGCACGTGGGCCATGGGAGAGCGCGCTTTTGAAGAGGAAGCTGATGAGAGCGACCTTCGCAGCATGGTGGGTCAGTTGCGGGAGTCTATTGAGGCNGGCGCNATGGGTTTCACGACCTCGATTTCAGTGAACCACGCGACTTCTGACGATCGGCCGGTTGCGAGCCGAATGGCAGCATGGAGTGAGATCGAGGCGTTGGTCGCAGAGATGGGGCGACTAGGCGCGGGGATTTTCGAACTTGCCAATCACCATCATCTCCGATCCCGAGATCCCGTAAAACGCGAGGCCTACATCAGTCGCCTTGTCGATTTGGCTATCCGAACCGGGGTGCCGGTTACTTACGGCATGTTGGCAGCGGGCCAAGAGGACAACGGTTGGAAACCAGTGGTCGAACTATTGGATCGAATCAACGACGGCGGAGGTCGTTCGTGGGCTCAGGTACATACGCGTTACTTCGGCGTTCTGCTCTCCTTTGCAACCAGGCTCCCGTTTGATGCACTACCCGTATGGGACGAGTTAAGGACTCGNCCTCTCGANGAGCAGAGGGCAGCTCTCGCCGACCCGACCACCCGAAGTCGCCTGGTAGAAGAGGCTGTCCACGGTGACTACGGCCGCGCTATAGGCGCCGAGACCCGTAAGCCCGAATGGGAACACGTCTATCCGATGGAAGACTCTGCCCTTCCGCCCTTCTCATCCATCGCAGACCTAGCATCGCAACGCGATCAAGCCCCAATGGAGGTGTTTATCGACGTAGCGCTTAAACACGACCTTGANGTCTTCTTTGTTCAGGCTGCGGCGAATCAAGATCAGNATGTGGTNTTGGAACTGATGCGTCACCCATACGCGATACCGACCTTCAGCGACAGCGGCGCNCACGTCACTCAGATCATGGACTCGTCCTTGCAGAGTCACATGCTTGGTCATTGGGTACGGAATNAAGGAGCCTTTANTTTGGANGAGGCTGTGCATCGAATGACTCAAGTCCCCGCTAACGCCTGGGGATTCAACAATCGCGGAGTGCTCGCTGAAGGAAAAGCNGCGGATATCAATGTGTTTGACCCCGAAACGGTAGGTCCCAATCTTCCTGAGCTAGTTCACGATCTTCCGGCCGGGGCCCCGCGTCTGCGTCAAACAGCGACAGGGTTCAGAGCCACGATCGTGAATGGTGGAATATTGGTGGAAGACGGAGAGACGACGGGATTGACTCCCGGCAGCCTCTTACGAGGTCCGCTGGCGCGGTGACTCGTACCACAGAGCAGGGCCGGCAGCGGCTACATCGCGGGAGTGCATACCTTTGACTGAAAGTAAATCGTTGGTCGAAGCCTACGAGCGGTATCGCTCCAAACGACCGAGAAGCGAAATGGCGGATCGTGAAGCTCGAAAAGTCATGCCTGGTGGAAACACTCGCTCGGTGCTGCATTTCGATCCGTTCCCGTTTCGGGTTGCTTCAGCCGAAGGTCCGCATCTGGTGGACGTGGACGGCCACCAATACGTTGACTTGCTCGGGAATTACACCGCTGGCCTATTAGGTCACAGCCCAGCGCCGGTGCGTCGTGCTGTTAGTGCAGCCCTGGAGACAGGGTTTTCTCTAGGAGCAACGCACACAGTCGAAATAGAGGCAGCGCGACTNATCACCGAACGTTTCCCGTCCGTTGAGCAGGTTCGGTTCACGAACTCTGGCACCGAAGCAAACTTGATGGCGCTCGCGCTCGCGAANCATCTCACGAAACGCCAACAAATCCTGGCATTCAGGCACGGCTACCACGGCGGGGTGCTCGCATTCTCTCCTGAATCTTCGCCGATGAACGTTCCGCACGACTTCGTTGTCGTTCCTTTTAACGACGTGGAGGCAACGCGCCNCGCATTCACGAGTTCGCCGAANGGGATTGCTGCTGTCATAGTCGAACCCGTACAAGGTGGTGCGGGATGTATCCCTTCGGCNCCAGGGTTTCTAGCTGAGCTACGTCAGCTCTGCGATCAAAACGGGACGCTGCTCATCTTCGATGAGGTGATGACATCGCGTCTGGCCCCGGGCGGCGCTCAAGAATTGCTGTCGGTGCTGCCTGACCTCACGACGCTTGGCAAATATCTAGCCGGCGGTTTGACGTTCGGGGCCTTTGGNGGCCGAGCTGATTTNCTTGCAGCNTTTGATCCCGATGCCGGCGGTGAGTTGAGTCAGGCGGGTACGTTCAACAACAACGTTCTTTCGATGACGGCCGTAGTGGCGACCTTGACCGAGATCTTGACGCCGGAGGTCATCCGAGAGGTCAACGAAAGAGGTGATCGTCTTCGNGAGAGCCTCAACGAAATATTCGGTTCCCACCNTTGCCCATTTGAGGCGACTGGCGTTGGCTCCATGNTCGCAATCCATGCTGAAGAACCCGACCTTGAGTTGTTCTTTCACGCCATGCTTGACANGGGTTGGTACCTAGCTCGGCGCGGCTTTATCGCACTNTCNCTTGAAATTTCCGACGATCTNGTTGACCAGTTCCTCNTGGCGGTACGATCCTGGGCGTCGCAATTGGACTGACAACATTTCAGCCTCTATTGAGACCNGTGTTGAATAACAATTTTCGGGCAGCTTTGGTTAGCTGTATTGGTCCTTGAACTCAGCGATTTGATCGAGTTTGGGGATCACCGTGTCGGCNTCGGCAGGCGGAAGCGTGAAGACGATGCGGTTGCATCCTGCCTCGATCAGGCTNTCCACTACTTCNGCTTTNGGCGGGGTTCCAAATTGTCCGAAGTCGAATGATTCGGGGTCCCTTCCAGCATCTGAAGCCATCTGTTTGAGAGTGTTTATTTGTTCGCCGAAGTCGTAGCGTCCAGTGATGGGCATGAAACCATCGCAGTATTCGACGATGTCGTTCATTGTTTTTGGACCCGCGGCGCCGCCAAGAATGATTGGTGGGTGGGGTTTCTGTGTCGGTTTGGGCCATTGCCAGGTGGAACTGAAGTCAACATGCTCACCGTGGAACTCCGCCTCTTCTTTCGTCCACAGTTCTTTCATGGCGAGAATGCGTTCTCGCATCACTGCGCGTCTCTCAGTGAATTTGACGCCGTGATGGTGTAACTCTTCTTTGTTCCAGCCGTAGCCGATTCCGAATAGGAAACGACCGTTGGTGAGAGCATCTACTGTTGCAACGCTTTTGGCGAGCCAGATGGGATCTCGCTGAGGGACGAGAGTGATACCTGTGCCCAGTTTGATCGTGCTGGTAACTGATCCGGCCATACCAAGCGCCACAAATTGGTCATGTGTCCGCCAGTATTCCTCCGGAAGTGGTGGAGCCTTAGGGTTGAGTCCCCAAGGGGTTTCTCNNCTGGTGGGAATATGGCTGTGCTCNGGGAACCAAATCGACTCGAAGCCTCGACCCTCCGCCTCNATAGCCAGCGTCATGGGATCGATGGCTTTGTCCGTGGGAAACATATTTACGCCGAAATCAGTCATACATGGATCATATCCATCAGGCTGGTTGCTTGNCCCNGTNGTTGACCTCCCNNGCACTANTGAGGNGCTGTTCGCCTACACCTGNNTTAGAANCGTCAAATCAACCGAGTTTTCGATTAGACCGACGCGCTGCGCGGACCGCGGATCAGTTGTCCGGGGCGAACCCCGGTGGCCACCCCGTCGCGGAAAATCACTTCGCCGNTCTTGATGGTCGCNGNGTAACCCTCGGCACGTTGNACCAACCGTCGCCCTCCGGCGGGAAGGTCGTACACCATTTCAGGAGCGCGGAGGGTCAACCCTTCAAAGTCAATGACGTTGATGTCAGCGATCATCCCACGCTCCAGCGTGCCGCGATCCTCGAGTCCGACTTGGCGGGCGGTGTCACGGCATTGGCGCTGCACTAGGTACTCAAGTGGCAGCCGCTCGCCNCGNTCTCGGTCGCGGGCCCAGTGCGTGAGCATGTAAGTGGGGA
This sequence comes from Acidimicrobiaceae bacterium, assembly GCA_002705305.1. Classification (GTDB taxonomy): domain Bacteria; phylum Actinomycetota; class Acidimicrobiia; order Acidimicrobiales; family Poriferisodalaceae; genus UBA2110. The sequence continues at coordinate 37,344 of PAHW01000013.1, forward strand.
AACTGGCATCACAAATCACGCCNCAATGCGCCCCGCCATCACTCAGACCGGGCAAAGTACCTGCAGCAAGATTCATCTCTCGCAGGGCATCATGGTTGCCTTCGGAAAAGTTCGCCAAGGGAAAGAGCATNAGCTCGCGGCCGTTCCGGCTCAANAGCATGTCGTANGCCANTTCCACNGGCTCCNTCCCAGCTTGCCGGGCNCGTTCGAGNATGCTGTCCTCGGGTCGNGGTTCGTAGTCCGGCGGNTCGCCGAGTGGGAACATTTTGTGAAATGACTGGGCGATCATTCCCGACATCCCTCGAGTTCGATCGGCGTGTTCGCCGATGAGGATCGCNCGCATTTCCGGATCCCGCATCCGCTCCAGCCGCTCATCAAGATCCAAGTCTGCTAGCTCTNGGCGGTAGGTGGGACAGGTAATGAATGGATGCATGGAGCTTTGTAGACCTAGAAGCAATGTGACTGGACGAGCGGCTATCTGAGCTGTGATGTCGTGGCCGTTGCCGCGGGCGGAGTTGATTCGATCCAGTACCTCNCGCCATTTGCTCGGCTCACGGTCGTCCTGGATGAGNAGTACCGACAGAGGGGACCCTCCGGCGTTAGCCATCCCTTCGAATATCTCAAACTCGACGTCNAGATCGCGAAAATCCGACACGATNTCCATGTGACCNGCCCGACGACCNGCGAGGGCTTGGCTGATGCCCCACAACTCGGCTGGGGCGCTGGTGAGTGTGGGAATCTGGTTGCCGTCACGATCGCGATGATTGATGGTGCGCGAGGTAGTGAAACCGAGAGCTCCAGCGTCCAAAGCTTCCTCCGTCAGGCGACGCATCTCAGCGATCTCGTCCTCGCTCGCGACTTCGTCGTGATCGCGTCCCCGATCACCCATGACGTATACCCGAAGCGCTGAATGGGGCATTTGCGCCCCGATATCGATGGAATGGGGGAGCGCGTCGATGGCGTCGAGATATTCAGGGAAAGTCTCCCAATTGAANGGGACACCCTCNCTGAGGGCGGCACCCGGAATGTCTTCNACTCCCTCCATCACGCTGATGAGGAACTCGTGTCGATCTTGANGGACGGGAGCAAATCCGACGCCGCAGTTTCCCATCACGATCGTGGTGACACCATGCCAGCTTGACGGACTGAGATCGGGGTCCCACACAACCTGACCGTCGTAGTGGGTGTGAATATCGACGAACCCTGGGGTGACGAGTTTCCCTGCAGCGTCAATCTCCTCACGTCCAGACTCGGAAACATCGCCGACTTCTGTAATGACTCCTTTGTCGACAGCCACATNGGCTTGACGCGCAGGTAGGCCGGTGCCGTCAATCACCTGACCATTCCGAATCACGAGATCGTGCATAACANTCCCCTTACGNTGCTGTTCCCAAGATTAGGCGACGACACCGGCTGCGGTTGTAACGGTTGGCTNGAAGATACCGGCCAATCACGACGCCAGGACAGAAAGTCTCGTATCTGACGCAGGTAATGGCCTTGATTAGCGCGTGCGCGCGAGCGGCGGTATGAACTGACTACGTCTCGGTGGCGTCTTCGGAAGCGAACGCTGCCATCCACCGACGCGACGCCTCCGCTGAGCCATAAGTTTCGACGAGTTGCGCGAAAAGCTCTGCCCGTTGTTCGTCGTCGAGNGTGGCGGGGTTAGGTTGTTCCGTAGTCAAAGTNCCCTCACCTCGCCCTATTNGTGTGNTCTTTCGTTANCGCCGNTCAACACGGGACCGGCGATAACGATCATGAGAGAGCACCATCGCTTGCCGCTTCNGCGATTTCGTCGGGACTCATGCCAAGTAACTCCGACAGCACTTCGTAGGTGTGTTCCCCGAGCATCGGAGCGGCNCTCCGAGGNCCATGGTTATAGTCCCGGATTTTGTATTGGTGGCCAGCGTAAGGAATAACACCAACTTCGCTATGTTCAAGACGTTTATAGAAGTCACGATGAAGATATTGAGGGTCTGATACAAGATCTCTACTCCGCTGGACCTTCCCAGCCGGGATCCCGGCGCCTAAGAGGATGCGTTCGACCTCTTCGGCGGTGCGACTACTAGTCCATTCGGTAAGTCTGTCGTCGATTATGTCGTGGTGGGCTTGCCTTCCCTCCAANGTAGAGAGATCGGAGCTTGCAGCCCACTCCGGGAAATCAAGTGCCCGCTGTAAAGCGAGCCAGCTCTCGTTGTCAACAACAGTGAGTGCGCACCATTCGTCCTCACCTGAGCATGAGTANGCACCTTGCGGTGCTAGGTGGAGGTCTCGATTCCCTAGTCGTGTAGCTAAGTAACCGTTGATCTGATAATCGAGAAGTTCGGGCGCCAACAGTTGCAGCCCGACTTCCAATTGAGCNGCCTCGATGTGGCATCCCTGGCCTGTTCGCTTACGACGGTCGAGTGCGGCGATTATCGCTGTAGTGATGAAACGAGGAGCGATGGCGTCGGTGTAAGCCATCCAGGGGCCNTCGGGGCCAAGGTCAGGCCAGCCAACTAACTCTGTAAAGCCTGCGATAGCTGCNGCATGAAACCCGTAACCGGCGAGGGATGACATAGGTCCCCCTCCTCCAAGCAACGAAGTCGTGATGGTGACTACTGAAGGATTGTCGTCTCGGATCTGTTCATGACCGAGACCGAGCCGCTCCATCGTTCCGGGCCTGAAACTGTCAATCACTACATCAGCCCAACCCGCGAGTCGTCTGGCGACCCCNAGACCNGCCGCCGAAGACAGATCCAGTCCCAGCGACAACTTAGAAGTGTTGAAACTGCCGTAAAAGTTGGAGCGATTGATACCGAACTCACCATCTTTGAATGGTGCCTGGGCTCGGAGGGTGTCGAGACGTTTTTCGGTCTCAACTCTTACGACTGTTGCTCCGTGNTCGGCGAAACATTTTGCGGTGATTGGACCCACTCCGATCCAGCTAAAGTCGGCAACCTTCAGTCCGGCAAACGGGAGGTCNCCGTCACGGGGNCCGGCGTCGGACGTGCGTCGCATGCGGACCGGTTCAGAGCGAACTTTGGTTCCGCTCGAGTCCGAGATTGGGATGTTCGATGGTTGGTCACACCGTTCTCCGTCGACGGTGAGGGGACCACCGGCGCGTCGAACCTCTGAACCGGTGTCGGCAACTTNGAACGGTCTCCANAAGTCGCGAACCTCAAGGTGGTCGACGTTGAGAAGATCGTGTATTGAGTTGACCGGAGCGAAGGTGGCTCCGAGTTCGATTCCACGCATTAGCAGTTCTTCGCGTGTGTAACGCGAACAGAGATCGTCGAGAGCGCNGAGCATGTCTTCGTAGCTCATAGCCGTTTCTTCGCCTGAGAGGGCGCGGTGGTCNTAGGTAGACCAGTCTTCGTCGGCCCAGGATTCGTCAACGATTCCTTCAGCGATCATCCACGGAACCAGTGGGCCNTANGTTGCGCCAATGGGAGCGTTAATGACGTACCCATCGCGGGCCGAGCGTCGAAGGTCAATCGTGAGAGCCAACGAAACTTTAGAGCCCGCCCTTTCGAAGTCATAACCCTGAACTTCGTGTGCCTCCATAGAGTTAAGCAACGTCCAGGTCATGGCCGTTTGCGCCGACACATCGATCCACTGCGGTTCGCCGGTTCTTTGCATTCGCGTGTACCCGACGAGGCTTGCCAGCGCTGCCTCCGCTCCGGTATGACGCCAAACCTGAGGAACCGACACCTTCAGAGGACTTCTTTCCCTGACGCCTTGAAGACTCATCGGTCCTCCGAGCGCTGCAATGGAAAGTTCGGACGCGGGGTCGCCAGAACGGGGCCCGTCGGCTCCAAACGGGGTCACCAAGACGTACACAAGTTCTGGATTCACNGCGGTGAGTTCCGCTTCAGATATTCCGGCCGAAGTCAAATAACCTGGCGGCCCACTGTCGAAGATGATTTCTGCACCCGANGCCAATTTCAGTACGGCGTCGCGGCCAGCGTCGGTGTTGAGATCTAGCTCCACGGACTGTTTGTTGTCGTTGTAGGCGGNGAACTGCAGACTCCCAAGACCATCGGGAGCATCGGTGACAAAAGGNGGTTCGCGCCGAGCCGTTGAGCCCCCGGGCGGTTCAATCTTTATGACTTCGGCTCCGAGTCTTCCAAGGAGCCAAGGACCCACTTCGCCCCGGTGATCAGTGAGATCTAATACCCGTAGATCCTCAATCAACATAAAAACCCACTCTTNGAATTGTTTTAGATAAATAGGGCACGAATCTCTCTCGTACACATTTGTCGCTGCCGAAACCGGTTACTAGTCCAGCACACTGTGAGCCTGGTCTTGAACGCCGCCTCTCTCGTCGTTGATTCTTCTGCNTTTTGCCTCACCCGACGGGATTGAACATAGGGGCTACATCCCAACTCTTGAGTTCTGGCATCACGGCGTCAACGAACAAGTCCACGTTGCGAGAGACTTCGTCGTAAGGCATGCCTCCNTAGGAGAAAAAGGGAAAAAAGCCGGCGATTCCGATNTTGGCTTCAATCGCTGCGACCTTTTCAATTACTTGGTCTGGTGTGCCCCATGGCATCAAGCTGATGAAGTCNTCCGCTGCACCGTCTAAGCCTCTATTTTCGACGTGATCAGCGACGTTTGAATAGAACTCGTAGCCCNTCACATCAAAGTTTGAGCGAGTCGCAAGTTCGTAGTGTTCGAGAATTGAGCGGTAGTAATTTCCGATGTATTTGTGCGCCAGTTCGGCGGCTCGGTCAGCGCTTTCATCGACGAACACGAAACCTCCCGAAAGGGGCGGTGGCGGTGGTTTGTGGGGATGTTCAGCGGCCCAAGTTTTTTCATATGCCGCGACATCGGCGGCGACCACCTCCCAAGGCTTTTGCGGAATCACTAATAGTCCTGCCCCGAGGCGAGCCATGATCGGGGCTGATTCAGGTGAGACCGCAGCAGCCCAGGTTCGACCCACAAATGATCGTTGGGGAGCNGGCCTGAGGTCCCTNTGTGGCTGGTTGAGGAATTCGCCTTCGTAGTGCAATCCGCCTTCCTCGAGCCCGGTCAACAAAGCATCTGCGTATTCGATAAATCGTTCGCGAGAGGTGCTCCGATCAACACGAAATCCCTCATACTCAAGACGAGCCAGACCGCGTCCGATTCCGAGGAGCAGCCTGCCTCCCGACATGTTGTCCAACAACGTCACTTGNTCGGCTACGCGAAGAGGATCATGCCATGGCAGCACGATCACGGCTGTACCTAGCAGCAGGTCTTGAGTTTGCCCAGCGAACCAAGTCAAGATCTGCAGTGGATCGGGACTCATTGAGTAACCCGAGAAGTGGTGGTCAACGGTCCAAAGACTTTGAAATCCGAGAGATTCGGCTTTTAATCCCAACGCTAACTCTGCGTCATAGACCTCGCGGTCGTCACGAAGATCATCNGGGTTCTGAAAAACGAGTGCCATTCCGACGTGCATTGGACAATCTCCAGTTCCGACTAGAGATCAGTATTGTCGCGCCTGGTCAGCCGACGCCATAGCAAGACCAAGNCTGCAGGACTTCAACCTTCTGACTTTGGCGTGATCTNCCGCGTTTATTTGACGCTAGCGTCGACCTTTGTGGCGATAAGTGTGCGCAGCGAAGCCGAGCGTTGGTACCGCAAGAACTGGGATCCTGACCGACCTGTTGGGGATTGGTTTGAGCTTCTTGCGAACTCGGGTTGGGGCTATCCCGGCTGGCCTACCGATTGGTTCGGGCGAGGCTTGGATCGAGTAGACGTTCGAACGGTGCGGGAAGAGCGGAGAAAAATCGGCGCGTTGCCGCCTCCATCAGGGATTGGACCGTCGTTGCTCGCTCCAATGTTGTTTCGGCACGGTACAGACANCCAGATGCGAAAATTCTTGCCCGCCATGGCGTGGAAAGGTGAAACGTTTTGCCAAATGCTGAGTGAGCCAGAAGCCGGTTCAGACCTAGCTGGGGTAACTACGAAGGCGATTCTTGATGGTGACGAGTGGGTGGTGAACGGCTCGAAGATCTGGACCTCAAGGGCCGATGAAGTGGATTACGGAATGCTTCTTGCGCGCACCGATTCGGAAGCGGCGAAACACCAAGGGCTGACGTTTTTTCTTATCCACCGAGATCAGCCGGGGGTCGACGTTCGACCCCTGCGAACTATGACTGGTGGTGCCAGCTTCAACCAGGTGTTCTTCGACCATGCACGGATACCTGTTGACGATGTCATCGGAGTTCCGGAAGACGGCTGGACGATTACTCGAACTTTTCTTGCGTTGGAGAAGAACTCATATAATCCCGATGCCCACGAAGGTGGACCGTTCGGCAAGGTTGANCTAACCCAGACCTGTGCCCAACTCCAGGAACGAGAACAAAGGCGTCGTTCAGCCGCCGCTCAAGGCCGAGGAGCAAATCGATTGATCGCGGATTTAGTTGCCGAACACGGCCACGGAGATCCTGCGTTAATCCGTTCTCAGCGTGCTCACCTACATACATGGCGGCAAGCGATGAAATATACGAATCAGCGTGTCCGTGCCTCGCGGCGTCAAGGCAATCCATTGCCTGGTTTCGAAGGTCCGATGTCTAAGCTCACTGTTTCAAGAATTACGCGCGCTCAACGGGACCTGGGGTTGGCAACCCAGGGAGCCCACGGGATGCTTGCTGAGGAAGATGCAGCGTCGGCTCAATTTCACCACTTTTTTTTGAGTTCGCCAGCAATCTCGATCGCCGGAGGGACCGACGAGATCCAACGTAATCACCTTGCCGAACGGATTCTGCAACTGCCAAGAGAACCTTCGGCGGACGAGAACCCTGTCTCCACCGAAGATAAAGGAACTTAAATTCCGACGCTGCCCGCTCGAGGGTGCGGTTCCGCAATAGCCTCTTCGATCCNGGTGAGGTGGCTGCAATGGGGTAGAAATAGGGTGAATTGACCGGTCGAACCTAGAGAAACCCGTTCGCTTCTGTAAGACTTGCAGATGCAAGGCCCGAACAATCAATGCACTATGACTAACGATCCGTACATACTCATCACAGCTGACACGCANGCAGGCGCAAGTCACTCTCAATACCGCGAATACCTCGACGCGAGATATCGCGAAGAGTTCGACCAGTGGAGAGGGGGATATGTCAACCCCTCTGAAGAACACTACGGCTCCAAGAAGCTCAGAAACTGGGATTTAGATATTCGGACCACAGACCAAAACTCTCAGGGAGTGGTTGGGGAAGTTGTGTTCCCCAACACCGTTCCGCCGTTCTATAACAAGAGCGTGGTCACCGCCCATCCGCCGACCGCTGAAGAGTATGAGCGCTATTTGGCGGGCATTCGGGCTCACAATCGGTGGCTGGTCGATTTTTGTGCCGAAGACCCTGATCGGCGGGCAGGCGTAGGTTTGATCTTGCCGAACGACCTTGACGAAGCTGTAAAAGACATCGAATTTATTGCTGAATCCGGCCTTCGGGGCGGTGTTCTGCTTCCGATTATTCCACCCGATTGTAAATGGGTTAAGCCGATCTATGACCCTGCCTGGGATCGAGTTTTTGCGGCGATTCAAGATCACGATCTAGTGATGAACCAACATTCAGGGCAAGGCTCACCCAACTATCAGGAAAGCATGGTTGGGGAGGCTATTTGGATCACTGAAGTCATCTTTTATTCGCAGTCGGGGTTTCGGCATCTGCTCATGAGTGGGGTGTTTGAGCGGTTTCCGCGGCTTCGATACATCATGACCGAATCAGGGTGCGCTTGGGTTGGTCCGCTTCTGCAGCAACTCGATCGCATCCACATGGGAATGGCACGTGGCGCAATCGGAGAGATGAAATATGAGGATGGNTGGGCTCTCAACGATCCGCCCAGCGTTTCCGCCGCTCGTAGCTGTTGGTACGGAGCGAGCTTCCCCGGGAAATCAGAGCTTGAGGGCATCNACCAAATTGGTGAAGACCGAGTGTTATGGGGAAATGACTATCCGCATTATGAGGGGACCTTCCCATACAACTTGGAATCGCTTCGACTTACGTTCTCCGACATTCCGGAATCAACTCGGCGGTTACTTTTAGGTGAGAACGCAGCCAAGTTGTACGGATTTGACTTAACGAAGCTGCGGCCGCTCGCGAATATGCACGGTCCAACCCCCGAAGACGTGAATGCACCGTTAACTCGTGACGAAATCCCGCGTGATTCTTCTTGCGGGATCTTTCACGCCGCGCTTGCTCAAACTGCTGGCTAGGAGCACATAGATGGCAACGCCTTCAGACATTGGGATCGTTGACACAATGATTGGTTTCCCTGCGACGGACTTCTCTCAATATGACTTCATCCGCAAACAACTAAAAGATGGCTCAACTGATTTCGAGTTTCCGGTTGAGTACATGTTCAAGAACGTTCCTAAAGAACTCTATGGAAGCGCTGATCCGATTTCGGTGACGTTGCATGAGATGGATCGCTTCGGCGTTGAGGTCGGTCTCATCGGAGTGGGTGATGAGGTCAGTCGTCAAGCTGTGCAGGACCATCCTGATCGATTCGTGGGCTCCGGCTGGGTGGACCCGAATCGAGGCATGGACGGAATCCGATCCATGGTTCGCCAGTACGAGGAGTTCGGAGTCCGAGCGTTCACCGCCTTCAATTCCGGTTACAACCCTCAGGTCGGTATCGATGAGGCTCTGATGTATCCGATCTATGCCAANTGTGTAGAGCTCGACNTACCTATTTTCTCATGTGTTGGAGTTCCGGGACCGCGNTTTCCGATGTGGCCACAGCATGTTGAGCGTCTTGACCAAGTCATGTACGACTTTCCCGAACTGGTTTTTGTAACTCGACATGGTTGTGAGCCATGGGAAGACTTAGCAGTCAAACTGATGTTGAAGTGGCCGAATCTTTACTACTCAACCTCAGCGTTTGCGCCNAAGCACTATCCCAAAGCCGTGATTGATTATGCGAACTCGCGCGGCGCTGACAAGATCATTTACGCCGGGTATTTCCCTATGGGTCTTTCACTTGAACGAATAATGACTGACATGCAGAATGTGCCGCTGCGTGACGAGGTTTGGCCAAAATTTCTTCGAGAAAACGCCGCGAAACTTCTNCGGATCGGCACGTCTTCATAGCACGGAAGACGTGCCTTGGTCACCCCGGCCAGGGACTCATAGACCGAGGCATCCGTCGAAATCTAACTAAGCGCTCGCCTCAAGAACTACGCGCTCAATGTCGAGTGTTGAATCCTGAACTTCGAGGGTTCGGTTCACTTTCACCTGGCAGAATCCGGCTTGCATNAGCATGGCTTCGACCTCCTCAATGGAGTAAACGCAAATCACAATCGAATGAGTGTCGCTTGCTGTCTGTAGGCCGTTATCAAATCGGCGAACAGAAATTTGGCGGACAACCTTTCGCTCATCCGCATCAACCTCTAGCAGTCGGGTCCGCAACTCCAACTCGTCTCCAGCGCTTGTTGCGCGACGATCGCCCGATTCAGGCCACGGAGCAGGCAGTTGGGAGTTCTTGATGTTCGTTGAGATGAAATTTTGCTCATCGTTTTCTAAGTGGTGGTCCATCACAAGCCTTCCGTTTGGCCGCAAATGTGAGTGGATACGACGTAAACCTTCGAGATCGGTCGAACGGTTGCCNCCTAAACCGAAGACGCCGCAAAGGACAATCGTCCGATAGCGGCGCGGCAGGTCAAGTTCGTGCATCGCCTGTGTGTAGAGATTNACGGCGAGNCCCTCAGCTTCNGCCTNTTTGTTACACCAAGCAATCATGTCCGGGGAGACGTCGCTGCCGTCAACGTCGAGGCCTGAATGCAAGAACGGGAGAAGGAGGCGACCAGTGCCGCAGCCAGCGTCTAAGGCTGGTTGGCCGTAACGCCTGATTGTGTTCTGGAAGAATTCGATGTCGGAGCCGCCGTGGTTGAACTCCGCCCACCAGCGNGCAATTAGGCCGTAATGCCATGTTCGGATCTCGCCGTCCATGCCTCAATCGTACGGCCGGTTGAGCGGATGCGCCCCGCCCAACGGGTTAGTTGTGAGGGCGGTGCNNCCGAAGGTATGCAAGCCGGGCCGAGTTTCACCCCGCCGGNTACCACNAGTTCGGTTAAGCGGTTCCTGTTGGAACAATTNTGCCCATTCTGCCAGTCTCNTAATCCTCTATCGCTTCGATGATTTCCGCATGTGAATTCATAACGAAGGGACCGTGGCGAGCTACCGGTTCGGCCAGCGGTCTGCCAGCCATCAGGAGTATCTCTGTATCTGAATGTGAGCTANCTGAGGAGATGTGGACTGTGCCAAGAGACGGTTCGAATACTGCCATTTGGTGCTCGCGTACAGATTTTGGATTTGCCCCGAACAATCCGTGCCCAAGAAAAACGTAGAGCCCTATCTGATAGTCAGCAGGAAGATCAAACTCAAGCGAGGCAGTNGGTTCAAGCGTGATGTGGGCGTAGCAAANCGGGGTATGGGTGTTCGCTGGNCCGTTAACTCCAAAGANTTGGCCCGCAATGACCACTGCCCTCCATTTGTCGCCGTNGACGACGGGTATTTGATCCGCAGTGATCGCTTGGTATCGAGGCGTAGCTCGCTTCAAGGCTGCGGGAAGATTGACCCAAAGCTGGAATCCATGAACGCGCCCGCCATCGGTCCGAATTCGTTGTGAAGGCATTTCACTGTGGATAATGCCGTCACCAGCGGTCATCCATTGCACGTCACCTTTTTGGATAACACCTCGGTTGCCGAGCGAGTCCATGTGTTCGGTCTCTCCTTCGAGCACATATGACACTGTTTCGAAACCGCGGTGGGGGTGGTCTGGCGCACCCTTTGCNTCNCCCGGGCGGTAATCGGTNGGTTCCTTCTCATCGAGCATGAGGAAGGGATCNAGCATCTCCAAGGAGGTNGAAGGAAAAGGTCGGTAGACCGCGAACCCCGCCCCNTCGAGTTGACGGTGGGCGGTCACTACTTGAGACACAGCGCGCTGAGTCATGGCCGAAACTTTAGGTGTGTGATAGAGGCGAGACTGCCAAAGGTCTTGACCTAATCAGGTGGGTTGAGTGTGCCGTCAAAATTGTCGGTGTGACTTCCATCACACATCGGCTTGGTGTTGGACATACCGCACCTGCAAAGAGCAACCATGCTGTCACTCTCTTTCACCACATTGCCCGCTTGGTCCTTTAGAACACATGGCCCCTGCACAAGCAACGGNCCGTCATCGCGAATATTTACGGTTACGTCAGTCATCTTCCCCTCCAAGATTTCACGTATCTCNTGTTTAGCTCCCCGAATGGTATGCGCCATTCATTTACGCTTCGATTCCTACTCAACAGGCCGGTGCCTAAAGACGNAACTAATGCGCGTGTGTCGAAGGAGAGGGNCTACTTTGCGACGCCGAGGCGTGAGCCAGCTACGTTTGCCTGGTGGCGAAACCTGCAGAGGATCCGGTAGATCGCTTTCCGGCCATGCGGTCGTCGGAGTTCCGTTGGCTTTTCGCCAACGGGTTTTTCACTACCGGTTCACGGTGGGCTCAGATATTGGCGCGAGGGTGGTTGGTACATGATTTGAGTGGTGGGTCCACGGCNGCCGTTGGTTGGGTTACCTTCGCAAGTTTCATACCTTTTGTGTTTGTCGGCCCNGTAGCAGGTGCTATGGCTGATCGCTTTCAACGTCGTCGGGTCCTAATTAGCGGAGGCGTGTTNGGGGTTGNCGGCGCAGCGGCACTAGCGGTTTGCACCGCCCTCGATGTTGTTCAGGTGTGGCATGTAGGANTACTTGCCTTCGCTACAGGGTCTGCGCAGGCGATCACGGTGCCGACTCGCCAAGCACTTGTCGCCACATCGGTCCCGCGGGTTCATCTGACAAATGCGGTAGCTCTTAGNGGTCTTTCGCAGCACGGTTCCCGTTTGGCTGGACCTCTATTTGGGGCAGCATTCTTGAGCACTCTTGGAGTGAGTGCAGTCTTTGGGGTGTCAGCCGTGTTGCTTGCACTTGGGGTGCTGTGCGCGTTCCGGGTAGGAGGCGAAACAACTCCAGNTCTANCTCAAACTGACGGAGGNGCAGCCNCAAATGGGGGAGAGNCGGAGGGAGCGGTTCTCACNGCGATACGCGAATTGCGTGGAGATTTGAGNGCCGCTCTGCGTTACGTGGTTAGTGATCGCAGACTGTTAGTGGTGATCGGTCTGGTAGGCGCCCATTGCAGCCTCACAATGGCCTTTGACTCGATGTTGCCTGCCTTATCAGACAGAGTGGGCGGTTCGGAAGGCTTATACAGCGGTGTGCTNGTGGCTCTAGGGCTCGGAGCGCTGGTCGGCACTCTCGGAGTGTCTCAAATACGAAACGACGCTACGCGAGCCCTCACCTTCGTCGTTTCAGGTGTTGGCTCCGGTCTGTCGATCATGTTGCTAGGCATCGCGACGNGGCCCAATGTCGTGCTTCCCGCTGCGGTTCTGGCTGGTCTCACCCAGGCCAGCTACATGGCCTTGTCTGCGACTCTTGTGCAGGGCGTCGTAGCAGATCAGTTCCGNGCCAGAGTGATGTCGTTGTACATAATGATTGCGGCAGGTCACATGGCGATTCTGAATCTCGGCTTCGGACAGTTAGCTGAGATTCTTGAAGTGAGAGTGCTCCTGGTGGCTCCAGGNCTGTTGTGGATCGTNCTTTTCTTGGTCTTCATTGCCATATTGCCCGAAGCGAGAAGTGTGGCGGTGAGCGGTCAGTTCAGCCACAATGACCCGATTGAGGACTTAGAGGGATACTTGCTCGATGGAGGCTGAGTCAGGTTGAGTGCTTAGAACCGGTANTAAAGCATTTTCATCGGCAACGGTTTGCGAACAAATAGTTGTAAATACTGAGTCGAGTGCCGCTGAGTCGAGGAACTCAGCTTAGAATCGACGGCGGGCAGAAGGATCTCATGGACGCNACACCTGACACTTGGCGTTGGATCTGGNTGGTGATCGCTGCGGCGTTAATAACCGGCGAAATGTTTGTNGCNGGAACATTTATCCTGATTCCGTTCGGGCTNAGCGCNGCTGTGGCGATGGTCCTAGCCTTTCTCGGGGTTCCTCTCCTGATCAATTGGATTGTCTTCGTCGGTCTGGGTGGCGTTCTCTTCTCAATTTTCTGGAAAAGGAGCAGAGCGTCGTTGGCAGCGATGAAGTCGCCGCCAGGAGCGGGTCATGATCGTCTAATTGGAGTGCTGGGGCGAACGTTAGAGGACGTCTCTGCTGANCCAGCCGAGTCTGGCTTAGTCAAGATTGGCGGCGAGGAGTGGAGAGCGATATCCGATGCAGGCCCAATTAGTTCCGGTACAACCGTCGAGATAATGGAAATACGAGGTACGCGAGTTGTTGTGCGGGCTACCTCTGAAAAGGGATCCGAATAGTGTTTAGNTACTTTCTTTTAGCCGTCGTTGCGNTGNTCGTCGTTCTGTTTCTGNTAGCAGGCGTGAAGATNGTCCGCCCATATGAGCGCGGCATCGTGGAACGACTTGGNAAATATAAAGAGACGAAGGAATCAGGGCTTCAAATCATTCTTCCCTTCATCGACACAATTAAACGGGTCGATATGCGNGAGCAAGTCGTGGATGTGCCACCTCAAGAGGTCATTACCGCTGACAACGTCGTCGTGTCCGTAGATGCCGTNGTGTTTTACGAGCCCACCGACCCGCAGCGCCTCGTGTACAACATCGCGAACTTCGTCTTGGCGATCACCAAANTGGCGCAAACTAATCTNCGAAATCTTGTTGGNGACCTGCAGTTAGATGGGGCCTTAACATCGCGAGACCGTATTAACGCCGCACTNCGAGAAATACTCGACGAAGCTACCGACAAATGGGGAGTTCGAGTCGTCCGCGTAGAGATTCAACGCATAGATCCTCCGCCGGATGTTATGGCTGCAATGCATGAGCAGATGAAAGCTGAGCGCACGCGGCGTGCCACTGTGACNGAGGCNGAGGGCTTCCGGGAATCAGAGATCACCCGAGCTGANGGTGACAAGCAGTCTCGAATACTTGAAGCCGAGGGGCAACGTCAGAGCGCAATCCTCGCGGCCGAGGGCGAAGCCCAAGCTGTTAGAACGGTCGCAGAGGCTGAACGATATCGACTGCAAACTGTCGCTGAAGGCGAAGCAGAAGCCACGCGTCAAACCTTTCAAGCGATTCATGATGGAGACCCCACAAGCGATCTTTTGGCGGTCAGGTACCTTGAGGCNCTTGCCCAAATTGCTGACGGCAGGGCAACAAAGATCGTTGTTCCCACGGAGTTCAGCGGGGTGTTGGGGGCAGTGGCTGGGATTGCTGATGCTATGCGGCCTGTCGACGATGCCGAGGGGGACGCGTCGACACCGCCGATGGTTGCTCCTGAAGATACAGATCTCGAATAGCGGGCCAATTCGGTTGCACCGTGATGAGAAATTCAGTAGTTGACGGTTGATCACTGGTGGGTTTTTCTGATGAACGAAAAAATTTACGGTGGCCCTCAGTATTTGAAATAACTCCTCGCGACGCCAGACCTGACGCGGGTATCGGAATGGCGGGCATGACAGCGAGGCAGTCTTGGATGCCGCTGCTCTTTATTGGTCTAGCTTCCATGGTCGCTCAAGGGTTTGGGCGGTTCACGTTCCCGGTTCTTTTGACGGCGATCGATCGCGAACTGCTTGGTTCCTACACTTTGGCTGGGTTCTTAAGCAACGTTCCACTTGTTGCGTATTTGATCGGTACAGGTTTCACTTCGGTTCTTTCGACCCGCACTGATCCAAGTGACTTGATGAAGATTGGGGTTGCATTATCCGCGCTTGGGCTGGGTTCAATGTCCGTCAGTCCCAATGCATGGACCCTCGCTGTTGCCCTNTTTCTCGCTGGNTTCGGAGCAGCCTTGGTATGGGTNCCTGCTCCGGGGATAGCTGCGTCGATGGTGGGTCCAACGCAAGGAGGCCTGGCAATTGGGCTTGTCGGTTCGGGCATCGGAACAGGGGTCATGCTCGCTGGTCCATTAACGACAGCAGTTCGTGCAACGACAGGGAACGACGAGGCGTGGCGTCCTGTCTACGGACTCCAAGCCGTTTTTGGGGTATGCGTTTTCGTGGGACTTCTTCTTGTTTTACGTCGCGGTCAGGANTTAGGGNAATCGGAAAAAGTTCCGGTGTCGGTTTTAACNACGGTCCCCAAATGGCGCNCAATCACGCTCGCATTTGTGNTTTTCGGCGTCACNTACTCATTGTTCTTTTACTTTCTGCCAGCCCAATTGGTGGCTTCGGGATGGAGCGGCGGTACAGCGCGTTTGATGTTTGCGCTTCTCGGTTTAGCCAGCATTTTTGGNGGGGTGGTCTTTGGNCGGCTTTCAGATCATTTTTCGCGTCGAACCACCATGGGGTTTGGGTTCNTCNTGATGGCNGCCGCGCCGCTTTTGACGCTTGCCGACAATGGTGNAGTGGTGGTTGTCGGTGTCTTTGCGTTTGGGNTGTGTATAGCTGGTGTACCTACCACGATTGGGGCTATGTTGGCCGACTCTCTCGACGGTAGGTCCTTCGTNACGGCTTTTGGAACTGTGACCTTTGCTTTCGGTATCGCCCAACTCTTCGGTCCGCCATTCGCTGGATGGGTTGGTGAAAGAACCGGCTCTTTCCAAATCCCGTTCATCGTTGCCTCCGGCGTTGCTCTTCTCGGCGCACTGTTGAGTGTCCAGATGAAAACGCCTCGCGACACGTCGAACCTCTGATACGACTCACGCCGAGCGCTAGTCAGCAGATTCCCATGCCGTCTCNCGCTTACCGAGCGGCGGTCAAAGGTTGTGCCGCAGGTTCTTCGCTTCTACCCGGACTGGTTTTGATGGCAGTGGNCATGGCGGACTGACAGACTTTCAGCTATGACTACCCATTTCGGTCTTACGCTTCCCCAGCGNGGCGCGTTTATTGGTCTCGGGTCGATCACAGATATTTTGNGCCTCGCGCCCCGAGCCGAAGAGAGNGGCCTGTTCTCATCGGTNTGGGTNGGGGACAGCATCACAGCGAAACCGCGCCCTGAAGCAATCGCGTTACTGGGTGCCCTCGCAGGAATGACAGAGGAACTTCGACTGGGNGTNGGTTGTATGGCCAGTTTCCCTATCCGCGATCCAGCACTGTTCGCGTACCAGTGGGCGACCCTAGATCTGATCTCTGAGGGACGAATGGANCTAGCCGCGTGCACAGGCATCGTTTCGGCAGANGGTGCTTCTAGGGCTGAGGGAAGACATTTCGGTGGTGTNGCCGACATCGATCGAGCGGCGCGNATGGAAGAAAATATTCGGCTCTGTCGTTTGCTGTGGTCAGGCGACGAGGTCGATTTCGAAGGGCGGTTTCATAGCTATTCGNAATTNCGTATCCAACCTCAGCCAGTGCAGAAACCTTGCCCCATTTGGATTGCCGCCAATCCGGCTCCCGGAAAATACTGGGAAAGATCGTTGAGGCGAGTAGCGCAGCTCGCTGACGGNTTCCAAACCTGCGCTCTNTTCCCCGGAATCGTCCGTCTCATGGTTGACGACGTACTGAAATACCGACAAGAAGAGGACAAAGACGCCAAANCGTTTCCAATAATGGCGTANCACAACGTCAACATTGGACCNGATCGCGAACAGTGTCTCGAAGAGAGCAAACGGTTCTTAGACGCTTATTACGGACCGGTCTTTTCTGCCGAACAGGTTGAAGCATGGGTCGCCGCNGGAACCCCCGANGAGGTCATCTCCGATCTCAACGGCCTCATTGATCAAGGCGTTACGGCGATCACTCTCAGATTGACGTCAACCGAACAAGACGAACAGTTTGTTTCACTCACCGAACACGTCCTACCGGCGTTGGCNTGACTATGGGAGTTCTCACGGGCTGTTTGGTGGTGGATTTGTCAATTTTGGTCCAGGGTCCGCAGACAGGNGCCATGCTGCNTGACTTGGGTGCAGACGTCGTCAAAGTCGAACTGCCCGAAGTCGGAGATCTCGGAAGATGGTTGACNGTAGCCGTCGATGACGACCGCTCTCCTTATGTTGAGGCAAACAATCGGGGGAAGCGATCTGTCGCGCTTGATNTGCGCACACCTGGCGGCAAAAGAGCACTGTTCAAACTGGTNGAAAANGCTGACGTATTAATNCACAACTTCGTGCCTGGCACCGCGGAGGAGTGGGGAATCGATTACACCGATTTTCGTGAAATNAACCCCCGGCTCGTCTACGCCGCTGGTTCAACNTTCGGACCNGAGGGCCCAAACTCTCGTCGTGAAGGTGCCGATATGGTCGGCCAAGCCGAAGGGGGCATCGTATCGGTCACCGGTCATGATGATGGGCATCCGACCATCGTCGGGTCGGTTATCTCCGACCATCTTGGAGCCCAAAATTTGATTACAGGCATCCTCGCTGCACTCCTTCACCGCGAGCGAACTGGAGAGGGGCAGCGCGTCGATGTTTCCCTCGTGGGAAGCGCTATTTACGCGCAGTCTTCGGAGATGACCTACACGATGTTGAGTGGCAAGGCGCCCGGCCGACCGAACAACAACCATCCGATCCTGCGCGGCCTCGTTCATCGGTGTCACACCAGCGACGGTTACATCTATCTCCTCGGAGTTCAAGAGCATCTCTGGAACGACTTTGCACGTTGCATAGGCCGCGAGGATCTTATGGATGATCCGCGTTTTGCAACCCTGGTCCTAGAGCCGGAGAATCTGCTTACTCTGCGAGGCATCATTGACGAGATTTTTCCGACTCGGACTACTGACGAGTGGGAAGAACGAATGCAGAAATGGGGTCAGCGCTACGGCCGAGTGAAGACCTACGACGAGGTGGTTACTGACGAAACCAACCTGCTGAACGGATATGTAGTCGAGGTTGAGCACCCTGAATACGGTGCGATTAGCGTCGTTGGGAACCCGATCCGAATGAGTGCCACACCCACCGAGACTGCTGTGGTGGCACCCACTCTTGGCCAACACACCGAAGAAGTGCTGCTCGAAGTCGGCTTTAGTTGGCAAGACATCGAACAGCTCCGAGCGGACGGCGCGTATTAACCAAAATCGGCGTCGACGCAACTACGACCGCGCGATCCGAATTTTGTTGATCTGATCAATCAGTTGAACGATGGATAGCCGCCAACGCCTCACGGAAATCGGGGTGGTCCATCGCTGCCTGCTCGGCATTCAACGAAAACTCCATGAGAAGATCCGCCGCCGCCCGAAGTATCAAATGGATTGTCGCTTTCGTTCCCTGAACAGCTTGAGGAGGTAAGGCCACCAACACTCTTGCCAGTTCGAGTGCAGCGTCAAGAGCTTCGCCCTCTGTGACGACTTCCGATAGCAACCCCAGCGATACTGCACTTTCCGACGTCATTATTTCGCCCGTCATCAGCAACTGTTTCGCCTTGTTGACCCCTACAAGAAGGGGCCAGATCAACGCACTGCCATTTCCTGCGGGTAAACCCGCTAAGACGTGTGGGTCACCGAACCTGGCTCCAGGGACAGCAAATGAAACGTCGGCTAGGGAGGCGATGGTGGCTCCGAGCCCAATTGCGTGACCGTTGACCGCGCAGATAAACGGCACATGAAGGTCGATGACACCGTCAATGATTAACCGTGCTTCTTCAATTGGTGAAAGACCTGTATGTGTGACATAGGGACGGTCCGGGCTGCTGTCCCCGCCGACGCTGAAGACCCGGCCAGCGCCCGTGAGAACCAACGCCGTGACTTGCTCGTCGCGCTCGGCAACTTGAAATAGCGCGCACAACTCTGAATGCATTCGATCGTCGACGGCATTGTTCTGTTCTGGACGATCGAGTTGCACGACAGCGATGCCCGTTTCTTCTTCAATGTCGATTGACAACGTCGAGAACTTTGAAGGATCGAACGTGTCCATCTCAAGTAAACCGTCGGCATCGGCATCGGCCATGCGATGACCATAGACTTCTTTCGCTCAGCTGGGGAGGGCGTTAGATGACCAAGTCACTTACCTTCGGCACCTTTCTTGCCCCGTACCATCCGCTTGGTGAGAACCCTCTTTTAAGTATTCAACGCGATCTCGAGATCATCGGTCACTGCGATCACCTTGGGTTCGACGAAGCCTGGATCGGAGAACACCACTCGGCGGCGTGGGAGACCGTGAGCGACCCAGCGGTTTTTCTCGCCGCCGCTGGCGAACGAACAACCCGCATCAAGCTCGGCTCGGGGGTGGTTTCCCTTCCCTACCATCACCCTCTCATGGTTGCCGATCGCTTCGTGCAACTTGATTACTTGACCCGAGGTCGTGCCATGCTCGGAGTAGGCCCCGGAGCGCTTGTTTCGGATGCGTCGATGATGGGTATCGAACCGGTCACCCAGCGAGGCCGAATGGAAGAAGCCCTAGGGGTCATCATTCGCTTAATGGACGGCGAAATGGTGAGCCACAAGAGCGACTGGTTTGAACTCAACGACGCCCAACTCCAACTCCTTCCCATAAATGAATCAATGCCCATTGCCGTCGCTAGCACTACTTCTCCAGCAGGCATGGTCTGCGCGGGCCACCACGGGGTAGGAGTCCTCTCACTGGGCGCTGGCCTTATTGGCGGCAAGAAAGATCTCGCCGCTCAGTGGGCGTTGGGCGAAGAAGCCGCTCAATCAGTAGGCAAAACTCTGGACCGGGAGGAATGGCGCCTCGTGATTCGGGCTCATCTCGCTGAGTCACGAGAAGAGGCAATGAGCCAGGTACGTGACGGCCGAGAACGCGAACGCGAAGGATATTTTCGCAAAGTCGCCGGACTTCGCAACGATCACACCCTTGAACAAGAAATCGAAGACGACGCCTCGATTGTGGGAACTCCCGACGACATGATTGAGGCTCTCCATCGTCTTCAGGCCACGACAGGAGGTTTCGGAGGATTTCTCGTGTTCGGAAACG
The DNA here is from genome assembly GCA_002705305.1 of Acidimicrobiaceae bacterium. GTDB lineage: Bacteria > Actinomycetota > Acidimicrobiia > Acidimicrobiales > Poriferisodalaceae > UBA2110. The sequence continues at coordinate 57,154 of PAHW01000013.1, forward strand.
ACTGGGCCAACCATCAGGACACCCTCCGAAGCTACGAACTTATAGCTCGTCAGGTAATCCCTCGTTTCAATGGGATGCTCGAACCATTGCAACGTTCCTACGACAGTGTCGTGGAGAACAAACGATCCTTCGGCGAACCAGTGATGAAGGCCATTCGAAAAGCGTACGAAGATGCGGGTCAACAGATCCCAGAAAACTTGACTCCCAAAAATCTTCGATAGACATCGGCATGGTTTGAGAACACAAGTTAGATCGAGGGAGGGTTGCGCATTTCGGGGCGGTACTAGCGTGCCGCAGTTGCAACGCGCTTTCCTTCGGCATTGGCCGGTGGATGCGAGACGTCGTCAGGTGTCATCTCTCGAAGCCAGCAGGCGAACTCCAAAAGGATCCCGTCGGGATCACGAAAATATGCGGAGCGAATCCACACCCCGTCATGCATTTCTTCGCTGACAGTGCTTTCGCTGTCATCGTGGTTGATGACTCTCGTAACTTCCACACCCTTGTCGCGCAAACGTTGAACTGCGGCTTCAAACCTTTCAGGTGCGACATCAAAGGCAACATGGTTCATGGAGCCGTGCGCCGAGACAATATCTCCACCTCCAGGCATTTCCGCAGCCGCGGCAACGCCGAGTGCCTGTTCGGGAGCGTGAGGGAACCAGAAAAACGCGACCTGATCCCCACCTCCGCAGTCGAAGAAGAAGTGCTGACCTCCGCCAGGAATTTCCAACGTCTTAACGAGGGGCATCTCGAGGATGTTCGTATAGAAATCAACAGTTCGTTCCATGTCGCTACACACCAACGCCAAATGGTTGATGCCTCTAAATTCAAACTCTTCGCCAGTGCCGCCCACCGTCAACCTCCTTAGACAGGNTTACCTTTCTCTCAATAGGGTAGGCACATGACACGCACTCGACAGATTCCCCGCTCAGAAGTTACAGATTCCGTCCTCCCTATCTATGAACGTCTGTTCGGTAGCCGAGACCCAGTTACCGAACCTGGGACCGCCACGGGAACGCCCGGAAACTGGTGGACCGTGTTCGCTCAGACCCCGCCCCTGCTGGACCATATGGTCTCGGGTTTCGGTCTTTTCAACGATCCGAAGAGAGCCCTTCCCCCGGACCTCAGAGAGCTTGCGCTGACACGCGTAGGATTTGCTGCCGCTAGCCAATTTGTTTTTAGTCAGCACTGCAAAGCCGCACGNAGTGCNGGCCTAAGCGAAGAAAAGGTGGCGGCCATTCCCGCTTGGTCGATCGCCGANGTCTACTCGCCGGGCGAGCGAGCAGTTCTGGCCTACACCGATGACCTCGTTTTGGCTGGCGGCAGGGTACAAGACGAGACCTACGACGCGCTTCGGGAAGAGTTGAGCGAAACAGCGGTGATTGAGCTCACGTACGCGGTGGGAATGTACAAACTTCACGCGACGATGTGTCGAGCGCTACGCCTCGAATTCGATGACGTTGACGAACGCATTGTTGAGATAGCAGCACCAACGGATGGCGACCAAGACGTAATGGGCACCATCAGCATGAAAGATTGACGAGAGCTACCGAAGCCCGGTTGTTTAAATANCGAGGCCAAATAGATCAAAGAACGCCTGACCGTACTCCTCCGCTGAAGAGACCAACGATCCAAGGCCGACGAAATCTTCATCGCTCATGGTTTTGTGTTTCTGGCCGATTTCTTCACCACCCCACCCACACACGTAACGAAGTCGGTATTCCGAGGTTGTTAGGGCCTCATAAATAGTTTCAGCGAACGAATCCGCCTGCACCGATGCNGCAATACCGGCACTGTAAAACTGAAACATTCTGTCGTAATGGTCCTGGTACGCAGTGGGTACAGGGTTTCCCTCATTTTTCGGCAATATGGCCGTGCGCGTTACACCTGGTTCNACAATGTGGACTCGGATGCCGAAACCTATGAGCTCTTGAGCCAGCGCCTCACTCATTCCCTCTAACGCAAATTTTGACCCCACGTAAACGGTTTGGCCTATGTGGCCGATAAGGCCCGCGACGGAAGAAACCTGGAACACATGGCCGGTACCTCGCTCCCGCATNCCTGGAACAAAGGCCTTCACACAACGAACGGGACCCCATACGTTGACGTCCATCACCTCTTTGCCTTTTGCAACGTCGATATCTTCNGTGACTGAGTTGAGGGCGACGCCAGCGTTATTGACAAGCACGTCGACTGANTCACCATTTTCGTTGATCTCAGCNGCGCATGCGACAACCGAATTGTTATCAGTGACATCGATTTCTATNGCGGAGAGNTNGTAATCNTTGGCTAAATCTAGGAGCTTTGAACCTTTGTCAAGGTCCCGCATTCCCGCATACACCTTGTGCCCTTTTTGGGCGAGTAGCAGNGCGGTTGCCCGCCCAAGACCTGAGTTAGCGCCGGTAACTAATGTCACTGTCATAGTTGGAGATTAGCGCCCACCGAANCTCGGTGACTAAAGACGNCTTTCGACGCCAACCGAAAGTTCNGTTGGCCCGCAAAACTGNCGGTCGCGGCGTTGTGAATTAACGATTTGGATTTAAGGAAAGGTCNGCNCCGAGACTGTCGGTGTATTCCTCCATATGGACAATCAGCCCGTCGGCACATGTGTATATCCAGCAGTACTGGTTGTCGTAAGGCCGACCGGTGGCTAGAGCCGTCGCCGTGATTCGTTGTTGCACTACCGCNTTGTTGCCTTCGACAATCATTTGTCGGACGTCAAGAGCGAACGGCTTAGAAATATCGAAAGTATTTCTTACGGTATCGCCCCCAAGTTCGGCGAGAACTTTTTCGCCGGAAACCCTGCCATCACTGTCTGTTTGAACAGCAAAGCCCTCACCGCTGGCCACGCTCCGAGGAAGCTGCCANACAATGTCTTCGGCCAGACATTCNCTAATGGTTGNGANATCAGCACTGGTAAGCGCTTCGTAATAGCGTTCGATNAGTGCTCGTGTGTCTTCGGTATTCATGCTGGTTAGCTCATCCTATGGATCGATCAATACACCAGGGTTAAGAATACCGTTGGGATCAAGGTGCTTCTTGACNGCTCTTAAAGATTGGGCAAAGAGCTCTGGACGTTGAATGTCATAGGCGTTAGGCCGATGCATTCTGCCGACGGCGTGGTGATGAGTAGACGTTCCCCCAGCNGCGACGAGTGCTTCGTTTGCTGCATCCTTAATGGTTTGCCATTGCTCCACTTCGGACCCCTGAGAACCCATNCCCGACCAGCTGTAATAGGGCGCGGGACCATCGGGGTACACATGAGTAAAACGACATGACAGCGAGTGATGCTCACCGAACGTGGCCTGCAGTGCTTGGCCAACTGCNGTTCTCACAACATGATCGAACTCCGGCCAACGGTCCCAGGTGATGGCCGTCTCGAAGGTGTCTGCCACAACNCCAAGCGATGTCTCGACGCCATTACCTACACCGATAAAAGCGTCGCGCCAGGCGCCCACAGCGCCTGCTCGTCCCGTCGGGTTTCCCGTTCCGTCATCAATTTGGATCTCGTCTTCTGCAATGAGTCCGCCGGCGTCACGAGCAATTTCCACTGCTTGCGTAATGTTGTGGCGCTGACTGAGTTCGGCACTTTCAAAGGCGACAATCACCAGAGAGCTTTTGCCATCCAGCCCGGCGGCTCGTTGAGCTTCTTCGGGATCGAGAATTCGTAGGTTGGCGGGCCACAACTTTGCTTGAACGATGTTCCGCACCGCTTCGTATCCCGCTTCCCAGGAAGGGAACAAGATTCCTGCGGTGGCTCTAAATGAGGGTCGCTTCTGAATACGCATCCACGCCTCGGTGATGATGCCAAGAATGCCTTCCGAACCGATCACCATGCGATCAGGACTCGGACCTGCCCCCGATCCAGGCAGTCGACGCGACTCCCACCACCCGGCCGGGGTAATCATTCGTGTTGACTCAACGAATTCATCGATATGGGTGTGATTAGTTGCGTAATGGCCACCTGAACGAGTTGCGATCCATCCGCCCAATGTCGAAAATCGGAATGATTGCGGGAAATGACGCAACGTGTATCCGTGCGGTCGCAACTGATCTTCGAGGTGCGGTCCAAACACGCCGGCTTGAATTCGCGCCGCCCGCGATACTTCGTCAACTTCGATGACTTGATCAAGCCGATCTAACGAGATCACGACTGTAGGCCCTCGATCTTCGGGCGGATTCAAACCCCACACAACGGAAGAGCCTCCCCCATATGGGACTGCCACGTACTGGTTCTCGTCGCACCAGTCCAATGTTGAGGCGATTTCGTCTTCGGTCCGAGGGTGCGCCACAACGTCGGGAGGATTGGGAAANTCGAGATTGAAGGCTCGGACTCGTTCGGTGAAGTGGGCTCCGTACGCGTAGGCGGCACGTTCATATGTCGAAGTGGAACACCAGTCGTTGATCAGATCAGGGATTTTGATTCTCGGCGCTCGCAGNTCGGCGTCCTCAGCTTTAGGAACCGGCTGTGCTGTGACCGCGGTTCCGTATTTCTCAGACAATTCACCCGCGAGTTGTGTTCTTTGGGCATCTGTCGGTTCTTCCGACTCCATGCACCANGCCCAGAACGATTTACGGTCTGTCATCATCGGTCCTTTACCTAAGCTTCAATCCGACCCTAGNTGAGGTCTTTAATCGGAACCTAGGAGCCTCAGAGGCGCAGGGCCTAAGTGACGCGATTCCCAGCGTCATTCTCGGAAAGCATGTCGTCGTAGTCGACGTCCAANCATTCTTGAAGAAGTTGGTGAAAGTGCCGCAATTTGGTTTCTTGATAGTCGGCAAGAACGACCCGTTGACTGGCGAGGTTCTTGAGACCCTGTTGGACCTTATTCAGATTGTGGCAATCTTGGTTGAAGACCTTAGCTAGNAGTCCCAACTGTGGAGCTTCCGTCCAGTCTTCNTCCGCCGCCAGCCATTGGATCGGCGCNGGAGATGGCCTTTGCGNCCCTGCAGGTGACGGCAAGAACAACATGCATTCGAAGATGCATTGATCCGGGTTGTCTCCGTCGGGTCTGAAGCGGTACTGAATCGGATTTACGCAGCCCCACGGGTGCCAGTTGGGAAACACGGAGTAAAAAATTGAGTCGATCATCTCTGCGTCACAGATGGCATCGACATCCACCGCGTCTGCCTGGTCTCCCAGAAGACGGCGAAACTCCGACCGCTTTCTTTCCGCAAGTCGAGTTCGTTGCGTCCCCAGGTCGGTGCGAGATGTAGGAGGGATCGACACTTCCTCGAAACCAGGNAACTGTTTGCCGCCCACCCACAGGCACAGGTGNGGGTCGGCTTGGGTGATTTCACCATCTATCCAGCGTCCGTCGGAACGGAATCGACCCTCGTTGCCGGCGTCGTCANCTACCCGCACGAGTTCCTCATCGATTCGCTCGTAGATATGGCCGCTCAGCGGGTGACGGAACCTCGTGTAAAGCCGCCCTTGGGGATCGGTTTCCCAATCCACAACATCTGCGAGATGNGGGCTCGGGACCTCCGATGGTGAAATCGCGCGAGAGAAGTTACCGAAAACGTCGTAGCGACTGTTTGCATCNCCTATCGATTCCAGAAGAGTCGGATGTGTAGCAACGACGTGATACGACTCCATAAAGGCTTCCTGGCATACCTTCCAATTGCATTCAATGATCTTCGCAACATGGACCGCCTTATATCGACGGTCCAGCGGAAGAGTGGTTTGGTGATCGGGAAAGTCGCCCAAGTAGTCGATCAACGACTCTCCCGAAGGATCAGGGTTGATAAAGACGAAACCGCCATAGCGCTCCACACGAGCCTCAGGGAGGCTGAGATTTGATGGATCGAGATGGGGAAAGTCCCACTGGCTTGGGATTTCCTTCAACGAACCATCAAGGTTCCAACACCATCCATGAAATGAGCAGCGAAGATTCGGAGCACATTTTCCGTTGGCCTCGCGAAGCTTGCGGCCCCGGTGAAGACACGAATTTCGGTAAGCGCGAATGCTGTCGGGATCAGGTCCGGTTCGAACAAGCAAGAACGACAGGTGAGCAATGTCATAAACGACGTGATCACCGATCTCCGGTAGCTCGTCCTCGTGGCAGGCAAGTTGCCAGGCCTTCGACCAAAGCTTTTCGACCTCGAGGTCGTGGAAGTCCCTTGAATAATAAACCCATGCCGGAATCTTGGTGGGTCCGGGAGCCATTGGTGATTCTTCGCTCAACAAGCGAGGTACTGGGCGAGAATCCATTTGCAGAATTTCGGTGTAACTGATTCCGTTCGACCGATTCGTCCCTGTCACGCTTTCAACCACGAGCCGCTACCTCCTTGGCAGTCACGATCACGTCTAGTCGCTTGAGGCCGCGGAGGACAAAGCTGGGGTGATAACGGAGGTCTTCAGGTTTCCTAACCTCGATACTTTGAAGTCTGCGNCCCATCTCTTCAGCCACGATTCGTGCCTCCAGCCGTGCGAGCCCGGCGCCGACACAAAAGTGCGGTCCGCGACCGAAACTGAGATGGGCGGAGGCGTTATCGCGGCCTGGTCGGAAGACGTCGGGGTCTTCCCAAACAGCCGGATCCCGGTTGGCTGCCGCATACATCAGAACCATCCGCGAACCCTCCGAGATGAACGTCGAGCCGACGTCGGTGTCCTCAGTAACGACACGAAACATTCCTTGTGTCGGTGCAGCTAAACGCAGAGCTTCTTCGGCGACATCGGCACCGCATTCAGGTCGAGATCTCAGNTTTTCCCATTCACTTTGATTTTCGGCGAGNAGGCGNAACATTTCACCAAGTAGATGNGTTGTCGTCTGATTACCTGCGACGAGCAGTTGCTGAATGATGCTCAGCATCTCACTGACATTGAGAGGTACTCCACGAAGCTGTTCATCAGTGTCTGTGCTGTCTTTTTCGATGGTNGCGTTAACCAGCGCTGTCAAAATGTCGTCTTCTGGATTGACTCGTCGTTGTTCGAGCTCAGCCGCAAAGAATTTCTGAAACTTAATGACCTCTCGCTCGGCGTTCAGACGTTCTTCAACAGAGATGTTCGTGCCGATCCCCGCAACAGAGGCTTCACTCCATCTCTTGAAATCTTGCAACCGATCATCGGGAACNTTCAGTGCCTTTGCTATGGCTCGAACCGGCAGGGGNACAGCGAAAGCTTCAACAAAATCCACCGAAACGCCACCCGAAGTGGCTCGAATCAAGTTGTCCATCAACTCGGAGGTGAGATCGCGGACNGCAGGTTCGAGATTTGCGATTGCTTTGGGTGTAAACGCTTGAGCGACGAGGCGGCGATAACGGGTATGTACAGGTGGATCGACGGTCAACATTGTGCCGACGCGTTCGTAGCCGCCCTCTTCCGCATACAGTTTTTTGAGGCGCCGTGAGTACTCCGAGTTGCCCTCCATAGAACCGGCATCNAACCGCGACGANAAACGGGAATGGTCAAGCGCCGCNTCCGAAACATCTTGATGTCCNGTCATCAAGAAAAGNGAGCTACCCATGGAACGCGTCTCATAGGCAGAGGTTTGCTCGCGCATCATTGCGTAGTACTTGTGGGGACATTGTTGAACTTCGGAGTCAAAAATNTTGAAGCCGTCGAGGTCAGCGTCCGCTGCGTTCGGGGGATCAGCCACGCTGAGACCGTTCGGTAGAGGGGAATAGTGCTCGAAAAGGAATGGGCCGCTCTCGGAAGCATGTCGCCATCGTGGAGTTGCGCATAAACCAATCCTAATTTGTGTATCTCAGCTGTCCTAAAGGTACTTCCAACGTTTCCCACGAATAGTGTNGAACCGTNTGAAGGTGCGAAGAGCAACGGCGGGACAACTCAACAGGCNTTGACGTTGAGCGCTACGGTTTCAACACGAACCTGACGTTTCGTTGGGTTAACGCCTTCCGAAGGAGGTTCGCAGCGGCCATGGCTGAAATCACCGGCGTCCATCTGGTNGGAAGCGCACCCGTCGACGAGCCGAACCAGCTATTCCAACTGGCCNACGACCACCTCGGTGACTCTCTNAAACGGGTGCCCGATGGAGAAGTCGGTGAACGCGACACTTGGATCCGTTGGCAGTACGGAAAACTCGCTCAATGTCCGCAACTATCGGCGGAAAATCCCGACTCCAGTTATCTCGGTCGGGAGCTCCAACAGTTCGTGATTGTGGACNACGCTCAGTCATTTGATCTCGCCGAACTTGGATACGCCGAAGCCGCTTTGGCTTCCTGGGAGTTGTTCCAACAGGCTCGTGAATCGGGCGTCATTCNGCCTCATCAACGGTTCATGGTNGGTTTACCGTCGCCGCTCAGCGTCNTCACGATGTANGTTGCTCCCGACGCTCGACCGCGTGTCCTCGAGGCATGGACGGACGCCATGGAAAACGAGGTTTCTCGNATAGTTGAGAACATCCCGAATGATTCGTTGGCGATCCAGTGGGAAGTGGTCATCGAGTTCGGCATCTTGGAAGGCATCTGGACGTATCTCGACTCAGGAGAAAGTGGTGACCTGGCCCGTCCGGGGATCGCCCACCACCTAGAGCACCTCGGGGATCTAATCCCCGAAGCGGTCGAACTTGGATACCACTTTTGTTATGGAGACGCCGGTCACCAACANTTCACCGAACCGGCCGACACCGGCCATCTCGCCTGGGCGATACGCACGGTCNTGGACGGTCTGAGTCGCTCGGTTGAATGGATCCACCTGCCGGTCCCACGCGGTCGCGACGATTTGGCATATTTTGAGCCACTNGCGGACATCGACGTCCCCGCTGACACCGANCTCTACCTTGGCCTTGTNCATCAGACTGGCGGTGAAAGCGGCACTCGCCGCCGCATCCACGCCGCATCTCAAGTTGTTGCGCGGTTCGGTGTAGCGACCGAATGCGGCCTCGGACGTCGACCACTCGACACGATCGGCNCATTACTCGATCAACACGTCGCAGTCAGTACTCCGGCTTCTAGCTGACCTTCGATTAGTGGACCAGCCTCGACCGACCGAACACCCGCGTCGGGGAACAGTGTTTGGTATTACCCCAGCATCCGGNGCGATGGCGGACACCGACGGTGACGAGCAATCGACTGCNCGTGCCTGGCTGGGACTNCTCGTCGCGTCGATGTCGTATGTCCTGATACTTGATGCACTCGCAATCGCTGTCGCGTTTCCAGAGATTGAAGAAGCGTTCCCATCGAGTGCTCGAACAACGTTGGCGTGGATCACCACNGGCTTCACGATTGCTATCGCGGCTGTCATGTTGCTTGTAGGCCAAATGGCAGANCGGATTGGCTGGCGGCGCACGTTTGTGATTGGTATGACAGCGTTCGTTGGTTTCGCTTTTGTCGGTGCTAGCGCCCCGAACGTAGGCGTACTCATCGGGGCGCGTGTGGCTCAAGGCGCGTGTGCTGCTCTGTTCACTGTCACTGCGTTTCCCCTTGCGCTGCCAGCCTTTCCTCTCCACCGGAGGGGAGCGGCGATGGGTTGGGTTGGTGTGGGCGGCGCCACCGCTGCGCTTATAGGTCCTGTTGTTGGAGGCACCNTAATTACGCTGACTAGTTGGAGAGCCGGGCTGTTNCTCCCGGTCCCGCTGGGCCTGTTGGCCGCGACTATTGCTCCCAAGGTGCTTGACGAACGCAAAGGCGTCAAACGCCCCATTGATTTTTTTGGGTTCCTGCTGGGCGGCTCAGGCGCNGCAGCATTGGCNTTAGCCATNCTGCAGCGTTGGTGGATTTTGTCGCCACTNGCGTTGTTGCTGATCCTGTCCTTTGGGTTTCGCGTAAAGCGACACCGATACCCGCTGATCAGTCCCGAGCTNTTCACCGATCGTCGATACCTGTGGGCGTCCGTCAGNCAAGGAGCGACGCAAGTCTCTATTTTTGCTTGGTTTTTTTCNATGCCGCTTTTTCTCGCCAATGTTTGGGGGTGGTCAACCCTCGCAAGTGGCTTAGTGATGGCAGCACCCATGCTGCTCTCATTTAATTCGGTCCTGGCAGGACGGTACGCCGATCGTCACGGCTACCGAATGGTNCTCAGCACCGGAGGCTTGATCGCAGCGGGAGGATTGGTTTGGTGGATAATCGCTCTCGACAACCAACCTTCTTCTGTAGCTCTCGTTGTCGGACTTGTNATTTTTGGCTGGGGAGGCGGTCAAGTTGGTGTCATCGGCATGGGGGCGGCCCTTAACTCNCTAGATGATCGCCTTCTCGCNGAAGGTAACGCCGCATTGCAAACCAACCGNCGACTCGTTCANGGCCTTGGCGCAGCGATAGCACTGACCATCCTCGGCAATCGCGACGCGTCAAGCCTCGCAGCGTTCCGCTGGGCATGGGCGTTCGCCGCCAGCGGGTACTTCGTCTCGGCCGTCGTCATGTGGTGGTACCCGGCNGATAAGCATCGAAAGGTGAANAATCAAAATTAACGCCACAATGACTGCATGCGNCCACGCTTGACTGATGCTGAAACCGTGCCCGTGATGCGAGCGGCCGGCCTGACACCCCTCGAGCCATATCCCGGAGCCAACGAACCCTGGCGATGTAGATGTGACATTTGCCGCCGCGAGACAACGCCTTTGTACGGGTCGGTAAAAAGAGGAAGCGGCTGCCGATTCTGTGCCATCAAACAACGGTCGACTTCTCGACGGTTGACTGATACTGAAACTGTGCCCGTGATGCGAGCGGCCGGCCTAGCGCCCATGGAACCGTACCCAGGGGCNACCGTTGCTTGGCCCTGCAAGTGCATGATCTGNGGAGAACGTTGCACGCCCTCGTTTCACAATGTTCAACAAAATGGCAGCGGGTGCGGAACCTGCGCAAACAAGAAACGGTCNATGAGTANAAAGGTGGACGAAAGCAAAGCGAGGAAACTCATGNTTGCCGCCGGNGTGACACCGCTCGAGCCCTACCCGGGGTCCAAGCATCCATGGCGATGCAGATGCCACAACTGCGGGCGTGAAGTCACGCCCCAACATTCGTCGATAAGGCAAGGACGGGGCGGATGCATCCATTGCGCACGGACGGGGCTGAGACNNAAAAATTAGCCTNCGCTTTATGACTAATGNCGTGAGGNGTTACTGGTCACCGATCTCAACGGGAGTTTCACCCGAATCCAACGAATACCGAAAATCGCAGTGATCGGCCCCGCCCATAATTGTCTGAGTCCGTTCGAACTGAATGTCGGAGTTAAAACCCTCGACCATCTTGCCGTCGCGATTACAAGACAGCAAAGCGCCTAACTCAGGGACGTCCAGCTCGCGGTACATGTCAGCGTAACGACAGCGCACCACATCAAAAGCAAACGTGGTCGCGGTTTGTTCACGCACTTCGATTTCGAGAGCGCCGCCTTTCGTCCAGTTCGTCATCGAATTCGCGAACTCTGTGAGGCCGTTACCGCCCATCGCTTCAGCCAACGCTGCGCCCTGGTCTCGCGCCACGTCGATGACCGTTTCTCGAGCGAGTTCTGTGACTCGATCCTGCCCAAATTCCTCCGCGAAACGTTCGATAAGAGGCGCGACGATCCGTGCCTCGACTTCGCGCCGTTTTAATACCCCTATGTCGTTGAGGGAGTCTGGTTTGGGTGGATTGGTCGATTCGTCCATTCCATAGAGGGTAGGTCCTCCAGCGCTACCAGGCAGACGTGACCTCACACCTTGTTGACGTTCAGGGTCTACATGACTGAGCAGCGACACCCATTACAGCTTCCCGAAGCCAAGGCACCGCATAAATCAAGTGGAAATCAGTCGCCGAGTTCCCGGAAATCTTGAGGTGTTCGATCCGATTGGTGAGACTGGAATGCAGTCATCGGCGATGATCGGATGGCATCATTAACTGCATGAATGTTCGCCACGCCCTACTAGCCAGTTGTCTTGTTCTCGCGTCATGCGGCGCCAGCGATACCGAGACTGCGCCCGCAACGACGACTGCTGCGCCAGCTACGACTGCTGCGCCAGCTACGACTGCTGCGCCCGCAACGACGACTGCTGCGCCGACGACGACTGCTGCGCCGACGACGACTGCTGCGCCGACGACGACTGCTGCCCCAGCGGGGCCTCTTGGTGAGGTAGAGATTCTGTTGTACCCCGATGGAGGTCTAGAGACCTCGGTGTCAAGTGCGGGGTTATGGACAATGAATGTCACCGGAACGGACTGGACCGTCGCCCCGATATTCGTTTTGAATTGCACCGCTACTGACATCGCCACTTTGGTTCGGACCGGCACTAACACCTGTGACCTGACCCAGTTCCAGATGGGTATGCCCAGCGACGGGGCGTTCTCTTTGTCGTTCGATGTCATGATCCCCGAAGACGGTCTGTGTATTGGAGCGGGAGATCAAGGTCAGGTCGAAAGCGCTGGCGTCTGCATCTCAGTGGATTGACCTAACGTGTCGTCCACCTGGATCGAGTGGTTCAGGTTTTTTGGTTAAGCCACCACGCCATCTTGCCGGAAGCTCTCNATTTGCTCGTCGCTGTAGCCCAGTTCGCGCAGAACCAAATCNGTGTGTTCACCGAATTNTGGTGCGCCCTCGTTGAGAACTTCAGGGGTGCCGCTCATACGCCAAGCTGGACGAGCGCTTCGAATTCGCCCGACGATGGNATCCACGTGTTCNGGAATTGAGCCAAGNGCGACAGCCTGGGGGTGTANGTGCAACTCAGAGCGAGGTACNACAGGACCNGCNGCCACATCGTGCCTAGCAAAGTTGACGAGAGCCTCCTCTGTGGTCCATTGACNGANCTGTTCGGCGAGCANGTCTTGAAATTCATGTAGNTTCTCCGATCCCAAGACGGCGAAGCGAGCNTCGACGGCTAACTCAGGACGGCCAATAGCAGCACAGATCCCGTCAAGTGGACCCATCAACGGCATAACCACTATTGCCCCGTCTCTCGTGGGATACACCCGGTAGTACTCGCCGGGATAGACGGTAGGGCTGTCGCGCCCTTCGATGAGGCTGTGTTGCATCATTGAATCGGGCCAAACAAANGCAAGATTGGCCTCGTACATGCTGACCTCAACGTGCTGACCGCGGCGATGCGGATCGCGTTCNCGNGCGAACAAAGCGGCAAGAATTGCTTCNACCGCGGCGTGCGCCGTTATTTTGTCCGCGAGAAAGTGGCGGGTGAGTTCGGCAGTGCCGTNAGATGGATCGCGTTGCACGTCAACCATTCCGGTAACGGCCTGAATCACATAGTCGTACACCGGCTCTGACGCACTCGGGCCCTCNGTTCCGTAACCGCTAATCGACGCGTAAATCAAGGACTCGTTGCGCCCCAGACATTCATCTGGGTCCAGTCCNATGCCAGCGGCCTTACCTGGCCGCATGTTTTGCAGCANGANGTCAGCGTTGTCAGCAAGTTTGCGCAAAATTTGTTTACCTGCTTGGCGTCGCCCGTCGACCGCAATAGCGCGCTTCCCGCGATTGGTGTTGTAAAAATAAGCNGTCATGGCATTGTGCGCGTCGCCTGTGCCGCGAGTGAAATCCGGGGCTTGTGGCGGTTCTACCTTGACAACATCGGCACCTAGGTCAGCGAGCAACATCGACGCCAAGGGGCCCGACAAGACACTAGAGACGTCCAACACGCGAATCCCAGCAAGTGGCGCCGAACCGATCATGGGTTCGTGTTAAAGGAGGTTTCGACCAGCGCAGCGCTGCTTAACAGGTCACTGTCATGCCAGGACCTTCCNGTCAGTTGCACCCCTACGGGAAGTGCGGTGGGACCCAACTTCACTGGGAGATGAATCGCCGGCACCCCGAGCGCCGTCCAAATCCTATTGAACACCGGGTCGCCGGTCGTCTTAATAGGTGGCGCTTCTCCAGGAGCGCTGGGAGTCAACAANGCNCTAAAAGCGTTGGCCGACATAAAGTCATCGTGATCAGAGCGGGCTGCAATGAGAGTGGCCTGAGCTTGACGATATTGTTCGTGGGTGACGCCATCGGCTCTGGCGAACATTCCGCGTCCGAGTTCNCTAATCAAGTCGGAGTGCTGCATTCGCTCCCAGGTAAAGACCCTTACGATTTCATAATTAAAGATGGTGTTAGTGGCTTTGGAAACGTGTTCGAGGTGAGGAAGGGGGTCGATGTCGACCAGTTCGTGTCCCCGNTCGATGAGAGCAGCGTGTGCGGACTCCATGACATCGACGGTCTCCGGGGTCGCCAAATCCCAGTGGTGAGAGCGGTAGCGGCCAATTCGAAGCGGCTCTTGAGTCGACGCCGCTTCGATGTGNGTCAACGCCGAGAACATTGTCGTGCAGTCTGTGACNTCTCGGGTGAACCACCCAAGAGTGTCAAAAGAGTGTGACAGAGTCGCAACACCGGTCAGCGGTAACAACTGATGTGTTGGCTTGAACCCCACCACTCCGCAAAATGCCGCCGGCCGAATCACTGATCCCACGGTCTGAGTGCCGAAGGCCGCNCGGACCTGTTCGTCGGCCACAGCTGCCGCCGANCCACTCGAACTTCCNCCTGGAGTGTGTTCAGGATGGTGAGGATTTTTCGTTACGTTCGGCGCGAACGAGGCGAATTCGGTAGTCACNGTTTTACCAATGACNACCGAGCCGGCTTCGCGAGCCAGCGCTACACACGCGGCATCATTCACTGTGGTGCGGCCGGCGTAAATAGGTGAGCCGCGTTNAGTAGGGAGATCAGACGTGTCGATCACATCCTTCACCCCAAGAGTCCAGCCCGAGAGCGGTCCCTTCGGNGCCGCATCGACTGCCTCCAAGATCTCGCTGTCATCATGACGGGTAACCCATGCTTTAACAGCTCGATCTCGTTCACCAATTCGACTCAGTTGCTTTTTTACGTCACTGGCAGCGCTCACCCATTCATCATTGCTCACACCCAGGTGCAGCCGCTTGGCAACAGAACGACTCGCTTTGTCTTGTGGCCGTCGCGGGACAGCCAACCTGCCCTTGACGTGGCACGGACCCTGAGGACAAACACCACCCAAGTTGGATATCCGAACCGAAAATCTGAAGAGTCGAACTAAGAACTAGTCAGCTGAAGTTTGTGCCACCGTTTACTTGCAACGTCTGCCCGGTGACATGACGCGAGAGATCTGAACTGAGGAACACAGCTACATCGGCGATCTCATCTGGTGTGGCCATAGCACCCAGCGGCACCAGATCGCTTGCGGCGGCGATCTGTTCCTCAGTCATGCCGTCTCTAGGTTGGGCTGTGTCGACAATGCCCGGGGCGATTGCGTTTACCCGTATCCCATGCGGTGCAAGTTCGGTGGAGACTGCTCGAGTAAATCCGATGACGGCTCCTTTGCTTGCAGCGTAATGAGCGCCCTGAGCCGAATTCCGGAAAAAGGCGACTGAGGAAAGATTGACCGCGGTTCCGTGGCGNTCAGCCGAAATGAGGTCACGGGCCATTAATTGCAGACAGCGAAATCCACCNAGGACATTCACATTTTGAACGTGATTCCATTCGTTGTCAGTCATCTCCATAAACGAACGNCGCGGAAAGATCCCNGCGTTGTTGACGAGTAGATCGACNCCACCAAGTTGTTGTCCCGCAGCCAAGGCAGCTTCGCAGTCTTCTCGCAACCCAACGTCGCCCTGGACGATGATCGCGTCTGGTCCAGATTCACGAACCAACGCCGCGACGNCGTTGGCGGCGTCTAGATCATCGAGGTACTGCACCACCACTGACGCACCTTCGCGTCCGACTGCTAGCGCTATCGCTCTGCCGATTCCTTGTTGTGCACCCGTAACGAGNGCGACTCGTCCTTCAAGTGTCCCCATGTCGTCAGACTACTTAGCCGTCTATCTCTCGCCCTTCCTTCTGACGGGCGTACCGACCCNCACCTGGCTNATNGACGATAATGATCTGCATGGATTTGGTCATCAAACACGGAACCGTCGCTACAGCTAGCGGNGCCACGGTCACGGACATAGGAATCGACGGTGGCCGAATTGTGCAACTCGGCGGCGTCATNTCAGCTAGTCGAGAGATNAACGCNGAAGGAATGTTCGTGTTGCCCGGNGGAGTNGATGCTCACGTTCATCTTTCCCCACCGCGAACGGGCCCCGGNATTAACAGCTGGACCGACGACTTTGAGATNGGNAGCCGTGCAGCATTAGCGGGCGGTGTAACAACCGTGGGAAATATGTCCTTNCCACGCAAGGGTGAACAAATGGCTGAAGGCCTTCGCCGCGATATTGCTGATGCCCAAGCCAACTCAATGGTCGACTTTTTNCANCACCCCGTTCTCTTAGATCCCGACGAAACGGCGATGAATGAGATCCCTGAGCTAGCTGCGTCAGGCCACCCCAGCGTCAAAATTTTCTTATCATTCAAACGTTTCGATCGAAATGTAGAAGCATTCCTTANGGCAATGAGGGTCGCNGCGGCGTCGGGCTCGGTGGTGTTGTTACATTGCGAAGACGCTGCCCTGATGGGTTGTTGNGGCGAACTNGTGCGCGAAGCAGGCCTAACAGAACACCGTCACTATCCCGAAACTCGGCCTGTCATTGCCGAACGAATCGCGACCGAACGCGGGGTCGGATTCTGNGAAATCAGCGGAGCTGCCACTTACATCGTTCACCTNTCGAGTGAGGCNGCCCTTGATGTCTGTCGCCGTGGCCGCGCAAGAGGACTTCCGCTCTACGTCGAGACACGACCCATTTANCTCCACCTCGAGCGCTCTCGTTTTGANGAACCAGATGGNGCTAAGTACGCGGGTGCNCCTCCGCTGAGAGAAGAACAAGACCGTGACGCGTTATGGGCAGCGGTAGTCGATGGGACGGTCAGTACCGTTGCTACTGACCACGCACCCTGGACGTTGGAACAGAAATTAGATCCGACTTTAGGTCCNGCGGAATTGCGGCAAGGCATGGCCGAACTAGAAACCATGATGCCGATGCTTTGGTCTCTAGGCGTCGCGCATAAGCGAATTTCGCTAGCCAGGTTCGTTGAGATCACCAGCAGCAACCCAGCCAAGCTNTTTGGCATGTATCCGCAAAAGGGATGCATTGCACCTGGATCAGATGCNGATTTGGTCGTTCTAGACCCCGANGAAACNCGAGTTATCGATGGGGCGAGCATGCATTCAGCGGCGGGCTACTCCCCATACGACGGATGGGAGATCAAGGGCTGGCCCAAGTTCACCATAAGCAGGGGAGAGGTAGTAGCCGAGGGATCGTCGGTGGATGATAAGCCCGGCCGTGGTCTGCTAGTGCCCAGAAAGCCATTCGAAAGACCTTGATTCCCGGTGTCGAAAACCTTTACGTCGATACGGGGCCNTCNAGTATTTAGGTTGGAGGCGCCAGGATCGGTTCCTGATGTGAACGCACNTGCAANGCGTCACCAACTTTGAGCGTGGCGCCCACAGGGCCGATTCGACAGCCCATGCCAAACATGCCGTTCCCTTCCATCATCGCACGCAAGTTGCCGTCGAGGGTTGGTGCTTCACTGCACCATCGATGGGCCCGAAGCGCTAAGGCTGGTTCCCGTTGACGTTGCCCGGTGTCCTGATCGATTTGAGGAACTGCGCAACGCGGCCACGGAAGCTCGGCGGTCATTGCGACAGAGCCGACCATCATTTCATGCCATGTGTCTTCAACCCAAGCATCGCCNGCGTCGACGATCACATTGGCGCGAAAACGATCCATACCGAAAGGCTCAGCGGCGCGTTCTTGCAGCCAGGCGAGGGAGGCGGAGTTGGCCAATAGGACTGGTGCCAGATCAACAAAGGTCAGTGGCTGTTCAAAAACATCTATTGAAGACGGTGCGTGATGATTCGAGTCGGCGGTTACAGCNGCGAATCGGTGACTNTCACCGAGAAAATCGGAAATCCACAGCGCCGCATCGTCCCCACCGTCGACACCATTTACAGGTCTTCTTCCCACCAACGGCAACACTGTTACTGGCGATGCCCCATCAAGATTCAAGGTTGTCGAACCNTGTTCCGGTGCGGACAANACGACAGAATCGCCGTCCAAAGCCGTCGAGATCGTTGCAAGAGACGCGCGCTTGCGCTGNGTCACGCATGAACCCTCNGCATCGACAATCTGCCACTCCCGATCGTGAGCCAAGCCGGTTGCCACCACCTTGGCTTCGTCGACTTCNATTCGTCNACACGACTTCACNGGGTGAATATGAATTTCCTCGACTCGTATTTCGCTCATAGTTGGACCGTAGCAAGCCCANCGGGCGCGCACTCNACGCGAANGGGTGGGGATTCAGATCTAAGATTTCNCTTCGGTGAAAGACTGGAGCAAATCAGAGGCCTGGGACGGAATCAGGGGAGGTGTGGCCNCTTCGGCGACATTGCCTCCAGCCGCGTACACAGACCCTGACTATTACTCCCAAGAACGACGAGCGATCTTCGCCGGTGGATGGTGCGGNGTCGCTATGGCCGACGACGTTCAGCCAGGAAGAGTTGTTGTTCGCGACGTCGCCGGCACTTCGGTCATCATCATGCGTAATGATCGCGAGGAACTGCGCGCCTATCTCAACTCGTGTTCACATAGGGGCACTGAGCTCGTTGAGCGGGACGGCGACATCGACAGTGTTTTGCGATGCCCATATCACCGGTGGGGGTACGACCTCGACGGCAAGCTTATTTCTACACCGCTTCTCGATACAGAATCGATAACGCATTTCGACCCCACCCTCTTCGGTCTTCAAGGCGTGCGCGTTGACGCATTCGTCGGCGTTGTCTGGATCAGTCTCAATTCCGNCGTTCCAGATCTCGCGAGCTGGTTTGGCGACCTCGGTGACCGATTAGGCGGCTACNGAATCGANCGCTACGCCCTGCGTCAAACCGCTACNTACACCGTGGATGCAGATTGGAAGCTCCTGTCGGAAAATTTTCAAGAGTATTACCACTTGGCCTGGGTCCATCCNGAGTTAGCGAAGGTCAGTAGGGTCGAGGACCACTACCGATACCANGGCCGCGGTCGATACTGTGGTCAAACTACGACGCCAGTATCAGCGGGCGANGACGACCAGTGGACAACGCTGCGCAATGCCGNNGACCTATCNGCAACGGACGCAGAAAGTGGCCGCCACATNGCGCTCTTTCCCAACGTTATGTTGACGCTGCTTCCCAACCACGCCTGCACCTTCCTCTTGGAACCTTTAGGGCCAGGCAAAAGCCGGGAGCACATCAGTTGGTCGACCCCTCACGATCCCAGCCCCGAAGAACTNGACAAATTGATCAACTTTTGGGTGTTAGTGAACAACCAGGACATAGATATCTGCGAGAGAGCGCAGAGAGGTATCGATCGTGGTCGATTCCGCGGCGGCCGATTATCCCCTCAATTTGAGGAGCCGCTGCATCGTTTTTACAACATGTTGGCGGATCGCTTCGAGGGCATTGACCGATGNCCTGAGGGAGATCCGAATTAAGANAGACGTCACCATGACGAAATTCCCGACNGTCACCGTTAGCGCTAGCGTCACGAAGCGATGAATTCCCGACCNCAGATTGAAGCCTGGATCGACCANACGCGGCACCCAATTAACGATGCTGCTTATCAAAATCAAAGACGCGAAGAGTTTGACCAGCTTGGCGCATTGGTGCTCCGACGCTTTTTCTCGCCCGAGTTTGTGAATCGCGTGGTCGCCGAATCAACTGATCGCCAGTCAGAAGCCTTTTACGCGAACTCCACACACAACGTCTATCTCACACCACCCGACCCTCGACTTCCCGAACATCACGCCTTCAACCGACAACTAGTGAGTAGCAAAGGTCTAATAGCGGATGATCAGGTGCCCCAGGAGTCGCCTNTNCGTGACGTCTACGGAAATAACCAATTCCGTNGNTTTCTTTGCGCGTTACTTGGGGTCGACTCTGTGTATCCGTACGCCGATGAGCTTTCTTCAATCAACGTTCACTACGCGCCGCAAGGTCGAGAACTTGGATGGCATTTCGACAACTCGTCATTCGCAGTGACCACGCTGCTTCAGGCCCCAGAAAAAGGNGGAGTTTTCGAGTACGTCCCGGACGTTCGAAACTCCGACGCNGGGGACATGGCTTTTAGTCGAGTCGACGCGGTCCTCAACGGCACCGAGAATGTTTTTCAACTCGAATTCGATCCNGGGGACTTGGTGCTTTTCCGCGGCCGCAACGCCATGCATCGCGTCACTCCGACTGAAGGTTCAGTTACCCGCATACTNGCAGTATTTGCCTATAACGACNAGGCAGGNATCGGNCTGTCGGCATCGGCGCTTGAAACCTTCTATGGACGAGCAAAATAGGTACATTGGCGACCCTTAGATCGCAGAAAGGGAGCAATATTGTCGCCTNGGTCNTTCTGTGCAACGCGACAGGCGCAACTCAGTTGACTAAAATGGGTGTTCGATAAGGTGTACCTAGAGGGACACAGCGCGAGGGGATTCATGACTGCGGTCGACGGAGAAGTGGGAAGTGAGGTCGCGGACNCTGANATCGGCGATCTTGAGGGCATCACTAATGCGATTAAGCAAGTCGGTATAACCGCAGGAGCGACTCTGGTGGGTGTCGCGGCAGCAGACGCTTTCAACGAATATGTGCCTCAAGGNCACAGACCTGAAGATTTCCTTCCCGGGGCTCAGAGTGTCATCGTGTCCGCGTCGCTAGGACCAACAAACGCTGCTTGGCAAAGCCCCAATCGGCGACTTATGGAAATCACCGGGTACGACTTCCGCGAAAACGTGGCATCTATCGTCATTGCTGAACATATAGAACGAACGCACGGCTATTTAGCCATGCACGCCCCGGCCCTGCCAACATCTGGGCAACAGCCGCCTCTGAGCATGATGCTCGCAGCGGTCCTTGCAGGATTGGGTACCAGNTCNATAGCGGCGAACATCATTCTCAACCCGACCTATGGCTTGATGTTCTTCGCCGCCGCAATCACAACCATGCGACTCACGCCCGACCACCAACTTGAAGAGAATGTCTGCCCCGCTCGCTCATGCGTGCGTATGTACGAGATGGAGGGCAAAACACCGTGCATGGCGGTATGTCCATCTGACGAAGGTGGCTGCNTCGACGCCACCATCGAGGACGGNGAGATCACCAGCAGTTTCTTCGACCGTGAGCGTTGTTCGACCCGCGCTATGAACTTCGGAATACGAGGTCACATCAAACAGGTCGAAATTTTGACNGGAATCGACGACGCGGACGAACGACGCGACCTCATTTACTCGGACGANTTTCGAAGGAATATGTCATCGATTGGCAGATACAAGGAGAGCGTCTCGCAGTGCTTTGAGTGCATGCGGGTCTGTCCCGTTGGGCGCTACCGAAGAAAGTTGAAATGATGGACGAATTGGACTGGGTATCAATCAAATCCGGGCTATTAGAAATGGCCCGAAAAAGGGGCGCAGAAGTCGTCCGGGTGGGCGACCCAGCTCTTCTTGAAGATGCAGAACCGGGTCTTCGACCATCAGATCTNCTGGCCAACGCNAAATCGATGATTGTCCTNGGAGGAGCTGCTCCGCGTGCCGCNGAATGGGAAAGTCCGCGTGTGGAAGTGATGGAAACCGTNGGAACNGCGGACCGCATGACAGCGTTGGGGAGTTCTTTAGCTCGCCACATCGAGGAGACCTACGGCTATTACGCCATGAATGTCCCAACGGCAACCGATGAAAATGACAAGGCCTTCCTTGATTTCAAAGCCGCTGCCGTTGTCGCAGGGGCTGGCAGTCCAAGTTTGGCCGGCCCNGTGCTTGACCCTACCTANGGCTTTTTNTATTTGACGGTCATTCTTACGACACTCCCTCTTCCTCCAGACGGTCCACTTGACGAGGCAGCGTGCCCGGCGCCGCAATGCGTGGAGATGTGGGACGAGAAAGGAACGACGCCTTGCATGGCCGTCTGCCCGATTGACGACGGTGGTTGCCTGGGTGGTGAGATCCAAGAGGGGCTCATCATCAAGCGCCGTTACGACCAAGAACGATGTCGAGATCGTGTCTACCACTACTGGACACCTGGCTATCAGGCAGCCCTGGAACGAGCTTTAGATGAGCCCGACGCCCGCAAGCGAAAAATGATCCTATACGGCAGCTTNTTTACCCGGACCATGTGGTCGATCACTTACTCCGGGGTCAGCCAGGGACAGTGTTTCGAGTGCATCCGGGCATGCCCTGTGGGTTCGGAACAGCGAGAGCTTGTATGAGCAGCCCTGTAGAGCGAGGAGAGATCAACGGCTTCCACGTGGTCGACCCAGATCTCTACGACCGTTATAGAACCGAAGTGGTGGCTCTTTCGAATTCATACCAGGTTGACATCAACGAGTTTTTACCAGACGACGGAACTCGAAAGCGCGGCCTCTCNGACGCCGAAATAGCAGAAAAATTGGGCCTCGACATCCGCGACGTCACCGAGATCCGAGTCGTCGCCGAACACGATGAATATCCAATAGAGGAATACGAGGCATCGGCCCGATTTAAAGACGCTGCCGCCGCGTCTTACCGCGAGGGCGGAGTCAAGAATCTCTANAAGGGCGACCCGCCACCTACCAGNCGATGAAGCTCGGTCCGAAACGAGGACGAACCCGGGGGACACCTGCATGACGCCAACGCTGGGCGAAGCCATGAACCGTATAGGGCGTCACTTTGGTCGCAAGGCAGCCATGCTCGACGAGGAAAGTGTGTGGACCTGGNGCGAGTTCAGTGAGCGTGTTGCTGTCGCCGCCGGCCTGCTACAAGGACTTGGGATCAAGCCCGGCGAACGTATCGCNATCCACGCTCGCAACTCGATCCGTTTTGACGAACTGAAGTGGGGAGCGTTCCATGCCGGAGTCGTCGCGGTTCCAGTGAACTGGCGCCTCGCTCCAATCGAGATCGCCCACATTCTTCAGGATTCAGCGTGCGAACTGGTTTTCGTTGAAGCCGACTTCGTTCCGATTTTCGACACGCCTGAGTTGGCCCCGTGGAGCGACAGGCTGATCTGTCTNGCTGGTGAAGCCACGGTAAACATTGCGAACTACAACCAACTGTTCGAAACCGCTAAAAGTGTCGAACCGAGTAATCCTTCTCCCGAAGAAGACGCCCTCATCTTGTATACCGGTGGGACCACAGGACGCAGTAAAGGCGTACGGCTTAGCCACGCGAACATTATTTCCTGTGCTGCAGCGTTCACCCTCGCGACCCGAGGTCAGCCCGATGACACCTACTTGCATCTGGCCCCAATGTTTCACTCAGCCGATCTCCTAGGAACCGGGTGGATGCTCATGGGAGCAGCACACGCCTATGTCCCAATGTTCTCGCCGNCGGCGTTTCTAGATGCGGTCTCGCAGTATCAGGTGACGACAACGATTGCCGTTCCGACAATGCTCATGATGACGCTAACCGACCCAGCAATAGAGTCAGCCAACACCACATCGCTTCGACTCATGGGTTTCGGGGCATCGCCCATGGACCCCGCATGGATCAAGCGCACCGCAGCAGGCTTTCCNCACACGAAACTTTTCAACTGTTACGGCCTCACCGAAACCGCACCCGACCTGACGGTTTTCGATCCCGAGGAGTTTCAACTAGCTGTCGCAAACGACTTGCCCACACTTGCTTCGGTCGGAAAACCCAACTGCTTTGTGGACCTTAAAGTGATTGATTCCAAAGGTGACGACGTTGCTCCGGGTGAAACTGGCGTCTTGCTGGCACGCGGACCCAANATCACCAAGGGCTACCTCAACCTGCCTGAAGAGACATCGGCGGCANTGAACAACGGTTGGTTACGCACTGGAGATATCGCGCGGATAGACGATGAGGGGTACGTGTATCTCATCGATCGAGAAAAAGATCTAATTATCAGCGGTGGGGAAAACGTCTACTCCTCGGAGGTGGAAACGGCGCTCTACCAGCATCACGACATTCACGAATGCGCAGTTATTGGGACGCCCGACGAACGCCTGGGGCAAGCCGTCACAGCGGTGATCGTCGTAAAACCAGACTCATCGTTGAACAGCAACGCGATCATTGAGCATTGTCGAGCCTTGATCGGGGGATACAAAATCCCTCGGAGAATCGAATTTGTGGACGCGATGCCGAAAAACGAACTCGGAAAGATCCTAAAGAATCGACTNCGCGACACCTACGCCACCNAATAACACGACNTAAATCGACAGCTANCTCCTGCNTCGCCGCGGGTCCGGTTAATCTCCGAGACATGTCGCAAATCATGACCTCTTCCAAAGGAATAGATTTCGTTCGAACCCCCGAGGAACGTTTCATATCGCTACCGGACTTTGACTATGAGCCGCGCTACGTCGACGTCGACGGACTCCGCATGTCGTATGTAAATGTTGGAACTGGTGACGGAACTCCAGTGCTGCTGCTTCACGGAGANCCAACCTGGGGATATTTATACCGGAGAATGATCCCACCCCTTGTTAAAGCAGGGTTTCAGTGCGTGGTACCAGATCTGATTGGGTTCGGTCGCTCTGACAAGCCAACTGAGCGGTCCACCTACACCTATGCCCAACATGTTGCTTGGTTAAAGGAATTCCTCGACGTAATTGAACTGCCGGAAGCCGCCCTNTTCGCGCAGGATTGGGGAGGTTTGATCGGATTGCGCGTCGCCGCGGAAAACCACGAGCGATTTGGACATATTGCAATCGGTAACACGGGACTTCCGGTCGGAGAATCCATTGGCGCTGGATTCGATAGATGGCTGCAACGGTCTCAAGATATGGAGTTCATGGACGCCGGCTGGTTGCTTCAATATGCGACAGCGGCCCGTGACCTCACCGAAGAAGAGATAGATGCGTACCGTGCGCCATTCCCTGACGAGTCCTACATGGCCGGCGCCCGCCAGTTCCCAACTTTGGTGCCCATCACCCCGACCCACGGAGGAGTGCAAGAAAATTTAGCGGCGTGGAAGGTGTTTGATCGATGGGACAAACCGTTCCTCACCTTGTGGTGCCCGCAAGACCGTGTTCTCGGNCATCTTCATCACGAATTCATCGAACGCGTACCCGGCGCTGTTGGGCAACCTCATCAGGAGTTCGAACCAGGTGGACACTTCTTGCAAGANGATCGAGGTGAAGATGTGGCCGCAGCACTTGTCAACTGGCTGAGCTAACGCCACGCATGTCCCATCGAGCCGCGGACAGACATCTTGGTGAAGGTTCGCCATGCCGAGTAACGCAACGGANCGATGTTGAGTTTGGTAGTTGATTAGGTAAGACTCCCAAAGGTTTGACGCAGGCCGATGCGAAAAGGAAGAGAGCCAATTGGTGCGCGTCTTCTGAGAGGGGGTTTGCGATGAGAGACATCAAGGTTCTTTTAGAGGGGATCGACGCTCGTCACGCTGACCTCGATGAGACAGCCGAAGAAGCTGAGCGGCTCAATACTGCNCCACCGGCTCTGGTCGACCTCATGAGAGAACTTCGAGTGCCGTTGGTCAAAGTGCCATCTGACATTGGAGGCGACGAATTGGCGATGGCCTCTCAACTGCGTTACTTCGAAGCTCTNAGNTACTCCAATCCCACTGCAGGATGGACAGGCTTTAACCACGCCGGCGCAGCNGGTATGTGTGGGGCNAAAATGAGCGAAGCGGGAATTGACGAGATCTTCGGNTCCGGTGCGNTNCCCTTCTTCGGGGCGGTNGCTGTGCCGTCTGGGGTCTTCACTTTNATNGATGGCGGTATCAGCCTGAGNGGTCGTTACCGATATGTGAGTGGCGCAGGACATGCGGAATGGTTTCTTCTCGCTGGTGTCGAATCCGGCGAAAGTCGCTCGGTGCGTCTCGCAGCCGTCCCGGCCGATGACGTCTCGCTTAGCGACGACTGGGACGTGATGGCACTCAAAGGGACTGGCAGCGTCGATGTCTCCCTCGAAGAAGTGTTTGTGCCAGACCATCTAATTGCCGACCCCATGGCAAGCCCAGAGCGCGGTGGNCCCATGTACACCGTGGGTTATCAGGCTTACGTTGCCGGCGAAAATCTGGGATTNTCCCTCGGCGTTTGTCAACGCTTACTGGATGAGATCACCCGCTACGCAAACGCCAAAGTCCGNGGCAATGACGGNCGGCTGGCTGACAGAGGCGCGTTCCAATACGAGTTAGGGAAAACTCAACTAGAGGTAGAGGCAGCGAAAGCTTTCGGGCTATCGGAGTTGCAAACAGCCGACGATAGGTGCACAAGCAACAACGGNCTCAGCTCTGCCGAAGAACAGAAGGTCGTCGCAACGCTCGCATTTTGCACCGAAAGCGCAGTCAATGCTGTGAGTCATCTCTACCATTTCGCTGGAGCCGGGGCGATCTTTAACAGCAGCGTCCTTCAACGTTGCTTCAGAGACGCACANGGCTCAGTGATGCATCACGTGGTTTCNAATATCGCTTACGACAAATACGGCAACAGTCTGCTGGCAGCCGACCAATCCGNCGAGTGACCCTGTGCTCTCTCTGATAGATCTACTGCGTTGGAGGGCNGAGCTTCACCCCGATGCAATAGCGCTGGTTGATGAGCACGNGGACCGGGTCACTTACATNGAACTTCATNA
Source organism: Acidimicrobiaceae bacterium (assembly GCA_002705305.1). Taxonomy (GTDB): domain Bacteria; phylum Actinomycetota; class Acidimicrobiia; order Acidimicrobiales; family Poriferisodalaceae; genus UBA2110. The sequence goes on from PAHW01000013.1 coordinate 83,534, forward strand.
NCGGATCGAAAGATGCGCACGAAAGTGGAATGCTCTTGGAGTTAATGCCGGAGACGTCGTCTGCGTCCTTGACACCAACTCGACATCGTTCGTCGTACACGTATTCGGTCTCGCGCGACTGCGGGCCGTGCCCGCCTTACTGAACTGGCGATTAACCCCGTCTGAACATGGTTCATTATTTGATCTTGTTCAGCCCGTTGCAGTCGTCGCNGGCCAAGAATTCATTAATCAACTCCCAGCAGAGCTCCCGTCGACTCGGATCGCTCTCCACGNAAATAGCGAGTGTCCATCGGGGTGGATAACCGATGACGATGANTCCATGACCAATGACCTGCCTTCACCGCCGNAGCCNGNCGACNTCTTCGCTCTCGGCTTTTCGAGTGGAACTACTGGCCGCGCTAAGGGCATCCCTCTTCGACACGAAGCGCTCATCCGNTCGGCATTTGTTGACAGCGCCAACAACGCCGGAATGTACCTGNGCGCCCCTCACATCATGGTGACCCCAATGTTCCATCTCGCAGGGCTATCGAACAGTCTCATGGGTCTNNCNCACGGAGCGGAACTTCATTTGCGAGCCAGATTCGATCCTCAATCAANCCTTGAAGACATTGAGCGATTAGGAGCGACGTATATCACCGCGGTTCCGGCGATGTTTCGCGCCATGGTCGACGCAGCACGAACGGGGACACAAGTGCCAGATGTATCGTCGATGCTCGAAATGTCGTATGGCGCGTCGCCCATNCCTCCAGAACTCGTGCGCGAAGTNGAGAAGCTCTTTCCAAGTGTTCGTTTGCGACAGTTTTACGGCATGACGGAAATAGCGGGAGCGTTGACCACCCTCACACCCGCTGACCACCACCCATCCAACCCCCACCGCGAATCGGCCGGACGTGTCAACCCCGGATTCGAAGTGCGGTTGGTGGACCGAGATGGACATGACGTACGCGACGGCGAACCGGGCGAAATCCTCGTTAAAGGCGCATCGGTGTTGCACAACTATTGGCAAGATCCCGAAGCAACCAAAGACGCCATCGTCGATGGTTGGTTCAGAACTGGTGACATAGCAGTACGTTCCGATGACTATCTGACCATCATGGACCGAGCCAAAGACATGGTCGTAACCGGAGGCGAAAACGTGTACCCCGCCGAGATCGAGGCCATTATTTACGAACACCCTGACGTAGCAGACGTTGCAGTAATCGGAGTCCCTGATGACCGGCTAGGTGAACGAGTCCATGCGGTCGTCGTTTCTCAACCGGGAGCGGTTGTGGAATTGGAAACAGTCATGGACTTTTGTCGAAGTCGGCTCGCCGGTTACAAGCTTCCGCGATCTATGGAATTAGTTAAAGAACTACCTCGAAACACCACAGGAAAGATCCTGAAGAAAGAACTCCGATTACGTCATTGGGAGGGACACCAAAAAAAGGTGTAACTCTCAGCAGCGAAAGTTTTGGTAAGACTTGGGCAATGCGTTGGAGATGTGTCCTAGTGCTCCTAGCCGTGCTGATTGGCGGTTGCGGGAACCCTGCAGGCCTAAACCCGGACGCAATCGAAGGAACAGGAGCACACAATCAAGTCGAGTCGGTCGACGCGACGACGACTACGAACACCACAAACCCGGTCGCTACCACCACGACGGTAAATACGCCTGTCCCCAAATGGCAGCTCGGATCATCTGACTACCTTTACGACCAGCAGCTACTGCACACGTTTGAGCTCACTATTCCGGAGGAAGCTCTCGCCGAGATAGATAGCGACCCAAGCGAAGAGATATATGTGGAGGGCAGTCTCACCTTCGAAGGGGAAACCGTCAGCCCTGTAGGAATTCGATACAAGGGGTCAATCGGCGCTTGGGTTGGATGCCTCGCCGGCGCAAATCTTTTCCAACCAGATGGAGAAAAGACCTGCACCAAACTCTCCATGAAAGTCAAGATCAACTGGGACGACAGCACACAAACGTTTTGGGGAGTGAAAAAGCTGCAGTTCCACGCAATGAATCTTGATCCAACCCAGATGCATGAACGACTCGGCTACTGGCTCTTCCGAAAAATGGGAGTGCCTGCGCCCCGAGCCACTCACGCTCGCCTCGTCGTCAACGGCACCTACACCGGGTTGTATGCGTTCGTTGAACAGATCGACGGAAGATTCGTCGACCGAGTATTCGACGACGGAGACGGGAATTTATACAAAGAGGTGTGGCCTCTGAATCAAGACGGTCTCGCCCGCGAACGACAGGAATTTCAAGATGCGTTGAAGACCAACGAGGAGGACGACACCGTCAACCACATCCATACCTTTTCGAAAGAGTTAGCTGCCGCCGATGACAACGACGTGCCCGAAGTGGCAGCAAAGTGGACTGACATTAACGAAATAGCGCGTTGGGCCGTTGTGGACAGAACCATCCGAAATGACGACGGTCCCCTGCATTGGTACTGCTTCGATGGTTGCAGGAACCACAATTTCTATTGGTATGAGGAGCCGGCCAGCGGACGTCTACACCTGATTCCTTGGGACTTAGATAACGCCTTTCAGAACATCGTCTCCGACGTCAACCCGGTGACCGCTATGCCCGACAGATGGGGTGAGATGACCAATAACTGCCTTCCTTTTCCGTACGGTCCTTGGCGGATTCCTCAAAGATCCGCACGATGTGATCGCCTTATAGGAGCTTGGTCAACCTTTGCCGACGAATACCAGTCGGCTTGGACTGCTTTTCTAGATGGCCCTTTCTCCGAACAAAGCACCGAAGCCGTGCTTGACGAGTGGGCCGCACAGATCAAAGACGCCACTGTGGAAGCAGCAAAGACCCATGATGACGCATTGGCTGTCGAAAGTTGGAACGGTGCTCTATTGGCTATGCGGTCATCTCTTGAAGTGGCGCGAAATAAGGGTTAATAACCAATAACCATCGTTCAAGGTGCAAGGTTTAGGGTGAACAATATGTTGACTAGGCAAGTCGAGAGGTTGGTTGGATGAGTCGAGGTGTGTTGATCGGTGCCGACCTTGTGGCGGTACTTTTACTGGTCTTCGGGTTGTACTTTCCTCGCAACCGAAGACGCGACATGGTCGTGGCACTCCTTGGAGTCAACGTCGCCGTCATGGCGATAGCCACCACTTTCTCCAACGTAGAAGTAAACCTCGGACTTGGTTTGGGACTCTTTGGAGTGTTATCGATTATCCGGCTCCGGTCATCAGAATTAGGCCAACAAGAAATCGCTTACTACTTCAGTTCTCTTGCAATAGGGCTCTTGGGTGGAGTTCAGATTGAACCAGCATGGGTGTCGCCAGCTTTGATGGCCGCGGT
>PAHW01000014.1 GCA_002705305.1 Acidimicrobiaceae bacterium
CACCGCGAGTGGGATTCGAATGCGGAGTTTATGAAACCTCCGAGCGAGGGCGCTCTCGTAAAAATTCAAGACGAAGTGATTGTCCAACCTCCGGTCAATGGTGCGGTGGGTTGGGTACCGGTTGTGATTAGCCAAACTGCGGCGGATTGACCATTACGTTTCGGGATGTGACCATCAGTAGATGGAGTCTGCGACCGAACTCGACGCCAACGACCCTTTAGCTGGGTTTCGGGATCGGTTTGTTCACAACTCAAGCGAACCGGAACTCATCTATCTGGACGGAAATTCCCTCGGCCGACAACCGCGCGCAGTCGCCGATGTTTTGACGCGGATCGTTGATCACCAGTGGAGTGATCGTCTTATTCGAGGGTGGAATGAGGGTTGGTTAGACATCGCCGAGGGGGTCGGTGATCTGATCGGTGAACTGTTAGGCGCCAACCCAGGTGAAGTCATTCTCGCTGAGAACACTTCTGTGTGTCTTTACAAAGTCGCTGTCGCCGCATTACGCGAACAGCGGTCGCGGCAAAAAGTGGTCACTGACGACGAAAATTTTCCGTCGGACATTCAGATACTGCGTTCTGCTTGTAGAAGCGCTGGTTCGGGTCAGACGGTGCAGATTGTGCACTGCTCTGAAGCGCTGGACCCGACGAGTGTTTTGGTTGACGCGATAGACGAGTCGACCGCGGTGGTGTCTCTGAGTCACGTGACCTACCGGTCAGGATGGCGGTGGGATCTCGAAGCGGTAAATCGGGCCGCTCAAGATGTGGGCGCTTTAGTGGTGTGGGATTTTTCTCATTCCGTTGCGGCGATTCCCATTGACGTCGCGGCGCAGGGGGTCGATGTCGCGGTGGGTTGCACCTACAAGTACTTGAACGGAGGTCCGGGCGCTCCAGCATTTATTTATGTTTCGTCTCGCCGCGACAACCTGAGCAACCCGATACGAGGCTGGTTCGGGAGCGACAAGCCGTTCGATTTTGATCATCAGAGTCCTAGCGCTGGAAGCATTCAACGCTTCTTGACGGGCACCCCCAATGTGGTTTCTGCCGCCCTTATCCAACCGGGGGTTGACTTGCTGTTAGAGGCAGGCATCGAGCAGGTGTATGAGAAATCGGTGAGGCTCTCCGAGCGTTTCATCGCCTTGTGCGACACCCAGTTATCGGAGTTCGGTTTCGAGATTCGTACTTCCCGCGATCCTCTGTTGCGCGGATCACATGTTGCCGTGTTTCATCCTGATGCTCAGGCAGTGGGACTTGCCTTACTCAATGAACAGTCTGTTATCACCGATTTTCGTCCGCCGGATCTTCTGAGGTTCGGGTTCGCACCGCTGTACATCCGCTTCGCTGACGTCGACGCGACAGTAAGCCGCATCATTGATGTCGTTGCGGGAGGCGGCATTGATCGTTGGAGAGACGAAAATCCGCTCGTCCCGTGAATCGCTGCTACTGGGCGTGGGCCCCAAAAACTAACGTCGCGCACGCCGACCAATATCCTCCCCATCCGTGACATAGGGCCACATCGACGTCGCTCACTTGGTTCGCTGCCTCACCGCGGACTTGTCTCACCGATTCCAACATGCACAACATGCCGTAGGCGCCCGTGTGGGCGTAGCTAAGACCGCCGCCGCTGGTGTTCATGGGTAGATCCCCGCCTGGAGCGGTATGTCCCTCCGCTATGAAATGGCCACCTTCGCCGTACTCCACAAAGCCCAGTCCCTCGAGACCGAAGATGGGGTTGTGGATGAACGCGTCATAAATCATGAGGTGGTCAACGTCAGAGTGTGTGATCCCCGAACTCGCGAATGCTGCGTCGCCGCTCGTGCGAATGAACTCCGGACGTAACGGTTCACGAACTCCGGCGGCACTCATCACACCTGATTCCAATGCCCCTCCGGTTCCGAGCACATACACGGGCGGTTTCGGGTGGTCCATCGCCCGNTCTGCGGAGGTGACGANCAAGGCNCCACCGGCATCGGACACCANGCAACACATGGCGCGGCGGATGGGCCACGCAATCATTGGCGAATCGAGCACCTCATCAACCGAAGTGGGTTCNCGCAACGTTGCCCGGGGAACATCGACCGCCCAAGCGCGTTGNCTGACAGCACCAACAGCCAGGTCCTCGTCGCTGAGACCGTACTCGCGTTGGTAGCGAAGCACGGGAAGGGTGAACGTAGCCGCTGCTTGCCCTCCGCTGTACAGCATGTCGAATTGCTGTCCGATTCCACCCCGTTGCCCTGCGTCTCCACTTTGCCCGAGACGGCGAGTCGATTTTCCCGATTCGCCGTACACAATGAGGACAGTGGTGCAATAACCGGAGTGAATGGCGGCGACCGCGTTGCGTAGCTGAAACATCCACGAGCATCCACCGACCACGGTGTTATCAGCCCAAGAGGGAAAAATACCCAATTGGCGACTCATGTCCGCCACAGGGAAATAACCGCACGTGAAGCCATCAATATCGGCGGCTGTGACTCCNGCGTCTCGCATTGCATTGGCGGCGGCATCAATGGCTAAACCCACCGAAGANACATTGGGAACTGTTCCTATTTCGGTTGACTCGGCGGCCCCGACAATCGCTGTTGCACCGGGCGGGATCATTGTTGTTCCTCCACTGGTTCGAAACAAAGGACGGTNGTCCCTCCAAAGTTCACAAATGTTGCCCGCAGGGCCATGTCCAGGNGCAGAGTTTCAGGGGTTTGTTCACAATTCACNATTGAGGAGGTAAGCATCGGACCCTCNGCNAGTTTGACTAACGCCACCGACCGTGGGCCTTGGGTGTCCCACAGGTCGAGGGGTTTTTGTTGGATGGTGTAGCTATACAAAGTTGCGTCACCGGTTGCGTCGAAGAANTCGACGTCANTGCTAGAGCACTGCGGGCAGATAGGCGACGGCGGGAANTAGGCGTCGCCGCAGGCAANGCATCTGTTGATACGCAAAACGCCTTCGTTGCATCCATCCCAGAACGGCTGCGTTTCAGGCGTGGGTACGGGGATGAGAGGATGAGGCATAGGTCAAGTTCTAGCCTGCGGTGACGCTGTTTCGCTTGACCGCAGCGACGAGTTCACGCCCGGGACTGNTCGGGCACAATGCGGTAGAAACGTTGGGTCTCCACAATTCACCCAGAGGAGGGAACGAAATGAGCGACAACGAAGGCAATGTGATCGTTGTTACCGGTGCAGGCTCAGGCATCGGAAAGGCAACGGTTCACCGTTTAGCTAATGAAGGAGCGAAGGTCGTGGCAGTGGATCTGACAGACANCTCGTTGGAGTGGACGAACGAGTTTGATTCTGTGGCGGCGCTAGCTGGTGATGTCACCGACCCCCTAGTCAACGAAGAGATGATGGCTGTCGCAGTCAACAATTTCGGGGGNTTGAACGCCGCGGTTCTCAACGCGGGGGTCGTAGCGCAAGGTGACATTGTTCGCGGATCAATGTCGGACTACGACCGGGTCATGGACGTCAACGTTCGCGGCGTCGTGCTCGGGTTGAAGTCTGCGATAGCTGTCATGGCTTCGACCGGGGGGTCCATTGTCGTGACCGGTTCTGTTTCGGGGCTTCGCGGCGACAGCGGGCTGTGGGCCTACAACGCCTCTAAGGGTGCGGTGGTGAACCTTGCGAGATCNGCTGCCCTTGATGTCGGTCATCTCAACATTCGGGTGAACGCTGTGTGTCCGGGACCGATTCATACTGGTTTAACTGAGGNCACTGTGGGCACCGAAATGGGTGACGCTATGGCCGCTCGGTTACCACTAGGACGTTTCGGTGAACCAGAAGAGGTAGCCGCNGTGATTGCTTTTCTGACCTCGTCTCAGTCGTCGTTTGTGACGGGAGCAGCTGTCCCTGTTGATGGTGGTGTAACAGCGGGGACTGGTCAATGGGCGACCTACAGNGGTCGCAAACGCGGTTACTTGTAGCTATAGCTCGGNCCAGTTGTGCAATGCTGCGCCTATGACCGAAGTACCGATTTCGACCTTTCCGATTCCGGAGTTAGATGACGTTCCGGACGATCTACGGACAATGATGCTCGGCATCCAAGACAAGACAGGGTTTATTCCCAACGTGTTCTTGGCGTTAGCGCACCGTCCNGACGAATTGCGGGCCTTCATGGCTTACCACGAGGCTTTGATGGAAGGCGAAAGCGGACTGACAAAGGCTGAACGAGAGATGATTGTGGTGGCTACGAGCGGCTCGAACAGTTGCATGTACTGCGTCATCGCTCACGGTGCGATTCTCCGGATCAGAGCAAAGGATCCTCTTATCGCGGATCAGTTGGCAGTTGACCCNTTGAAGGCAGATCTCGATGACCGACAANTGGCGATGATTGCCTTCGCGGTCAAATTGGCTCGNACGCCTGAAGANGTCGAAGCAGCCGATCACCAATCTTTACGCGATCACGGATTCAGCGATGATGACATCTGGGATATCGGGGCCATTACGGGACTCTTTGCATTATCCAACCGTCTCGCGCATCTGTCTTCGATGCGACCCAACGACGAGTTCTTCACCATGGGTCGGAGCTGAGAAGACTACTTTTCGGACCTTCTGCCCGCGGGAGCGACGGTGCGGGCGGTTGGCTCTGCGTTCTAGTGACGACTCTGTAGCGTCTGCAACGCTTCGGCAGCGTGCTTTTCCATGTTGCTTTCACTNGCAATCACCCCGAGCACCCGACCATCACTATCGACGACGAAGGTNCGTCGCTTGTTTGGCAACGGGCCCGGCCGCTTGACCCCGAATTGACGGGCGATCCTCCGGTCAACGTCGGAGAGAAGCACAAGTCCGAGTTGATTGGCTTCATCAAAGGCANGGTGTCGATCCGACGGATCGACGCTGATTCCCACTACCGANGCCCCAACNTTTTTGAATTCTTCGCTCAGGTCCCGGAAGTAACAGCTTTNCTTAGTTCAACCAGGAGTCATGGCCTTGGGGAAGAAGAACACCACCACCGGTCCCGATTGCAACAAATCAAAGAAACAAACTTTTTCGCCGAATTGATTGGGGGCTTCGAAATCTCCCGCTGNGTCACCTATTTGCACCGCNGCATCCTATGCACGGAAGAACCTACGATCTGTCACCATGCGCGGACATCCAACCCTCGATGACTTAGGTCCAGGTCTTNCTCGAGATCATTGGACGTTAGTCAATGCAGTCCGCGCTCAAGCATCGATCCACGGCGACCGTGACTTCTTGTCATTCGAGGACGGTCCGAGCCTTTCATTNGNCGATTTTGATCGGCTCACCGACTGTCTCGCTGCTGGNTTACACGACCTTGGTTTACAAGCGGGAGAGCGCCTTCTGGCGCTGTTAACCAACAGTCGNGAGTTCATGTTGACGATGATCGCTACTCATAANCTCCGCGCAGTTTTTGTCCCCATCAACACCGAACTTCGTGGAAGTTTNCTAGAACATCAAGTGCGCAACAGTTCACCGCGCGTCGTTGTCGCCGATGATGGACTCATTGACCGTTTCACTGCTGTCGACACCTCAAGCATCGAGATCGAGACNGTAATCCGCGTCGCTGACGGAACTTCCGGGAGTACTGCGTTGCCGGACTCATTGGCCGGGGTTCAAGATCTACGCATCGAGGGGCTGTTGGATACGACCCCAAGACCACAATCGTTGACTGATCCTGAGCCGAGCGACGTATGCACGATCATGTACACGTCAGGTACGACCGGTCCGTCCAAAGGGGTGTTGATGCCTCAAGGGCATTGTTACCTGTTCGGTCTGGGCACGGTGGCGGCGATGGAACTTACCGAAGCTGACCGCTATTTCTGCTGCATGCCGTTGTTTCATGCCAACGGGTTGTTTATGCAGGTGTATGCGTCGCTTCTAGCGGGGGCGTCTTGCCATGTCACCAAACGATTCAGCGTGTCGGACTGGCTCGATGTGGTTCGCGGAGAACAAATTACGGTGACCAACGCTCTGGGGGTCATGCCTGAGTTCATCTTTCGTAGCCCACCGACGCCAAACGATCGCGATCATCGCCTGACACGCATTCTGGCGATCCCCGTCGCTGAGGANTGGGGATCGGCAATGGAGGAACGGTTCGGTGTCGTCCTGCGTCAAGGCTTCGGAATGACGGAAGTCAACATGGTCAGCTACAGCGATATCGACGATCCGGTTTTGCCAGGATGCGCAGGGCCGCCGTTGTCCGATTTTTTTGAGGTGGTTGTTGCTGACCCGGCAACTGACATCGAAGTCCCCCGNAATGAGGTCGGCGAAATTTTGGTTCGCCCAAAGGTGCCGTTTTGTTTCAATGTCGGCTATTTCAAGATGCCAGAAAAAACTGTTGAGGCGTGGCGNAACTTGTGGTTCCACACTGGTGACGCTGGNCGAATCGATGACGAGGGNCGATTGTTCTTCGTTGACAGGATCAAAGATCGAATTCGAAGAAGAGGCGAAAACATTTCGTCATATGAACTTGAGCAGGCGTTAAATGAACATCCCTCTGTGATTGAGTCGGCNGCGGTGGGTTTGAGGGTGGCCCAAGCAGGCGGCGAAGATGAAATTAAGGCTGTCTTGGCAGTTGCGGGGGAAACTCCCGAACCGTCAGAATTTCTTGATTGGTGTGTTCCGAGGATGCCGCGTCACATGGTTCCGAGGTATCTCGAATTCGTAGACGAGCTAGACAAAACCGCTTCAGGCAAAATCAGGAAACAAGCGATACGTGATGCTGGGGTGAGCAGTGAGACGTGGGACCGCGAGGCGGTCGGCTACGTCGTTCCCCGTGACTGAGGGTTAACAGTAGTTACCCCAAGCTGTGACTCCNTGAAATCCGCCGTCCACCAAGATTGTTTGACCCGTGACATACGCGGCGTCATCACCCGCNAGGAAAGCNACAACGGANCCTACCTCCTCNGGCTCACCCCATCGCCCAAGCGCAATATGGCTTGCTAAACCGTCGGCCAATCCNGGGGTTTTGCGGCCCTCTTCCCACATTTCGGTGATGATTAACCCNGGGGCCACAGAATTTACTCTTATCCCGAATCGGCCCAGTTGAGCCGCTTGACTGCGGGTCAAAGAGTCAAGCGCTGCTTTGGTCGCGCCATATGTAGGAAGCTCTGCTACTCCGGTTGCTCCAGCTACCGATGACATNTGAATGACCGATCCGTTTCCGCGTTCGGCCATCTGTCGGACAAGCGCTTTGGTGGTTTCAAGGGGCGCGTGATAATTGACGCGCATTACTTGTTCGTCCTCGCCTTTGATTTCGCTTATTCCGGCGTTGTTGACGAGGATGTCGACACCACCAAGGGCTTCTACCGCCGACGNTGCCAAGTCTGCGCCCGCGCCCGGTTTCGCCAAATCGACAGGAAGTACGACCGGATCGTTGGGGAGCTGCGCGGCCAGNGTGTGTAGGTCCTCTTCGGAACGGGCGGCAAGCCCTACTCGTGCTCCTTGTTCGCTGAGCGCCCGTGCGCAATGCTCACCTATTCCNCGACTAGCTCCTGTAACCAGCGCTAACCGTCCCTCAAGTTTCGCCATCAATACCCCTCCTGCCCACCTAATTCTTGCAGCACTGAGGTGTTCACGCTCTGAAAGACTGGCGCTGTGAANGACCCCCTTGTTATCGAAGTGACACGCGGTTCTAGTGTNGAAAGCCGCCATCTCGTTGACGTGGCGCTCGTTGACGGCGTCGGCAAGTTAGTTGACGGATGGGGTGAGTTCGATAGACCGACGTTGCCTAGATCGTCTCTCAAACCGATTCAAGCAACGCCTCTCATCAGCGAAGGTGTCGCCGACGCTACNGGTCTCANCGACGAGCACCTAGCGATCGCATGTTCTAGCCACAGCGGTGAGGTCCGTCACGTTCANGTGGTGGATCGTTGGNTGGAAACAATGGGGCTTTCCCATCGNGTTCTTGAATGTGGCGCCCATGTTCCCGGTGATCCCTCAGCAGCTCGGGACCTAGTTTTGTCGGGCCTCGAGCCAGATAGCCGGCACAACAACTGCTCAGGTAAACACACCGGCTTTGTTGCGGTGTCGAGCTATTTCGANATCGATCCTTTTGGGTACATTTCTCCTGAGCATCCGGTGATGAANCGCTTCGTGACACCAGCTGTTGANGATTATTGCCGGATTGATCTAACGCAACAAACACCGAGTGTGGATGGNTGCGGGGTGCCNGTGTGGTCTATTCCTCTCACNCATTTGGCCGCTGGATGGTCGCAGCTTCGGAACCGCGGAGCGGGCCGTCGGCTGCTGGAAGCTATGGCTAGTGAACCGTTCCTTGTCGCGGGTTCGGGTCGGGCGTGTACCCGTCTCATGGAGTCNGCTGGTGGAACGGCTGTCGTTAAAACCGGCGCCGAAGGCGTGTTTTGCGGGATTGATCTTCGNGAGGGGTTCGCGTTCGCTCTCAAAGCGCGCGATGGTCACCCACGCGCTGCAGAGATCGCAGCCGAATGGCTACTTGACCTNCTCGGAAGCGTCGAGCANGCGTCTCCCAAACCTTTAACAAATTGGGTCGGCNCGAACGTCGGCGAAATACGAGTCGGCTCGTAACCNTCGGTGACGTGNCAACCATCACCGATTGCTCGNCTTGGAATNAACCAAANCCACAGAATCGNAACATTGCTTTAGCTAGGCNAAGAGTTCCCTTAGTCCATATCTGGTCGCAGCAATACTCGGCCTGTTGTTTTTCGAGCNGACAAGTCCACAAGACCTTCCATAAGGTCGTCGAGGCGCAGTTCTCTGCTGACCAACGGGTCGAGGGTCCCGCTGCTCACCATCTCCCACAATTCCGAATAGCACTCGTCAAGCACTTCATCCATCCGGCCCCTATATCCGCCCATGTGAACGCCTACGACTGAGTAGTTCTTTACCAGAACNTGGTTGGCGGGTGCGTGAGGGATNTCACCGCTNGCGAATCCGACGACTAGCAGGCGGCCCTCCCACGCTACGAGACGTCTCGCGACGTCAAAGAANTCNCCTCCAACGGGGTCATAAATCAAATCACAACCCCTGCCCGATGTGGCGTCCATCACTTTTTCGTAGAGGTCTTCGGAGTTGTAGTCCACCACCACATCCGCTCCAAGCGACTTGCACACTGCGACTTTGTCACTACCTCCGGCCGCGGCAATGACCGTNCAACCATGAACTTTTGCCATTTGCACCGCAGCTGACCCAACACCACCTGCAGCAGCAAGAACCAGAACGGTGTCACCTGCTTGCATGTGTCCNCGTCGATGAAGAGCNGTCCATGCAGTGCCATAGATGACGTTCATCGCCGACGCTGCGGGAAGAGAAACGTTTGATGGAACGATGCGCATGTCATCACCCCGNACCAACGCTTCTTCGGCGTATCCACCCCATCCCGATGCNGTCATTCCGAGGACGCGGTCACCTTGNTNGAGGNCGCATTCGGGCCCTACCTCGACNACAGTNCCCGCGACACTCATACCTGGGGTGAAGGGAGGATCTAAACGGACCTGATATTGGCCTTGACACTGCAAAATATCNGCAAAGTTNAAATCGCTNGCCGACACAGCNACCCGTGCCTCTCCGGTGCNNGGNGNTGGAGGTTCGACCTCTTGCAGCGAGAGAACATCCCANGGATCTCCGAGCTCGGTGAGTCGCCATGCCCTCATAATGTCTCCCTTGGGTTCGCGGTTCGACCGCACCGTACCAACCAAGTTCTGTTGCTGTGGGAGTAAGTTCGAGTCATGAGTAGCGCCTCACCTGATATCGCGGTCGTCGGAGCCGGTATCGCCGGTGCGTCCGCGGCGCATCGCTTAACTGAGTTGGGAATCGCAAGTCGCGTCTACGAAACCGAACGGCACGCTGGCGGGCGGATGGCGAGCTCCCTGATCGGCNAAGCGGTTTTCGATCANGGGGCACAATTCTTCACGACTCGCGGCCAGAAATTTCGGAGNGTGGTGGATGCTGCNGCGGCGGATGGAGCGGTCAAAGTTTGGACGCGAGGTTTTGATGATCCACCCGATGGCTATGAAAGATGGTGTGGCGTTCCTGATATGACCGCCTTGGCGAAATGGCTTTTACGNCAAGCNGAAGCAGCGGTGAATTTNGACGAACGGGTTCTAGATCTCAACCATCTGGAAGCCTCCGCCATCGTGCTTACTCCGCCAGTTCCGGTGAGTCTCGCATTAGCCGAACACTCACATCTCAAGCCCCCGCGGCAACTTCTGACCCAATTAAGAAAGGTCGAATACAAGCAAACGATCGCAGTGCTTCTCTCCTTGGAAGAACACCTCAAGGGTTTTCCTAGTCACGGTGGCGTCCAGCTGGTCGATGACCCTGACCTGGCCTTTATCACTGACAACGCGGCGAAAGGTGTGAGCGAGGCTCCGGCGATAACGATTCATCTCTCAAATGACGCAAGTTCGATCCTTTGGAACGAACCCGACCTTCAGCTGGTTGAGTTCGCAACCAAACAACTTGCCGACCGGATCGGCACTGTTACTCCAAAACATTCAGCGGTGAAGCGTTGGCGTCACGCTGGACCGGTCGAGGTGTTCAAACAATCAGCGTTCGTGTGGGGTGACCGACCAGTAATTGCATTGGCCGGAGAAGCATTCAACGGTCCCAAAGTTGAAGGTGCATTCGATTCGGGCCNATACGCAGCCGAAAAGATCGTAGAGCTTCTCTCTTGAGANGCTCNCCTGNTTGGAGGATCGCTGAATGGTGAGCCGAGCCGATCACATCGCTGGGCTAGATGTCGCTCGTCTCACCCCAGCCGACATTGACTACTTCTTCAAAACGCTNCTCCCGCGTGTTCCCAAAAGGGTGCCCGACCACCGTCAGCNCGTTNTNCGACAGCTTCAGTTTCGCCTGCACGCTTTGGCCGTGTATCTGGGTGACCCATTGGCCCCTTCGATCAACCAGCGAGATGTCGTCAACATCTTGGCTTCTATCTGCGAGCGGCTCGAGCGAATGAAGCGNCGNGACTGGCGCGCGCGCATCGCGGGCACAAGAGTTCTNGAACACCTACGAAACGAGATCGGAGAAATCTCTGCTGATCTTCACGAGANGTCTGTGGGATGACGCCGTCGGCTCATANGTCCTAACGTTGGAGTTGAATAGGGAGTTCATGATGTCGCTCAATGCACAAGACCACGAAGAAATCCGTCAGTTNTTAGCTCGCTACAACTTCGCNATCGACTTTGGAGACATCGACGGTTGGGTACAGACGTTCACTCCAGACGGCACTTTTAGCTGCTTGGGTNTGCCAGATGGGGCTCCACTGGGGGGCACTCACGAAGGCGAGAGTGCTCTTCGAGCGTACGCGGAAACTCATTTTTCTATCAATCAAGGCCGCGCTCGGCACTGGAACTGGAANTTAGTCATTGATGGGAGCGACGATTCGGCAACTATGCAGTGTTACCTCAATGCGCACAGTGCTGGACAAGGNGACTCCGCACAATTCAGAGCTACAGGCGTATACCGAGATCGGCTATCACGAACCGATGACGGCTGGAAGTTCACTGCACGCGAAATCACAATTGACCCGGCCTGATTCTTGGTTCCAGATGATCGCAACGTCGCTGNCCTACGCTTGTTAACNAGCTCGGAGGGACCGCTGTGGTGATAGCGAACNCGTCAACGGAAGTGATTCCTGTACTCGATCTTGAACCGCTTTTCGGTGGCACTTCCGAAGAGATTCAAGACTTGGCTCAGGAGTTGNGNCNNGCNTTNGAGGANATCGGTTTCTTCTCTATCGTCAACCACGGAGTGCATTGGGGNTTAGTGGAANAGATGTATGAGGCGACCCGAAAGTTGCATGCCCTTCCCCAAGAACAAAAAGATGCGATCACTATGGACCGCACACATGGTGGCTACCTCGGAATGGGCGCAGGAACCTCATATGCGAGCGAGATAGCCGGAGATGTCCGCAAACCCAATCAGAACGAAGCATTTTTCGTTCACGAGGGTGGCTACAGCGAAAGCAATCAATACCCGGATCTGCCCGGCTTTAAGGAACTAACCGCTTCCTACATTCAGAGAATGGAAGCTCTCGCCGATTCGTTGATGACGTTGTTGGCCGTGTCGTTAAATATTGACGCCGATTTCTTCGCTAAAGATTTTGATGTCCCCAGNGTGACCCTTCGCATGTCGCACTACCCCGTCATGGAATACGCGGACAACGAGTGGGGTCTTGCACCCCATACCGATAGCTCGGTATTCACGTTCTTGCCGGTCAACGACATTCCTGGGCTTGAGGTTCGGCCTGCGGGGTACGACTGGATACAACCGCCGGCAATCCCTCGTTCATTCCTGGTCAACAGCGGTGACATGTTGAAACGTTGGACGAATAACCGCTATCTGTCCACCGCCCACAGAGCAAGCAACCTGTCGACGATTGATCGATACGCGGTGCCGTTCTTTTATGGAGCGAGAGACGACGCCGTAGTGAAGCCCATTCCTACAACAGTCTCGGAGAACAACCCCAGCAGGTANGAACCCATTACCTANGGCGATTATCAACGTTGGTTCATTGATCGCAACTACCGAANAATGACCGGTCAAACAGCTTCAGAGACNCCGCCGTAGCAATAGGTGGGCGTTATTCGAGGACACCGGCAACGGCTAGCTCNGCGACGCGGTCAGCGTCGTACCCCAGNATGCCTTCAAGAACTTCGAANGTGTGCTGACCGTAGCTGGGTCCCGCATCNGTTATGTCGTCNCTAGATCTGCTCATAGCGAAGCGAGTGCCCTCTACCCACATCTTTTCGTTNGTCATNTGGTCNACCTGACGGAAATGTCGACGATGTTCTAGCTGCGGATCTTCAGCTAGAGCTTCAGACATCTGCAATCGGTGCGCGGTCACGCCTGCTTCCTGAAGTAAATCTTGGGCCTCGGCACCGGAGCGCTGCGACGTCCATGTGCCAATGGCATCGTCGATTTCTTCTCGCTGTGCGCGTCGTTGCTCAGCGCCAAGATCGACAAGGTGCTCTGGCAGACTCATCAGTTGACAGGTCGCAGCCCACTGATCGTCGTCTTGGCAAACTATGGCGACCCATTTATCGTCGCCAGCAGATGGATAGTTGCCATGCGGGAACATCGAAGGNTGGTCGTTGCCCATTGGTTCNGGTTNGCGGTTGTTGATTCGGTAATCNAGNACCGCTGGAGTCAAGAAGTGCATGCCTGCCTCCGCCTGAGANAGATCGATGTATTGGCCTTCGCCGGTNCGGTCGCGATGATCAAGCGCCGCCAGAATTGCGGCGGTGAGNAACCGCGGCGANACATAGTCGGTATAGGCGCCCATTACTCCGGCTGGTTCTCTGTCCGGCCATCCAGTCATTGCATAGAAGCCTGACATTGAAGCTCCCATGGTGCCAAAGCCCGCCAGACTGGACAGTGGTCCATCCTGACCAAACAGGCAACTGCTGGTCATGATGATTGACGGGTTGATCTTCTTGAGGTCTTCGTAGCCAAGTCCCCAGGTTTGCATCGCTTTGGGGGAGAAGGATTCGCACACAACGTCGGCCCACTTGACGAGGTCCTCTATCACCTCTTTGGATTCAGGTTTTGACATGTCGAGGGCGAGCCCCATCTTTCCCGCGTTCATGTTTTGGTACAAACCGCCGTTGTCGGCTCCGCCTTCGTCGTTGAGAAACGGTTGGATGGTGCGCGCCGTTTCAACCTTGTGCGAAGACTCGACGCGCACCACGGTCGCGCCCCAGTCAGCGAGCACTCTTGTCGATGCTGGTCCCGCCATTACCCATTGCAAATCCAATACGTTCACATCCGACAGAGGTAGGGCCGTTCCATCCGAAGGTGTCTTCGCGACCTGTGTTGNTAGTTCCCGAGCCGTTTCGGCTCCGAATTCGTCGTTCGCTTCCCCAAGGGCAGGAGGAGGCGAGTCGATCGTCATCGGTGTCGCCGACAATTTGGCTGACGGACCAGGGAAGGAAACTGTTCCATGGCCGGGAACGTCGATCTCACGCCAAAAGTCTCGCTCGCTGTAATGCGCTTCTTCGGCAACGTCGCCTACGTTCGCTACTGGCACTATCAAAAGCCGTCGCGCTAACGCCTCTCTGAGAAGATCCTGTTTCTGACGTTTGGAGGTGAACGCTGCGGCCACATCTTGAATCCGGTCGTACTCCCCCATTGGGATTTNCCCACTCATGACTCCCGCAACAAAGTCGATCCATTCGATCTCTAAATCGCTGTCCTCACACTCTCCCTCTTCGTGAATCCACTCGAAAAGACGTTGACCGAATGGACCCACCGCTTCTCCAAACAATATGGTCGTTGATACATAACCGTCGGCGGCTGGCGACCGCAACCGAATTTTGAACGGCCCGAGTTTGGCTCCACCGCTCATCCGTCCCGCGTCTGGAGAGTTATACAGGTGCGCCAAAGAGGTGGACTGAGTGGCGCAGGTAAGTGCCTGCTGGGCTGAAACATCGATGTGCTGCCCTACTCCCGATCGGTTCCTTTCATGCAGCGCGATCAACGTTGCTGCGCCAGCCTCGGCTGAGGCGTGAAGGAAGGATTGATCAAGTGGGATTCGTAGGGGAGCCCGATCGTCGTCACCCTGCAAGGCCATCTGCATTCCGGCGGCCGCCACTGTGAGGTCAGTCGCCGCCCAGGTCGCTTTGGGGCCAGTCTGACCGTAAGCAGAGATCGACGTGAAAACTAATTGAGGATTGATTGATGAGAGTTCCTCGTAGCTGAGCCCACGGCGAGCCATTGTTCCAACGTCAGAAGATTCGATGATGACATCGGCTCCCTCGACAAAGGCCTTGAGTTGTGATTGTCCCTCCGGGGAATCTAAGTCCAANGTGATGCTCCGCTTTCCGCGGTTGTACGACCAAAACCACAAGGAAGCTTCCGGGTCCTCTTCTCGTCCGTCCACGAAAGGCCCAACCGTGCGCGATCGAGATCCGTTCGGCGGTTCTACAAGAATCACTTCTGCGCCAAGGTCGGCGAGCATCATGCCCGCCAACTGACCGCGCTCGTCTGTGAGATCAAGAACTCGATATGCCGAAAGCATGTTGTGGAACCTTCCTCCCGAGAGTGCGAACACGCTAGCGCCCTGGGTCANTACTCGTTAACCNCGGCGCGTTTCGGCCCCCTTCCTCGCCTCGCTAGACCCGGTTCGAAAGACGCAGCGGGCGTCGCTGACCGTGAACAGCACAAGTGCGCTGCGTCGACCGGTGCTTCAGCCATAGACTTGCATCTCCGAAAAGAGAATTTCCTTCGATGGGGGTACACATGTCCGATTTCTCCTACAGCACCACCATTGAAACCGCCGCGGCGGTCGCCGCGGGAGAGGTGTCTAGTCGAGAGCTACTTGAGGCGGCACTAGCAAGAGTGGAACGTCTTGACGGCCCCATCAACGCAGTGGTCGCGCTCGACGCTGAACGCGCNTTGGAAGCAGCTGACAGAGCAGACGAAGCGGTGAGTCGTGGCGGTGAGCTTGGGCCGCTTCATGGGGTGCCGATCACCATTAAAGACAGCTTCCAAACCGAGGGGCTCGTGACCACCTCGGGTGCGCCTGAACTTGCTGATTTTGTCCCCGAAAAAGATGCTGATCCCGTCGCTCGTTACAAGGCGGCGGGCGCAATTGTGTATGGCAAAACCAACCTCCCCATTTGGGCTGGTGATCTGCAGTCTTACAACAAGGTGTACGGCACGACGGCCAACCCTTACGACATCGAGTGCACACCCGGTGGGTCGTCGGGCGGTTCGGGGGCGTCTCTAGCTGCCGGTTATACCCCGTTGGAATTAGGTTCCGATATTGGAGGGTCGATCCGCATTCCGTCCCATTGGTCGGGGGTGTGCGGACATAAGCCAAGTTATGGAGTTGTTTCGGCGTTGGGGCAGATCCCAGGTATGCCAGGAACATTGAGCCAAGCGGACATCGCTGTCGCGGGACCGATGGCCCGCGATGTAGACGATTTGGAAATGGCGCTCGATCTCCTCGCCGGTCCTGACGAATGGAACCAATTGGCGTATTCGCTGTCTCTACCTCCCGCACGTCACGCCAATATTGCTGAGTTTCGGGTCGCGGTGTGGCTCGATGAAGCCACCGCTCCGATTAGCGCGAGCTACCGAGAACTCTTATTGAATGCTGCCTCAGCTTTGGAAGATGCTGGAGCGACGGTCGACTATGAGGCAAAACCTTCGTTCACTTTCGAGAAAGCTGTCGATACGTTTCAACATCTGCTGTCTGCAGCGGAAGCTGGCACTTGGACCTTGTCCGAAATTGAAGAAATGGCAGCTAAAGAGGACCGGCCTGAGGGTGATCTGGGGATTTGGTATGCAGCGTTACGTCATCGCGAATGGTTGAGTTGGCACGAGCGACGTTTACAGCAACGCAACAGATGGCGAGAGTTTTTCAAAACATTTGACGTGGTGTTGCTACCGGTGACGCTTAGCGAAGCGATCCGTCACGACCATTCGCGTCCGTTCACCGGCAGAAGGATCGACGTTGATGGACAGCAGCGCCTCTACACCGATCAGATCAAATGGATGGGTCTGACCGGCGTTTCGTGGCTTCCGGCGACGGTAGTACCCATCGGTCAAATCGATGGGAAACCCGTCGGTGTTCAAATCGCNGGACCGTTCCTTGAGGACCGCACAACTTTGGCCGTAGGTAGGTTCTTGCAGGACGCCCTTGAGGGCTTNCAACAACCAACCGGGTTTTAAAGACCTTNACCTCGNAGGTACNGCGGTCGCTGGCTAAATGTGACCGCCCTGGCCGCCNTCAACATCGATAGCNGCTCCATTGACGTAGGAGGCCGCGTCAGTGCAGAGGAACGCGATCACGTTCGCTACCTCCTCGGCAGTGCCATAGCGGCCCACGGGGACGCTTTTTGAATTATTCGCCAAGACTTCTTCCGCCGAACTCCCAGACGCCTCAGCCACCTCCCCTGCTGCTCGGTCCCACATCGCAGTGTGGATCAAGCCGGGAAGCACCGAATTCACCAATACGCCGTCGCGTCCGTACTTNCCCGCTAGTGCTTTGCCGGTCGCGACCATTGCAGCCTTCGTCGCTGCGTAATCAACGAGCGCGGCACCNGGATATTTTGCTGCGCCGCTGGCGATCATCACGATCCGCCCCCACTTTTGAGATCGCATGTCGGGAAGGAAATGCCGAGTGCATCGGACNGCAGACATCAAATTGAGTTCGTGGAGCTGGGACCACTCTTCATCTGTCATGTANTGAAAATTGCGTGACGGGGAAGCGCCNACGTTGTTGACCAGTATCGATACTTCTCCCCGANCGCTCACTTCGCCGAGAAATGTCTCAACAGAATCTCGGTNCCCCATATCAGCTACGTGGCCGTATATGTGGCCCTCNGCTTCGGGTTGGGAAGCTACGAGACCCTCAACGGCGTCNTTGGTGCGAGCACAGAATTCNACTTCAGCTCCCATGTCTGNGAGCAATCGAACTGTGGCCGCTCCNATCCCCAAACTTGCACCTGTGACTACGGCTCGACGTCCCTTCAGATCAAGTTGCATCAATCTTTTTCCTATTCCCGACAGATCTACTCCGACATCTTCCCACCCCGACATTGCGAATGCATTCGCGAGTAACCACCTGGGGGGAAGACGCGTCTAGATTTGCCGAACCATGTCTGTTCAGCTTCCGGATCACGCCCAAGTCGTGGTGATCGGTGGTGGCATCATCGGTGCCAGCATCGCGTATCACCTGACTAAGCGCGGAGTGTCCGATGTGCTGCTTCTGGAGCAAGGACAANTTACCGGGGGTACAACGTGGCACGCCGCTGGGTTGGTGTCCCAACTGAAGTCAACACACTCTCTTACNAAACTGGCGACCTACTCGACCCGACTATTTGAAGAGCTCGAAGACGAAACAGGGCAGGCAACCGGTTATAGGGCTCCCGGTTCGATCTCTGTGGCGTCGGACTCGGAACGCTGGGAGGAAATGCTTCGGGGCGTTTCGATGGCATCNACTGTGGGAGTTGAAATCCGAGAGATGGGAATGGACGAACTGCGAGAAAGAGCGCCCCTTCTTCGTACCGACGATCTCATCGGTGCTCTCTATATCCCTAAAGATGGACAAACATCTCCTGTCGACACCACCATGGCGCTCATAAAAGGGGCCCGCAACGGTGGCGCCAAAGTTGTTGAAGGCGTGGCAGTTGCTCGACTACTAAAGAACAACGAGCGTTGCGTAGGCGTTGAAACCGAGGATCATCACATCGTCAATGCNGAAACCGTAGTGATGGCCGCGGGNATGTGGACTCGACATCTGGCCGAAACCATCGGCGTCAACGTTCCGCTGCAGGCCTGCGAACACTTTTACATCGTCACTGAACCCTTGGAGGGCGCGGAGAGGGGGATGCCCATCATTCGAGATCCCAGCAATTACACCTATTTCAAAGAAGAAACAGGGAAGATCATGGCTGGATTCTTCGAACCTCAAGCAAAGATCTGGAATCTGNACGGCATTCCTCGCGANTTNTGTTTCGGGTCGCTTCCTGAAGACTGGGACCACATAGCACCCATCTTTGAAGCGGCATGTCATCGCATGCCTGCCTTGAGCGAAGCGGGTATACAACTCTTCTTCAACGGACCAGAAGCCTTTACCCCAGATGGCACTTTTTATCTCGGTGAATCACCCGAAGTCGATCGGTGCTTTGTGGCAGCCGGGTTCAACTCCGTCGGCATCCAAACCGCAGGCGGTGCCGGCTGGGTTATAGCTGACTGGATTGTCGATGGTCATCCGCCAATGGATCTTTCCGGGGTTGACATCCGTCGAGCGTTCCCGTTTCAAAGTGATCCCTCCTACCTTCGCGAACGTATAGCGGAATCTTTAGGTCTGCTCTACGCCATGCATTGGCCATTTCGCCAATACGAATCAGCTCGCGGCATTCGCAAAAGCAAACTTCACAACGTCCTAGATGCCGCAGGAGCAGTGTTCGGAGAAACAGCTGGATGGGAACGCCCAAATTGGTTCGCCAACAAGGGTCAACTCCGCGGCTACGACTATTCGTACGGCAAACAAAACTGGCACGAAAATATGCGAGCCGAATGTGAAGCTGTTCGAACCGCGGTCGGGCTTTTCGATCAAAGCTCCTTCGCCAAGTTCTCTGTCCGCGGTTCCGACGCGCTCGCGGTTCTCGAACAGTTGAGTGCGAATTCGGTCGACGTGCCTGCTGGCAGAGGGGTGTATACCCAGTGGTTAAACGACCGAGGCGGCATTGAGGCAGACCTCACCGTCACTCGACTCGACCATGACGATTTTTTTGTCGTCACCAGCGCTGCATCTCAGACACGCGATTGGGCTTGGCTGCAACGAGGCTGCCGTGGACGCNACGTCCACATCCTGGACGTCACAGACGATTGGAGTGTCCTGGGANTCATGGGACCCAACTCCCGAGATCTCCTGCAATCCCTCACTGATAGCGACCTTTCAAATGAACGCCNCCCCTTTGCAACGGCGGAATCCATCTTGATCGACAACGTGACTTGCCGCGCATTGCGCATGAGTTATGTCGGCGAGCTTGGCTGGGAACTTTATGTTCCAGCCGACCAATCGGAGATCGTGTACCAAGCAATATTGGGTGCCGGAGAACGTTACGGCCTTCGTCACGCAGGATTCCACGCAATGAATTCCTTACGCCTAGAAGCTGGCTACCGTCACTGGGGGCACGACATTTCCGATGAGGACACGCCCATAGAAGCGGGTTTGGGATTCGCTGTCGCGTGGGAAAAACCCGGTGGTTTCGTGGGGCGTGAAGCGTTACTCAAACAAAGAGACGCCAGGAAAACAAAACGGCTCATCCAGTTTCGGGTCGAAGACCCTGAATTGGTCACCTATCACGACGACCCGGTATTCAGGGATGACACCTACGTTGGCCGCACCACGGGGGGAATGTGGAGCCATGTCGAAGATCGCTGTCTCACTATGGCCTATCTCAACAACTCCGAAGGCGTAACTCAAGACTGGCTAGACCACGGAACCTGGGAAATAGAAATAGGAACTCGCAGGCGTNCGGCGACTCCAAGCATCCGAAGTTTTTACGACCCAAGAAATCAAAGAGTCAGAATGTGACNAGNCCATCATCGGTTGNAATGGAAGAGACCGAAGCGAAATGAACCACGAAGTCCAAGTAGCAATCATCGGCGGCGGGGCAATGGGCGTCGGTTTGCTGTACCACCTTGCCCACGAAGGATGGACCGACACAGTTCTCTTGGAGAAGGGCGAATTGACGTCGGGCTCCACGTGGCATGCGGCAGGTTTAGTTCCGCACTTCATCGGCAGCCTCAATATGGCCAAAGTGCACGCGGAAGCACCCCGTCTTTACGCTCGTCTCGAAGAGGAAACAGGCCTGACCGCAGGTTGGCATCCAACCGGCGCGATCCGTTTAGCGCTCAACGACACCGAAATTGACTGGTTTCGCTACGTACAAGGCGTATTGGACCTGGTGGGAGTAGAAAGTCACCTTCTGACTCCGTCAGAAATTCTGGAGCATCAACCCCTACTCAACGTCGACGACGTGAAATTAGGTTTTTGGACCCCAAACGACGGATGGAGCGATCCCAGCAGTTCGACCAACGCCATGGCCCGAGGCGCTCGCCTGCTGGGNGCCAACATCGAACGGCACACATTGGTGACCGCGATGAAGCAACTGGCTGATGGTCGGTGGGAGGTAGTGACCGACAAAGGTCGNCTGGTAGCAGANCATGTCGTAAACGCGGCAGGCTGTTACGCACCACAACTCGGNCAAATGGTGGGTTATGACGTACCGATAGTTTCAGTGATCCACCAGTATNTAGTCACTGAAGCCATCCCCGAAGTCGCCGAACTGAACTTCGATTTGCCAGTCATTCGTGATCCACGCGCATCGTGTTATTACCGTCGCGAGATCGACGGACTTATCGTCGGACCCTANGAACGCTCGGGTGCAAAAACGTACGGTGTCGAAGGTATCGACTGGGATCTCACTTTCTATTTGACTCCGCCAGATCACGATGTCTTGATGCCTTGGCTGGAGTTGGCAGCCCAGCGAATCCCCGTTTTTGCCGAAGCNGGCATCAGGACCACAATTTCAGGCCCCATCACCCACACCCCTGATTCTGGTTATCTGATGGGACCCGCGCCCGGACTCAAGAACTATTGGATATGCGCGGGGGCTTCTATTGGCGTGACTCAAGGGCCGGGCGCCGGAAAATACTTGGCTCAATGGATGGTCCACGGTCAAACAGAAATCAACGTGGCCGAGATGGATCCAAGGCGTTTCGGTCCGCACACCTACCCGAAAGGACCCTTCGCTGAGGCTAAAGCGATTGACGAATTTCACGAGATGTACCAGGTCAGGCCTCCNGGCGAACAACGNTTCGCGGGCCGTCCTATCAAGATCACCCCGCTGTATGAACGTTTCACCGAACTTGGNGCACAGTGGATGGAGATATTCGGCTGGGAACGACCTCAGTACTTCGGACCCGCCGAACAACATACTTTTCGACGATCCAATGCTCTTGACGTGGTTGGCGAAGAGGTTCGCGGGGCCAGAGAAAGGGCNGGCATCGCAGACCTCACTGCGTTTTCGAAATTCGAGATAACAGGCNCGGACGCTGCNACCTTGCTCGATCGCCTTTCTGCGAACAAGTTGCCCAATAAGGACGGCGGTATTCGTCTAACTCACATGTTGACGTCTCTAGGCGGAATCGAATGTGAGATGACCATTACTAGGTTGAGCCCCGAACGCTTCTATTTGAACAGTTCAATATTGGGCGAGCTTCACGACCTCGACTGGCTTTCCCAACACATTCTTGAAAACGAAGACGTCAATGTTCGCGACCTCACCGATGAACTCGCGATCTTGGCGGTCGGTGGACCAAGCTCTAGAGACATCATTCANCCTCTTACCGAAACAGATCTCTCAACCGAGAGCTTCGCTTGGCTCAACGCACAAGAAATTGACGTAGCGGGTGTTCCTTGTATCGCTTTACGAGTGAGCTACATCGGCGAGTTGGGTTGGGAGCTTCATCACCCCATCNATTCCATGCTCACCCTTTATGACGCCCTCGTTGCATCGGGCGAACCTTACGGATTGGTTCACTACGGAAGCTACGCAATGAACGAAATGCGCATCGAGAAGGGCTACAAGGCGTGGGGTTCAGAATTGACGACTGAAATCACCCCNGTAGAGGCACGGATTGAACGTTTCGTCGACCAGTCCCGAGATTTCATTGGCAAGGANGCAGTGGTTGCTCGCTCGAAAGAGCAATTGTCGATGGTTCTCGTCTACTGCGAGGTGGACACCGTTGACACGGAATGTCGCGGCAATGAACCTGTGTACTTCGATGGGGAGATGGTGGGCATCACTACTAGNGGCACCTGGAGTCACACGTNGAACAAAAGTCTTGCGTTCGCGTACGTCGATCCCGAACTGGAGAACGTCGAATCCGGCCTAGAAATTCAAATTATGGGCGAGCGGCGCCCTGCGACGGTCCTGCAAGCTCCTGCGGTCGACCCGCTGAACTTGAAGATAAAGGGCTAGATCATGCCGGACAAGAACTCTTCGCGGCGCGCTGGGGGGCGAGATGCGCGAGTCGCAAAACGCTCTGCNGAGATTCCATTGGAGGCTCGCGCGGTGCAACCCGGAATGCCTGGCGGTTCTTATCAACCATTATCCGATGAGCAGATGGTCCAGACCTTTGAAACATCGTTAACTCTGCTTGAGGACATTGGAATGGGCCAGGCAACTCCCGAATTCATCGATTTGGTCACAGCGGCCGGTGGCACCTTGGATCAGGACCAACGTCTCCATTTTCCTAAAGAAATGGTCCGCTCCGCGATCGAAACCGCTGCCAAGGAATTCACCCTGCACGGCTTTTCCCCCGAACACGATGTACATATCGGCGGCCAACGGGTCTACTTTTCGACTGCGGGCGCCGCTGTTCTCATGCTGGAACACGACACNTCAACGTTCCGCCATAGTTCCCTTCACGACGTTTANGAAATCGGTCGAGTCATCGACGCCCTTGAGCACATCCACGTTTACGTCAGAACNGTGGTCGCACGCGACATGGACACNTCAAGGGAACTCGACCTCAACACCGCCTTTGCTGTNATGGCAAGCACCACAAAACCTGTCGGCACNTCATTCTTTCAACCAGAGCATGTTCATGAAGTCGCACAGATGTTCAATATCGCTCTNACGGGCGACCCGAANGCTGANGAGTTCCGCACGCGGCCNTTCTGTATCGCTAACAATACTTTCGTCGTGCCCCCTCTCAGATTCGCCGAAGACTCAGCCTTATGCATGGCCGAACANGTCCGGGTAGGCATGCCGATTAATTTGCTTTCGGCTGGCCAGGCCGGCGCCACCTCCCCCGCGACTCTGGCGGGTTCTCTGGGCCAAGCTCTCGCCGAGTGTCTTGCTGGACTTACCTGTGTCAACCTGCTGTCGCCGGGTCACCCNTGCACTATGGGTATGTGGCCCTTTGTGTCCGATCTCCGCACNGGAGCGATGTCCGGCGGTTCNGGAGAGGAAGCGGTGCTCAANGCCGCCGCGGCCCAAATCATCAACTGGATCGGTTTACCCTCCGGCGTGGCGGCCGGAATGGCGGACTCAAAACTGCCCGATCAACAAGCCGGCCACGAAAAGGGAACCACCGTGACGNTGGCTGCCCAGGCAGGCGCGAACGTGATCTTCGAATCAGCCGGCATGTTGGCCTCGCTGCTGGCTTGCTCACTTGAGACGTTGGTGATCGACAACGATCTNCTNGGCTCCGTCGCGCGCACCGTAAGAGGAATTGAGGTAAATGAAGATTCCCTGGCATTCGACGTGATCCGTGAGGTCGTTCACGGACCAGGCCATTTCTTAGGCCACGAACAAACNCTCCGGGTGATGCAAACGGAATATGTGTA
This sequence comes from Acidimicrobiaceae bacterium, assembly GCA_002705305.1. Taxonomy (GTDB): domain Bacteria; phylum Actinomycetota; class Acidimicrobiia; order Acidimicrobiales; family Poriferisodalaceae; genus UBA2110. The sequence continues at coordinate 23,811 of PAHW01000014.1, forward strand.
CCCATCGGTCGGTGATCGATTAAGTCCCGAAGANTGGTCTGATGCGGGTGCGTTAGATGTACGGGCTCGAGCTCATAAACAAGTCNACGACATTCTTTCTCGTCCCCGTCCGTCACATTTGAGCAAGGAAGCGGACAACTTGATTCGGGAGTTATTCCCAATCCACCTGGATCTCATTTAATCGTGTCAGCTTCCGAGCATCGCCGCGGGCTGCTTATTACGTCCTTAGGGGTCGTCGTCATCATTCCCGATGCGACCTTTGTGCGACTTGTGGACGCACCAAGTCTGACGAACGCAATGTGGCGCACCGGATTGCTAGGAATTTCACTCACCGCGTTCCTTGCCGTCCGTTATCGACGCACCCTTCTTNGNCGCCTAACTTCGCTTGGCCGCTGGGGAGTCATTGCCAGCATTTTGTCGGGGTTGGGAACAATTTTGTTTGTCGTGGCNATCGATCATGCGCCNGTGGCAAATGTTCTTTTGATCCTTGCCNTGTCTCCTTTTTGGGCTGCTATTTGGACGCGCGTGGTAGTNGGCGTTCCCGTTGTACGTAGAACGCTGATATCGATGCCATTTGCCTTGGTAGGAGTGGCNATAGCAGTGGGCGCCACATCTGANGGCTCGTTCGCGACGGGCAACTTTTTCGCACTGCTGTGTTCAGTGGGTTTGTCNGCAAACCTGACAATCATTCGAGTACACAAACACCTCGACATGGTTCCAACCACCGCATGCGGCGGGTTCTTAGGGTGCGCGGCTCTAGGTCTGGCAGGTACCGANCCCACATTGCAACCCGGTGACCTCGCCCCCTTGCTTTTGTTGGGTCTAGTCATTTTGCCTGTCGCGATGGCGTTACTCACCTTGGGGGGTCGACTATTACCCAGCCCCGAGACCGCATTACTTTTGTTGGGCGAAACTGCGCTCAGTCCGCTACTGGCCGCCTGGGTCATCGGTGAGTCAATTTCTGGTCGGGCATTTGTTGGCGGCTCGGTAGTCGTCGCCGTTCTGATAGTTCACGCCACATTCGGGTTGCGCGAACTCGCGACTACCGAATGATCTCCACTAGTTCCCCACTTGAATTCCCTTGAAAAGATCGATCATTTCGTTTGCACCCAAGTCGTGCACGGCTGCGTTCGTGGGGACAAAAATCAGAGCGACGATAGGGCAACCACTAAGCCAGCGATGCCATCATGGCTGCGGTGAGCAGCGAACATTTGCATGCGGTCGTCCACGAAGGCGATGGACCCGTCGCCCTTTTTGTCCACGGCGCTTTGGGAAGCCGGTCCTATTGGCACTCGAACATCTCTGCACTCCAGGAGGTGTGCAAGCCAGTCGTCGTGGAATTGTGGGGGCACGGCCTTTCGCCAAGCCCACGTGACTTGGCCCGTTACGAACCCTCGGGATATGTAGCAGAGTTCGATCGCATTCGAGTCGAATTGGAGACGGAGAGGATCTGGCTCGTTGGTCAATCAATGGGAGCGGCGTTGACGATGCATTACGCAGTCGCTAAACCTCATCGGGTCATAGGCATGATCATTACTAATTCGGCATCGGGGTTCGCTGATCCCGCTGAGTGGCGAGAGCGCAACTTAACGCTGGTGAAGCAAATCGCCGATCAGGTCGAACTAGAGGGTGTGGAATGCTTGCGCGACAGTTGGGTGAATCCTGGGCGATCGCGGCGCATTCACCGAGACACCCGTGAGTTACTGTCCAAAGAATTTTCCGAGCATTCCGCTCAGGGCATCGTGGATTCGTTCCGAACGACAAACTATTCGCTGCCACTTGGTGAATCCGTCCGAGATATCTCCGTCCCTGTTCTGTTCACACATGGAGTTGAAGAGGAACGTTTCCAAAAGCACTTGTCTCGGGTGAGACTCATTCCTCAAGTTGAAATAGTTGATCTACCCGCCTCACACGCAGTCAATGCCCATGACCCTGCGGGTTGGAACCAGGCCACTATCGCTTTCATCAAACGACACACAAATATCGGAGCTTGAATTCGTGAAACCAGAGACACAAAACACGGCTGGACCTCTCGCCGGCATCAAAGTGGTCGATGTATCTAGCGCTGTCGCAGGGCCCTGGGTGAGTTCGTGGCTCGCTGAACAGGGCGCTGATGTCATTTTCATAGAGAAGGTCGGGATACCTGACGTGATGCGCTTGACCGGGGCCGTAAGCGGAGATCAGTCAGGGTGTTGGGTACATATGCACAGAAACAAGCGCGGCATGGATCTCNATATTCGAAGCGACGAGGGACGAGAGGTGTTGATGCGGCTTGTCGTTGACGCAGATGTGTTCATACAAAANTTTAGGCCCGGCGTCGTTGAGCGATTGCGAATCGACTACTCAAGCCTTGCGAAGATCAACCCNGACTTGGTGTATCTGTCGGTGTCCGGATTCGGTTCCGACGGACCCTATGCGGNCCGCCCCGTCTATGACCCAATTATTCAAGCATTGTCCGGNATGACTGAAGCCCAAAATGGCACCTACGTAAAGGCGGTCGTAGCTGACAAGACAACTGCTATGGCGGGGGCGAACGCTGTGCTTGCCGCCCTTCTTGCGCGAGCGAACGGAGCCGGNGGACAACATGTAGAGATCGCGTTACTCGACACGATGCTTCATTGGATGTGGCTAGAGGTGTTCTGGAACGANTCAGTACCTGATGCCGAACCTACTCCGACCTACAGCGAGTGGTACGAACCTTGGGACACAGCTGATGGGCAAATCGCCGCGAATTGGGTGAACTTTGGTCAGTACAAGGGTGCCTGTCAGGCCCTCGGTCGACCCGACCTAGCAGAAGACCCACGNTTCGCTACCCGAGACGCTCGTTTACGCAATGCAGATGCTCAGCGCACCGAATTCGCAGCGATTCTCAAACCAATGACAACCGTTGACGCGATTTCCGCCCTGGAGGCTGCAGACGTGCCCTGCGCTCGGGTCCTGTCAAGAGAAGAAGTGTTTACCGATCCTCAGGTACTTCACAACCGCATCATCGTCGACGAAACTCACCCCACTGCCGGTCGGACAAGAACAGTGAAGCCACCCGCTCGATTCAGCTCCACACCAACCGCTTTACAGCGTCACTCTCCAGGTAAAGGGGAGCACACTGACGAAATACTTCGCGAGTTAGGGTTCGGGGACCACGACATTCAACGCTTACGCGTCGATGACGTCGTCGCCTGAGATANGGCCCACGATGTTTGAACCCGCCACACGTTTTGTTCCATCGGAAGACGGTGTCGAAGTAGCGGTGCACGATTATGGAGGCCCGGGGCACCCCACGATTTTTGTTCACGGCACCGGACTCATCTCGCGAATGTGGGAGCCAATAATCCAAAGGCTTGGCANTGATTTTCGGGCAATCTGTGTTGATCTACGCGCTCACGGCGACACAACCAATCCTGACGACATCGACTTNTTTGATCACCGAATGGTGGCCGACCTATCTGCGGTGGTGGACGCTCTAGAGCTNGAAGACGCTTGGGTAGTCGGTCATTCGATGGGCGGTGCAACAAGTATTTTGACCACCTTGGCTCGGCCCCGAGCGTTCCGCAAAGCCTGGGTGTACGAGCCAGTTATCTTTGAGCGGACCGAAAATCGAGCTTCGGACGGGTTCNATTTTGTTGAGGCAACCAAACGCCGCCGAGCTGTATTCGAGTCGCGCTCAGAGGTTGTTGAACGCTACGCATCTCGCCCGCCACTCGACGAGTTACACGACGATTGTCTTGAGGCTTATGTGCAGCACGGCTTTTTAGACAGGGCAGACGGTTCAGTGGAGTTGGCGTGTTCACCCCTATTGGAATCGCGGGCTTATGAGCAGTTTCTGCAACAAGGTTGGGACCGGCTTCCTGACGTAACCATCGATGTACTAGTTGCCTACGGCGGACGAGGGACAGACCGTCCTTCCACGGAGGCNACGTTGATCGCTGGCCGCATGCCCTTGGGGGTCGTCGAGGTTTTCCATGACTCTGACCACTTCGGGTGTTTCGGCCCGTTGNAACAAGTAGCAGCTTCGATTCGGCGTTGGTTTATCAACGCCGCGTCCTGAGAAACGGTCAAAACCGCGTCAGGGCTTCTTGAGCGATCGACGCCACGAGTCGGTCGTCTTGCCACATCCGAGACTCGGCTAATCCTCGGGCACCGGAGGCCTCTACGGGCCATTGCTCCACGTACACCCATTCGTCTGCTCGTGCCTCGGTGTGGAACCACATCGCGTGGTCGAGACTCACCAGCATGGTTCCCTCTGACCCCCAGGTACGCCCGTAGGGCACAAGAAGTGTGTCAGCGACGCAGTCATCACTCATGTAGGCCAAGGTGGCAGCGTGNATCTCAGGCTGGTCACCGAGCGGTCGGCGGGTCCGAAACCAAAAATTNATTCCGCCTGTCTTCGAGGGTCCAGCNGGCGACCATGGAGCATGCTCGATTCGGTACTCGACTGAGCGACGACCTTCAGACCATTCTTCCCCGAAAATGGGACCAACCTCGGCCATGCATTCTTCAAAGGTGGGGAGATTTTCGGGCAATTCGAGATGTTGNGGTGGCGAAGGGGAGATCTCACCAGATCCCGTTTCGGGNGTNTGGAATGACGCTGTGAGATCAAAAATNGTTTTGTGGTTTTGAGAACCAGTTACTCGACGCTGACAAAACGTNCGGCCATCTCGCAGCGGCTCAACGTCGTAGTCGATGGTCTGNATTCCATCNCCTCCACGCAGAAAAAGAGCGTGGACCGAGTGAAGGCGGCGGTCGGGGTCGACTGATCGGTACGCNGCAACTATCGATTGGGCTACCAGATGCCCTCCGAANAGACCGTACTGACTGTGCCCGGAGCCAAGCCCAACAAATCCTTCGTCGTCTCGCTCCGAAAGGTCGAGGACATTGAGCAGTTCGTCGATGGGGTCATCCACAGTGAAACAGGCTGCCAGAAGTGAACCGATCTGTCGCCTTACTTTAAATTGTCTCGTAACCGGGAGGGGCAACGAAGCCACCGAGTTCTCGCTCAACAAGTGACGCGAAATGTATTGATCTTCGATCATGCAAATGTGGAGCAACTATTTGAATACCCACCGGCAGACCTTCGATAAGGCCGACTGGTGCGACCGTGCTCGGCAGGTACACGCTGCAACTCCAACCCGCCCAAAAAAGTTGGTCTACCACGGGTTCTTGCCCACCATCGATTTCGATGGTGCGATCGGGCCGCTCCCCTTCGTGATCGTGGGGAAAGGCAGTAGAAGCAGCAGCCGGGCATAAGAGAAGGTCGAAATCGTCGAAGTATGTCGCCCATTGCTGCCGGTATCTCTCTCGTTGTTGGTGAAGGGCGAACCATTCGCGGTGCGTGATGCGTGCCGCNTGGTCTANCAAGTTGCGATAGGTACGTTCACCGCGGTCCCAAGCTTGGTGTCCCGGCAAAGCTGCCGCGTAGGTTTCGTCGTCGATCGAAACCCCATTGGCAGCTCGAAGTAACAACAAGTAGTTTTCAAAAAATNCGACCTGGTCGATTTGCGGGCTGGTCCCAACAATCTCTAGGCCCGTTGTCGCAAGTTCGTCGACTGTGTCTTGTAGGTGATCAATCAGCGACGTTGAGGTCTTACANGCAGGTGTGTCCAAAAGNACNCCGACGCGATAGTCGGATAGAGATTCTTTTTCCGGNTTTGGTAGATCGACGTTGTACCCAACGGCATCTAACCCTGTTGGNCCAGCCAGAACAGACACCGCTGCGTCGAGATCCGCGGCGCTGCGAGCAAGTGGTCCCATTACCNCTATGTCNATGACAGNCTCGACTCCAGGGGGCGCATGTCCTTGTTGCGGTATTAAATTCATCGTCGGTTTGTGCCCGAACACACCGCAATAATGAGCGGGGTTGCGNATAGAAGCNCCNATATCACTGCCGATTTCAAGNGCANCCATTCCAGTCGCTAGNGCGACAGCTGAACCTCCAGANGACCCNCCTGGGGTCCGGCNTAAGTCCCATGGGTTGTTGGTGCAGCCGTATAGNTCGTTATANGACTGCCAGTCNGCAAGCATGTAGGGCACGTTGGTCTTCGCCCATATCACCGCTCCTGCCTCCAGTAGGCGTTCCACAGCNGGACTGTCTGCGTCGGGAAAGTTGTTGCTCCATTCGGGATTACCCCAGGTNGAGGGTGTGCCNACCCAGTCGTAGGCCTCCTTAATGGTGACAGGCAGTCCATGAAATGGTCCCCANGACTCGCCTCGCGCGGTGGCTTCATCGGCAGCGAGGGCGCGCTCTTGAGCGATTTCGACGCGGCTTTCGGTTATCGCATTNACCGNGGGGTTGAACATTTCGTACCGAGCTACCGCTTCCCGGAGTAATTCTCGAGCACTGACTGTCAGTGATTTAATCAACGCCGATAATTCCGAAGCGGGCTTCAACATCAAGTCGCTGGCCATGTCGAGACCGTAGTTCTTCTCAGGCTGCGACTACGTCGAGTGCGTTGCTCACTGCACCTAAAAGATGTTGAACATCGGAGTCAGTCGTGGCGAGATTTACACAACCCATCCCATAGCTGCTCAGGTATACCTCGCATTCAAGTAGGCGATGTTGCAGATTCGTCATGATGGCAGCTTCGTCGCTACCAAGATGGGCGTCTCGATAGCTACGAATTTTCCTTTGGTGCGGGTGGATCCGAAATAATGAGCCGTCTCCTGTGACCTGCCAGTCGATTGAACGTTCTTCGAAGAGGTGTTTCAGTCCCTGCCGAATCTGATCGCCGATATCGCCCAACCGGTCGAAACTAGTTTCTGTGAGTTGTCGCATGCAGGCAACTCCTGCGGTCATCGTCACCGGATTAGCCGTGAAAGTTCCCCCAGATGGCAACGCGGCGCGGTCCCCTTCCACCGCGGAGAAGACTTCCATGACCTCAGATCTTCCCCCTATTGCCCCAACGGGGAAACCCCCACCGATGATCTTTGCGAGGGCAGTGAGATCCGGGTCAATNCCNTGAACAGCTTGAGCTCCTCCGTGCGCCAAGCGAAACGAGATCACTTCGTCAAGGATTAATAGGGCACCAACCTCCCGAGTTGTTTGTCGAAGNGCTTCGCTGAATGCGGGNTCAAGAACCGGCATACCTACTCGGGACGGCATCGGGTCGAGAAGNACGGCGGCCAGACGCGACCCTGCCTGTCGAATCGACTCGACTGCCCCTTGCGCATCATTGAACTGAATAACGANGACTTCGTCGGTAAGTGATTCTGGAGCGCCTCGGGCGTAAGGAACAGTTGAAGGGGNGGCGNCTCTCCCCCAATTTGATGGGTCTGATCCCAGGCTTGCTTCGGCGTGATCGTAGGTACCGTGATAGCTGCCTTCGACCTTGATGATCGCGGGTCGGCCCGTGAATGCTCGNGCGGCTTTGATCGCTCCCATCACCGCCTCAGTACCCGAGTTACAAAAGCGCATCCGCTCACAACTCGAAATTCGACNACAGAGAATTTCCGCAAGCTCAACCTCTGCTTCGGTTGCCATAGAAAATGCAGTCCCGTTNCTNAGTTGGGTTTTGACAGCTTCTTCAATCATTGGGTTTGCGTGCCCCAAAATGATTGAGGTGAAGTTGTTGTTGCAATCCAAATAACGGTTGCCGTCAACATCGGTAATCCACGCGCCTTTGCCGTGGTCCACATAGATGGGGTGAGGTCGAATAATCACCGTGGATCGCGATACCCCATCGGGGATCACTGCCAGGCCGCGTTGGTAAAGTTCAGCTGATCGNGAGGTCGGATCTGGGTAGCTGATTCCCATTTCGACAGTCTCGCAGGTCTACACGCGCGATGATCAATACCTATGGAGCAGTCTGAAACAACTTCAAAAGAGGCGCGCGGACCTCAAGCCCCTTGGCGTATCGGTGTGGACGTCGGGGGCACATTCACCGATCTTGTCCTCGCCGACTCGCGTGGCGCGGTGTGGGTGGCAAAGGTTCCTTCGGTCCCTTCGGACCCAAGCCAAGGGGTGATCGCCGCTGTCCAGCGAATCGCGGTGGACCTGGGTNTACCNAAGCGGGACCTATTGAACGAGTGTTCGTTGTTCGTTCATGGTTCGACCATTGCAACAAACACCATGCTGGAAGGCAAAGCNGCCTCCGTTGGATTGATCACCACTGACGGTTTTAGGGACACTCTCGAAATTCGCCGTGGCCTNCGAACTGATCAGTGGAACCATCGCGCCCCATATCCACCTGTGCTGGTTCCTCGCTACCTTCGACGCTCCATCTCGGGACGAATCAACGCTGANGGAAGCGAGCACGAAGCTCTTGATGNGTCTTCGATACCTGAAATTCTCGCAGACTTTGAGAGCGAGAATGTCGAGGCAGTCGCAATAGCTCTAATGAACAGCTTTGTCGACGATCGCCACGAGCAGCAATTGGCGCAAGTGGTCGGTGAACATTGGACAAAGGAGTGGGTGAGCTGTTCAGCGGAGATCTCACCTCTAATGGGTGAATATGAGAGAACTTCTACAGCTGTGGTCAACGCTGCTCTTTCTCCTCGAATCGTGAAGTACCTCCGCTCCTTAAATGAAGAATTGACTTCAGAGGGTCTTACTCGGCCGATTTTGTTAGTTCAATCAAACGGTGGCGCGGCCTCGGTCGATCAGCTAGCAAACAAACCTGTAAATCTCTTGCTCAGCGGACCTGCCGCTGCAGTCGGCGCCCTCAACCTGTATCGACGNGCTGTTGATCGCGCTGGGGTGAATTCGGGCGACGAAGGCAACCTCATATCAATGGAGATTGGTGGGACGTCCTGCGACGTGTTGCTTATGTCCAGCGGCGAAGTAGCGACACGCGACGACGTGGATATAGCGGGGTATCACGTATCAACTCCCGCAATTGACATTCATACGATTGGNGCCGGGGGCGGCACGATCGCCGGAGTTGACGAGGCAGGGCTCCTTTTTGTTGGTCCCGAGGGCGCGGGAGCTCTTCCCGGACCGGCCTGTTATGGCAGCGGGGGGACCTTACCCACAGTCACAGACGCTCATTTGGTGTTGGGACGGTTGCGCCCAGGGAAATCTGCAGGAGGAACCCTTGATTTAGATCTCGACGCNGCCCGAGATGCAATAGATGTTCACGTTGCGCAGAAGCTTGACATGTCCGTCGAAGAAGCCGCTGCGGGCATCATCGAATTAGTCGAACAGCATCTGTTGAGCGCAGTCGAACACATTTCGATNGAACGGGGGCACTCNCCTAGACGTTTCACNTTGGTTGCGGCTGGGGGTGCCGGCCCNATGCATGGAGCNAACGTCGCCGCTGGTCTGGGGTGTGCTCGAGTTCACGTGCCCCGAGACGCCGGCGCTCTTTGCGCTATCGGAATGTTGCATGCAGATGTCCGACAGGACTTCACCCGATTTTTGCTTGGCCCCTTAGATGACACACCGCCCAAAACCATCGAAGCCGCTTTCAGTTCTCTTACCGACCAAGCACTGACGGTGATGGAAGATGAGGGATTTGACAAAGCCGAAGTTGCTCTCGACTATGAAATCGAATTGCATCATCCTGGACAGCTTTGGTCCATCCGAGTGGGCGCGGAAGCTCAAGGGTTCGATCCCAGCGCGGCGAGATCAGCTTTCGAAACGGAATACCAACGCCTGTATGGGCACGTGCAGGATGAGGGAACGATCATAGTTTCGTCTCTTCGTTTGACTGCCCGGGGTTCGACCGGAGAGGTAGAGATAGCCGGAGGTACTCCATCTGACGGGCTACCCGACCCTCTTGATATGCGCCAAGTCTGGTTCCCGGGGAACGGCTGGACAGAAACCGCTGTACATGACGGATCTCTATTACGGCCGGGCGACNCGATTCACGGACCNGCGTTGATCGAGGAAACAACGACGACGGTCGTGGCGCGGCCAGGTGACCGTTTGTGGGTGGATGAGTCGGGAGATTTCTTTATTGATGTCGCCCAAACCAATGACAAGGTCGCACACCGCGCTGGAGAGATGGACCCGGTGGTGTTGGCTCTCATGCAAAATCGGCTCGATCAGATCAGCCGCCATATGGGTTGGGTCATGACCCGNACGGCGCGNAGCACNATATTCAGCCAGAGCCACGACTTCAGTTGTTTTATTACGACACCGGAGGGGACTTTGGTTGCTAACGCTGACGGCATCCCCATTCACACTGGCGGCGGCGGGTTTGCTGTTCGCGCGTTATTGGCGAAATACGGNGACGATTTAAGGGTGGGTGACGTCTTTCTGCTATCTGACCCGTATGTGGCGGGAGGGAATCATTTACCCGATTGGGTGATCGCTCGACCAATCTTTGTCGGTTCTACCGATCCNGTGCTGGCAGGATTTTGTTGCAACAGGGCACACCAGTCGGACATCGGGGGTGGCTTGGCTGGGACTTACAACCCTGAAGCAACCGAGATATGGCAGGAGGGAATTCGTCTTCCGGTAATGCGACTCATAGAGGAAGGCAGGGTCAGGGAAGATTTGTGGGAGCTGCTACTCATCAACTGCCGAACCCCTGAACTTCTCGATGGCGACCTTTTAGCGATGTTGGGTTCGACTCAAATAGGAGGGGAACGCGTGGTGGCGTTAGCAGCCGAGCTAGGCGTCGACGCATACCTCTCATATTTGAACGGTGTCCTGGATCATGCCGACAGGAGGATGCGTTCAGCAGTGCTTGCCCTTCCCGACGGCAGTTATTTCGGTGAAGATCACACNGACAACGACTGCTTCAAAAAAGTAGATATTGCAGTCCGGGTGAAGTTGACAGTTGACGGGGATCAAATTTCCATCGATTTTGCTGGAACTGATCCACAAATCGAGGGCTTTAAGAACAGTTCGGTTGCAAATACGTACTCTTCTGTCTACNTGGCGATTTCATCTTTTTTTGACACNGGCATCCCCCGCAACGAAGGCACCTATCGTTGCGTGTCAATCAACGCCCCCGAGGGTTCGATTGTCAATGCCCGTCCACCAGCTCCNATGACGATGAACACGGTCTACGTAGCCCACGAGATCGTTATCGCAGTTTGGCAGGCGTTAGCTGCGGCCGACCCGTCGCGCGCGTGCGCGGCGTGGTCCAAAACAATGCACGGCCATCTTGCTGGCCGAAGAGAAGACGGATCTACGTGGGTGATGTACCAATGGCACGCGATGGGCACCCCCGGTGCAACTGCAGAACGCGACGGTTTCGCCCAAATGGGTCACCTCATAAGCCTTGGTGGCCTCGATATGCCGAACCTGGAATTCCATGAACAGCATTACCCGGTTCGTTACATCCGCCACGAACAGCGCTGCGACAACGCAGGTCCTGGAGCGATGAGGGGTGGGACGGGAGTCCGTTACGAAGCGGACATTCTCGAACCAGCCATTTGGTCGTTCCGAGCNGAGGGACTTGACACTCCCAGCGGTCATGGCGTNGAGGGCGGCGGAACTGGTGGGGTTGGATTCGAATGGATAGTGCCGGTCAATAGCGAGGTCGACGGACCAACCTTTGTTCCCCCAAAGTACGGCGTGACCAAACTTGGTCCGGCGAGAATGATCGCTGACACACCTGGCGGTGGCGGGTGGGGNGACCCGTTCACCAGGGACCCAGATCTGGTGTTGCGCGATGTGCGAGACGGGTTGGTTTCCACAGAAGCGGCGCTTCAGGACTACCGGGTGGTGATCACTGCAAATCAACAGTCTGTTGACTCAGCGGCNACAGCCGTCGCACGCGGACAAAAGTAAATCCGCGATCATCACTCCATGACTGATCCCGTCATCGAAGTCATAGATCGCCTCAACGTCGAATACGAAATCGTTGACTGCGATCCCGATCTCGCAGATACCGCTCAGTTCTGCGATCGATACGGTTACCGNCTTGATGAAAGCGCCAACGCGATACTGGTGGTCGGAAAGGCNGATCCTCGGGTGTATGCAACGTGTGTTGTGCTCGCCAACACTCAAATCGACGTGAACAAAGTGGTGCGCAAAAAATTCGGNGTTAAGAAAGCGTCGTTCGCGTCACCGGAGGAAACAACAAAGATAACCGGGATGGTGTTAGGCGGGGTCACGCCATTTGGTTTGCCGGCAACACTGCCAGTGTGGATTGACAGCAGGGTGATGAACTGTGAACGAGTGATTGTTGGCGGAGGATCACGCGNCCGAAAGATTTACGTTGACCCCAGCGGCTTAAAAGCTTTGCCNTCCTCAGAAGTCATAGAAAACCTCGCCAAGCAGCGTCCCGGGATCACATAAATTCGGTTTACGATCGGTGCGAAGCTCAAGGAGTGCACATGTCAGTCGTTCTAATCCACGGCAATCCCGAGACCGACGCTATATGGGGTCCGATTCGCACCGAATTGGCGCGAGATGACGTGATTTGTCTTTCCCCTCCAGGGTTCGGCACTCCACTTCCTCCCGACTTTGATGTCACCAGTGACGGGTACCTCAACTGGCTTATCGGAGAACTTGAAGATCTTGACGGGCCAATTGATTTAGTAGGTCACGATTGGGGCGGCGGGCACGTCGTTCGCCTGGCGATGACNCGTCCAGATCTCATCCGCTCGTGGTGCTCCGACGTCATTGGGATCTTCAACCATGAGTATGAGTGGCACGACGCGGCTCAAAGTTGGCAGGGTCCCGATGGGGAGAACGCTGTCCGATCGATGGTCGAGCTACCTGAATCGGATCGGGCAGCAATGTTCGCTCAGTTAGGCATGGGCGAGTCGGTAGCCGCCAAAGTTTCGCCCTGGATAAACGCCGATATGGGGCACGCCATTCTCGGCCTCTACCGCAGCGCGTCACAACCAGTGGTTGGCGACCTCGGCGAGGGCCTGTCCGCAGCCGCTGAGCGCCCCGGTCTCTGCATCTTTGCATCAGAGGACAGCTATACGGGTGGCGAACTGCTCCACCGTCAGGCTGCGGAACGGGCGGGCGCCCAGCTATCNGTCCTGGATGGTTTGGGGCANTGGTGGATGTGTGAAGATCCAATTCGAGGGGCAGANCTACTCNGTTCCTGGTTCGACAATCAGGACTAGTCNNCCGTCGCACCGCTGNTANCCATAANTCTCACGACGTAACGGNGGTGCCAAAAAAATGATCCTTGGTCTTTGAGTCGCNGACGCGGTGTAGTCTCATTCCTGCTCCGAAGCATGCGCGACAAAGCAGGGGACAGTCATGGCGTCACAGGGCTCAATTTTAGGTAATGCGGTTACGCGGAAGGAAGATCCAGGTCTATTGACAGGCTCCAATGCCTACGTCGATGATTTGGATATNGATACCGCACAAATTGTTTTTGTGCGGTCGACGATGGCTCACGCTGCGTTGCAGGGTGTCGATACCAGCGAAGCTCAGGCGATGCCGGGCGTCCTGGCGGTGTATACGTCTGACAACCTCGAAATGGCGGCGGTGAATGGATTCGAGATGATCGATCCATCGATGAACCGTCCCCCCCTTGCGACTGAACGTGTCCGATTCGTTGGCGACATCATCGCTGCAGTNGTNGCAGAGACCTACTCCCAAGCTGTCGACGCTGCTGAACTAGTCATTGTCGATTACGACCCCCTTCCGGCTAATGCCGATATCGAAGCTGCGCTGGCCGACGGTGCCGACATGCTGTGGGAAGGCGCCGAAAGCAACGTGTGCTTCGCTATCGGCAACGAATACGACGGCCCCGACGTGACCGATGGAGCGGACGCCGTTGTAAGCGAACGCATTGTCACTCAACGGCTCGCTGGGGTCCCGATGGAACCAAACGGCTGCGTGGCAATTCCAGAGGGNGACTCAATGACCTTCTACGCNTCGACTCAGGTGGCACATGGCATGCGTGACGGACTCGCCCCGAACTTCGGACTCGAGCCCGAGAATCTTCGCGTTATTGCTCCTTGGGTCGGCGGCGGATTCGGTCCCAAAGCTGCCTTATATGTCGAATACGTAATTTGTGGCAAAGCGGCCCAAGATTTGGGTCGGGCAGTGAAGTGGACCGAACAACGCGGCGAGAACATGGTTGCTATGGCTCAGGGCAGAGCCATGGTGATGAACGCCGAGCTAGGCGTCAACAACGATGGTTCNATTGTCGGTCTCCGNGCTCGGGTTGTCGCAGACGCNGGCGCCTATCCCGCCATCGGAGCCATCCTGCCGATGCTCACCATGCAACTGAGTCAAGCGGTCTACGACATTCCAGCGATAGATTTTTTCGCTCAGACGGTCGTGACAAACACGACATTCATTGGGGCATACCGAGGAGCGGGACGGCCTGAAGCGACACAGATGGTCGAAAGAATTCTCGACAAAGCCGCTCATGCCATAGGCATGGACCCTGCNGAGTTNCGACGGAAGAANTACATCCAACCCGACGCGTTTCCCCTCACTACCCTTGTCGGCTCAAATTACGATTCAGGTGAGTATGAACGAGCTCTTGACGCCGTGCTGGAAGCTTCGGGATACGCGGATTTGCGGGCGGAGCAGGCCAAAAGACGTGANGCGGACGATCAGAAGCTCCTCGGGATCGGTGTTTCGTCGTATGTAGAGGTGACAGCGCCTATCGGCCTGCATGTNGAATATGGAAGGTGCGAGATTAATGACGACGGTTCAGCGACGATAAAAGTTGGGACAAGCTCACACGGACAGGGGCACGACACCGCATTTTCGATGATCGTCACCGACATGCTCGGTATCCCGATGGATCAGGTAANCCATGTCGACGCGGACACCGAGGATGTGCCGAGAGGTGCAGGAACCCTCGGTTCTCGGTCCCTTCAAACCGCTGGGTCCGCGGTACTTGAGGCGTCAAAAGTAGTTCTCGACAAAGGCAAACAACTTGCGGCGAACCTATTGGAAGCCAGCGTCGATGACATCGTGGTCGGCGAGGGAGCCCTTCAGGTAGCGGGCGTCCCAGCTAAATCGGTTAGTTGGGCTGACCTCGCTGCTGCCGCTTCGGAACAANATATTGAAGGCGGTCTGGCCCACGAGCTTGACTTCGATGGCAGCGACGCCACNTACCCTTTCGGTTCGCACGTGGCGGTGGTCGAAATTGACCGAGAAACTGGTCACGTTGACTTGTTACGTCACGTTGCCGTTGATGACTGCGGAACTATTCTCAATCCCATGCTGGTCAATGGTCAACAGCATGGAGGCATCGCTCAAGGGATCGCTCAAGCGCTTTGGGAGCACGTGCGTTATGACGAGGATGCGAACCCTGTGTCGGCGAATCTCATGGATTATCTGATGCCATCTGCGGCGGAGCTGCCTAGCTTCGAAGTTTCCAACACAGAGACAGCAAGTCCNCGCAATCCGTTGGGCGCAAAAGGGATTGGNGAGTCAGGCACGATCGGTTCGACGCCGGCCGTGCACAACGCNGTGTGTGACGCTCTCGTTCATTTAGGTGTCGAACACGTCGACATGCCGTGCAGTCCCGAGGCAGTCTGGAACGCTCTCCAAAGCGTTTGAACCTCATCCNCCTCNACTAGGTCGCAATGACGGTTGGTGANGACCGCNACAACATGTTCCTGGGCGACGGGGTGGATTACGCCTCNACGAGCAGGATAAGCGCTATCGCCGTGAGGGACGCGAGCAGTAACACGAGAGGCACCTGACTACCTAGGTCGTCTTTGCGACGTAACGTCGCAAGAGCGCGGTCATGACCCACCACCACTCCTGCGAAATGGCCGCCGACGATACCNAACGCCTGAACGACCGCGATCAGGGTGGGGCCAATTAGCCGGTAATTGACGTATTCGTCGGCNGTTCCGAACAAGTTCCAACCTCGATCTAAAGGATCNCTCATTTGAATCAGTAGTTGNTGTCCTTCGAAGACAGCCATGCCTACGTAATGGGCGATGCCATATCCGACCGCTACAGGGACTAGCGATAACGCGAAGCCATCTTCAAAGTCAGGGTCATCATTGCCGTCTTTACGTTGCATCCATCTGACACAACCCAAGAACAATGCTGTGATGAGCGACATCGAAAAGAGCAAGCCCATGGAGTTGAACGCCGTTGCGTTCCAACCTTGTCGGGTACCGATGATGTCAGCCCACCAGNCGGTCCGTGATAGGCCGTCGAACGAAGTACCTCCAAGCGCTACCAGTACAACTGCTGAAAGGCCGACCTGTGGAACGACTTGGCCTAACCCCACCAAAGGCCGTCGCACATGAAGGCAGTCGTTGGAAATNTGTACGGGTGACATGGCGGCAACCAATCGACAAAACACCGCTAGCGGATCGTGGGAGCGGAGCCATGAGCGACCTTTCAGGCAGGCCCCAACGCCGCTCCACGTCGTCCACAGGATCAGCATTAGGGCTAATGGGGTGCGGCCCGCGGGACGGTGATACGCGAGTTCCAGCCAGAGGAAGCCGGTCAGCAGNCCCGCTGCGGGATACAACGACCACTGCTTGNCAGNCTCCCCGCTGGCTCNAGCGCTTCCTAANCGAGCGAGAATCTCAAACGGGCTGATCCATCGCCACAAATCTCCTAGGAATGCCGACCCGATAGGTATCAGAACCCATAAGGCCACGAAAACGATGCGCGGCGCGATATTCACCAGAGTGTCGTCCGCTACAACGAAACAGGACGCTATCGCCAATCCAACGAGCACGGTCCCAGCGGTTCGACCGATGATCAGACCGATTCGTCCAATCACAGACCCGAGATTGAGTATCGGTCGGCCAGGGCTAGCGTNNGGAAAACGTGCTTCACGCCAGCCGGACACCANGGCGGCAAAGGAAATNAGTANTGCTGCGGCTGCTACCAGACCTAACGTGCTGACGGACATCGGTAACTCCCCTGGGGGACCCACGCCATGCGCATAGAGAGATTTGGCCATTCCGTTGGAGGTTAGAGGCGCGAACACGAATGGGCACCAACCCGCCAAGTGGGGGTAGTGTTTCCACAGTCGCTAATCCTGNAAGAAGGGACTCTTATGAGCATCGACGCGTCGACCGACCCGGTCATCGTTGCAACTGCCCGCAGCCCTATCGGTCGAGCCTTCAAGGGCTCCATGACCGAGATCCGGCCNGACGATCTAAGCGCTCAGATCGTCACCTCGGTTTTGGAGAAAGTTCCCGAACTTCCTCCCGAAGAAATCGAAGACCTCATCATGGGCACCGGCTCCCCTGGTGGTGAGCAGGGNTTCAACATCGGTCGAGCAACTGCANTACTTGCCGGGCTTGGAGACGTTCCAGGCACCACTGTCAATCGATACTGTTCTTCGTCGCTTCAGACCATCCGCATGGCAGCTCACGCCATTAAAGCCGGTGAAGGTGACGCTTTCATCGCGGCTGGCGTCGAATGCGTATCTCGTTACGCCAAAGGGAATGCGGACAGCCTGCCAGACACCGCTAATCCGATATTCAAGGCACCTGGCGCNCGTTCGAAAGTTCGTTCCGAGGGAGGTCATGGTGATTGGGCTCCAGCCGANGGGCTACCTGACCTTTACATTGCCATGGGTCAAACCGCTGAGAATGTCGCCGAGTTAAAGGGCGTCAGCCGTGAGGCAATGGACGAGTACGGGGTGATGAGCCAAAACAAAGCAGAAGCGGCAATCGAGCGCGGCTTTTTCGAAATGGACATAACCCCGGTGACGATGCCCGATGGCTCGGTGGTGTCCACAGACGACGGCCCCCGCGCCGGAGTTACATTGGAAGCTGTTTCCCAGTTGAAGCCAGTTTTCCGAGAGGATGGTCGAGTAACGGCGGGTAACGCATGTCCCCTTAACGACGGCGCGGCGGCGGTCGTAGTTATGAGTCGAAAGCGAGCCGAAGAGTTGGGGATAACGCCTCTGGCGCGAGTCATCGCTAGCTCGGTCTCCGCTCTCAATCCCGAAATCATGGGACTNGGGCCGATCGAAGCGATCAAGCGAGTGATGGCTAGGGCCAACATGACGATGAGCGACATTGGTCTCGTAGAGATCAATGAAGCTTTCGCTGCTCAGGTCATCCCGTCCGCTGATGAGTTGGGCATCGATATGGTCGACCAACTCAACGTCAATGGGGGCGCAATCGCGCTTGGACATCCGTTTGGTCAAACTGGTGCTCGGATAATGACAACACTGATCAACGGTCTCCAAGATTCCGATAGAACTTTCGGTTTGGAATCAATGTGCGTTGGCGGTGGCCAAGGAATGGCTATGGTCATCGAACGCCTGAGTTGACATCGGTTCGTGTCGAGGTAGACATTCGAAGTTGGCGCCNCCTTTGGGGGCGCCAATTTCAATTATTTCTAGACCCTCCGAACCCAACCTGAAACAACCTCGACATGACTCGTTTGCGGGAACATGTCGAGAACGTCGACTCGGTCCAGTTCATATCCGCTGGACGTCATCAGCGCCGCGTCTCTACCGAGGGCTCCGGCATCGCAAGACACCAGTAGCACGTGAGGGGCTTCTGTCTTTCGAATGACTTCTACNCCNTGAGCGCGAAGCCCTGAGCGGGGTGGATCGGCGATCACGACGTCAGCCAACTCCGGCACCCACCTCTCAACAGGAACACGGTGAATAGCCACGTGCGAGCCGAGGTTATGGGCCGCATCCGCAGTTGCTGACGCTGAGGATTCGACGGCAGTGACTTTTTNGAACCAGTCGCCCACCGTTCCAGAAAAGAGTCCAACCCCGGCGTAAAGATCGACCATTGCCTGTTCACCAACGTCATGGTCGGTCAACCACTCNGCGACAAGAGCTACCAACATTTCGGCACCATCGGGCGAACTTTGAAAGAACGAGTTCGCCGATATTCTCCAACGTATTCCCGCTGCTTCTTCAACAATGTAGGCGTCNGCGCCTTTACGTAATTCATTTCGACCAATCACTGGAACCTGATCCGGAACTCGAAAATTCTCCGCTGTTGGNTCCCCNACNACCAATCGGTCTCCAGTGCGCGAACCGACTCGTATGGTCACGTCAGAAGCGTCACCAAAAAATCCCTCTGCGAGAATCTCATCTATCAACGGATGNGCGACCAAGCAGTCGTCCACTTGAACCAACTCGTTCGAGCGAGAACGTCGGTAGGCCGCTCGNCCGTTTTTTACGCCGACTCGAATATTTGTGCGATACCTCACAGTTTCGGGTCCCGACACATAGCCGACGTCCGGTGAAGCGATGGATCCGAGCTTCGTCAGAGCGTTCTCCACGAGGGAGATTTTCCCTTCGATCTGTGCTTCTTCACTCAAATGCTGCCAGTCGCACCCTCCGCATCCTCTGGCAACGTGGCGGCACAGAGGTTTCCGTCTCCCTTCGCCGGCCGAAACGACGTCGACAATCGTCCCTCTCGCGTAACGGCTCTTCTCTTCTGTCAANTCCACAAGCAGATGATCNTTGAGAGCTGCGCCCGCAACGAACACAACTCGCCCGTCTTCGAGCCGGCCTACCCCCTCACCTCCAACGGCTAGATCGTAAATGTTGACCCGTTTCGACATTGATCCCAGACTACGGTCACTTACATGAATCGCCCTATCGAGATCGTTCCCTCGGTCTTACCAGCGGACTTTTCCCGACTCGGAGCAGAATGCGTCGCCCTTGAAGCCGCTGGCGTGGATCGCATTCAATGGGATGTCATGGATGGCAACTTTGTTCCCAATCTAACCTTTGGGCCCGATGTGATTGCATCTTGTCGCGAACATGTCGACGTGATGTTTGAAGCCCATCTCATGGTCACGAACCCCGACGAGCTCCTTCACCGATACGTAGACGCGGGGTGTCAAATGGTCATTGTTCACTCAGAGACAACCCCGCATCTTCACCGCACCCTGGGCCGCTTACGCGATCTCGGATGTAGCCCCTCAGTTGCGCTCAACCCTTCCACCCCTCTCGACGCGGTGGCTCATGTGCTCGACATGTTGGACATGGTTCTNGTGATGACGGTCAACCCGGGATTCGGAGGCCAGGCGTACATCAAAGAGATGGAAACAAAGGTTTCGGCACTCAGAGGCCTGATATCGGATGGNGGTTACGACGTAGACATTGAAGTCGATGGTGGAATTTCCGCTTCGACAATTTCAGGCGCATCGGCCGCTGGAGCCAACGTACTGGTATCTGGNAGTGCCCTCTATAACTACGACGAAGGGCTNGAGCACGGGGTCCGCGATCTTCGGCGAATAGCTACCGAAGCTCAATCAGGGTGATCTCGGCCAATCGGGGTCTCTTGACGATATGGGTCATCGCNCTCCTATTNGGTTGCGGCACGGGGCCCGACCCAACTCAGGAGTTTTGTGAAGCCGTTATCGAGCTAGAAGCAATTGATCGTTTGAGTTTCGATGTTTCCCCATCGGATGATGCCGCAGTCCGCGGTGCGTTGACCCAAACGTCAGCTCAGGCGGCACGAGTGGCCAGAGAAGCCCCTCTTGAAATTCGAGGGGATGCAGAGGTTGTCGCAGCTTTTGTCTTGGCGCTTACGCAGGCGTTCGACGACACAGAGTTCAGCGAACCGTTACAGAGATCGGCCAGGGTTGGCGCCGTTCAGCAGCAGTTCGACGATCAACTCACTGATTCTGTGGAGAACTTGACCGCTTTCATTGCGAGGAGATGCAGCCCTTCACCTAATCAGTAGGTGCCACGCAGGCTCTATATGATTTCGCCTCTTTTGACGATCACGTGATCACAAAGGCCGTACTCTTTTGCTTCTTCAGCTGTAAACCATCGGTCCCGTTCACTGTCCATCTGTATTTGGTCGACGTCTTGTCCACTGTGCAGGGCTGTCCGTTCGGCCATAAGTCGTTTGATGTAGGCCATTTGTTCTGCCTGTATGGCTATGTCCGAAGCTTGGCCGCGCACCCCACCTGAGGGTTGGTGCATCATTACCCGGGCGTGAGGGAGGCAATATCTTTTCTCCGCTGCTCCAGCAGTGAGGAGAAACTGACCCATCGAGGCGCCAAGACCCATACATACGGTCGCTACGTCNCACGATACGAATTGCATGGTGTCGTACAGCGCCATTCCGGCGGTCACCGAGCCGCCTGGGCTGTTGATGTACAACCAAATGTCCTTTTCTCGATCTTGTCCCTCTAAGAACAACATCTGCGCGCAAAGAATATTGGCGATCTCATCATCGACTTCGGTTCCGAGAAAGACGATTCGGTCATTGAGTAAGCGATTGTAAATTTCGCCGGGTCCGGCTGAGGTTCCAGTCGACAGCGCGCTGGCCGAATAAAGCTCTGACATGCCTTGGAGGTTATCTGTTGTTAGCGGTGGCGCCTTGGTCCACCGTAGGCTCATCTCATGCATGTTGATGAGCTTCCGACTCCAGCTTTGTGGGCTGATCTAGATGTTCTCGAGTCCAACCTGGCTGTGATGGCGCAACGGCTACCCGGCAATCAGCTGAGNCCTCATGTGAAAGCNCACAAAACCACAGCTCTCGCCCGAGTCCAGTACGAGAAGGGCCATACAGGTTTCACATGCGCTACCCCACGCGAGGTCTTGGGTTTAGCCCAGGTNGGTTTGGGCGACGATTTGCTGCTAGCCAACGAAACAGTTGATGCGGGCCGCNTAGAGGCAATGGCGCGAAGTGGGGCGAGAGTTACCGTCGCCGTGGATAGCGAAGCCACTGTTGACGCCGCTGCCGCCGCCGGGATAACCGAATGTGTCGTCGATATCCGAGTGGGCTTTCGTTGCGGCTGCGAAGTAAACGAAGCCGGTTATCTAGCGGATCGCGCTCGAAAGTCAGGCATCGAGGTTCGCGGCGTGATGGGCTATGAGGGCCACGCTATGGGTGTCGTCGACTTGGAACGTCGACGCGAACTGGTGGAAGCCGCAATGGAGCGACTCGTTCAAGCTCATGAACTTGTCGGCGGGGATCTAGTAACCGGGGGAGGCACCGGCACTCACGCCATAAACAGCTGGGTGAACGAGATTCAGGCAGGGTCTTACGTTCTGATGGACACCGCGTACACCGAACAAACTGATCAACCTTTCGAGCAAGGTTTNTTTTTGCAGTCGACAGTTGTTTCTGTCGCCGAAAAGTTCGCNGTCTGCGACGCAGGACTCAAAGCTCATGGCATGGATCACGGCAATCCAGGCTGGGCAGGAGGAGAGATTCTTTTCTGTTCTGATGAACACACCAATCTCGTGCCCGAAAGACCCATCTCGGTGGGTGATCGAGTCTGCCTAGTTCCGGCTCACATCGACCCTACGATGGCGAAACATCGGACACTTCATCTTGTTCGNAACGGTGAAGTCGTCGATCAGTGGNAAATCGATCTTCGTCATTGGTGACAATTAGCGCAGCTGTTCGGCCAATGAACGAAACGCACGCCCGCGGTGACTAATTGCGTGTTTTTCGTCGGCGTCCATTTGTGCAAAAGTGCGACCATCGCCATCGTGAGGCACAAAGACCGAGTCGTAACCAAACCCTCCTTCTCCCCGAGGTGTCGTGCAGATGGACCCTTCAACTACCCCATGCGAAAGAAATTCGCTGCCCCCTGGGAGCACAACTATGGCCACAGTACGAAAGCGAGCAGTGCGGGCAACTTCTTCAACGTGTTCCATTTGCTGCAAGAGTTTGGACAGATTCGCCGCGTCTGTAGCATCTTCCCCCGCGTATCGGGCACTCCGAACTCCCGGGAGGCCACCCAATGCGTCAACTTCGAGTCCTGTGTCGTCAGCGACTGCTGCGACGTTGGCGTTGTTGCACACTGTCACTGCCTTCAAGCGGGCATTACCTTCGAGGGTTTCTTCACTTTCGAGGATGTCTCCCAGCCCGGGCGGTCGAGGTTCGATGTCATGGTCGGTCAGCAGCTCGGCGATCTCCGCCGCCTTGTTTGGATTGGCGGACGCCATGACTAAACGCATCGTGCTTAATCGGAACCGTGGGATAGAGCCAACCGTTGCAGGTCAACTATTTCGGCAATCCCCTTCTCGGCCAATTCCACAAGTCCGTCGAGTTGATCGCTATCAAAAGGTTCACCCTCTGCGGTTCCTTGCACCTCGATGAATTTTCCGGAACCNGTCATCACCACGTTCATATCTACTTCGGCGGCNGAGTCTTCAACATATGGGAGGTCTAGGCAGAGGTTGTCCCCCACCACGCCGACAGAAATTGCTGCGCAAAAGTCGGTGAGGGGATGCTTTGAGAGTGTGCCTTCGGATACGAGTCGAGTAAATGCGTCGTGAAGAGCGACGTACCCTCCGCATATGGACGCCGTTCGAGTGCCNCCGTCAGCTTGCAGCACGTCACAGTCAACTGTTACTTCGCGCTCACCCAATGCCGTCATGTCGCAGACGGCCCTGAGAGCACGGCCGATTAACCGCTCGATCTCAAGCGTTCGCCCCTTTTGTTTACCTTTCTTGGCTTCGCGACCTACACGCTCTCCGCTAGATCCCGGCAACATCGCGTACTCCGCTGTCACCCAGCCTTCGCCGTTTCCACGCATCCATCGAGGAACGTCGTCGTCAATCGAAACGGTGCACAAGACCTTGGTACGGCCAAAGCTCACAAGAACCGATCCCGGAGTTTGATCAGTGAAATTGCGTTCGAAAAGAATCGGACGGAGTTCGTCGTTAGCTCGACCATCGACTCGCATAGTTGCTCCNGTTGCAGGCTAGGTGGTTGAAAAGGTACGCCCTGTGGCGGCAAGTTCAACATTCCCATCGAAGATGGCTGCTGCTTCGTCAAGATGTTTTAGCGGATCAGAGCCCGGTGGAACGTGAGTCACTACTAGCCGTTTTGCTCCGACGTTGTTGGCATCAGCGGCTAAATGTGCGCAACTGATATGAGGTATGGCCGGATTGTCTGTGGCTTCAATGAGAGTGCCCTCCCCCAACACNATGTCGGGTTCTTGACCAAGTTCAGCTAGGGACCATCCTCTTCCGGTATCGGATGTGTAAAAGATCGACGTCTCATCACACCGGAACCGCATGGCGAGCGTCTCAACGGGATGATCGGTTTGGGAAAAGTTGAGTTCGATGTCGCCGATCTTGGAGACGGATCGGTCACTAATGATCTCCCAATCAAAAAAATCTCCAGAGTTGGCATCGGGGTGAAAGGCATCGGTTACTCGCCGAACGTCAGTTGTACCGAGCGCTCGTAGATGTCTGATGTCGGTGAAATATTTGTACGCGTTGTAAATCACTGGAAGCTCGGCGCAGTGATCGGGATGATGATGAGAGATCACGATTGCGTCAATGTCTTCGAGGCCGACGTGTTTCTGGACGTTGGCGAGCGTGCCGGGACCACAGTCAACCCAAAGGGTTGTGGAGACGGACTGGATCAAATATCCACTGCAGGTTTGGTCTGCCCCGGCGTAGCTTCCTGAACAACCGAGCACTGTTAGCGCAAGTTCTCCCACAAGAGCAAGGTTACGCCGCCTGGCACGAGCCGCACTCATCCNCCTGCGNCTCCTGCTCTNAGGATTNGGCCATTGCTGCCAAACNATGCATTATTCCGTGACGAAGAGGTGCCGGTACCCTGCAGTACATGAGCCAGCAGGGTGCTACCGATCGGCGAACTGTCGCTTCTAATCGTCGCGCCCGAGCCAATTACGACATTCTTGATACCTATGAGTGCGGTCTAGTCCTTCAAGGCAGTGAAGTGAAATCGCTTCGTGAGGGTTCCGTGCAATTNGCNGACGCNTTCGCCAGGGTGCGCAGTGGTGAGATGTGGATTCTTGGTATGCAAATTTCACAATGGGGTCACGCTTCGGCTCGGAACGGACATGTCGTGGATCGCCCACGAAAACTGTTGCTTCATCGAGCGGAGATCGATCGTCTTCGTTCGCGTACTGAACAAGAACCGCTGCAGTTAATTCCCTTGTCGGTGTACTTCAAAGATGGGAGAGCCAAATTGGAGTTAGCGTTGGCGAAGGGCAGGCGGCAATACGACAAACGGCATGCCATCCGCAAACGCGAAAGCGATCTTGAAGCTCGCCGCGCGATGTCNTATCGCAATCGTTGAGTTGNCGTTTCGAAGAAACGGCGTCTCTGAATCTGCTCGCCGGCTGTCGCCGCTAGCCTGAGGTTGTAGGTCCAGGCCCTGTTCTGGACGGATCACGGGGGTGATCGGTTTCGACTTCGACGGTTGATATAAGGGAAGCGAGCCGTGGTCTCCGGAGCCACGTTAAAGAGCCGGAACAATTACAAACGCCAATGTCAAGACCAATGACCTGGCGCTCGCTGCCTAATTTAGGCAACGGGTAACGGCCCCACTGCCCCAGCCTCTCGGGTAGCGGTGGCCCTCATTTGAGGGGCTTGCCCGCCACCATCGCCGGTGTGACGGCGGGGACATTTAGCCGGATACGGTTGCTAGATCTGGGGTCGCTACCAGCTTTCAGCCCGACAACTCCCAAAGCGACTGCGCTCGGAGAAGACTTGTTGAAACGTCGAGGGACGCGGGTTCGATTCCCGCCACCTCCACAAAGCTGCCGCGCANTCGNAGAAAATGNGCNCNNCNGAAGCGTNCNGNGGGNGCTGTCGAGGCGCGTTACTCGATGGCTATTCCTTCGTATCCATCTTGTGCAACCTGTTGAAGTCGGCCGGCGTATTTGGGTCCGCCTCCGTTGTAGATGTTGTAGCGAGTTTTGCCGTATTCGTGACCATCTAAGTTTGAGTTGTATCCAGTAATCCAGCTCTGAGCCTTGCGCAACANAAACGGTTCATACATTTTTACGACGTGGTCAAACCAACCTTGTTCAGCAGCNAANGACGTTTCGAAACGTCTTTTGTCCGAGGCCCACAAGTGTTCTAACANGCCGGTTGCCCAGTTCACGGCAAGCTCGGCTCCACGAGGGAAGTTAGTCGCGGCTGTTTGAGGACCCGAAATCATCATCAGGTTGGGAAATCCGTGAACGAAAAGGCCTAAATATGTCACGGGGCCTTGAGACCATTTTTCCTTCAGAGACAAACCATTGACGCCGCGAACGTCCATTCTGTCGAACGCGCCGGTGAATGCGTCAAATCCGGTCGCATAAACGATGACGTCGAATTCGTAGTGCTCATCGCTGGTTTGAACNCCGGTCTTGGTGATGTTTTGTATAGGTGTCTCGCTGGAATCTACGAAATGGACATTGTCGCGGTTGTAGGCCTCGAAGTAGTCGGTCTCNAGCGGNACACGTTGGATACCGAACCCGTGATCCTTGGGGATCAGCTTCTCGGCCAAATCAGGGTCATCGACACGCTGACGGATTCGCTCGGCGATGTATTCCGAAAATTCGGCGTTGGCATCTTCATCCATGAAAATTTCNACGAAATTCTGCAGCCAGATTCCAAAACCTGGGCCGTCATAGAGTCGGTCCCATAATTCTCGCCGTTCTTCCGCTGAGACGTTATAAAAACCGCGTCGATCGGGCGCGTGCTCAAATCCTCCCGGGGTTCTGGCACACGTCTCGAATATTTCGTCGTACCGCTTTCGAATATCAGCCATTTCCTCTTCAGAAATTTCTCGATTGTTGAGNGGTGCCGCCCAGTTCGCTCGTCGTTGGAAGACAGTGAGCGTTTCGGCTTCTTTGGCCACTTCGGGGATGAGTTGAATTGCTGTCGCCCCAGTCCCGATTACAGCCACCCGCTTTCCCTCGAGGTCGATAGGTTCGAGCGGCCAGTCAAAGGTGTGGAACGACGCGCCCTCAAAATCATCGATCCCCTTGATACGAGGCAGAGTAGGCACAGACAGCAGACCTATTGCNGTTAGCACGAATCGGCTAGTGATCTCGCGACCATCTTT
Organism: Acidimicrobiaceae bacterium; assembly: GCA_002705305.1. Taxonomy (GTDB): domain Bacteria; phylum Actinomycetota; class Acidimicrobiia; order Acidimicrobiales; family Poriferisodalaceae; genus UBA2110. The sequence continues at coordinate 50,379 of PAHW01000014.1, forward strand.
CAAGAACAAAGTCCAGTTGCACGATGGTTCGTCGAAGACCATCTTTTCGACGTAGCAGTTGAATTGCATGTGGTCTCGCAGCCCAAATTTGTCCGCGACATAGTTGAGATACTTGAGTGTCTCCGGTTGTGGCGAAAACATTTCTTTCCAATGCCACTCNTCNAGGACTTCTCGATCCCAGGAGTATCCATAGGTGAAACTTTCAGAATCAAAGCGCGCACCTGGGTATCGATTGCGATACCAAGTGCCACCCAAATCTTCGTCGCCTTCAAGAACTGTGGCATTCACTCCAAGGTCAATGAGTCGCTTGATCTGATAGATCCCTCCAACCCCGGCGCCGATAACCACAACCTCATAATCGGGCTCCGAGGAATCGGGCGGCGCAGTGTNNGGTGAGCTATCNGTAATCATNTGATCGGTCATGAGAGTGCCCTCTGGTCGTTCTTCAAATCTCGAATAGATCGTTGTTGAACGAAGCGTACCCATAGATGAGATGTGAGTGTCGGAGCACCCAGAACACCCTCAAAGACCTCGAATATTTGTCATAGTTTCGGACAGACGAGGCTTTTCCCTTGGGTGCTCATTTGGGCATAGTCCCTCAGGCGGTCCAGATNGAGGACTGACTTTAAGGAAAGCTGGTCGCGGTANGAACTGGCAAAGGTGGTGGTNAATTCAGCTGACACGCGTTCGCGTAACGCGTTGCTGCGTTCGAACCCGATTTTCGTTAAGAAATTCGGGAGTAGCCAGCCNGCCACTCCCCACGCCATCCCGTAGTTTCTTCGCAGCACNGTCGGCCCCCGATCTAGCCCGCCGTAGATGTACAACTGCTTATGAGTGGTGGATCCGTACCGGCTGTATTCCCCAGCGTTCGAACCAGCCGCTATCTCCATGGCGTGTAGGAGTTCTGTTGTCAACTCACCGCCACCCACCGCGTCAAAGCCTATTGTCGCCCCTGTTTCGGCGATAGCGGCGACGAGCGAATTATGAAAGTCGGGCGCACTNGAGTTNNCGACGTGTTGGGCACCNTGAGATTTGAGGAGTTCGATATGTTCATCGCGTCTTACGATATTGATCAGGTCGATTCCATCGTCGATGCATATGCGATTCAGCATTTGACCCAAATTCGAAGCAGCGGCCGTGTGAATGATGGCCTCATGGCCTTCCAGNCGCATGGTTTCGGTCATCCCCAACGCAGTGAGTGGGTTCACGAAACATGATGCTGCGTCGATGGCTTGGGTACCTTCTTGGAGCACCAGGCAATCTCGTGCTTTGACGAGGCGATGAGTGGCGTACATTCCGCCGGCGAGCGCGGCAACTACGCGTCCGTGGAGGGCCTGNGCGTCTTCTGAGGTTCCGGCNTCGATGACTACTCCGGATCCTTCGTTGCCTACGGGCATCGGTCGGTCGAGGCGGCCGNTGAGNCCGCNGATGGCGCCGTCGGGAAGCGACAGGGTAAGCCCGTCGTCTGACTCCGAGACGGTCGTCACATCGGCACCCGCGAAGAGGAGACCTAGGTCGCTGGGGTTGATCGGTGAGGCCTCTATCTCTACGAGAACCTCATCAGGCGCGGGGCTCGGTACTTCAAATTCTTCGATACCGAGGATCACTGTTGATTCTGANGTAACAGTNGAGGTCAGTCGTTTACCGGTAGGCATTGTCGAGGATTCCTTTCTCTAGTTGCGGAAAGACTTTCACAGAGTGAAACCCTCTCNAATTGTGATGGGGAGGAGCGGCCACGGGTGTTAGGGGCGAACTTCGTAATAGCTGTTCATCGCGTGGTCAATATCGAGTTGGCGAAACCTCGAAAAGCCGGCTCGCTCGGTAAGTTCACGCATGGCTGGAGCGGGCAACCCGAATACGCCATGGCCTGCTCCTCCCGGTTCGCTCATCGCTGATTGGAGACAACCGGCTACGGATGCGGCATATGCGAAGATGGCGAGAGGCATCTCCAAGTTCTCTTCGAGGCTCCCTTTGCTGGTCGGATCCACAATGAGCCAACGGCCTTCGGAGTCCAACGAGTTGTAGATAGNGGTCGCAAGTTCGTCAGGTGCGGTCATGTCGTGGACGCAATCGAAAGTCGCGACGAATGAAAAACTTCNGTCTTCTGGTAGACCGCCATTTCGAACGTCGTGAAAAGTGGCGTTGGTCACTCCGGCCTGAATCCCGTTCTCGCGGCAGCGATCTAGGGCTAATGGTGCAATCTCCCAGCCATGGAAGTCTGACTGAGGAAATGCCTCTGCCATTGTGACCACTGCCACTCCGCTACCACATCCCACATCAGCAACTCGCACACCATCTCGTAATTCATCGACCAGCCCCTCAAGTTCGGGCAANACGCTTTGGACTAACACCTGCTCATACCACGGTCGAAGTAAACGCTCCATCCACTGCACTCGACCAAAGGTTCCCCCGTGCTGGGTATCGGACCAGGAGATACCAATCCCGGTTTTGAATGAGCGGGGAATCTCCGAGAGCAATGCCGTGCGCTGTGGAAAATTGTCGAACCAACGAGCCATTGAACGAAGGTCATCTTCTTGGGCGAGGAGAAGCCCTGCCTCGGGCGACAAATAGAACTTTTCGTCGCCCTGGTATTCGATGAGACCAGCGGCGACTTGAAGGCACAACCATTCACGCACAAAGCGTTCATGTANCCCAGCTCGAGACGCGACTTCACCACTTGTCATGGGNCCTTGTTGNTCCATNGCTCCGTAGAGACCCATCTCGTCACCTAGGTAGATCATTCCCGAGACAAGCGCCCCTTCGTAGACGCCCATTATTTGTTTTGAAAGTTGACGTATTTTTTTGTCGTCCATTACAAACTCCCNGAAATCCGCGCTGAACCGTGATCAACGCCAACTACCGACTGAAATCTTTTCACAAAGCTCTCTATGCCTCTAGTCGACTCTCACAACCCGAGCGGAAAGGCTTAGCCCGCTACGATTGGCGAATGGTTAACCACATAGATGTTCATCCCACCAATAGTCGGGTCATCGTGCGCGTCGGCGACGTAACAGTTGCTGATTCCAACCAAGCACAAGTGCTTGCTGAGGGATCACTCCCACCTCGTCACTACTTTCCTCGCGATCACGTCCGCATGGACTTACTGACNNCTAGCGAGAGNTCCACCCACTGCCCNTACAAAGGCGATGCTTCGTATTGGAGTATGACTNTCGAAGGCGAAGAGTTCGAAGACGTTGTGTGGTCCTACGAAAATCCGATCCCTGAGATGTCGGTCATCGCGGGTCTTCTTTGTTTTTATGATGAGCAGGTCACCGTNGAGTTGANCGGCTGANGNCCGCTNAAACAAGTTCCCGCTATCGGTAATATCGGGCACGACTCTCGCCNGNTGGTTGGGTNTNTAGCAAACGCCCTCATTGTGGAACTCNGCGCTTCCTTCGGAACCCCACCCGGTCACGATTCCATCTGCAACTGCCAGGTTCACTCTTCCNGCCACGAACTCTTGTGTCACCACGANTAACTCACAGTCGCGTTGGAGGACTCGGTGGGGAAGTTCTAANGATTCNAGGAGCAGAGCGACTTGTTTTTCATGTAGTCCCACGATGNTGATCGCTTCGACAATCCGTTCGCATACGTCTTGCGANTCAGGGTTGAGACATGCAAGGTTCCGAGGGCCGAGCGACTGTTTGAGACGAAATAATTGGAACACTTGACCGATGTCCGNCCCGGGGCGCGAGGCCGCGAGATCCCATATTTCCTCTAGTTCTACAAGCTCACGTGATTTCGTTGTTTTCTCGACGNCTGACTCTTGGTTCGATTCGCTGGCTNGATCGATAATCAACGANCTTGACGGCGGCGNGGTGTCGCTTGGTTTCGCGTCTTCGCTCGACACCGACGANGGTTGAGAACACGCCATCAACACCAGCAGGAGCACGGCGGTCGCCCGGAAGCGTCTCATTTCATGACCTTAATGGGGTCATTGCCGTAAGTCCGAACGGGATCAGATCCGTTAAGTGCACCTTTTCTCGGAGNTGGATCNTTTCGCTGAACATTTCTGTCACGTTATAAAACGTCAGACAAGGGCTGATGGCGCAGGGTGGTGAGCCCGTAGACGGCTAACACGTCACCTTGGAACATGTTGCAGGCAACGAGGCGGGTGTCACCTCGACGGTGTATCACTTCACTNGTGACGCGAAAGGGNGTTTGGGTAATCGCTTCGAAGTAGTCGAGGCGCATGTTGATAGTCGACTGGAAGCCCGGGGTGCCCTNGACATCGCTNTGTGCCACGAAAAGCGAAGCTATGTCTACGTACGCTGCTGTAAAGCCACCGAAAAGCTGGCCGGCCGGGTTCAGAGCGACATCGGGGAGATGACACATGAGGTCGAGTTTGCCGGGGCCCGAACTCGTGACTGACCATTCGGAGGCACCCAGCAAATCAAAGGGAGCTAATCCCGGATTCATGAGTCGACCCTCGGGAACGTTTTCACGCCATTTAAGCAAATCGACAATTTTTTGTTCACTCATCAGAAGCACTTCTTAGCAGTGAACNACTCGTTGGGAAGGTTGATAGTTGGCTCTGATGTCCAACCCAACCACGCTTACGTCAATCGGTGGGTCTTCTAGCCCCAAGCAAAGCTGCCCCTATAGCCCCGGCTGACTCCCCCGCAGCAGCGGGCACTATGGGCACACTTCCTCGTTGGCGCGCTCCAATCAACAATTCGTCAAAGGCCCTTTGCACTCTCGGCCCAAACAGTTCCCACTCTTCGACGAGGCCTCCGCCCAAAATAATGATTTCGGGGTCCGACAGTGCGGCACAGTTTGCTAGTCCTACTGCAATCCACCAACTGTATGTATCGATGACCTGGATTGCTTCTTCGTCACCTCGTCGAGCCGCGGAGGTGATGTGTTCGCCAGTAATTGTTTCTTCTTTTCCCTGAGCTTCTTTGCTGATGGCGTTAAGCCGGCCTTCTAACGCNGCTTGATTAGCCAAGTTGGTGAGGCCGCTTCCCGAAGCGTAAGACTCCCAACAGCCCCGCATACCGCAGGCGCAAGGTGGACCATTCGGATCAACCAACATATGGCCTGGTTCTCCGGCCATTCCATTGGCGCCTCGGATTACGGTCCCACCCGATATGACGGCTCCTCCAATTCCGGTGCCAAGCGTCACCATAAAAGCTTGTTCGACGTTTCTCGCGGCGCCTCGAACTATTTCNGCGCGGGCGGCGCAATTGGCGTCGTTGTCAACATAGANGGGAACGTCAATTAATGGCTCCAGCGAGCTGCGAAGCTCGAGACCCTCGACGTCCACCAAGTTAGGCGCTCTGCGCAGTTGGCCANTGCTGTCGACAAGACCCGCTATGCCTAATCCAAGGCTTTCGATGTGAATGCCGCTACCAACTNTTTNGGCCAACGACTCAAAGAGGGTCGCGGCGCATTCGACGATGGCTGCAGCACCATTCGGGGTAGGTCTCTTTTCNCGGGCAAGAATTCTGCCGTCGCCACCGAGCACCACACCAAGCGTTTTGGTGCCTCCAATATCGATGCCAATTGAAGCAAGTTCGGGAGCGGCTTGATCNGTGTNCACCTCCATAGGCTTCTCTGNCGACGGCNGTCATGCAAGCTCTTCGCGTTTCGGCGACAACTTGTCGCGAGGACTGCGANACTACGNCGTAACANAAGGAGAGTCTGGTGGACAGCGTCATCTACGAAATCGAGGANCGCATCGCTTACGTGACTATCAATCGGCCCGAAGCGTATAACGCTTGTGACCAACCAACGTATGATCGCTTGGCTGAAGTGTGGACGGATTTTTCACATAACGACGAAGCGTGGGTCGCGATCTTGACAGGTGCGGGAGACAAAGCGTTTTGCGCGGGCAGTGACATCAAAAAGAACTTCAATTCAGTGCCCGATCCCGCGGACAGTTTCGCGGCCGCAGGTCAAGGNGATCTGATGCGCGGTCTTGAAATNTGGAAGCCGGTGATNGCNGCAGTGAACGGNCACTGCAACGGNGGCGGCCTTGAGCAGGCGTTAGGTTGCGACATTCGCATAGCCTCGGAAAACGCGCAGTTCGGCTTGGGGGAAGTGTTATTAGGTTTGTTGCCTGGCGGCGGGGGCACCCAACGGCTTCCGCGCACAATTCCACTTGGGCACGCGCTCTGGATGCTTTACAGCGGTGAGCGAATCGACGCGGACGAAGCGCTCCGTTTAGGTCTCGTGAACAAAGTCGTATCATTCGAAAGCTTGATGCCTACAGCAAAAGCTATGGCTGAAAAACTACTTACTGCCGGTCCTCTCGCGATTCGAGCAATCAAACAGGCAGCTGTTCAAGGATTGAGCATGCCGCTCGAGGATGGCCTACGCCTCGAACAGCATCTCTTTCGTCTTCTGGCATCCACCGAAGACAGCATCGAGGGTACGCGCGCGTTCGCTGAGAAGCGTCAGCCTGAATGGAAGGGCCGCTGAAGCGACTTATGACCGAGAAACTGTATCTAGTCGACACGACAATCCGAAGTTTCGATGCGCTGGTTGTTGCAGTCGAAGAGGATCGAGTTGAGTTAGATAGGACCGCGTTTTACGTCACCGGAGGTGGTCAACCTCACGACACGGGAGTTCTCACGTGGCCGAATGGCGAGTGCGAGGTCGAAGATGTGCGATCGGTCGACGGTCGGGTGTGGCATCAGCTAAGCGGCGATATCCCCGACAGTGGAGTCTCAGTGACAGGGGTAATCGATCAGGAACGTCGTCATCGCATGATGCGAACTCACACCGCGATGCACATTCTCTGCGGTGTGATGTGGCAGCGATGGCAAAAAGTCGTAACTGGGGGGAACATGGACGCCTTGTCGGGTCGCATGGATTTCGAACTCGACCAGTTCCCCGAAGGATTTATTCAAGACATAGAACATCTTTGTAACCAAGAAATCGCCGCCGACCGCCCAGTGGAAGTGTCGTTCATACCTCGTTCTGACGCCGTTTTAGACAGAGATTTGATACGAACAAAAGTCAATCTGATTCCGGACTCGGTAGAAAACATTCGTGTGGTGGACATCGTGGGTTTGGATAAACAAGCGGACGGAGGTACCCACGTAGCTTCTACCGGTGCTGTAGGCAGAATCGAGATCACNAAAACGGAGTCAAANGGTCGCGGTTTTAAGCGCGTCAGGTTCGTCGTTCACGACGAATAACGGTTGCGTCCGTTCACTTTCGCCACACCGCTGGATCTAGGTCNTCTGGTAGTAGGAGGAAGAGTGTGGTCGCGTTCNCGGGACGAAATGTTGATTTGTGACCTTGTCCGCTGAGGTCGTCAGCTAACAGGGCCATTCCTGGTGAAATNAGTCGNACTTCTCCCGANCCGACTTCGATTTCAACTTCTCCCTCTAGGGGAACGACTATTTGCCTTCGCGGCGCGTTGTGAAAGTCCATGGCGACAGCCGGCTGCTGAGTCCGAAATATTGCTCCGTTGAGCGGCACGATTGTGGTCTCGTAGCCGCGCACTTGCTGCGTCGAGGGCATTTCCAGATCTTCAATGACCGTTTCGCCCTCTTGGGTTCGGATCCACACAAGTTGCATGTCAAGTTCCTTAAAGCNTAGGGAGGTTCGTCATACCGAAAGCGGCGGCCGTGGCAAGGCTCCGCGGCTGGTTTCGTAGGCCGCCGAAATCTGCAGACACAGACTTTCATCACCGCCGCGACATGCNATTTGCAGNGATGTGGGTAANCCGTCGCGTGACACGCCGGATGGAATCGAACTCGCACACATTCCCAGATAGTTAATCGCACGTGTAAACCGGGCGGGTGTTGATTCTTCATCGGCTTCCTGTAACGGCAGCGGCAACATCGGCGTTGTGGGGGTGACGAGAGCATCAAAATTTCGTAACGCAGCAAAAAAGCTCTCGCGGTCATCATCACGCTGAAGTACTGCCCCTACATATTCTGTCGAGGTGATATCGGCCCCCGGGACAATTCGTGCCCGCACGTTTTCATCGACCCGNGCNTTGGGATTATCCATGATTTGCCCGTGATGGAAATAGCCTTCTGCCGTCACGATGACAAAGGTCGCTACCTTCATTTCTTCGAAGGGCTTGGGAGGCTCGAAGGTAACAACTATCGCACCCAGTTCTTCCAATTGGGTGAGCACTTGGTCGTAAGCTTGGAGTTGCTGATCATCGATTCCGAGGCGTTCTTCATCGGGTAAACAGCCGATACGTAGCCCGCGGATTCCCGCATTGAGGTCAACTCCGGATGGTTCNGACAACATCGCGTCGTACATGAGCGCGNCGTCGGCGACNGTNCGNGCCATTGGGCCNGGCGTGTCTAATGTGTGNGANAGNGGNACAATTCCGTCCGTGGGGAGCATTTTCTCGGTCGTTTTNAGGCCGACGATCCCNCANAATGCTGCGGGAAGNCGAACNGAACCACCGGTGTCGGTGCCGATGGCGCATTGGACCATTCCCGATGCCACCGCTACTCCTGANCCACTTGATGATCCNCCTGGCGTGCGAGCCGTATNTTTGTCCCACGGGTTGTGTGGAGTACCCATGTGCTGGTTGGTTCCCCAACCTCCCATGGCGAACTCAACCGTCTTAGTTTTCCCAACCAGAATTCCACCAGCATCGAGTAGTCGTTGTGCGATTGACGCTGTCGCTGGCGATCGACGATCTTTCCATTCAAAACATCCCGCCGCTGTGACCTTTCCTTCGACGTCAACAATGTCTTTGAGAGCGAAGGGCACACCATGAAANGGTCCTTTGCTCCCACCATCGGCAAGAGACGCCGTAGCTAGGTCGGCAGCTGTTCGAGCCTCCTCTGCATATACCGCCTGCCAAGCTCCGACTGTCGGGTCAAGCGCATCAATCGCGTCAAGGCATTCTTCGATCGCATCGCGCGGGGTGAAAGTGCCCTCGGCGTAACGATTAATTAATTCATTTATTGAGACCGCCATCACTGTTTCCNTCTTTCTCAAACTGTCATTCGTGNATTAATAATGATTCGATTCNTGCGAAGCTGGTGGCATGTCGTCAGCGCCAACCGTGAATGTTGATCCTGCANTTTTNTGGGCAAATCCGTATCCTCTGTTGGCTGAAATGCGTGCAACCACACCCATCTGCTTTGTACCGGAGCTTGGNGCCACATTAATTACTCGCAGAGATGACATTCATGTTTGCGAAAAGAACGTCGCCGTGTTTTCTTCAGATCAGCCTGGCGGATTNATGAACGTTTTGATGGGTCACAACATGATGCGCAANGACGGNGAAGAACATCGCCAAGAGCGGTTCGTTTACTACCCCACNATTTCTCCNAGNAAAGTAGAACAGGTGTGGGCGGTGTTGTTCGAACAACTTACCGATGCCGTGTTGGACAACTTTGAAAAATCGGGNTCCACTGATCTCGTTCCCGACTATGCGACCGCTGTNAGCGGGGAAGCACTGAAGGCGGTCACCGGTCTTACTCAGGTCCGCTTCCAAGATCTCAACGCCTGGAGTCAGGCCATGATCGACGGGGTGTCCAACTACACCGGCAACCCTGAACTTGAATCACGGTGTCACGACGCAACCGCGGCGATAGANGCCGCCATCAGCGAACGTCTTCCAGAGGTAAAACAAGAGCCTGANTACAGCCTGCTTTCGGTCATGACAGAAGCCGGCATGACCGAAGACATGGTGAGAGCCAACATCAAGTTGACGATTTCTGGTGGCCAAAACGAACCTCGCGACGCCATTGCCGGCGCGATATGGGCCCTCTTAACTCACCCCGACCAGTTGGCGCTGGCGCTCTCGGGTGAAGTGTCCTGGTTGCAAGTTTTCGAAGAGTACTGCCGTTGGATTGCTCCTATCGGCATGTCGCCTCGCCGGGTAGCGGTCGAACACACTTACGGGGGCGTGGTTTTNGAGCCAGAGGAGCGAGTGTTTCTAATGTTTNGCTCAGCGAATAGAGACGNTGAACATTTCCGAGATGCTGATCGCTTTGATGTCACGCGCGACACCACGGCATCTCTTCATTTTGGAGCCGGACCACATTTTTGCGCCGGTGCAGCCGCGTCGCGAAGCTTGGTTGGCGATGTTGCCCTGCCAAAAGTGTTCCACCGGCTCGAGGATCTGCGATTGGACGCTAGCGAGCCGCCTGTCGAGTTCGGCGGGTGGGCTTTTCGCGGTCCGCTCTCCCTTCCTGTCGTTTGGGGGCGCAGTTAAACTGTTTGGACTACTCCGTCNGCTGCGGGGTCGGCTCCCCCATCCAAGCGCCCGTCAGTCGCCCTTATCCCGTGAACCCACGCGAAGTCATGGGTACGCGGGCTTCTAATGACCTCATAACCATCGGTTTCTAATACGTCGGTAACGGCCCACGGGACGCCATTGGAAACATCGATCGCGTCNCTTGTTCCTGAAACTCTCGGCGCCGATACAGCTTCGAGCATATTCATTTGAAAGTCGATGCTGTTGAGGAGGACCTGGGTTACACCCATTGCAATTTGGGTACCCCCNGGGGCTCCCACGACGTAGGTCAATTTCTCATCTNCNAACACCATTGTTGGGCAAAGTGAGCTGAAACGGCTTTTCCCGGGCGCCAAAGAGTCAGCATGTCCGGGACGCGGGTCGAAAACGGCCATACAGCCGTTGTACATGAACCCAAGCCCGTCGGTGATGACGCCGGAAGGCATCCCCAACGAGTGCGTCATCGAAGCTGCGTTGCCGTTCTTATCAACTACGCAGACGTGCGTTGTATCTCGGGGCTCATATGCCAACCTCTCTACANTTGCTCGTTCGCCAGCTTGGATGGCGGCCGCGTGCTCTGCGGCATGAGCTTTCGAGATCAACCGCTCTAGAGGCACGTCGAAATGTTCGGGGTCGCCGACGTAAGTGTCTTTGTCCGAGGTAGCACGTTTCATTGTTTCGGTGACAGTGCGAACGTAATCGACGCTGTTGTGACCCATAGCTGTTAGATCGAAATGTTCGAGGATATTGAGCATTTCGAGGACCATCACTCCTCCCCCNGGGGGATGGTTGGTCGCTATGTCAAGGCCGCGATATGCGCTTCGAATGGGCTCGTTGTGAGTGGTNCGATAGTTGCGAAGATCGTTGTCGTCCATGAGTCCACCATGGGCAGAAATATCGTCGGCCATCCGTTCTGCTAACCGACCGGAGTAGAACACGTCTGCGCCNTCTGATGCAATGAGCTGCAAGGTTTTGGCCAGATCCTTATTGACGACCACGTCTCCGACTCGTTTGATCGAGCCATCAGATCGGAAATAGATGTCTCGGCCTGTTGCGGAGTTGCGAAGTCGCGCCCCATTGTCGGCTCGACCCATCGAGGCTCCTTCGACCCACCAGCCAGCGACGTGTGGACGGACGACGAATCCTTTTTCTGCCCAGTCGATCGCGGGCGCGACGACTTCGTCCCAATCTTTTTCTCCCCATGTCGTTTGAGCTTCGAAATACGCTTTNAGCGAACCGGGTGTGGCAATTGCCTGGTANCCAAGGTCNTTGACTTCGCCCTCTAAAACGAAACCGAAGCCATCTCTGGTTTCTCCGATGACAATGTCCGCCCATTGGTCGGCGCGAGTCGCAAGCGGAGATTTAGCGTGGAAGTCGATACACCTGTGGATGCCCTTGTCGGGGAGATAAACCTGCANATTTCCGAAACCGGCGATGCCGCACATTTGAGGGTCGACCACCCCCGCGACAAAGCCACAGGCGATCGCTGCGTCGACGGCGTTACCTCCTGCGCGCAATATCGACGCGCCTGCTTCGACCGCTTCGGGTTGAGCGGCGACCACCATGCCGCAGTCATATCTCGTCACGATGGTCCTTTAAGGTCGAGTTTTTCTATCGATGGTCAGCCTTGGCTCCGGGCACCGCTAGCGGGGCGCACTCCCAGTTCAANATTTCCGGAAGGCATTCTTCAGCGAACAGCCGTAACGATCTTTCTGCATCTTCGAAGGGCATTCCGCCATANCTAAAGCCCGGCATTANCGCGTTCATACCGATCATTTTCTTNATGTGGTCGAACTTTTCTAGGACCTGCTCAGGGGTTCCCCAGGGCATCAAATCAACGAAGTCTTGTGCTGCGCGGTCCGCGCCCTGTTTTTCTATATAGCTGGTGATACCTGTATAGAACTCGTAACCCTTGACTCCTTCGTGCGGAGCTTTCTCGAACTCGTAGTGCCTCATAACGCTCTCGTAGTTCGCCCCTATGTATTTACGGGCCATTTCCTCCGCCCGGTCGGCGCTCTCGTCGACGAATACCGATCCGCCACAAAACGGCGGAGGTCCAGGTTCCCCGTTGACCTCCTCGAACACTCGGTTGTACTCAGCGAGGTCTTGCTGCACAACTGTCCATGGTTTTTGAGGGATAACGAGCACCCCATAACCCAATTGCGCCATCAGAGGCATAGATTCTGGTGAGACNGCTGCGGCGTACGCTCTTCCCTTGAAGGAGTGCTGTGGACGTGGCCGGATTTCGCGGAGNGGCTGCGATCCGAACTCGTTGTCGTACTCCATTTTTCCAGACTCGAGTGCGTCCATCACGAGCCCGGCATATGAGACGAGCCGTTCGCGTGAGGTATTCATGTCAACTCTGAAACCCTCGTACTCTATGCGGGCGAGGCCTCTACCGATTCCGAGNATCATCCGACCGTTCGACATGGTGTCGAGCAACGCTATGTCTTCAGTAATTCTCAAAGGATCATGCCACGGCAACACGATGACTCCTGTGCCCAGAAGCACATCGGGATGTTTGCCTGCCATGTAGGAAAGAAACTGCACGGGTTCAGGACACATTGTGTAGTCATCGAAGTGATGTTCAACCGTCCATAAAGACTTAAAACCTAATTCAACTGCGAGATCGCATAGACGAAGTTCCTCGGCNTATACCTCTTCGTCGGGTAGTCCATTGAACGGATTCTGAAAAACCGCNGTATATCCGGTGTGCATGAAATGTCCTCTCGCTTTTGTGACATCACGAAACTACACCGCGTCGAGGACCGCTTGTGTGGGTTCTAGATACGACGCAACGGGTACACGGCTGAAAGAATGGTGAATAGCTACGAAAGGAGGGCGCTGCAGTGACCGATGACAACTTGGCTGAAGCTCATGCCGCCTGGATNTCGACCGTGGTAGAAGACGTCTTGGAACCTGAACTTCCAATTTTGGATCCTCATCACCACCTGTGGCTCGATCGGGGCCACACGGGCTGGCCATACACCCTTGANGATCTACACAGCGACACCGGGAGCGGCCACAACGTCGTGGGCACCGTATTTCTTGAATGCCGCGCCCAGTATCGAACTGATGGCCCTCATCATCTTCGACCTGTCGGAGAAACCGAGTTCGTCATCGAACTCGCTGAAGAAAGCGCCTCGTCGAGTGGGGCCGAGATAAAAGCGATACAGGCTCACGCNGACATGTCGTTAGGTGCATCTGTCGAAGAGGTTCTCGAAGCGCACGAAATAGCTGGTCGAGGTCGCTTTCGCGGGGTTCGATATATCACAGCGCAGGATGATCACCCTCCCTTAGCCATGGCCTCAAGCACCGCAATGAACGACCAGGCGTACCTAGACGGGGTTCGTCGAGTGGGCGACCTCGGGTACACCTACGACGCGATGGTCTATCACCCACAACTAGCTGAATTCGTTGACGTCGCTCGCGCCTGTCCCGAGACACCCATCGTTCTCGATCATTTAGGCGGAATATTGGGCACGGGCCCCTACAAGGATCAGCGACCTGAAATCCTTGCCCACTGGAAGCAGCAAATGACAAGGATTGCGGCTTGCCCCAATGTCTTCTTGAAACTCGGTGGGATCGGAATGCCCATGATGGGGTTCAGNTGGGATAAACGCGACAAACCCGCGACTTCAACCGAGCTTGCCGACGCCTGGAGTGATCCAATTCAATTCGCGATCGAGGTCTTCGGGTCGCCGCGTTGCATGTTTGAATCCAATTTTCCGGTCGACAAAAGGGGCGCCGGTTACGTGCCGTTATGGAACAGCTTTAAACGAATTGCCGAAAACTGTTCATCTGACGAAAAGAGAGATCTTTTTCACGACACCGCAGCCCGGGCATATCGGCTCCCTTCAATTTCCGAAAGCTGACACTGCTTTACACAACGGAGTTCGCGATCCTGGCCGCTTAGCAAGTTGTCTTAACCCGACCTCCTCAGAGCCTGACAAACTCTTCTCATGGTTCATCGAGTAGGCATCATCGGTCTTGGGACAGTCGGGTCTCGTTTCGTTGAGCAGTTCAACAATCACAGCGAGTTCGAGCTNGTGGCGGCCTGGGACATGGACCCCACGGCCTGTTCTATCCACGAAGGGTCCGTCAACCTTCGTTCGGGAGCCGACGANGTGATTGCNGACTCGGATCTNGTNTANATCGCCGTTCCGCCGCACCATCATCANGATTACGTAATGAGATGCGTAGCCGCCGACACAGCAATCTTCTGTGAAAAACCGCTTGGCATAGACCTNNTTTCAAGCCNAGAGTTGGTGCACGCAGTCGCAGACAGCGGNTTGCCCGCCGGGGTCAATTTCGTTTTCNGTGCCGCGCCTTCAGCCCGCGAGCTTCAACGCAAGGTGNNGAANAAAGAATTGGGGGAAGTGACTCGGGTTGATCTTCGATTGCATTTTGCGCAGTGGCCACGCGCTTGGCACGAGAAAGCACAATGGCTACGCCTACGCGACCAAGGAGGCTGGATCCGTGAAGTGGCATCTCATTTCATCTTCTTAGCTGCCCGGTTAATCGGCCCGATCACCATGGAAAGCGGAGATGTTTACTTTGAAGACGGCCCCACCGGCGCGCTCTGTGAACAGATCGGCCTCGCTCGCTTCGCATCGAACTCGACGCCTTTTACTCTCGCTGGCACAAGTCNAGGAGNAGGGCCTGATGTCGTCGATCTCACTATTCGTGGGACGCGCGGTTCGNTAAGAATCTGGGATTGGTACCNGCTACAGCAAGCCGATGGCGATGAATGGGTAGACCTTTTTCAATCCGATCGCGANGTACTCGGGGCCAACGCCTACACCGCTCAGCTAGATCAACTTGACCTAATGATGGAAGGCGAAGAACACACCATCGCGACGTTCGCGGAGGCTTTATCGGTTCAGGAGTCCGTCGAAGAGCTATTGGCTACCTGAAACTCAGGACGACCAACCACGCAAAACTCGCCGCCCTCTGGGTCCGTTAGCACTACTACCACGAAGCCGAGATGGCTNGGCTCTCCCGCGGGGGTGACCACGGTGGCCCCAATATCGACCAGGCGTTGNACCTCAACTGCTATGTCGTCAACGAAAAGGTCAAGATGCACTCGATGTTTTGCTGTCTTNCCTTCGGGGACCTTTTGAAATGTCAGGTGATTCACTGCACGTTCGAGNTCAGAGCCGGAGATAGTGATGTACGGGCCGCCATCTCCTTCCCGATTCGTAAACCCGACCGNTTCCGCCCAAAAGTCGGCAAGCCGTTCAGGATCGGAACAATCGATCGTTACTCCCATAGCGCGAAGACCCATACATGCAATCTTAGGCAGCATTGATTTACGGCAAGTTNGTTCGATGNGTTCGGAATTCATTAGGTTAAGCACTTGTCCAATCGAAATGAGAACCTGGGATGAACACCGACTTGTTCAGAGATATGGTCCGAGAGCGTCGCAGTGTGCGGGGTTATCGAACCGATCCGGTTCCGCGGGAAGTGATTGTCGACATCATCGATATTGCTCAGGGTGCTCCATCTTCTATGAACACCCAACCGTGGCATTTCCATGTATTGACCGGAGAACCCCTCGATTTGATTCGGCAAGGCAACACAGATCGAATGGTGAACGGCGCCGCTCCTCAACGAGAAATTCCACTCAACCATGGTTATGAGGGGGTGCATAGAAAACGTCAAATCGAAATTGCTGTGCAACTGTTCGAAGCGATGGGGATCGCTTGGGAAGACAAAGAACGACGTNATGACTGGGCCATGCGCGGGTTTCGNCAGTTTGATGCGCCGGTATCGATTGTGGTCACGTGCGACCGCACNCTCGAACATGACGCTGTTGGCCACTTCGACTGCGGTGCGGTGACTTACGGTCTGGTGTTAGCAGCTTGGACCAAAGGACTGGGTTGTGTCATNAACGGTCAAGGCATCATGCAATCTGATGTTGTTCGACAGCACGCCAANATCCCTGAAGATCAAGTGATCATGACATGTGTCGCAATGGGGTACCCCGATGACAGTTTCGTGGCGAACGAGGTGAAGTCGACTCGACGGCCCGTAGCCGAAGTCGCAAGCTTNGTTGGATTTGATGATTAGCTTCCGTCGCCAAGCTCGACCTTGGAACAAGTCTCACTAATGCGTTCATCTCGAGCAGTCCTACTCACGTTTATNGGAGCACATATCTTCAACGACTTTTATGCCACCGTGCTTCCTGCATTCCTACCCTCCCTAGCTCGGGAGTGGGACCTCGATTATGCGGAACTCGGGATTCTTTCGTTTGCATTCAGNGTGCTGTCGGGAGTTCTGCAACCCTCTTTGGGTCACTTAGCTGATCGAGACGGGCGACGGCGCCTCCTGGTCAGCCTCGGGTTTCTCGTTGGGGGATGCGGATTTCTCGCAATGGCGATCGCTCCCTCNTTTTGGTTCGTGGTAGTAGTCAGTTCGCTTTGCGGTCTTGGCACCGCGACATACCACCCTCAAGCGACGGCATTCATTGTTGAGGCATACCCCAACGATCGGGGACGAATGCTTGGGTTGCANGGCTGGGGCGGTTCAATCGGTCATTTTCTAGCCCCCCTTGTCGCCACTTTGGTGATCAGTGCAGCGGATTGGAGGTGGGCCATGTTACTTGTAGGCGCTCCCATCATCGCTACTTCGGCAGCTCTTCGCTTGACTTTGCACGAGACCCGCCCAAACCCCGAAGCCCGACTCCGGGGAGCAATTGGAAAGCCAATCATTACAGCGGCGCTTGCCTTCGGCCTGCTATCAACAGTTCTGTACAGCTACGTCACCTTTGTCGTGAAGATGCTCGTTGATGAAGGGTGGGCAGATACCACCGCTGGTGCCGCGCTGACTTCAATGTTGCTCATCGGAGCGNTCGCTCAGCCTGTCGGAGGCAGAATTTATGATCGATTCGGAGGCCGACGGCTTTTCATCGGAGCGACCCTTGGCACCATCGCCGCAATTCTTGTCTTTTCTCAAACTTCGGGTGCTATCTCACTTGTAGCTGTCGGAGCGATAGCTATGTTCGGATTTGGGCTGTTCCCAGTATCGATGGCTATGGCAAGCAAAATTGGAGGAGAAACGAGGACCGGTGTTTCAGTAGGAGTGGTTTTCGGAGTCACCGGACTGTTAGGTGCCACTGCTCGCCCGGCAGTTGGCGCCCTGGCTGAAGCTCTCGGTGANATTCGCCTCGCTTTATCGTGGACCGTTCTCTTGGCCGTCGCTGCTCTGCCCTTCGCAATTCGCCTCGAGGCNGACGAGTCAGCGCNCTGAGCGCCACATCCCCCACATTGCTGGACCACTTGGCAGAGCTANTTCGTTNACCACTTCAAACCCGAGACGTTCATAAAGCGGGACGTTTCGGGAACTTGAGCTCTCCAAGTAGCAAGGCTGGNCATCTTGATCGGCAAAGTCCAATGTGTGTTGGATAATCGCTCCCCCATGACCNCGTCCAGTGAGGTTNGGCACGACTCCCACCGTGTTGAGNTAAAAGTGGGGTTCGTNGGGGTGCGTGTCGCCAATCATTGACAAACCTTCGGCTAGTTCGGCCGCGCGGTCGGGGTTCGCTCCCAACGCGAGATACCANAGCTGGCGAAANGTTCCTCCCTCATGGAGATCGCGACCNGGCGGCGCCCAAATAGTCCCCGCGACGATTTCATCGTGNTCCATCGAAGCCCAACTCGTGCCCATTCCTATTGCACTCTGAACTTCAACTCGCATCCAAGCCTGAACAAGTTTCAGCCGAAACTTTGGTTCNTGAAAAATCCACGACATAAAAGGATCTTCTTCGAAGGCGCGTGCTAGCACGAGGCTCAACTCGCGTACGTCTCGCAGCTCAGCCGGCCGTATCTCTGTATCCAATTAAATACCTCTCGCGAACCTACCTGCGGAATATATCCGAGGTGNCCTANCGTGAAAGGCGTTGATGTGAACAAGGAGTATTCATGGCGGAAATGAACGATGAGGAACGCGACAACTTTTTGAATGAAGTACGAGTGGGGNTCCTGGCTATAGAACGAGACGACAAAGGCCCTTTGTGCGCTCCTATCTGGTATCGGTACTCGACTGATCTCGGCTTCGAAATTGCTATGGCCTACGACTCGGCTAAATCGATTCTTCTTCGTCGTCATGGCGCCGCGACCATTTGTGTCCAAGACGAACAGCTCCCCTACCGTTACGTCACCGCCGAAGGGCAAGCCACCGTCGAGCTAATGACTCCGGAAGAACGCGATGAAGTTCTTCGCGACATCGCAATCAGATATCTCGGCGAGCAACTTGGAAACCAGTACGCCGATGCGTTTCCGGGACACGAAGAAGCCAAGGTAACTATCAAAGCGCGCCGTTGGAATAGCGACGTACTGGGTTGAGTAACCGATTTAGCTCTATTGGCTCACCCAATGGGACTCAGAATCTAACTGGAACCAACTCGCGGTTGCGCTTACAACAATGCCGATAACGCTTCGCGCGTTCGCAGACGTTCATCGGGGTTGCCTCCGAATTCGGCCACGATGATGTCGTCAGCTCCAGCATCAAACGTCGCCTGAAGACGATCTGCTATTTCAGACTCGTTGCCGACAATAGCTATCTCTTCGGGACCAGCCAGACCTTCTTGGTCCAACATCGCTCTATAACTGGGCAGGGTGCCGTACATTTGCCAGACCTTGGCTGCCCTTTCCATGCCGGCATCCATATCGTCGGTGCACAGCACAGGNAATCCAGCAAGAACACGGGGTTTGGGTCTGCCGGCCGCCGATGCTGCTCCGCACATCTCCGGTACGGTCAGCTCCGCAAGGGTTTTGTTGCCGGTCATCCACGTGATAGTGCCATCAGCGAGGCGGCCAGTTAAACGAAGCATTTGAGGCCCTAGGGCAGCTACAAGTACTTGTGGAACGGGAGCTCCTAGTCCCAGAGCCGGATTTCGGCCAGACAAGGTCTCGCCCTCAAAACGAACGGGTTCGTCTCGAAGCTGAGGATTCAAAACTTCGAGATACTCCCGTAAATGACGGACTGGCTTGTCGAAGTCGTAACCGTACTGTTTTTCTATTACCGGCTTATGTGAAAGTCCTATGCCGAGCGCTAGTCGGTCGCCGATGACTGAGGTCACCGAAAGAGCTTGCTGCGCCATCACCATTGGGTGTCGGGGGTAGGTAGGAATGACCGCAGTGCCAAGTTCTATTTCGGGAACGGCTGCACCTATATGGCTGAGCGACGTTAAAGCGTCAACCCCCATAGGCATTTGCGGAAGCCAATAGGACGGAAAACCCGCTTCGTGAGCTGCNTCAGCGTCGGCAATCGCTTCCTCAATATTGAAAAGTTTCCCCGCNGGGCCACTGAAAATACCTATGCGCACTTGCGCCTCCAATTAACGAAGAATGTCGACGTCACTTTGACACATTGCAGGCTGGATATGTCGGGATGAGGGCAAGTGCTTGCAGATCGACNCCNAGACGATTGCCNCCAAGAAAGATTCTCCGTGGTTAACAGCGAAGTATGNGAGGCCAATATTTGGCGATTGGNAGATTGACGTATTTCAACTCATTACGAAGCCTTGATAGCCATGTTCGGCTACCTCTTCGCATCGTTCGGTGTAGCTCGGAAGNCCCCCGACATACAGCATGAAGTTTCGGGTATTTCGTCCCTCAATATTCTTATTCACACCCATGAACCATGAATCCACTTTGCTGAACAGCATTCGGTCCACCGACTCGTACACATGCTCGGTCCAGTCTTCCTCGGCCTTGGGTTCAACTTCGACGCGCGTTACGTCTGAGCTAAAAAGTTTTTTCAAGAACGTCGAAAGCCATTCCACGTTCTGTTCTATGCATCTAGGCATATTGCAAAATGTCGACGCGTTGTGAGGTCCAACCAAGGTGAACATGTTGGGAAAGCCAGCGGTTGCTAAGCCAAGGTAGGTGCGAGGTCCAGCGTCCCATTTCTCAGCAAGGGTGCGACCGTTGAGACCCTTGAAGATAATCGAATTGAAGGGTCCCATAACGGCGTCGAAGCCGGTCGCATAGACAATCAAATCGAAGTGATGCTCTCGATCTGAACATTGAATCCCATCTCTGGTGATTGTTTCGATCGGTGTCTCGTTGAGATCTACAAGGCACACGTTGTCTTGGTTGTATACCTCGTAGTACCCGCTTTCCATAGGGACTCGCCGCGTGCCGAAGCCATGATCCGTAGGAACAAGTTTTTCGGCGAGTTCCGGATCTTCAACGCGCTCTCGAATCTTTCGCGCAATGAAATCGCTAAGCGTGGCATTGGCTTCTTCATCNACTAACACGTCGCGAAAATTCCCGATCCAGATACCGAAGCCGGGNGACGCATACAGTTCTTCGTACAAAGCCTCCCGTTCCTCGGCAGTAACTTCGAGAGCTTTGCGACGATCCGAATCGTGGATGAACCCAGAAAAAGAGTTCCTACATCGTTCGAAAATTTCTTCATAGTGAGCACGAATGTCAGCCATCTCGGCCGACTCGATCGGGCTGTTATGGAGCGGGGCACACCAATTGGGACTTCTCTGGAAGATCGTCAGATGCTCAGCGGTCTTAGCCACTTCCTGTATCAGTTGTACGGCCGTGGCTCCCGTGCCGATTACACCAACTCGCTTTCCGGCAAAGACCACTTCCTCGTGAGGCCAACGAGCCGTATGGAACGAGGGCCCTTTAAAGTCGTCCATGCCCTCAAAATCGGGGATCAATGGTTTCGACAAAATGCCGATAGCTGTGACCAGAAACCGACACCGAACCCGAAATCCGTCTTCTACATGCNCCTGCCACTCATTGGAGATCTCATCAAAAATGCACTGAGTTACGGTGCTTTCAAATCTGATGTCTTCGCGCAGGTCGAACCGGTCGGACACGTGTTGGAGGTACCTAAGGTTCTCGGGTTGAGCCGAAAAGTGCTCCTTCCAGTCCCACTCATCAAGCAAATCTTGGCTGAAGGAGTANCCATACGAATAACTCTCCGAGTCGAACCGNGCCCCTGGGTACCGATTCCAATACCAAGTGCCTCCCACTTCAGTTCCGGACTCAAGGACCAGCGCGCTGACACCGATCTCGCGCGCTTTGTATAGCTGGTACAACCCAGAGACGCCCGCNCCGATAATGACAACTCCGTATAAGGGAATTTCGGAACTTTCGTCTACTTTCATGACACCAAACTTAGCCACGGCGTCCGCATCTCACGCAATGATCGCCCNGTGCGTAGGGCAGGCAACGGCGCGACGGATACACGGTTCTTTCTAACAAACCCAAGTTCCNTAAGTTTCTTTCCACCCTTGGCTGGGGCCGTGGAACCTCGGCNGGTTTCTACTACCNATTTCCTGCGCCCGGGCCGAGATAGNCGCGTCCCAATCCTGATCCGTAAATAGCCAGAATTGGTCGTTGATGATCGCGTCATGGACCTGGTCACCCACAATCTCAGGATCAAGACCTCTTCGAAGAGCGCGCTGGCTCAGCTCGAGCATCTGGTTACCTCTGTCATCGATCGCTGATCCAACCGACCCTGCGGCGCGAGCAGCAGTCGCGTTAACAATGTTGGTGTTTACGAAGCCGGGACATAGGCAAGTAACGCCAACATTTGTCCGTTCGATTTTCAGCTCATGAAACAGAGTTTCGGCGAGAGTAGCTACGCCGTGTTTTGCGATGTTGTACGGTGCGCCAAAGGGAGCCGAAATGTGGCCCGCTATCGAAGCCGTCAACACCACGTGACCGTCATCGTGCTCAACGAGGTGAGGAACAAAGGCTCGAACGCCGTGGATTACTCCTTGGAGAAGGATCCCTAACGTCCAGTCGTAGTCGGCTTTCGAAAGAGACCAGGATCGACCGATGGATCCCTGGACCCCTGCGTTCAAACAAACCACATTCGCAGTTCCAAAGGCATCGATGGTCGCATCAAAAAGTGCGTGATTCTGGTCTTCTTCTGAAACATCAGCGACTACCGCTATAACTTCCGCTCCAAGCCTACGAATATCGTCTACCTCAAGACTTAGCTTTGCTTCGTCGATGTCAGAAAGAACGACTTTCATCCCAGCGCGCGCGAAACGACGGGCCATGGCTAGCCCCATTCCTGACGCAGCTCCGGTCACTACGGCCGTTTTACCTTCAAGTTGTTTCATCCTCGGACACTAGACCGAACATCTCAGCCGATGCCTTCTCGGACTACCGTTCGGGGGTGCCAGATTTTCTCAATGACGCACAACGCGATATTCAACAACGAGCTCACTCACTCGGGCGTCTCGTAGCGTCACTCGACACCCACACACTCGATACCGAACAACTTGAAAGCGAAACCCGCGTTCTTTCAAAAGAGGCCGGAATCTTTTTCCTTACCCAGCCAGTCGAGTTCGGGGGCACAGGCGGAACATCTCTTGATTTGACCATTGCCCGCGATGCTCTCGGGGCGTGCGGGGTCGGCCACCTACCTGGACTTTTTGGGCCCAGGCCAGGGCTACTAGCGCAGGCCTCGGAGCATGTGCGAAACAAATTCCTTCGTCCTTATTTGGCTGGCGAAGTGAAAGGCGGATTCGGGTTTACCGAACCATCGGACGCCGAGAGGCACACCTGGGCGCGATACGAGGGTGAAAATCTGATCGTAAACGGTCAGAAGTCATACGTAACTGGCGGATCACAAGCTGATTTCATAAACACCTTGGTCGAACTCACCGACGTTGGGCCTGCGATGGTGCTAATTGAAACAAACAGCCCGGGTGTGCAGATACTTCGACGCTTCGGGTCTATCGACGGCACCGAGCACGCGAGTTTTTCATTCACCGAGGTAAGTGTGCCGAACGAACACGTTATCGGTGAACCCGGGACCGGTATGAACAGNGCTCTTGATCAGGTCAACGATGTCCGCTTGGCTATTGCCGCTGATTGCGCGGGCCTCTGCAGTTTTGTCTGTGAATTAGTGNCGGATCATCTTGGCCGCAAACATCCAGATGAAACCGTTGGCGGTAGCCACCACCACATCAGGGTTCAATTTGGGAGGATGCGAGCTCAGTCGTACTCCGCCAGGAGTGCGGTGTACCGCACCGCTCGGATCGTTGACTCCGGAGACAACGCGATCAACGAGGTCATGGCTTCAAAGATCTTGGCTACCGAAGCCCTGAGCCTTGTAGTTGACTTCGCAATCCAAATAATCGGAGGCGAAGCTTTAGTCGAGTCACACCCATTGGCGTCTCTTTTTCGTCGGGTCCGGGCAACGAGGCTCGCTGAGGGCCCCACCGACATCCTCCACGCGAATATCGCGCGCGGCTACCTTGACCTGCACACAGGTCGGATTT
The DNA here is from genome assembly GCA_002705305.1 of Acidimicrobiaceae bacterium. GTDB lineage: Bacteria > Actinomycetota > Acidimicrobiia > Acidimicrobiales > Poriferisodalaceae > UBA2110. Next base: position 73,814 of record PAHW01000014.1, read on the forward strand.
GAAAGCCCATGCCATACCTCAACGAATTCTCGTCATCCGATGCACCTCTCGACATGACGCAAAGCCCCGAATTTTCAAGCCTCTGTAAAAGCGCTGAGGATCTTGGGATCAGCCACGCTCAGAAGATCCGTTATGTCTCTACCAACGTCATCGCGCGACATCAAAGATTCCATCTCTTGGAGTGGGGTGATCCCGCTTTGCCTACTTTGCTTTTACTTCATGGGGGAAACCAGTCAGCCCATTCATGGGATTTGGTGAGTTTGCATCTGGCGGACCGCTTCCACATCCTCGCCCTCGATCAGAGAGGACATGGNGACAGCGAGTGGGCTCGCGACGCCGACTACTCCTCGAACGCTATGGCCGCCGACGCGTGCGCAGTTTTGGAAACATTGGGCGTTGCCTCGGTGACTGTCATCGGACATTCGATGGGAGGAATGAACACGATGCGACTAGCGGTTGAGGAACCTCGACGAGCGGATCGCCTTGTCCTAGTCGATGTCGGACCGGAGCTATCGGATCAAGGAACAAAAAGCATCCGCAATTTCGTGACGGAAAATCGTGAATTCGATGACCTCGAACACTTCATTCGNTCAGTTCAGAAATACGATCCGTATCGCTCCCGAGAACACATCGAACGCACTGTCAAATACAACCTTCTGCAACGCGCCGACGGCAAATACGTAAGNAAAAGAGACCACGGCCCTCGATTGGCGACTACCCGAACTCAACGCGAACGCAGCGACCTTTTCTCGCTGCAAGACGCAGCGAAGATTACTCAACCGACGCTGCTGATCAGAGGAGCAGATTCCAACGTNCTCGCAGCNGACGCCGCTCAACGNTTTGTTAATGCTTTGCCCGACGGCCAATTGGTGACTGTCGCGAACAGTGGTCACAACGTGCACGGCCAAAACACCGTCGGATTCATTAAAGCGTTGACTCCTTTTTTGAACGCTTAAGCACACNGANCCTNAATACCGAACGACTGATCAGTCGAACTCCTCGGGTTTCCTGTGCGCTGTTGAGAGTCGTTTGATTTTGCNNAAAACGAGCTCCGATGCAGAGNAGTTGGGTAAGCGCGTAGGGTGACCCAATGGAATCTATCGAGCTAGAAACGTTGATTATTGAGGCATCCGACAACGGCGTTGTGACGGTAATGATGAACCGTCCAGAAAAAAAGAACGCGGCGAACTCAGTGATGTGGGACGAACTNCGCGACACCTGGAACGCTCTCGCGGTTGACCCGAAGGTCAGGGCCGTAGTCATGACCGGTGCCGGCGACGCATTCTGCAGCGGAGCGGACCTCGCGGGGCAACAACGAGACCGTCATCAACTGGTTTCGATGAACCTTATCCATCAAACAGTTGAGGCCNTGTATTCGATCATGGTTCCTGTGATCGCGAAGGTGAACGGCGTCGCCGCGGGCGCAGGCATGAACATGGCGTTGGCGTGTGATTTGATCTTGGCGAGTGACCAAGCTCGTTTTAGTGAAATCTTCGCTCANCGAGGATTGAGCGTCGACTTCGGCGGGACATGGGTGTTNCCTAGATTGATCGGCTTACACAAAGCTAAAGAACTTGCCTTCTTNGCCGATGTTATTTCTGCCNAACAGGCGGNAGAATTCGGAATCGTCAACAAGGTCGTTCCTCACGAACAACTTGATGCAGAAACCCAGGATTGGGCGAACCGCCTAGCGGCCGGACCACCATTNGCGTTGGCCATGACAAAGCGAATGCTGACGCTAAACGCAAGTAACGACTTTAAATCAGCGCTCGAAGCGGAGGGCATGGCCCAGACCGTGAATTTTTANACCTCAGATACCAAAGAGGCGGTTGCNGCGTTCTTGGACAAGCGCGAACCCAAATTTGAGGGTCGATAAATGCNTGAACTAGTCGTCGTCGGAAACGACTTTGAAGCAGCAACCGAGATTGCTAGCAATCTCGGCGGTGTTTGCTATCTCGGCGATCCCGACGAAACTCGAACTCTGCCTTTTAGAACAATGGTTCGAGCGGCCACTGATGATCCGCAAAAGCTTGCGGCTGCCGCAGGGGTCGGGACCTACCTNGTGTTCAGCAGGGTGATCCGCGAACGGCCCGTCGCGGCGCAAGTAGGAACCCCCTCTCCTGGGGTCACCGCTGTATTCCCTTTATTGCACCATCCTGACCTCAGCCACCAAGAATCGGANGCTCATTGGCGTGACGTGCATGCCGAACTCGCTCTTCGCCATCACCCTGGGATGTGGGATTACACCCAGTTGAGCGTGGTGCGCACTTTGGATGGACCAAATATCGATGGATTCGCGCTTGTAGCTTTCGATTCGTTGACATCGATGAGAGAACGATTTTTCGGTGACGATAATGACCGAGANGTGATTTACGCCGACGTCGCGAGTTTCGCTGATCCCAAATCCCCGAGACGCGTGGTGGCCACCGAAACGATATATGGGCGACGTCCACCCACCGCGCACGTGACGTGGCCTCAGGGGTGAACCGCGTTCCTACGCTATTTTTTTTGGCCGTCGCAACCGCCGTCTCTCAATCATTTGGCCGATTTACTTATTCGGTTCTCTACACCGAAATTCGAGATGATCTCGAACTGTCAAACACCGCCGCCGGAGGCATCGGCTCACTCAACCTGATCGGATATCTGTTGGGCTCACTTGTCGTNGCCTTCGCAGTTGGCCGNCTCGGGCTGGCGCGCACGGCGAAGTACGGCTTGGGCGGAGTAGTTGCCGGTCTCGCACTTCTGGGTTGGGCCCCCGCCACCGCTGCAGTCGTCTGCGCGCTCTTCCTGACCGGCGTAAGCGCTGCGGGGGTTTGGGTTGCGGCTCCAGGTTTGGCGACTACCGTTTTAGGGCCAGCTAGAAGGGGCGTCGCAGCGGGTTGGGTTAGCGCGGGAGTGGGCGCTGGTTTCGTAATGGCATGCGTTTTTGATGTCGCGATGGCGAACTGGCAGTCGGTCTATCGGATTGAAACCTTGATCGGTGTCGCATGCTTGATTCTGCTTTCCCTCACTNTGAGGGATTCTTCGTCGATCACTCCTTCAAATGGCTTAAGTCCTAAANCCCTCAAGCAAATTCCCGGCTGGTTGAACCTNTGCACGACNTACGGAATTTTCGCNGTTGGCGCTTCTCTCGCGATGACTTTCACCGTGGCATTCCTAGAAGAAAACGCTGGTTACAAAGCTCATTCNGCATCGCTCATTTATGCTTTGATCGGCGTCGGAATGGTCGTTGGTGCTTGCCTGATGGGAGGACTATGCGATCGAATCGGAAGGAACTCCGTTCAAATGGCGTCCCTCGCGGTNATGGCTGCATGTTGNGCAACCATCGCCAGTAGCCACCCATTGGGAACGACTATCGCGACAATGGTCTTTGGCGTCGCATTCACCGGAGTCACAGTTGCAGTCACGGCGAAAGTGAGTCAGCACTTAGACGCAGAAGCATTCGGCGCGGCGTACGCGGTTGTAACAATTGTCTTCGGTGCCGGCCTCGCAGTCGGACCTCAACTCGGCGGCGCGATAGCNGATTCGACGGGGTCGTTTCGGCCCGCCTTAATACTCGCCGCAATTTGTGCCGCTCTGGGTTTCGTTTTGACAGTGCGTGACCGCAGGCACCAAACGCCTCGGAACCTAAGCCGGCATGCCTAAACGTTCGTGGACAGGCGCCAAAGCCTGCAGTTCCGGCATCACTTCACGGGCAAATAAATTCATGTTGCGGTCCGCCTCTGCATGGTCCATTCCCGCGAAACTAAATACCCCCATGAACCCGTCCATGAACGTCTGTTCTTGAAGGTTCACGATCTTGTCGTAGACCTGTTCGGGTGTTCCCCACAGCTGGAGGTCTATGAAGAAGTCAGTCATCATCTCCAAGCCCCCGGGAGCCTTAAGNCGGTCNTACATCAGTCCATGATGTTCGTAACCCGGGGTGTCTTTTAGATGAGGCTTGTCAAATTCGTAATGGTCAATGATTGTGTCCCAATAGCCACCGATGAACTCGCGGGCCTTCTCTTCCGCTCGATCGGCGTTTTCGTCGACGAANGTCCAACCCGCAACCATTGGCGGGGGAGGTTCTTCTCCGTTCGCGTCCCGATACACGGCTCTGTAGTCCTGNAGTTCTTGGCGGACTGCTTTCCACGGCTTCTGCGGCACAATCAAAATGCCAACCCCCATTTCAGCCATAATCCGAGCCGAATCTGGTGAAACCGCTGCTGCATAAGCTCGTCCGCGCATCGATTTGATAGGGCGCGGGCGAATATCAACCCGGGGCTGATCCACAAGTTCGCCATGGTATTCNGCGTAGCCGTTTTCCAATGCGTTGAGCACCATTTCAGTTGATTCTTTAAAGCGGAGCCTTGCCGAAGCCATTTCAGTTCGGAANCCGTCAAATTCGACTTTGCCTGTGCCTCTTCCCAGCCCAAGTATCAGACGACCGTCAGATAGGTTGTCGAGCATCGAAATTTGTTCGATGACTCTTAAAGGGTCGTGCCATGGGAGAACGCACACCATTGACCCCAACTGAATCGATTCAGTAGCTCCAGCCATGTAGGTCAAAAANTGCAGAACNTCTGGGCACATCGTGTAACTGGTGAAGTGATGTTCNACACTCCACACTGAATCAAACCCGAGACTTTCCGCCTGCAACGCTANAGCTAAATCTTGTTGGTAGACCTGCTGGTCCGGAATCTGCTCACCGGGGTTCTGAAATATGACACTCATACCTACGTGCATTACGTTCTCCGACACTTAAAGGGTTAAAAAAACGAACACTCTCAGATTATTCGATCTGTCGCCTACCTATCAGGGCATTCCAATCTTGCATCTGTCGCGGTTCTTCAAAGATGATCTTTGGGAACGTGGCTCGAAGTCGCGATAACTGTCCCGGCGACACCCCGCTGAGACCGAGCCAGCCGTCTTCAGAAAGCAGTGAAACTAGTCCGTCGGCCATTGCGCGGAGGACTTCATCGTGAATGTTGGCAACCACGACGTCGTAGCTTCCCGAAATTTCCTTGAGCGGCGTTGANGAGAACTGTGTTCGATCTGAGATTCGGTTACGNCGCGCATTAGTTTCCGCAGCCGCCAGCCCAACGGCGTCAATGTCAATCCCGGTAGCCCTGCTAGCTCCAAAACAGACTGCCGCAATCGCCAACACTCCNGATCCGCATCCGACATCGAGAACTGTTTCCTCTCCNGTGATATTTGAGGCAAGTTCCTCGAGTAGCAATCGGGTTGACGGATGATCGCCCGTTCCGAACCCTCCTCCAGGGTCAATTTCAATAACTATTTCAGCTGAGGAATTTACCCATGGGAAACACACCTCGGCGCGTTCTCCAACAGAAGTTGGGCGGTTTCTTTTTCGCCAGGCGACAGCTCTCGCTTCATCGGGCGGACCAGCGACGGCTGGGTGGCCCGCACNTCTTAAGTCGGCTACGAGATTTCTAGCTANCTCCTCATCGTCAACCTCATACCAGGCAACCCAACGATTTGAGCGAAGTAGCTCCCACTCCCCNTCTATTCCGACCATNTCCTCCACAACGTCTTTTGAGAGCGCGTCCGCGGCGACAACTACTTGACCTGTCATCCCTCTAACGAAAGTTTCGGCGCACGAGGTTCAAATTCTCGTCCTGCTGCCTCTCGTGACTCATTGGCGGCTGACTCAAATATTCCCTTCGCCATCAGTGAGGATTCGGCTGCTCGACGAGTGAGATATATCCAGGATCGAATTTCATGGACTTCGCTTGAATTGGGTGCCGCGTCCGCCGCTATATCGATTAAGTGGCAGGCGACGCGAAGCTGGTTATCTTCAGCCAATACGCGTGCTCGCTCCGCGAGTGTTGAGACGCCACCAGCTAGCTCAACCAATTCGGTTGCTATCGCAACATCGGATGCCGGCTTTAATCGCGAGGGTTTGCCGTCCCACCATCCGCCATAGAGGCGCCAAATGTTTCGAATGACGAACTCCGGTTCGTCGTACAACGGGCGCAGATAGGGCAANTCGAGTACATCGGGATCTACGCTCACGNTTAGCGCGATGTCATTGAGCGTCGCTCCTGAATTCATCGCAGAAACAACGTCATCGACTAACTGCTCAAGTGTTGATGCCACTGTGTTCAAACACGAAACGATCCGCTCATGGCCNGAAATGGGCAAACCGTGNGCCGGAACGAAAAGTTCAACATCTGTGGACGACATTTGACGGAGCGACGCTGCCCATTCCAGCGGGTACCGCTGCACTTTCTGGGGATTCCCGCAGTTGGGGAAGTTCCATATGAACTGATCACCNGCCGAGATCATCCGATACTGAGGTATCCACGTCCACGTGTGGTCATCGGTTTCGCCCAACGCGTGGTTGAGTCGAAATTCAATNCCACCAACTTNNGTCGTCATCGTGTCGCTGTATTCGACCGCTGGTTCCAAAGTTCCCTCGGGGACAAACGGTTTGTCGTTGCCGGGCCCGTTGAGCGTCGACACGGGCGAACCGCCGAACTGTCGGGCATTGATAACTTTGTTGTAGCCGTTGGTCGCTCGGTAGCGCCGAAGCCTNGGGGNCAAGTTCTCGTGACCGATTACCCGAGGGAGTGGTNGTCCNGAGCTTGNTGCGTCGTGGGCGAAAGCGCGACTCCCGCCTACGTGGTCTATATGTCCATGGGTGTACACCAACGTATGAAATGGCGCCTCGTTCCACCGCCGCAAACTTTCNAGGACCCGGCTNCCGCTACCNGGACCGCTGGAGTCAAAGGCNACGAGTCCATCTTCGGTTGCCACCACAACCACATGGCTGAACGCCTCCACAAGTGCCACGCCGTCTCTTAATTCGCTTAACTCATGCGTGACCCGGTTGGGCGGACTATCAACTTGGCCGCTGTCAATGAAGCGAGCCGACAGATCTAGAACATGTTCAGCCATTCAGCCACCGTAGATGACACAGCGAATGTTCCAATTACTCAAAGTTCCGCTCCTCCCACCAAGGGAAGAACTCCGGCATGTCTTGGCTGGGTTTNGAGGTGAAGTCAGGGGATCGTTTTTCTAAGAACGAGACAACACCCTCNCGAGCATCTGCNCCTCGTCCCAGATGNAAAATTCCTCGGCTGTCGACNTTGTGAGCTTCCATAGGGTGATCGGCNCCCAGCATTTTCCACATCATGTGCCGAATCATTGTCACCGAGATTGCTGAGGTGTTCTCAACTATTTCTGNGGCNATTTCTCTTGCGGATGGGAGTANGTCTTCTGGCTCGTGAAGGCTTCGAATCAGNCCACCCTTCAGNGCCTCTTCAGCGTCNAACACTTTCCCGCTGTACGCCCATTCGAGGGCTTTACTTACACCGACTATCCTCGGCAAAAANTATGAAGAGCACGCTTCGGGAACGATNCCNCGNCGGCTGAACACGAAACCCATCCTCGCTTGAGTCGAAGCTATCCGAATGTCCATCGGTAGCGTCATAGTGACACCGACTCCAACCGCGGGCCCGTTGATCGCGGCGATGATTGGCTTNTTGAATTCGTATATNCGTAACGAAAGAAGCCCTCCTCCGTCCCTGAGCCAAGCGTTTGAACCTTCTTGACGGCCTTCGCTGGAAGCCCGTTCAGCTTTCGCCTCTTCGGTTTGGTTGTCGTAATTGAAGGTGTCCGCCCCTTTTCCAAGATCTGCACCTGCGCAAAACCCGCGGCCTTCTCCGGTAACGATTACTGCACGAACTTCATCGTCNGCGTCGGCATGTTCGAGTGCTTCGAGAAATTCACCCTGCATTCTGCTGTTGAANGCGTTGAGTCGTTCCGGTCGATTCATGGTCAAAGTAAGGACTTGGTCTTCAATTTCATAGCGGAGCGTTTCAAATTCGGTCATCGATTTCCTTTGAATTCTTCACCAGAGAGTTACCGATAGTTGGCGATGCTGCAACCGGCTTAGTCATTGATCGAGCCAATTCCCNCTAGGTATATCCGTGAGCGTTTCGAGGTCACCCCCGTANTGGTAGGCGTGGGCGCGGACACCCGTCGCAGTGACCAGGGACACTCGGTGATACAAGCCGTCAACCGCTCCTTCTACCTCGTCGAGTAGCGACAAAGCTTNAGAAAGGAGCTGTGCATCCAATCGGAAACGGACTCCNTGAACAATTCCGATGCGATCAAACAACGCGGCCGGATATCCGAGCCCNGTGTCGTATAAACGCCCGCTGACCTGGTCGGGTTCGTGTCCGAGAACAAACGGAGCGAGAAAAGGCCANCGTTCTTCACCCGGAAGAAGCGTGCCATAACAAAAAACCTCGTCCACGNTGCCGCGAGGTTCAGACATCAAGGAAGCGACNCGCNGCGAACGCGGANCCNAGGGCACCTACGATCACTCCCATAGCGANCGTCGCGATGGTGGCTGTGTTGAATTGGCTCGACGTCACGGTGAAGGAGCGAAAGAACGCCAAAATTTCTGACCGNCCAAANAGTTCTTCNACGTGGTTGCGCAGGACACCGGCGGCGACGGCACCAACAATGCCTCCCGCCAATCCGTGCAACATCCCTTCCAAAATAAACGGGAGACGAATNAAGCTATTGGTCGCGCCNACGAGTTTCATCACTTCAATTTCGCGNCGGCGCGCGAACATCGCTACTCGAATCATGTTGAAAATCAGAAGCGCACTTGCGGCCGCNAGAACAATCGACATGAGCAAAACAATCCATCGAAACGAGTTGAACCACTCTCGAATCGCGTCGACTTGTTGACGGCCGGTTTCCACGGAGTACACNCCTGGGCGNTGNCGAAATTGAGCAGCCAGAGANTCGATAAGTTCTCCCTCGGCGAACCTCGGAACCACACGATATGAAGACGGCAAGCTTTCGNTCGAAACCTCCGCCAAGAGTTCTGGCTCATCGACAAGCATTTCTTCGAGCAACGCGAACGCTTGCTCTTGAGTGATGTATTGGATTCTTTCGACGTCGGGGTGATTTCTTAGTTCTTCGCCCAANGCGTCGATTTGACCGCCAGCGATGTTTGGTTCNAGAAAAATCTCGAATTGGACCCCTCCCTGCCATCGGCCGAGTGCGTTAGCGCTGGCATAGCGCGCCATTAAGCCAAGTCCGACAAGCATCACCCCCACCGCTACGGTCAAGATCGCGGCAACGGTTAAGGTCAGGTTCCGACGGACATTGATCCAAGTCTCTCGGACAAAGTAGCCAGCCCGGCTCAAGAACCTGGNCACGGCTATTCGTACACTCCCTGTTGTTCNTCTCGAACCACTTGACCTGCGTGAAGCGCGATGACCCGCCGCCGCATTTGATCGACAATCCTTTGGTCGTGGGTNGCCATTACTACTGTGGTTCCGGTTCGGTTGATCCGGTCAAGAAGNCGCATAATTTCTTGTGCAGTGTTTGGGTCGAGGTTCCCAGTGGGTTCGTCGGCCAGGAGAATGAGCGGGCGGTTTACGAATGCACGCGCNATTGATACGCGTTGCTGTTCACCCCCNGAAAGTTCGTCGGGAAAACTTTTCTGTTTATGTGAAAGTCCGACGAGNTCGAGAATGGCGGGCACTTGAGTCGTTACGATGTTTTTGGGACGCCCGATCACTTCAAGTGCGAACCCTACGTTTTCGTAGACAGTTTTTTGTGGCAGTAACTTAAAATCCTGGAAAACAGAACCNATATTGCGACGAAGGTAAGGGACGCGCCAGGAGCTGATTCTCGTCAGATCTTTGCCAGCAACGTGCACCNGACCTNNCGTAGCNGANTCTTCGGCTGTCACTAGCCGAAGCATCGTCGATTTCCCCGATCCTGATTCNCCCACCANGAAGACGAATTCTCCTTTTTNGATGTCNANGCTGACCCCATCAACGGCCCGAGTTTCGCCTTTGTAAATCTTGGTGACGTTGTCGAGGCGGATCATCGGAACCAGGGTCGTTGAGGCCAGTTCTCTGGCTCGGGTNGGACCATCTCCAGCGTACGACAGGNCGGCCGCTTGGTAGCGTCAGTCAATCAATGGCTNGAGGGGGTTTAGGAGTCCGAATGGNGTTGGCTTCGTTGCCACTGGAGGAAGGCTTCCATCAGTGCGTCGAGATCGCCGTCTAAGACCGCATCGACGTTACCAACTTCAAGATCAGATCTGAGATCCTTGACTTGCTGGTAGGGGTGAAGCACGTAGGAACGAATTTGGCTTCCCCAGGTGACGTCACGCTGCTCGCCGGCCAGAGCATTGAGTTCGGCTTCTCGCTCCTGGCGTTGAAGATCAGCGAGCTTAGCCGCAAGCATCTGCATTGCCCGATCCTTGTTCTGGTGCTGGCTTCGTTCGTTTTGGCAAGCGACGACGGTGCCGGTGGGAAGGTGGGTGATGCGAACCGCCGAATCAGTGACATTGACATGTTGTCCGCCCGCTCCTGAAGATCGGTATGTGTCAACCCGAAGGTCTTTCTCGTCGATGACGACTTCATTTGAGACATCNTCGAAAAAGGGCACCACNGAAAGGGAGCAAAAGGCTGTGTGACGGCGCGCTTGGGCATCAAACGGTGAGATCCTNACCAGTCGGTGGACNCCGCGTTCCGCTCTCAAGAATCCAAATGCGAATCGTCCCTTAACGATAAATGTGGCTGAACTAATGCCTGCCTCTCCGCCATCGGTTGCTTCTTGGATTTCGACNTCGAAGCCTTTNCCTTCTGCCCATCTGAGGTACATGCGAAGNACCATTTCNGCCCAATCGCAGGCATCGGTTCCTCCTGCCCCGGAGTGGACTTCACAGACGGCGTCGTTTTCGTCGTGTTCACCACTAAACAATGCCAGCAGTTCGATGTCGTCAAGTTGAGTGGAGATAGAGGACATCGCTATGTCAATTTCCTCAGCTATTGACTCATCTTCTTCTTCACGCGCTAACAAGTCGAGAGTTACGGCGTCGTCAATTTCGCTTCGCACTTTCTCCCAGCGTTCGACGTCGTCGCGCAAATTGGCGAGGCGGCCAGTCACTTTGCGGGCTTCGTCTTGGTCATCCCACAGGTCGGGGCTCGCGGCGCGCGACTCTAATTGGGTCATTTCTTCACGGGCATGGTCAATTCTCAGGTAGGTGTGAGCTTCAGCTACGCGTCGCCCAAGTTCTTCGAGACTTTCAGAGTTGTCACGCATTCGGGACCTCGNCGATCATCTGCCGTGACAATGTTTGAACTTCTTGCCNGATGCACAANGNCAAGGNTCGTTTCGTCCNATTTTCTCCGCATCAGTTTTCACNACTTGANTTTGCTTGGCTGTTGGNNCGGCCNGTGCTGGCTTAGGCGGCGCTCCCGCCGATATCAACTCTGCTGGAGTTTCCGAGGACGAATATTTCACACTGTCCGGACGGTTGGTCTTTTCTTCCGCCGCGACAACCTCGGCGTGCATCGCATACTTGACGAAATCTCGATATGCCGATTCCAACATTGAGGAGAACATGTCAAATCCCTCGCGTTGCCATTCGGATACGGGATCTTTTTGACCTAGACCTCTTAGGTGGATTCCCTCCCGCAGATAATCCATCTCATAGAGATGCTCTCGCCACCGTTGATCAATGATTCGAAGTAAGACCTGTCGCTCGACCTCTCGCATCGTTGGTGCACCCAGTTCAGCTTCTCGGAGCTCGAAGTACTGAATTGCATCATCAACTAATAGTTGCTCAAGCGTGGCGGCATCATTGATCTTTTCNAAGTCAGCGATGGCGAGTTCCGTCGGCCAGTAATTCGATGTTTCAGCGTGCAGCGATTCGAGGTCCCACTCTGAGTCTGACTCCTCTTCACAAAATTGGTCGACGATGTGACCGACTGCTGCCTCGACATATTCCAGCGACTCTTCGCGAAGGTCGTCTCCACCAAGGATTTGAGCGCGGCGGCCGTAGATCACTTTGCGTTGTTCATTCATCACTTCGTCGTACTTGAGAACGTTTTTTCGAACTTCCGCGTTCTTTTGTTCGACGGTATTTTGTGCCCGTTCGATTGCTTTCGTAACCATGTTTGCTTCGATTGGGGTGTCATCNGGAAGGGCTTTATCCATCACCCAGTTCATTGCGCCTGTAGCGAAAAGGCGCATTAGGTCGTCTTCAAGAGACAAGTAGAAGCGGCTTTCTCCTGGATCGCCCTGTCGACCAGCTCGCCCCCGTAGTTGGTTGTCGATGCGGCGGGATTCGTGACGTTCGGTACCGAGTACGTACAGTCCTCCGACCTCGCGAACCTGCGCACCCTCTTGAGCGCAGTCCGGTTCGTGATGGGCAAAGCGGGCNGCTAGCTGCTCGACTTGTTGGGGGTCATCAGGGTCTAGACCGTCACGGTATAGGTCATGTCGAGCTAAACCTTCAGGGTTGCCGCCGAGAAGAATGTCGACGCCTCGGCCNGCCATGTTGGTGGCGACAGTCACGGCCCCCAACCTGCCTGCTTGTGTGACGATCTCNGCTTCTCTTTGGTGTTCTTTNGCGTTTAGAACATTGTGCGTAATGCCTCGTTGGTCCAGAGCTCGCGAAATCTTTTCGCTGTTTTCGACGCTGACGGTTCCAACCAAGATTGGTTGCCCAGTCGCTCGTCTCTCCTCAATATCGTCTACAACGGCTTCAATCTTCGCTAACTCTGTTTTGTATACGAGATCCGCATGATCAGCACGCTGAACCGGACGGTGAGTCGGTACGGGTACNACGTCTAAGCCGTAGGTGTTTCCGAATTCTGCTGCTTCCGTGGTAGCCGTGCCGGTCATTCCCGCCAATTTGTCGTATAACCGGAAATAGTTTTGAAGTGTGATGGTCGCGAGGGTCTGATTCTCGGCTTTGATGTTCACACCCTCCTTGGCTTCGACGGCCTGGTGAAGTCCCTCACCCCATCGACGGCCTTCGAGTATGCGTCCAGTGAACTCATCGACGATTTTCACCTCACCGTTCTGGATGACGTAATCGCGGTCACGCCGATACAACTCCTTGGCCTTTAGTGCTGCNCTCATCTGATGCACGAAGTTGGATGACACCTGATCGTAAAGGTTGTCCACATCTAGGGCGCGTTCGACTTTCTCAATTCCTGGCTCGAGTACAGCGACGTTTCGTTTGTCCTCTTCAACTTCGTAGTCAAGGTCCCGAGTCATGGTGCGGGCTATTTGTGCGAATTGGCCGTANAGCTTCGCNGCGTCTCCAAGCCGTCCGCTAATAATCAACGGCGTCCGAGCTTCGTCGATCAGAATTGAGTCGACTTCNTCGACAATGCAGTAGTTGTGTCCGCGTTGCACTTGCTCCTTCTGAGAGGGAGCCATGTTGTCCCGTAGATAATCAAACCCGAATTCGTTATTCGTTCCGTAGGTAACATCGGCTGCGTATTGGCTTCGCTTGAATAGCGGATCGGTCTGGCCTGGCACNACGAGCCCTACTTCTAGACCCAGAAATTGATGTACGCCGCCCATCCANTCAGCATCGCGAGCCGCCAAGTACTCNTTGACCGTGACGATGTGAACTCCCTGGCCTGATAGTGCGTTCAGGTAGACCGGCAATGTCGAAACAAGGGTTTTTCCTTCTCCNGTCCTCATTTCGGCAACCCAGCCGAAGTGAAGAGCTGCGCCCCCTANTAGCTGAACGTCGTAATGNCGTTGCCCAAGCACNCGACGGGCCGCTTCACGCGTCACTGCGAAGGCATCAATCAATAAGTCATTGAGTTCTGCCCCTCGCTCAATTTGAAGCTTGAAATCACCCGTCTTAGCTCGAAGTGCGTCGTCGGAAAGCGCCTCATATTCCGGCTCAACTGCGTTGATTTCGGGCACTATTGACTCAAGGGCTCGTATCTTTTTTCCTTCGCCCGCGCGTAAGAGTTTTTGGAACACGGCCATCGCTGTAAGGGTAGCGGCGCCCCGCACTCCTCAAAGGTCGGCACGTCATTCCGGTTGGCGGACTTGGGCACCCTTCAGAACGTTCAGTACCTGTAATGCTCGGGTTTGAATGGTCCCTCTACGGACACACCGATGTAGTCGGCTTGTTCGGGCGTAAGTGTTGTGAGCTTCACCCCGATTTTGTCCAGATGAAGTCGAGCGACTTCTTCGTCAAGATGTTTCGGCAACAAGTGCACTTCGTTCCCCAGGGAGTCGGCNTTCGCGTGAAGTTCCATTTGCGCTAACACCTGATTCGTGAAACTCATGGACATAACGAAACTGGGATGTCCCGTAGCACAACCAAGGTTCACTAAACGTCCCTCCGCCAAGATGATGATGCTGTTGCCGCTTGGGAAGATGTACTCGTCAACTTGGGGTTTGATATTGCGACGTTGGACATCAGACATTTTTTCGAGGCCCGACATGTCAATCTCGTTATCGAAGTGACCGATGTTGCACACAATTGCGTTGTGCTTCATTGCCCCCATGTGGTCGGCAGAGATGATGTCGCAGTTTCCAGTGGTGGTAACGAAAATGTCAACCTGATCAACGACGTTTTCCAGGCGGTCTACCTCGAACCCTTCCATTGCCGCCTGCAGGGCATTTATGGGGTCGATTTCTGACACCACGACACGACATCCTTGGCCGCGTAGTGACTGNGCGCATCCTTTACCAACATCTCCATAACCGGCAACAAATGCTAATTTGCCNCCCATCATGACGTCGGTTGCACGGTTGATGCCGTCTATTAGTGAGTGTCTACACCCGTACAAGTTGTCGAATTTTGACTTGGTTACGGAATCGTTGACGTTGTAGGCAGGGAACCGTAACTCGTTGCGTTCAACCATCTCATAGAGACGGTGGACTCCCGTTGTAGTTTCTTCAGAGGCGCCCCTGATGTTCGCGATCATNTCNGTCCAGAACNTCGGTTGAGATTCGCCGATNTGTGCCAGGAGCTTGAGGACTTCTTCTTCATCATGGGAGGTCGCTGTTTCCAGTTCGGGTACTGNTCCTTCTGACTCGAATCGAGCGCCCATGTGTACGAGCATGGTGGCATCGCCGCCGTCGTCAAGTATGAGGTTCGGGCCACTCTCTCCGGGCCACCTGAGAGCCCGCTCGGTGCACCACCAGTATTCCTCCAGTGTTTCACCTTTCCAGGCATGCACNGACACTCCCCGGGGGTTATCAACGGTCCCACCGCGACCGACCACGACAGCGGCCGCGGCGTCGTCTTGAGTTGAAAAGATGTTGCAAGATACCCATCGCACCTCAGCACCTAGGTCGACGAGGGTCTCAATGAGAACCGCCGTTTGAACGGTCATGTGAAGCGAGCCCATGATTCGCGCGCCTTTGAGAGGTTGTGAATCGTAGCCCTGCGCTCGTAAAGCCATGAGGCCCGGCATCTCTTCCTCAGCAAGTTCGATTTGTTTACGGCCCATTTCGGCGAGGTTCAAATCAGCAACTTTGTAGTCTCCGTCAAGAGAACGGGTGGGGGCCATGCAGCACTCCTGCGCGGTTTGGTGCCCGATGTGAAAGGGACGCGACAGGACTGAGCCTACCGTCCTTAACCCGTCCCAAACGAAACGGTCACTCGGCTAAACGATGCTTCAACTCAGCCAGTACCTCGATCGGCCCTGGATCTTGTCCGTGCAGCGATGCCAACTCTAAGGACACTTGATCGCCGAACAGGATTAAATCAAAGAGTTGAGCGACAGGGCTTTCTCCTTGAGCTCGAATTGTCATTACGTTTCTTTGGCTGGTGGCCGCAACGGCTTCGTTGAATTCATAACGTGGCGCTAATCGAGGATGCTCGAAGTCGTGCCGAAGGTGCAGCGGAGTGATCCCCCGGAGCGGTGGTTCGTCAGCAACACCCCAGCCCGCTATTTCGTTGTGACACATTTCAGGCACCGCGTTGAAGAACGCCGGTATTTTCGCGTTTTCGTTGATCTGATTCTTGAGTCGAACTGCGGCTGCAACGCCAAGTCGTCCGCCGCCATATATCAGCGGAATATCGTCACCAATCCCGAGCGCTACTTCTCGCGGCGCATTCGGACCGTTTCGTATTGACTCGCAACGCTCATGAAGCGTCTCAACGCACCCTCTTATTTCAAAACCGATATCTGGGAGCAGGCCAATCGACTCCAGAACTATGAGTAGCGGAACCGACAAGGCTCCTACAGCGCAGCGTGGCATTGGAATATTTCGATCGACTAAATGCAGTGAGGATTTCCACTGTCTTGCCATGTCGCCGAGCGACCCACCACCGGTCACCGCAACAATCNTGGCACCTAAGTCATGAGCGATTGACGCTGCATGAAGAGTTTCTTCNGTTTCGCCACTAAACGAAACCGCCATAACCAGCGTTCGTCGACCAACGAAACTGGGACACTCATATCCTTTGGAAACAATGACGGGAATCGACATGCGCGGCGCTGCGATCGCCTCAACAACATCGCCTGCTATGCCTGACCCGCCCATGCCCAAGACGAGCACTTGGTCAATGTTGTCGATGGTGGGAAGGCCATCGATTTCGCGCGAATCAGCCATTGATTGTTCGATTTGGTCTGGCAGGCCAAATGTGGCTGCCTGAATGCCGAGCGAATCAATCCGATCGGTCACTTCAACCCTCAGGACTCGAGCTCTGCGACTCGTCGCCTNTTAGCTGGTCGAGTCGGCTTCGTTCGTCGTCACTGACGTCTGTGGATTCGGAAATGAGCAGCACCGGAATGCCTTCTCGTATGGGGTAAGAGCGACCTAGTCGCGGGTTGTAAAGGATGCCTTCGTCGGGGAGATATCGAAGCGGCCCTTTGTCATCAGGACACGCAAGAATTTCCAGTAGTCCGGGGTCGAGAGCCATGACGTTCTCCTTGAGGCCTTAGCGGTGATTCACTGTCAGCACTGTTCGCCTAGCACCCGTCAGGGTACGGGAGCGATCAGCGAAATAGCGCCAAGATTTCCTCGACACGTTCGGCTACCTGTTCGTCATTCATCGCTTCCACGTTCAGACGCAGAAGATGCTCGGTGTTAGATGGCCTCAGGTTGAACCACCATTCGCCGCAATCAACAGTCAGGCCATCCAACCAGTCTTGTGGCTGGTCGTCGAAATAACTAGCAACCGTTTCAATAACCTCTGACGGATCCTCGACTTCGGCGTTGACTTCACCAGAANTTGCATAGCGGTCTATCGGGGCCAACAGCGAAGATAACGANCCGCCGGAAGTTGATAAATGTTCCAACACAATGAGGGCTGCNATCAGACCCGAATCGGCGCCGAAGTTTCGAGCAAAGTAATAGTGGCCACTGTGTTCACCTCCAAATGCGGCTCCGGTCTCGGCCATTATCGCNTTGATGTAGCTGTGACCGACCCGCGTTCTGATGGGACGACCCCCAGCTTCTTGGATGGCTTCAACCGTCGCTCGCGAGCAAATCAGGTTGTGCAAAATGGGGCCCGGCCCTTCGCGTTCNAGGACNGCTGTNGCCACCAGGGCAGTGGTGAGAGAACCGCTCACNGGATTTGCTTTTTCGTCGACCAAGAAGACGCGATCCGCGTCTCCGTCGAACGCAAGTCCAATATCGGCCGTTTCTTCAACAATNTTNTGTTGCAAATCGACCAGATTTTCCTGCTGGATCGGATCAGCAGGGTGATTGGGAAAGCTGCCATCTAATTCTCCATAAAGAATTTCAAGCTGAAACGGAAGTCCAGCGAAAGTAGCTGGCAGTACGTGTCCCCCCATGCCATTCGCCGTATCAGCAATGACCCGTAGAGGTCTCAGCGCGTCCAGGTTCACAAACGAGTGCACATGTTCGACAAACCGATCAAGCAGATCGANCTGTCTAGTTTGTCCACGTTCGTCCGCTGAAATCGCTGGTTGAGCAGCGAGCAGACATATTTGGTCAAGTCCAGTCTCCGCTCCGATCGCTTGAGCACCAGAGTTACAGAATTTCATGCCGTTGTAGGCGGCTGGATTATGTGAAGCNGTCAACATGACNGCNGGNGTTCCTAAATGCCCAGAAGCGAAATAAAGGAGGTCGGTGGATGCAAGACCAATGTCAACAACATCGACGCTTTGAGATGTCACTCCCTCAGCGAACGCCGCCGAAAGCCCTTCNCCTGAACTCCTCATATCGCGTCCCATCGCTATGGAAGTCGCTTTGGTGTACCTAGCGAAGGCCGCGCCGATCGCTCTGGCCATCGGCTCGTCNAGTTCTTCGGGACTCAATCCCCGAACGTCGTACGCTTTAAAAACAGCGGCTAATCGATCTTCAGAAACAGGTGGGATGACAGCGTGGGGTTTCATCGCACTTATGAGGCTAACCATGCCCGGGGATTAGACCCGGATATCGGCCTAGTGCGGACCACAGTCGGATTTTGANTACGTCGCACATCATTCTTGTCGCTTGGGGCATGAACCGCACTGTCGTCTGTTCCACATGGTCCAAAACCACAGGTATCTCCGTGGTATTGAATTCGAGTTTTTCGGCGAGGTGAAGTACCTCCACGTCGAAGGCGAACCCGTCAACTTTGGTTCGGGAGAAGATTTCTTTAGCCGATTCCGCGGTAAACGCTTTTAATCCGCACTGTGTATCCAGATACGAATTCCGCAAAACGAATCGGGTGAAGAGATTGAAGATTCGACTTCCNCGTTCTCGTAGCGCCGGCGCGGGGGCTACCTCTCGGCTCAACGGGTGACGCCGACTACCGAGGGCTACATCGGCTCCGTCTTCAAGGGCCTCGACCAGGCTCAATATTTGAGACGGCGCATAAGCAAGGTCGACATCTGTAAATACTAGGTATGAGCCAGAGGCATTCATCATGCCCGCGCGAACTGCNGCTCCCTTACCCCGATTCTGCGGGAACTCGATCACCCGATCTGCGCCCCCGCGACGAGCCTCGGCATCAGTGTCATCTCCAGATCCATCGTCGACGACAATGATCTCTAATTCCGCACCCGACAGTGCACTACGAACGCTGGCTACGGTTTCGGCGACGATCGCTGAAGCTCGATAGGCCGGCAGAACTACCGAAATGGCCCGGGATTTCATAGAAGCGCTTTCCGACGCTTTGCCTGAATATGAACCAACAGACACCCGGCTCCAACGAAGCTAATGAACCATCCGAGGTATTCCACCCACGTAGCTCCGTATTCCAGCACCACGTCGTGTTCGGTCGGCACGACAATCATCCAGTTTGGGGTTGCGCGGTACGGCCCAAGCGCTCCTTTGGAAGACCAGTTAGGGAAGTAAGAGGTTTTTACGACGACTGGTATCCCGACCTGATCCACCGTAAAACTAATCCTCTCACCTTCTTCGACAACCTTTGTCACCGCAACNGCACTCAACGGTCGCTTCTGGGAGNGGGCGAAGACGGGNGCGGAAGTTTTGTTCAGGACACCTACGCGTTCCCAATGAGCCGGCCCTTCGCTGGTAATTAAGACATCCCACTTCGTCGGATCGTTAAACCACTCCGCGGCTGGGTCGGTCCAGGACCGCCCTCCTTGAAAACCGTCCATAGAGACGTTTGGTTCGAAGTCGAGACCTTCAACGAGATCAGAATCGAGAACCCGGTAAACGCTCCACGGATCAGACCGAGCGATCAGTTCCATACGTCCTGGAAAACGTCTCGCCTCCTCAACAGCTCGTTCGCTGAATGCCATGTAATAGCGAACCCCCGACATCTGGAGATGTCGCGTACCGCTATTGAGGTCNAGGCCTCGATAGNTCAATCCTCTCATTGGTCGAGAAGGATTGGCAGAAAGCTCCGACTGCATTAAGAAATGGAACGGAACCGTGCCNGAAGACTCNAAATACAGTCCNTCCATTGAAGCGATACATCCGTCGGTCCAATAGGGAAGCAACATTGGGGCCATCGGCGTCCCGTAAGATCCCAACTCATCCCGGTCATACTCCCATAGGGCTCGTCCGCAGCCGTATTCTTGACCGACTACTGCCATTGTTTCGANGAGACTGTTCAGAGTCGGATAAGCGGGNCGAGATTCGTACCCGCCGAAGTTCCATGCCGCCCACCCGCCGACAAAGTTTCGATCCGTCGAGGCGACGGTTATTGGACCCCATCGAAAGTCACCATCTTCTTCATAGCTTCCACCCGGCGCCACCCCGAGATATACGGAAATGAATGTCGCCGCCCCGACCAACGCGACAACGGGGGTAGCTAGCGAAACCCACCGTTTCGGACCCCTTGAAGTCCATTTCTCTGAACTTGATTGCTCAGATGATCTGAATAATTCCGATAGAAAAAACACCCCCACAGCAACCAAGAAGTAGATCGTTAGGTACCAAAACGGAAGGATCCGAGCATTCCAAAGCCGATGCTGAGGCCAGTAGGCGAAGNCCAGCCCTGCCACTAGCGCGACCCCTGACAGCATCAGAGCTGGTTGGAACCANCGCACCAAGCCNACCAGAACTCCNAGCGCNGCTANGGCGAGCAACCAGACGATCGTCATTTTGGCGCTGTCGCCGCCTAAGCGGTCGGGAAAAAAGAGGTTCTCTCGAACGGCGTCAAGTTTTTCCCAGCCCATGTCGTTCANATATGAGCGGCGAAANAGGAACGGTATGGTCCANAACCCCGAGAGNGCACCTCCNGCCAGACCCACGACGAGCACCCGCATGGACCTGCGAAATTCCAGGGTCAATAGAAAAAGAATTAGCAGCGTTACAGCTACTAGCCGCGGGACGGGGTGGGGCGTTGTTGTAAATACTGCAAACAGCGCAAGGGTCAGTAGCGACAAGGTGGCCGCAGCCGTTTTCACGCCGAAACGCCTTGGAAGTTGATGGAGAGATCGGGCAGCTACCTGGACAACCGTGGCCGCGATCGCGAATACAAGGGTGATGGGATGACATAACGCGACGATCGCCAACATGAGTGCTGCTCGACCCCGGTGAGTGCCGTCCTCCAACACCCGAAACACCAGACCTAGGTATATGAGAGATGCTGCGAGACCGATAGAAAAAGCGAACTCACCGGCAAGCGTTGACGCGATGTTGCCACCGTAAATCGTGAAGTTGAAGTCAAATACGAATAGCAGGGCCGCCACCGCCATCAGCGCAGGTAACGGCTCTCGCCACCTACCGAGTCGACCCATAGCCCATGCGGCTATGGGCATTAGCACTACACCCGAAACGGCGACAAGTTTGAAAGCAACCCCGTAGGGCAACACAAGATCGACCAGGACAATGAAGAGGTACGGCAGCACCATGTAGAACTGCATTGCCGGGAAACCCGCGTACCAATCCGGACTCCAGCCACGAAGTTGGAATGATGGCAAAAGCTGGTCTCGGAGAAACGCCGGACCCCAAACATGGGCACCCATGTCTCCACCAGTGGGGGTGCTGTTGGTGAAAATGTCAGTCGGCCCTAAACGCCAAAAAACCACTCCGGAAGCTGCCGCAGCAATCAAAAGAGATAACCAACCGTCAACAGAGAGTTTTCTGAAACTGAAAAAGAGACTCCGCTGGGAAGCGGAGACCTCAAGTCGGGCATGTCCTGGGTCTGACATCGGGCACCATGTTGGCACCCCCGAAAGGATCAGAGGAATCGCGTAAAGACCAAGCCAGAAATAATCGGTGCTTTAGGCCCTTGAGCTAAGGACAATCAAGTCGGCGCGGTGCCTCGGTGCGGTGCCGCCCTACAACGTTTTCGGGCTAGGTCCCATCTGCGTATTAACTTGCCCGAGAGTCACCCGGTTGTCCGTTGGCGAACATCTTGACAAGACCATCCATGAGGAGGGCGGAACCGACTGGCGTGATGCGCACACAACTCAAGTAGGTTCGCATCGTGTTCTTTGCCGGCGCCTCGAAGCTCGACCAGTCGAGTTTGGTAGTCGAAAAGCAGCAGTACCTCGGCATCATTTACACACAAGGGCCGGCTACATAGGCGTGATTTGGAGATGGGCACCTGCTCGAAGATACCGAACGCTTAACAGCTATCTGGGGATCCGTCCTCGGCTGAGTTGACGACTCGCAGATGATTGAGGTGAGGGCGCCTCTAGCATGAATGCATGGCTTCCAACGGTCAGGAACCGCAACCGAACGAACGGCGCCGCGGCAGCGTCTGGTCGCGCTGGTCGGTGTGGGTATTGGTCGCTCTAGTTTTGGCGTCGGTTGCTATTCCCGGTCTCATCAACCGAGATGACAGCACCCAGATCGACTACAGCGGCCTGATAGATCAAGTTTCGGACGGGAGAATCAATTCGATAGTTATTACCAACGAAACCGGTTCGATCAAGGCCGAAGCCATCGATGGCACGATTTACGCCAGCAAGGGCCCTATCGAGTTGCCTGAAACTGATCTGCAGCTAATGCGCGACCGCAACATCGACGTGGAGTTTCGCACTCAGCGCTCTAACCCGTTTCTGAGCTTTCTCCCTATCCTTTTGCCCTTCATTTTGATCATCGGTTTTTTCTGGTGGATGCAACGTCGGGCTCAAGGTCAGATGAGCGGGATCATGTCGATCGGTAAGAGCAAAGCTCGAACGTACACAACCGAACGTCCAGAGACAGGCTTCGACGACGTAGCCGGCTATAAGGGTGTAAAACAAGAAATCACCGAGGTCGTTGACTTTCTCAAAGCTCCGGATCGATTCGCCGCTGTCGGTGCGCGGATTCCCAAAGGCGTACTGCTGGTCGGGCCACCAGGAACAGGTAAAACCCTGATAGCTCGAGCTGTTGCGGGGGAAGCGGGCGTCCCGTTCTTATCTGTGACAGGGTCCGATTTCATGGAGATGTTTGTGGGCGTTGGAGCAAGCCGCGTCCGCGATCTGTTCCAGACGGCTAGGAAGCTGGGCAGCGCTATCATTTTTATCGACGAAATAGACTCGATAGGTCGTAAGCGTGGCGCTGGATTAGGCGGAGGGCACGACGAACGGGAACAAACTCTCAATCAAATGTTGGCCGAAATGGACGGGTTTGAGGCAACCGAAGGCATAGTGATGATGGCAGCGACCAACCGACCAGACATCCTGGACCCGGCGCTTCTTCGCCCAGGTAGGTTCGACAGACAGGTCGTGGTTCCGCTACCTGAGTTTGAAGAACGAGCCGCGATATTAAGAGTCCACGTCAAAGACAAAAAGGTCGACGAAAGCATCGATCTTGACACTCTCGCTAAGGGCACACCCGGAATGAGTGGTGCCGATCTGGCGAACCTCGTAAACGAGGCTGCGTTACACGCAGTACGAGTCGAGCGTGAATCAATTTCCCAAGCCGATTTCGAAGCAGCTCGTGATCGAGTACTTATGGGGCAACGCAGGGAGTCCGTCGCGATGACTGACCGCGAGAAAGAGGTGACTGCCTATCACGAGGGCGGGCACGCGTTAATTGCGACGTTGTTTGCTCATGCCGACCCAGTTCACAAAGTAACGATTCTGCCTACTGGTCAAGCCTTGGGCGTCACCATGCAACTGCCTGAAGAGCGCCACACATACAGCCAGGACTATATAGAGGATCGACTCGCCGTTCTCTTCGGCGGCCGCATGGCGGAAGAAACGGTGTTTGGTGTGACCTCTACCGGGGCCGCCAATGACCTAGTTCAAGGTACGGAATTGGCTCGAAGAATGGTGGCTGAGTGGGGAATGAGCGACAGGGTTGGCCCCATGGCCTGGGGCGCAAATAATCAGGTGTTCTTGGGAGAAGATCTCGTCAGTGGTCGGGACTACAGCGACGAGACTGCTCGGGTCATCGACGAAGAAGTCGAGCGAATTCTACGAACTCAAGAGGCTCGCGCTCGTCAGGCATTAATTGAACATCGCAGCGCGCTCGACCGCGTAGCTACGGCATTGCTCGAAAGGGAGAGCATTACTGGCGATGATGTCGCCGGTTTGATACCGGCGCCAACCGAGACGGACGGCACCCCAGAATCAGTAGACACTCCACCGAACTCTCCGTCACTGGATCAGTCGGGATCGGACTGAACGACCCTAGCAAGGGCCAGGGTAAGTTCACTGAGGTCGATCCGACCGATCCACCCCGCCACCACGCTGCCTGCAGCGTCCACCACTACGGTCGTCGGCACCGTTTCTATACGGAATCTTTTATGTAACTGAGGCCGTTCACCATACTCAACGTCCGCGACCGAGATACCCGCGCCAGCAGGTCCCCGGATGACCGATACCGCGTCCCGACAACTAAGACAGTCCGATTCGGTAAAAATAATGATGGCCGGACCCGCGTCTAACCCCACTTCGACACCGGGTATCTGCATGGGAAGCGGCCCTCGTCGAACAGCCAGAGGCCGCGAAATACGACGTCGGTCCACAACAAACGCTA
>PAHW01000015.1 GCA_002705305.1 Acidimicrobiaceae bacterium
TCTTTCGAGCGAGCCCCGTGCCGGAATCGAACCGGCGACACCAGCCTTACCATGGCTGTGCTCTACCGACTGAGCTAACGGGGCAACCATGAGCGGGCAAGCCCGCACAAACGTGAAAGCATACGGATCATCTCTAATGTTCCACAACCCCTTGAGCACTACGATTGTAGATATGCGGATCCGCTTGGCCGAGCTTTCCGACGCTGCGGCAATTGCTGAGATCTACAACTACGAGGTGCTCTCGGGAGTTGCGACCTTTGATTTGGTGCCTAAATCTCTTGAGGAGCAGCGTGATTGGCTGCGAGATCGTTTGGGCGTACTCCCTTGCATTGTTGCGGTTGACGACGAAGTAGTAGTGGGATGGGCTTGTCTTTCTAAGTATCGGGACCGGCCGGCATATCGAACGAGCGTGGAGAACTCTGTCTATGTCCATCCCGATCACCAAGGAAGGGGCGTGGGCAATTTGTTGATGAGTGAATTGGTGAAGCTGGCAGACGAACACGGATTCCACGCGACGTTTGCTCGAATCGCCGGTGATAATCCGGCCTCAGTCGCTCTTCACGCTAAATATGATTTTCAACTCGTAGGGGTCGAAAAGGAAGTAGGACGGAAATTCGGTCGGTGGCTAGACATCACCGTGATGCAGCGATTGACTCCCAAGGACTGATCTCGGGTCTCGGCGCTTCAAAAGTGCCACGGAAAACGTTTGAAGTTCTGTTTCCGTTTTTCGAGAAACGCGTCGCGACCCTCCTCAGCTTCTTCAGTCCCATAAGCCAACCGAGTCGCTTCGCCAGCAAACACCTGTTGGCCAATCAGACCGTCATCGGTCAGATTCAGCGCAAACTTAGCCATCCGCTGAGCGGTTGGTGACTTCGAATTGATTTCCGCAGCCCATTCCAACGCCACGTTTTCCAAATCCGCGTGATCAGCCACGGCATTTACGTCTCCCATTAAGAACCGTTCTTCGGCGTCATAGGTTCGTCCGAGGAAAAATATTTCTCGTGCCTTCTTTTGCCCTATTTGTTTAGCGAGGTAGGCCGATCCGAAGCCGCCATCAAAGCTGGCTACGTCCGTGTCCGTTTGCTTGAACTGTGCATGTTCGCGGCTGGCAAGGGTTAAATCGGCCGTGACGTGAAGGCTGTGTCCTCCCCCTACGGCCCATCCGGGGACAACGCAGATCACAACCTTCGGCATCATTCGGATCAATCGTTGACATTCAAGAATGTGCAGTCGCCCGACTTGCGCTGGGTCGATGGTGTCGCTTGTTTCTCCGTCGGCGTACTTATAACCGTCTTTTCCGCGAATGCGTTGATCGCCACCTGAGCAAAAGGACCATTCGCCGTCTTTAGTCGATGGGCCGTTGCCGGTGAGAAGCACCACACCAACGTCTGTACTCATTCTGGCGTGGTCAAGCGCCATATACAGCTCGTCGACGGTGTTGGGGCGAAAGGCGTTGCGAATGTCGGGTCGGTCGAATGCTATGCGCACGGTGCCTTGGTCGGTTGCGCGATGGTAGGTGATGTCTTGAAACTGGAACGCGTCAAGCTCACTCCATTGCGACGGGTCAAAGATGTCAGAGACGTTCTGCAGATATGACATTGGGCTCCTGAACCATTAGACGCCAACGGAACGTAGATTAGGGGCGGACGTTCCAGGGGGCATCATGAAGTTTGGTCTTAGGTATTGCAACACAGATAAGTATGCGGTTGATACAGCGCTAGCGGTTGAGTTGATTCAAGCCGGTGAAGAGGCAGGGTTCGAATCGGCTTGGACCGTGGAACATACGGTCATTCCGTCTGGTTATGAGTCTGTTTATCCCTACAGCGAATCTGGGAAAATTGCAGGTGGCGCTGAAGATCTCATCCTCCCAGACCCCTTGATTTGGATGGCTCATATGGCAGGAGTTACGACCAAAATTAAGTTAGGTACAGCGATTCTGATTCTGCCGCAACACTCACCCGTGGTGTGCGCTGCGCAAGTCGCGAGCTTGGATTACATGTCTGGGGGTCGGATTCTCTTGGGTATAGGTGTCGGTTGGCTCAAGGAAGAATTTGAGGCTATTGGGGCACCGTTCGAAAGGAGAGGCCCCCGAACTGATGAGTATGTCGCCGCAATGCGTGAATTGTGGGCGAATGACTGCGCCACCTTCCATGGAGAATTTGTTCATTTCACTGACACGTACTGTTTGCCTAGGCCAGTCAGTGGTGCCGTTCCTATCATTGTGGGAGGAGATACTGACTACGCGGCCCGACGCGCCGGTCGTTTGGGAGATGGTTATTTCCCGGCTCGAGACACTCCTCAAGAGCGGATCGATCTGGCTCGTAGAACCGCGGAGGAGTGCGGGCGAGATCCCGCGGCTCTCGAGATCACGATGCCCATGCCAGAAGATCCTGACGATGTTCCGAAGATGAAAGCCCGGGGCGTGGACCGACTGGTGGTCCCAGTCACGGCTATGGCGGGTATGCCCACATTGATCGATTCGCCAGAGACAGCTTTGCGGTTCGGCGACATCATCGCGAAATATGCAGACCTTTAGTTTTACGCCCAACCGCTGGACGTGAATCGAGCTAGATCGTCGCGGTCGTACTGATCGACTAGTCCGACCTCCCAATCGAGGTAGTCCTGCATGGCTTGTCGTGTTGCCGGCATTCCCGCACGAACGAGCGATTCCGTGCCGAGAATGCTGTCGGCGTCGCCAGAGTTAGGCGGAACGACGACTGGTGGGATATCAGGAGGCAGTTCGGGGATACCAACTTCGCGCGGTCCTTCGTTGACGTCTTCGTCTAGGACATACGTTTCCCATCCCATTTCCAGCAGCCATGATGCGGTCATTGTTGATCGGGTGAGGTCGTCATCGGCTAGGACTATGCGGGCTCCTCGGGTAATTGCGTATTCATCGGTGTTTTGGACTAGTTGGCCTCCCGGAGCGGTGCGGAAACCACGAGGGTGACCTTTTTGGTATTCATGCGGGGTGCGTACATCGAAGAGATAAAGCGTGCGTGCTTCATCAGTTCTCCATTGGTTGACGGTCGCGCGGTTTACGCGTGTGACGTTGAACCGTTCCGCTACTTGGCGTGCGGCTAATGACGCCTGCTTCCGACCTGACGGGGTGGGGGTGGGGGCAGCGTTGGCTTCACCGTGATCGAGAGTCAGGTCTGCAAGTTCCCATCCCATCGTTCCGTTCTCTAGCGCGACTACTCGACTGGGAATTCCCGAGCGAATTAACGATTCCGTGCCGAGAATGCTTCGGGTGCGCCCCGCGCAATTCACGACGATAGTGGCGTCCGCATCTACGAGATCAAACGCTCGATGCACGAGTTCTCCACCTGGGCATGATCTTGCGGTGGGAATGCTCATCCGTTGGAATTCGCGTTCGGTACGCGAGTCGAGGATGGTTAGAGGACGTTCTTGTTCCATCCATTGGCGGAGTTCTGTCGCCGACACATGGGGGGTGCCATAGTGTCGTTCGACTAGTTCACCAAAAAGTTTTGATGGGACGCTCACTCCCGAGTAAAGCTCGTAACCTGCGTCGCTCCAAGATTTAATTCCACCGTCTAGGACCGACACGTTTGTCCAACCCTCGGCAGTCAAAATTCTTCGTAGATGGTCGGCTTCATCTCCGCCGTTATCCATAACTACCACCCGGGTAGACCGCCGAGGAACCAGAATTGGTGCTGTGCTGTTCGCATCGGCTGCGCGCATATTTGCAGCCCAGAGAAGATGCCCTCGGCTGTATGACTCGTGGTCGCGGGCATCAATGATTGCCAGTTCGTTTTCGTCGAGTAGAGCGGTCCCGAGTTCGCTGGCTGTAATCGTGCGAGTCACGACCTGACATCGATGATTGGGAATTGGACTTTCATGGTTCGCCACTCTTGTTCCCGCTCGTCCCAGTAGTTGCGGGCGGGAAGATCGAGGAGATCATGGCCGTAGCAATGGAAGTTCAGTGCACCGCCGCTTATGTGGATTGAGTGAACATCGTCGGGGAGGAACCCGATACCCGTACCCGGACGAACTGCGAATTCATCGGAAACGTGTGGGGGTCCGTCGCGAGGCCCAGTGTCATACTTGCGGTTGATTTCTTCGCCCTCCAAACCCACTATGCAAGCCCATGTCAAATGATCGTGTGGTGGGGCTTCGGTTTTGTCCTCCACGGACTGGATGTAGAGAGCGAAGCGGTGGTCGTCGTCTTGGGACAAGAGATACAGGGCGTTCCCGTCTCTCGATTCGTCCGGGGGGAACTCACTCCAGGGAAAGAGGTCGCTTAGTTGTGCTAGCACCAGAAGCCGTCGTCGAATCAGTTCTACAGCGTCTCGGTTGATTCCCTCCGCGTCAATGGCTCGAATATCAGCCATCGCCTCCTCCACTGCCAACGATCGTTCGGCATTGGCGCTCATTGTTGGGTTACCACCGATATCAACTTAACGACCCTTCCATTGCGGGGGTCGTTTCTCGGCGAAAGCGACTGGTCCTTCGATGTAATCCTCGCTTTTTGCCATGGCTTTCACGGCTTCATATTGATCTTCGTGGGCGGCGCGCACCCCGGCATGGCCAAGCCCTTGCATCGAAGCCTGTTTGGTGGCTCGGATCGACATTGGTGAGCATTCGAGGATCATCTCAGCCCAACGGCGTGCCTCGTTCAAAGCTTCGCCCTCTGCGGTCACCGCCGTCACAAACCCCAACTCATATCCCTCTTGTGCGTACACGTGTCGGCCAGTCAACATCATGCCCATGGCCTGTTTAAGACCAATTTGACGGGGAAGACGATGCACTCCGGCTGCCAGAGCGGCGAGTCCGACCTTGGGTTCGGGAAGGGCCATTCGCGCGTTCTCGCTCGCGATGATCATGTCGCAGGCGAGCGCTATTTCGAAGCCTCCACCCATAGCAACGCCGTTCACGGCCGCAATTACGGGTTTATCTAGATCCCAACGCGAGGTAAGGCCGCCGAAACCGCTGGGGGGCATCGCGGACCGGTCTCCGCCCTCAGCTTGATAGCGCAGGTCGTTACCAGCGCTAAAGGCCCGGTCACCAGCGCCGGTAACGATTGCCACCCATAACTCAGGATCATTTTGGAACTCGTCAAAAAGTTCCGCCATTTCGGCGTTGCCCGGTGGATGAAGCGCGTTCATTCGTTCGGGTCGATTGATGGTGACGGTGAATATCCGACCGTCGCGTTCTGCGTAACAGGAGTCAGCCATGGCCAGAAGTTAGCTCGCGACTCTTTGTGGGCGCCCAAAACTCGCGCACAGAGCAAAATTTCCTAGTGCGCTGAGGTCGCGCAACGTGTCGTTTTGGTTGAGGGTGGTGTCGTGAATACCTCGCGCCCTGCGGCCGATCGCGGCAAACGGCGAGCCGTTAAAGACTCGCCGTTTGTGGTGGGCCGGGGAGGATTCGAACCTCCGTAGGTGTGAACCGACGGGTTTACAGCCCGTTCCCTTTGGCCGCTCGGGCACCGACCCAACGGCGGACACGTTATCGGTTCGCTTTCGTTGCCCCAATGGGTGGGTGCCGAGAATGCGACATCTAGAGGGACTCCGAGTCGGTATATTTCGCGGCATGCCTTCATTTGACGTGGTTTCTCAAATCGACATTCAGGAAGTCCGTAACGCTGTGGACCAGGCCGCTCGTGAGGTCAGGACCCGCTACGACTTTAAAGACACCGGGTCAGAGGTAGCGCTGGACGACGCTGGGATATCTCTCTCAAGCAGTAGCGAGGACCGATTAAATGCGCTTAGGCAAGTACTTGAAGAAAAGCTCGTCAAACGCAAGGTGAGTCTCAAAGCCATCAGCTACGGCGACGTCGAGGAGGCCTCGGGCGCAACGGTTCGTCAATTTGCGACACTGCAGTCAGGCATTAGCTCCGACAAAACCAAAGAGCTGAATAAATTCATCAAAACTCTCGGGATTAAAGGCGTGCAATCCCAAACTCAAGGGGACCAACTGCGCGTGACATCAAAGAAACGCGATCACCTACAGACTGTAATAAGCGAACTCAAAGAGGCAGATTTTGAGTTGGCGCTCCAGTACGAGAATTTTCGGGACTGACCTAGAGAGCTTCCTGCCAGCTCCCGTCGCGCAAGCGGGCGATGCGTTTGTCCATCGGCGGGTGAGTGGTGAAGAGGCCGCGGAACGCCATCTTCCGCCCAGCCAACGGATTTGCTATGTACATCTGCGCCTGGTTTGCGTTGGCGAGACTAGGAATCGACCGACTCGCCACGTCGAGTTTTTCAAGCGCTGCCGCTAGCGGCTCGCCGTCACCGATCATGCGTGCAGCGGTGCGGTCTGCTTGGAATTCTCGACTGCGGCTAATGGCCATTTGAATCAACGCTGCGGCAATTGGTGCGACGATAATTAGGAGAAGATCAACCAATGGGTTGCGGCCCCGGTCGCGGTTACCTCCACCAAAAATCATTGCAAATTGTGCGATATTCGCGACGAAGCTGATAGCCATCGCGATTGCTGCGGCAACCGACCCGATGAGGATATCTCGGTTCTTTATGTGGGCCATTTCGTGGGCGAGCACCCCCCGAATCTGATCCCACGGGAGGTGCTGGATGAGGCCTTCCGTAATGCAGACCGCCGCGTGTGCTGGATTACGTCCGGTGGCAAAGGCGTTCGGCTGAGGGTCAGGGCTGACAAAGATCCGAGGCATCGGCTGACCTGAAAGCTCAGAGAGCTCGCGCATGATCGACCAGTATTCAGGTAGTCGACCTTCTTCAACTTCCACCGCGCGAGCGGACCGGATTGCGAGCTTGTCACTCATCCAATAGCTGCCACCCACCATGGCAAGCGCAAGGAGTAGGCCAATGGTCAACCCACCGGGTCCCCAGAAGCTCGAGATGAACATAATGAGGGCCCCCATTGTGGCCAACAACATTGTGGTTTTGAGGGTATTTTTCATGGGTTTTCCCCGGTCGGTGCTTCCCTTTAACGTATCGGCTTCGACCCTTGTTATCTCCGCGCGGTCGTCATCATTTAGTGCGGGTGATAGCCGCTGTCTAAGAAGACGGTTGGCACATTTTGGTTTCGGTACATCCGTACGTTGCGCATGTCATCATCGATCGCGAGAACCGGGGTATACCCGTGGAGGCGCAGCGTCTGAGTTTCGTCGCGTTTGAATCCGGGCGATGCTTGAAAGTCGCCTAACGGCCGCATGATCAGGAGGTCGTACGCGATCTGGCACTGGTCAAGCCACTCCGTTGTTGCTTTTTGAATCCATGTTGGACGGGAAGTCAATAACACGATCATCAAGTGGGCTGACAGAAGGTCGAGGAGTATTTTGGTTTCTTCTATAACTTTGTCTCCCCCGCATTCGGCGAAAAATCCATCCCAATCGCGCCAGGGTGGGTCAAGAAAATGTTGCCGATGGCCGGCGTCCGCGAGCACACCGTCGATGTCGACAATCACGCAATCCCCTGCTTCACGTGGGGTTTCTTTCCATTCCCAGTGTCGGGAGGCGGAACTCATGTAGTGGGGAGCAGAAGTCAGTCCTCCTGCGGCGCTTCTATAGCGCGAGCACGGATTTCGTCGACGACGCTCGCGTCAGCGAGGGTCGTTGTGTCTCCAAGCTTTCGTCCCTCAGCTACGTCGCGAAGAAGCCGCCGCATGATTTTCCCCGATCGGGTTTTGGGTAAATCAGGTACCAAAACAACGGCTTTGGGTCGAGCGATCGCACCCAGCTTCGTCGAAACATGTTGTCTAATTTCTTCTCGGAGTTCGTCGCTGGGTTCGTTGCCTCCCCGCAAAATGCAGTAGCCCACGATGGCCTGTCCTGTGGTGTCATCGGTGGCACCCACCACTGCTGCTTCAGCTACCGACGAGTGATCCACAAGGGCGGATTCGACTTCGGTGGTTGAGATTCGGTGCCCCGACACATTCATCACATCGTCGACGCGGCCCAGCAGCCAGAGATACCCATCATCATCGATTTTGGCACCATCTCCGGCGAAGTAACGTCCCGGATATTCGGACCAATAGGTTTCCTTGTAGCGGTCCGGGTCGCCCCAAATTCCCCGAAGCATTGATGGCCAGGGCTCGGTGACCGTGAGGTAACCGCCACCTTTTTCGATCTTATTTCCACCGTCGTCTACAACTTCGACGACTACGCCGGGAATGGCGTGGGTGGCCGAACCGGGTTTGGTCGTCGTAACCCCGGGCATGGGTGTGATCATGTGACCACCTGTTTCGGTTTGCCACCAGGTATCGACGATGGGGCATCGTTCGCCACCTATGTGCTTGTGGTACCACATCCAAGCTTCTGGGTTGATGGGTTCTCCAACTGTTCCGAGGACTCTAAGACTTGATAGATCATGTTGTTCTACCTCTTCGGCACCCCATTTCATGAAGGTTCGAATAGCAGTCGGAGCGGTGTAGAGCTGCGTCACTCCGTACCGTTGGATCATGTCCCAAAGGCGGTCCTTGGGCCAGTCCGCTCTCTCTCCTTCCCGGAATTTTGGTCGGGGTGTATCGGGCGTTCCTTCGTACATGACCGATGTCGCGCCATTAGCGAGCGGTCCATAGACGATGTAACTGTGTCCAGTCACCCAACCAATATCGGCGGCGCACCAGTAAACATCTGAGTCGGGTTGCAAGTCGAAGATGTATTTGTGGGTAAAGGCGACTTGGGTCAGGTAGCCGCCTGTGGTGTGCATGATCCCCTTCGGTTTTGCGGTTGTGCCCGAGGTGTACAGCAGGTACAAGAGGTCTTCGCTGTCGAGTTGTTCTGGTGGGCAATCTGGTGACGCCGCGTCCATCAGGTCGTGGTACCAGTGATCGACTTTTGGGTCCCATTCAATCTCTTGGTTTGTGCGACGAACCACAACCACGTTCTCAATGGTCGATGTGGCCGAAACCGATGCGTCTGCGGTGTCTTTCAGGAGGAACGGGTCGCCGCGACGATACCCACCGTCCGCGGTGATGAGCACTTTCGCGCTTGCGTCGTCGATCCGGTCCGATAGGGAATCTGCTGAAAAGCCTCCGAAGACAATGGAGTGCGGGGCACCTATACGGGCACACGAAAGCATCGCTACTGGAAGTTCGGGGATCATGGGCATGTAAATGCAGACGCGATCCCCTTTTTCGACACCCAGACTTTTGAGAACATTCGAGAATTTCGAGACTTCTTCCAGAAGTTGGCTATAGGTGATTGTTCTGGTGTCGCCGGGTTCGCCTTCCCAATGAAACGCAACCTTCCCTCCTCGACCGGCTTCAACGTGTCGGTCAAGGCAGTTGTAGGAGACGTTGAGTTTGCCTTCTACGAACCATTTCGCGAAGGGGAGGTCCCATTCGAGGATCGTTTCAAAGTCTTCAAACCAGGTGATTAGTTCTCGCGCCTGGCGGGCCCAAAACCCCAGTCGGTCGGCTTCGGCCTCTTCATACAAACTTCGATCGGTAACGATCGCCGTGGCCTGAAACTGATCTGATGGCGGAAAGGTGCGATCCTCGACGTAGTAGTCCTCGATTGTTGGTTCGGACATCTCCATCCTCTTTTCAGGAAGGCAACCCGGCTTGGGTTCGACAGGTCGCGAGCCTAGCCCCTGACCGTCTCCAGTTCGGAGGTGGAAGAGTTAATCCCCGACGTGCCATTCCGCAACCAGGAACGCGCCGAGTCCTTGAGGGTCGGTGAGCGCTGAGGCCTCATCGAGTACAACTCTGGCTGCCATGGCTGACGTATCGGGGGCTTGAGCCGACTCGTACCATTTCTCGCGCGCCCATTCGGTCATGGTCTCAAGTTCTTGGGAGAGCAGCCAGTCGCGCTGAAGAAATATTTGCGGAGATCCCGGTAGTTGGTCGAACGCGACATCACATGTGATGTCGCGGCTGCCGGCGTCTGTGTAGGGGTCGCCGGCTCGACGATGTTGTCTATATGTCCGCAGCCATTCGCCGATCGGGCGGTCCACGAAGTCTGCGGTGTTCTTTAATCCGTAATCGAACAGAAGTATCCGGCCGCGGTCGAGGAGATTGAGGGCTCGCCGTACCCAGACTGCTGCTTTGAGCTGCAGTGGGATGCAAGTTCCTGGCGGTGCACCAGGAGCCAATGTTGATGCCATATTTTGTGCTTCTTGGGGAGCAGTTTGCCAATCTGGGCGGCCGTCAATTACGTATAGCTCTGACCAACCAGCCGCGGTTCGTTGGAGCACGCGCGGCGGAAGGTTGTCGAGAAGTTCATTGCCAAGAACCACACCTGTCAAGGGCCCAGCGGGCAGATCTTTTAGAGCCGTTATCGGTAATTCGTCGACTTCTGCGAAGCACGTTGAGACGACGTTGGTGAACGCGGTTTCGCGTTCATGCGTCGAACGTTCCACCAATGCGTACCGCAGCGCGGCCTTGCATTCCGGTTCAGAAAGGAAAATATCTCTGCATAGTGTTCCCCGTCCTGATCCCGCTTCGACTACTACGAACGGGTTAGGGCGTTGCATCGCCTGCCATATTCGGTCTAGGTAAACAGCGATACACCCGCCGAATAGGTTGCTTGTTTCTGGTGAGGTGACGAAGTCACCTGAATCCGGTCTGGCGTTGTTACCTCGCGTGTAGAAACCGTTCGGTCCGTACAAAGCCTCTTCGGTAAACCGGTCGAATCGTGCCATAAGCCGGTGCATTTCTCCGTTTGTGGCGCCTTATCCGCCTAAGGCGGACAAGACCGATACCTCGCCAAAGTGTCCGACGAGACCGGGGAGCACCCCAAAAGCCATTGTTGCCAAGAGCGTTACGGTGAGCGCGGCGCCTAGCGCGCCGGTAACAACGATTGGTCGTTCATCGCCGTCGGTGACTGGTTGGAACCACATCGGCATCAAAACTCGAGCGTAGTAAGCGAAGGCAATCACCGTGTTAATTGCGACGATAACGCCAAGGGCTGCTGCCCATCCCCCACCGGCATCTAATAACGCTCGAAAGAGGCCAAATTTGGCGAACCAGCCGCCTGCGGGGGGAATGCCTGCCAGGGCTGCGAGGAAGACCGTCATCGCCACTGCGAGACCGGGCGCGTATTGGAAGAGCCCGCTGTAGCTGTCAATTTCACCGGACCGTGTTTTGCGGGCTACTGCTAAGACAACCGTGAAAGCACCTAGGTTCATAAACGCGTAAATCGCAAGGTAGATGACGACTGCCTCGATCGCTCGTGCTGGGGCATCAGCAGCAACGGCAAATGGGACCAACATGAATCCACCTTGAGCAATGCCCGAGTATGCGAGGAGACGAACGATGTTGGTTTGGCGGAGCGCGATCAGGTTGCCAACTGTCATCGTCAGGGCTGAAATTAGCCAGAAGAACGGTTGGATGACGTCGTCTCGAACCAGGAAAGCGACAAATACGAGTTGGATGAGGGCCACCATCCCGGCGGTCTTTGACGCGACGGCTAAGAAAGCTGTGACCGGGGTGGGAGCCCCCTCGTACGTATCGGGCGCCCAGGTATGGAAGGGGACCGCAGAAACTTTGAAGGCAAACCCGATGAGAACGAAGAGGATGCCCAGAACGGCGACGGGGTTGGATGACCCTGACCCCAGTTCCTGGGCGATGACGTCGAAGGTGGTGGAGCCCGCTAGGCCGTAGACGAGAGACATGCCATAAAGCATCACGGCCGACGCGAAAACCCCCATTAGGTAGTATTTGAGGCCCGCTTCATTGGAGCGAGGGCCTCCTTTTCTCCATGCGGCGAGCATGTAGGCGGGGATGGAGAGCAACTCGAGAGCAACGAAGACGCTAACCAAGTCTCGGGAACTACTCATCATCACCATTCCCAGAAGTGATGTGAGCATGAGGGTGTAGTACTCGTTCTCGTAATAATCGCCTTCGCGTATGTAGTCGACTGACATCAGGACGACGATGTATCCCGATATGAGGAATAGGGCCTTCAGTACCAGTGAGAAATCATCGACGACGTATGCACCTCCAAACATTGAGCGTTCTGTGCCATCCACTGCCAGCGTCAAAATGGGAACCAGCGTGGCGAGCAGCCCTATGCCCGCCAGGGTTGGCATTGTTTGTTTGGACCGGTCGTCCCAGATGATGTCGACGATGGTGATGAGCGTCCCGAACGCAAGGAGGGTTAACTCGGGTGCCAAGGCATGCCAGTCAAGTGACGGCCGAGTGAAGGCGA
This sequence comes from Acidimicrobiaceae bacterium, assembly GCA_002705305.1. Lineage (GTDB taxonomy): Bacteria > Actinomycetota > Acidimicrobiia > Acidimicrobiales > Poriferisodalaceae > UBA2110. Next base: position 12,092 of record PAHW01000015.1, read on the forward strand.
GCAGGACGTCCATGATCAGTTGCCGGCCGCGATTGCCTCAACGCTGGCAGTTATTCCGGCGACTACGTCGTCGGTCACATTGAAGATCAGGTTGGGCCAAACACCGAATAGTGCGATGCCAACGAGGAATGGTGTCCAGGCGATCCATTCGAAGCGATTGACATCGGCGATTTCGTGGCCGGCAAATTCTTCTGGTGGTTCACCGAAAGCGGTGCGTTGGTATAACCAAAGTAAGTATCCAGCGGCGAGCACAGTGCCAATAGCGGCGATGACCATGTAGGTCCGGAAGGTTTCTTCGGGCATGCCCGCCCCGGGGTTGTACGCGGAGAGAATCGCCGGGAATTCACCCCAGAAGCCGGCGAGTCCGGGTAGGCCTAGCGAGGCCATAGACGCGAACCCGAGGATCCAACCCATCCGGGGTGCAGATTTGAGGAGACCTCCAAGGCGAGAAATCTCCAATGTGTGGTACCGCTCCTTCACCGAACCCGCAATAAAGAACAGCATTCCTGTGATCATGCCGTGTGCGACCATGCCGAAGATTGCTGCATTTATTCCGAAGTCGGTCAACGTTGCAATACCAAGCATTACGAAACCCATGTGGGCCACCGAGGAGAACGCTATGAGGCGTTTCATGTCGCTTTGCGCGAGACAGCCAAGTGCGCCGTAGATGATGCCAATCACCGCAAGTAGCCCAATCCATGGCGCCCACGAGATCGCAGCATCGGGCAGGAACGGGATGGCGATACGAACAAACCCGTAGGTACCTAATTTAAGGAGTACTGCCGCAAGGATGACTGATCCGACGGTGGGGGCCTGTGTGTGGGCGTCTGGTAGCCAGGTGTGGAACGGAAACATCGGTACTTTGATCCCGAAGCCCATGAAGAGGCCTGCGAAAATCCACACTTGCGTACTTTTGATAATTCCTACACCCGCTACGTCGGTCAGAACCCTCATGTCGAAGGTGTGTAGAAGTTCACCTGCCGAGTCCTTCGACAGAAAGAACAGGGCCAGGAAACTGATGATCATTAACGCCGACCCGAACAGCGTGTATAGGAAGAACTTCAATGAGGCGTAGCGGCGATCTTCTCCTCCCCACACACCGATGAGGAAATACATGGGCAGTAAGACGATTTCGAAGAAGACGAAGAAAAGGATCATGTCTTGCGCGACGAACGTGCCATTCATGCCCGTTGACAGAATGAGCAACAGTATGAAAAATGCTTTCGTGTTGCCTGGTTCAGGAACGTGATTCCAGCTGTAGATGAGACATAGCGGCACTGTCACCAATGACAGCATCAGTAAGGGCAGCGACAGTCCGTCTAGCCCAACGATGTATCGACTGTTGATGACATCGATCCAACCTTTGTCGACAACGAATTGGAGATCTCCGGCGGCGCCATAATTGAATTGGATTGTTATGTAGAGGCCGATGATGAGCGCTAGTAGCGATGATCCCAGCGCGACGAGCTTGACTTCTGCTTCGTAGGCTTTGGGGATCATCATTATGACCACTGCCCCTACTAACGGCAGGAACACGGTCAGGCTCAACACCCAGCTATCAAATCCCGTGGCTTCCACTTTGTTGCTCCTATACGACGATCACGAAGACTATGGCCAGCACCGCTGCTGATCCGAAAAGCAGCTGGCCGTAGTTTTGGACTTTTCCGGACTGGATGGCGCGCAGACCCTCTCCGGAGGAATCGGCGCCGCGCGCTGCAGCGTGGACAGAGCCGTCAATTGCACCTTGGTCGATCCACTTGTAGATCCAACGTCCGGTGTCTCGGGCAGTTTCACCCGCGGCGTTGACGGCGCCGTCTAGAACATTTTGATTGAAACGGTTCGCCCAGTTGGCGATGGGGCGCTTGACGGTTTCGACGACCACGTCGTTGTAGAGGTGGTCAAGGTAATACTTATTTTCCAAGAAGGTGTAGCCGTTCTTGGCATACCGGTTGCGTTGCGTCATGCCGTGGGGGCCCATGCCGCGCCAGTAGTACAGGTATGTCACAAGAATGCCCGATATTGCGAGTGCTGACCCGACCAATGCCATGGCGAGAGAGGGGTCCGGGTGGGATAGTCCTAGACCGCTCAGATAGACCGAGGGTTCGGCGTAGGTTTGGATTCGGTGAGCAAGTCCTTCTAATCCAAAAGGTTCGAGTACCGGGCTCGGCAAATTGAATGCTCCCGCGACGACGGCCATCCCTGCGAGAATCCACAGAGGTACGGTCATGACTTTCGGTGATTCGTGGGGGTGACCTTCACCTCTGAACTCTCCGTGGAATGTGTACCAAATCACTCGGGTCATATATGCGGCAGTCATGAGGGCGACGGCGCATCCAAAGATGAGCATTAGTGGATAGCTGTTCTCTTGTCCGACGAGGGACCCGAGCAGGATTTCGTCTTTCGACCAAAACCCTGCGAAGGGGAAGATTCCCGCTAAGGCCAGGGCTGAGATGACGAAGGTTCGGTACGTGTGGGGCATGTCTTTCTTAAGCCCACCCATTTTTCGCATATCGAATGTGTGGTGAGCTGCATGGCTCACTGACCCTGCCCCTAAGAACAAGCAAGCTTTGAAGAAGGCGTGTGTGAATAAATGAAATATCGCTGCGGTCCACGCCCCAACCCCTAGGGCCATGACCATGTAGCCGAGTTGAGAAACTGTCGAGTAGGCCAGCACTTTCTTGATATCCCATTGGGCGAAAGCCAATGCCGCGCCGATGAGCGCGGTAAATCCTCCGATGAAAGCCATCAGGTTGATTGAACTACTGCCGATTGAAAAGCCTTCGTAAAAGACTGGGTAGAGCCGAGCAATCATGTAAACGCCCGCTACCACCATCGTGGCGGCATGGATGAGTGCGGACACTGGAGTGGGACCCGCCATCGCGTCAGGAAGCCATGTGTGAAGCGGGAACTGGCCTGACTTGGAAGCGACCGCTGCCATTAAACAGCACGCAGCGACCAGGAGGGCGAAGTGATGTGCTGCAGGATCTGCGGATATCAAGGTGTTGATGGCGTCGATATCGAAGGTTCGGAAGGTGCCCCAAAGGACGATCATGCCGACGATGAGGCCTATATCCCCAACACGGTTGGTGAGGAATGCTTTTAAGGCTGCATCGGTGTTCGGCTTTTCCTCCCACCAATGTCCGATGAGGACAAATGAGCACACGCCGACGAGTTCCCAACCAACAATTAGTTGAATGATGTTCTGCGCCATGACGAAGAACAACATGGCGGCGGTGAAGAGACTGAGGAACGCGTAGTAGTGGACGTAGCGGCGGTCACCCTTTACGTATTCACTTGAGTAGATGTGGACCAAAAGGGAGATGGAAGCAACGACGATAAGTAACAAAACAGTTTGGCCATCGACAAGGGTTCCAACGGCAAATTCAACTCCCCCGTTTGACCACCATTGAGAAAAAGTTGAAATAACAGGCCGAATTAGGGGACTGGAATGGCCACCCCCGTGTCCGTCCTTCGAATGGTCTTGCGAAAGAGCAGCGTGGTCGTTGGCATGATCGTCGCCGTGTTCATCTGCGCGTTGATCGCCGTGTTCATCCACATGGGCTTCGAGTTGAACAATTGCACCGGGCGGGGGGTCCTCAACGCGCTGTGTCCATTGAAAAGCGGCTACCGCCGATAAGACCCATACGAGCCCAAGGGCTGTTATTCCTACGACGTGAACCCGTCCTGCTCCAATAAATCGTTTCCCGAAGAAAAGTATTACGACAAAGGAGATAGCCGGTATTAGGGGAATAATGAAGGCGTTTTCTAACATCCACATAGCGCTCCCCTATCCCCGCATCAAATCGAAGTCTTCGACGTCGATGCTGGTTCGGTTGCGATACAGGAGTAGAACGATGGCGAGCCCCACGCCAACTTCTGCGGCCGCGACTGCTATGACAAACAGTGCAAAAACTTGGCCGGATACGACGCCATGTTGCACGCCGAAGACCACCAAATTGATGTTGACCGCGTTGAGCATCAACTCAATTGACATCAACACCATTACGCCGTTGCGCCGCGCGAGGACTCCGTAGACGCCTACGGCAAATAAGAATGCGCCGAGGATGAGGAACTGGTTCAGCAGCACGTCAGTCCTTCCTCGCCAGGACAATGGCTCCAATGAGAGCCGCCAATAAAAGCACGGACACGGCCTCGAAAGGAACGATGTAGGTGGAGAAAACTTCGTCTGAAACGTGTGCTGTCCGAAAGACTGGGCCGTCGTTTGCAAGACGATCTGATCCGAAATGATCGATTAGCGAATAGACGGTTACTCCTGCTAGTAGGACCGACACCGCCGCCGCTATCGGCCATTGAGGTCCTGTCATTTTCATGACATTGCCTAAAGGTGCCTTAGTGAGCATGATGCCGAACAAGAACAGGACCATCACAGCACCGATGTACACCAAGACTTGGGTAGTCGCTATAAATTCGGCGGTTAACAGGATATATAAGGCTCCGAGTCCAGCGAGAACCGCTACGAGGTAGAGAGCGGCGTGAACGATGTTGCGCGTTGTGACCATCCGCAACGCGGATACGACGACTACCGCCGCGATGATCCCAAAGAAGATGTTCTGCGCAACCATGCAGCGCTACCTCGGAACCTTTCTGACTTTTTCCTCCGAGCCTGGCTCGTAGTCAAGGAAGTCAGGGACTGTGTCCATCCATTCACCTAAACGATCTTTGTCGTGAAGTAAGTCAGCTATCCGAGGTTCGCTGTATTCATACTCCGGGGTCCAAAACAGCGCGTCAAAGGGACACACCTCCACACAAATCCCGCAGTACATGCAGAGCGCGTAGTCGATGTCGAAACGGTCAAGCATGTTGACAGTCCGCGGTTTGCCGCCAGCACGCCGCGGCGGGGCTTTGACTTTGTGCCCTTCGATGTAAATACACCAATCAGGGCACTGTCGCGCGCACAGCATGCAGGCTGTGCAATTTTCCTCATGGAGCGCGATAACGCCCCGAGCGCGGTCTGGGGGCGCTTCTTTCTCGTGTGGGTATTGGACTGTGACGGCCCCCTTTTGGGGCGCTGGAATCAAAGTTTTCCAGCCACGTCTGGGGAATAAGGTCCTCCCTGCTGTGCGGGCAGTGACACCCAAACCCTTTATGAGACCAGGGATGCGGGGCATTAGAAGACCACCTTAAATATTCCAGTAAGCACGATGTTCGCGAGGGCTAAGGGAATTAGAATTTTCCACGCAAATTTCTGCAGTTGATCCTCCCGAAGCCGCGGGTAGGTGAAGCGGACCCAGAAGATAAAGAAAGCGACCAGGAGAATTTTCGCGAGCATGACGCCGGGTCCGAGGATATTTAAAATGTTGTCGTCCACGTCGAATCCTGGGATCCACCAGCCTCCTAGGAACATGACGGCGGCAAGGGCCGAGAATGCGAAAGCTGTCCCGAACTCCGCCATGAAGAACAACAAAAATCTGAACCCGGTGTATTCGACATGAAATCCACCTACAAGTTCAGTTTCGGCGACAGGCATGTCAAACGGTGTTTGGGTGAGTTCTGCTTGTGCCGCAATCATAAAAATTAGAAACGCCAGGAATTGTGTGAGGATAAACGGATTACCAATTGCACCGAATCCAAAGATTTCGCCGGTGGCTTGCGCGTGGACGATGCCTTGGAGGTTGAGGGTTTCCGCCTGAACTACGACACCCATGACGGCGAGAATTAGCGGCAGTTCGTAGGCAATCAACTGTCCCGCAGCACGGAGTCCACCTAATAACGCGTATTTATTTGCTGATGCCCAACCTGCCATCAAAATGCCCAGCACTGACAGCGAAGACACTGCCATTGCATAGAAAACGCCGGTATCGAGATTTTGGACAACGGCGTCGGGGCCGGCTGGGAGGACCACATAAAGCAAGAACGTCGAGGCCAGCACCACCACCGGCGCCATTCGGAACACGCGCCGGTCGGCTTGCGCTGGGTGAATGTCTTCTTTTTGGAGGAACTTAATTGCTTCGGCTATGAGCTGGAGTGACCCGTATGGGCCGGTGTCGTTTGGCCCCAGACGGCTCTGCATGAAGGCCATCATTTTAAACAGGAAGAGGTACACAAGAATTAGTGACGTGGTCGGGATCACTGCGAGGGCCACACCAAGTTTGATGGCGGTTTCTTGCCAATACGGGAGGGCGAGCAGTGTCGTCACCGGTCAATGTCTCCCAAAATGAAGTACAGCGACCCCAATATGGTGATGACGTCGGGTACGTACACGCCCTTCATTACCCACGGAACAACAGAGATGTTGTTGAAACTGGGAGTACGGATCTTCACTCGAAAAGGTCCTAAATCGCCTTTACTAACGATGTAGTAGCCCATTTCTCCGAGCGGGTTTTCTGTCGAAACGTAGGCTTCGCCCGCAGGCACCTTGATGATCCTGGGGACCTTAGCCATGATGGGCCCAGTCGGAATTCCATCGAGAAGTTGGTCAACAATTCGCGTAGCTTCGCGGGTTTCTTGCAACCGAACCCAGTAGCGGGCGAAGGAGTCACCATCGGGATGGGTCCACACCCGCCAATCAATTTGATCCCAAGCGAGCCCCGGATTGGCATCTCGTCGGAGGTCCCAGTCGATTCCGCTAGCGCGAAGGTTTGCGCCCGAGAGTCCGTGTCCGAGGGCTACGTCAGCGGGAATAACTCCGACACCGCGGCATCGCGCTTGGAAGATTTCGTTACCGACTAAAAGGTCTTCCATCTCGTCACAGAAAGTCCGCATTTTTGTCATAACGGAGCGAGTTTCATCGACCCAACCCTTGGGGATGTCGTCTTTGAGGCCGCCGATTCGATCGAAATTAGGGTGGAAGCGGCCGCCAGTTACTTCCTCGATTTGGTTTAGAACTCGCTCACGGTCTCGAAACGCGAAGAAAACAGGGGTAAGTGCCCCAATTTGGACTCCCATGTCGCCCAAGAAAAGCGAAAGATTGGCGATGCGGCTGAGTTCAAAAAGGATGGTCCGAATCCACTGGGCGCGCGGCGGGGCTTCTACTTCCATTAGGCGCTCCGCCGCAAGAATGAAGGGGACTTCGTTGGCGAAACTACCAAGCCAATCAATTCGATTAACGAGGGTGGTGCACTGGGGATAGGTGCGAACTTCGCACAGCTTTTCGTAGCCACGGTGCATGTAACCCATGATTGGTTCAGCGACAACCACTTGTTCGCCATCAAGCTTGCAGGCGATGCGCAGCGTTCCATGGGTCGCGGGGTGTTGGGGTCCGATATTAAGGGTCATATCCCCGGTGTCGAGTTCGACGTTGACCCGGGCGTCAGCGGCCTGCGCGGCTACATAAGCCATCTGTTCGCGGTCGGAGGTAGTTGTCATACTTCACCTCCTTCGGCCTCGAAGGCAGCCATGACTTCAGCTTCCAGTTGGGCCTCGAGGTGTTCGGGAATTTCTTCAATGTCGACAACCCCAGGCCACGGTTTTACGTGACGGGCCAGCAGCGGAAAATCTTTTCGTAGAGGGTGGCCTTCAAACTCGGTGGGTAAATACAGAGGGTGTAGCGTTGGGTGGCCTTGAAACGTGATGCCAAACATTTCGTGCGTCTCGCGTTCATGCCAGTCGGCACCGGGGAATATGTCGCGAATGGTGTCGACAGTCATGTCGTCGCCAACATCGGCTTTCAGAAGCAAACCGAGTTGGCGCTCTAGCGAGTACAACTGCGCCAACAACTGGAATCTGGAGTCTCCCCCCGCGTACCCGGAGGAAGCGTCGAGTTCGACAGGTTGTTCATCTTCTTCGGTGAGTCCCTCGTCAAACTCGGTGTCCTCATACCGCCCTTCAGGCGCAATATCCCAGTCGATGGCTGAGAGGAAGCCGAAGTATAAGAAGCCCGCGGCTCTGGCGGTTCTCACTGCGTCTGACCAGTTCTCGACCCGTACCCTCAACCACAAATCTTCGTGAGCCCGCAGGTGTGATTCGATGAGCGTTTCACCAAGGCTTGCGGAAAGTTCATTTAACAGCTTTTCTCTTCCCTCATCTGAAGGTGAGGGTTCTTCAGGCTTTTGTTCATCGCCCATGGAATCAGCCCTCCACCACTATGGGCTGGCCTCGCCATTTTTCGGCGATGTCTTCACCCTGGATACGTTCTTGGAGTAGCACGATGCCCTCCAAAAGAGCCTCCGGTCGCGGAGGACATCCTGGAACGTATACATCGACGGGGATGACCTGATCGACGCCTTTCGTCACCGAGTAGCTATCCCAATAAGGTCCGCCGCAGTTAGCGCACGAGCCCATCGAAATGACGTATTTCGGTTCCGGCATCTGTTCATAAAGACGAAGGATCACCGGAGCCATTTTGTCGGTGACCGTTCCAGAAATTACCACCAAGTCAGCCTGTCGAGGGCTAGCCGGGAATGGAATTACACCTAGACGCATCACGTCATAGCGAGGTGATCCAAACGCCGCTCCCATTTCGATCGCGCAGCACGCCAGCCCCCATTGGTAGACCCATAAGGAGCGCGCCCGCCCAAAATTGAGCAACCAACTAAGGGGCTTCGGCATCTTGCCTTTGTCAATGAGTCCCATTTAGACAGCTTTCCTTAGACCCACCGCAGAACACCCTTTCGCCAGGCATAGAACAAGCCGAGCACAAGAATGAAGATGAAGATGGCCATCTCGACAAGCCCGAACGTGCCGTAGATCTCTAGTCGGGTCGCCCAAGGGAAAATGAAGACCGCCTCGACGTCGAAAAGAACAAACAAAACAGCAAAGACGTAGTACCGAATTTGGCTTTGGGCCCAATCTCCCCCTACCGGATCCACTCCGCTTTCGTATGCAATCAGCTTCTGAGTGGATGGTCGTTGCGGACGGAGAATTCTCGCTATGGTCAGCATCGCTCCGGCCATCGCTATAGCTGCGACACCAAAGATGCCGACCGTCAGGTAGCTCCGCAGTAATTCCGACACGATTGACGAGGCTAGTTAGGGGTTTCGGGGCTTTCCAAAACCCAACGCGGTGCCTCATCCCGCGGGTTCTGGACGTAGTGAAAGCTACCTCGCCGTAGAGAGAAAAGACGTGATTCTTTGGCACGATCTTTGATTCCCATAGTGAGGGGTTTGAGGCTTTGGCTTTTCGGGGTGGACACGGTCATCCTCGAATCAGCACTGGGACGGCATCGTCAGCGAATTCGATCAGGAATTGGGGCACAATTCCGATCAGGATGGTGAAACCGGTGACCGCTCCTAGAACAATGGCCACGGTCCAATGCAACGTCGGGGATGGTCCTTCGACCTCGCGATCTGCAACGTACATGGCCATCACGATCCGTAAATACATGAACGCGCCGATGACGGCAGTGAGCATCGCAACTGCCGCTAGCAGATAGCTGCGGTCTGCCACGGCCGCGCCAATAACCTGGAACTTTCCTACGAATCCGGAGGTAAGTGGGACGCCCGCCTGGGCGAACAACAAAATGGTGAACGCCATAGCAAGAATTGGCCGACTTCGGCCCAGACCTGCGTACCGGTCGAGGGGATGTTCTCCATCAGCGCCCATCGCCCCGACGATGGCGAAGCTGCCCAGAACCATAAATGTGTACGTGAAGAGATAGAACAACGCGGCTGAAGTGCCTTTGTTGCTGGCTGACTGCACGGCTACAAGAACAAATCCAGCATGACTAATTGAAGAAAAAGCCAGCATGCGTTTCACATCGTTTTGCAGGATTGCCATCACGGCGCCAACGATCAATGTGATGAACGCAAGTACCGCAACGATGGGCGACCAATCGGCGTCATGGGTCGCGAATGCGACGAAGAAGACCCGTAAGAGTGCCGCGAACCCGGCCGCTTTAGCGACCGATGCCATCCATCCGGTCACTGGGCTTGGCGCTCCTTGGTAGACATCGGGAGCCCAGAAGTGAAACGGAGCGGCGGCGACTTTGAATGAGAAGCCAACCAACAGCAACGCCATTGCCGCCATCAGCAGGTGTTGATCCCGAAATACCACGGCGGTTAGGTAGTCGCGCACGTGTATTAAGTTGGTGGATCCGGTACTGCCGTAGGTCAGAGCTATCCCGTAGAGCAGAAACGCTGAACTGAAGGCTCCAAGCACGAAGTACTTCATCGCCGACTCGCGGGCTTCCGGGCGACGAGCATGCATCGCAATCATGACGTACAAGCCAATTGACAACGCCTCTAAGCCAAGGAACATAACGATGAGGTCGTTCGCCGAAGCCATGACGATGGCCCCTGCGGCAGAGCAGAGCAGGAGCGCATGGAATTCCGGCGGGTCAATGCCTTCTCGATCCAGGTAACTGTGGGCAAGCATGGCTGTGGCGATCAGTGCGATGACGATCAGCATCGTGAAGAAGACGCTGAAGCCGTCTACACCCAAGGCTGATGCGATGGAGGCCGAGGGACCTTCGGTTCTCACGTCACTCCACAAACCAAAAGTTGCGATCCATGCCGCTGCTGCTGAGCAAACGGTTGTTCCGGTGACGAGGCCACTTGATGTTCGTTGCGGGGCCAGGGCGCTAACAAGCAGGATCAGCAGTGCTGCACCTAGAAGGATCATCTGAGGCAACAGTGCCCACCAATCAACGGAGGGCCCAACGAAGACCAATTGAGGGAGGACGCTCATCAGTGATCGTCCTCGTCGAGTTGATGCTGATCTATAGCTATCGGATCCGCGGGGTCGGGACGTTCGTAGTCTGAATGGTTTTCGATGTGGGTGATTAGCCCATCCACTGCAGGTTCAATTCGGTCAAGTAATGGCTTGGGATAGATACCTAGAAAGACAATCGCGACAACGAAGGGAGTAAGGATCAGTCCTTCTCTCAGGGTCAAATCGGGAGTTGCTTCATCGGTTGGTGTTGGTTCGCCGTGGAAGACCCGCTGATATGCCCAGAGAAGATAGAGAGCTGCAAGGATCACACCGGTCGCCGCAATAACAGTCCACCAGCGTCGAGTATCGTACGAGCCGATCAAAATTAGGAATTCACCAACGAATCCATTTAGGCCGGGAACACCGATGGACGAGAGCATCACGATGGTGAAGAACCCCGCGAAAATGGGCGCCGCGGATTGGATCCCATTGAGTTCGTCGATGACCCGTGTCTTTCGCCGCTCGTAGAGCATTCCCACAAGTAGGAACAGAGCACCAGTCGAGAGACCGTGGTTAACCATCTGTAGTACTCCACCCTCGAGACTCTGAGTCGTGAACGCGAAGATCCCTAAAACGATAAATCCCATGTGGGCTACTGAGGAGTACGCCACGAGCCGCTTAAGGTCTTTTTGCATCGTGGCGACGATGGCTCCGTAGACAACTCCTATTACCCCCAAGGTGGCCAGGGTCGGGGCCCCCCAGACCGCGGCTTCCGGGAAGAGGTAAAGGCCGAAGCGCAGCAGCCCATAGGTACCCAATTTCAACATCACTGCAGCTAGGACGACTGATCCGGCTGTCGGCGCTTGAGTGTGTGCGTCCGGGAGCCATGTATGCACTGGGACGATCGGCACTTTGATAACGAAAGCGAGGGCGAAAGCTAAAAAACACAAACGTGCCGTATTTGTTGATAAGGCTTGGCGTTGTGCTAGCTCGATGACGTTAAAAGTGATTCCTTGATCCCCTGCACTTAATGTCGCGACGCTGACGATAGCGACCAACATCAGCGCCGAACCGGCCATGGTGTACAGGAAAAACTTTGTGGCCGCGTAGCGACGGTCGTCGTAGCCCCATCCCCCAATGAGCATGTACATCGGAACTAGAACGATTTCGAACATGACGAAAAACAAGAAGAGATCGAGTGACAGGAACGCGCCGAATGAGCCGGCTTGGAGTAGCAGTAGCCAGGCGGTGTACGGCTTCGGGTCGTGATGAGGGTCTACTGCCAGAAGCACTATTGGGGTGATAAAGCCAGTTAGGACGACCAGCCAAAGTGAAATACCGTCTACGCCTACGTGCCAATTGATACCCAGGGCCGGGATCCACGATTGGATTGACTCAAACTGGAATCCGGGGTCCTGACTTGAGAATTGGGTCATCACGAAGAGAGACATGGCTGCGGCCATTGAGGAGAAGATTGCGCCAATTGGTCGCATCATCTCGGGTCTGCTGTTGGGTAAAAGCACTACGACGAGAGCACCCAAAGCCGGGAGAACGATCATTGCATTCAAAACGGGGAATGTTGATCCGCTTTGGACAGCGACCATTTCCATCACAGCAGAACACTCCATGCCAGGAGCACAACGATGATCAGGGCGCCCATCGCCACCGCGACGGCATAGTTCCGGATATATCCGGACTGTGCAGGCCGGATTAGCTGGCCGATCCTGATCGTTAGTTTGCCGAGCCCATTGACAGCTCCGTCCACGATTCGTTCATCGATGTCAGCAGTTCCCTGGAAGCTAGAGGTTCCGATTCCTTCCACGACCCGCGCGTATGTCGTATCGACGTGCATCGCATTCTCAAGGAACTCAGGCTCGAGGCGATCTGTTGGAATTCTTCGAGTGAACCACGTCAGAACTGCGAAGGAAATTCCTGCGAGGCCCGCCCCAACCGAAATCACAGCCAAAACAATTTTGGTGAGGGTTCCGGACGAGAAGTGATGCGGATGATCGAAGATCGGTTCGAGGAACTGTTCAAGAACAAGCCAATCTTTGACCAGCGGCAGGTTGATGGCACCGCCGATTGCGGCTGCTCCCGCCAGAACACAAAGCGGGGCGGTCATGGTCCACGTGGATTCGTGCGGGTGCGCGCCTTCCTCCCACCTTTGATCTCCGAAGAACACAAGGATGACTTGTCTACTCATGTAATACGCAGTGAGTAGCGCTGTGAAAAGCCCGACAACCCAAAGAAGGGGGCCGATGTTTTCTTGTTCCCAAGCAGCTAACAAGATTTCGTCTTTTGACCAAAACCCGGCGAACGGTGGAACTCCTGCTATGGCGAGCCACCCGACAATGAATGTGGCCGCTGTTAGGGGCATGGCTAGACGCAAAGCACCCATTTTCCGCATGTCTTGTTCGTCACTCATGCCATGGATCACCGAACCAGAGCCAAGGAACAGAAGTGCCTTAAAGAATGCGTGCGTGATGACGTGAAAGATTGCCGCTACGTAGGCTCCTGAACCGATCGCCAAAAACATGTAGCCGAGTTGGCTAATGGTTGAATAGGCGAGCACCTTTTTGATGTCGTGTTGGGCTACGGCACATAACGCGCCAAAAAGTGCTGTTGCTGCGCCGACGACGGCGATGACAAGTAACGCGTCGTCGGTGAGCACGTTGTTCATGCGCACGAGGAGGTACACACCAGAGGTGACCATCGTCGCGGCGTGAACCATGGCAGAAACTGGAGTCGGGCCTTCCATAGCGTCCGGTAGCCAAACAGAGAGCGGAAGTTGTGCCGACTTACCCGCAGCAGCGACAAATAGCAGCAGTGAGACGGCAGTTCCCGTGGCGGCTGCCATGGCGGGCGAGACAGCAATTTCGGTGTAGGTGACAGTACCTAATGCCGACCAGATCGCGAAGGTCGCGATCATAAANCCCCAATCGCCNACGCGGTTGGTCACGAAAGCTTTTTTGCCTGCGGTGGCTGCACTCTCTCTGTGGTGCCAGAACGCAATCAGGAAGTATGAGCAAGCTCCGACACCTTCCCATCCAAGAAAAGTGACAACCAAGTTGTTGCCCAACACAAGCACGAGCATTGAGAAAAGAAAGAGGTTTAGGTACAAGAAGAACTTTGAGTATTTGGGATCTCCGTGCATGTAGCCGATGGAGTAGAGGTGGATCAAGGCCCCAACGCCAGTAACAAANAGAGCCATGGTTACCGANAGCGGGTCAAGTAAAAAGCCTGCTTCTACTTGAAGAGAACCAGCCGGTAGCCATTCGAATAGAACCAGTTCATATGAACGTTCGCCGTTCTCGCTGTCTCGGCTGAGCAGCCCGATGAAGACCGTTAAGGTCGCCAGGAAAGAGGCGCCCGCAGCTGCGGTCGCAATCCACCCCGCTCGGGGCTCTCCTAGCCGATTCCCTGCCAGTAGCAACAAAATGAACCCGGCNAGCGGCAGAGCAGGAATGAGCCAGACTAGTTCGACCACTCCATCACCCCTTGAGCGCCGAAAGATCATCGGCGGTAGCACCCGGTTGGCGTCGAAGGATGGCGACGACGAGACCCAAACCGACTACTACTTCAGCGGCGGCGACTACAAGCACGAAGAACACGACTGTTTGCCCGCCAATGTCGCCGAGCGTTCGGGAGAACGCAACAAAACTCAGATTGACACCATTGAGCATCAATTCAACACACATGAGCATTACGAGTGGATTTCGACGTATCAGTAGCCCGGTACCGCCGATTANGAAGAGCAAGGCTCCGAGAACCAGGTACCACCCNGTCGTAANTTCCATCAGGCATCGCCCCCGTCTTCTAGGGCGAGGGTNTCAGCCTTTCTCGGTTTGCGGACCAGAACTACTGCCCCAATTACGGCAATCACCAATAAAAGGGAGGTGAGTTCGAACGCGTAGACATAGTCNGAAAATAGTGAGTGAGCTAGAAGACGAACGTCGTCGGTAGTCCCGACGGAACCACCCACTGCTTCTGCTCCCGTAACCGGCTCTCCNACNGCGAGGATTAGTGCCGCGANGATGGCCAGTGAGCCNGCNGCAAACAAAAGAGCTGCCCATTTCTGAATGGGCAGGAACGACATTTCCAGACTCTGCGCTCGATCTACTCCGAGCAACATGATGACGAAGAGAAAGAGCACGACGATNGCGCCTGCGTAAACAATGACTTGGACNGCAGCGAGAAAGTGGGCTTCTTGGGCCACGAATTGGACGGCTATCCCAAACAACGTCATGACGAGCATGAGCGCTGAGTGGACAGGGTTGCGAGCAAGGACGACGCCTAACGCTCCAGNGAGGCACATGAGAGCCGCGGCGGCGAAGACGAGTGTGTCGACCATTAGTGATGGTCTCCTGAATCTGCGTCGTGNCGTTGTGCGGGTGCGNCAGTTTCGTCTTCGCTCGCCGGCGAATGTTGGCCTCTCTCTGGGTTTCGTACTCCGTAACCAAGTTCNCCACTCCAGCCAACGCGATTTTCATAGTCGGTGTTGCCTGCTGAGGATGTTGCCCGCATCCAACCCGATGTGGCTAGGTCGTCCCCGTCGTGCCAGAGTTCCCAGGGNTGGCGTTGAGGNCGACCTTGGTCGTCGACGACTAATTCAGTTTTGGTGTAAATCGCATCGGTCCGATTGGCAAAGCTGAATTCAAAGAGCTTCGATTCAGTGATGGCTTCTGTGGGGCAAGCTTCGACGCAGAGGTCACAATGGATGCAACGGAGATAGTTGATTTCATAGACGTAGCCGTAGCGCTCCCCCGGGGATACGGGGTCCGCTTCGGGGTTATCCGCGCCCCGAACGTAAATGCATTTAGCTGGGCACACCCCGGCGCACAGTTCGCAGCCGATGCATTTTTCCATGCCGTCCTCGTAACGGTTTAGGACGTGCCGTCCGTGAAATCGCGGTGGCTTAGGACGCTTTTCTTTGGGGTATTCGGTAGTCACCCGTTCTTCGAAAAGCTTAAGAAATGTGACCTTGAAACCGTTGAGGTATCCCATTACACCTCCTCCAATTCGTCTTCATAGGCGCGGTCGCCCGCTCGCAGCGCNACGACGAGGAGGGAAGCNCCTATCGCTAGGGCCACGAACGCTGCTCCGTAGGTCACGATCCAGTTCCACTCGTAGGTCGCGCGCAATTCTTTGAGGCTGATGAACATCAACCAGAAAAGAATGAGTGGTATCAGCAACTTCCAACCTAGGTGCATCAATTGGTCGTATCGAAGTCTTGGAAGGGTCGCNCGGAACCACACAAATGCGAAAAGGAATGCCAACACCTTTAGTAGGAACCAGATGGTGGGCCAGAACCACGTCATNCCAAAGAAAATGGGACCCGCGGGACCACCGAAAAAGAGGGTGACCATGATCGCTGACATNGTGATGACGTTCATGAACTCGGCAAGGAAAAAAAGTGCGAAACGAATCGATGAGTATTCGGTGTGAAATCCGCCGACCAGTTCTTGTTCGGCTTCTACTANGTCAAAAGGTGGTCGATTGAGTTCAGCAGTCGCCGCTATAAGGAAGACAATAAACGGGACGATTCCTGATGAGACGAGGAACCAGNGGCTAAACCCTCCGGNCTGCGCGGCAACGATGCCATGAGTTGACAAGGTTCCGGCGAGTATTACCACGACGACGGTAGCCATGCCTAGCGCGGCTTCGTAAGAGATGGCTTGTGCCGTGGCGCGCACGGATCCAATAAGCGGATACTTNGAGCCGGACGACCAACCGGCGAGCATCACCCCGTACACCGCTATCGAAGACATCGCCAGTAAGAAGAGAATGCCGATCGGAGGGTCNGCGACCTGGAGGTAGGTATCCCGTCCGAAGATAGTGACCGTTCCCGAAGAGTCGCCTCCGAACGAACCGCCTATGGGTACGACGGCGAAGGATAGGAAGGCAGTTACCGCTGNGATATAGGGTGCCAGTCGAAATACAAGCGGATCCGCGTTTTCGGGACGNAGGTCCTCTTTGAAGAAAAACTTCACACCNTCAGCAAAAGTCTGNAGCAAGCCCCAGGGGCCGGCGACGTTGGGNCCGATCCGGTTTTGCATGTCCGAAATTAGTTTCCGTTCAAACCAAACCATGAACATCGTGGCGACGAGCAAAAAGGTAAACGCGACCAGNACTTTGATGACCATGATGCCGATGTCGGNGAGATCGACGCCATCCAAATACAGCGGATCGCCGGTCATAGTGTTTCAATCCGAATGTCGTTGACGAGTGCCGTGGCGTCGATAAATCGGTTCGCTCCACCTCCGGGTTGGTTGAACGGAAGCACCGCGGTGCCTCGCAAGATCTNGTCATCAGCGACCGCTGTAACTGTTTCGGTTGCTCGGGTGGAGATAACTCGGACCGTGGCTCCGCTCAAGACACCCAAACGNTGGAGGTCGCTGGGATGAACCTTTAATATCGCTTCTTCAGCCAAGTGANTCAGTGAAGCGCTGTGACTGGTATTGGTGCCGGCGTCCCACAGTTTGCGTCCACTAACCAGTCTCAGCCCATAGCCATCAACGACAGGCGGTTCTTTNGGTTCCACCAACGTCGGTTCTATCGAAGTTTCTTTGACGACAATGCCCTCGTGGGCTTCAGGCCCACAGATTCGTTCGATGGTTATCCCCTGATGACTCGGTGCAACTTGCTCAATTTCGCGCCAAATTTCTTCCCGGGATCCAACGCCAAGATCCCCGCCCAGTCGCCATGCCAACTCACTGGCGATCATCCAGTCATCGCGAGTCGAGCCGGGAGACGTGATCTTTTGGCTGAGCCGGCTGATCCGACCCTCAATGTTTGTTGTAGTTCCGTCCTGCTCTCCGTAGGCGGTACTTGGCATGACTATGTCGGCTTGCGCCACTGAGTCGGTGATGAAGTTGTCGATCGCGATAATGGTTTTCACACGTTGAAAGGCTTCCGCGGCGAGGTTTCGATCNGGGAAGTCGCGCAGGGGATCAGCGCCAAGCAATATNAGNGTGTCGAGTTGACCGGATGCCGCGGCTTGAAGCATGCCTGTGGTGTCAAGACCGGCTTTGTCGGGGAGGGTCTGCCANTGATNGAGCAGAGACTNGGTTGGGCGATCGAGGGACGTTCGACCTGGGAGCACCCCGGGTGCGAGGCCCATGTCTAAGGCACCTCGCACGTTGCCACGNGGTAACGCAGGTAAGAAGGTGGCATGGGGGAGTCGGTCGCGGATGACTGCTGCGACNTCCAAAGCCGGTGTTGCTGATTCCGCCAGGGATGCGCGGCCTAAAACTGTGACCACGGATCCCTCTAGTAGTTGACTCGCTAGCGGATCATCGCTTTCCAAGAGGGCAAGCAAAGTTTTNGCTGCTTCGCCAGGGAGACATCGGATAGAGCGCTGCGCGTACGTTTCGGCCCCCGTCACGGTTGGTCCGATTTCTATGACGCGAGTTTGGCCCTTGTTAGCAGCTACATGAAGTCGAAGGTGGAGGATGGCGAGTTCCTCTTTGAGGTCGGGTCCAATGATGAGAACCGTGTCCGAGTTGCAGGCATCCGCGATGGTCGCTGGGGGGAGACCTAATACAGCCTCCGCTGGCAAGCCGTCTCCTAGTTGCGCGTCGAGGTTGTCCGTTCCGATGACGGAGCGAGCGAGCTTCGCCCAAACGTAGGCGTCTTCATTGGTCAGTCTCGACCCACCAATTATCCCGATACCTTCCGGGCCAGCTTGCCGGATGGCTTCGGCGGCCAGAGCTAAAGCCGACCCCCAATTCGTGCCGAGCAACTGGTGNGAGTTCTCGGCATCTCGAACGAGTGGAGTTACCAGTCTGTCATCACTGTTAACGGCCTCATAGTTGAACCGACCCTTGTCGCAGAGCCACCCATGGTTCACCGATTCGACGTCTACTCCTAGGTACCGAACGAGTTCGTTTCGTGAAGATTCCACNGCCACGCGACATCCCAGCGAGCAAGTGGTGCATGTTGATTCAACTTGTTCNAGGTCCCACGGGCGAGCCTTGAATCTGTANGGGGCAGCGGTCAGTGCACCTACTGGGCAAATTTGGACCGTGTTGCCCGAAAAATAGGAAGTAAAGGGTTCGTCGGGGAAAGTCAACACCTGTGTGGNGTTACCGCGTTCAGTGAACTGAATTAGCGGATCTCCGGCGATCTCGTCAGCGAAACGGGTACAGCGGTCGCACAGGATGCAACGNTCNCTATCTAGGTCGACAAGGTCCGAGATCGGGATAGGTTTTTCATAATGTCGTTTCTCTTCGACAAACCGGGACTCACCAGGCCCATAGGCCATTGTTTGGTCTTGGAGCGGACATTCGCCACCCTTGTCACATACCGGACAGTCAAGCGGGTGGTTCACGAGGAGGAGTTCNAGCACGCCTTCCTGGGCGCGTCGCGTGTTCTCAGACTCGGTGTCTACGATCATCCCNTCGGAAACCGGAACCATGCACGATGGCTGCAACATTGACCCACGGCCGGTGTCGACATCGACCAGACACATCCTGCACATNCCCACAGACGACATGCGTTCGTGATAGCAAAATCGCGGGATGTGAACTCCAGCTCGGTCTGCCGCAGCAATGAGCATTTCGCCGGGATGAGCTTGTACTTGTGCGCCGTTGATGGTGACGGCGACTTCACCNGGTGATGTTTCAGACATCGACCGCCACCTCACTTATGGTGTCACTCTCGCCACCTGCGACCCTCGCTTCGAACTCTTCTGGGAACAAAGTGAGTGCCGAGTGGACAGGAGCGAAGGCTGACGGCCCGACAAAGCAAATCGTGGTCATTTGATAGGGAAACGGGACTGCCTCGATTCCTTTAGATGCAACCGCTGCGTGAGGNAAGTCGCCTGGGCTGATTGTTTGGCCGACCTCCATGAGTAATTCCAGATCTCGAGGTGTTCCTCTGCCGTTGACTACCCGTCCAAGTATTTGCTCTAGCCAAGTGCCACCTTCCCGGCATGGGACGCACTTGCCACATGACTCATGCGCATAGAACTTGGTGAGGGTGAGAGCTGCTGCGGGAATATCAGTGGTTTCGTCCATCACCATGACGGCTCCTGAGCCAAGCATGGATCCCTGAGGTCCTACCTGGTTGGCCTCAAAAGGTAAGTCAAGTTGATCAGGTGTAAACCACGGGGCAGANCCNCCACCGGGTACAAAGGCCTTGAGTTGATTACCGTCGCGAATTCCGCCGCACATTTCTTCGTTGTACAGAAGGTCTCTAAATGTAGTTGTGCCGTTAACGATTTCGTAGACGCCCGGGCGTCGTACATGTCCACTGACGGCAACCATGCGAGTCCCCGGCGAACTCTCGGTACCTATAGCGGTGAAGGCCTCTGCACCGTGTTCCAAGATCCATGGGAGATTTGACAACGTTTCGACGTTGTTGACGATTGTTGGTTGACCGTAGAGNCCGATCGATGCGGGGAAATACGGCGGCTTTAANCGGGGGTATCCCCGATTCCCCTCAAGACTTTCAATAAGAGCCGTTTCTTCCCCCACCACGTAAGCGCCCGCGCCCCAATGCAAAATAATGTCGACCGAAAACTCCGTGCCGAGGATGTTCTTGCCGATGTAACCAGCGGCGTACGCATCGTTAAGCGCTGCAGCGACTCGTTCTTGGGCAACGGGCATTTCTCCGCGGATGTACAAGAAGCACTGACTCAGGCCTACGGCATAGCAAGCAATGAGGCAACCTTCGATGAGTTGGTGAGGATCCAGCTCCATTAAAAGCCTGTCTTTATAGGTTCCCGGCTCTGATTCATCCCCGTTTACGACGAGATACCGAGGCCAGACGCCGGGGGGGCAAAACCCCCACTTCACTCCTGTTGGGAACCCAGCGCCTCCACGTCCAAGCAAAGTCGCATCGCGCACTTCACTATGAACCTCTTCGGGCGTCTGTTGCAGCGCCTTGCGAAGAGCGTGGTATCCACCGGTCGCTTCGTACCGTTCAATGGTGTATGAGTCTTCGTGATCAAATCGCGCAGTAACGATTCGGGGCGTGTCGTTTGCGACGAATCCCGGTGCGTGCGGGATAGGAGTCCCGGCCATACTCGTCATTGGTCAACCCCCGCGTCAGGCATCCACACCGGGGCGGATACCACATCCTGCGGAGGTTCGGCTCCTACAAATCGATCTTCGGGTATTTGTTGTCGTACCCGCGAAAGCACTCCATGATCAGGTATCTCGTGACCTGTTGTGGAAAGCTCGTCAACGATTGAGTCGAAGCGGTCCGGGCTCACTCGATATCGATGTCTGTAGTTGACTTGCAAGCATGGGGCTTCCGTGCATGCGGCCTGGCACTCGGCCCCTTCGATGGTGAACATGCCGTCTGCCGTGGTGCCGCCCGCTTTCACGCCGAGTCGCCGTTCAGCATGGTCCAAAAGTTCTCTTGCACCCATAAGCGCACACGACATTGTGGTGCAAATGTTGATGACGTATTTGCCTACGGGACGGCGTTTGAACATCTCATAGAACGAACAGGTCCCAAGTACTTCAGCGCTAGTCGTGCCCACTAGTTCTGCTATCTGGGCCATCGCGTCATCGGTAACCCAGCCGGCTTGTTCCTGGGCTAGGTGCAACAACGGAATCATTGCCGATCGCGGTTTGGGATACCGATTGATGATGACTTGCGCGAGATCCAGATTTTCGTCACTGAAAAATTTCATCGATCAACCTCCCCCATGATCGGGTCGATCGATGAGATAACCGCGATCGCATCAGCAAGCAAACCGCCGTACATCATGTGCGGAAGGGTCTGGAGGTTAACGAAAGAGGGGGCGCGAATATGCATTCGTTGCGGTTTGGCCCCGCCGTCAGAAACCAAGTAGCAGCCGAGTTCGCCGCGCGGTGATTCAACTGCGGTGTACACCTCGCCCGGCGGCACCTTAAAGCCCTCAGTGAAAATCTTGAAATGATGAATAAGTGCTTCCATTGACTCATCGATTCGCGCTCGTGGTGGCGGAGTCACTTTGCGGTCCTGAGTGCGGTATGGACCCTCAGGCATAAGGTCCAAGCATTGTTCGACGATACGCATTGACTCACGTATTTCATTGAGTCGGATCGCGTATCGGTCGAACGTATCTCCATATGTCCCCACCACAATGTCGAACTCGACCTGGTCGTAGGCTAAGTACGGCATAGCTCGGCGGAGATCCCACGCAAACCCCGTGGAACGTAGAATCGGACCAGTAGCGCCGAGCGCCAGGGCTTCCTCAGTGGTAATGACGCCGACACCCTGGGTGCGTTCGCGCCAGATTGGTTGACCAGTCATAAGTACATCGAATTGGTCTAGGCGTTCCGGGAGAATCTTGAGGATGCTTCGGACGTCATCGCGCCAGCCGTCGGGAAGATCCGCGGCAACTCCTCCGGGTCGGATGTAATTGTGATTCATGCGGAGGCCAGTCACCTTCTCGAAGAAGCGAAGGATTTCTTCTCTCTCCCGCCAGCCATAAATCATCATGCCTACAGCGCCAAGATCCATGCCGTTAGTCGCCAAGAACAAAAGGTGGGACGACATGCGGTTTAGTTCACACATCAACATGCGGATCCAAGTGGCCCGGTCGGGAAGCTCAATTTCCATCAGCGCTTCTACGGCTAACGAGAAGGTCAGTTCGTTGAATAGGGGGGACGCGTAATCCATCCGAGTGACATTCGTCGGACCTTGTAAGAACGTGAGATCTTCTGCTGTCTTTTCCATCCCGGTGTGCAAATAGCCAATGATGGGCTTAGAGCGCAGGACTGTTTCGCCCTCTAACTCCATCGTCACGCGCAGCACACCATGGGTCGACGGGTGCTGCGGACCCATGTTGATGATCATTCGTTCGTCATCGGGGTCGACAACGGCAGCTCGTTCCTCTGCTTCGACTTCGGACATTCGGAGAACGGCGTCACGATTTCGGAGGTGGTCCAGGGTTGTCATCGGCCCTCTACCGCCTTGAACTGAACGGGGATACTTCCAATCGCGAAGTCTTTCCGCAGCGGGTGCCCTTCCCAACCATCGGGAAGCAGGATCGGGGTCGGGTCAGGATGGCCTTCAAAGCAAAGACCGAACATGTCGCTAGCTTCTCGCTCCATCGCTTCGGCACCCGGGTGGATACCAGAGATGGTGGCGACCATGGGCTCCGATTCAGGGACTTGAACTCTGATGCGCAGCCGTCGCGGCGTGCGAACATCTAGAAGGTTGACAATCAATTCGAAGCGTTCGGGCTCAACAGATGCCGGNAATACCCGAGTTCCGTTTCCTAGGTAATCAGCCCCGCACAGATCAATACAGACGTCGTAACCCTCTTCGACTAAAAGTTCTATTAGATCGTGATAGCTCCCCGCGGAGGGATGGAGGACGAGTTGACCTCTGCTGTCGGTAACGGGAACACCATGCAGTTGTTCTGCGTTGTTGTTTAGTTCTTCACTTAGTTCAACTGTTTCNGGTGTTTCCTCGAGCGAGGCCGTCGGCTCACTCATATAGACCTCCGGTCCGGATGACGACCGGTTCTGGTTGAGCGTCTGGAGCGTACTCGGGGCCGAGTTCTATCTCCGCGCCCCGTCCAGTCACATCGCGTCGTTGAGTGAGCTCTCCCGTGCGGATTTTTTCATGCAAAGCGAGGATGGCATGGAGCAGCGTTTCCGGACCCGGAGGACACCCCGGCGCNTAAATATCAACAGGCACCACTTGATCAACACCCTGAACAATGGCGTAGTTATTGAACATGCCTCCACTTGACGCACACACACCCATGCTGATCACCCATTTGGGCTCCATCATTTGGTCGTAAATTTGACGAAGNACGGGAGCCATTTTTTGACTGACTCGACCGGCGACGATCATCAGATCGGCTTGACGCGGTGACGCACGGAAGGTTTCCATCCCATAACGCGCCATGTCGTAGTGAGCTGTTCCCGTAGCCATCATCTCGATAGCGCAGCAGGCGAGACCGAACGTGGCCGGCATGAGGCTCCGACGACGCGCCCATTTNACTAACTCTTCGATAGGCGCCGTGATGATGTTGTGTCCGAGCCCCGCAAGACCTTCGTCACCGAGGCCAAGTTTGTGTTTGATATCGGACAGATCTGGCATTAGGCCGCCTCTGAGTCGTCGGCTCCGGGCTCAACATCGAGTCGACCTTCAAGGCCAACCTTTCGAATCGTCGAAGTCGTAGTGCGTTCAGGGTTAGTAGCTGGCGTTAGCAATCGACGTCCGGGACTCCAGTTCAGGCCACCTTTTGCNAACTCATAAACAAAGGAGAGAAAGAAGACGCCGCCAAAGATTGTCATAGCTACGAGACCGAAGAGCCCGAGTTCGTCATTGGCGACNGCCCAGGGGTAGAGGAAAACGATCTCGATGTCGAACATGATGAACAACATCGCGACCAGGTAGAACTTGACTGGGAAACGCTCAGGTATNGCGGCCTGGTCGGTGATGCCGCATTCGTAGGCAGATCTTTTTGCAAGGGTGCTGCGCTCTGGGGCAAGTANCCGGGAAGCAATGATGCTGAGCAGAACGAAAAGGATCCCGAGGATCCCAAGAGTTAGAACCGGGAGATACTGCTCCATCTCAATTCTTCCCCTCCCCCTGATTCAGCTTCCCGCCGCTTCCCGCACAGCCCACACAGCTTGATCGCGTCGGTGCAGGTGATAGCACCCTAAACCAAAGACCAAACCTGAGAAGATCGCTACGAGAGCGGGTCGAAGCCTGAGGTTGCCCTGGTCGCGAACCATAACGACTGTGTAGATGGGCGCGGCCCGGTCGAGTTCTGCCACGGGCAACACAACTTTGCCGTCCTCTCCAAGTTTGTTGGGGTCGACATCTGGAGTGGGCGTATAGGGCTGCAGTTGGACCGCTGCATAATGAGGTCGGCCTCGGCTTGGAATGAAGTATTGAGTTACCGCGTTGTCCGGAATCCCTANGGGACGATAGCGCTCTCCGCCAACCCGCATCACACGGTGCACTTGGTAATCAGTGGAAGCACTAAAGAGACACGTGTTGACCGCTTCTAAACGCCGGGGGTCGGTGTCGTTACAGACAACAGCGGCATCCGCTGTCGCTCGCGCGTCCGCCTCGATTACAACCTTCCATCCCGCATCGGGGGAACTCGTGATGTCATTACCTAATTCTTGGACTAGTTCGATCGGGACAGCTTCGGGGTTCGTGGAGACATGGGTAACTTCCCAGGTGGGGCCGTGACCCACCCAGCCGATGCCGAAAAACCACCAAACAATGCCCATCAATAAATTCCATCCCCAAAATCCGGTCCACGCGACGAGAAATCCAAGTCGAAGGCCGAGATTGGTCGCCAGCAGCATGTAGACCGATCCACANAGAACNAGAACTGCAANAAGGACNGCCAAGTATCCTGTGAGGACCGGGTCCCAGCTGACGAGGGCCACCAGACTCATTTGTTGTCCTCCGTTGTGTGCAATTCTGCGAACTGNACTGTGGACTGTTCGGCAGGATCGAGGCTCCGTTCATATTCCGCTATGGCACGGATTTCGTCCTCTGAAAGTATCCTTCCGAAGCCTGGCATCCCGTAGTTNCCTAGCCTCGAGAACTCGCCNTACGCGACATTGTCAGCGGCNCCGTTNGCGATGAACGCGACTTGNTCTTCAATGTCGGGGAACAGCCGTTCAAGGCTCACGGCNTTCAATGCAGGTCCGTAACGACCAGATCCTGCTGGGCCAGGGATTACNTCAACNTCCCCACCATTGTTAGGGAGTTGGGCCGGCCCACGGGCTGGCCAGCGTGGGGTGTGACATCGAGCGCAATGAAGTTCAAAAAGCACTTGNCCTTCGGTTTTTTCTGGATAAGCANCCCTCGCGATTTCTTTCGCAGCGAGGGCTCTATCGCGTGCCTCTTCATCGGACAGCCGTTCCCGCCANAGCCAGGCAATAAGGTTGTCAATCTCTTGGGANGTCAAAGGTCCGCCGCCAGGAAGCCCCCACGCTGGCATAACACCTCGTCCATAATTCAAAATCTGCCGCACTTCATCGACCTCATCGAGTGTTTCAGCATCGGTGTCGAACCGCACGAAAACGGTGTCGAGTGCGGGAGCGCGCCAGGTCGTCTTAACGACGTAGGTGTCTTGGTCGCTGAACTGGTTCCCGATGTCGAGAATCACGGGGGCGTAGTTAGTCCCGCCCATATCCGCTCCATGGCAGACTACGCATTCAAGTTCTTCGGCAAGTCTTTCTCCGGCTGCCGCAGCCCGTTCGCTGAACCCGTGCTCGGCGCCAGAACGTCGTCCGCCTTCGCGGAGCCAATAGATCGGTAGCGACAACGCAATGATCAAGAGCATGAGCACACCGAAAGCTTGGACTCGTTCCAGACGGTTTCCTTCNAAGGCCTCGTCGTCCGGCAAAGATCCACGATTGGCGGCGAGTTCGATTTCGCTGCCGACCTCAGATTTGCTTCGCCGAATGTTNACGAAGACATAGATCGCCCAGCCAACGACCACAATGGCCAANAAAACCATCGCAATCGAACGCTCNGTGGTNACGGCATAGGTCACGAGTTATNCACTCCTGCCGTGATTAGCGCTAGTTCGGGAGAGGGATCGGTAGTTATCACGCGCAGTGGGGCCCTTCTAAGCCTTGGCCCGTGGTATTGGTACCAATTGGNGGGCCCTGGGAGGGNCTGCCTGTGTCAATGATGACTTTGTCTCCGTCAATGATCACTGGGAATCGATCCATGCCTCTGGGCGCGGGTCCCGCCTTTTTTTCTCCGACACGGTTGTATTGCGAACCATGGCATGGGCATTCAAACCACTGCGAGGTAGCGCAGGAAGGTACTTTGCAGCCCAGATGGGGGCATTTTTGCCAGAGAGCTACATAACCCATTTTGATGCCNTCCAACACTGAGCCGGAATAAACAGCCTCCGCGGCTTGCTGAGTTGCNGTATCCATTGGGNAGGGCTGTAAATANGTCTGCGCTTCTGAAAAATAGGAAAAGTTGACAGCTGGTGACGATGACGTGATGACATCGTTCACGGAGGAGATGGTTCCTATCTTTACCTTGGAGCCGAACCCTCCTGTCGGGCGCGGCCATAGAAANGCAATATTGGCAGCGCCGAATGTCGACAAACCCATGGTCATCAGCATGATCGAGGCGCGGTTCAGGAACTGACGCCGAGTGACTCCAATTTCTTCAGGGTCGGGCGGGGTCCAAACAGCCGGTGTCGTAGGTTCGGGAACTGCTACTTCGGTGCTTACTCGGGCAAGCGCTACTGATCGTTCCAGTTCACGCGCATCATCGCTGACTGACCCGGCGACCACAGTTCCCGCGTCTCGTTTTCGGGTTTCACGCGACAGGTGCCCTAAACCTTGAGCGTCGCGTCGACGCAACGATGTGAACCCGACAACTCCTGCGAGAATAATGAGCACAGGGATGGCTATGGCGATGATCGTACCGCTTGACACTGCGCTGCTCCTCAGAGGTGGAAGATCCCGTGGAGGCCGGTGTCCCACGGATACGTGAAGTTGAAACCTTGGCCCCTAAAGAAGGAGCCGATTATTACGAGTACCGCCCAGAACATGAGGTGGATCGTCTGTATGGAGATTGCGAACTTACGATCTTCAGGTGCCTGGGANGGATTGCGATCGATGTAGGGGGCGAACGCCAACATCACCAACACAATCCCTGGAATGGTGACCCCAGCNATCATGGGGTCGAACATTGTTAGTAGTTCTTGGAGCCCAAGAAAGTACCAGGGCGCTTTGGACGGATTGGGGGTCGCGTTGTGGTTCGCCAACTCAAGCAACGGCGCGTTGATGAAGACCGAGAACACTATTGAGAAGGCGGTTATAAACAGAGCNGCGGTGAACTCTGCTGCAAGGAGATGCGGCCACACGTGGACTTTGTCNCCTGGGTTCGCTTTGACGTCTTGNATTGAACCTGATTTCACAACTGTCAACAGGCGATGCGTATTACCGCTAGGACCAGCCATAGCGGGGGGAGCAATGGTTGCTACACCTCCGCTTGNGGGCGCTGCTACNCCACCTTGTTGACTTTGCTCGAGCAACGAACGAGGGATGGTTTCACCATCGTCATCCGAANCTCCGCCACTCTCGGGTACCGGAGCAGTTCCGCCTTCAGCGTTCGCCTTGGCCTCTTGACTTCTTTTCAATAGATGTTCGGGGATTTCGGTCATGGAACGGTTCTTACTCCTCGACCTAGAGCGGACCGGAGATGCCGCCGTCTTTGCGGACTCTCCAAAAGTGGATCGCCAAGAATATGACGAGGACGAAGGGAAGCATCAAGACGTGCAGTACATACCATCGCAACAACGTTTCCGCGCCGATTTGCTTGCCTCCCAAGAGAACAAATCGGACCTGGTCTCCAAATACGGGGGTAAAGCCCATCATGTTGGTNCCTACGGTCACCGCCCAAAGNGATAACTGATCCCATGGGAGGAGGTACCCGGTGAATGACAATAAGAGGGTCAGTTTGAGAAGCATGACTCCCACNACCCAGTTGAATTCACGAGGTGCTTTATAGGCCCCGTGGTAAAAAACGCGGGCCATGTGTAGGAAAACCGACAACACCATTAAGTGCGCTGTCCATCGGTGCATGTTTCGCACAAGCAGCCCAAAACTGACCTGTGTATGCAATGACTCGATATCGCTCCACGCTGCAGCAGCGGTTGGCCGGTAGAAGAACATGAGGAAAATGCCGGTAACGGTCAACAAGATGAACAGAAAGAAGCTCAANCCGCCTAAGCAAAGTGTGTAACTGACCTTTACGGCATGGCGCTTTACCTTCACGGGGTGAAGGTGGTAGAGCACACTATTCATAACCACGTAGGAACGATTTCTGGGGCTGTCCGTATAACCCTTCCGAAANATGGACC
Source organism: Acidimicrobiaceae bacterium (assembly GCA_002705305.1). Taxonomy (GTDB): domain Bacteria; phylum Actinomycetota; class Acidimicrobiia; order Acidimicrobiales; family Poriferisodalaceae; genus UBA2110. Next base: position 40,455 of record PAHW01000015.1, read on the forward strand.
CGGGACGAAATATCGAAGTCCAGAACTGACTGTCTTGCATCCAGTCGCTGGCAGCTGTGGCGCCTTGGCGCAGTTTGTCAGGTAGCGACTGCTTCGACTTTTCTATCGCGTTGGCCATATTGGGTCCGTCTAATCCTCAGAGTCGCATGCCGTAGGCGTAGCCGTGGGTNTGAGTACGTTCGTGGAGGTCCCCTTCAGCGGGTGGGTTATCGACCACTTTCCCCAGCGTTATGACGCCTGTGGGACANCTGTCGACGCAAAGTGCGCAGCGTGTGCAAACGTCGTCNTCAATGATGAAGATTGCGTTATCAGTTGGGTCGAGACCGGGCAGGTCGGCGTCGATTGCTTCGTCGATCGCCTCGACCGCCACATACCAGATGCATTTCCAGGGGCAAATATCAACACAACCCTCGCATTGGATGCATTCGGACTGGTCGATATTGATGAATTGNTTNGGTTTCACTGCAGCNGCTAAATAGTCAGCGTCCACCGTTTGTAGTACGTAGTCGTCAACGAATCGTGGCATCGGCGGGTTTGCTTCAGTCTTGGCCATATCAGTTGCCCTTCATTAGCGGGCGACCGAAGTCCGACACCGCTTCGGCAGCAGGTTTTNTCTGGTCCCGTTTTTGCCACCACAGCCANAGAAAGGGCAACCCTGCTAGGGCGACGATGTGTTCGATNACGACGACAATGTCCGAAACCTTTTTGAGATCCATGCGCATCGGCGGAAAAGTGATCGGGTTGCCGTCAATGAATTGCCCTTCNGTGAAAAGCATCCGCTCNACAGACCAACCCCATTCGTTGTCGGTGAGACGTACCCACCGGTCAGGGACGATACCGAACACCATAAGAAACAGCATGAATACAAATGCCGCTCCCAGCATCGCTTCGCCCCAGGAAGTAGGTCGATCCATAGGCCTGCGCTGTCCGTACGCAATGATGCCCCAGACCATAAGACCCGTGATCAGGATTGATGTCACAAGTGCGACCACTAGCCCTCCTGTCTGGTGCGTACTTTCGGTGCGTGCTAAACGAATTAGGCGAGACCTACCAGAGGCTCACCCTGTGCAGACCCACGGTATGAATCTACGGTCAAATCTACCCGAGCAACGCCCGGATCGTTCGACGTTCTAGCACGCTTCAACGACGGATTCGTAACTCAAGAATGACCTATATGGTGGCATCCACGTGTCTCCAATGCCGAACCCAACCCAGGATTTTCTGCAAGAAGTTCAATCTGCACCCAACTTGGGCAAGAAGTGTCTGCCAAACTTGCTTCGTTAACCTCACAACGGCCTATCTTTGGTGAGCGCACCTACCTTGTTTTTTGACACCACGACCCGTGATGCGGGGCACCATGTTGGTACCTCGCGGAGGACCCAGTGACCGAAGTTCCCGAATATCTNCTTGAGCGCTCACGCCAGAGACGCATAGATCTTGGTCTGCTCGAAGACGACGGTAGCGGCGNCGGGGGTGCGAGTGGGGCTNCAGCCGGCGAAGCGTTAGCNAGTTCAGGGCCGAGCAGCGCTGATGTGATCGCCGCGGCAAAAGCTGACGCCAAACTTGAGCAGTTGGCGGAGCCGGAGCNGGANCCAACTTGGGTTTCGGCNGCACGGGCCCGGGCAAAGATCCCAATGTGGGCCCTACCCGTCTTGTTTTTCTTGCCTTTATGGGCGTTCGTGTACGTAAAGCTCACCGAACCGCCACCAGAGCCAGTTACCGCCATTAGCGAGGGAGCCGCGACTTACGCNGCACGATGCGCGAGTTGTCATGGCGGCGGAGGCGCAGGAAGTGAGGGNGGTGGAGTTGGNCGCCCCCTCTACAACGGGGAAGTCTTGCTGACNTTCCCCAAGCTCGANGCNGACATGCTCCATTGGCTTGAGGTTGGGTCCGAAGGTATGGGGATAGGCAACGCCTACGGTGCCACTGATCGCCCGGGAGGTGCTCACATTTCAGGTGAAACGGGAGCAAATATGCCGGGGTTTGGCGGCACGTTGAGCGAGTACAAGATCTATTCGGTTGCTCGCTACATCCGTGAGGTGTTAAGCGGAGAATCTGTCAGNGACGAAGAGGTAGCCGNGCGCGACGCCGCGTGGCAAGATCTTGGCGGTGGCAAGGACGTGGGCGGNGGCGGTCATGGCGGCGGTCATTAGTCCAAGCTCTTGAAGGCACTCTGAGAAATTTTCTCCACGGCAATATGCGAAGTCGGAGGACAAACGCTGATGTCGATGCGTCTTTCTACCGAGGTACTAGTCATTGGCGCAGGTCCTGCAGGTACCGCAGCAGCCCATTGGATCGCTCGCGCCGGGCACATGGTTGTGGTACTCGAAAAGGAGCCCATGCCTCGTGAGAGGGTTTGTGGAGACGCGTTAACGCCCAAAGCCGTTGGTCACTTGCACGACATGGGCCTGGGCGTTGCGTGCGATGGGTTTCACCNTCACAACGGTCTACGTATGACCGCGCATGGTCGCAGCATCGAGCTCCGATGGCCAACCGATCATGATCATCCAAGCCACGGTCTGGTTGTCCGACGCGGCGTACTCGACCAGTTNTTACTGGAGCACACTTCGGATGTGGGAGCGCAGGTGTGGACCGGCGTTGAAGTTCTAGATCCGATCATCGAACACGGACACCTTCGCGGTTGTCGAGCAGTCGGGTCGGGTCTCGGCACAGGACCGCAAGGGGACGTCGAAGTGCGCGCGCGCTTTNTTGTGATCGCCGACGGGCCCCTTTCGCCATTTGGACGTGCGTTAGGAACCGCCCGAACCCGAACTTATGCCCANGGCGTCGCAATGCGCGGTTATTTTCCAAGCATTCATCACGCCGACGACACNATTGAATCGGTCTTTGATTTGCGTGACAGCACGGGAGAACAGCTACCCGGTTATGGGTGGGTATTTCCCGTGGGAGACGGGACGGTGAACACCGGCGTCGGTTTGTTGAGCCATCATCAAGGTAATGATCCTCGGTCCGTGAGAGAACTCTTCGATCAGTGGATNTTTCAGATACCTGAGTATTGGGAAATCACACCAGACAAAATCCGGGGCGAACCTGAGGGTGGTCGTCTCCCCATGGGAGCTTCGGTAAAGCCTAGATCTGGCCCCAACTGGGTAGTGGTNGGTGACGCGGCCGGTAGCGTNAACCCATTCAACGGTGACGGAATCGAGCCCGCGTTAAGCAACGGGCGGCTCGCGGCCGNGGTTATCAGCGACGCCATCAATACTGGCGANGGTTTGGCGNTGCGACAGTACGAANAGCAATTGAAGTCGAAATACGATCACTATTATCGGCTTGGCAGACTAGCTACTAAAGCTCTCGGCAAGCCTGGATTGATGCGACGATTCACCCTGTTCGGAATTCAGTCACGNGTCCTTACGGAATTAGTCATGCGAATCTCCACAAACCTCGTAAACAACGACGCCGGGGGTACGGAGTCNGTGTACGAACTCGGGAAAGTGATAGCTCGACTCATGCCCGATCGGGACTAGGGGNCGGTTGAAAAACCNGTGTCAACAAAATCAANTTCTCAGAGAAAGTGCCTTCGGTGAGTTTGACGAACCCCNTTTTGGTGTCACCTCGGTTCGAAAAGCAGGTCGAGGAGTGTGTCCGGCGNCAGTTCGTCAAGTCTTTCAAATCGGGCGAANGCACCCGAAAAATCTAGCGACTTAACGAGTGGGTTTGGAACCACTACGGTGCGCAAACCGGCAGCGATNGCGGCCTTTAACCCATTAGGGCTGTCCTCTACGACGGCTGCTGCTCCGGCGTCGACTTCCAGTAGGTCTAGTGCTCGAATGAAAACGTCCGGCGCTGGTTTGGAAACCCCGCCTACATCGTCGCGACAGACGATATGAGAAAATTGTTCGTATAGGCCAACACGTTTCAGGTGCTGATCTACCCAAGCGTGCGGTGAGCTTGACCCTATTGCTGTACTAATTCCGCGTCGCGTGGCAGCTTCAAGCAGTGCGGNCACACCTGGGAGAACTGTTTGTTCTTCTGTCATCNGGTTCTTGATTNGTTGGCGCGCTTGAAGGAGTGAGTTCCGATCCAACCGACGACCTACTCGANTTTCAAGCTCTTCGACCCAAGTTGATTTGCGGTCCGTACCCATCCCCTCGAGCCACCAATCCATGGGGAGTTCAAGGCCGTAACCGGCCCAGATCTGTGCTGTCGATTCACATGCCGGGGTTTCTGTGTCAAGGACGGTTCCATCGAAGTCGAGAATTAGCGCTCGATGTGTCATTGATGATCGGCCGCCCGCGACACCGCTTTCAATAACCCCTCCACTGACGGTTCGCCAGCAATAGCCGCCACCTCAAGGCCTGAGAGCCGACATTCTTGAGCGGTTGTGTCTCCGATGACGATCACTTTCGGCGCGGTCTTGCCGCCGGTTTGTTCAAGGTGACCNTTCACCGCTGAGGGTGAAGCAAAGATGACTATTTCGGCACTGAGAGCTCGGGACACNAAATCCTCGTCCAATGATGGGTACACGGTGCGATAGGCAGCTACACAATCAACGTCCCATCCTCTGGCTCGAAGTCCCTCCGGAAGATCGGGTCGGCCGTCCGAGGCAATGGGCACCAATACTCGATCACCCGGTTGGGGTGGCGGGAAGGCATTTGCTACCGAGGCACCGTCTTGNCGGGCNGGCACTAAATCTGGTTCTCGNCCCATCTCTGAGGNGACCTTTGCGGCGGTACCGTGGCCTACTGCCGCGATCTGGAGGTGAGCGAATCTCTTCAGAACTCCTCTTCGTGCGCCTCGGGCCATTAAGGCTGCAACTGAATTGGTCGACGTGAAGGCAAGCCAAGAGAATCGTTCAAGGCGGATCAGCGCNTCGTCAAGNGGTTGGCCCCCNTCAAGGGGGGGTACTACCGCGATGGCAGGAGCAGCTATCACGTCGGCCCCCGCTTTCGTCAAAGCTTGAATTAGGTCGCCACTTTGATGGGAGGCGCGAGTAACGACGACGGACTTTCCTTGAAGTGGTCTGTCGTTCAACGATTACCTCCACTTCTCGCGAGTAGNGCGTCTCCACCTTTGCCCAGTAACTCCTCTGCAACTGCCTTTCCCAACGCAACCGNGTCTTCGCTNCGCTGTCGGGTACGNAGCACGGTGCTGCCNTCNGCGGNGGCAAGTACTGCCTCTAGTTGGATGACANCGTCTTTGATGAATGCGTGCGCACCAACTGGGAGTTCGCAACCGCCACCGAGCTTGGCCAAATAGGCTCGTTCCGCTTCGACGCAAAGTCTTGTTGGGGCATCGGTTATCGCTTGCAACTGTTCGACGCTAGCCGAATCGTCTTCGCGGCATTCGAAAGCGATTGCTCCCTGACCTACCTGTGGAACCATCTCCTCCAAGCCAAAGACATATGCAACGGAGTCAGCGAGTTCGAGACGCTGTAAGGCNGCCAGCGCGACCACTACAGCATCGACGTCGTCTCGTTCTGCAGCGGCAACTCGGGTCGAGATATTCCCTCGCAAACCAATGAACGTGAGATCNGGTCGAAGGTATGCAAGTTGNGAACGTCGTCGAACTGACCCAGTAGCAATCGTGGCNCCNTGCGGTAGCCGTTCGAGATCGGTTCCGATTAGTGCATCNCGAGGATCACCTCTNTCCAAAAACCCAGCCAGGTTNAGTCCAGCAGTCGGGGTTGACATCAAATCTTTTGCGCTGTGAACCGCGACATCCGCTCTNCCATCGAGTACCGCTCGCTGGACTTCTTTGACGAANACGCCTTGTCCCGACATTTCATGTATCTGTCGGGTCTGATCTTGATCTCCCTCGGTGTTTACCGTCAGAAACTCGATGTGATGGTCACTCGTCGCCAAGCGACGCGCTACGGCCTCTGCTTGCCAACGCGCCAAGGGGCTTGATCGAGTGGCGATGATCACTGGAGGCCTCGCTCAAGGGTAAAGAGATCGTGATTCACGTCTGTAAGGGCCGCCTCTTACCAATTCTGCGGCGCCTTTCAGAGCAGCAGTCTCTCAGTAAGAAACACTCGTTGCTACTCTCCGGGTCGCTTGTTCTGGGATTTTCGACGATCAGCGAAATTAGAACGAGACGATGAGNAGTTGGATTGTGGCCGCGACAAATATCAACACCAGCAGCGCCGCGAGTACCAGCGTGGTGCCTGGCCTCAAGTTGCTTCCCTGACGGTGACTTCGACCCCTACTTCCAGTCCTTTAGTCGCCGATCCTTCNTCCCGTCCTGTTGAAATGGNGAGCAAACCATATTCATCATCGACAAGTGCTAACTGGCCCGAGCTGACATCGGTCGGAAGTTGNAGACGAACGACTCTTCGTTCTTCGCCAAATTCAATAATGAAGACTTCCCCCATACCCGAAAGAGTGTCNCGGTCGATATTCAGTTGGGCAGCGCCACGGCGNCTCATCCCGATTACTTCGGCNGATATTGAACCATCATCTTCGAGGCGGGATACCGGGACAAGTGAGGGAAGCAGCAGATTTGGATCGATTGCGTCGCCAACTTCTTCAATGGATCGACCCGCCGCTAGGTGGCCTGANACTGGGCCGATTACGTCGCGCGCGGGATGTTGAACGCCGGGCGAAACGTTGTGGAACTCGGTATTTGTCAACTGCACAGCCCGGTCAGCACCTCCGACCACGGCAACAGCGGCTCCCAACAGCCCATTGTCGGGTCCGACTAGTACTGCTTGGCCANNACCCACTTCGACAGCAATCGCCGCACGTTCCAGGACCATACCTACAGATGCAAGGACCAGACCAGGCGCAAGATACGGCACACTGCGGGCAAGCATCAATGAGCCCCCTCGGACATCGCCAGGTTCGATGTCATGACACAGATCTATAACCAATGATGAGGGACTCAAATCACGGAGAACGGAGTGCAGCACGCCCACAGATTCGTCCGAGGTACCTAGGTCTGTGAGGCAGGTAATAGTGTCGAACTTTGTCATGGATCAGGTTTGGCCTAATTCCNGAGAGCGTAGTGTGGCCGCCTCGATGGCAGCTGCGAAGGCCTCCCTCAACCCGTGATGCTCNAGCTCTCGGAGTCCGGCCGCTGTGGTACCTCCAGGTGAAGTGACATCAGCNCGCAGTTCCGCTGGGGGCCTTCCTTCTGAGAGTAACGTCGCAGCCCCGAGGATAGTTTGCACCGCTAATTCAGTCGCCACTGCGCGACTTAAACCTGCCAATACGGCNGCGTCAATCATGGCTTCAGCGACAAGAAAAANNTACGCNGGCCCTGATCCTGACAAGCCCGTGACCGCGTCGAGCAGTTTTTCGTCAGTGCGAACAACNGTGCCGACAGCCCCAAGTATCGCTTCGGCCCAGGCAAGATCCTCATCGNNGGCAACGCTGTTGCCACAGATGGCCGCTGCTCCCTGCCCGACCAAGGCGGGCGTATTTGGCATAGCCCGCACGACGGGGAGCGACCCCCCCGTCACTTCATCAAGAGTGGCGAGGGTTACNCCCGCAGCAATAGATAGCAGACGTTCGGTGCCTTTTTCGGCGGCTTGCCTCGCCACCTTCGGGATTATGTCGGGCTTGGTGGCAAGGATTGTTGAANCGGAGGGTTCAATTTCCGCCGTAACGCGCACNCCGTAGATCTCGGTCAGTTCTTTCCCGCGANGTTCTACTGGTTCCACGACCACAATGCTTTCTGTGCCATGACCATGCCGTAACAGCCCGCCGAGCAGCGCTGNNCCCATTTTGCCGCCGCCCACGATCAGCAATTCCGCCATGACNTCCACGGTAGCGGTCGACTCAGTGAAGACCTTGGCTCTGTTTGAAGTCAGCCTCCCTTGCGACTTTTTTTGTGCGAGACGCGAACCCGAGACGCAAAGCTATTGGCCAGTACCGCTCCACGAACTCCCATATCGAACCAAGAACGCGATCGAGTTCGTGTTCATCTATCGCATGGCATGGGAGTTCGCCCGTGAGAAAAATCGCTTCTTCCGGTCCGATACCAAACTGTGCCCCGACCAGCTCGTAGTTGCGTTGTAGCAGTAANTCGAAAAGTTTTTCTCGATCNTTCTCAGGGGCTGGGAGAAAGTACGTCTCGTATTTCAGTGTTCGTTGTCCAAGTGTGAACCAGATNGTGGTGCTGTCGCGANCCTCTCCTTTGAGACGTACATACCAACGACGTGGAACATCATCGGCGCGAACGACTTCAAGTAGGANTGGTAGTTCTTTGTTCTGGGTAGCCAACCATGTGTCGATTAGTTGTTCGAGCGTGTCCAACTCATCTTGAGTCGCAGGATCACGGGTCACACGCAGGAGACTAATTCGCGTGAAACCAGGCGGTCGAACACCTCGATTGCTCCACTCGCGCTAGTACCCCAACTGTGGAGGGCNGCTCGCTGGACCCCTTGGTGACCCATTGCTCTGCGCGTCTCTGGCTGGTCCAACAATTTGTCNACGGCGGCGGCAAAACTTTGATGGTCACGTTCATGTACTAGGAGGCCNGTGACCCCGTCAATGACGTTGTCTCTCAGCCCTCCCACATCACTGGCTACGACAGGGGTACCACAGGCTGCCGCTTCTAGAGCTACCAACCCGAATGATTCTGATCGGCTGGGGACAAGGCACACATCAGCGGCGCGGTAATAGGNCGGCAAGAGATGATGAGGTTGGGGNTCAANAAANATCACTCGATTCTTGAGTGCGTGGCGTTCGATTCGCGCCATGAGATCTTCAAGTGTTTGGGAACCTTCGTGCCCTGAGATCCCTCCAACTACGACGAGGCGAGCAGTGTGGCTTCGGCTAGCGGCCAAGGCGTCAATGGCCAAATCCAATCCCTTTAGAGCTTGTATTCGTCCTACGAAAAGTAAAATCGGGTAATCACCCAAACCGATTGCCTTTCGAGCGCTGTCCGGTGAGTCGGGCGTGAAGAGTGTTCGGTCCACTCCGGGCGTCAGAATTTCGATGCGTTCTCTGGGGATGCCGTAAAAGGAATCAAGTTGTGTCGCTTCAACCTTTCCTGAGGCGAAAACCGCGTCGGCGCATCCAATCACGGCGTCTTCGGCTTGAATCCGGTCCTCGGGTTCTGAGTCGCCGTTGAAACTTTTGATTCGACCGAGAGTGTGAAACGTCACCGCGAGGGGTATGTCAAAACGATGTTTCAGATGATGTCCTGCTACGCCTGACAGCCAGTAATGGGCGTGGATGGCGTCAACCGGTCGATGTTCAAGGTGGTCCGCGACACCTTGGGTCCATAAATCCACGACAGCTGGAAGATCACCTTTNAGNAGGCCGAACGGTCCTGCTTCAACTTGGATGACGTTGACTCCNGGTGCGATTTCGACCNTTTCTGGGTGATTCATGCTGGTTCGGCGAACATAAACGTCGCAATTGATCCCTTGNTGGGCCATAGANGCGGTTAGTTCCCGGACATAAACGTTCAGCCCACCGCTATCTCCAATCCCAGCTTGATCGAGAGGCGATGTGTGCATAGACAACACACCTATCGTTCGGACGTCCCCGTGGGTTAGGTGGGTGGCTTCAGTTTGAGTCACGAAGGACCAAGGTATGCCAATGGACCCAGTTACTCCACTCGGTTATGACTTTGGTTGTGCTTCAGATGGCCGAAACGTTAATTGCGAGGACCCAAAGCGGTGTTATCAAGAAATACGACGAGAACTGTTTCAGGTCGTGACCAGCTTCCGCGCACACCAGTATCAGAGCGACGCGGCCAAGAGGTATTGCTGTGGCGACTAGGGCAGCGAACGGAAGGAACCATTCGGGTGGAATAGGGGTTGCCGAAATTTGGACAGATGTCCATAGAAGGGCCACGGCACCGGTTATNCCCAGGACGGGTGCAAATTGCTGATGTGCGCGATCACGCATTCCCAATCCGAGACCGACGTCATGGATGTAAATCAANCTCACAAGGAGTCCGACATAGCTTGATTCGCGGTACATCAAGATCGTGAGACTTGCGCCAGTGAGACTTGCTGGCAACCAAGCAACTGNCATCGTTAGTGCTTGCCTGAGTAACCGGCGTTTTCTTTNATTCCCGGTGGCGGCTATCAGTGGCGTTGACATGAGGGCGACGGCTANGACAACCCCGGTAAGTCGGAAGTCGTTGAAAATTCCACTAAGCGACACCACAACTAATAATGCGGCCGCTGGTAGGCGTTCAGAAGCGGACGTCTCNGAAACTCGCCACGAGATAGATAGCACCGCGAGAGTGATGACTGCGCCGAACACCGAGGGTCGTGTTCGTANCGCGACCATGAGAGTNAAGTAGGCGATAGACCCCGTNANCAAAAAGTGGCGCGGGGTGCTATAGAACGTCGCGAATCTTTCTNACAAGCCCCTCATTAACCGCCCGAAACTGGTGGCAGCACTGCTACCTCGTCGCCGCTCGAAATTTGGGCGTCGCCCTCAACGGGGTCTCCATTGAGCCACACTCGACTGATAGTCAAGATCTGCGAGAACTCGACACCTAAGTCCTTTTCAGCTGTTGAAAGTAATTCTCTGACGGTGGAAGCCTCGTAGGNGACTGTGCCTGTACCTGCAGCCTCACGGGCTCCAGCGAACAACCTGAGGGTCACCACTGCCATGCCTGGATCCTATCTGTGCNTGCTACGGACCCTTGGCGTGGAGCCACTACGTTCTTCGCGGTANCGACACGGGAAGATGGTTTGCGTGGAAATACTTGCTCTTCGACATGGCCAGTCCGAATGGAATGCTGAGGGACGTTGGCAAGGCCAGGCCGATCCTCCACTCACNTCGTTGGGAGAGCAGCAGGCATTGTTTGCAGCGAACCAGCTACTCGACCGCGGCGAAATTTTTGACGCAATCGCGTCCAGTGATTTGCAGCGAGCTCGGCGCACTGCCGAGATCATCGCCGGCGTTATCGGCGATGGCGCTGTGAACCTTAGAGTCGAGTTCCGGGAACGCTCGGCGGGTGTTTGGCAAGGCATGACGCGTTCGGAAATTGAGACCAGATGGCCCAACGCGATCGCACAACAACGATGGCCTGAGGGTTGGGAGTCTGATGAATCAGTAGCTGGTCGGGTGGTACCGACGGTGCGCGAGTTCGCAAGAAATAACGACCGTTTACTAGTGGTCGCTCATGCCGGGTTGATTCGAGCGCTGGACCGCGCCGCAAACGCTCCTCAGACTCCAATCCCAACAAATTTGTCGGGCCGGTGGTACCGCCTAGAGGGAACTTTGCTCCACGGCGATATCGCNAACTTTGCGGAGGAAGTTACNGGTCGCGAAATCGAGTAANGAAGGGCNGGGTGCGCTATAGCTCCGCCTGGTCNAGCCAGGCGCTAGCCGTATNGGGATCGGCGTTATCAGCTAATGCCTTCAAAGTTGATTCGACTTTCANAAACTCAACTTCGACATCGTCGAGTTGGGCTTCGGTCAATGATGTTGNCNCNGANACGACCACTTCTTCTTCGCTATTCACATGNGCAAGTTTAGTTTCGGATCGGTCGCCGATACGTGGACTGAGAGCCGATCCATCGTCACAGATGTAACTTTCGATCTTAGGCACCTTGACTTCAATGCCCAGCAAGGGCACGAAGTCGGGCTGCGGCAGCATCGACTTCTGCTTTGCGGAGGCCGATGAGAACCACCGCCGGGCTCGGGCCAGCGTCTGACTGCTCAATTGACCACCGGCGTCCCACAACTTCTAGGTGATAACGACTCCCTTGCCGATCGTCGAACCAACCTTTGGCCCGCAGAAGTTGGTGATCGGTTTGCTCCAGGANCTCTNCAAGTTGGCGGGNATCCCAGGGGCCAGCGGGATCTACAACAGCGGTGACGACTTCAANATTAGTGNACTNATCNNTGTTGGTTAACGACACCCCGCTGTCCGCTGCNCCNCAAAGGACGTCCANNTCGACCTGGCCATGTTCGACCGAAATGATTCTGCTGCCTGGCGCGGTTTCAGCTATTGCNGACCTGACTGTCAGAAGAGCGTTCTCGTCGAGNAGGTCAGCCTTCGAAAGGAGAACAAGGTGGGCGGCTTGCAGTTGTCGTTGGAGCAAAGAGGTGGTGTCNGGGTTTATCAAGTGGTCTTCGAAGGAAATAGGGTCCGCGACTGCAACGACGCCGTCAAGATGGCACCCGTTCGTACCGTGAATCGCTTGAGCAATGTTGATGGGGTCTGCAACGCCGCTCGCTTCAACGATTGCAATGTCATAGTCACCCGTTCGCGCCAGTGCCTCCAGNTGGTTTGATAGATCATCGCTTAGCGCGCAACACACGCAACCGTTAGATAGTGAAACCCGGCTGGGGGTTCCACGGCCGATGAGGTGAGCATCCACTTCGATTTCCCCGACGTCGTTGACGACAACCGCGATCTTCTGACCCTTGGGGTGTTCCAATGCNTGGCGAAGGACGGTGGTTTTACCACTCCCTAAAAACCCGGTAAGGAGAGTGACGTTCATATCGGTTTCAACATCAATATTTTCCTGGTCCCGTCGCCGCGATGCACTCAAGGTTGAGACGACCCGGTNCCAGGCCGACTCAAGTTCATCTATGGGTGAATCAACTGGTCGGTTCACCAGCNAGCACGGTGTCGTGGACCTCGATATCTCTAAGGTCATTGGGGTTTACTTGATATGGGTCATCATTTAAGACAGTGAAATCTGCGTGTTTTCCAACTTCGATGGACCCAAGGCGATCGTCTCGGTTCAAAATGTACGCGGCGTCGATCGTGATCGCGCGCAAAGCACTGTCGACCGAGATTCTCTCGCCGGGTGCGAGCACCGTTTCCCCATCAGCACCAATTCTGNTTACCGCGCACCAAGCGGCCAAAAGGGGCGAAAGCGGTGTGACTACAAGATTGAAGTCGCTGTGAAGGGCAAACGGCACGTTCGCTCGTTCTAGGGAGCCCAGCCGAGCTGTTGCTTCGCTCCGATCGGGACCGAACCCATGGTCGCTGTGAAGTTGAGCGCGGAAATGGACAAAGTAAATGTTGACCGATGCCTGTCCACCCAGCGCAGCTAGTCGTCTGGCTTGCGACGGCGATGAAAGGCAGTAATGCTCGACCGTGAAGCGGTGATCAAACCTTGGGTGTATGCGCTGTAGTGCTTCCAGGGTGTCCAGAGTCATGTCTAGTGTGCGGTCCCCATTTGCGTGGGAGTGAATCTGCACGCCCGCCTTCCAAAATGGAAGCATTCGTTCCACCATATTTTCCCACGGAATTTCACCTGTATGNGCGGTGTCCTCGTCCAAGTATCCCGGTTCATTCATGACCAAGGTCATCGAGGGATAGGAACCGTCATTAACGTATTTGATGCCGTGAGTGTTGAGACGGTCGTCTCCTTGCTGTCTTTTGGAGGCAAGGAAGTCGAGCATTTCGCTNCCGAACTCCCTGACAAGCTTNGGCTCGAACGGGATCATGAACATTCGTAGGGGCAGAGTGCCTTCTGCNATCGCTCGCTCGTGGTCTGCCCATTCGGGTTCAAACCCATCAGCCATTCCCCAAACCAAATCAGCGGTAGTGGTAACCCCGGCAGCTTTGGCGACGGCTCCCATTCGGTCGATTGCCGCGCGACCTGAATCAGGGCCGTAGACAATGCTCGCAACTGGTCGCGTTGCTCGTGCCGTNGCTTCCGTTTCGACAAACCATCCGTTAAGGCGCCCGTCTGGGTAGCGACCAATTCCATGTCCTACCGAATCATCATCAACACCGATCAACTCCAACATGGGGGAGTTGACGTAAACAATGTGAGGTGCGTATGCGATNACCCATACCGGGACCGTGTCGCTCACTTGGTCAAGCATGTCTCGATCTAAATGTCCNGACTGGCTCGCTGGGTCGTAACCCCATGCAGTAATCGGGACATCGGGGTTCGCNTGTTCCGCGGCCAAGGCACGTAATTGGTTGAGTACCGCATCTCGGGTGGGTAGGCCTTTNCTTAAACCGTCTGGGGCGGCTGACTCGATCGGACCGACATATTCCAATCCCATATATGTCCCGCTGAGTCGGAGATGAGTATGTGGGTCAATGAAGCCCGGCATCAGAATCTTGTCGCGGTAACGATCGTCGATCGAATGGGGGTAGCGACGTAGCCAAGGCTGCATTGATTCGACCGAGCCGACGGACACAATTCGCCCATTTGCGACCGCCGCAGCCGATGCTTCTGGACGCCCTGGGTCCATNGTGTGGATATGCGCGGCTGTATAGACCGTTATGTGTTCCAAAGGAGCCCCTCCCCGGTCTGCGTTTGTACCGTATCCTCCCCCATCCTCCCCCGCTATTACGAGTCCGAAACAGCGCCTCTTGGTTTGCCCTGCGCGCCACAAGCCTTGCGATAGAGCCACAACTTTTTAGTAGGCAGAGTTCAGCGGTTGAGGCTGCTGCGAAACCACANGCTCTTGGTGGTCGTAGAATTGTTTTTNGTGGAAGAAATCGAGTGCACGGCTCTTGAGAACGACTGGGATTCTCCGCCCAACCCGCTGATGCANCCACCTTGNCAGTGCGTTAAGTGCAAAGTCGATCCCCTCGACACTGAGGTGGAGTCTGGCCGTTTGCGAGCAAGCGGCATGCGGCAGCGCCCCTTGGTTGAAGCATTGGAGCTGGGNCGCGAGGGTCAAGACGTTCTGTGACCTCTAACGCCACTCGGCGACAACCGCTNGATATTCCACCTCACCTTTGTTCGATATGACGAAATTTGAGCGAGGGGGCTGCCAGATAGCATCACCCGCGGAGCACGACATCACGGTTTCATCCTGGAATTCATCGCCGATCGAGATGACCGCCGCGCGTAACACAACAGTAAGGCTGTAAAAGCCATAGCTGATAGGTCCAGTTGTTTGGTCGGGCTCAATTACAAGTCGGTGTACGCGAAGTCGGTCATGCTCCTTGCGAAGAGAATGACACGGAGCGTCAAGGGGGGCAGGGTTCGANACAGGTGGCGCAGTTTTAAGTTCAGCCCCGATCATTCGNGCATCGCGTAACCCAACATTGCAGACGCGATGGATAAGCGGCTGGGATTCGTGTGGGCGCAAGAAAGCGCCTCCAGCGGTTATCTGTGCANCTGAGGTTGTGGTCTCGCCGAAGGTCTGGTCTTCTACCGAACTGTCAGCGATCATTACGTAAAAGGTGTCGAGACCATGCCGGTGATAAAGAGTTTGATCTTCTTGNGGGATCAGCACGTCATATAGGCGTATGTAGTNGTTCTCGAAGCGGTGTCTGTGTCGCGGTTCGTCTCGGACTTCGACGTATTCATTATCTTCCATTGTCCACGCACCTAGTTGACCGTCCATTCCTTTCATGCTTACTTCAACTTCAGCTCAGGGATCGGTCCTCTCCTTGCTACTTGGTCCAGGCAGTGACTCCACAACATCTGGAGTAACGGCCGAACAGGACGATCGTTCACCCTAATTGTTCAGAGGAGCTAGTGCGGGCACGCCGGTACGATGATTGTGGGCCGCTAGCTCATCGGGTAGAGCAGGGGACTTTTAATCCCAAGGTGCCGGGTTCGAGCCCCGGGCGGCCTACGTCTTGCGAGTAATCGATGCCAATGTGGCGTTCGTTAAGAACACAAGATCTTCCCACCCGATCGAGATATCAAGTCCTCGTTTCCCACCGCTGCAATAGATGCGGTCAAAATCGCGCACCGATGTATCNATCACCGTCGGTAGTTGAGTGCGGGTGCCGATTGGACTAATCCCGCCGCGCACATATCCGGTAACGCGTTCTGCTGTGGCGGGATCTGCCATTGCTGCCTTCTTGTGGCCCAACGCCGCCGCGGCCGCCTTAAGTTTTAGGGCGTTGGGAACCGGTAACAGAGCCACCGCATACCGACGGTTCNCCGCAGTACCGANATCGATCACAAGGGTCTTAAACACNGAAGCCTTNAGANCNNCTAAAGCCTCTGCTGCTTCTACGCCGTACTGTTTGTTACCCGGATCGTGAAGATACGGGTGAACTCCGATTTTGATTCCTGCTGCCGCCGCGGCNTCGATTGCAGGTGTCATAACGATTCAACCTTTGAGCGGCATTTTTCAATCCACAAGTCGGAGATTNCTGCGGCGGCGCACCCAATATTCATGATCGACTTCGTCTGCCTCATGGCGGCGGCGGCGCAATCTCGCGATCGCGGCGTATCTGCGGGCCTGNGTCTGCTCTTGATGTTGGCGGCTCATGCGTTCATCATTCAGTTCGCGNATACATGTTTGGACTTTGAGACGGNTGAAGTCACTCATGGTCTCTTCAGGCGGCAGTTCTAGCTCAAAGAGCGTCGGGGTCTCCATGCCAGCCACAATGACGATGGGGTAGGACAGTGAATTTCGTGTNAACGACCTGAATGTCCGAAACCGCCTAGGCCTCTTTCCGTTTCATCAAGTTCATCTGCTTCTTCCCAGATAACCTCTTCCACCTTTTTGATAACTAACTGTGCGATGCGGTCGCCTCGGCGAACNTCATAGGCGTCGGTCGGGTCGGTGTTGATCAAAAGCACTTTGAGTTCATCGCGATAACCACTATCGATGAGACCCGGTGTGTTCAAACACGTAACTCCATGACGAAGAGCCAAGCCACTGCGGGGCTGCACGAAACCCGCATACCCGGTGGGGATAGCGATGGCAATACCTGTACCAATTAGCGCCCTTCCNCCGCCGGGGGCCAGCGTCACTTCTTCATTAGCGACTAAGTCTGCTCCCGCGTCACCTGGTTTTGCGTAACTCGGTAANGCGAGGCCCGAATCGAGGCGCCGAACTGGGATAGTAACCACACCGCGACTCTAGGCACAGTTGCTCCACACTGCAGGCACCTCTTATTGGGGCATCCGTCGGCATACCATGAGTCCATGCTCGTTTGGATGGATCTTGAGATGACAGGCCTCGAACCTGATCGTCACGTCATTGTCGAGATCGCCACCATCATTACCGACGACGATCTTGCGATCGTAGACGAAGGCCCCGACTTGGTTATTTACGCCGACGAGATTCAACTGGGAGAGATGGACGAATTTGTGGCCGACATGCACACNCGTTCGGGTCTCTTGNAACTGGTGCGGGGTTCCTCAACAAGGCTTGAGGATGCCGCNGAACGAACCCTNGATTTCATCAAANAACACGTCAAAAANCCGCGGTCCGTTCCTCTTTGCGGCAATTCGATTGGCACCGACCGTCGGTTTCTGAGCACCCATATGCCAGACATCGAGAACTACCTCCATTACAGNTCGGTGGATGTTTCGACCATAAAAGAGCTGGCGCGACGTTGGAATCCTGAGGTGATGAAGGGTGTCCCTCAAAAACAAACCAGCCACAGAGCACTTGACGACATNCGCGAAAGCATCACAGAGCTAAAGCATTACCGAGAACATCTTTTCAAGATGCCCCAAGAATCGAATTAAAATTAGATAACCCGATAAGGTTGTCNCNATGGATCGCCCACTGCGNGAGGAGCAGCGACCCCCTGACGACGCGATCGTCGAANTAGCCCCAAATGTGCGTCGACTGCAATTACCGATGTCGATGCCAGGTCTGGGTCANGTCAACTGCTACATCCTCGATGACGAACAGGGCGCTGCCCTAGTAGACCCCGGATTACCAGGGCCTGCGAATTGGANAGCTCTNATGAAGGGCCTCCACNGAGCTGAGGTTCCACCTGAACGCGTTCACTCAATAGTAGTGACCCATAGCCACCCCGATCATTTCGGGGCCGCAGGACATTTTCACGAAAAATTCGGTTGCGAAGTCATCACTCACCAAAACTTCCGCATGTGGTGGAACCTCGACGAAGAAGACGATGAGCCACTACAAAATGTTGCAAATGCTGCCGACAACGCCGAGTTACGCGACGATCCATTGTTTTCTGATCTGACCCCAGGNCCCAAAGGACCAACCCCCTGGGGTGGCGAGCGTTTCAAAATGCCGTGGCACCGCCAACTCGGTTACACGATGATGAGAAAGGGATGGGGGGGAGCGTGGTTCTCAACACCTACACCAACCCGACGAGTCGAAGACGCCGACCGAATTAATCTGGCGCGCCGAGAATTTGTGGCTGTTCACACCCCAGGCCACACAACCGATCATCTATGCCTATACGACCCNGAGGGCGGCCTAATGATCTGTGGGGATCATGTCTTACCCACAATCACCCCCCATATTTCAGGGTATGGCCCCGCTGCCGATCCNCTCAAAGACTTCTTCTTTAGCCTCGACCGAGTAGCGAACTTTGACCACNTACAACTCGGNTTACCAGCTCACGGACAGCCATTCACAAATCTGTCCGAAAGAGTCGANGACATCAANCGGCATCATGAAGAACGCTTAAATCTGCTCCGCGAAGCCTCTGACGATCTAGGAAAAGCATCCGTCCACAAGTACATGAAGGAACTTTTCCAACAACGTTCGTGGGGACCTATGGCAGAATCGGAAACNTTCGCACATCTAGANCACCTTCGGCGCATAGGCGAAACTGANGCAAGTCGAACTCCGAGCGGCGTTTTGGAATATTCCTTTTACTAAAATCTCGTTGAACCTCGGAACCCACCCCCAGTGGAAGAGGCGCGCGAAGCAGCTACCATCGTCTGCTGCATTGCTTGCGCCGGTTCCAGATTTATTAGTTTGACCTGGCCCCNGCACTTGTGATGGCCTTAATACCGTTCAANCCCCGAAGGCGAGAACGAACCAAGATCATGCGAAATTCCCTCTCTTCAAACCGGCCATACTCTTCGAGTATGTCGACGCGCGCCCTTTGTGCCCGCGCCGTACCGAGTTCACGCATGTNGAACTGGCTCAATAGCGACTTCGCTTCGGTGCATACCGGAACTTATTTCACCGGTATCAAGCACCAGGCGCGGCGGCCTTCGGAGAAGCAAATGTAGCTACACAAAGTACATTTCAAAAACCACCGAATGGCCGCCGGATAACCGGCGGCTTTGACGCTTTTACNGCCAGAAAAANCGACCCTCACCCAACAATCAACAACAACCACGGAGAATCCAATGCTTGAACTTCTCATTGAAACCGATGACGAGTGGAACATCGCTGGTCGATGCAACGACAACAACGGAACCTTGACTCACCTGTTTTTCTCCGACGACGTTGCTCACCAAGCGAGAGCAAAGGCGATGTGTAGCAAATGCCCAGTAAAAGTCGAATGTCTAGATACGGCAATCGCTCGTCGAGAGTTATGGGGTATTTGGGGCGGCGAACTGATCGAGAACGGTCGCATCGTGTTGGGCAAACGTGGTCGAGGTCGCCCGCCCAAAATCCCGCGCCCAGTTGTTGCCGTTGATGAAGTTCCGGTACCTCCGGAGCTCATCCCCGTTTAGTCGCGCAGAGGAGAAGCACCCCCTACTTCTCCTCTGCCGGACCGCCGACACAATTGTCGCTGAGGGCCTCCGAAACGGCCGCCCAACAGCANTCGAATTGTCGGTCNGGTCGAGGAGCCCCTGGACCTACCGTCTGGGGGCTCCGACGCGATCAAGGTACGGTGACCGAAAGCATCTNCAAAACCNCAACCCCTGAAAGTGACATGGCCAACCTGTGGAGACGANCACTAATTAGTGCTCTGGCTGTCTATGCCGTCGCNGCNTCGGTATTCCTTCTAGCGGGTGGTGGTGGTCCAACCGAACAAAGAGCCAGCGTGCAGATCACAGGTCAAAAAATTGCGACCGGGCTGCATTCGTTGAAATACACGACGCTCGATGGCGCAAAAACCTCTCTCGCCCAGTACGCCGGGACACCGCTCATCGTCAACTTTTTTGCCTCGTGGTGNGCGCCCTGCGTCNAAGAAATGCCTGATTTCGAGCGACTGCACGAACNTNATGGTNAACGGTTTCAAATAATCGGACTTGCCGTCGAGGGCGAGCGCCCCGCGCGTCAAATCGTCAAGACCACNGGCGTTACTTACCCCATAGGGTTGGATGACAACGATCTTCTNGTGGAGCTTGGTGGTGTTGCGATGCCGACTACCGTTTTTATCTCCAGCCAAGGCGACCTCCTCGAAAGCCACAGCGGCGTACTCAACTATTCGAAACTAATTTCTCTCACAGAAACNCTGTTCAGCNATGAATGACGTCAACCTGGCGTTTTCCTTCACGGCCGGCATNGTTGCCACAATCAACCCCTGTGGGTTCGCGATGCTCCCNGCTTATCTCTCTTATTTNCTGGGNATTGAGGCAAATTCCGGTGCGGCCCGAGGGCCAAGTATTGGCCGTGCTCTAATCACCGGGTCNGTGGTTTCATTGGGTTTCTTGCTTGTCTTTGGGATCACAGGAGTCTTGGTTTCGGCTGGTCTGACGGCTATCCGAGAAATAGTCCCTTGGATAGCTGTCGTCGTTGGGGCAGCGCTGGTGGTGGTAGGCACAGCGGTGATCGCNGGTAAGCGCATAGACATAGCAATACCTAAGTTTGAGCGAGGGACGNAGAGAAGAGATCTACGATCTCTATTTCTTTTTGGCGTTTCTTATGCGGTGGCTTCTATCTCTTGTGGCCTTCCCACCTTCATTGTCGTGGTTTCCACTTCGGTTAACGGATTCCGTTCCGGCTTACTGGCATTNGTNGTTTACGCGTTGGGCATGGCCATCACNTTGTTGTCACTNACGGTAAGTCTTGCCTTAGCTCGTTCTTCNTTTCTCGAACGACTCCGTTCTTTCGTTCGTTTTGTAGATCGAACGGCAGGTTTGTTNATGGTGCTGGCTGGCGGCTACCTAGTNGTGTACTGGCTAACTGAGCGCGCCGGCGGATCCACGAATTGGGGTGTTGCTGTGATTGAAAGGTGGAGCGCAAACCTCAGCAACACAGTTGTCGAGTTAGGGGGAGTNCGCACAGGGATTCTTCTTAGCCTCGTGGTAGCCCTTGGTTTAATTGTTTGGCTAGTTCAGCTTGACGACCAACCATCAGACAATTCACCTGAGAGACTTTGAAGATGGCTTTGCACCTGGACAATCACGAGCTATTGCAAAATGAGCAACCTTTTCGTGCTCTCTTGTCGCAGCCCGGNGTTAGCGAAGTGCTGCGACTTGGCTCACGGTTCGGATTTATGGCTTTCCACGGTGGGTGGCTAGAAGAAGTCACCGATGACGTAGCGAGCGCAGCGGCTGAAAGATCAGGGGCTTCCTTTTACGCAGTGCTCCAAGGGCCTGACGACCAGTGGCACATCCCTTCTCATCTAGTAAACCCACAAGAGTCCGCGCNATTGAATGCCTTCCTCGAACATGTGGAGGTNGCCGTCGCGATCCATGGATTCGGTCGGCCCGATTTGCTTCGTTCGGTTCTTCTTGGGGGACGAAACCGAGAGTTGGCCGAATTCGTGGCATGCCGCCTCATCGGCTATTTACCTCATTACGAAGTCGTCCATGACATCCTNTCGATACCTCCGGGTTTGCGGGGACAACACATCCGAAACCCCGTGAATTTGCCAAGGCGCGGAGGGGTGCAAATTGAGTTNCCACCTCGCATCCGCGGGAAGAGCCCTATGTGGACAGGTTTCAAAGGCCCTGGTCGAGTTCCTCACCACGAAGCTTTAATTGACGGGTTGGCCGCGGTTGCTCTCGACTGGTGCAGGCTTGATGACGCTGTCTAGCGCTCAGGGGGCGAGACGCTCAAGGTCCCATCCTCTGTTGGTTCGTTGATAGACGAGGCGATCATGTAGCCGGTGGGGACGACCTTGCCAGAATTCAACCGTGTCCGGGATTAGGAGATAACCNCCCCAATACGGCGGCCGTTCCGGCGAGGCACCATCGAGTTGTGCGTCGAGTTGTTCCCATTTCTCTTCAAGTTCTCGGCGATTTTTCACTGGCCGGCTTTGGTTTGATATGACCGCAGATATTTGAGACTCCCGCGCGCGCCGTGAGAAATACCGGTCGCNAACGTCCGGGTCCACTTTTTCCACTTTCCCGGTCAGTCGTATTTGCCTCTCTAGTGGTAACCAACCAAGAAGGGCAGCCGCTACTTTTTGTCGCGATAGGTCACGTCCTTTGCGGCTTTCATAGTTGGTATAGAAGACGAGTCCCNCNCCAACCACATCNCGAAGCAACACGTTGCGGAGAGAAGGCTCTAGTCGTTCATTGACGGTCGCTAACGTCATCGCGTTCGCGTTGTGGAATCCGAGTTCTTCGGCGTAGGCCACCCAAGTGTTAAAGAGGTGCATAGGGTCTGTTGGAGCCTCGGTTTCGGACAACCCAAGTCTCATCAGGTTCTCCCGGATCGCCATCAACGCATTTAGTTCTGCCATCACTGTTTCGGCTCCGCTTCTCTACTAGGCACTATGCCATGGCAACAAGGTCTGCATTCGCTGTCATTGCTGCAGCAATAGTGGGTGCTNCTTCCCGTTGGTTACTCGAGGTATCGGTTGGACCGGAGTGCGGGTTGTTAGTNGCGAACATCGCAGGTTGCGCACTGATTGGATGGCTATCCCATTCTCGGAGACNTAACTGGGATCGCGTGTGGTTGACAGCCGGGCTGTGTGGGTCGTTGACAAGTTTTTCTGGGTTGGCCGTACAGCTNGCTATAGGGCTCGAGGCTCAGAGGTGGGCGTACGTTTCGCTCTGGGGCGCCGCCTCGCTATTCGCCTGTGGGGTTGGCTTTGACCTCGGGCGATCTATAAGNGGTGCTCGGTGACGATACCTCTGTTCGCGCTAGCGGCAGGCCTCGGAGCGCTAATCCGCTGGAAAACGACTAGCCGGTGGAGACTATTCGGGACTTGGACGTTGAACATGGTCGGTGCTTTCGGACTCGGATTATTGAGTGGGATTGGGGGGCCAATGTTCACCATCGCCGGGACCGCAGGGATTGGTGCGATGACGACTGTTTCAGGAGTAGCGCGCGAGGTCTTTGTGTTGGCTTCGGTGTCGCGACGTCGAGCCGGCGCGTACCTTTTTGCAACCTTGGTCATGGGTACGGGCGCAGCGTGGTTGGGGCTGCGTTGGAACTAGTTAGGAAGGCCCTGCTATGGAGTCAAAGCCGGTATAAGACCTCAACGCATCCGGGATAACTATTGAACCATCTGTTTGTTGGCCGTTTTCCATTAGAAAAACAAGGGTCCGGGAGATAGCGCACGCGGTGCCATTCAAGGTATGGAGCAGTCCCGTGCCGTCGTCACCTCGATATCGACTACCCATGCGTCGAGCCGAGTAATCGGTGTAGTTCGAACAAGATGTCACTTCGCGATACGTACCTTCCGAGGGCAGCCAGACTTCAAGATCATATTTTTTTGCTGCCGCCGCTCCCAAATCTCCCGCAGCAACATTGATCACCCGGTAGGGCAAATCGAGGGAAGAAATAATTTCCTCTTGTATCGCCCTAAGTGTTTCTAATTCGTCCCAGCTNGCTTTGGGATCACAGAAAGAGAACATCTCCACTTTGTCGAATTGGTGCACCCGAAAAATTCCGCGAGTGTCTTTGCCGTAAGTTCCGGCTTCTCGTCGGAAGCAGGAGGAAAATCCNGCGTAGCGGGTAGGCAAAGATTCCCGCTCGAGGTGTTCGCCGCGGTGNAAACCGGCGAGAGCAACCTCGGACGTCCCAATGAGGAAGAGGTCATCGCCGGCGATTTCGTATACCTGGTGCCGATCCGTCGGGAAGAAGCCTGCGTCGACCATCATCTCTTCACGAACCAATACNGGTGGGATGACCGGAATAAAACTGTGTTTTTCTAAGAGATCAAAGGCGAATTGGACCAATGCAAATTCGANGCGGACTGCTGGGCCCATGAGGTACGCGAAGCGGCTTCCNCTGTTTNTGACCGCTCTTTCACTGTCGACAATCCCCAAAAGTTCGCCCAGTTCCGCGTGATCGTAGGCGCCCGGCGGAGTTCGATCACCGACCTCGCGTTCGGTGACGAAGTTGCTTTCGTCGCCCGGNGGGACCGAATCATGAGCTGGGTTGGGAATCTGGAGTGCTAATTCGTCGACTTCTAGCGTGGCCGCGTTTTCAGCAGCCTCAAGCTTTTCTAGTTCGACCTTCAGCCGTGTCGCCTCTGCGATNTTAGATTCGCGTTCATTGGGATTGGCTCTACCAATTTCTTTAGACGCGGCATTCTGNGCAGCCCGCGCCTCTTCGGCGTTATGCATTGCTGATCTGCGCCGTTCGTCTGCTCCCAATACTGCATCAATGAGGTCTGACGCGACACCCTTCTTAATTGCGCCAGCTCGGTAATCAGAATTTTCTCGGAGGAGGCGAAGGTCAATCACAGCAACCGAAGTTACCGGGCGCGGGGGGTTACATAAATCCGATATTCGCGGGCTTCGANCGGATCACTCAACAGAAGGCGCTTGCGTCACATCCGGAGGGGTTCTGCCAAAAGACCATTGAGGTCCCCATCGCGGCGAATACAAGGACCGCGAGGATCAAGCCAGTGACGAACAGGTAGCTAAATACCTTGCTGTCAAACTTCAAGTGCATGAAGTACGACACAACTATCTGGAACTTGACAACCATGAGTATGAGAAGCGATGGAACCTCCACAACTCCAAAATCGANGAAGTAAGTNGCTACTTCGATCGCCGTCAGAATGGCGAGAATGACAGCGANTTTGATATAGCCGACGTCGCTCAACCCATGATCGTGGTGTTCTTGGTGTCCGTCTTCTTCGGAGACGGTGGCGGTGCTCATAAAACCAATTCTCCTAGGGAATCAAATAGACAACAGCGAAGATGACAATCCACACGATGTCAACGAAGTGCCAGTACAGGCCAATTATCTCAATAGTTTCCGCTCGTTCGGGACCTAAGTTGCCTCGCGTGACAAGCGCCCACATGGTGACCAGCATGACNATGCCAAGGGAAACATGCACTCCGTGAAAGCCGGTGAGGGTAAAGAACGCTGAGGACGANATGTTGGTCGTAAATCCCAAACCCTCTCGATAAAAGCCTGTGAATTCGTAAACCTGGCCAGCGATAAAGATGGAGCCCAGGGCTGCGGTCGTCAGCAACCACAACTTGCAGCGTTCCATCTCAGCTCTTTGTATNGANGTCACCGCTAGCACCATGGTCAGAGAACTCATAAGAAGAACGAACGAACTGACTGAAGTGAAGGGGATATCAAAGAGGTCTGCAGCTGTTGGGCCTTTGGTGGCGGGACCAATCCGGTTCCGGCACAACAAATAAGTTGAGATGAGAGCACCGAAAAGCAAACAATCTGAGCCGAGAAAAGCCCACATTGTGACTTTTTCGTTTGTCAATCCTGTGTTAGTTGGGAGGTGATGGTGGTCATCCCATTCGGTCNGGCCATACGCCAATCCAGAGGTCTGCGCCTCAGCGGTGTCATCCAACGGGGGCCTCCTCAATTACTGCGGNGCCGCCATCAGGGTCATTCGTATCTGAGTCGTCATCTCCATGCCCGTTGTGGCCCACGTCGGGATCGGTAGCTGGTTCGAGGCTCCAACCAAACATGGCGCTGAGCATAAGCAACAACCCGATNCCTGATAGCCAAAGGTTATAGATGAGCCCAAGTGCAATCAGCGGGAGTCCAGCCGCCAGGANGATGGGCCAGTACGACGGCGAAGGTAGGTGAGGATGTTGGTCGCCCTTTTGGGCGATGTCGTTCCCGCTGGCGACTTTGCGAAGTTTGCCTGTCTCATCGGCCTGGTACTTCTTATGCCAGAAATCATCGACGTCAGTAACAACAGGCACGTAGTCAAAGTTGTGTTCGGGGGCAGGCGAGGGTATNGCCCATTCGAGGGTCCGCCCGTCCCATGGATCNGCTGGNTCCTGAGGGANTGTTCCTGCTTTGTAGCCGAGCCACGTTCGAACGATGTTGACNGCAAAGACAACCATGCCGATCAAGATCACAAAGGCGCCNATNGTTACGACAGCGTTCCAGAAGTCGAATCCGTCTTCGGGCCCATATNGGCTATGTCTNCGNGCCATTCCTTGCAACCCGAGGATGTGCATCGGACCGAATGTCATGTTGAAACCCGNCAGNACTAGCCAAAAATGCCATTTGCCTAGCGATTCGTTGAGTTTGTATCCAAACGCCTTCGGCCACCAGTAATACATNCCCGCGAACAACCCCATTAGCGCTCCGCCNAAGAGCACGTAGTGAAAGTGCGCCACAATGAANTAGGTGTCAGTTTGTTGAGTGTCGGCNGGCGCNACGGAGTGCATCACCCCCGACAACCCGCCAATAGTGAACATNGAGACAAGTGAGATCGAGAACATCATTGGCACTGTGAATCGGATGTTGCCGCCCCACATTGTCGCAATCCAATTCAAAATCTTTACACCAGTAGGCACGGCAATGAACATTGTTGTTGCCGAGAAAGCTGCGACGCCGACTGGTCCGAGACCAGAAACGAACATGTGATGAGCCCANACACCCCAGCCGATGAACCCAATCGCTACTCCTGATATGACAATCACTGAGTAACCGAAAAGGGGTTTGCGCGAGAACACGGGCAANGTCTCCGAGACAATNCCGAATGCAGGGAGAATGAGTACGTAGACCTCGGGGTGTCCGAAGATCCAGAAAAGATGTTGCCAGAGCAACGGGTCCGCGCCCATGGCGACGTTGAAGAAGTTGGCGTCAAAAGTTCGGTCGAAGCTAAGCAATACCAGAGCTACGGTGATGACGGGCAAGGCAAAGAGCAAAAGGAACTGAACCACCAAAATCATCCAGGTGAAAACTGGCATTCGAAGCAAAGTCATTCCAGGGGCTCTCATATTGACGATCGTCACAATGAGGTTGATCGCACCCACTAGGGAGGCGATGCCGGCGATTTGCAGTCCCAGGGCATAGAAATCCATTCCGGCACCCGGGCTGTATGCAACGCCTGTATTGGGGGCATACGCAAACCATCCGCCATCGGCACCGCCACCCAAGAACCAACTGAGATTGAGAAAAATTCCTGCGAAGATNAACAACCANAGGCCAAGAGCGTTTAGACGGGGAAACGCGACGTCTCGAGCTCCAATTTGTAACGGAACCATATAGTTCGCGAACGCTGCTGCAAGCGGCATGATGACGAGGAACACCATTGTTGTCCCGTGCATCGTGAAAAGCTGGTTGTACTGNTCTGCGCTCAGCACAGTCCCGTTTGGCGTGAATAGTTGCGCTCTGATCAATAAGGCTTCGATGCCTGCCCATAGGAACCAGAACATNGCCACNGCGCCGTACATNATTCCNATTTTCTTGTGGTCGATNGTGAAGAACCATGCACGCCATCCACTGGCGTGGATTGGACGCGCAAACACGCCCGTNGAGGGCGTCGTTTCACCTGATTCAAGTTCGAGGATTTCGGGTCGTTCCTCGGTCATGGCCATGGGTTTCGGTCTCCTGAAAGCCGCTGCGGGCGGGTCAACTTGGCATCAGTGGCGGGGGGCCACCAAGGGTCGTGAGNTAGGTAACGAGGTCATCGAGGTCGGCGTCGTTCAGGATCTCGACGAACGAGATCATGCCCTGACGATTGTCNGGGCGAGCNGGCTTTTGGGCCGGAGCGTNACGAACCCACTCGCGAAGCTCAGAAATATTTATCGATCCATCATCGTTNTAGAGCTCAAATAGCGCTCCAGCAAATGATGTCCGAGTCATCAGGTGTGTCAAATTGGGCGCGTATCCGGAAGTAAGATTCGCGTTTCCATTTGCTGCGGATTCATATTGACCGTTGATGACGTGGCAGCTCACGCAATGCTGGCCAAAGAGGTTATAGCCGCGTTTCGCGGCCTCATTTGTCGGAATAGTTGGGTCTTTGGTCTGTTCTTCGACCCAAGCGTCGTAGTCGTCCTGCTCTAGAACAACCGTTCGCATTTGCATGTTGGCGTGACTCAGACCACAAAATTCGACGCACTCGCCATAGAAGATCCCTGGCACCGGTGAGCTGATCCGCCAATCATGGACACGGCCGGGGACGGCATCCTTTTTCCCATTCAACTGGGGAATCCANAAAGAGTGGATGACGTCGTTTGAAAGAATTTCGAGATTGACTTCTTCGCCGACCGGGATCACAAGGTCGTTGGCGGTGACAATGTCTGTAGTGCCGTCTTCGTCGATGTCGTAGCTGAATTGCCACCACCATTGCTGCCCNTCGACTTTGATCGTTCTNCCGTCGCCTTTCCCGCTGAGGTCGAACACCGCGGGGATGGTGACGACTGCGAGGAAGACCAGCATGACCACCGGTATCANNGTCCAGGTAAGTTCTGCTTTTCTATTGCCGTGGATTTGCTCTGGGAGTTCNTCCGGATCGTCGTCAGGTCGTGCTCTGAACTTGACGATGACCACCACAACTGCCACAGCAACGAAAATGCCCACCGCTGTTGCCATGTACCCGGAGAGGCGCATAAGCCCGTCGATCTGCTTGGCGTTCTCGCCAACAGGGTCAGTGGGGTCGATTCGTCCTGTCGCACATGACGTCAGCGCAATGAGGAGAGCGAAGAGTCCGCTGAGTCGAAGAGCGCTATGCCCGGTGCCGCTGCGCTGGATCATTGACCTCCTCAACAACTCAACTGATTTCGTGTAGCCGACAGTCATCGGATCACCACCGGGGCATCAAGATTTGGCGCGGAGTGTTCTTCTGTTGAGTGATGACTGTCATCGGACTCGCCGTGGTCTTCTTCGCCGTGGTCTTCTTCGCCGTGATGGTGGAAGTCTCTCTCTCCGCGGGCGGTAGCTGCGATGCCGCCGATGATGAGNGCAAGTCCTCCTAGGACCAGNACCGACGCTACNACCGANCGGCGNAGCGCAGGTTTCGCGTAGATAAGGAAGGCGAAAGCCAAGATGAGGCTGGAGGCGANCATGGCGAAAATGCTTGCGCCGTTCTTNCTCGATGTCAGCAAGATTCGGGAGATGAGCACTACTGGTAAAGCAATCGCTAGCGCTCCGTAGAGNGGAATCTCAAATGGAGCTAAAAGCCGGTCGCGTTCTACCGAGTTAGCTTCTTGATCTGTAGAAAGGTGTTCGGCCCAGGCACTAAAGGTCCACTCCACCGCGGCGACGAGCATCGCTGAGATACCCACAATCGCTATAAACCCGTCGGTGACGAGTCCAACCATCAAGATTCCTAAACCCAATGCGCCCATGAGGGGCCACCATGCTGGGGCGGCNGGATGNTTGTGGGCTCGGTCGCGATCGATCGAATCGCCATCGCCCACAGATAGNGCGAGNCCTGCCAGAAGAGCGAAGGCTGCCGCGGCGGTACCCAANACAATNGTGCCAAACATGACGATGTGGCCGTCGNTGTCCATGCCTGTGACCAGGCCGAGAACGACCGCGGCTGCGGTGGCCAAGGCGATACGGCCNGCGAAGTATCTGCTTGCGATGCCCAGCATGCTTCTCCTACTTCACCACGTACACGGTGTACCAAGTCACAGCCCATGCCAGCGCTGCGAAATCCCAAAAGAAGACTGCGGCCCCAAGGGCCGTACTCCCCTGCTGTCCAACACTGCCCCCGAGGGAGCGCAAACCCATTAAACCCAAATAAAGGAGCCCTACCACGACGATGGTTAGAGCCAGACCCGTCGTGGCGAACGCAAGATTTTGATATTCCCCAGCGCCAATTTCCATGCCCATCCGATTGAGGCTGTATATCACCATGTTAATGAAACCAAGCCCTAGCAAGATCGTTGTGGCGATGGCTGTCCAGGCGTGTGCGGTATCTCTCCGTCGGCTCGCCCAGAGAGCCCAATGCGCAGTCACAATCGAGACAATGAGGGTCAGTAGGGCATAGTCGAACTGCGGATTTGGTACGGCCAAGCCGTCGAGCCAGTCGTGACCAGGGTGTGGTCCTGAGGCGTGTCGTCGGGCCATGTACAGCCCAAGAGCTCCCGCCATCATCATCGAGCAAGCTGCACACGCGAAGCCCGTTGCAACGAGTTGTGCTCGGGGACGCTGCGGGCCACCTGAAGCCAAGGTCGGGATGGTGTCAGACATCAGGCCGTTGCCTCCTCAGTTTCAGTGGCATCAAGCAACGGGGTGCCTGAAACAAGCGTCGGCAACTGCTTCGGTTCACCAATGGGTGGGGGTGAGGGCAACATCCATTCGGGAGACTGGGCTGACCACGGATCTTCGTCTGCTTCGGCACCTTTTTTCATGCCCACTGAAATCAGCAGGTTCAACAAAAGGAGCCCNACACCTGCAAGCANAATCACTACACCTGCTACCCCNATCGCGCTGAAGGCTTCAGCACCCGTATCGTCAACCCANNCTGCGTAGATAGCGGTTGCATTGGGATCCTCGTAGACAAAGTCGGGTTGTTCGGTGAAAAGTCCTGATAGGGCCGGGCCCAGAAAGGCGAGTAGTGCTCCGCCTCCAATGACGACGAAGTTAAGCATNCCAAGCAAATCGTTTAACTGACGNCCCCAGATCTTGGGCGCCCACCAATGAACGGCGGCTAAGAGCCCAAGAAGCCCGGCCCCATAGATCAAAACTGATTGTTGTCCGGTTACCCATGTNGTCATTCGCAGTTGAGGATTGCCGTCGTTCCCNCGTCCAGCGACTTCTAACCAGTCAGCCGCTGCGCCGATCAAACCNAACAGAGCACCGAATAANACGAGTTTGCCTGCGACGACCGCCGCCACAAGCGAAGTGGTCAACTTAGGCATCTTGCGGTTNTGGACCAAAGCAAACCCAAGCAGCCCAAGCAAGCCNGTTGTACCGAGGACNGCTCCGCCGTAGAGGGCCACCAAAACCACGCCCTCTAATCCNTCGATGATATCTGCCCCNTCTCCTGTCACTGAGAAATTAGCCCAGGCACCAAAGCCAAAAAGACCAACAAGCCCAAGGGTGAAATACATCGCGATTGGTTCAAATACGCGCCTCTTAGCTGTCGCGAGAACCACTTCCGCAACGACGCCTAGCACCGGAACTATGTAAATAAATAACTGGGGGGTGCGGTGAATCCAATCGATTCGTTCCCAGATTCCGTAGTTCCCAGATAGAAAAACGCGTCCATATCGGTGGTCGACGTAGAGAATCGCTACCTGGCCAAGAAGAACGGGCAAGCTCACTAACAGCATTGACGCCGACACCAACGCCGACCAAGCAAAGGGCGGCGCAGCGTCGAGATACAGACCCGGTGACCGCATGGTCATGACTGTCGTGGCGACGGCAATCGAGCCAATTAGCAGCGNTACGACGAGCCCGCTCAGCGCGAGCAGATACAGATCAACCCCATTCGCCCATCCACCGTAGGGACCGCCGTTCCCCAGGTAAGCGCCCATGAGAACAATGGCAGAAACATTCCACGTCCAGAACGATGCTGTCGCGGCGCGCGGGAACGCCANATTGGGTGCTCCAATCTGCAAAGGCACCATNTAGATGGCCACACCAAGAAAAGCCGGTATAAGAAACAAAAGGGTTAAAGCTTCGCGAGAGAACGTGAACCCTTGGGCGAAACTGTTACTNCCGAGACTTACGAAGTCAGTCGCGGAAGTCAGATCCAATCTGACAAGAACGTCAAGAAAAACTCCAAGAANTAGAAACAAAACCGAACTGACAATGAACAAACGTCCAGTTCGTTTGTGGTCGGCGGTCGTTAACCATCCAAAAGGTGTCGGATCCTCAACAGGTACCCCCGGAGACGTTGCTACAGTCGTGTTTTCGCTCATCGTGTCCTGTTGATTGGTGCCTCGATAACTGGGGTGGCGGTTCGACCCGAAGGTAGACCGTGCCCGAAAGCGCGGGCGAACCCGCACAGGTGCTGAGAGGGCACTTTACTCACCAGATTGCCAGTCGTGTAACTGGAAAGCAGGGTTCTAACTAGGTCTTTTTGGAGCAACTTAGACTCAGGCAACATCAGCTAACTGTCCCGAAGGCCAACACATCGATTGCGATAGCAATAAACAGCGCCCCGAGGTAGATGATCGAGAAAGTAAATACCTTCATTGCCTGTGCCGCGGTTGGGCGGCGGAATAGCCCGAACGTCCGCCACAAGAACGCCAAACCTCCGACGACCGCTACTGANAAATAAAGAAAGTCGGTACCCGCGACCGCGTGAAACCAAAGNGACAACGCAACGACAACGACCGAGTATCCGAACATTTGGATCGCTGTGTTGCGGGTGCTGACTACCACTGGAAGCATCGGTACCGACGCAGCTTCATAATCATCCACATATCGAATAGCCAGCGCCCAGAAATGGGGAGGGGTCCAGAAAAACACGATCGCGAACAGCAGAAACGGGCTTAACGAAAGTGACCCAGTCACTGCTGCCCAACCGATGAGCGCTGGAGCCGCTCCCGCCGCGCCACCAATGACAATATTTTGTTTTGAAGTTCGTTTGAGCCACAGCGAATACACCAAGACATAAAACAGGCAGGCTCCACCGGCGAGCAGTGCCGCTAACCAATTCACACAGGTCACAAATAAAACAACGGCNGCAATTTCAAGAATCAAGCCGAACANCAAGGCCGCTCGAGGGGAGATCACTCCTGTCACTAGCGGGCGGTCTTGGGTTCGTTGCATCAAACGATCNATGTCGCGGTCGATGTACATGTTGAAGGTGTTCGCCCCGCCTGCTGCAAGTGCCCCGCCTCCAATAGTCACGAGCACCAGCCAGANGTCGGGCATTCCACCTTCCGCAAGGATCATCGNGGGGATNGTGGTGATCAACAGCAGTTCNATGATCCTGGGCTTTGTGAGCATCACAAAAGCGGTCACCGTTGCGCCCAAACCTCTACGAGTCGGTTCGACAGTCGTCGCGCTGTGCTCCATCGAGCGCCACGATACGGCCCGAAACGTCTTCTCACCCAACCACAAGCCCCAGATTCGCCGAGAATGTCTTCAGCCCCCTAACTTCGCGATTGTGAGAATCGTCAGATTGAACCCTCAGCAATACCACTTGCTGGCTCGGACAGCCCTGTGGTTGCTCGCGGTAATCGTCGTCTCTGGCGCATCTGTGCGGCTCACCGGCAGCGGCCTTGGCTGCAGTGATTGGCCTAACTGCGAGCCTGGCCATCTCATCCCAGAAGCCGACTTTCATGCCTGGGTGGAGTTCGGGAACCGGATCGTGACGGGGCTTGTGTCGATTGCGGTTGTGTTGGCAGTTTTGGGTTCGATGTTGCGCAGACCGCTTGTTACGAAGTTAACGAAGTGGTCTTGGGGGCTGGTTGCGGGAGTTGCGATACAGATTGCGCTTGGCGCGATAACGGTGATTACTCATTTATCGCCTCCAATTGTTATGGGGCATTTCTTGTTGTCGATGGTGCTTATTTGGAACGCGACGGTTCTTGAACACATGGCTCGGCCGAATAACACTTGCGGCACATCCGTCGTTAAATCGTTGCGATTGCATATCTGTCTGGTGGCCGTGATGACGGCGATAGTGGTCGTGACGGGGACAATGGTGACGGGGAGTGGGCCCCATGGTGGTGATGAGAATGTGGAAAGACTGGCTTTGCCGTTTTCTGAAATCGCGAGATCGCACGGTGGAATTGTCGTTGTTCTTCTACTCGCGACGGTCATTCTTCGTCTTCGCGTCCAAAATTTGCGAACCGGGTCTGTGAAACATCGAGTTAATGTCGTTCTCTTCGTAATGATTCTTCAAGCAGCAATTGGCTACACGCAGTACTTCACAGAACTGCCAGTGCTGTTGGTGGGGTTCCATGTAGCGGGTGCAACCGTTCTGTGGATATCAGCTGTCCGTCTAGTCCTAGCGACTGTTACGTCTCCGCTGGAGGTGGCTTGAATTGGTTGGAGGACCTTTCTTTTTACAAACTGAATCAACGGATCAACCGGAAAGTTCGCCTGTCATTACTGACGACGACCGTCCTGACTCGGTCACTGAAGAAGACATTCCATGGGTTGTCTTGGTGTGGAACGACCCGATAAACCTCATGAGTTATGTGGTTCATGTTCTGCAGAAACTCTTTGGATACAGCACAGAAAAGGCGACTCAGTTAATGCTCGATGTTCACCATAAAGGCCGAGCTGTCGTATCAAACGGCAGCCGCAACGAGGCTGAATTGGACGTCTTTAGGCTCCATGAGTACGGGCTCTGGGCAACTATGCAGAAAGACGTTTGACATGTTGTTTCGATACCGCTTTCGTCAACGCCGCGATGGGATGGTGGAAGTGCGGATTAGCGACGACGAACGCCGGTTGATCGGCGATCTCATGGAACAGCTACGTGAGTTGTTGTTATCCACTTCTCCGGTAGGGCACCTTGACCCGTCACTTCGACGTCTCTACCCCGCTGCGTACGTCGAAGAAGTTGACTACGAGCTGGAATACCAACAATCGAAGAGAGACCACTTGTTGGAGCGTCGCTTGTCACATCTTGACGTCGTAGACGCGACCCTCAGTAACGTCGAGCTTGATTCCGATTCTGTCACCGCCTGGATCACAACAATTAACGATTTACGGCTTGTACTTGGTACCCAATTAGATGTGAGCGAAGACGACGCGCCAGGAAATTTTGACCCTGAGGACGCTCAGCAACGTCATCAAGCTATCTATCACTATCTCAGCCATCTTCTTGGCGAGTTAGTCGACGCTGCCGGGATCTAGCGGCACCGTGTACCTCATCGGTGGTTTCACTATCTCAGAGGCCTAGTCTGGGCCTGCTAGAGCCCCCATCGTCTAGCGGCCTAGGACACCGGCCTTTCACGCCGGCAGCACGGGTTCGAATCCCGTTGGGGGTGCCACGTCGTCTGAATCATGCTTGACAAACTGCTACACCTCACCTGTCCAGGGGTGGGAGGAAGAGCTCGACGGCTGTGCCGGACCCATTCTGATCGATCACTTGAACTTTGCCGCCGAAACTGTCAGCTACGTGGCGAACTATTGACAGTCCTAGGCCAGATCCGGGCGAAGAGCGGGCACTTTCAATTCTGTAGAAGCGCTCAAAGACTTTCTCCCGTTCATTTTTCGGTATTCCTGGGCCGCGGTCGCGGACAACGACCGAACCAGAGTCAACTTCTACTTCGACGGGTTGATCTGGGGGACTCCATTTCACTGCGTTATCGATCAGATTGGAGACCGCTCTTTCCACCAAAGCTGGTACCGCTCGAACGGTGCACGGGCGTGCTCGGTACTCGATAGGGCACGAGGTTCTCCGTCGATGCCGGTGAACAACCGCGTCCACTAGTTCGTCCAATTCAATCGCTGTGGGTTCCCCCATTTGGTGTCGATCCGTGGCGAGTTCGACCAGTTCAGCGACCAGTTCTGTTAATTCGTCGAGTTCGAACAAGATGTCGTCCAACACTTGTTGGCGTTCGCTGCCTTCGATTTGATCAGCGCGTTGCATATATTCCAAGTTGGTTCGAAGGCTCGTAAGCGGTGTCCGAAGCTCATGACTGGCGTCGGCAACAAGACGATGCTGTTGTTCTCTCGAAACCGTTAAGGCGCTGAGCATTTCATTAAAGCTCTTGGCTAATTGTCCCAACTCATCGTGTCGTTCAACGGAGATATGTTGATCAACATCTTGAGTCGCAGCAATCCGCGATGTTGCCTCCGTGAGTCGGCGAACGGGTTTGACAACGCGGCCTGCGACGACAAAGCCGACAATCCCCGAACCAACAACGCCGAGGATGAATAGCTGCAGACTGATACGCCACAAACCGGAGAGCTGCACGTCTACTTCATCCATCGGTCGAGCAATCATCACCGCCCTACCACTGCCCGTTAACGGCGTGGTGAGTACTCGCATCCGTTGACCAGCTAGATCAATAGTGGCCAAGCGTCGCTGTGTTCCCTTTCGCGCGATCGATAGATCCGTCCGATCGAGCGGCAACGGTTCAACGTTGCTCGCCCAAATACGCCCCTTGGTGTCAAAGATTTGGACCAAAACATCATCGGGGGAATATCGCCCGAATAGTCGCCGATCGAATTGGCCCGGCCCCCCAAGTTTGTCTCCGAGTTGAGTGACCTCTGCTGCACGGACTTTCAGCTTTACGTCAAGGCTGTCTAGGGCTTTCCCTCTAGCCAGGTATAGGAAAGCCCCCGCGACGCCGGCTACAACGACCGCGACGACCGCAGCGACAAGTACCGCGACTCGGGTGCGAAAGCTCACGATGACCGCAAGACGTATCCGACGCCTCTGACAGTGTGGATGACACGTGATCGGTTACCGGCTTCAGTTTTTCGCCGAAGGTATCCGATATAGACCTCCAGGCTGTTTGACGCGAGAGCGGAGTCATACCCCCACACTGCTTCATAGATCTGATCTCGTGTGAGGACTTGGTTCGGATGTTCCAGCAATAGTTCGAGTAGCTCATACTCGGTTCGAGTGAGAGCTAAAAGNTGGTCCTCTCTGTGAACCTGTCGAGCCAATTGGTCTAAGCGAAGATCCTCNAAGCACAGTGTGGCTGCCTCGAGCGGCAGGTCCGCGGGACGCCGTCTCCTTAATANGGCCCGTATTCGAGCAAGTAGTTCCTCCAGAACAAAGGGCTTGGCGAGATAGTCATCGGCGCCTGAATCTAGTCCTACTATCCGGTCCTCAGTCCCGTGTCGGGCGGTGAGCAAAAGTACCGGTAGTTCTGAACCTTGGGCTCGAAGCTGACGACACACATCGATCCCACCCAAATTCGGCATTGTCACATCCAGGACCATGACGTCGGCTTTGTCAGATATCTCCAACGCTTTGACTCCATCAGACGCAGTTACAACCCCATACCCCTCCAATCGGAGCGCCCGCTCCAGCGCTTGGCGGATTCTCTTGTCGTCGTCTACTACCGCAACAACAGAATCTATTAACTGTCGCGGAGGTTGTTGAGGGATTCCCATCAGGTACAGATCTACTCCCTGAAGATGAAGGTCGGGTAAGAATTCACTATCACGGTGTTGGTTACTCGCTAATAGGATCTCATCGGTAATGACCCAGTCGCACCGCGAAGTTNAACCTTTCGGTAGTAGGGGCCGGGTCGCGATCNTCTCCCTNACAGTGCTGTTTGCACTGTTTCTTGTGGCAACTGCTTGCGCAGGCGGAGGTTCATCCTCGGCAGTCNAGCCANTAGATACTTCGACCGAGACGGTCTCAGTTANCTCTTCGGTTTTACAACCGACCGCTTCGACATCCGCTGCGCCATCACAATCAGCGACGACCTATGCGACGACAACNATCAAATCCGAAACACCGCACGTCACTACGACAACTGAACTCTACGAAGGCTGGTGGAANCCTAAGAATGTTCAACTTCCNTGGGGTGACGTAGTCCACGGTGTCCTGACTTTCCGAGGATCACCGACAAGGTCATGGTACGGACGNGGGCCNGTGCCCTTGATGCCCGAAGTTTTGTGGCGTTTCCCTGAGAGAAACAACNTATGTTCGCTGTCCACGACGGAAGGACGCACCACAACTTGGTGCGGGATTGGATGGACCGGCCAACCGGCTGTTTGGGAAGTGGGTACCGAAACATGGCTTGCCATAGGAGCCTATGACCGCGGTATCCACATCCTTGACGCATTGACGGGCCAACCGCGACTTAAGAAATTCGTAACCGGTGACATAGTTAAAGGTTCTCTTACTGTGGATCCAGATGGATTTCCCTTGATTTACAGCGGNTCGCGGGATGGGAAACTCAGGATCNTGGCATTCGACCGTCCNCACCGACTCGTGGAACTNTGGAATCTTTCGGGTAGCGACGTCGACCCCATGATGTGGAACGACGATTGGGACGGAGCCCCTCTGATCCTTCAAGATCATTTAATCACCGGGGGTGAAAACAGTTGGTTGCACATNGTCCGCCTGAATCGCCACTTGGATGATTCGGGTTTAGTGAACGTCGACCCGGAAATAGTTTTTCAAGCCCCAGGCTGGGACGAAGAGCTTCTTCGAGCCCTCGGAGACAACAACGTTTCAATCGAAAATTCAGTCGCNGTTTCTGGCAACACGGTGTGGTTCGCGAACTCCGGNGGATTGGTGCAAGGTTGGGACCTCGAACCTTTGCAACGCGGAGAGGACCCTGTTCGAAAATTCCGGTGGTGGATGGGAGATGACGTTGACGCCAGCGTGGTAGTGGACGAGGAAGGTTTTCTATATGTGGCTGCNGAATACGAGCGAGGCAATGCGCGATCTCGCGAGGTGGGACAGCTCGTCAAGTTAAACCCGAATAATCCTGAGGCCCCTTTGGTTTGGTCTATCCACGACCACAGAAGAACTCCCGGCGGTCTGTGGAGCACCCCGGCACTTCACGATGATGTGCTGTATGCCACGACTAACAGCGGCCGATTGATGTCTATCGATCGCNNCTCCGGCGAAATTTTGTGGTCCAAGCAGTTGGAAGGCCCTCTTTGGGGATCACCAGTAATTGTCGATGACATTTTGATAATCGGCGATTGCGGCGGTTACTTACGAGCGTTTGGAGTCCAAAGTCCGCGTGTCGAACCAATTGAAATCTGGCGAGTTGAAATCGGCGGGTGCATAGAAGCGACTCCTACTGTTTGGGACGGACGGATCTATGTAGGTTCCCGCGAGGGAGGGTTGTTCGCCATCGGCGAGCGTTGAGTGTTCTGTCCTAGGGTGCCGACATGGATATAGGTGTCTGTGTTGCNTCGCATGTCGGTGATATTGGTTATGTAGTTCGAGCTGAAGAACTCGGGTATTCGCATGCGTGGTTAGCTGACAGTCAAATGATCTGGTCTGACTGCTACGCGGCTCTTGCTCTCGTTGCCGACCGCACTTCAACAATCAATATTGGGACTGGTGTGTCAGTATCGGCCACACGTCCCGCGCCCGTGACGGCGTCGTCAATAGCAACGATTAATGCATTAGCGCCGGGTCGCACGTTTCTTGGGATTGGGACCGGTAATACCGCGATGCGGATCATGGGGCACAAGCCCCAAAGAATTGCTGAGTTNGATCAGTACTTAGAGGCTCTGCGCCCTCTTTTGCGGGGCGAAGAGGCCCAACATCATTTCGAAGGACAGACCAGCCCTATAAGACACATCATGCCTGATAAAGGTTTCGTCAATTTCGACGATCCAATTCCACTCTATGTATCGGGTTTCGGTCCTAAGTCACTGGCGTTAGCAGGCAAATACGGGGACGGGGCGGTTATGTCGATTCCTCCGGATGCACAATTCATGGATCGCATGTGGGAAATGATCGAACGGGGTGCATCTGATTCAGGAAGAGAATTCGATCGTGAGAACTACCTCACGTGTTCTCTGACAACAATCGTCGTACTTGACAAGGGAGAAACCATAGAAAGCCCGCGTGTGAAAGCAGAGGCTGGGGCCATGGCGATGGCTTCTGTCCACTACTCCTACGATCAGTATCGACAGTACGGGCGGCCCCCAGGAAGTCGTCTCACTGATATTTGGGATGAATACACGTCAATGCTGTCCGACTANGACNCCGAACGAATCCACCAACGCATCCATGCTGGTCACAACTGTTGGGTCATCCCGGAGGAAGAACGATTCGTCACCCCCCAACTAATTGACGCTACTTGCATTGTTGGGACAGCAGACCAGGTTGTTGAGCGGTTGCACCAACTGGGAGACCGTGGTCTCGATCAGTTGATGATCCTCCCNAGTTTCGACCCTCGATACGAGGTTCTTGAGCGTGTAGGACAGGAGATAATCCCGCACGTTTAGGGCCCAAGTAGGCCCCCTCAAATATGGTGATTAGCGGGCCTCGCTGTTAGCCTTAGNCCTCGTCATTCCGGTGGCGTATCGTGTCACTCCCCCACTCCGAGATTTCTTATGAGCAACGTCTGTCAGGTAACCGGTCGCAGACCTACTACCGGTTTCACTGTCTCTCACTCTCATCGTCGAAATAAACGATGGTTTAAACCAAATATTCAAAAGAAAAAGTTCTACGTNCCCACCGAAAATCGGCACGTGACCTTGATGGTTAGTGCAAAAGGCATCAAAATCATTAATAAGCGGGGGATCGAGTCAGTGTTGGCGGATCTTCGTCGTCGAGGGGAGAAAATCTGATGGCAAAAAGTGACAAGAGACCCGTTATCAAGCTTAAGTCGACTGCCGACACCGGCTATACGTACTCGACGCGGAANAACAAAACCAATAGTCGCGAACGAATCGAACTCAAGAAATACGATCCGGTAATTCGGAAGCACGTCATCTTCAAAGAGGAACGCTGAAGTTAGTTCATTAGGGTCTTGTTCTTGAGATGGTGGCCGCGAGCCCGGTCGAGTTGTCAGAGGGCCAAGCGAGAGCCATAGCAATTTCTGCACAGGGTTTGGACAATTCATCATTGTCAGCGCGTTTGGACCCGCGGCATGTGCGAAGGGCCTTTAGAAGTATCGGAGTACTACAAATTGACGCCGTAAACACGATCGCGCGCTCTCATTTACTCGTGCTGCGGGCACGTCTTGGGGGTTCTCACGATGGCTTGCGGGACTTACTCGACCGATCTGCNTACCAACGACGTGATTTAGCTGAATATTGGTGCCACGAAGCTAGCTATTTACCGGTTGACGATTGGCCCTTATTTGCTTGGCGCATGCGCAGAGCTGAGAAAGGTGAACTGTGGAAGGGGATTTGGCGCTTCGCCGTTGAAAATCCAANGTTCATCGCGCAGGTTGAACAACACATTGTCGCGAACGGCGCGGTATCTGCTGGCGAATTGCAAAAGAGGCCNCCTAAAACNACCTGGTGGGGTTGGTCGGATGCAAAAATTGCGCTCGAATGGCTCTTTTGGATTGGAAAACTNNCAGTNAGCAAAAGAGAAAACTTCACTCGCTACTACGACCTATCTGAACGAGTCTTGCCAACGAAGGTTTTTGAAGATCCCCCCACCGAAACTGATGCTCACTTAGAGCTGCTNCGCCGAGCTGCGCTTCATNTGGGCGTGGCNAGCGCTGAAGATNTGGTTGATTATTTCCGACTTCCCAAAGTCGCGGGAAAAGAACGAATCAAACAGCTCGTCGAGAGTAGNGATCTGTTGCCAGTTCAAGTTCAGGGTTGGGATCGAACTGGCTACGTGAACGCTCACACCCAACACAAAGCTTGTACTTCGCGATCCGTTCTCCTAAGCCCGTTCGATCCCCTCGTTTGGTTCCGCCCTAGATCGCAGCGGTTGTTCAACTTCAAATATCGACTNGAGATTTATGTGCCAGCCCACAAACGAGTGCACGGGTANTACGTTCTTCCGTTTCTCCACAATAATGAACTGTGTGCACGNGTCGACGTGAAAGCTGACGTAACAACCAANACCCTCCAAGTCCCCGCGGCATTCGAAGAGCCCCAAGGTATCGATGACGTCGCGGTAGAAGCTTTGTCCGCTGAACTTCGCGCCCTTGCGGCTTGGCGCAAGCTGGAACAGATTCGGGTGGGTCAGCGCGGCAATCTCGCTCGGCGATTGAGAAAGGCTCTCAACGCAAAATGAGAATCTTGTGGCGCGGTNTGACCCTCGCATGNGGGNTNTGCGGCAGCCGAAAGCTATTTCGTAAGTGNGGAATGTTTGCNNTAGTTGAGGACTGCCCGGGTTGCGGTTTNCATTTTGAACGAATGGAAGGTCATTCGNTGGGAGCAGTAGCGGTAAACACGGTGGTCNNTTCGGCNCTCGTGCTTACTACNGTGGCGNTGACCTTATTGATAGCTGGNACCGACACCTCGACCTCAACTCTTCTTCTTGTGGTCTCGCCTGTAGGTCTGATATTTCCGGTCGTGTTTGACTCGGTGTCGCGCACGTTATGGAATGCCATCGAACTACTGATGCGCCCACCGCTAACAAANGAANTAGGAGACGAGTTTCAACGTGCCAAGGTTCTTTGAATCCAGGGGGGCGGGTTGCAATACGACACNGCTCACGCCAGACTTCAATTTCTTGCCGCACGGATTTCCGTTGGCGAGCACGGTTGGTCCCGTGGTGAAGTCTGGAGTTCACGCCGGCCTGTCAAGCCGGAGGTCGCGGGTTCAAATCCCGTCGGGACCGCGGTCGGGTAGCTCAGTTGGCAGAGCGCGCGCCTGAAAAGCGTGAGGTCACCGGATCGACGCCGGTCCCGACCACGCTAGAAAGTCAGGGGNTACAAGCCCCTGNCTTTCAGCTTTTTTCNGGAGCCATGNAGGTCNCTCGGTGCGAGACTTNCTCGAATTTNTTGTGCNCGTNCAGNAGTTGCTTAGTTACGGACCCGCTGTGTACCGGNCAACATCATCTTCAATGGCTGCTGCCGCGACGGCTTTGGACACCGCGGGAACTACAGATCGATCAAAAGCTGTGGGGATGATGAGATCAGGAGCNAGATCGTCGCTAGAAACCGCTGCCGCGATGGCGCCGGCGGCAGCAATTTTCATTCCTTCGGTGATATCGGTGGCGCTCGCGTCGAAGGCTCCGCGGAATATTCCTGGGAAAGCCAGCACGTTATTGATTTGGTTGGGGTAGTCACTTCGGCCGGTTGCGACGATCGCAGCGATGTCGTCGATCATTTCGGGGAGAATTTCCGGATCCGGATTGGCCATCGCAAAAATAATTGGCTTGTCTGACATTGCTGCCACATCGTCCCGTGTCACTAGCCCGGGTCCACTCACACCCATGAATACATCGGCTCCAACCATCGCGTCAGCTACAGAACCTGTAACACCGTCTGTATTTGTGTTGACCGCCAACCACTCTTTTGCGGAGTTCAGTCCTTTACGTCCCGGGTAAATAGCTCCTTGCCTGTCGCATACAACGACNTCTCCAATGCCTCGGCCNAACAGAATTTTGGCGCAGGCGACTCCGGCNGCTCCNGCACCCAAAATCACGCAGCGAAGGTCTTTGAGGTCTTTCCCGGTCAGTCGAACAGCGTTTTCTAGCGCGGCTAACGCCACTACTGCCGTTCCGTGTTGGTCATCGTGGAACACAGGNATATCGAGGGCTTCACGCAAAGCCGCTTCAACTTCGAAGGCGCCGGGAGCAGCGATGTCTTCTAGGTTTATGCCTCCAAATGTCGGCGCTAAGCGGATCACCGTTTCAACGATTTGTTCGGGCGTTTCAACATCAAGACAAATCGGGAACGCATCTACGCCAGCAAATTCCTTAAAGAGCANGGCCTTGCCTTCCATAACAGGCATTGCAGCTGCTGGGCCTATNTCTCCAAGACCAAGTACNGCGGTGCCATCGCTCACAATGGCGACAGTGTTTTTCCTTATCGTGAGGTCATGGGAAGCGGCTTCATCGGCGTGGATAGCCATACATACGCGTGCTACCCCAGGGGTGTACGCCATTGACAGATCGTCCGCGTCACGCAGTGGGATCCGACTGACGGTTTCCAGCTTGCCGCCTTCATGCATCTTAAAAGTGCGGTCNACAGCGCTGATCACCTTGATGCCGTCNAGTCCGTCGACGGCCGCNCAAATTTCTTCGACATGTCGTTCGCTAGACGCGTCGACAATGATCTCTTCGCGCAACGAGCCCGCAGTGACAGTGAAACCGCGCAGACTCCGAATATTTCCTCCGACGTCGCCAATGGCGGTGCANAGTCGCCCTAAGGTGCCTGGTTCGTGGGCAAGCTCTACTTCTAACGTGGCAGAGAAAGCAGCTGTTGGACGCGACATCGGGTCTCCTGACGTCGGGGGGAGCGCTCCATTGTGGCGGGANAGACCNCTAGGACCAAACGNCNCGACGCCATTTGTTGCTAAGGACCCTCATATTCGAAACCCAANTCATGCGCTGTAAGCAGGGGANAAAACTCTATTCCGGCTTNTTTTGCCATCGCTTCACAGGTTCCACCGCGGTCCACTATTGCGATAATCATCACCGGTTCAGCTCCGAAAGCTCGAACGACCTCNGCCGCTTCCAAAGGCGACACCCCTCGNGTGACGACATCTTCCATGATTGCTACCCGGTCGCCTTGGCGTAANGCCCCGGCGATTCTGCCTTCAACCCCATGATCTTTGGCTTCCTTGCGGATGCTAAAGGAACGGATCGGCTGTCCNCGNTCTGCGGCTATTGCTGNCACCCCATAGGCNACGGGNTCAGCCCCCATTGTTAATCCACCAATGGCATCTATTCNTTCGATCTCGCTGAGGATGATGTCAGCAACCAATTTGATGCCCTCAGGCCGGCAGGCGGTCTGTTTACCGTCGATAAACCAGTTACTTTTCCGGCCCGATTTCAAAACAAAATCACCGGTTCGAACTGCATGTGCNAGGAGGTGGTCTTTCAAGTCTTGCCGGTGTNGGTCTAAATCTGTCATTTCTTAANCCACCGAACTTCGCCGTTGCCNGACGNGATGTCTCCAATTACCCATGCCTCATGCCCATTTTGAGAAGCGATTTCAATGGTTCGAGCGCTCTGGTCGGCGGGCACAANGAGAACCATCCCGATGCCCAGATTAAATACCTTTTGCATCTCTTCTTCTGAAACTGGACCATCCGCGGCGATGCGATCAAAGATTTCTGGCNTNCGCCATTTGTCGGGGTGAAGGAGCACTGCGACATTGCTTTCTATTANTCGTACGAGGTTGCCGGGAAGTCCACCTCCGGTAATGTGCGCTGCTGCATGCACTTCCAATTGGTTAAATACCTCTAATACTGCGGGCGCATAAATTACCGATGGCCGAAGCAACTCCTCTCCAAGGGAGACGTCGGCGCCGGTCCATGCCGGTTGATCGAGCGGCCGGCCGTCTAACAAAACNCTCCGAGCAAGGCTGTAACCGTTGCAACGCAACCCAGGCGACGCGAAACCGACCAGCACGTCGCCTTCGCACACNGACGATTTGGAGGGCATNTTTGCTCGTTCCACCACTCCAACAGCAAACCCGGACAGATCAAAGTCGCCGTCGGCCATACCACCGGGGTGTTCAGCGATTTCTCCACCAGTGAGCGCGCATCCGGCTTGGCGACAACCTTCAGCCAGACCGATGATCAGTTGTTCAATGCGTTCTGGGTCGACNTTTCCTGTGGTTATTTGNTCGAGGAAGAAAAGNGGTTCTGCGCCCGATGTGACGATGTCGTCGACGCACATTGCCACAACGTCGATGCCGATGGTGTTGTATCGGTTCATTGCCTTCGCTATTANCGGCTTTGTTCCAGCTCCGTCGTTTCCTGAGACAAGCACAGGTTCTCGATACCCGTCCGGAATTGAAACTGCCGATCCGAACCCACCTATATCACTTAGAACCTCCGGCCTGAAGGTTGAGCGGACGTGTGGAGTGAGACGCCGCACGGCCTCGTCAGCTAAATCAATGTCTACTCCGGCTGCTGAGTAAGTAACGTCGGAGGTCACTGGCCGAGCTTCATTTGTGAGGTGGAGACGAACCTTGTGCCCCGATCGTCT
This sequence comes from Acidimicrobiaceae bacterium, assembly GCA_002705305.1. Classification (GTDB taxonomy): domain Bacteria; phylum Actinomycetota; class Acidimicrobiia; order Acidimicrobiales; family Poriferisodalaceae; genus UBA2110. The sequence continues at coordinate 85,452 of PAHW01000015.1, forward strand.
CGACGTTCTTCAAGTACGTTCCGGGTAAGACCTTCGGGAATCTCCACCGGATATTGACCGTCAAGGCAAGCTGTGCANAAACCTGCACCCGGGGCTTCTGTTGCATCAATGAGGCGATCGAGTTCTAAGTAGGCAATNGAGTCGACACCGAGGTAGTCCCGTATTTCTTGCATGTTCAAGTTTGCNGCTAGCAGTTCCCCTTGCGTACCGGTATCCATCCCATAAAAGCACGGCCATCGGTAGGGCGGAGAGGAAATCCGGAGGTGAACTTCGGCAGCTCCGGCCGAGCGCAACATNTCAACTATNGCGCGAGTNGTCGTGCCTCGGACGATGGAGTCGTCCACAACTACAAGTCGCTGATTTTCTATGTTGTGACGGATCGGGTTGAGCTTCATTTTTACCCCCAGTGCTCTCATTTCCTGGGAGGGCGCAATGAATGTCCGTCCGATATATCGATTCTTGACGAGTCCATCGCGATATGGGATGCCGCTGGCACGTGCGAATCCTTGTGCGGCAGGTATCCCTGATTCGGGTACCGGCATTACGAAGTCGGCAGTCGCTGGNGCTTGATCTGCAAGTTGTTCCCCCATGCGCTGTCGAGCGGAATGNACGTTGCGCCCNTAGAGAACTGTGTCTGGTCGCGAGAAATAGACAAATTCGAATATGCATAGCCGGGGATCGGGATCATCGAATGGCTGTTCTGATGTCCAACCGTCTTGGTTAATAACGATCATCTCTCCTGGGTCTATTTCTCGCACAAAATGCGCGCCGACCGTATCTAACGCTGGACTTTCCGAAGCGATTACCCATCCGTTGTCAAGGCGTCCGAGACAGAGCGGCCAAAACCCCTCCGGTCCTCGCGCTCCAACTAAATGATGGCGATCCATNACTACGAAGGAAAACCCGCCGCGAAGCTGCGGCAGAACACGGGTCAAGGCCCAGGGAAGTGCCTTGCCTTCAGGGGCCTGCCCACTAGCCAATTCAATTGCGAGTAGCTCTGCTACCAGATCGCTGTCACTGATCACGGTGCCGTCGAGCATTCCTGCATCAGCAGCCAGTTCAGCGGTGTTGACAAGATTCCCGTTGTGGGCGAGTGCGAATTCCAGATCGCCGACATCGCGATAGAAGGGTTGCGATGCGCGCCAGGAGCTNGATCCNGTCGTTGAGTAGCGTGTATGGCCGATAGCGATGTCNCCCTCTAGGGCCGCGAGAACGCGGTCATCGAATGCCCCCGAAACCAACCCCATGTCCTTTACGACGGTGACGTTCGAACCATCACTAACCGCTATGCCGGCGGATTCTTGTCCGCGGTGCTGAAGTGCGTAGAGGCCTAGATACGTTTGGTGAGCTACGGAACTACCGGGCGCCATCACTCCGAAGACGCCACAGGCCTCGCGGGGTTTAGTGAATTCAACTTCTTGGANGTAGTTGGTCATGCGCTAACGGTTCCTTGNCCGAGAGCTTGGGCCAGCTCATCGCGCGAGGAGCGAATAAGTTCAGCNAGTGGCAGATCAATGGCTGAACCAAGGACCANGGAAGATCCTCCGGTGCGGCCAATAATTTGAGCCGGAACTCCGCGATTTCGCGAATTGTCGAGAAAGGGATCGAGGTTCGTGTCGTTGAGCGCTACGACGACGCGCCCGCCTGATTCGTTGAACAACGCCCTGTGGTCATCAATATCACTCACATTCATTCCGATTGTGCCACTAATCGCCATTTCGGCAAGCGCTACCCCAAGACCGCCCTCACCTACATCGTGGACCGCTTCGACCTGATTCTTTTGGACNATCTCAGCCACGAAGGCAGCTGTCCCTACCGCTTGCGCTAGATCGAATTCAGGGAGGGTGCCCCCTCTACATCCACCAATTTCCCATGCCCACCGGCTCCCAGCCATCGACACATTTTCCCTTGGCTGCTGACCTAGCAGCACCAGTGTTTGATCGGACGCAACGCTAATCCCGGGTGGTTGGCNTAACAGCTCGGGGTGCATACCGATGACTCCAATGACGGGAGTTGGAGCAATATTTACCGCGTTGGTTTCGTTGTACAGGCTGACGTTTCCGCCAACAACCGGCGCATTAAAAGCCTCGCACGCTTCCGACATGCCATCAACGGCTTCCGACAGTTGCCACATCACCTCAGGATGTTCGGGGTTTCCAAAGTTCAAGCAATTAACGACGGCCATCGGTTCGGCGCCCACACACGCGATATTCATGACAGCTTCAGCGACCACCATCGCTGTTCCCTGGCGAGGGTCCACGTCACACCATCGATGGTTGCCATCTGTTGANAGGCCCAATGCCCGCCCCGTGTCCCGTCCTGTTTTTGGATCGCGAAGCCGAAGCAAGGTNCCGTCGCTCCCCGGTCCGACGACTGTGTTCAGAAAAAGTTGATGATCATATTGGCTNTACACCCAGGAAGGGTCCCGCAGAAGCGCTTTCAAATCGGCAGCACAGTCGACTGGGCCTACTGATGCGTCGAGAGACCGTCGGTCGTTCAGATCTTGGGGTGGCACCAAGGGACGATCGTATTCGGGGGCGTCATCGTGCAACGTGGCCGCGGGGAGTTCGGCCAAGACATCNCCGCCGAACCCATCGAGAATTCTNAGTTGTCCATTTCCCGTGACCCGTCCTATGACACTTGCCGCGATCTCCCAGCGAGCGCAGATCTCAAGTACCCGGTCAAGAACTCCNGGTTCGACAATGGCCAACATCCGCTCCTGTGACTCGGACGTCATTAACTCAACCGGTGCCATGCCCTGTTCTCGCGCATGGATGGCTGTAACGTCGACATCCATTCCTGCTCCGCCACGAGAAGCCGTCTCGCTTGTTGCACAGGTGATACCCGCTCCCCCTAAGTCTTGGATCCCTGTCACCAATCCTTCATCTAACAACTCGAGACATGCTTCCAACAGACGTTTTTCTTCAAAGGGGTCACCCACTTGCACGCTTGGGCGTTTATCCGCCTCCTCATCACTATCATCGAAGCCTGCAGAGGCGAGCACGCTTACTCCCCCAATACCATCTCGACCGGTAGAGGCCCCGAGAAGGATCGCAAGATTGCCGACTCCGCTGGCTCGTCCAAGNACAAGTCTTTCAGTGGGCAAGATCCCCATAGCCAAAACATTTACAAGAGGGTTACCTCTATAGGTTTCGTCAAAGACAATCTCTCCCCCGACGGTGGGCACNCCGACACTATTGCCATAACCGGAAACACCACTAACAACACCNTCGGCGATCCATTTGCTTCGTGGATCATCGAGGGGTCCGAAGCGAAGGGGATCCATTACCGCTATTGGGCGAGCACCCATAGTGAAAATATCTCTGAGAATTCCTCCAACTCCTGTCGCCGCTCCCTGATAGGGCTCTATGGCTGAAGGNTGGTTATGGCTTTCGATGCGAATCGCTACTGCAATTCCGTCGCCGACGTCGATGACACCCGCGTTTTCGCCGGGGCCCACCAGCACCCAGGGTGCTTCTGTGGGGAGTCGCTTCAGGTGAATNTTCGATGACTTGTATGAACAGTGTTCTGACCACATGACCGAGTACATGGCCAATTCGAGGTCATTTGGGTGCCGCTTCAACAAGTCGCAAATACTCTCGTATTCTTCGTCGCTTAGACCAAGTGCACGGTGCACCGATGCGTCGTCGAGAGCCCCACTCACGCCNTAAATCTAGTCACGCGCCAGATTTATCAATGGATGCTCAACAAGTACTGCTGCTTTGCGTCCTTTGGAATTCGGTTCTGNNCAANGACGGGGGATTTTATAAAGTCTGTTTGTTTGACGGCCGTTGGAAGTTCGCTGCGGGTCACACCGTCAGTCGGTGNGCGTGCAGCGCTTCGTAATGAGGGCGACAGGACTCATACGCGCGTTTCAGTGCGTCGTTGTGGTCGACGGGGACGTAGTCGCGCAGTTGGGCGNTGAGTCCTGTGGATGCACGCAGGTTGTCATGCCACGAACCCTTGTCGTACCAACTCATGGCCTCCTCCTTGGGGGCCGTCCAACTTAGGGCCTCAGCCCGGAATGGTATGCCCACCGCGTCACACCACATTGAGACAATTCCTTTCGGNTCAGCCATGAGATCCTCGGCATCGATCACCGGTGGTGGTTTACCCCAACGTTTGGTNAGTCGATCAAACAATGACCGTTGCTCAGCGAAGCCAGTCTCGGACAATTCGAAGTCGGGCCACTTGTCATACATGGANGGCAACGTGAGGGCTGGGTCNCGNATCAGAAAGGAATGGTTGAAGTGGTCGAGGAAATTGTCGTCGATCAGGTGGCTCACGTAGTGCGGNAACTCCTTAATGAAAACAGGACCCGCTGCAGCGTTCGCGCGCAAGTCCGACCAGACCGTNGTAGCGGTCAGCCCAAGTTTCAGTTCACCTGCGTGCTGCGGGGGGCACCGCCGATCCTCNCCCTGGTACCAGGCTTCGCCGAACGGCTCGTGAAGGCAAAGGTGGTCNTCTCGTTCTCGCATCATCTGCTCGAACGCCGTTGACCGCGAGCGNGGAACGGCCCAGAGGACGAGTATCAAACCCATTCCCATCAACTNGCTGCAACCGGCCCCGCGTTAAGCAACGACCTCAGCAGGGGTGTTCCATCGTCAGACCCGAGCATCGTCGANGTAGCCCGCTCAGGGTGGGGCATCATTCCTACGACGTTGCCGTCTTCGTTTGAGATNCCAGCAATGTTTCCCATAGAACCATTGGGGTTGTCCATATATCGAAAAACGATTCTGTTTTGCTCCTCAAGTTGTTTCAGAGTTCTTTCTGAACACACATAGTTACCTTCAAAATGATTTATCGGAATATTGAGAAGGTCACCCGTTGATGCGCCAGTCCCAACGATGTTGGAGGTCGACATGAACTCGATTTGCTGCATACAGCACAGAAATTTCAGCCCAGCGTTTTTCTGCAGTACGCCCGGGAGTATGCCGGCTTCGGTGAGAACTTGAAATCCATNACAGATCCCCAACACCGGGCCACCGTCTCGAGCAAATGTGGTGATGACTTTCATGATCGGCGAGAACTGAGCNATCGCNCCGCAACGGAGATANTCGCCGTGCGCGAAGCCTCCGGGTATGACGACCGCGTCGACGCCTCCGAGGTCGGTGTCACTGTGCCATAGAACTTCGGCATGTCCGCCAAGAGCGTTCAGCGCATCAACTGTGTCGAATTCACAGTTCGTCCCAGGGAAACGGACAACCCCCACTCGCTGGGTCATGGGTTGAGTATCTCTACTGTCGTGTCTTCTATGACGGGGTTCGACAGGAAGCGGCCGCACATATCTTCAACGATTGCCGTGGCTGCATCAGCCGAATCAGCCTCAATCTCTAGCCGAATTATTTTGCCAACGCGGACGTCTCTCGCTGTGTCGAAACCTAGAGCAGGCAANGCTCTTTCGATGGTGGCGCCTTCAGGGTTCGCTATGCCTGCTCGCGGCGACACTTCGATCTTCGCCTCAAAGCGCATTAATCCCCCCCGATCCACTCGCTGAAGTTCTCGCCGGTAATTCGTTCGTAGGCAGTTATGTANCGGTCGCGCGTCGCCGTGACAGTTTCAGCTGCCAACTGCGGAGGTGGAGGAGATTTGTCCCACCCGGAGGCTTCCGTCGCGTCTCGCACAGGTTGTTTGTCCANAGACACTGGTGTGGTTCCCGGAACCCAATTTTCAGCAGGCCAAAATCGAGACGAATCGGGGGTCAACAATTCGTCGGCGATGACGAGTTCCCCATCAATTAGCCCTAATTCAAATTTCGTGTCCGCAATGATGACGCCGTTTTCCGCAGCATGTTCTGAGGCAGTTCGGTAGGCCTCTATCGAAACGTCGCGAGCCTGCGCCGCAACGCTAGAGCCAACGATTTCGACTGCTTCTTGGTAACTGATATTGATGTCGTGGCCTTCGGTGGCTTTGGTTGAGGGCGTGAAAACTGGCTCGGGCAGTTGTTGAGCTTCCAGNAGGCCCANTGGCAACGGGGAGCCGTGCATGGTNCCNGATTGTTGGTATTCCTTCCATGCTGAGCCGGTGATGTAGCCCCGCACTATGCATTCGAGAGGCAGCATCTCTGCTTTGCGAACCAATAGCGCACGCCCTTGCCAGTCGGAACGCTGTGCCGCTGCTGGGAAGTCCTTTGGGTCAGCGGACACCAAATGGGTAGANCCGACTGAATTGAGGTACTCCGACCACCAAACCGTCATGGCTGTCAAAACCCGTCCCTTGTCAGGGATTGGCTCATTGAAGACAACGTCGAATGCAGAGATTCGGTCACTCGCGACCATCAGAAGATGTTGATCATCAACGATGTACATTTCGCGGACTTTGCCCTGATGCAGTAATTCGAGTTCGCTCACGCCCCTTCTCTACTAGAGAATCGGGTACGGACGGTAGGACCCTGCCTCAGGATGTTGAGAATTAATNGTTGCTGCNGCGGTAACAAATTCCGCTACCTGCATATCGGCAAGGCCGATGAATAGGTCGTGATCATTGATCATTTCGCTGATCGCGTCGGCGTCTAAGGGTAAATCTGGATCGTTAACGATTCTTTCCAGCAAATCGTTTCGGCCGGAAACACCCTCTCGAATTTCGAGTGCAGCTGCAACTCCATGCTTCTTTATCGCGTCATGGGCTTGTTCACGACCAACGCCAGCCTTTACGGCCGTCATCAACAAACGGGTTGTCGCAAGAAACGGTAGATACTGCTCAAGCTCGCGATCGATCACAGATTTGTAGGCACCGAATCCGTCCAACACTGTGAGAATTGTTTCNATCGCCCCATCAAGNGCAAAGAACGCNTCTGGAAGAACCACNCGGCGAACCACGGAACAGCTGACGTCTCCTTCGTTCCANTGATCAGCAGCGATTGACGCTGCCATNGTGAGATGCCCGCGCAATATGGCGACAAAGCCACTAACGCGCTCCGCTGACCGAGTGTTCATTTTGTGCGGCATCGCTGAAGAACCAACTTGTCCTTCGCGAAATCCTTCGGTGACGAGATCTAGGCCAGCCATGAGCCGGATTTGCAACGCAACATTGCCAAGCGGGCTTGCAACTTGGGTCAGCCCACTAACAACATCGAGGTCGAGGGAGCGAGGGTACACCTGACCTACTGCGTTCAGAACACGGTCAAAANCCAACNTTTCGGCAACTAAGCGTTCTAATTGATTGACCTTCCGAGNGTCTCCTTCAAAGAGGTCGAGTAGGTCTTGCTGNGTGCCCACCGGGCCTTTTAAACCGCGCAGTGGGTATCTCTGCAACAGCTCCCCTATGCGTTCGAAGGCAAGGATGGTCTCTTGGCCGTAGTTCGCGAATCGTTTACCAAGGGTCGTGGGTTGCGCTGGAACGTTATGGGAACGACCCGCCACGACGGTGTCTTGATGTTCAATAGAAAGCTCGGCNAAGCGCGAAATGACCGCAACAAGGCGCTGTTCAACCAANCNGAGCGAGCGTTTGATCTGAACTTGCTCCACGTTCTCAGTCAAATCTCGCGACGTCAGACCTTTGTGAATCTGTTCGTGCCCNGCTAAAGACGAGAACTCCTCGAGGCGAGCTTTCACGTCATGAAGAGTCACGCGTTCCCGGCGTTCGATGGACTCCAAATCGACTTCGNGAATAACTGAGCGATAGGCCTCAACGACGGAGTCTTCGAGATCAAGTCCGAGATCTCGCTGCCCTTCAAGAACAGCGACCCATAGTTCGCGCTCTAAAACGACTTTCTCTTCGGCTGACCAAATCTGAACCATTTCGGGCGAGGCATACCGGGTCGCTAAGACATTTGAGATCCGGGCTTTTTCGGTAGTCACCGTGCTCCTTCATCTCTGAACTTTGCGAGCTGATCAGCAAGCTCAGNATTGCTTACCGACAAAATCTCNACAGCTAGAACTGCTGCATTTGCGGAGCCGTCAACCGCGACCGTCGCGACGGGAATCCCACGCGGCATTTGCACAGTTGAAAGAAGAGAATCGATACCNCCGCCAACGCCGCCTGAAAGCGGNACACCGATAACAGGCAAGGTGGTGTGCGCCGATACNGCTCCAGCGAGGTGGGCNGCCATTCCAGCTCCACAGATGATGGCGCCAACCCCATTCGCCCGCGCGTTGGNCGCAAGTTCTGTGACTTGGGCCGGGGTTCGGTGGGCAGACATGACGTGCACTTCGTAGGNCACNCCGAAGCGCTCAAGTATCTCGGAGGCGCCCGCCATTTTGTCGGCGTCGCGAGGNGACCCCATCAGAATCTCTACCTTCACACTGCTTCCTCCTTGTTGTCGACTATCCGGATCGAAGCNGCAATGTCAGTGCGGTNTTGCATGCCCGGCCATGAGATAACGGACACTCCCTTATAGGCGAGGTCGCGTGCGGTTTCTAGTTTCGTTGCTCGGCCACAGACGTTAAGCACCCGTCCNCCCCCAGTTATGAGTTCTCCTTGAGGATTTTNATTGACACCAGCACAAAAAATGTCGACACCATCTATTTCCCGTGCTTGTTCGACACCGTAGATGACATCACCTATTTGCGGCGAGGTTGGGTACCCCTGGGAGGCGAGCACCACTGCCACCATCGCGTCCTCTGACAGCGATGGAGGTTCTTGCAANTGTCCGTTTGCAACTTGGAATAACGTCTCGGTCAGATCACCTTCAAAGCGGGGAAGAATTACCTGTGCTTCGGGGTCCCCAAAGCGCACGTTAAATTCCAGCAATTTCGGTCCGTCAGCGGTCATCATGAACCCAGCGAATAAGACCCCTCGATAGTCGACCCCACGTTTACGCAGTTCTTCGACAGTCGGCTGTACCGCTTTGTTCATCATTTCGTCGAGATCTGCGGGGCTGATGGTTGGCATCGGAGAATAACAACCCATACCCCCGGTGTTCGGTCCTATATCGCCGTCTTGCAGCCTTTTGTAATCCTGAGCTGATGTCGGCACTAACACTGCTTTTTCGCCGTCGCAAAATGCAAAAAGCGANAGCTCTGGGCCGCTNAGTCCTTCTTCGATCACCACTCGACGCCCAGAATCTCCGAATGCGGCGCCCGACAATTTAGCCCGCACATCTTCTGCGGCGTCGNAGTAGGTCTCGGTGACCAAGACACCTTTCCCGGCAGCNAGCCCGTCGGTTTTNACTACATAAGGCGGCGCTAAGGTCGATAGAAATTTGAGAGCATCGTTAGTTTCGTTTTCGTCAAACGAGGCATACCGAGCGGTGGGCACGCCGGCTGCTTGCACAAGGTCTTTCATCCAAGCTTTGGAACCTTCGAGGCGCGCGCCGTCTGAGCCCGGTCCGAAAACNGNCCGGCCTTCAGAACGCAATCGATCCGCTAGGCCTTCAACAAGNGGCCCTTCAGGNCCAATNACGAATAAATCAGCTTCAATTTCTGTCGCCGGCTGTGCCGTGCTGCCTTTAATACCCGGTGACCCCGGTGTGACCACTACTTCGGAATAGCGGGAGAGAGTCGTCGCGAACGCGTGTTCCCTTCCACCGGAACCAACGACGCAAACCCTCACGCTGCGAACCGAAGATATTGCTCGCGTCCTGGGCCAACACAGACAAACCGAATCGGAACACCCATTTGCCGCTCTAGGAACGCTATGTAGTCGACTGCCTCTCTCGGCAAATCATGTCGTTCCGTTGCCCCGGAAAGATCGGTCTGCCAGCCCGGGAACTCGGCGTACACAGGGGTTGCTCTGTCATGCAGGCGACGCAGATGGGGAAGATAGTCGTACCTCCGGCCGTCAACTTCGTACGCGACGCAGACTTTGATGATCTCGAGTTGGTCGAGGACGTCCAGTTTGGTGAGGGCGATCTCTGTGCACGCGTTGAGTCTCACAGCTTGGCGCGCCATTACCGCGTCGAACCAACCAGTGCGTCGTCGCCTACCTGTGTTGGTTCCATATTCATGACCGACATCAACAAGATGGTCACCGATCTCGCCATGCAATTCGGTAACAAATGGGCCTGCCCCCACCCGCGTCAAGTAGGCCTTGGCAATTCCGATGACTTCGTCGATCGCCCCGGGCCCAATACCAGATCCAACCAGGGCATATCCAGCCACTGGGTTGGACGAAGTTACGAAGGGGTAGGTCCCGTGGTCGAGATCAAGGAATGTGGCCTGTGCACCTTCGAAAAGAACGCGCTCCCCGGCGTGTAAAGCTTCATGCAGGTGCCCAACTGTGTCGCCGATGTATGGCGCCACACGAGGCGCTATTTCGTCGATCAACTCATCGGCTAACTGGTCCGGGTCTAGGCCTTCGTGGCCGTATACGTCGCGAAGAATGATGTTTTTCTCTGCCAGCGCACTGTGAAGGCGGGCCCGCAGGTGGTCTGGATCAAGTAGGTCTTCGACCCGAATTCCAGTTCGCGATGCCTTGTCGGCATAGGCGGGTCCGATCCCCCTTTTNGTAGTTCCNATTTTGTCGTCACCCCTTCGGCTTTCTGCTAGTTCGTCTAGAAGTTGGTGGTAGGGCAAGACGAGGTGCGCTTGGGGGCTCAACATCAGGCGCTGACAATCCACGCCTTTGGACGCAAGCGTGTCAATTTCGGTGAGCAACACACGTGGGTCAACGACGACGCCGTTGCCAATAATTGGCACGACATGGTCGTACAGGATCCCACTCGGGATGAGTTGTAAAGAGAACACTTCGTTATCGACCACGAGCGTATGTCCGGCGTTGTGTCCGCCTTGGTAGCGCACTACGTGGGCGCAGTCCCTGGCGACAATGTCGACCACTCGTCCCTTACCTTCGTCACCCCACTGGGTGCCGACCACAATTGACCCCGGCACGGACCACTCCAAACGTCATGCGTTGACGTTCCCCAATTCTAATTGCGAAATTGCCTTTATCTGGGGTGAATTACGAGCGGTTTTTCTTTTTCGGCGGCAGTGGGTGTTTGTGGGCCGAAAATGCTTCCCCGCTCTTAGTTAAATCGCGCGCAGCTGAGCTCTAAAAAATATAAGACGCCCCGCGGCACCCTTACTAACGTCGTCTTCTTTGCGGGTCTAGCCAGGGAACAACCGACTGTTGAAGAGGCACTAAATCTCGTCGGTACTGACGGTGAGTTTCAATGACCGTTGCAGCAGCAGCAGCTTGGAGTTCGCGCATTTCAGCTTCAAGTTGCGCCATGCGATGTTCTAGATCGAGGACCCGTTTCACTCCGGCCAAGTTCAGACCTTCATTTGTCAGTTCCTGNATACGCCTCAAAAGAGCAATGTCGATTTCGCTGTATCGACGGCTACCTCCGGGCGTTCGGGCCGGTTCAACGAGTCCTTTGCGTTCGTAGATACGCAGCGTTTGGGCGTGAACGCCGGCGAGTTCGGCAGCGACGGAAATCACGTAGACAGCTCTGGTGCGGTCGGGTGGTGAGGCTATTGGATCCACTATCAGTCCTCCTGCGGTTCTTCATTTCGGGGTGACCAGTCAGTCACCGCATGTAGTGCTTCGATCGCGGCTCGCTCTTTGGGCGTCATCTCTGTAGGAACAACTATTTCCACCGTAACCAACAAATCGCCGGTGGCTTTGGGGGTTTCGACACCTCGACCTTTCACTCGGAAAGTGGTCCCTGATTTAGTGCCAGGTGGGACTTTCAAAGTGACTGTTGAATGGTTGTAGGTCGGGATCTTAATTTCCGATCCCAATGTTGCTTCGGGGAATGTGACCGGGACCGCGAGGGTGAGGTGTCGTCCTTTCCGGCCGAACATGGCGTCGGGCATTATTTCTACGACAACAAAGAGGTCCCCATTTGGCCCGCCGTTTCGNCCACTACCTCCTTGACCCGCGAGCCGTATGCGTTGTGCGTCATCGACACCCGCGGGTATGCGCACTTTTACCTGACGTCGGGCACCTTGACTGTCAGGGCTTAAATGAACAGCGGTGGTTACTCCGTCAATAGCTTCGCGAAATCCGAGATGTATNCGTGTTTCTTGATCCACACCCCGCATGGGGATCGAACCCCCAGCACTTCGACCACGACCGAAAAGATTGCCAAACATCCCGCTGAGGTCATCAAGATCTTCAAAATGAACATTGAATCCGTCGGGGCTGGATGCAAACCCGCCTGCAGCTGCGGGGCCGAGCCGCCGAGCTTCATCGTATTCTTCTCGTTTGGTNTCATCGCCCAATACGTCGTAGGCGGCAGATACNTCTTTGAAGCGGTCTTCGCTTCCACCGGTCGCGTCGGGGTGGTGGGCCCTGGCTAACTTCCGGTATGCCTTGGTTATTTCTTTCGAGGAGGCGGTTGACGACACCCCGAGTGCCGCGTAGTAGTCCTTTTCGAACCATTCGCGTTGGAACGCCATCTTTCACCTCCTCATTGGCTTCAGCGTCTAGTCACGTACCTTCACCATGGCAGCGCGCATGACTCGNTGGCCCCATCGGTAGCCGGGCCGTAACTCTTCGACCACGACTTGTTCCCCTCCGTCCCCAGTTTCATGTAGCACCGCTTCATGTTGATTCGGATCAAATGGCGCTCCCACCGCTTCGATGCGCACTAGCCCATATTTTTGCAATGCAGTTTCCAATGAACCCTTAATCGGCACGACGTCTTCAAGGCCTTGAGCCTCGGCGGCATCACAGGCATCCAGTACCGGTAGCAGTGCTTCGGCAAGTTGGGACACCCCATCGGCGATTTGCTGTTTCATCTCACCGGAACGTCGCCGGCGGAAATTTTCGAATTCCGCTTGCAGGCGTTGCAAAGAATCCCGGTAGTCATCACGCTCTGCCGTAACGCGTTCTAATGCTTCAATTAGCTCCTCAACTGACAGGGGTTCTTCCGGTTCGACATTTGATGCATCGGGGTCAGTCAGTCGGAGAGTCTTCTGCCTCATCGACCGCCAGATCCAGNTGGGTCTGTTCGGAACCGTCAATCTCGTCCTCTGTCACTGGTCCTCATCAATGATTTCCGCGTCAACCACATCTTCACCAGTATCGGTATCAGAGGCTGTGGCGTCGCCCGCTGATTGGGCAGAGGCTTCGTAAAGCTTTTGGCTCAACGATTGGCTGGCACCGGTGAGTGCCTCGGTGGCGGAACGAATAGCGTCCAGATCTTCGTTCTCGTCTTCGAGGGCTTCTTTGAGCGTGGTGAGCACACGTTCAACTTCTTCCTTGTCTTCTGAAGCAACTTGTTCGGCCTGGTCGTTCAACAGTTTTTCGACTTGATAGACCAGCGAGTCAGCGTTATTTCGGGCTTCAGCTGCCTCCCGTCGTTGCCTGTCTTCTTCAGCGTGGCTTTCCGCGTCCTTTACCATTTTGTCAATGTCATCGTCAGTTAGGTTTGATTGGCCGCTAATGGTGATGGACTGTTCTTTATCGGTCGCGCGATCTTTGGCAGACACATTTACAATTCCGTTGGCGTCGATGTCGAAAGTGACCTCAATTTGGGGTACGCCGCGCGGCGCGGGTGGCAAATCGACCAGTTGGAACTTTCCAAGGGTTTTATTCCCTGAAGCCATTTCACGTTCTCCTTGGAGAACGTGAATTTCGACTGATGGCTGCATATCGTCAGCGGTGGTGAACACCTCTGCCCGCTTCGTGGGAATCGTCGTGTTGCGTTCGATTAATTTGGTCATGACCCCTCCCTTGGTCTCAATCCCGAGACTGAGAGGAGTGACATCTAGAAGGAGGACGTCTTTCACGTCCCCTTTTAGAACACCGGCTTGGACAGCAGCTCCGACTGCGACCACTTCATCTGGGTTTACGCCTTTGTGCGACTCTTTACCCGTCATTTCAAGAACGAGTTCTTGTACTGCTGGCATTCGTGTTGAACCGCCGACCATGATGACGTGGTCGATGTCGTTCGAATTCAAGCTCGCGTCCTCTATGGCTTGTTTGAAGGGCGCTTTGCATCGATCGACGAGGTCGGCCGTTATTTCTTGGAATTTGGCTCGGGTGAGCTCATAATCCAAGTGCAGTGGTCCGCTGTCAGTCGCGGTGATGAACGGCAAATTGATTTGCGTGGTTTGTTTGGATGACAGGTCCTTTTTCGCCTGTTCACCTGCCTCTTTGAGTCGTTGCAGCGCCATCGCGTCGGCTTTGAGATCGACACCGTGGTCGCCTTTAAAGGAGTCAGCCAACCAGTCGATGACCCGTTCATCCCAGTCGTCGCCACCAAGCCGGGTATCGCCGGCGGTGGATTTCACTTCAAAGACGCCGTCTCCAATTTCGAGTACTGACACATCGAATGTCCCGCCACCAAGGTCGAACACCAAAATCGTCTGGTCGTCCGTTTCTTTGTCCAAGCCGTAGGCGAGTGCCGCGGCCGTTGGCTCATTGATGATCCTCAGGACATCGAGTCCTGCTATCTGTCCCGCTTCTTTTGTGGCGGTTCGTTGGGCATCATCGAAATATGCCGGAACGGTAATTACAGCTTCGGTGACTTCGACTCCAAGATATTCCTCGGCGTCTCGTTTGAGTTTCTGAAGGACTCTCGCCGAAATTTCTTGCGATGTATAGGACTTGTCGTCGATTTCGGCTTTCCAGTTTGTACCAATATGACGTTTGACTGATGCCAACGTCCGATCGGGGTTAGTCACCGCTTGTCGTTTAGCAACTTCACCCGTCAGTACTTCACCGCTCTTGGAAAATCCAACAATCGAAGGTGTCGTCCGATCACCTTCAGCGTTGGCGATCACCGTGGGTTCTCCACCTTCCATCGTTGACACCACCGAATTGGTAGTTCCAAGATCAATTCCGACTGCTCGGGACATATGTTTTCCTCCTCTGAAGGATTGGTCAGGGTGTTACTCGGATGCTTGTGACGGGGGTACACGAGAAGTTCCGCCACTCCGGGTCATACACCAGTATAAAAGTTGAGTGTGTAATTAGCAACTTTTTTATTAGCCCAAATGAGAAACTCAGGCTCCTTCTGGGCCGGTAGGGTGCTACCCATGGTCAAAGCGGCCGCGCGTCTCGTTCTTCTTCGTCACGGTCAAAGCCAGTGGAATCTTGAAAATCGATTCACTGGATGGTTCGATGTCGATTTGACCCCAAAAGGCATTGCCGAAGCATCTGCAGCGGGAGAAGTACTTAAGGCAGCTGGAATTACGCCTGACGTAGTGCACACATCGCTGCAAACACGCGCTATCGAAACAGCCAACCTGGTTCTATCGGCATCTAGCCAACTTGGCATCCCGATACAGAAAAACTGGCGCCTCAACGAACGCCACTACGGCGGTCTCACGGGCATGAATAAAGAAGAGACCACTGCTCTTTATGGAGCTCAGCAGGTTCATATATGGCGTCGAAGTTATTCAACGGCGCCGCCTGAGATGCAACCCGATCATCCTTACAACCCAAACAACGACGCCCGCTACGCATCCATACCTAACAATTTGCGGCCCCGAACCGAATGTCTTGCCGACGTAGTNGANCGNTTGATGCCGTATTGGGATGGCCCTCTATCAGAAGATTTACGCCAATCGAAGACGGTTCTTATCGCAGCTCACGGGAACAGCCTGCGGGCATTGGTGAAGCACCTTCAGGCGATACCTGACGACGAGATTAGCGATCTTGATATTCCTACTGGCGCGCCAATCGTGTTTGACCTCAACCAGGATCTAGAGCCCGCTGACTCTTTGTCGGTCGCCGACCGCTATCTGCTTTAAACCTTCCCCATCGGGCGCTGATGCCTGGGGGCTATAGAGCATCTGCTCCGCGTTCACCAGTTCGGATCCGGGTGACGCTTTCGACCTCAACAACCCATACCTTTCCGTCACCGATTTTTTCGGTTCGGGCTGCCTGGACAAGACAGTCGACGACTCGCTCAGTGTCTGCGGCATCGACCAGAATTTCAACGCGAACCTTGGGGATGAAGTCCACGTGATATTCAGTACCNCGATATGTCTCAGTGTGACCTCCTTGACGACCAAATCCGCGCACTTCTGATGCGGTGAGACCCTGAACGTTGGTGTCCTGGAGAGCTTCGACAACCGCTTCAAGGCGGTGGGGTTTAATTACCGCGGTAACCAAACGAACCATATCCGCAACTCCTCACGTGTTCGTTACCTACCAACTTTGTCACGCCAACAAGGGTCCATCCAACGCCAACACGACCAGCTCCGCAGTTTTTACTGTCTGAGTACCCGTTGAACAAAAAAATAGCGATCTTGTAAAAGTTCAATCTGTCACTTACAAAGTCACAAAGTCTCGAAAAACAACCAACGCGAATCTTCCGAACCTTAGGTGCGGTCCATTCACAATGCGTCCGGTAACTTGACCTACGTGAAATCACGCGTAAAACCGCATCACCTAGCACTTGCAATTGGTGTCGCGTTTGCCTTAGTGACTGCGGTATCTGGGATCGCGGCTAACACCTTTGGATTTCACAATGACAATGCTGTGCATAGAGAAGTATTTGGGAACATCCCTGGCGCCCTAAAGCTCGCCTTCTACGTCATAACCCCCTTGCTTATTTTGTTCGGAGCATGGAATTTCGCTCAACGCGTTCGGAACTGGGAACGCGGAGCGCCAGATCGCAGAGCCACAACGGGAAACAACATTCATCGCAGGGTTCGCGATTATCGAGCTGGCGTGATGATGCAAACCCTGTTGCGCGACCCGATAGCAGGGGCAATGCACGCTTTGCTCTATTACGGATTTTTGGTTTTGCTTGCCGTAACCACGACCCTTGAGGTCGACCATCAGCTTCCTGAGAGGCTGAAGTTTTTGCATGGAGGGACCTATCAGGGGTTCAGCTTTGTCGGAGACCTCGCCGGTCTCGCTTTCACTTTCGGAATGATTTGGTCAGTGGTGCGTCGCTACGTGCAAAGGCCATATCGAATCCGCATCAAGACGCGGCCTGAGCACGCATTAATTTTAGGAGTGCTATTAGGGCTTGGAGTTACGGGCTTTGCTGCCGAAGCGTTCCGTATAGCGCTCGAAGGTCGACCAAGTTATGAGCAATGGTCCTTTGTCGGTTACCCCCTTTCCGCATTAGTTGACGGAATCGGCGCTCTAGCTGGTTGGCATCAGGCAATGTGGATCAGCCACGTTCTCTGCTTCATGGCATTTCTAATCTTGTTGCCAGTCACGATGCTCCGCCACATGTTCACTTCGCCTTTGAATATGTATCTCAGAGATCGTGAAAGACCTAAGGGTGCGATGCGAGCCCTTCCTGACCTGATGGAAGCCGAGGATATTGAGACCATCGGCGCTTCAGTAATCGAAGATTTCACCTGGAAACAACTATTGGACACCGACAGTTGCACCATGTGCGGCCGTTGCACCGCGGTATGCCCAGCACATGCCACGGGAAAACCGCTCGACCCTCGAGAAATTGTCCTGAAAACAGGCGAAATAATGGCGGCCACCGGAGGTCACGGTGAAGTCTCACCACCGATCGGTACTGATCGAGAGATAACCGTCAGCGCAAACAACTTATTCGAACGCATTAGCACCGAAGAAGTTTGGTCCTGCACCAGTTGCAGAGCTTGTGATGAAGCTTGTCCCGTCAACATCGAGATCCTCGACAAAATTCTCGACATGCGCCGTTATCTCACCCTTATGGAAAGCGATTTCCCGAGTGAACTTGGAAGTGCTTTTCGCGGCATGGAAAACAATGCCAACCCTTGGAATATGAACAACGGTGAACGTGCCGAATGGGCAAACGACTTAGATGTCGAGATAGTCGATGCCTCGAATCCGTTTGATCATGAGTACCTGTACTGGGTCGGGTGCGCAGGCTCCTTCGATGACAAAAACCAAAAAGTCTCGGAGGCGACCGCCAAATTGTTACAGCGCGCTGGGGTTGATTTCGCGATCCTGGGTCCCGCAGAAATGTGCACTGGTGACAGCGCTCGCCGTTCGGGTAACGAGTACCTCTTCCAAATGCTCGCCACGCAAAATATCAACAGCCTCAACGAAATGGGGGTCCAAAAGATCGTCACGCAATGTCCCCACTGTTTCAACACCTTGAAGAACGAATACCCGCAGTACGGAGGCAACTGGGAAGTCTTGCACCACACTCAATTTTTGGAAGAACTTGTCGAATCAGGTGCTCTCGACTTGAGCGAGGCACGATTGGATGAGCGAATCGTCTACCACGACTCCTGTTATCTCGGACGCCACAATGATGTGTTCATGTCGCCGCGAAACGTCATCGGCAATCTCAGTGGTGTCGAAATTGTAGAGGCCCCGCGGAACGGAACTAATGGCATGTGCTGTGGTGCGGGTGGTGCCCGAATGTGGATGGAAGAAACCATCGGCACGAAAGTGAACGACGACCGCTCCCAAGAGCTCGTCGCCACCGGCGCGAGCCGCATCGCTACCGCTTGCCCCTTCTGCTACGTCATGATTGATGACGGCGTCAAGGCCCAAGGGCTCGAAGAAGACGCGGTCAGAGTTGCTGATATTTCAATTCACTTGGTCGAAGCGCTCGAAGCGGGGACATCTGAGGCTCAAAGTGATTTGCGCGACACGATCGATACTGCGACTAGTGATTGACCGATTTCGCTGCGATTAAAAGTTTTCGTGAAATCGGCTTGGCGTAGGGCCTCGCTGACCTCGATATTTTGAACCTAACGACGCCGCTCCATAGGGGACATCTGCGGCAGTTGTCATTTGGATGAAGCTGATTTGCCCAATCTTCATACCCGGATAAAGGGTGATCGGGAGATTAGCAACGTTGGAGAGTTCAAGAGTGAGATGACCATCCCAGCCGGCGTCGACGAATCCAGCGGTCGTATGAATCAGCAAACCCAATCGACCAAGAGACGATTTCCCCTCGATGCGACCCACTAGATCATCGGGAATGGCCACTCTTTCTAAGGTGGAGCCGAGCGCAAATTCGCCTGAATGCAGGATAAACGTGTCGTCGCTACCAACCATTACTTCTTCGGTCAGGTCAGTCTGGTCTTCTTTGACGTCGATTACCTGTCGAGTGTGATTAAGAAAAACACGAAATCTGTCATCTAAATGAAGGTCTACCGAAGACGGCTGGATATCACTCGGATCCAGCGGATCGATCACGATTCGTCCATCCGCCAGCAGTTCACGGATGGTGCGGTCAGAGAGGATCATGAGGAAAGCAGCCTAGCGGTGGCCCGAAGAGTGGGTGTACCCGCCTACTGGGGCCTTTAACGCGCGACCTCTGACGCGGCGCACTGCTTAGTTAGACTCCATTTCTGCGCGTCAATTGATTTCGCGGGTGTAGTTCAATGGCAGAACGTCAGCTTCCCAAGCTGAGAACGCGGGTTCGATTCCCGTCACCCGCTCCATCTGTCACTACCGTGTTCCGGTCTTCAACCACGCGAAAACTCTCACNGAGTTTCACTGAAAAAGTGTTGCGAGCGCCCATATTGCGGCCAGTAACCCAACGAGCACCATAATTATGCTTCGCCCGACGGGGGCTCGTGCCAGTTCATTGTCTCCGCGAGGTTCGTTACGCGGTCGGATCAGCGCTAGTGCGTTGCCGACGAAGAGTGCCGAGCCAAGAGCAAGCATCAAAAAAGGAATCAGATCCGGGCCGAGAAACACGTTGGCTGGCCGTTACGCCTGATCTTGGTATCGNCTCATATTGGCGAATCTCGTGTAATTGCTAAGCCAGGCAAGCCGAACTGTGCCCGTGGGCCCGTTGCGATGTTTTGCGATGATGACCTCCGCGGAACCAATATCAGGTGATTCTGGGTTGTACACCTCATCACGGTAGAGAAAAGCAACGACGTCAGCATCTTGTTCTATAGACCCAGATTCTCGNAGATCAGCGAGCATNGGTCGTTTATCGGTGCGTGATTCGAGACCGCGACTGAGTTGTGACAAAGCAACTATCGGCGTCTCAAGTTCACGGGCAAGAATCTTTAACCCCCGAGACATCTCCGACACCTCAACTTGCCGATTTTCTGCGCTACCTCTGCCACTCATGAGTTGCAGGTAATCGACCACAATGAGTCCAAGATCGCCCAGGCGACTCTTCAATCGCCGGGCCTTGGCCCGGATTTCCATTACGGTCAAATTCGGGTTGTCATCAATCCATATGGGAGCTTCGCCCAGTTTTCCAACAGCGCGCGTGATTTTTGGCCAATCATCTTCAGCAAGATTTCCGTTGCGCATTCTCTGTGAATCAACGCGAGCGTCTGAACAAAGAAGCCGCTGAGTAAGTTCAAGATGGCCCATTTCAAGGGAGAAGAACAACACGGGGCGTTGGGCTTCGAGCGCAGCGTTTGCGGCCATACCAAGAGCAAACGCCGTCTTACCCATGGAGGGGCGTGCACCAACGACAACCAGGTTGCTTGGTTGTAACCCTGAGAGAAGCTCGTCAAAGTCGATGTAACCGGTCGGAAGCCCGGTGATCGAGTTGCCTTGTTCGTACAACTCCTCTAACCGATCAAGGTTGGCATCAAGAAGTTCGCGAATGGGTTTAGTGGTGTCGACCACCCGACGTTCCGCGATTTGGAACATCATCGCTTCTGCTTCATCGACTGTTTTAACAACATCTTCTGGCCGGCTGTAACCCAGTTCAACTATCTCGCCTGCGACTCCAATGAGTCGCCGAAGCATGGCGTGCTCTTCGACGATGCGCGCGTAGCGAGCGGCATTGGATGACGCTGGCGTTGACATTTGCAGCTCAAGTAGCCGTTGCGGTCCCCCGACTTGATCAAGAAGACCAGCCCTCGTGAGTTCCTCGGCGACTGTGACCGGGTCGGCTGGCTCCCCAGCGCCGTACAACGAAGCAATTGCATCGAATATGTAACTGTGTGCCGGCACATAGAACTGGTCAGCGCTGAGCGTTTCGACTGCGGGTCCGATCGCGTCACGGGAGAGGAGCATCGCCCCAAGTAGTGATGCTTCAGCATCGACATTATGGGGGGGCACTCGAGCATTCGAGTTGGACGGTGGTGGAGTCAATGAAGGATCGTTGGTCATCACCGTCAGCCTCTCAGATGATTCATGTGTAGAACTAGGGGCAGACATTGGGGATTTAGACCCACTTTTCTGTGGAAAACTCCCGATGTTATCCACAGAACATGACAGCTACATGACGGACCACGCCGCGTGGTCGATTTGGAAGACGCGGCAGTGAATTCGCGCGTCGCGTGGAATTTGCGTCTCGAGGAGGGTCCTATCGAATCAGAGCAGCGCTTGCTTGAGCATCCGAATGACCCAAATAGCGGTCAGGAATCGGGATTTTGAATACTTCTGCCGCGTTCAGTCCCAATATTCGTGCGCGACTTAGGTCGTCCAAGCCACCCATTGTCCGTTCAATCGCCTCGGCGGAATGCGGCCACGAGCCTTCATGGTGCGGGTAATCGCTGGCCCACATGAAATTCGAAACCAGGTCGTGGCGCAATGCCAAATCCAGACCAGCAGCGTCTTCTTGGAAGGTCGCGAACCCTTGCCGCTTGAAGTATTCGCTGGGCAACATATCCAGCTTCGGTCTGACAGCCCAGTGGTGTTTCAAGTACGCCTCGTCCATCGCCTGGATCGCCCACGGAACCCACCCGATACCAGCTTCAACACTTCCAAACCGTAGCGTCGGAAATTGCTCGGCTACCCCGGAGGCACAAAGGTTGGCGATTGGTTCAATATTTTGAGCCAGCGAATGAACGGCGTAGTTAATGACAGCACCTCCTCGACTGCGGGAGGTTCGAGGATCTCGACCAGTGGAAATGTGAAAGGTCACCGGTAGCCCCACCTCCACTATCGCTGCCCACAAGGGGTCAAATTCTCTGAGGTTGTAATTCAAAGCTGCGTGGTCAGGCGCGCCCCAAATCGGTTTACTCGGAAGTTGTAGTCCCTTAAAACCAAGGTCCGCGCAACGTTGAATTTCGCTTATTGCATTTTCGAGACCGGCCGGGGCAATGCACGCCATGGGGATCAGCCGGTCGTTGAAGGGACCAAAAGTCTCCCAGGCCCAGTCGTTGTACACCCGACACATCGCGTGGCTGAATTCAGGGTCGCTGGTAGCCCACATGGTTAGGCCCTTGTTCGGGAACATGATCTCTGCGTCAGTCCCATCTGCCGCGAGATCGGCAAGCCGTTCCTCAGGGGTATAGCCGGCTTTATTGCGGAGCAGATCTTGCCCTTCGAACTGAATGGTGTTGAGTTTCAGAGGAGTCCGAAATCCTTCTGTCTTTTGGAACTTTTCGCCCCTCACCCCAATAATTACTCCCGGTAAACGTTCTCTATACTTTTCATCAATACGCGTGGTCCAAAGGTCTTTCGGTTCTTGAACGTGTCCGTCGGTCGACACCATCAAGTATTTATCTTTCGCTTCTGGGCGAGGTGAGCGTTCCCACTCAGACGATCCGGGAGTATCGAGTCGCCATTCGTTGTTTGAATCTGGTGGGGGAATAATGGTGGTCATAGTCTTTCTCCGCCTACAGCATCGCGCAACGCAGTACGTCAAACACAGAAACGCTCATTTCAACGTGCTGCTCGCGTGTTCAGGTAAGTGGAGTACAGCCCTGTTGTCGCGCAGATGTACAAACGATTTCGCTTCAACCCGCCGAATTCGACGTTGGCCACAACTTCAGGAATTCTAATTTTCCCAAGCATCATGCCATCGTCCGCGAAACAGTGCACTCCGTCGCCGGCCGACGTCCAGATATTTCCTTGTTCGTCGACGCGAAAGCCGTCGAATACACCTGCCGTGCATGTCGCGAAAACTGAGGACTCACCCCTCAGCGCTTGCCCGTCGTCCGATACTTCATACGCCCGGATGTCCGGCGGACAGTCCGCACCAATGTGAGAGCTTCCTGTGTCTGCGATGTAGAGAGTTGTTTCATCCGGAGAAAATGCGAGCCCGTTTGGGCGAACCATGTCCGAAACCACCACAGCCAATGTGCCATCAACGTCGAGGCGATATACGTACGAGGCACCGATTTCGGACTTCGCCGCAACGCCTTCATAATCGCTATCGATGCCATAGGTGGGGTCGGTGAACCAAATACTGCCATCAGATTTCACCACGACGTCATTCGGTGAGTTCAGTCGCTTGTTCTCGTATCGCTCAACGAGGACTCGGCGAACTCCATCATGATCGATTCGTGTTATTGATCGTCCTCGATGTTCCGCCGTAATTATTCGACCTTGAAGGTCCAAACAGTGCCCATTCGCATTGAAGGCTGGTTCCTCAAAGGTATCGACCCGTCCTGTTCTTTCGTCAAATCTGAGAGTCCGGTCGTTCGGAATATCAGAAAAGATCAACTGGCGCGAGCTAGGGACATATACGGGACCTTCGGCCCATCGAGCTCCGCTCCAGAGGTGCTCAACATGTGCATTGTGTATGACTAATCCATAGAACCGGGGGTCCGTTACTTCGATTTGAGCATCAAGCACCATGGTTCCTCTTTGGTTGACTTGCTCACATCGGCGAATCCCGATGCTCGATTAGTCGTTGCCGCGGAGGGTCACGTCATTGAAGCAGTTGCCTTAGTGACACCAGCCTCCACCGCTTTTAATCGACCGGGCTAACTTCAACGGTGAGTTGGATCCGAACGTCGGAGTGTAAGCGGATCTCGACGCTGTGTGATCCGACTTTTCGAATCGGTTCTTCGAGCGACATGTTCCTGCGGTCTAAGTCAACGCCGGTCTGAGCTTCGATCGCTTCCGCTATATCACTAGTGGTCACAGAGCCGTACAGCTGATCGTCCTGACCGACGCGAGCTAAGACTGCAATGGTTTGAGTTTCCAAAGCTCGGGCTAGCTCTTCTGCGGTTTCTCGCTCTTTGAGGCTTCTAAGATCACGCGCTCGCTGCATCGCTTCGGCCTGACTGGCCGCGCCCGCGGTGGCTCGCATTGCTAACCCTTTCGGCACAAGGAAGTTCTGCGCATAGCCGTTCGCAACCTCAACGACATCGCCTGCGTTCCCAACGCCGTCTACATCAGATCGAAGAATTATCTTCACTCGTACTCACCACCTCAGGCGCTTCTTCAGGAACGTCGACGTCACCATCAAAATCATCGGGCGGACGGTCCGAAGTTGCGTCGTCGACAAAATCGTCGTTGCGAGAGTCCCTATCGGAACGACCGCGACGTCGATCTCCCTTTCGCTGGGTCACCACACGTTGCGCGTATGGAATCAAAGCCATTTCGCGGGCCACCTTTATCGCTTTTGCCACTTCACGCTGCTGGTGACGGTCATTACCGGAGACACGTTGGCTTCGGATTTTCGCCCGATCTGAGATGAAGGCACGTAGCAGGTTGACGTCCTTATAATCGACGTATTCCACTTTGTCTTTGACAAGCGGGCTGACCTTCTTCTTGCGAGGTTTCCTCAAGTCCTTAGCTTTTGGGCCTGGATGACTTTTCTTCCCTGCCACTAGAACGGCTCCTCATCAGGTATTTCATACCCAGCTCCAAAATCAGAGCCAGTGTTAGGCGGATTGGATGGGGCGGATCGGGAAGTTCCGCTATCACCTCGTTCGTTGCGACTTACCTGCGCAGTGGCCCATCGAATACTCGGACTTACCTCGTCTGCAACAATTTGTACAGCTGAACGTTTTTCCCCGTTTTGCCCTTCCCAGTTTCGATAATCAAGTCGACCGTAAATGACGACCCGCATGCCCTTTGTAACGGACTCCGCGACGTTTTCAGCCAAGTCACGCCAACAGGAAACATCGAAGTAGTGGGCTTTGTCTTCACCTTGGTTTGATCGTTGGTTCCAGGCGATGCCAAACCCACATACTGCTGCCCCTCCTTGGGTAAACCGAAGCTCAGGGTCACGCGTCACATTGCCGACGAGCACAACGTTATTATCAAAAGCCATTTTGATCCCCTAGATCAATCAACATCTGTAACCGGGGTGGTTCCAGCAAGTAAGCCCCGCCGAGCAGCTTCATCATCAGGCAGGCGGATAAGTTTATGACGAACAACGTCGTCTGCTATCCGCAACACTCGTTCAACGGAATCCATTGCCCCACCTTCGGCAACCAGTTCAAAGACTGAATAATAGCCCTCGGTTTTGTGGTCAATTTCGTACGCAAATTTTCGGCGACCCCAATAATCGACTTCAGCGAGCGTTCCGACCTCTTCGATCCGGGCGCGCAAGCCCTTCAGTGCGTCCTGTACTTGCACATCATCAAGGTCACCATCATGGATGACCATCAACTCGTATGCACGCATGGGGTTTCCTCCTTCGGACCCGGTGACCCGGGGCCCCAATTTGGGGCAGGGGTTAAAGATTTCTCACCGGACGTGAACACCTGTGCATTCACATATAGACCGGGCTCGCGTCCACCGTATTGGTAAAACCCTTCAAACACACCGCAAACCAACACGAATAACCAGCACCGAATCACCTTCACTGAGAGGCCTTAGCCGTGGCGATGCAATTCCTGCAGCATCGCGCCCGCAAGTCGAGCCGCCGTAGCCTCATTTATTGCCATTCCTGTTCCATGCGCGTCTGAGTCAACTGCATCGGCTGTTGCTGAGGTGATCCAGAGCCCTATCGAAAAACGATCACTTGAACCCCCAAACCACGCGACGGTCCCATCACTATTGACACCGGGGCTACCAATGACCGTTATTTCGTCGACATGCGCGCCGAATCCTTGGCCACTCGCCACGATCTCTTTAAGAAGCTCGGTCATTTGAGACACCATTTGGGCGTCGAACACAACCGAACTTTGAGAGTTAACGCGATGGAGCTCATCTCCTTCGACGCTCCGGATGCCGAGAAGCGTCTGCGTTTCATACCGCCGGCCCCGTTGAGCAATTAGCGCGTGGCCTTCCGCCAGTTGCAACGCTGTGATCTGGACCGGCCAGTTAAGTGCCGCGCCAAAGGTTTCCCACGGCCGAAAGAGTTCAAGCACCTCTTCGCTGTTAATTCGAGCTGTTTCTGCAAGGCTCGCGTCAGTTGCGTACATCACGCGTATATGACTGCGATCGTCTAAGGCAACGACCGCTATCTCCGATAAACCCAACTCGTCAGCTGTCATTCGGGCGATCATCGCAACTGCTCGTTGAGTTTCCAGATCTAAGGTTGAATCAACTTTGATTCGCCCCTTGATCAACGGTCCGCTTCCACTTTGGTCGACAACTCGGTTATAAACTTTCCCCAAAAAGGGTGTAAGGCCAGCGTCGGGTGAAACCGGGTTGGTAGCTATCTCGTCTCGGTGAGGTAGCAACAGGTCCTCCAAAGGAACCTCCCTCTGCGTAACCAGTTCTTCCTTGGTAATTCGGCCCTGTTGGTACAAAGAGGCGAGAATTTGGTTGCGACCGGACGTTGACCCTTCTTCGAAACCAATCCCGATCATTAACCCTGCCAAGTGGGCTGCCTGCCCTATTTCGAGATTCGAGGCGCTTCGTCCATACCACGCACGCGAAGCAGCTTCTACGCCGAACGTGGATCGGCCCAGCGGTACCTGTGACAGGTATTGCTCAAGGAGGGCCTCTCGGGGAAGGGTTTGCTCAAGGTGTATGACGGTTGAAGCTTCGCGGAGTGCCACGCTCCGGGTCACAGCCGGACCATTGATGACCTTTACGAGACGTTGCGTAATTGTGAATCGCTTGTCGTCTTCTGAGGCAGTCAACACAGCAGCAAAAAGTGGCCAGGGGTTAATTTCTGTCCGGTCGAGATATCGAGGGTCAAGGGCGACCAGCGCGGCATCGATGAGAATTGGCGACATTTGCTCCAAAGTCACCGGGACAAGGTTGTCCTCAGGATGGAATCGGGCCACTTCGGTTCCAAACCGGTCGTAAACAAGCGTGTCAACATCCAACGACGGTGCGAAAGCATCCGGGGTAGTCCTCATAGTGCGTATCGCGATGCCGCTTGCCAAGACGGCAATAACGAGCATCAGATAGGCGACTAGCCACATAGTTTGGGTCTTAGTCGGGATGCTCTTGCGTATCGCCGGATCGGACATCCGGTCGAAGACGTCTTCAGTACTCGATTGTTCAGCCATAGCCCTTAACCATCGGAGAATACCCAAGGGTTACGGTTAAGCAATCACAGAAACGCGTCCTGTCCTTCAGTGAAGTGGATACCGCCGGAGCAGGTGATTCCAGCCGCACTTTGCGCATACCTCAACTTCGTACGAAACAAAGTCACCCTGCCGGCGGGCAATTCTCTGCAGTTCCTCATCTGACACAACACACCGGCCTCCCGGTCCCAAGCGCGGTCCGAAAACGAAAGCGACAAGCCGCAATTCATTTTCGGCACACAAGGGGCAACGCTCCTCCATGCGCGGCGCAGCATTGCGGGCAACTCGAATCAACTCTGGGTGTGCCTCACATGCTTCACCCCGGTCGGCGACCCCGCGCGCGATGTCTCGAAGTAATCGTCGGCGCTGAAGGCGGTAGTCCACCTCACCGAAGCTTGTCTCGACCTGTTCGTTCGCTATAACCGGATGAAACGGCACCTGAGCAGCGTAGTCAGACTTAGGAGCTACTTCGCCAGTCTTGGATTAACGCCACTGCCTCTTCCTTGGATAGAGGACCGAATTGAAGGCGGTGTTCCATCAAACGCCTCAACATTTCACCCACAAGCGGTCCTTCGCCGCCGATTAGGGTCGCTACGTCATGTCCGTCTAACGGAACCTGAAATTCTTCGTCTCCTTCAAGTTCTCGAATTTGCTCAATTGCCGAAAGTAGCGCCGCCGGTGGTGACTGTTCGTAGGCGTCTAATAATTCTATTGCTGACACCAGATGGTGGTGGGTCCGGTGGAGCACTCGTCGAACCGTGGGTAGATCCTCGTTCTGTGCTTCAGCCAAGATGCGAGCAGCATCAATGATTCCGGAAACTCGTGTTGCGGTGGTGTTTGACACTCTCAACTCAGTGAGGGTTCTCCGGGCGCGACTTCCGTCCTTTACCAGCGCCCAAAGTAGACACGCCCATCGTGATTCCAGATTGCGCTTTATAAGGTCTACTGCCTCGGACTGCGACTCCGCGTCGTTACTACTTCCAGGGAAAAGTTTTTCCATCACCCCGGTGCGCCACAGCAGCCGGAGGCCGCTTCCTGGGTGGTTCACCAGCAAAAACTTTGAAAATTCTTCGCTGATTCGTTCGTTGGAGACAATGTCAAGGCGTTCTGCCATTTTTTGCATCGCGTTTTCGAGTTCGTGAGACGACGTGAGCTGAAAACTCGATAAAAACCGGGCTGCTCGTAATATTCTCAGCGGATCTTCGGAGAAAGCTATTTCCGGAGGTAATGGTGTTCGCAACAGCTGGTTTGCCAAATCGACTTTCCCGCCAAACGGATCCACCAAGTCCCAATTGGGTATTTCAATAGCCATCGCATTGATGGTGAAATCCCGTCGAGCAAGGTCTTCATTAATCGTGCTCGAAAATTCAACTTCTGGTTTACGCGAATCAGCTTGATATTGCTCCGAACGGTGGGTTGTAATCTCCACCTTGACATTGCCTTTACGCGCTCCCACAGTGCCAAAACGAACACCTTGGTCCCAGATGGTGTCCGCCCACTCCGCCAATATTGACGACGTATCTGCGGGCGTGGCATCAGTAGTTACATCAATGTCCTCGCTACGCACCCCAAGAAAAAGGTCCCGGACGACACCACCGACGAGAAAAAACCCCCAACCCGCCGTTACAAAGCGTT
>PAHW01000038.1:0-541 GCA_002705305.1 Acidimicrobiaceae bacterium
TACCGCCTGATTTCCCAAATTCTCAGCAGGATGCACTCAAATTTGCGCTGATAACTGAAAAGTCAAAAATTCCTCAAAAAACCAGAAGTGATCTGGATTTACTGCTGAAGAAGTACCTCGATTGATTACTACAGTCAAAGACAACCAACTCCTGTTCAGTTCTGAATAATAGACAATCAAAGCATTAAACCTGTACTGATTTGCATTGCCTGCGAATAGCAAATACCCTTTTCATGATGGCTGTTCATACTTATTAAAGCTTTTTTACATCATCCCTACTGGGTATGCTTTTGTGTTCGTACATTTCCCAATATAATGATGCTGTATTGTCCAAATATGCTCACGATCAGTGGAGGACAAAGGTACTCTCAAAAAAGTTTCTTTTAAATCCGGACATATGAGCAGCAGAGTTAATGAAAGGCAGGCTAGCTATTGTCTACAGGAACAGGTTTTGAGAGTATAATGTAAGCCCTTGCAATTGCAGTGTGAATTGTAGTGGGGTAGTTTTTAATGAATTAATCCCTCAGGCATTTCCCAGNNT
>PAHW01000038.1:548-18330 GCA_002705305.1 Acidimicrobiaceae bacterium
TTGGAGAANAAAAGTCATNNAACGATCANTTTTGTCTGATTTCAGCTGAAATTGCAAAAANATATACTAATNATATGACACATTTANAACTATATTTTTTATCNACTGNNCATTTTAACTTAGTGGATGCAAATGTGGAAAATTTTATAGAAAAAATTAATNNNANTTTTTTATTGACAAACAATTTCATTTGAGATATAAANTGCTTTTTATCAATCGGTCAAATACTANAAATAGTAAAGGAGATGATATGAATGGGAAAAGAAAATCTGAAAAACGTGAGTNAACTCTTCCACGGCGAAAATTCATTCGTCATGCTGCTATAGTTGGACTTGCAGGACCAGCTTTTATTGCTAATAGNAAACTAAACACAGCTCATGCTAAAGGGAAAACAATTGGATTCAGTCTCGGAACACTTGCACAGAGAAGATGGCAAATAGATCGCCGATTTGTAGAAAAGCGTGCTTCTGAATTAGGATATAAAACAGTAGTTCAAGCCGCTCAAGATGATGAGCGCTTACAGGTGAGTCAAGCAGAGAATTTGATAGCTCAAGGTNTTGATGCTCTTATTCTTTCTCCAGTTAATGTTGAAACTGCTGCACCAGCAGTAGTTACTGCAAAGCAAGCTGGTGTACCAGTTGTATCATACAACTCCCTAGTTATCGGGGCAGACATTGATTATTGGGTGGCTCGGGACAATGGGTCTGTTGGGATCCTTCAAGCCGAAAGAGCTTTAGCTGCGGCACCTAAAGGGAACTATTTGATTTTAAGTGGTGAGGGAGGAGTAGATGTAGCTCAAGAGAAAACTGCTGGTAATATTAAGGTGTTACAACCGTTCATAGACAAAGGAGACATAAAGCTTGTATCTCAAGAGTATCATAGAGCATGGGACCCGGCCCGTGGATTGGCACAGGTTGAAAATGCTTTAAGTAGCACAAACAACAAGATCGCAGCAATTTTATGCAACTATGATGGATTTGTTCTTGCTGCACTGGAAGCTCTCGGTGAAGTTGGTTTGGTTGGTAAGACTTTTCTAGCTGGAGAAGACGTTTTTGAAGAAGTCGCAAAAGGAATTGTTGCTGGTAAAATTGCAATGAGTGTATACACAGATCTCGAGGAAATGGCCACTAAAGCGGTCGATGCTGCAGTAGCTTTGGCAAGCGGTAAAAAAGTTAAATCGAATTATTCAATAAACAACGGTTTTGCCAACATCCCTGGTTCACGAATTGGAACCATTGCCGTAAACAAAGACAATATGAGGAAATTTCTTGAAGATACCGGATGGCTCGATATTGAAAACGTNTACGGATAGCTACTTTTTTTGCTACTGAAAANTAATGAATAGGCCAGCTTGGTCTGTAGAAGATCTCTCAGTATCTTTTGGCTCACAAGTCGCACTTAATCATGTTTCAGTTTCCGGATATCCTAACGAGATAGTCGCTTTAGCTGGACAAAACGGTGCTGGTAAATCCACTCTTGTCAAGGCTCTTAGCGGTGTTTTGCCCCACAGCGCGTACAGTGGAGAGGTTTGGATAGGAGGTAGTAAACGGCGGTTTAATAGTATAGCAGAAGCGGCTTTAGCCGGTGTAACATTAGTACCCCAGGAACTGGCTATAGTGCCTCATCTAACTGTAGCTTCTAATGTGTTTCTTGGTCGAGAGCCTAACAGTTTTGGGATTATTGACGACGAAAAGATGGAGATTTCTGCTGAGCAGATCTTATCACAATTCGGAATCAAAATTAATCCAAAGCAGCCTGCCGGCGAATTAGGAATNCCACAGCAACAAATTGTCGAAATAGCAAGAGCTCTTTCNCAGGATGCTTCGGTACTGATACTTGATGAGCCAACAGCCCCTTTGACAGTTACGGAGTCACTACTCTTGTTTGATTGCCTCAAGCAACTAGCTGAGAAAGGGTTGTCCATCGTTTATATAACACACAGACTTGATGAACTAAGATATCTCGCAAAAAGAGTAGTTGTTCTCAGAGACGGCCACGTTGAGANTGATTCCTATATGGAAGATATCGACTCAGGAGACATCGTGACCGCAATGATTGGGAGGTCTTTAGAATCCTTGCCTAAACAATCTCCAAAATACAATTCCAATGAATCAGTTGTTAAGTTAACTGATTGGTCAGCACTTCCTTTGCGATCTAGGGGTCCCTGTGTTACTTCGATAGATATGGAAGTGAAACGTGGTGAAATCCTTGGAATCTATGGACCAATTGGTGCTGGTCGGACAGAGCTGTTACGAAGTATCGTTGGAGCTTATAAAGGATCTGTTTCAGGAAAGCTCAATTTGCAAGGACAGGAAGTTAAATTTTATAATCCCGCTGAGGCT
This sequence comes from Acidimicrobiaceae bacterium, assembly GCA_002705305.1. Taxonomy (GTDB): domain Bacteria; phylum Actinomycetota; class Acidimicrobiia; order Acidimicrobiales; family Poriferisodalaceae; genus UBA2110. The sequence continues at coordinate 2,891 of PAHW01000038.1, forward strand.
CTCTCTTATGGTGTCGTTTATATAAGTGAAGATCGTAAAACTCAAGGAATTCAGCCATATATGAATGTACAAGAGAATATTACCCTATCTAAACTTGATGCTTACGTCGGTATAGGAGGACTCTTGGATANAACAAAAGAAGAGAAACAAACTAAAGAATCAATCAAAACCTTAGGTATAGTAGCACAACCTAAGCAACCAATTACAACTCTATCAGGTGGTAACCAGCAGAAATCACTTTTAGCTAGAGCACTTATGGTAAAGCCCAAAATTCTTTTGTTAGATGAGCCAACTCAGGGAGTGGATGTAGCTGCAAAATTGGAAATTGTTAAAGCTCTTATTAAACTAGCTCTAAGTGGAATTGCAATTGTGATGGTAAGTTCTGAGGCTGAGGAACTAATGTCTGCTAATAGGATACTTGTAATGCGTAGTGGAAAATTTGTAGCAGAAAGAAACCCTGAAATTTCAAGCGTTGATGAGCTTGTCTTGATTGCCACTGGTGCGAATTCAAACCTATGAATAACGAAATAAGTAACTCTTTAAATGTTAATGGTAATTTAGATCTATCTGATTTGGAAAAATCTAAAGATCGAGGAAACGATCAGTTAAGGTATTTTTTTAGTACATACGGATTAGTAATTGTTATTGGCATCGTAACTATCGTGTTTGGATTTCTTACAGATTGGATTTTTACGTCCCCAAGAAATGTGCCTATTTTGCTTAGACAAGCCTCCATCACAGGAATCGTCGCAGTTGGGGTTGCTCTAGTTATAATATCTGGTGAGATTGATTTGTCCATCGGATCGGCAGTTGGTTTATGTGCAATTGTAGTTGCTTGGCTCATGAAAGTGGTTGGATTAGATCCTATTATAGCTGCGTTAATCACTTTGGCAGTAGGTTTACTTTTAGGTGTATGGCAAGGTGCAGCAGTAGCTTTGCTAGGTGTTCCATCTTTTGTTGTTACTTTGGGGGGNCTATTGATTTTTCGTGGAATTGGTTTGATCATTACAGAGGGAGAAACAATTGCGTCTTTCCCAGCTAGTTTTTTGACAATTTCCCAAGGTAGCCTCAATAATTCTATTACAATTTTGTTGAGCACTATTGTGATTGTCTTCTGGTTGTTAAGCACCTACAGACAATTTCGAAACTCACCAAGTTTGAGTTCTGCAATCCAACAGCTTGCTCCAAAGGTTGGATTAGCATTTCTGATTGGGTTAGCAGTGTTTTACGTAGCAAGCTCTGCAAGAGGTTTACCTTTAGCTGTNGCATTAATGGTGACGGTTGCATTGATTCTTCAGGTAATGGCATCCAAAACNCGATTCGGTCGAAGAGTTTATGCAGTTGGAGGCAACCGAGAAGCTGCTCTGCTTGCAGGTATAAATGTCACTCGGATTACATTCTTAACCTTTTTACTTATGGGAGCTTTGTATGGACTAGCTGGATTGGTTTTGGCTGCTCGCCTTAACGGGGCTCCTCCTGGGGGAGCTCCTTTTTTAGAACTNGATGCAATTGCTGCGGCTGTTATAGGTGGGGTNAGTTTGCGAGGTGGTGTTGGTCTTGTCATTAATGCACTGCTTGGTGCCNTACTTCTTGCCGCAATTAACAATGGTTTGAGTCTTATGAATGTACCGACTTTCTACCAACTGGTGGTAAGTGGCTTGATACTGATCATAGCAGTATTCNTGGATAGCCGTGTTAAGGCCAACAAATAATTAATAAGTGTTTCAAATCAAAAATTATGAAAATTGAAGAATCATGCGAATTAATCAAAAACTAGAAAATCTTATTGACATCGGGGCAGGAAAAAAGCCTGCTGATGTTGTGATAAGTGGGGCAAAATTACTTGATGTATACTGTGGGACATGGGTTGATGGTGACCTTGCAATTGGGAATGGTCAAATTGTGTCTTTTGGAAGAAAAGATGTCGAAGCCAACCGAGTGATAGAAGCCTCAGGNAAGTGGGTTGTTCCAGGGTTCTTCGAAGCTCATTATCACGCTGGAGGTACTCACATGGCTCCAGGCAAGCTTGCAAGAGCACTACTTGCACATGGGACAACAACTACGGTTTGTGACTGGCAAGAGTTTTATGTTGTTGCAGGTAAGGAAGCTGTTCGGCAAGCCATCGATGACGCTTTGGGTGCAGGTATTCGGCTTTTTTACCTGGTTCCTATTCATTGGCTGGTAATCAATGATTTAGCTAGTCCATCTCAGAAGATGCATGTTGAAGATCTCATGGAAATGCTTAAATGGCCAGAAACAGTAGCCATTAATGAACCACCACCTGGACCAGTTTTAGCAAAGGACCCGGATGCATTACGTGTTATTACCAAAGCTATGAATTCAGGAAAAATCTATAGTGGTCACGCACCTAAATTACCTGATAAAATTCTTCAAAGCTATGCTTCAACTGGAGCTTCTTCAGATCATGAATCAACGGAAAGTGGAGAGGCATGGTCTAAGCTTACATATGGAATAAAAGTGATGATGCGACAAGGATCTGCTTCACCGGACATGGAGNAACTTGTCGAGTTAGCAATTAATTACCCAATGGCAAGTCGACACATGATGCTAGTTGCTGACGAGATTGATCCAGTTGACTTAACTGAAAGAGGTCACATTGATGCTACAGTCAAGAGAGCGATTGAACTAGGTTTAGACCCAATCGTTGCGTATCAGATGGTAACACTAAATGCTGCCGAATATTACCGTGTGGATCATTTAGTCGGTTCTTTAGCACCAGGTAGGGCTGGTGATGCTGTAATTCTAAATGATCCAAACACAGCTTCAGTATCTGAAGTCATAGTGGGAGGAGTCCCAGTTGATGAACTCCCTTCATTAGATACTAAATACTCAGAGATTATGCGTTCACCAGTTAAATTAGAAAGAAAGTGTTCTGCCTCTGATTTCAAAATTACATCTGAAATAGCACGTAAGGTTCGAGTGGTTGGAGTTTGTGATGGCAGTTTGTTATCANCTGCAGATGAGGCAGTTGTTGATTCTGTTGATGGGGGACTCGTATCAAATACTTCAAATGATATTTTGAAAATCGCAGTCATTGATCGAGCTGGAGGTGGTTCCGCAGTTGGCTTTGTCTCAGGATTTGGTATTGGAGAATCTGCTGTCGCAACTACATATGCTCACACATTTTACAATCTTCTTGTTGTAGGTGGAAATGAAGAGAATATGGCATTGGCGGGAAATGCAGTGGCAGAAATGGGAGGTGGTATTGCTGTAGTAAAAAATGGCCTTGTAACAGCCCGCTGGCCACTAGAGCTTGTAGGAGTTTTTTCAACAGAACCATTGGAAAATGTAGGAAAGGATTTTCAGGCCATGAATAAATCAATACGTGACATAGGATGTAAAATGTCTGCTCCTGTATTGGCCTTGAGTTTTGTCGCATTACCCACAATACCGGAACTTGGATTAACAACTGAGGGACTTTATCATGTTAACAACCGTGAGTTTCTTAGTGTAATAATTGACGAGTGAAGCCTGACATTTCACTTATAGCTGCTCACCAGGATTACCCGAAACTTCGTCGCTGGAACAATCAAGGTGGTAACCCCATAGAAATTGGTGAGAGAATAGATGATGTAAGAGCTCCTTCTGTTTCAACAAAAGGTTGGATAGCTTTTCAATTCGTGAGTCGTGGTTTGCAGGATCCTTGGCTTTCTGGCACTGCAGTTATGGATGATAAGGGAGAACTCCTTAATTTGTTACCTGCAGCGCTACCGACAACAGCTTCAGCATGGTCACCGAACGGGAACGAACTTGCACGAATATTAACCGACCAGATGGGTGGAACAAGAGTGGAGGTCATTAAACTGTCAAATTGGGATTCTAAGATTATCCTAGATATACCGGGGATTACTGCATTATCCTGGACTAAACCGGATGAGTTGCTTGTTGCGGAAGGACCAAGGATTATTTCTGTAAATTTGTTAGAGGAAACAATTAATACTGAGTTCGAGTGGGAAACAGCAGCCCGTTTCCTTCTTTATGGTTCAGACGACTTTTATCCAAGCATTGTTCACATCAGTTGCTTAGAAGAAAAACGAGTTATTGAGGTCAGATGGCATCGTCAAGGAAAAACTGCAATTTCTTCAATCTATCAATGGTTAGAAAATGACCTTTCTCATATGTCAATATTAGATTCTCATCGACATCCTATTTTATTAANAAATAAACAAATGCTCTTATCTACCGACGAAGCAATTGTTGGAGTCAATGANAAAGGTAAGAAACTTTGGATTCGTCCAATACCAGGACTTATTTCCGCTGTCCCCTGTTGAAAAAAGTTTCGGATTTTTAAAAATATTAGTGCAACTATTTTTATTTTTAATCNTGTGGAGTAAGCTTCAAAATTNGACATATTGTTTTTGATGCATAATTTNTCATATACATAAGTAATTGGGATTGTAAAATGTACAATATCGCAATAGATATTGGTGGAACTTTCACGGATGTGGTTGTAATCGAAAACGAAAGTGGTCAATTGTACATGGGCAAATCGTTAAGTACACCAGATGATCTTCAACGTGGCGTTTTAGACGGACTTAACAGTATTTCCACTGAAGTTGGCATATCGATGAATGAACTTCTTGGCAATGCAAGTCGTATAGTTCATGCGACAACACAATCTAGTAACGCCATCTTCTCTTATTCTGGGGCAAAAACCGCAGTTCTTACAACTAGAGGATTTGGCGACACGCTTATTATTATGCGAGCAACAGGCCGGGTTGCAGGACTCAGTGTTTATCAACGACATCACTATAGTGCTACCTCAAAACCACGTTTATTNGTGGATGAACGCGACATATTCGAGGTCCCCGAAAGGATTGACAGTAGGGGCAATGTAGTCTCTGAACTTAACGAAAATGTAGTTCGTGATATTGCTCGAACTTTACGTGAACGAGAGTATGAGGCGGTTGCAATATCATATCTATTTTCACATCAAAATCCGCAACATGAAAGGCGGACTGCAGAAATATTGTTGCAGGAAACACCTGAAATCTACGTTTCTAATTCTGCCGATGTTTCTCCGATAATGGGTGAGTACGAACGTAGTGCAAGTGCCTTGTTCANNGCCTATGTGGGGCCAATCATCGAGGGATACCTTGACCGCTTGGAGAAAAAACTTATTGAGAAAGGTCTTAAACAAAGGTTGTTGGTTGTTCAAGCTAATGGTGGACTTAGTACAGTAGCCCAAACAGTACCTATTTTCACGATTGAGTCTGGTCCTGCTGCAGGAGTTGTTGGAGCTGCATATGTGGCAAAAAGACTTGGATTTAGTCGCGTTGTGGCTACCGACGTAGGTGGGACGACTTTCAAAGTTGCAATTATAGATAAAGGCAATTGGTCTTATAGAAAAGAGATAGTTCTTAATCAGTACCAATTACGTATACCGGTCGTTGACGTCGAATCTATAGGGGCTGGTGGAGGATCTATTGCTTGGGTTGATGGTAGTCGTCTACGTGTCGGTCCACAAAGCGCAGAAGCTGATCCTGGTCCTGCCTGTTACAATTTGGGTGGTAGCGAGCCAACCGTGACTGATGCCGATGTTGTACTTGGTTACATTTCACCAGAAAAATTTCTCGGCGGTCGAATGCGCCTAGNCGTTGAGCGTTCGGTAAAAGCAATAAAAGAAAAAATAGCCAATCCCTTGTTCAATGGAGACACAATTGCTGCTGCNGCTGGAATTAGTAAAGTTATAAATAATCAAATGGCTGATTTGATACGAAAGTCCACTTTAGAAAGAGGTCATGATCCCCGTGATTTCGTTATGATGGCATACGGTGGTTCCGGACCCACTCATGTCACTGCTTATGGATATGATGTAGGTGTATCATCAATCGTAATTCCCTATTTTGCTACTGTTCTGTCTGCATATGGTGCTGCTCTGTCAGACATTCGCTTTAGTTTCCAATTCTCTGAGCCAACTGTTTTACCTTGTGATTCTACAAAAATTGAGCGAATTTTTACTGAGATGGAAGCTCAAGGAGCAGAAGCTTTGAAAAACGCAGATGTCCCGGAGCAATATCGTAAATACCATCGATGGGTAGAAGTTAGATACCGTCGCCAAGTGCACAATTTACGAGTTACGGCTAATTATGTTGACGATGCTGGTTTGGATAAAATTACCTTAGATTTTACAAATGAATACGAGAGGCTATTTGGTCCAGGTTCAGGTCTGAAGGATGCTGGAATCGAACTTGTCAATTTCGGTGTCGACGCTGTGGGTCAGGATGATAAGCCACAATGGGAAAAAGGTTATGCTGACAAGGCTGCGTCCCCGTATTGTTTCCGACAAGCTTTTTGCTTCCAACAGCATGCCATGGTTTCAACTCCTGTATACGATGGCCAAAAAATTTCAGTAGGAAGCTTAATCGAAGGACCGGCTATAATCGAACATCCTGGTACCACCATTGTATTACATATCGGACAAACAATGAAGATTGATAACTTTCGCCATACGCACATAAATACAGGTATCTCCAATGAAGGAGACAAAAATGTCTGAAGTTACGAGACCAAAAATGGATCCAGTAACCTTCGAAGTTCTAAATCATCGACTTTTGAGTATTACTGAGGAGATGGGAATTCAGTATATGCGTTGTTCAGGATCTAATGTACTGATAACAGGTAACGACGCAGCCACAGCCATAATGAAACCTGATGGTGCNCTTGTAACAGTGGGACCTTATATTGTCACACAGGGGAATGTACTTCCACTGATTGTTTTGAGTACCAAGGAACATTGCGTCGACCTTGGAATAAATGATGGTGATATATTTATATGTAACGATCCTTACCTTGGAGCCATTCATCAGCCTGATTTTGCCACTGTTTCTCCTATCTTTTGGGAGAATGAACTCATTGGGTGGGTTGGAGCCTCCGGACANCAACTTGATACTGGTGGGATGGATCCTGGTGGATTTTCAATAAAAGCCACTGATGTTCATCAAGAAGGTCTAAGAATGCCGCCAGTTAAACTTGTCGACCGAGGTGAAATTAGAGATGACATCCTAAAATGGATTTTGAACCAAGTAAGAGATCCATTGGTTGGTTTAGATGTCAAAGGGCAGATTGCTGCACTTAACACGGGTAGGCAGCGCATCCTAGAAATAATTGATACTTGGGGAATTGAAAAAATTAAGACGGTGATGAACCAATCGATTGATTTTGCAAGAGACAAACTTAAAGACCGCCTTTTTGAATTACCAGACGGTGAATGGAGAGAAGTACAATATATAGATCATGATGGTCATGAATCGAAAATTTATCAAGTAGTATGTAAGATGACTAAGAAAGCCAAAGANCTGACTTTTGATTTTGAGGGTACAAGCCCTAATGCGAAAGGGTTAATCAATTCAACCTATGCTGGACTTCAGGCAGCAGTCTTGTCATCGATTTATATAAATCTTTGTTGGGACATTCCATGGAACCAAGGAGTACGAGATTGTGTTAAAATTCGTACCGAAAAAGGCACTGTGAATAATTGTTCCTATCCTGCACCTTGCGCAATGGCTACGATATCTGCGGTAATTGTCACGATCGATGCTACTTGGCGCTGTCTTTCCCAAATGTTACTTGCGACTGAAACTTACCGTAAAAATGCGATGGCAGTTTGGTCCGGTACATCAATGGCTCCTATTTTCGCTGGTACCAGCCAACATGGGTTCCCCTTTGCAGCAACAGAAATGAGTCATTTTGGCGGAGGTGGAGGTGCACGGACTTTTGCCGATGGAGTTGATACAGCAGGTATAGTATTCAACACGACACCAAACATGCCTAATATTGAGGACCAGGAAGCTGAATATCCTGTCTTATATTTGTTCCGTAAACACTTGATTGATTCCGGNGGTCCAGGCAAGTTTCGTGGGGGAAGATCAGCTGAGCTTGCATACATGGTATACAATGCNCCTGAAAATCAACTTGAGGGGCTCTTCGCTGGGACAGGGGCAGAAATGCCCAATGCTATAGGAATAAACGGTGGAATGCCGGGAGCTGCAATTCGGGTTGCACAAATACTTGGAACCGATATAGGGGACAAACTGAAAAAAGGAGAAATGATTCCATCTTCTCTCCACGAGATTAACGGAAAAATGGAGATACTGTGCAATAAGCACATACGATCACGCATTAAACTCAATGATGTTTGGTATCATAGTTGGCAGGCCGGAGGAGGATACGGAGATCCTTTACTTCGTGAACCTAAAAATGTTGCAGAAGATGTTGCACGCGGAGCGGTATCTATTGATTGTGGAAGAGAGATATACGGAGTTATTTTAAATACTGCGGATCAGGTGAATTTTAAGGCAACTAATAAGAAACGCAAGGAAATTCGTATGGACCGTCTTAAGATGACCAATGTAAANANTTCTAATGGGGCTTGTTACAGTTTTAAAGGTACCGGACGTCAAAGTATNGGAGAAGCATTGGTTATAGATTTTGTTGAGGATTCTATTTCTTGTGGTTATTGTGGTCATAGCCATTGCGNAACGAATGCAGATCTTATGCAGCACATCCATAAATTTTATTCCCCCTTGATTTCCAGTGGACCGGTTCGTGGTGAGGATTATGATTTAGGAAGGTTTAGTTTGATGATGCTTTGTTGCAGTAACTGTGGGGGGTTGACGGATGTCCAAGTTGTTCTAGAAGGAGCTCCAAGAGTTTTTTCCCATATTAGAAACTGGAATAGCAATGGATATTCAGAGTAAATTAAATAATGTGAGGTAAACATGATTGTTAGATTTAAGGAAAAAAATGCTCAAATCTATCATATTGGAATTAAGGTGAAAGACTATATTTATGATATCACTGATCAATACCCTACTGTAGCATCTTTTGTCGGGGCACATCCTGATGGTTGGGAAAGTAATTCCATGAGTCTTGATGGACTACCGGTTTTCAATGAGGATGAAGTAATGCTTGGTCCTCCGGTAGATGATGGTGCCAGCGTCTACTTGGTAGGTGCAAATTACAAAAAACATGCTGAGGAGGCAGGTCTTGATGTTCCTCAGACGCCGGTGATTTTCATGAANCCCACAACATCTTTGATTGGGTCAGGAGAATCGATCTGCTTAAGTAAAGTTTCCCAGCAAATGGATTATGAAGGAGAACTTGCTGTCATAATCGGTAGATCAGCACATTGTGTTGGAAAGGGAATTGCGAAAAAGCATGTAGCTGGACTGACAATAGTTAATGATGTCACTGCTAGGGATCTTCAATGGGTCAATTTGGGAAAGCATCGCATAGTGGACTGGTTGTCGTCAAAATGTCTTGATCGATCAACTCCAGTTGGTCCTGGAATTGTCAGTGTGAATTCGGTCTCCAATCCCCATATGCTTAACTTGAAAACGCACTTAAATGATAAAATTATGCAAGATAGCACTACATCATTAATGGTTTTCTCAATTTGGGATTTGATAGAGTTTTTGTCCGCTCGCCTCACCTTACGTCCTGGAGACATTATCTCTACTGGNACACCAGTTGGTGTTGGAGGTTTCCGAAAAATTTTCTTAAAACCTGGTGATTCCTTAAGAATTGAAGTGGAAAAGGTGGGAGTACTTCAGAATACTGTAATCAATGATTAGTACTTTTGTTTTTAAATGCTTTTAGGTATTTAATTACTTCATCTAAATTATGGTAAATTAAATTCTCCAAAATTGTATTGCATGAACTGGCAAATTGTATTTACCGGTCAATTTTTCTTTTTATAATTAAAAAAATTTTGAAGAAGATTAGTAATTATTTTGCAAATAAAATATTCAAAATTGAAAGCACATTGGAATGAAAGAATGAACTAATATTATTATATGAACTACAAAAAATGACCATAAATTAAACCATTGTGAATGAGATTACCTAATTGTGTTCAACAAATACCATNAATNTTAAAATAATTAGCCTTATTTTATAANAATTACAATTCCAAGACATAAAAATAAATAATCTTAATTGAATCACACCTTAATTGGACATTTGGAAGCAACAAAATCTCTATGCATGAATTTATTAACCGAATAATTTTTTTGAAAAATCTGGGTACAAATANTTTGTACAAATTTAAGATTTGGTGTCATCCACCATAATTAATCCAGAGAACTGATTTNCCAATCAAATAATTTCATAAACTAATTTTATAGGAGACAATATGTTTTATAAATTAAAAAGCATTTTAATTCTGCTTAGCGTAGTTATCACTTTTAATCCAATGACTTTGCAAGCAGGTGAAACTGTAAGGATTGGAGCACTTTATCCACTTTCGGGGGGGGCTGCGAAATCTGGGACAGATACAGCTAATGCAATACGCTTGGCAATTGAAATAGTTAACAATAAACAAACTGGGCTAACGATACCATTTGCAAACTCTAAGGGATTACCAGCATTGGGAAATGCAAAGATAGATTTGATCATTGCAGATCATCAGGGTTCCCCAGAGATTGGTGCTGCTGAGGCAGAGCGCCTAATTGTTCAAAAAAATGTCGTTGCCTTAATAGGCGCATTCCATAGTTCGGTTGCTGCTACATCTAGCCAAGTTGCAGAAAGAATGGGGGTGCCTTTTATATCTGGTGAATCGGAAGCGACCTCATTGACTGAACGTGGATATAAGTGGTTCTTCCGTACTACACCGAGTTCGAAAACACAGGCTCGCGATTTCTTCACTTTCTTGCAGGATATAAATAAAAAAAATTCTGCACGTATTAAATCTATAGCCCTTGTACATGAGAATACTCTTTGGGGCAAAGGATTCGCCAAGTCAGTAAAAGGTTATTTTAAAAACTTCCCCGAATTCCAACTGGCAGTTGATATTATTTATCAACAAGGCACTGTAGATGTTACAAGTGAGGTACAAAGGTTGCTGGCAGTAAATCCAGATGTTGTTTTCCACGCGTCTTATGATGCTGAGGCAATCTTATTTGCCAGAACATACAAGCAATATAATTTCAATCCGAAGGGAATAATGGCTATCGGAGCTGCATTCGGATCTAACGCTTTCCGTGATGCGTTAGGTTCAGATTCCGACCATTTCATCGTTCGTGAACATTGGTCTCGAGATCTCTCATCCCGAAATATCCTTGTATCACAAGTCGGTGAGTTGTACCGCAAGAAGTTCGGCAAGGATATGGACGGTACTCCAGCACGGGCATTCACAGCAGCCATGGTGCTAGCAGATGCCATCAATCGTGCAGCATCTGTGGACCCAAATAAGATCCAAGCCGCATTAGCAGCAACACAAATGTCTCCTGAAGTTATGATTATGCCTTGGGAAGGAGTGCAGTTTGACGAAAATGGACAGAACACTTTGACACGTGGCATCTTCGTTCAGAATTCAGGAGGAGTATCAAAATTGATTTGGCCATTCGATCAGGCGGCAGCAGATCTNACTTGGCCACGTCCAAACTGGCGTTAACAGAAAAAGTTGTATGCNAGTGACTTTTNGGTAAGTTTAAATGTCTGGNCAACTGATTGNTCAACTGTTGTTGAGCGGANTGGGTATGGGNTTTCTNTTTGCNCTCATTGCAATTGGACTTACGCTGATTTATGGCGTGATGAATGTGGTNAATTTTGCTCATGGAGAATTCCTCATGATAAGCATGTATGCAAGTTACCTTGCNTATGNAAATTGGGGTGCCGANCCGGTGGTGACANTACCTTTCGTTGCCNCNGGNATGTTNGTATTCGGAGTCTTAATATATTATCTTTTANTCAAACGCNTNATGAAAGGTANTATGTATGCCCAGATATTTGCTACNTTTGGCCTGATGGTATTTCTTCAAGCGGGAGCTCAATTTTTTATGGGTGCTGATTTTTTTGCAATCAGTAACAGCTGGCTCTCAGATGTAGTCACTTTTGGTAATCTAATCTTACCAATGCCCCAAATAGCCGCAGTTATAGGATCTTTATTAGCGACAACAATTCTTTACTGGTTCGTTTTTCATACTGCAATGGGCCGTCAACTGAGAGCCACGTCACAAGATCCTCAAGCAGCATCAACACTAGGAATCAATGTTGATCTGATGAACGCTGTGGCTTGGGGTATTGGAGCAGCGTGTGTTGGTGTGGCAGGATCTCTCCTTTCAAGTTTCTATCCTGTCTTTCCGAGGGTTGGTGCGATCTTCGTATTATTATCTTATGTTACCGTTGCTCTAGGGGGTTTCGGATCGATTCATGGCGCATTGATTGCGGGCATATTTATTGGACTCCTTCAAGTGTTTGCAGGTTTTTTCATAAGCTCCCAGCTAAAATTCGTGACGGTTTATATGCTTTATTTCGTNGTGGTACTTCTACGTCCACGTGGCCTGTTNGGNCGGGCATGAGCAAATGGAATTCATAAAAACTATCACGCCTGTTACAGCTNTTACCATCGTNATTTTAGNNATAACCCTCCTTATCTTNCCTCAGATTCTTNAGGAAAGACCATTCGAACTCCGNATGATGATTGTGATATTTCTTTACGCTACNTTAGGACACGGTTGGAATATTCTCGGCGGTTATGCTGGNCAAAGTTCTATAGGACATGGCCTTTTCTTTGGGATTGGAGCTTACACATCAACGATCTTGTACCTAAAGTTTGGTATTAATCCTTGGGTTGGAACCATNGCTGGAATGCTAGTGGCAGGGATATGTGGTATATTGATCGGTATTCCATGCTTTCGGCTACGTGGCCATTATTTTGTTATTGCTACGATAGTATTGGCGGAATCTGTTTTTCAGCTTTTCACTGCTTGGGAAGCAGTTGGAGGAGCGATGGGTCTAGAACTGCCTGTCAAACGAGAGGAGTTCATAAACTTTCAATTCCATCGTGACAAAAGGCCATATTACTTCATTGCATTGGCAATGTTAACCTTGGTTACGTTGGCTGTATGGTGGATGCAGCGTTCTCGNATAGGNTTTATTCTTCGAGCAATCCGGGATGATGAAGACGCTGTGGGCTGTCTCGGTTTTAAGCCTAATAATTACAAATTGCTTGCCATAGCCTTTAGTGCTGCAATTGTTGGACTAGGAGGAGTATTCTATGCACAATATGTTCTGTTTATTGATCCTTTCAGTGTTCTTTCGCTACACTTATCGGTTTTAATTGCATTGATCCCAATNATGGGAGGTGCAGGGACCGTAGCTGGCCCTATAATTGGTGCTACCATTTTAGTGCCAATGTCCGAATATTCTCGGGTCTTCTTCTCTGGAAGTGGGCGCAATATTGACCTACTGCTCTACGGATTTTTTATCATGATAATCTCTGTCTACCGACCCGATGGTGTGATCGGTATTTTGAAGTCAACACGTACACAAACTTTTTTGGCATATATTGGTCTTAAGTCGTTACCTTTTGTACAAGAGAAATCTACCAAGTTCTTGCAAAAATAGAAAAATCAATGAAATTTCAATTCCATTTTGAGCGTGGCGGTACGCTGACAATGACAACTTTGGCGGAAGCACATAAATCTATCGAGTGCATTTCTAAAATGGTACCAATAAATGCAAAAATCTTCCAAGCCCGTTGGTCTGGAAGGGAAATTTTCATACCAACANAACTAAAGAAAAAACCACCACGTGAGAACCAAACTATTCGAGCCAATCTTGGTGATGTCATCTACTTTAGGGAGTGGAAAGATTCATATGACTTTACCGGATTCGAAGCCATCGGTATTTTCTATGGACCAGAAATAGTTCGTGAATGGCGAGGCGACTCTCCAGTCAACTTGATTGGGCGTATCGATCCTTCGCAATGGGATCTGATAAAGAGTATCGGAGAGAGAGTCTGGCGCCAAGGTGGGGAGCGAATATCTATAAAAGTATTGGATAAATGACCAGTATGGAGCCATTGCTGTCTGCACAAGGTATGTCAAAAGCATTTGGTGGTCTGAAAGCACTTCAGAACGTTAGTGTTGATCTCTTCGAGGGAGAAATCTTGGGCATAATTGGCCCAAATGGTGCTGGTAAGTCAACACTGTTCGCTGCAATTGCCGGCCAGATTATCCCAGATAGAGGTGAAGTAACACTTGACGGGNATCATCTTAACGGATTGAGCCCTGCGCATATAGTTCAACTTGGTATGGTTAAAACATTTCAAACTTCAAGACCCTTTGAATCTATGACTTTTCTGGAAAATGTAATGGTCGGGTCACTCTCACGTGGAATCAGTTTAGATGATGCCCGCCAGGATGCAGAAAGCCATCTAGAAAACGTAGGTTTGGCTCAATCCGCATACGATCAAGCCAGTGGTGCGAGTACCGGACAACGTAAGCGACTTGAAATCGCGCGGGCACTTGCAACTAAGCCCCGAGTTCTCCTTCTTGATGAACCCTTTGGAGGTGTCGATGCAATAGGTATAGATTCCTTGATTGAACTTTTACAAAAGATTCGTGCCTTGGGAGTGACACAATTTGTGATTGAACACAATCTAGAAGCCATCCATCGCCTAGTGGACCGTCTCATTGCTATGAACCTTGGAGAGAAGACTGCAGAAGGGATTCCGGAAGAAGTAACAAGTGACCCAAAGGTTATTCAAGCATATCTTGGTGATGAAAACAGGCTCCATGCTTGATTTACGCAATATTTCTGCCGGCTATGGTAATTTGCAGGTACTTCGGGACGTCTCGGCATACGTTGGCGATGGTGAGATCGTTGCTTTGTTGGGTCCGAACGGATCTGGCAAGAGCACACTGATGAACAGTATTTCTCGTCTTGTACAATTGTTCGNNGGTGAAATACACTTTGACGGAACAATTATCCATGAACTCCCGGGACACAAGATTCTTGGTAAGGGCATTTCACATATTTTAGAAAGGCATCGCCTTTTTCCTCAAATGTCGGTTATTGAGAATTTGCAACTTGGTGCTGGTCCACGGGCTAAATCCCAACGGGTTGAACAAGGACTGGAACAAGTCTATTCCCTATTCCCTCGTCTTGCTGAACGAAGGAAACAAATGGCAGAATCTCTNTCNGGGGGNGAGCAACAAATGTGTGCGATAGCACGTGGTTTAATGAGTCAACCAAAGCTGTTATTGATTGATGAACCCTTCATTGGCCTTTCTCCTTTAATTCGTGAAGAAGTTGCCAAGGCCATTCTTTCAATTAACAAAAATGGTGTTGCAGTGCTACTAATCGAGCAAAATGTTGCGGAAGCACTTGATTTAAGTCATCGGACCTATGTTTTACGAGGAGGTTATATTGTACATACAGGGGATTCATCAAAACTGAGACGTGGTAGTATGATTAGAGATATGTTTTTAGGACGACTCCCGTCAATGTCAGGTATTGCTAAATAACATTGATAATGTCAATAAGTAAAGATATCAAACATCTCAGTTAAGATACTGAAAGTATATCCTTCCATTTGCGGGCGCATGCCCCTGACGTTAGGAATACAGCCTCTTTGGATAATAATCAGTCAATCAGGATTTCAATCTGATTCAATCAGTACTCTCCACACC
>PAHW01000016.1 GCA_002705305.1 Acidimicrobiaceae bacterium
GAGGCGGCCAGACGCGAAGAGCGCGAAACCCTTGTCATATATCTCTCGGGAGATAACGGCGCTTCAGCCGAGGGCACCATCCACGGTGCCTGGAGCGCGCCATCATTCCAAAACGGGGTGCATGAGGATCCCGAATGGTTGCTCGACCACCTAGATGACTTTGGTACTGCTAAGTGCGAGAACCACTTCAATGTCGGTTGGGCATGGGCGCTCGATTCGCCGTTCCAGTGGATGAAACAGGTTGCCTCGCACTTTGGCGGAACAAGAAACGGACTAGCAATTGAATGGCCGGGCACCATTACCGATACCGGTCGCCTGCGGTCTCAGTTTCACCACGTCATCGACATCGCTCCCACAATTCTTGAGGCCGCTGGTATTTCTGCGCCAGACAAGGTGAAGGGGATCCCCCAGATGCCGTTGCACGGAACACCGATGGGCTACTCATTCCCGGCAGACGGTCCAAGCCGTCGAGTGACCCAGTACTTCGAGATTCTCGGGAATCGCGCCATTTACAACGACGGTTGGATCGCGTCGTGCTTCCACGGTCGCGTGCCGTGGATCAGGATGCAGGGGTTCGACTTCGATGGATCGCAGGAGCGTTGGGAGTTGTACGACGTCAAGAACGACTTCTCTCAGTCCGTCGACCTGGCAGCTGAGCATCCCGAGCTTCTCGCTGAGTTGGTGGAGATGTTCGACGCCGAGGCCCGCGAATTCGGTGTGTATCCATTACGAGATGCTGGTTCCCGTCGGGGCGGTGAATTGGCTGTGCCTCATGTGCTTCGCGGACTGAACACCATGACGTACACCAGCGCCCACGTCAGATTGCCCGAAAGCACGGTGGTGCGACTGAAGAACTGCTCATGGCGGATTTCCTCTGAGCTGGTAACAGATGTCGAAGATCGAGGTGTTATCGCATGTCAGGGCGGCAACATGTCTGGATGGTCAATGTGGCTAGATGAGGGACGTCCGCATTTCACGTACAACTGTTTCGGTCGCGACATAACGACGGTGTCCGGTCCCCCGCTCGGCCCTGGAGCCCATTTGGTTGAGGCGTTATTCGATTATGACGGCGGATTCGGTCAAGGCGGCGAGCTGGTGCTAACCGTGGATGAACGCGCTGTTGCACACGCGCGAGTCGAGCGCACAGTTCCGGTTGTGTTTTCTATAAGCGGTGAAACCTTTGACGTCGGCACCGACACTGGATCGCCCGTGGGACCGTACCGTCATGATTTCAAATGCTCAGCCAAAATCGTGGGCGTCACGCTCTCTCGCCTGAACGAACCGGGCGACGCGGTACAAGCAGCTGAGATTGAAGGTCTTTTCCGGGCGGGACTCAGCACCCAGTGAACCCGTAACTTCGGTCTCGGTTGGTGACTCNAGGAATGCCCGGAATTAATAATNTTTCGATTTCCGATGCCAGCAGGCTGCATCCACTACGCCGGCTGGTTGAGTTCGATCATGTTGCCTGATGGGTCAAAGAAGAAAGTTTGTCGCGCTGTACTTCCCGGCAGACCTCGAGGATCTTTCACCTCAACACCGTTTTCTCGCAGCTCCGCCACGGTCGCGTCGATGTCCTCGACTTGAAAAGCCCAGTGCTGGCCTTTCGGAGGTTCCCAGCCTTCTACTTCAATGAGGTGGACCTCTCCNCCTCCCGCACTTCGNAGCCAACGTCCGTTGAAGGGGAAGTCTGGACGGTCGAGGGCTGTCAACCCCAACACTTCGGTGTAGAACGGCGCGGCGGCCTCAACGTCAGAACAATTAATTGATACGTGGTGCACCGGTCCGAGTTCCATCATTCCATCTTAGATCGAATGGGCTGTTAGCTTCCTCGTTCGTCGGGCCAGTGCATCCATACCGTTAACGAGGCAAAAATCTTCGAAGGCTGNNGTCGGGCCTGACCATTCAAGTTCATCGACGTTTTTTGAGACTGGCGCGTCAACACGAACCGTTGCGATTTCTTTGAACAGTGCCGCTCGGTCGCGNTGGTCGGCCAACGTNGACGCCAACCTTTGGGCACCCCGAACTGCGACATTCCACTNTTGGAAGTCATCTGGGATCAACTCGATGGATTGGTAATGGCTCAGNATCGTTGCAGAAGATTTAGGNCCCCACCCGCTCANCCCCGGGAAGCCGTCNGCGGTATCACCGACCAGAGCCAGATAATCGGGAATCGANTCGGGGGGNACAGAGTACTTTTTGATAACCGCGTCCCTGTCGAAAATCAGATCCTTGCGTCGATCCCATTGAAGNACTTTGCCTCCAACGCATTGGGCCAAGTCCTTGTCGGGAGTGCAGATCAGCACCCTATGAACTCTGTCGTCTTGACTGGCCATTGCAGCGCCTGCGGCGAGTGCGTCGTCAGCTTCGAATTCGATCATCGGCCACACTTGGACCCCCAAAGCCATAAGCCCTTCCTCNAGGGGTTTGAATTGTTGCGCTATGTCGGGGTCGATGTCGGACCCATCCTTGTATCCCGGCCAAAGATCGTTCCGAAACGACGAGATGACATGATCGGTCGCTACCGCCACGTGCGTNGCGCCTTGTTCCAACAGACCAATAACGCTGCCAAGCACTCCGCGGAGCGCGCCGACTTCCTGGCCGCTGTCATTTCGGCGGGAGGGAACCGCAAAAAAGTGTCTGAATAACTCGTATGTTCCATCNATTAAGAGCACNTCAANAGGCATTTGAGTCATCTCACTGGACTTCTATGGACCTTACCGGTCTACTGTTGGCCTCAACGTCGAGCACTAGACCGAGGGAACACATCATGAAGGTGCCTTTCACGATCTCCGATTTCCTTTATCGAGCGGAAAATGTCTATTCGGACCGAATCGCTCTTATAGACGAACCTGACACACCCGGCGGCGGGTTGGGTGAACTCACCTGGGGTGAGTTCGGAGTCAAAGTACGTCAACAAGCTGCGAAGCTCGACGACTTGGGCATCGGTACAGGCGAGCGCGTAGCGATGGTGTCGCAAAATAGCGGACGCTTGATGACGTCATTTTGGGGGGTTTCAGGNTANGGACGAATCTTTGTGCCAATCAACTTCCGACTAAGCCACGACGAAATCGCCTACATCGTCGACCACTGTGGGGCNTCGATGCTTCTTGTTGATCCTTCTCTTGAGGACACCTGCAAAGACATCGATGTTGANCGNTTCGTCGTGATGGGAACAGACAGCGATGACCAGATGTANTTAGCCGGAGGTGAACCTCAAGTCTGGGCNCCCGACGAGGACGCGACGGCAACGATTAACTACACCTCGGGGACAACTGCCCGGCCCAAAGGTGTACAACAGACTCATAGGGCATTGTGGATNAATGCGACGACTTTCGGTTGGCATGCCGGAGTGAGCGATAGAGACAACTATCTTCATACGCTCCCCATGTTCCATTGCAACGGTTGGGGCATGCCGTACGCCGTCACCGGCATGGGCGGCAAGCACGTGGTTCTTCGAGAGGTGCGAGGCGACGAAATCCTTCGCCGCGTTGAAGAACATGACATCACCTACATGTGTGGGGCTCCAGCGGTAGTGGCNGCNGTTTTNGACGCAGCTCAAGACTGGGAGGGNGAGATTCCAGGCAGAGGACGGGTGAGAATGGTCGTAGCTGGTGCTCCGCCTCCTACTCAAACCATCGCGCGTATGGAACAGGAACTGGGCTGGGAATTTATCCAGATTTACGGTCTTACCGAAACATCGCCTCTCTTGACCATGAATCGGTGTCGTTCGGAATGGGACGCTCTCGACTCTGAAGAGAAGGCGCGGAAGCTCAGCCGGGCCGGTGCTCCTGCGTTGGGTGTGAAGATCGACGTCGACGAACAGGGCGAGATTTTGGCTCGTTCCAATGTGGTACTCGAGGGNTATTGGGAACAACCCGAGGCGACGTCCGAGGCCATCGTTGATGGCTGGTTCCACACCGGCGACGGCGGCACGATGGATGAGGAGCATCACGTAACGATTTCAGACCGGAAAAAGGACGTGATCATCTCCGGGGGCGAAAATGTCTCATCTATTGAAGTTGAAGATGTGATGTTCAGTCANNCAGCGATCGCCGAAGTCGCGGTAATCGGGGTACCTCACGAAAAGTGGGGGGAGACAGTAAAGGCGCTGGTGGTACTGAGTGAAGANCAATCTGTGACTGAGCAAGAGTTGATTGATTACTGCCGAGAGAAAATGGCGCACTATAAGTGCCCGACTTCAGTCGAAATTCGGGAAGAACTAGCTCGAACAGCTACAGGCAAGCTGCAAAAATTTAAGCTGCGTGCTCCTTATTGGGAGGGCATGGAGAAACAAATNAACTGAACGTAATTTGACCCACCTGATGATGAGAGTGCTGACTCTCGGAGTAATTACTTCTAGAATGTCGGTGTGCGTGTTGAACAGTTGGCTGGAGATGCTGAACTCAGCGTCGATACCGTCCGGTATTACCAAAAAATCGGTGTTTTNCATCCACCCACGCGGCAAGGACGGNTTGCCGTCTATGACGACTCTCACGCTTTTCGNCTCGCGGAGATTCGACAGCTCTCTCACGACGGATTCAGCTTGGCTCAAATTCAACGCCTCACTGACTCCTCTGCTCACCCACTTCTGAACTCGCTAAGCACCGCCGGTGAATCATTCACCTTCNGCGAACTCGTAGAAACTTCGGGGGTCGACGCAGAGATAGTGCGGCTTGCCATTGATGCTGGTCTCATCCGACCAACCAGAACNGGAGGCGACGCGTTCGGACCGGAGACATTGTCGATGTTGAAGGCCGGCATGGGCCTGCTTGATGCTGGGGTGCCTTTTGATCAACTCATTCAGCTAGCTGTCCGTCACGCCGATCACGTCGAACGCGTCGCCAAAGACGCGGTCGCTTTGTTCGCTGATCAACTCTCAGGGGAAGAAGACTCGTCGCAGGCGGAAACCGTCGAGAACATCATCCCTGTTGTAACCGAATTGGTAGCACAACATTTTCGCCAGACCTTGATTGAGCAAGTGACCCGTCACCTCCTAGCTGAGGACATCCAGACGTGAGCACCCTGGCCGAAACTAAGCCCCTTACACTCATCCGAAAACGTCTGAGTGGGCGCGTTGATCCGTTAGCGATGTGGGCAGCCTCGAGACATTTCCAAAAAGCGTATTGGGCTGTACCTGAGCAAGATTTCGAATTCGCTGCTCTCGGCGCGGCACAAACATTCCGGACCGAAGAACGGCGGGGACGGTTCACCTCCGTACGCGAGGCGCTAAACCCATTGAGTCTTCGATTAACCGGTGAGTCAGGTCCCGATTTCTCCGCAGGGGTTCTGGTAGGAGGCTTCGCATTCAGTGATCGCGAGATTCAACGTCACCCAGACTGGGCGGTTTTTGGTGGTGGAGAATTGGTGCTGCCTGAGGTGTTCGTTGTGCGGTCAAAGGGATCAGCTTGGCTTACCTATGCTGAGGGCGTCAATCTTCCAGCATTCGCGCCTGATTTCGACAACGACCTTGGTTGGGTAGACAACGTTAATCACCGAGAAGACGGGGATTACCTGGACCTGGTTTCACGCGCACTTTCCCAAATCAGAGATCAACAAATGAGCAAGGTGGTGACGGCTCGGTCACTATCTATTCCGGCGGAACTCAATGCCGCAGCCGTCTTAGAACGGTTGAAGATCAGACATCCTTCATGTGCGACCTTCGCAGTCGCCCACGGACCGAGGGTATTCCTAGGTGCCAGCCCCGAGAAACTCGTCAATTCGGATGGCGATCGAGTGGAAACCGCAGCTTTAGCCGGGTCGCGTCCTCGTCATGATCATCCCGGTGCCGACGCCCGCTTCAGAGCAGAGTTGCTGTCGAGCCCTAAGGAACGAAACGAACACGACATCGTTGTAGGGGATATCACCGAAGCCCTAACGGCTGCTGGAGTTATGTTGGATCCGCCGTCGCCCACAGGAGTCATGAAGCTGCGTCGTATTCAACACCTACACACCCCCATCGCAGGAACACTCCCTCGCGGTACCCACATTATTGATCTGGTAAGAGCACTGCACCCAACACCAGCGGTCGCTGGTCTACCCAGGCAACGCGCTCAGGATTGGATCGATCAGAACGAATCTATGGATCGCGGTTGGTACGCGGCCCCCGTCGGTTGGATGACCCTCGAAGGTCACGGTGAGTTTCGTGTTGCCCTGAGGTCAGCTCTGCTTGACCACCAAACTCTCACTCTCTTCGCTGGGGGCGGGATAGTCGAGGGTGCCGAACCGGAGTACGAACTTGCTGAAACCGCTACAAAATTTGAAGCTCTTCTTGGCGCTCTGGATTTGACCCCTTAAGCCGATGGCTGCCGATTCGGTGTATGACGCCTGCGCGGCTTTCGCCGCGGAGGTCGTAGCCCAAGGAGTCAAGCATGCTGTTATCTCGCCCGGATCCAGATCTGCACCATTAGCGCTCACGCTGGCCGACACCCCTGGACTGCAAAGCTGGATTCGCCTAGATGAACGATCCGCCGCCTTCTTTGCATTGGGGCTGGCCAAGTCATCGGACGAACCAGTGGTTCTCGCGTGCACCTCGGGAACTGCGGCGGCGAACTACCTNCCAGCAATTACTGAGGCTCACTGGTCCGAGACTCCGTTAATTATCTTGACGGCGAATCGACCCCCTGAGCTGCGGGGATGGGGCGCCGGTCAAACCATCGACCAAACAAATATTTATGGCAGCACTGTTCGATGGTTTGCTGAACTTCCGATCGCGGATGATGCACCGTCAGGCTGGTTTCAACGCGTCGCAGCGCGCGCTGTTCAAATGTCAACGGGGCTGCGTCCCGGCCCAGTCCATCTGGACTGGCCGTTTCGAGAACCTCTCGAGCCTCTGAATAAGCGCACCAAACCGCAACCGATGAAACCACTCACCCTCGCCCGATCTGCATCAGGTCTCCATTCGCAGATCGCGACACGTTTAGCTGCTGATTTGAGGAGCAAACCTCGAGGAATAGTCGTTGCAGGGCCTATGAGCACTGGAAAGAAATGGAAAGACACAATCCATGATTTGTGCCGAAAGACGGGGTATCCGCTGCTAGCTGAGCCCCTTTCCCAGTTGCGCGTCGAAGCAGACGACGTTCCAGTGATCAACCATCATGATCACCTACTTCGGTCTAGCTGGGCTGCAAACACGGTCCCCGACATAGTCGTTCGATTGGGAGGCGCTCCCACTTGCAAACCTCTCCGTTTGTGGATGGAACAGCACCGAGCTCCCATGATCATGTTTGATCCATCGCACAGTTGGACGGACCCGAGCTTCACAATTACCGAGATGATTTCTACGGGACCCGAGGGAGTCGAAGAACTAGTGAACTTCATTGACCCATCGATGTGTGACCACGATTGGGGGCGCCGGTGGGCGGACGCCGATGGGGATGCGGCCGCTGTTATCGACGGCATTCTCGATAGTGAACCGCTGTTGCAGCCCGCAATCGCGCGTGAGTTAGGGCGTCAGCTGCCTGACGGCCATTTGCTCTACGTATCGAATTCAATGCCAGTTCGCGATGTCGACAGCTTCCTGGAATCTCGATCCGATCATCTCGTGGTACTCGGCAATCGGGGCGCAAGCGGAATCGACGGAATGATCTCAAGCGCTGCGGGAGCGGCAGCATCTGGTCATCCGACAACTCTACTCATCGGAGATTTGGCCTTTCAGCACGACTTCGGGGGTTTGATCGCCGCAGTAGGTGACAAGACCACTCTGACCATCGTTGTGATCGAAAACCAGGGGGGCGGCATCTTCGACTACCTGCCCATTTCGGAAATGATTGACGGCCATCTCTTTCACACACTGTTTAGGACGCCCCAAGCTCTCAACATCGGTCAAGCCGTAGAAGCTCTGGGGGTCGAACACATCCAGGTATCCGACCTACAAACATTGGGTGGTCACTTAGCAGAGCACGAGGGTTTACGAGTCATCAGCATCGCTGTTGATCCCGACCTTGATCGACGTCAGCATGACCAAATTAGCCAAGCCATCGAAAATCGTTTGCGTTGAAATGAAGTTGGTTTGTGACGGGGTCCGGTTGAACGTCGATGTCTTCGGTACCGGAGTTCCCCTTTTGATCCTCCATGGCTTCACCGGTTCAGCTTCAGCGATGGAGCCATTGGTGGACCGACTCAGCGGTCGGAGAATCGTTCCNGACTTNATAGGNCACGGCCGAAGCGAGTCGCCGGCATCGTTGAATCCGTATTCGTTGTCCAACATCTCCAACCAACTCGTGTCGCTGTTAACTCAACTCGACGCTCCCCGCGCTCACGTCGTTGGTTACTCCCTAGGAGGGCGTATAGCCCTCACCCTCGCGGCAAATCACCCGACAATGATCAGTTCTCTTGCTGTAATCGGCGCAAGCCCCGGGATCGCTGACAACCGCGAACGTCTTCACCGCCTGAACAACGATCGCGATCTCGCCGATTCAATTTCCCAGAAAGGAATCGGAACCTTCGTCGATAGTTGGATCGCTTCACCCATGTGGAACAGCCTCCAGCAACGAATGACCCCTGAGCAATGGACGAGGTCTCTAGCGCAGCGACGTTCTAGTCATCCGCTCGGTCTCGCAAACAGCCTTCGGGCCAGCGGAACAGGCACGATGTCGCCAATGCACAACACGCTTAAACATCTCAACGTGCCAACACTTCTCATTGTCGGGGAAGAGGACCAAAAATTTCGAGGCATTGCCAAAGAAATGGCAGCAGCGTTACCCCACGGAACCTGCCACGTAATAAAGGAATCAGGGCACGCTACTCATCTCGAACGGCCCGACGCTACGGCAAGAGCGATCAGTGAGCATTTCGAATGTTCATAACTCTGCATAAGAGGGTCTTGCATCTGCGTAGCGCTCTGTTTACCGCCCACGGCAACACAACCGAACGGCACGTCATTGAGATATCTGCGTGCGACGGCCAGTTCTGTGGTTGGGGTGAGGCTTCCCCTCTCCCCGGGTTCGGTGTTGAGTCTTTCCAAGAGGCTGAGACCGCCCTGGAACGCTGGGTCCAAGATCCAGAACGCTTACCCGCCTCTCCCGCTGCATTCAGTGGTGCAGCAACCGCTTTGGAATATCTAGAACTCGCAAAAACGGGTGCCTCTCTACCGTCCGCTTCCGTCGCGGTGCAGGCCTTAGTAAGCGCGTCGACCGTTGTAGACGTAGAGACCGAAGTTGTTGCAGCAATTGCGTCCGGTTNTCCAGCGGTGAAGCTGAAGGTCGCGGCAACCGACACTCATAGCGATATCGAGCGAATCCGAACGGCAGCAGCCGCCACCCGCGGACAGACGCTTCTTCGATTAGACGCCAATGGTGGNTGGTCATCGAAGGAGGCCTTGGAGGTGTTGAGTGCGGTTTCTGGAGACGAACTCGATCTCGTCGAAGAACCCACTCGGGATCCTTTGGAGTGGCTAAAGATTGTTGCAGACACCGGTGTTCAGGTTGGAGCTGACGAACATCTCAACAGCCCCCTCNAAATNAAACGNATTTTGGAACTCGGATCNGCTCAAACATTTGTTTTAAAGCCGTCGATCTTAGGAGGCCCCGAATCGACTCGTCGACTCGCTTCTCTCGCCAAAGAACACAATATTCGTGTTCTCATTTCATCGTTCTTGGATGGGCCGATTGCGCTTAGAGCGGCCAGAGATCTCGCTCTCGAAATCGCTCCGNACGAGATTCACGGACTCGGTACGGCGGCTCTTTTCGCGGAAGAGTTCCCAGAGGACGTCATNCCANTTNNGGGNCGCATTACNCGTCCCTAGNGACACCTCACCGAAACATCGTTCTCACAGCCGGTGTCGTTGCAACTTTCCTAGTGAGGTCCGAGGGAGCCGATCTACGAGTTCGAGACGGCGNGGGGCGCAATATCCGGGAAGTGAAGCTTTCACGTGTTCGCGGAGATCGGCCANAATCGGTGGGTTGGTCAGAGGTACAACGACANCTGTGACAATCTGACCCCATTCAGGGTCAGGTCGTCCGACGATGGCGCACTCTGCGACACCGGAGGCGCTTTCAAGTAANCGTTCGACCGCGACTGGCCAAACATTTTCGCCGCCTGTAATGATCATGTCACCTTTTCGCCCATGGACCGTGAGTANACCATNGGTGTCCAAGCTCCCAGCNTCACCGGAAGGGAACCACCCATCGCCGGTTCGTGGATCGCTTCCGTCCCTGTAGCACCTAAAGAGCATCGGGCATCGAATCTGTATCTCNCCCTGTTGTATNCGGAGTTCGACGCCTTCGAGTGGTCGTCGGTCGTATATGACNCCGCTGCCAGTTTCCGTCATGCCATAGGTCGCGATGACGTTGGAGGGACGATTCGAAGGAACAGCTGAACCNCCAACCAGAACCTTTCTGAAGTGTGCGGTGTCGATNCTTCCCATGGCGGTGGGTACCAGCGATACGAGAGTCGCGCCATTTTGTGCAGCTTCACTGACTCGGTCAGCGTCGAATCCATCGTGCACTTCGAGAGCTACTNCGGAGTGGAGGGCGCGGACCACNACGGAAAACCCTCCNACGTGACTGAGCGGCAAGCAGGCCAACCATTTATCGGTATTGGATTCGACGTCAAGATAGGAATTTGTGGCTTCGGCGTTAGCCGTCAGAGCGTCATGGGTGAGGACAACCCCTTTCGGTAATCCCGTGCTTCCGCTGGTGGCCACTACCAGAGCGTCCCCCGTTTCAACTGGTGTTCCGGCAATGGAAGTTTCGCCGCCCGAGTCGACAATCGCCGACGCGGCCATGTGTTCGATCAGAGCCNATTGAGATTGTTTGGGGAGCCTTTGATCTANGGGGAACACGGCATCGCCTTCGTCCCATATGCGTCGAACGGCATCGACGTAGCTAGCTCCTCCCGGGATGCAGAGTGCGACAAGACGGTTCACGTCGAAGACGCTATCGCCCTCTTAGAACGCTCGAACGAGAAGACTTACCGTGCACACCGCGATTACAGCGCTCACCAACGCTTCGAATCGTTCTGGGTTCAGGCGACGTCCGATCCTTATNCCAAAAGGCAACGCCGTGGCGACCACGGCTGCNGCCAAGATCGCTCCCGAGAACCGTTGTTGCGACCACTGGCCAGTGAAGGAAAATGTTGCTAATTGAGTTAAGCCAGTCAACAAAAAAATGAAAGTGTTGGAGACGACAAATCGTTCGCGGGANACGCCGAGCCCTTGAAACCAAGCAGCTACAAGAGGGCCGGAGATNCCNATCGCTCCTTGGGCCAGGCCACAGGTCAACGCCACGGGTGCTCTCCCCCACCGTTGCACATTCGGCGACCATCTAGGCGATACGGACGAGAACCTCCATGCCAGAAACGCACCCAACAACAGCGCTAATGTCAAGAGGAGCAAGCGTTCGTCGATTCGGGGAAGCGCCCACGCTCCCGCCACAGCGCCTACCGCGCCAAGGCCAGCGAACAACGGTAGGTGTTCCGCAGAACGAAGTTCCCGTCGATGTTCTCGAACCAATACGGCGTTACTCATGGCGGTGGGTGCTGCCATGATGACTACAGCGTTCTCAACACCAACAAAAAAAGCAATCACCGGTACTGCAGTGAGCGGCAAACCAAGACCAGTTACTCCTTTGATTAACGAGCCCATTACCACAGCTAGCGCCACTACCAATAGTTCAAACCCGTTCACAGTTGTGCTATCTCAAGGGCAATCTGTGCGGCAACGCCAGCATTATTTTCTGCTAGCGCTAGGTTGGCATCGACACTGTCACCGCCAGTTGCCTTCTCTATTTCGGCAAGAATAACCGGTGTCACTTGGGGTCCGGAAAGCTGTCGAAGGTCAACCTGGTNGAGGCCCTCTTCAATCGCATCCGCGACTCGTTGGGCATCTAGTTCCGCGATACTTGGGATCGGCACAGCTAGGAGTACGCCCCCTTGCCCAAGTTCACGGCGCGCCGCATGGACGCGAGCTGCCGATCTAGCGTCGTCGACCCGATGCGGAANTTCTAGCCCTGAGCTTTGCGTGTAGAACGCGGGGAAGTGATCAGTTCGCCATCCAATGACTGGGACTGAGCGAGTTTCCAAGTACTCCAATGTGCGCGGCAGATCTAAGAACGCTTTGGCTCCAGCGCTAACCACTGTCACCCCATGTCGGGCGATCGCGTCGAGGTCAGCGGAGATATCTCCAGTGATCTCACTACCGCGATGGACTCCNCCAATGCCGCCGGTNGCGAAGACTTCAATGCCGACTTTGTCGGCNATGGCGAGACTNGCCCCAACTGTCGTCACTCCAACAGGNAGANGCTGNGNNCTCGCGACACCAAGATCGCGGGCAGCCAATTTGACCGAAGCACCCAAAACACGTTGCACCAATTCATCTGGAACCCCTGCCCAGATNACACCGTCAACGACGGCGGTGAGAGCCGGAACGGCCCCCGCTTCGCGAACAGCTTTAGTGCATCTAGCCAAGGCTTCCGAATTGGCAGGTGTTGGTAAACCTAAAGAGGAAAAAATGGTTGATTCCAACGCAACAACNGCCNTTTTCGCGGATATCGCTGCTCGTACTTCGTCNCCCACAACTATCACTTACGCCTCCTCGGTGGCTCCAGCATGTCAGTCATGCGGCATCGCGGCGCGCCTGCTTCTACTGTGGGGGAATGTTTACCGTTGTTGATCATCCGGTTCTTACAGTATGGACCGATCGTCTTAGATCAACCGGAACCGGCACTGAAGAGTTCAGACGACTGCTCGGACAGATTGGCCAGCTGCTGGTCGGTCCTGCTACCTCAGAATTACCAACAACTCTTGCAACCATCGAGACTCCTCTAGCTAAAACAACTGGGCGCCAATTGCAAGGGGGCACACCGGTGGTGGTGTCAGTGCTCCGTGCGGGTAACGGCTTGCTTGACGGTGTGTTGCAGGTCTTATCTGACGCGGACGTTGGCTTCATTGGTCTCGTCCGAGATCATGAAACCTTCGAAGCCGGCGAATATTTACTCCAACTTCCGACCCTCGCTGGCCGTCACGTTCTCGTCGTTGACCCCATGTTGGCCACAGGCAACAGCGCAGTCGCTGCACTCGGTCGAGTAGCGACCGAACATCCAGCCAGCGTGACGCTGATGTGTGTGGTCGCAGCTCCTGAAGGAGTTGAACATGTCGCTACACAGCATCCAGAAGTCCGCATCGTGGCTGCCGCATTAGACGAAGGCCTGAACGAACTTGGTTACATAATGCCCGGGCTCGGAGACGCTGGTGACCGCTTGTACGGAACATCATGAAAGGTCCCACACCACCGATTGAATGGGCCGAAAACCACATCCGGATCATTGATCAGACACTCTTGCCAACGGAACTACAAATAATTGAGGTGCGCACCGCCGCCTCGGCCGTGGCCGCAATCAACCGTCTCGCTATTCGCGGAGCACCGGCACTAGGAGCTTTCGGCGCGTTAGCTCTCGTTGTGGGTTTGGATGAAAGTGCACCTTCTAATCTTCAAGAGGCAATCCAACGGCTCGAAGAGTTGCGGACATTTGTCGGTGACGCTCGACCCACTGCGGCAAATCTCCGTTGGGCGGTAGATCGGGTGATAGATCACGCTGTGTCCTCAAGCAAAACCCTGGAAGATTTGCGCTCGGCTCTCCTTAGGGAGGCTCACAAAGTGGCGGAAGAGGACGCCGCAGCGTGTCAAGAAATTGGTCGCTTGGGTCACGAACTCTTACGGTCCGCGACCACCATCGGCACCCATTGCAACGCTGGCCGTCTCGCGACGGCGGGAACTGGCACCGCCCTAGCGCCGATGTACGCAAAAGCGGAAGCAGGGGAATCGCTGCGGGTTTTGGCGTCTGAAACTCGACCTCTTCTTCAAGGCGCCCGGCTTACGGCCTGGGAACTTGCCGATGCAGGGATCGATGTGACGGTGCTTCCCGATGCCGCCATGGCCTCCCAGGTGTTGTCGGGCCAAGTGGACGCCTACATAGTGGGAGCCGACCGCATCGCAGCAAACGGTGATACGGCAAACAAAGTCGGAACAGTGTCACATGCATTAGCAGCGCGAGAAGCCGACATCCCGTTCTATGTGGCCGCGCCCACCTCCACAATCGATCTAGCTGTACCTAGCGGTGATCACATCGACATCGAGCAACGCGATGAATGCGAAGTCCACGAAATCCAGGGGAAACGAGTAACTCCCGAGGGCGTAAACGCAACCAACCCAGCGTTCGATGTCACGCCTGCACATCTCATTACGGCAATCATCACAGAAGTTGGTGTCCTGCACGCACCGTTTCAAAAGTCAATAGCTGACGCCGTCGTCCAGGCCGGAACCGCACGATGAAAAATCGATGGAACCGCAAAGAAGCTTCGGAATTTCCTGGCAGTCTCGGCGAGTGCGTTTACGGGTCGAGGCTCCTCGGAGCGGAATCCGCGCTGGTGCTGCACGGAGGAGGAAACACTTCCGTCAAAACTCGCGAAGTGGACATTCACGGTGAAGAACTCGATGTTTTGTATGTCAAGGGCAGCGGGTGGGATCTCGCGACGATTGAGCCGGAAGGGTTCGCTGCGCTTCGCCTTGAATCTGTGAAGCGCCTGGCAGATCTACCGTCTTTGACCGATACGGAGATGGTCAACCAGTTGCGAATCAACTTGCTCGATGCTTCTGCTCCCAACCCATCAGTTGAAGCGATCTTGCACGCATCTCTCCCGTTTGCCGCGGTNCAACACACCCACGCGGACGCGGCCTTAGCCCTCACTAACACAGCTAACGGNGAGCAACGAATTCGTGAATTGTGGGGCGACAAAGTCGTGGTGGTGCCCTATGTGATGCCCGGTTTCGATNTGGCGAAGGCTTGTGCTCGCGAATTCGATCGGCAGGCCAATGACCAAACGACGGCGATGGTGCTCATGAATCACGGCGTGTTTACCTTTGGTGAGACAACCGAATCGGCTTACGCATCAATGATCGAGGTGATCACCCAAGCAGAGGAGTACNTAAAGTCTGTTGCCGGCGTCGATATCACAGCCTCAGCAGCGCTTGCNGAACGNGTGATGANAGAGGGTTCATCCNTGGATCAAGCGATCCTTCGCAACGAGCTTTCCGCNGCGGCAGGTTCTCCAATGCTTCTAGCGCGCACTCCCAACACCCGTTCCAACGCGTTCGCGGANCGAGAAGACGTCAACGANATCGCGCGTCGCGGNCCNGCNACCCCCGACCACATCATCCGAACNAAGCAGTTCCCNCTGGTTGGNCGAGACGTACCGAGCTTTGTCGCCGACTACCACAAATATTTTGAACGCAANCAGGCACGTTTTCCGAGCGTTCANGAATTGGATCCCGCTCCNCGNGTTGTGCTCGACTCAGAATTGGGGCTCCTCACNGCGGGTAAGCAGGNATCTGATTGCAAAACTGCGTCCGATATTTACCTNCACACGATCGACGTGATCGAGGCATCCGAAGGTCTTGGGGGGTTCGTAGCGCTTCCTGAATCAGATCTNTTCGAAGTCGAATATTGGGAACTCGAGCAAGCAAAATTGGGCAAATCCCAGTCGAAGCCGTCACTGTCGGGTGAGGTTGCGTTGGTGTCGGGTGCCTCGTCGGGCATAGGTCGTGCTTGCGCTCAAGCTCTTCTTAACCGGGGTGCCGCCGTCGTCGGCCTCGACATCAACACGGTTAGCGATCCAGAAAACAACCCATCATTTTGTGAGCTGGTCGCTGATGTGACCGACCCGATCGCGTTGCGGAGCGCCATAGACGCTGGGGTTCAGAGGTTCGGAGGAATCGACGTAGTGGTCGCCGCGGCGGGCATCTTCGGCACATCCGATCGAATCGCCGACCTTGTTCAGGGTGAGTGGGACCAGACATTGGCGGTAAATCTCACCGGAGTGACTAATTTGCTCCGGGCGGCGCATCCTTTCTTGCAGGCGGCACCTAATGGAGGTCGTGTTGTTTTGATCGGATCAAAGAATGTGTCAGCACCCGGGAAAGGTGCCGCCGCTTACAGCACTTCCAAGGCAGCGATGACTCAGTTAGGGCGGGTCGCAGCCCTTGAATGGGCCGACGACGGGATCGTTGTAAACACCGTTCATCCTGATGGCGTGTTCGACACGGGCCTGTGGTCCGAGGAACTCGTTGAACAAAGGGCGGCAAGTTACGGACTGACTATCGATGAGTACAAGCAACGCAACCTTCTAGGCAGAGAAATCACCAGCGCCGACATCGGACAGCTGGTAGCAACAATGTGTAGTCAGCCGTTTAGTCGAACAACTGGTGCCCAAATTCCTATTGACGGTGGCAGCGACCGGGTGATCTGAACGAACTCCCAACTAGCCGGTTATACCCGCCATCAGCAAACCAACGCTCTCCCGGTTAGCCAGGCTTGCCTCGAGTACACCCATGAGTTTGCCGTCATAGAGAACCGCTATACGGTCGGCGAGACTAAGAATCTCATCGAGTTCGGCCGAAACCAGCAATACCGCGGCGCCGTTGTCGCGTTGCTCCACGATTCGGCGGTGAATGAATTCAATGGCGCCAATATCGATTCCGCGAGTTGGCTGAGCGGCCACCAGAAGTTCGATGTCTTCGCTGAACTCGCGACCAACAATCAGCTTTTGTTTGTTACCCCCGCTCAGGCTCGACACGCTCACGGTGACGTTCGGAGTGCGTACATCAAATTCGTCGACTACGGCTTCGGCGTGCTCGTGAATCACTTCTCTGCGCATGATGCCCCGATTTGAGAAGGGCTGCCGGTAGTACCGGTTCAGAACAGAGTTCTCGGCGAGTGAGTAGACCGCGACGATGCCGTGCTTTTCGCGGTCTTCGGGGATATGTCCAACACCAGTTTGGGCAACCTGTCGCGTCGAACTATTCGTTAACGATTCCCCGTTTATTGTTATCTCTCCGGCCGACGTGTGTCGCAAACCTGTGATCGCCTCAACCAATTCTCGTTGACCATTTCCTTCGACCCCGGCAACCCCCAATATTTCGCCGGATCGGACCTGAAGATTCACCCCGTCTACGGCAAGGTGGCCTCGATCATCATCAACCTTCAAATCCTCGACTTGAAGTACGACATCACCCGGCTGCGCGACTGTTTTTTCGACCCGAAGCACGACGCTGCGTCCAACCATCATCTCAGCAAGCCCGGTTTCGGTCGCTTGGGTCGGTGTTGTGGCACCGACTACTCGCCCTGCGCGTAAAACCACGATGTCATCCGCTATTGCAAGGACTTCGCGGAGCTTGTGGGTGATGAAGACGATGCCTACCCCACTCTCAGTCAAACCACGAAGAACTCCCAAGAGGTGGTCTGCTTCTTGCGGAGTCAGAACCCCCGTCGGTTCGTCCAAAATCAGAACGTCCGCGTTGCGATAGAGCGCCTTTAATATTTCGACCCGCTGTTGCATACCAACCGGAAGATCCTCAACTAACGCGTCGGGGTCAACTTCGAGTCCGTACCTTTTCGAGAGTTCGACAACGCGGACACGAGCTTCGTCAAGATCAACGAGACCCAGCTTTGTTGGTTCGGCACCCAAAACGATGTTCTCCACCACGCGCATGGGAGGTACTAACTGAAAGTGTTGATGCACCATTCCTATACCCCGGGAGATCGCGTCATCGGGCCCGCGTAAGTCGACGACTTCGTCTTTGATGATGATCTCGCCTCCATCAGGTCGATACATCCCAAACAAGACGTTGACTAACGTGCTTTTGCCTGCCCCATTTTCTCCCAACAAAGCCAAGATTCGACCCGGTCGCAGCTCGACCGATACATCATCGTTGGCGAGAACACCCGGGAACCGCTTCGTTACGTTTCGCGCGGCGAGGAGAAGTTCAGTCACGTTCAGCCCTTTTCGTAGGTTTGGCCGAGTGCCGCTGGATCTCGCATCGATCCCACCAGGCCACTGAGAG
Organism: Acidimicrobiaceae bacterium; assembly: GCA_002705305.1. Classification (GTDB taxonomy): domain Bacteria; phylum Actinomycetota; class Acidimicrobiia; order Acidimicrobiales; family Poriferisodalaceae; genus UBA2110. The sequence continues at coordinate 17,834 of PAHW01000016.1, forward strand.
CCACAACGACGATCGTTACGACGAAGGGCAACATCCCAACGAATTGAGGCGGGATATCGAAGGTATTTTTCAACTGGAATTGATTCTGTAGTGCGGTCGTAAAGCCGAAAACGAGTGCGGCGGCGTACGCGCCGAACGGGGTGCGGCGACCGAAAATCATGACCGCGAGAGCCAGAAACCCTCGGCCACCAGACATTGCACGGCTAAAGGTGCCGACAGCCTCCAGCGCGAGATACGAGCCTCCAAGACCTGCGAAACCGCCGGCCAAGGTGACATTGAGATATCTCAGCCGCAACACATCAATCCCCACAGTGTCCGCAGCTCCAGGGTGTTCCCCGATGGCGCGAGTTCTCATTCCCCACACCGATCGGAACAGCGCAATATGCACCACGACTAGTAGAGCCATGGTGAGGTACGTGATCGGGGGCCGACTGAAAAAAACCGTCCCGACGAGGGGGATATCGGCGAGGGGTCCAAGGTCGATATTTGTGTATTTGCTAACCCCCAGTTCCCGACCGTGGGCATAGAAGAAGGACGTCAAACCCAGTGCCGCTATGTTCAGTACGGTGCCAGCGATGATTTGGTCGACCTTGAGACCGACTGCCATCGCAGCCAATAACCACCCCATCGTAAGTCCAGTTGCGACACCCGCAATTGTGCCCATGAAGAGGGAACCTGTCATTGAGGTAACAGTGAAGGCAAAGAACGCTGACATCAGGAACTGGCCTTCAATACCGATATTCACTATTCCCGATCGCTCACCGATCATGCCGCACATCGCGCCCAAAGCCAGAAGTGTTGCGGCGCGGACGGTTCCAGCCAGCACCGCCGTGGTTTGCGGACCGTCAGCAGAGTAAAAGCCCCAGATGAGAGCAACGATCACCGCAGCGGCGATCCACAGCAGTTGTCGTTGGCGAGGTTTCATGTTCGACCCCAACCCGCGCCAAGTTGCAGCTGTTGTGAGTCGTCTTGGCGCATGCGCAAAAGCCATCGCACGATAATCGGTGCAGCCACGAAGAAGAGGATGAGTGCCTGTATGACGTCGATAAGCTCAGGGGCAACCCCAGCTTTGAATTGCATTCTCGCTGCGCCAGCTTCCATTAATCCCACTAGCAGCGCTGCAGGTATGACGCCTAGGGCATTCGCTCGAGCCAAGAGCGCGATGGTGATGCCCTCAAAACCTAAGCCGACATTCACTCCGGCTTCGAATCGGCCGTCCACACCAAGACTCTCCACGGCTCCGCCTAGTGCGGCAAGCATTCCCGCCACCGCCATGGTGGATGCCATGACCCACCCCACCTTGATTCCTGCATAATGAGCAGCATTTCTATTATGACCAACACTGCGAACTTCGAAACCGTAGGTGGTTCGTTCGAGGATGAACCAGCAACCCGCCGCTGCTAGCACTGCCAGGAGAAATCCCACCGGCACCGAACCCAGAGTGGGAATGGTGGCCGAGTCTTCAACGAGTGGAGTTCGAGCAACGATGTTGCTACCCGAGTTGTCCTTCCAAGGGTTGGCTGAAAGCCAATCGGTGAGGTTTCCTCCAACGAAGTTGAGCATGATCGTGACAATCACCTCATGGGCGCCGGTGGTCGCCTTTAGCGCTCCCGCGATACCACCCCAAATTGCGCCGGCGAGCGCCCCTACTATAAGAGCGGCCGGTAGGTGAATGAACATCGGCAATCCATCAACGCCGAAGCCGACGCCCGCTGCGAAGACGGCACCTACAAGTAACTGACCCTGCCCGCCGATATTGAACAACCCGGCCTTAAAAGCAAATGCAACGGACAGGCCCCCAAAAATTAGTGGAGTGGCCTTCTGCAAGGTCCGGAGGAGTGCGTCACCATCACCGAGTCCACCTTGTAGCAGCGAGGAATACGCTGTAACAGGCGACGCGTTCTGAGAGATGATCAGGACCGCCCCAATCAAGAGACCCAGTATTACTGCAGCCAGGGGAACGGCAACGCTACGGAGTATGGAACGGCTCATGACGCGACTCGGGGCACCGCCCGCGGTGGACGGTGCCCCCATTCAAGTCGAATTTTCTATCAAGGCATTGGATTTATCGAACCATCGTCCAGCCCTGCCATGATCTCCGCTAGAGCATCTCGCATTTCACTAGTCACGATGCTGTCGAAATCGTGGTGTGGGGCGAGACCAATTTCACCCCAGTAGTTTCCGCCTTCCATCGTCCCCGCATGGGCCTGGGCGATCAGTTCCGCTACTCCCACATCGATGAGCTTCATGGCGCTGGTCACCAGGCAAGGATGGGCTTCGGGCACTGTGAACCATTGGTCTGAGTCCACACCTACACAAAGAGCCCCAGCTTCGCCGGCTACCTCAATAAGCGCTCCGTTGCCGGTGGCACCTCCNGCACCGAAGATGATGTCGGCACCTTGGTCAAGAGCCTGCCGGGCTGTGGTAGCACCCCATTCGGGGTCACCAAAGGCCACGTCAAGGCCTCCGGGGTGATATGTGGAGATCGTTTCTACGCCCGGGTTGGTGTAACGGGCACCATTCTCCCAGCCCTCTTTGAAGAACACGACCGGGGGAACCAAGTCGGTGCCGAGGACCGCTCCAACAATGTTGGTTTCAGTCAACATGCCCGCGAGCGCTCCAGCCATAAACCCGGCCTTGGCCTCAGGGAACAGCAGGCCCGCAAGATTAGGCAGGGCTTCGTTCTGCCACTGGTCAACACCGATGAACATCACATCCGGGTTCGCCTTGGCCGCTTCAATGGTCGCTTCACCCAAGCCGAAACCGACGGTCACGATGATCTTCGCTCCGTCGTCTACGAAGAGCTGGATATTGTTCGCGTAGTCCTTGGATTCTTCGGTTTCGATGTAGCTAGCAGTAGCAGAGGCAGGAATATCCGCNGCNCCCTTCTGGGCACCTTCCCATGCCGACTGGTTAAAGCTTTTGTCATCGACCTTGCCGGTATCGGTGACTAACCCAACCGTGTAGCCACCAGAAATTTTTCCTCCGCTATCGCTGCTACATGCTGCTGCAGTCACGAGTCCGAGGACCATCAATGGGGCGAGGAGATGTCGCCACTTCGGAGCCATATTCACATCCTTAGTTCTTGAGGCATCGTCCCGTCCCGAGACAATTACCGNCCCAGACCCTAGTTGCGTTCGGGGGTCTTCTGAGGACCAATNTGAAGTTTCGTGATCAGATCGCGTGTTGGCGGATCCAGGAATGCATCGCTATTCCTGAGGCAACTCCTGCGTTGATCGAGCGGGTGGAGCCAAATTGGGTGATTGAGAGCACCAGTTCNGCGGTTTCGCGTACTTCAACGGAGAGCCCCGGACCCTCTTGACCGAANACCAATACGCATTTTCGCGGGAGTGCGGTGGTTTCAATCGGTTGTGCCCCGGGGAGATTGTCGACACCTACAACCGCGATATCTCGGTCCCGCATCGAAGCAACGAAGTCTCCCACCGTTTGGTGGTGCTCTAAGTGTTGGTAGCGATCGGTGACCATCGCTCCTCTGCGGTTCCATTTTCGCTGGCCGACGATGTGAACGGCNGANGCCAGAAANGCNTTCGCGTTACGGACCACGGTGCCGATGTTGAGNTCATGTTTCCAGTTCTCAATAGCTACGTGAAANGGATGCCGTCTTGAATCAAGTTCAGCAACGATCGCTTCGCGCCGCCAGTACCGGTATCTATCCAAGACATTTCGTCTGTCGCCGTCACGCAAGAGTTCNGGGTCGTATTGGTCACCNTCGGGCCACGGCAGGGGATGTGGACCGGCCCCAACTTCTTGGTCGAGATAATCGGCCATGTCATTCTGTTCCGTAAGCTTTATTCCTCAACCAGTTCGATCAAGGTTCCAAAGTTGCCCTTGGGGTGGATGAACGCGACGGTCGTGCCTCGCGACCCCGGGCGGGGAGCCTGGTCAATAGGTGTCGCGCCTGCGGCAATCATCGCGTCCATCGCGGCTTGACAGTCGTCGACGCGGTATCCGACGTGGTGAAGACCCTCNCCTCTCTTTTCAAGGTATTTCGCGATGGGTGAATCCGGACGAGTGGCAGCCGTAAGTTGGACGTAGCTATCGGCCACCTTTACAAGCGCCTCTTCGACTCCGTCGCTGTCAACAATCTCGCGATGGTGAACTTCCGCGCCAAAGGCCTGCTCGTAGTAAGCGACAGCCGCTTCCAGGTCATGAACGGCGATTGCAACGTGGTCAATCTCTGTAAGGATCATGGGCTGCTCCGATGCGTGTTCTCAAGCGACTCGGCGTGGCGTTGGAACAACGTAATTTTGTCCTCGCCAATAGTTTCGCGCTTTTCGGTGTTGGTTATCCCNAGTCCAGTTTCTGGGGCCAAGCACAGCACTCCGAGCTTGCCCTCGTGTTGGTTGTGGTGCACCTGGTACGCGGCTTCGCCGGTGTCAACCAGTGCGAACGTCTTGGAGAGAATAGGTTGAATTCGTCCCTTATCAATAAGCCGGTTCATCTCCCATGCTTCGGCATAGTTAGCGAAGTGGCTTGACACGATTTGCTTGAGGCGCATCCACAGATGCCGGTTGTCATATTCGATCATGTAGCCCGTGGTCGCGGCGCAGGTGACAATTTTCCCACCTCGTTTGGTGACGAAGACTGATGCACCCATGGTCGAGCGACCGGGGTGTTCNAAGACGATGTCCGGGTCATCTCCGATGAAGCCACGCACCNGNTTNCCNAGTCGACGCCACTCTTTTTCATCTTGGGTGTGCTCGTCNCGCCAAAACTGATAATTCTCTTGGCTACGATCGATCACGTTTTCCACGCCAAGTTGATGTAACAACTCAACTTTTTCCGGCGAACTCACTACACCCACNGGCGTGCCTCCGCCATTCAAAACAAGTTGGCACGCGTAGCCACCAAGTCCGCCTGATGCACCCCAGATCAGNACNTTGTCGCCTTGTTTCATTCGGGCCGCGTTGTCACCGACGAGCATGCGGTANGACGTTGAGGCGCAAAGGGCGTTNACGGCTGACTCTTCCCATGTCAGGTGATCCGGTTTAGGCATCAACTGATTCGCTTTCACGATGGAAAGNTCGGCNAGGCCTCCAAAATTGCTCTCGAAACCCCATATTCGTTGGTTNGAGGCNAGCATTGAATCTTCGTGGGCNGCTGGATCTTGATCGTCCACGTAGTTGCANTGCACTGCGACCCGATCACCAGGATTCCAGTTGCGNACAGCAGAGCCNACTTTCAGCACGACTCCCGAAGCATCGGAACCTATGACGTGGTGATCGAGNGCGTGGCGAGCTCCCCAAGCGCTTTCCTTACCAAGACGGTCNAGAAACCCGAAAGTTGGCAGNGGTTCGAATATCGAGGTCCACACCGTGTTGAAGTTGATGGAGCTGGCCATCACCGCCAGATACACCTCATCGGGGGCGAGCTCNGGCGTNGGTACTTCATCTATCTGTATTGATTCCCGCGGATCTTTTTCGGAAGATTCNCGGTCCTCNAACATGCNTTGCTCGTCNCGGCGCACAAAAGCNGCTCTATAGCTATCNGGGATTTGGAGAGCGGCGATCTCCTCAGCCGATGCNTCTGCCTGTATGGCCTCGAGAATGTGCTGCATGGNCGACAAGTTACTTTCAGGTAATGAGGGGTTGGTCGATCTACGCAAGTGTTGGTTAACTCGCCCAAGCACTGATAGGCCACGAAATCTACACTCACAGGATTGGAAGGCGAAAAGCACAGACGAAAAGGGAGACAATGCCGGGCTCAATAATCGTTGCGGGAGCACGTACGCCCATTGGTCGTTTCAACGGGGGTTTGGCGGATTTAACTGGTTCTCAATTAGGGACCCANGCCATTTCAGCTGCCCTNGAGCGCGCCGGATTAANGGGCGANCAAGTTGATCACGTGGTTATGGGGCAGGTNCTTCAGGCGGGTCAAGGCCAGATCACTGCGCGACAGGCCGCTGTCGGNGCCGGAATACCTATGGATGTTCCTGCTCTCACAATTAACAAAGTTTGTTTATCCGGTCTAAACGCTGTCTATCTTGCCGATCAGATGATTGCGGCGGGAGATGCAGAGGTGGTAGTTGCAGGCGGGATGGAATCAATGACCAACGCCCCNTACCTTCTCGCCGAGGGTCGTACCGGATTCAGAATGGGCCATGGGGAGGTGCGCGACGCGATGATTCACGATGGGTTGTGGTGCGCTTTCGATGACGGTCATATGGGTGACGGAACTGAAAGAGACGCTGCTGCGGCATCGATTCATCGGTCCGCGATGGACGAATTCTCGGCGCGATCACACGAGAGAGCCGCTGCCGCACAGAAAGAGCGACGTTTGGAGGTTGAGATATCTCCGGTCTCNGTGCCCCAGAGGGNTGGGGAGGCACTTTTGGTCGATACGGACGAGGGAGTGCGACCAGGGACATCTGCGTCGAGCTTGGGGAATCTTCGCGGGGCGTTCGCGACCGATGGCGCGGTAACTGCGGGTAATGCCTCCCAAATTTCTGACGGTGGATGTGCGCTGGTCATCGTTTCCGCGGCGAAGGCCCAGGAACTTGAGCTTGAGGCATTGGCGCGAGTGGTCAGTTACGGAATGGTGTCAGGGCCGGACACGTCACTTTTGACGCAGCCGTCCAGAGCTATTCGTCAAGCCCTCTCCAAAACCCAGTTCGCCATTGAAGATCTGTCTCTGTTTGAGCTCAACGAAGCGTTCGCTGCTGTGGGGCTGGCCGCCANTGAGGACCTCGGCGTAAGCGACGAGATCGTGAATGTCAATGGTGGCGCNATAGCTCTTGGTCACCCTATTGGTATGTCGGGAAACCGACTGGCTCTTACCTTGATAACTGAGCTGCGCAGGCGNGGTGGGGGGCTGGGTGCGGCCGCGCTNTGTGGGGGCGGAGGTCAGGGGGATGCGTTAGTGGTTGAGGTTGCGTAGTCACCTGCTTNCCAAAACGNTTTGTCATCATCTCGAAATGTTTGTAACATAAATGCAAAGAGTCCCAACTCTTCCGGATGTCGGAGTTGGNAGCTAATGGGTCCGTGCTAGGTGTGCCCGCGACACTCTCGCCAAATAGCTGCGAACTCCGGCATCCGCCCTCCCCTCAAAGTCACGAATCAAGCCTGAAGTTCGCGCCGTCCCTCTAGAGCTCGGCCCAACGTCAGTTCATCCGCGTACTCAAGGTCCCCGCCTACCGGCAAACCGCTGGCGATTCTGGTCACTTTTAAGCCCAGTGGCTGCAATTGTCTGGCCAAATACATTGCTGTCGCTTCGCCCTCGATATTGGGGTTGGTACACAAAATCAGTTCATCAACCTCCTCGTCAGCGATCCGGGCAAGCAGTTCGCGTATCCGAAGCTGTTCGGGCCCGATGCCTTCCATAGGATTCAACGCACCCTGCAGAACATGATATCGACCGCGAAATCCAGCTTTTTCGAGAGCGACAACGTCTTTGGGTTCCTCCACAACGCACAACGCACCATTCTGCCTCTGGGGGTCGCCACAGGTAATGCACAGTTCGTTTTCGGAAATATTCCAACAGCGTTCACAGAACCCAATNCGTTCNTTGGCTTCGACTATTGCNGTCGCCAACTCTCCGGCTTCAGTTTTTGGCAACTTCAAAAGATNGAANGCNATTCGTTGCGCGGATTTTGGNCCAATCCCNGGCAACCTGCCAAGTTCGTCAATGAGATCCTGGACTGGTCCGTCGTACACGTCTCCCTAGCCTCCCCGACCCGGAGATGTGGGANCNTCCAACCTGACGATCGACGCGGCTTGAGCATTGCCGCATTCTTTCAGCGCGTCGCGAAACGCGGCGGTTACTAAGTCTTCAAGCATGGTGACGTCGCCGCTACTCACAACATCNNCNTCAATGGTGACCCCNAGCACTGTCCCATCTGCTTGCATCGAAACCTTTACCGCTCCTCCGCCCGCTGACCCTTCGACCGATGTCGAAGAAATTTTTTGGCGTTGTTCGACAAGTTGCTTTTGCACGTCGTGCGGGTGTTCGAGGATCGGTTCGCAAGCCAAGTTCTCAGTCATGGGTCAATCACTCTCACATGGTGCCATCATCGTCGGACGCAACCGCGCCAGGGAAAGCTTCGAGAACCTTGTCAACGCTTGATGGGCCGCCTTCGTTGGTCGGTTTGAAGTCAGCCGGGTCGACTACTTCCTCAGGTGGTTCTTCCAGCTTTTCTCCGTTGTCGGTCGAAAGCACAAACTCAACGTGAACTTTTACACCCACCGAGTCACTGAGGGCCTTTTCTAGGTCGGTCTTAAGTTGTTCGAANCGATCTTGGAGAGTTGCGTTCGTTATCTTGAACTGCACAGTGTTTTCTGCCACTTCNGCCAATGTCGCATCATCAAATAGGGCTCNGGCTACNACNCCAAGNTTTGGNAGGACACGTTGCTGCAACACCTCAGAGATTTCACTCGCNGACAACTCCACGGATTCCACNACTTCATCTTGGGGTTCNGCAGCGGGNTGACTTCCAGCCTGGGGCGNCGGNGCCTGCGCGTCGGAGTTCGACGGTACGGGCGGTGGCNTNNCNNGCCNTTCTTCGGNNTNCTGCGAGGGACCGGGTTCGGGTGTCGCAGCNAGCGCCGCGCGAGCCGCCGCCGCTGGTTTCCCCGCGCTNCCGCTGGGAGGGGAGGTCGNCTGTGCAGCTGTTAGAGGAAGGTCGGTCTTCGGGGGATTCNGCNAACAGTNGCACNAACGCCAAATCAAGCACGAGCCGCGGATCNGANGCTTGGCGCATTCCGACAAGNGCGTGNCCNAAGAGTTCCAGTGCTCGNACATTGGTCGCTCGNCCCATCTGAGCAGCTTGNTCGGCCAANTGCGGCATCTCTTCTGAAGTTGCTTGNCCTGGATTAACCCCAGCGCCGGCAAGGAAAACGTCCCGCAATGCTCGGGTAGCGCGTTCCGTCAAATCTCTGGGGTCTATCCCGGCTGCAACGGTTTGAGCAATCGCTGCCATAGAAGCCGTCAGGTCCTGATTCGCAATACCGGATATCAGCGCATCCACCGAAACTCGGGCATTAGGAATACCGCCAGCGGCGAGGACTTGGTCCAGTGCCGAAAGGGTGTCGCGCACCGAACCTGCACCTCTTCCGACGACATACTCCACGACTTCTGGATCGAGTTGCAGATCGGCCTGTAGGGCAACGTGTCGGACGTGATCGGTTAAGACGTCGGCGGGTATCAGGTTCAACTCGATGTGTTGGGTTCGACTCCGGATTGTGGGCAACACCTTTTGCGGGTCGGTCGTTGCGAGAACAAAAACCACGTGATCAGGCGGCTCCTCAAGAGTTTTAAGTAGAGCGTTCGATGCTGCCGCCGTCAGCATGTGAACCTCATCGAGGAGATACACCTTTCGTTTTCCTGGGCTTCCCAAAGCTGCATTGGCAGTGATTTCTCGAACGTTGGCGACACTGTTGTTGGAGGCTGCGTCAAGTTCGACCAGGTCCATCGAGTTGCCTAACTCGACCGAAATGCAGCTTTCACACTCACCGCAGGGTTCTCCATCACCGGGAGGGTCCGTGCAGTTCAGGGCCTTCGCCAAAATTCTTGCCGTAGAGGTTTTGCCTGTGCCTCGTGGACCGCTGAGGAGATAGGCGTGGCCCACTCTGTCCTCAGCGAGCGCGTTACGTAGCGCTGCGACCAGGTGGTCTTGGCCGATTACCTCCGAAAACGTTTGTGGACGGAAGCGCCGGTATAGGGACTGATAGGCCATTGAGGGCTGATGCTACTGGTGTGCTGCGACGGCGAGCGGCAAGTAGCCTGATAGCGCATCATCGTTCCACGTGGCGGCCGGGTCCTGTGCGACAGTGGCCCGTGAATCGAGTCAGGGCCGGGAGGCAGCAGCTCTCAGCGGAAACCGCTGTGTGCCGCAGATCACCTGGCCGCCTCGTGGGGCGATGATCGGGGAGAGTTGCCAGAGCGGACGAATGGGCTCGCTTGGAAAGCGTGTGAGGTCTAACCGGCCTCCGTGGGTTCGAATCCCACACTCTCCGCCATGAACGACGACCAAGCCATGTACCTAGCCCTTGAGGAAGCAAGGGCCGCCATAGAGCATGAGGATGTTCCCGTAGGCGCGCTGATAATCGTTGAAGGCGAAGTGGTGTCCTCGCGCCACAACGAACGTCAACTAACTGGTGACCCGACTGCCCACGCAGAAATTTTGGCTTTACGAGACGCAGCGACCCGTTTGGGTACTTGGCATCTAGATGCGGCAACTTTGGTTACGACATTAGAACCGTGCCCCATGTGCGCGGGCGCCGCACTCAACGCCCGCGTCAAGCACGTCGTTTTCGGGGCACACGACCCAAAAGCTGGCGCTGTCGAGACGCTCTATAACTTGCTCGCAGATCCGAGGTTG
>PAHW01000017.1 GCA_002705305.1 Acidimicrobiaceae bacterium
TGATCAACCCGATCGCTATGGATGACGGTCTGCGATTCGCCATTCGCGAGGGTGGCCGCACCGTAGGTGCGGGCAGAGTCACCAAAATCCTCGGATAACAACTATGGCTGCTTCACAGAAGATTCGCATCCGCCTCAAGGCCTATGACCACGACATCGTCGATCAAAGCACTCAAAAAATTGTCGAAACGGTCCTGCGTACCCAGGCAAATATCAAAGGCCCCGTCCCGTTGCCAACCGAAAAACACCGGTACACAGTCGTGCGTTCACCTCACAAAGACAAAGATTCCCGCGAACACTTCGAGATGCGAATTCACAAGCGACTCATCGACATCATTGAACCCTCACCCAAAACCGTCGACTCTCTCCAACGACTGGAATTACCGGCCGGCGTCGATATTGAAATCAAAATTCAACAGAATTAGATCCAAAGCCGTTGGGGTGGTGATTAGCCGATCGCCCCGCTATCGTTTACTCCCCGCGCATCTAGTACATCTGAATGCACGAACCGACGTCCGGCAAGGCCGGCTCTAGGGCCGGAACCGATCGGCACAACCGAATTTCTCGCTCCGCCGGCTTTGCCGAGCGGAGCGTTCGCGTGGACGGTAGCCAAACGGCTCCGTTCGGAACAGGAAGACACCCGACATGGCGAATAAGGCGATAGTCGCCACAAAAGTCGGCATGACCCAGCTATGGGATGACGACAACCAAGTCGTTCCCGTCACCATGTTGCAAGTCGAGCCGTGTCGTGTGGTCCAAGTCAAAACCGACGAACGCGACGGATACACCGCGGTACAAGTCACGTTCGGGCAACGCGACATAAGAAAATTAAGCAAACCCGAAGCCGGACACTTCGATGCCGCCGGTATAGAACCCGGCCAACGACTCGTCGAATTGCGACTTGACGACGTCAGCGAAATTGAAGTCGGCCAAGAACTGGCGGCGGATGTCCTTGAGCCCGGCGAAAAAGTTGATGTAACAGCGGTATCCAAAGGCAAAGGTTTCGCCGGTGTAATGAAGCGCCACAATTTCGCTGGTCAAAAAGCAAGCCATGGAGTCCACAAAGCCCACAGAGCCCCCGGCGCTATAGGCGCCTGCGCCACACCGTCACGTGTTTTCAAAGGCACACGCATGCCGGGCCGCATGGGAGCAGAAAAAGTCACCACTCTCAACCTCACCGTTGTAGAGGCGGACGCTCAACGCGAACTATTGCTCGTTCGTGGCTCAGTTCCCGGCCCTAAAGGAGGCGTCGTGGTAGTACGCGACGCTGTGAAGGGCTGAATATGACCAGCACTCTCGATCTCCGAACACAAGACGGCAGCACTGCCGGAACCGTCAACCTCGATGACACCATCTTCGGGATCGAACCCAACCTAGCTGTCCTGCATCAGGTAGTAATGGCCCAACTAGCAGCGCGGCGAAGCGGCAGCGCAAACACCAAAACACGGGCAGAAGTCCGTGGCGGAGGTGCAAAGCCCTTCCGACAGAAAGGCACCGGCAGAGCTCGCCAGGGGTCAATTCGAGCTCCCCAATTCACTGGCGGCGGGATTGTGCACGGACCCAAGCCCCGGAGTTATCGCCAAAAAGTCAACAAAAAAATGACGCAGCTCGCGTTGCGCTCCGCGCTGAGCGATCGTGCACAAAGCGAAAGAGTAGTGGTAGTCGACGCGTGGCACTTCGAGTCTCCTCGCACCAAAGACGCAATTTCCGCTCTCGAGAATCTTGGACTTGAGGGCAAAATAATGATGGTGGTAGCAGCGAACGACGACAGCACCATGAAAAGTTTTCGCAACCTGCCATCGGTCCAACTGGTGGAAGCCGCCGAACTAAATGCATACGACATTCTGTGCGCAGATTGGCTTGTTTTCACGAGTGAGACACTGCCAGGAGCCGACTCATGAGAGACCCACGCGACATCATCATCGCTCCCGTAATCTCCGAGAAGTCCTACGACCAACTCGAGGAGAACGTATACGTGTTCAAGGTGAACACCTCTGCCTCGAAACCAGAAATTCGCCGCGCAGTCGAAACGATCTTCGAGGTGACGGTCACAAAAGTCAACACGCTCAACCGCAAAGGAAAAGTCCGTCGCAACCGGCGAAGTAACACCGTTGGAAAACGCGCAGACACCAAGCGGGCCATCGTCACCCTTGCCGAGGGCGACTCAATCAAGATCTTCGAGACATAGCCATGGGAATACGCGTACGCAAGCCCTCAAGTCCAGGTCGGCGCTTTCAGACCGTTTCAGATTTCAGCGAGATCACTACAGCCAGCCCTGAAAAAACTCTGCTCGCAAAAAAACATTCCACCGGCGGCCGAAACAACAATGGCCGAAAAACCTCTCGACACCGCGGCGGCGGCCATAAACAGCGATACCGCGTTATCGACTTCAAACGGAACAAAGACGGAGTGCCCGCCACGGTTGCGACCATCGAATACGACCCCAACCGCAATTGCCGCATAGCGTTACTCCATTATCACGACGGTGAAAAACGCTACATATTGGCCCCCGCAGGACTTGAAGTAGGCCACAAGATCGAAAATGGGCAACACGCCGAAGTACGGGTAGGCAACGCCATGCCACTGCGCTACATGCCCGTAGGTACCACGATCCACAACATAGAACTCAAACCAGGAGCCGGAGGCCAAATGGCGAGGTCCGCTGGTGCAGGCGTTCAACTCGTAGCCAAAGAGGGAACCCACGCGACACTTCGACTGCCGAGCAGCGAAATGCGACGAGTACCTATCGACTGTCGCGCCACGGTCGGCTCGGTAGGTAACGCCGAAGCCGACCTCGTCAAGATCGGTAAAGCTGGCAGAAACCGCTGGAAAGGCGTTCGACCACAGACCCGCGGCGTAGCAATGAACCCTGTGGATCACCCACTCGGTGGGGGCGAAGGAAAGACATCTGGTGGCCGCCACCCCGTGTCACCTTGGGGCAAACCTGAAGGCCGAACACGCAAAAAGAACAAAAAATCCAACGACATGATCATTCGCCGTCGCCGTACGCGCGGATCGCGGAGGTAACCGATGCCACGCAGTTTGAAGAAAGGCGCATTCGTCGACGACCACCTCCTTAAGAAGGTGGATGCCCTCAACGAAAGCGGGGAGAAACAAGTTGTGAAAACTTGGAGCCGGCGATCAACCATCATCCCCGAGATGATCGGTCACACCATCGCGGTACATGACGGACGCAAACACGTGCCCGTCTACATCACGGAAGCAATGGTCGGACACAAGCTCGGCGAGTTCTCTCCCTCACGGACCTTCAAATTTCACGCTGGGCAAGAACGAGGCGGTAACCGATGAGTGGCCTTATTGACCTTGAAACAGTTGCTGGCGCACGATCGACACACAAATTCGCGCGCCTATCGGCTTCCAAAGTACGGGTCGTACTTGATCTCATCCGCGACGAAGACCTTGACCAAGCAAGAGAGGAACTTCGCTTTTGCAGCAGAGGAGCCGCGACGATCATTTCCAAAGTTCTAGAGAGTGCGGTGGCCAACGCCGAGAACAACGAGCATCTATCCGCAGATGAGCTTTACGTCGCAGAATGTTGGGCTGACGAAGGCCCCACCCTGAAACGTTGGCGTCCCCGCGCCCGCGGTCGAGCAACTCGCATCAACAAGCAAACCTGTCACATCACAGTCGTGGTCGCGCAGTTGAATGAAGACGAGCTAGAAATGCGAGCTGCCCGCCTCGCTGCGTCAGGACGCCGGAGCGCCGACGCCGATCGCGCCGCTCGTGTAGCCGCCAGCAAGGGAGACGATGAAGAAACAGGCCTAAATGATGACGAGAACGGCGAAGACACGGTTGACGACATCATCGAAGAAGCTATCGACGAAACCGTCATCGAGCAGGGAGAAGCCTCAGGCGAGGATCCGGATGTCGCTGCGGAAGTTGAAACTGTTGATGTTGACGCTTCGGACGACACCGAAACTGAAGATGAGGCCGCTAACGAAGACGAGAAGGAGGCCTGATCGTGGGTCAAAAAGTTAACCCCTACGGTTTCCGACTTGGGATTACCACCGACTGGAAATCCCGCTGGTACGCGGACAAGGAGTACCAGGACTACGTCATCGAAGACTGGGAAATCCGGAACTTCCTCAGAACGGAGCTTCCCCATGCAGCTATTAGCCGGATCGAAGTCGAACGTACCCGGGACCGTCTCCGAATAGATGTGCATACGGCACGTCCCGGCATCGTTATCGGACGCCGTGGAGCTGAAGCCGACCGCCTCCGCGAAGGCTTGACCAAAATCTCAGGCAACCCCAAAGTCCAACTCAACATTCAAGAGATCAAACAACCCGAACTTGACGCTGCACTTATTGCTCAAGGGGTCGCGGACCAACTTGCCGGCCGAGTCGCGTTTCGTCGAGCAATGAAGCGCGCTGTTCAGAACGCTCAAAAGGCTGGGGCTCTCGGCATTCGCGTCCAATGCTCGGGTCGCCTAGGTGGCTCGGAGATGGCGCGAACCGAGTGGTATCGAGAAGGACGTGTGCCTCTTCACACCCTTCGGGCAGATATCGATTACGGCTTCCGTGAAGCCCGCACAACAGCAGGCCGAATTGGGGTCAAAGTCTGGCTCTACAAAGGGGACATTTTGCCGTACAAGGTGTCTTCCGATGACCGTATAAGTCGTGAAGCAGCCATGGCTGTAGGCGAAACTTCAGGCGGAGCTGAACACAATGCCCCAGTGGTCTCATCGGGTGGACGGCGAACGGATGTCCCAGTTGACGAAATCGAAGAACCGGCCCCGCTCGTCAAAGAAGCCGACCCAGAGTTTGAAAAGCTCTTAGAAGAAGAAGAGCAGATCGAACGCGCTACCCGCGAACAAAGCCAAACCCCCAACTTCAGACCCGGAGACGACTGAAATGTTGATGCCCCGGAAAGTTAGACACCGCAAAACTCACCGCGGTCGAACCAAAGGTCGCGCCAAAGGCGGTACCACAATGCATTTCGGTGATTACGGTATCCAAGCCCTTGAACCAGGCTGGATCACCGCGCGACAAATCGAAGCTGCACGTATCGCGATGACTCGTCACGTCAAACGTGGTGGCAAAGTTTGGATCAACATCTATCCGGATAAGCCCGTGACCGCAAAACCGGCGGAAACTCGAATGGGTTCGGGTAAAGGAAACCCTGAACGGTGGGTCGCGGTCGTGAAGCCGGGAAGGGTGATGTTTGAACTTGGTGGCGTTGAGTCCGAACTCGCGCATGGAGCTTTGAACCGCGCTATCCAAAAGCTTCCCATCAAAGCGCGGGTAGTGAGTCGCGAGGAGGCGATTTGATGACGGCCGCAGCAGCTTTACGCGAACTCGCTGATGACCAGCTACTTGACCAACTCAAGGAATCAAAACACGAGCTGTTCAATCTCCGATTCCAGTTCGCGACTGGCCAAATAGAGAATTCGGGTCGTATCTCACAGGTCAAACGAGATGTCGCCCGAATTAACACCATTCTCAGAGAACGAGAGATCGCTGCCGCCGAAGCAGCAACGATGGAGGACAACTGATGAGTGACACACAGGTCACACCCGAAGACCGCAAGCGAAGAAAAGTCCGTGAGGGACTGGTCGTATCCACCTCGATGGAGAAAACTGTGGTCGTTGCTGTAACGGAACGCGTCCGCCATCCTCGCTATTTCAAAACTGTCCAACAAACCAAAAAGCTCTACGCCCACGACGAACAAAACGATGCTCGCCCCGGTGACCGGGTGCGGGTAATGGAGACCCGACCCCTATCGAAGAAAAAGCGGTGGCGGCTCCTTGAAATAGTGGAACGAGCCCGTTGATGTCGGAGTCCGCACAGTGATCCAGCAAGAATCCCGACTCAAAGTTGCCGACAACTCAGGCGCGAAAGAAGTTCTGTGTATCCGAGTTCTCGGAGGCACCGGACGTCGCTACGCGTCCATTGGGGATGTCTTCATTGCCACCGTCAAGGACGCCATCCCCGGCGCCGCCGTAAAAAAGGGCGAAGTAGTTCGTTGCGTCGTAGTACGAACGCGAAAGGAACGACGCCGGCCCGACGGCAGCTACATCCGATTTGATGAAAACGCAGCCGTTCTTGTCGACGACAATCGGCAACCTCGCGGCACCCGCATCTTCGGTCCAGTTGGCCGTGAACTAAGAGATCAGCGCTTCATGCGCATCGTCTCCTTAGCTCCGGAGGTCCTGTAATGAAGATTAAGAAGGGTGACCTGGTTCGTGTCTTATCTGGCAAAGACAAAGGAACTGAGGGACATGTGATGTCGGTCGACGCCGAAACTGGACGCATCACAGTTGAGGGCGTACACACCGGGCGAAAGCATCAGCGTCCCACTCAAGCAAACGATCAGGGTGGAATCATCGATATTGCACTAACTATCAACGCATCCAATGTCGCGGTGGTATGTCCCAGTACAGGTGAAGCAGGACGAATCGGTTACCGGATCGAAGGTGGCGCCAAAGTGCGCTACCACAAGAAATCAGGGGAGGAGTTGTCGTGAATGCAACGATGATCGAACCCAGAATGAAAGGGCTCTACCGCGAGGCTGTTCGCGATCAATTACAAACCCAACTTGATCTGCCCAATGTGATGCAGGTTCCCACGCTGAGCAAGATCTCCGTTAACTCTGGTGTGGGAGACGCATTAGTCAACCGGGCCTTTCTCGACGCGGCGATGGAAGATTTGACCAAGATCACCGGTCAGAAGCCGTCGGTTACCCGAGCCAAAAAATCTATTGCAGGATTCAAACTCCGCGAAGGCAACGCCATTGGCGCGAAGGTCACTCTTCGCAACAATCGAATGTGGGAGTTCTACGACCGTCTCGTGAGTTTGGCAATCCCACGGATACGTGACTTCCGTGGTCTCTCACCCCGTTCTTTTGACGGACACGGCAACTACACCTTTGGCGTTACAGAACAACTGATCTTCCCGGAAATTAGTTACGACTCTGTCAACAAAATCCGGGGCATGGATATCACGATCGTGACATCCGCCACTAACGATGAACACGGCCGTGCACTTTTAACTGCACTCGGGTTCCCGTTTCGCACTGAGGGGCAAAACTGATGGCCAAGAAGGCTCTCCGCAATAAACAGCAACGTACTCCCAAGTTCAAGGTACGTGCATACACACGTTGTCGGCGTTGCGGTCGACCGAGGTCCGTCTACCGCAAGTTCGGCCTATGTCGGGTATGTCTGCGCGAAATGATCCACGCGGGGGAAATCCCCGGCGTTACAAAGGCGAGCTGGTGAGAGGAGAAACACAATGACTATGACCGATCCCATCGCCGACATGCTCACGCGCATCCGCAACGCGCATCAGGGCTATAAAGACGCGGTATTGATGCCATCCTCAAAACTTAAGGAATCGCTGGCGGCGATCCTCAAAGCTGAAGGCTATGTCGCCGATTACGAAGTCGTTAATTCAGAAGATCGGCCAGGGAACACACTTTCAATCCGCCTGAAGTACACCCCCGATCGGAGCCGAACAATCTCGGGCCTCAAGCGAATATCCAAACCGGGCCTTCGGGTGTACACCAAATCGGACAGCGTGCCGCGTGTTCTCGGTGGGCTTGGCATAGCCGTCCTTTCGACCAGTAAAGGCCTAATGACCGACAGAGAGGCTCGCCGCAACCGCATGGGCGGCGAAGTCCTTTGTTACGTCTGGTAGGAGACACCAATGTCGCGCATAGGTAAAGCCCCCATATCAGTTCCCGACGGTGTCACCGTAAAAGTTTCGGCTAGCGCCGTCACAGTCTCCAGCAAGCAAGGCGAACTGAGCCAAGAGATACCGGAAGGTATCCAGGTAGAAGTCCAAGACGCAACCGTCGCGGTCACGCGAGGTGACGACAGTCGCCAGCAACGCGCACTCCATGGACTCACGCGAGCGTTGGTCAACAACATGGTCGAAGGTGTCACTGCCGGCTTCATGAAAGAACTCAATATCGTAGGAGTCGGCTACCGAGCGCAAGCTAAAGGCAACAATTCTCTAGAACTAGCTCTGGGATTTAGTCACACAGTGAAAGTGGACGCCCCTGAAGGCGTCACCTTTGATGTCCCGGAGCCCACAGTCATCAAAGTTTCAGGAATCGACAAGCAACTTGTAGGCCAAGTCGCGGCTGATATTCGCGCCCTAAGAAAACCTGAACCATACAAAGGTAAAGGCATCCGGTATGTCGGTGAACACGTGATTCGTAAAGCCGGCAAGGCCGCAAAGTAGGTATCGCAATGACATCACGAACTGATCAGCGTCAACGTCGCCAGCGCCGAGTCCGCAAGAAAATTAGCGGTACCTCGAGTTGCCCTCGATTGAGCGTTTTCAGATCGAACCGACACATCTCAGCGCAAATTATCGACGACGAAGCGGGACGCACCGTTGCCGCAGCTTCTACCTCCGAAGCTGAATTGCGCGCTAATGCCACAGGTAATAAACAAGCCGCCACCAAAGTCGGTCAGCTACTCGCTGAACGAGCAAAAGCGGTCGGTATTGAATCGGTAGTTTTCGACCGCGGGGGAAACAAGTATCACGGCCGCGTAGCGGCCCTCGCCGACGCAGCCCGCGAAGCCGGGCTGAAGTTCTAGGAATCGAGTTATGAGTAACACCAACCAAGATCAAAATCGTCGCAATGACGACCGAGGCAACCGTCGACGGGACGACCGTCGACGCGAAGACAACCCCCGCAATAGCGGCGACGACGGACTCCGCGAGTCCAGAGTCATCGATATCAACCGAGTAGCGAAGGTCGTCAAAGGTGGCCGACGGTTCTCGTTTACAGCTCTGGTAGTGATTGGCGATGGCGCCGGTCAAGTCGGCCTCGGTTACGGAAAAGCAAAAGAAGTGCCCCTGGCTATCCAAAAAGGCACCGAAGAAGCAAAGAAAAACCTTTTCCGGGTTCCGTTGGCAGGCTCAACCATCATCCACCCGATATTGGGCGAGATGGGAGCAGGCCGCGTACTGCTTAAACCGGCAGCGCCAGGCACCGGAGTCATCGCAGGCGGCGCAGCACGAGCCATTCTTGAAGAAGCAGGCATCAACGACGTACTAGCTAAATCTCTCGGTTCGTCGAACCATATCAATATCGCCAAAGCAACCATCGCGGGTCTCCAAGGTCTGAAACGGCCAGATGAAATCGCCGCCCTCCGAGGGCTCTCACCAGAAGAATGCATACCTGCTGCCCTACTGGCGGCATATCGTGAATCGGAGCGCCAAGTGGCGCAACCTAAATCACCCTCTGAGGTGTCACCATGAGTGATTTGACAGTCACCCAAGTTCGATCAGCAATTGGCTCCAAACCGAAACATCGCGGAACCCTTAGGGCTCTGGGGTTGGGACGGATTGGTAAAAGCAACACCCTGCCCGACCGACCTGAAATCAGAGGAATGATTCACAAGGTCGCGCATCTCATCGACGTCCAGGAAGACTGAATCAGAGATACCAATGCTCAAACCACATGACTTACAGCCGGCTCCCGGCTCTAAAAAGAAACCGAAACGCGTTGGTCGCGGCATCGCGGGCAAAGGCGGCAAAACCGCGGGTCGAGGCATGAAAGGCACCAAAGCCCGTAGCAAAGTTCCTGTTTGGTATGAAGGAGGTCAGTTACCCCTTCAGCGTCGTCTCCCCAAGATGAAAGGCTTTACCAACCCTTTCCGCGTCGAATATCAACCGATCAATCTTGACACTATTGCGGACTCGGGTCTTAACGAAGTAACCCCAGAAGCCCTGCTGGAGAAAGGCCTCGTATCTAAAGGCGCCATGATAAAGATTCTCGGCAGAGGACAAATTGATCGGCCTGTCTCGGTGAAAGCGCACGCTGTGTCGAAAAGTGCGCAGGAAGCAATCTCCGCGGCAGGCGGTACGGTGGAGCTTCTGCCCCCCAATTTCAAGGGCCCTCGCCCGCCCGCTCGCGGCAATCAACACACCAACCGATAAACGGGGTTCACCTTGCTCGGCAGTATGCGCAACATCTTTCGGGTGCCAGATCTTCGAGGGAAGATCTTGTTCACCATTGCCATCCTCGGCGCCTATCGACTTGGCTCCCAAGTACCCGTGCCAGGAATCGACTTTGACGCAATCTTGGCGCTTCGAGAACAAGCCGATCAGACCGGTGGCGTGCTTGCCCTACTCAACCTGTTCTCCGGTGGTGCGCTCACTAATTTCGCGATATTTGCGTTGGGAATCATGCCGTACATCACGGCGTCGATCATTATTCAGATTCTGACGGTGGCGATTCCTCGCTTAGAACAGTTACAACAAGAAGGAGCAGTGGGTCAGAGAAAACTGACCCAATACACCCGATACCTCACATTGGGCATCGCCTTTATCCAGGCAACCGGGATCACCTTCATCTTCGGCCGAGGACAGGGAACAGCTCTCGGCAACACCAGTGCCGTCATTGTCATCCCCAACTTCACCTTCCCCCGAGTAGGGCTTGTGATTCTTTCATTAACCGCTGGTGTCGCCCTGCTGATGTGGATGGGCGAACTCATTAGTCAACGCGGCGTGGGCAACGGCATGTCGCTGCTGATCTTCGCCTCGGTCGTATCAACGATTCCCTTTGATGGAGCACGGCTGCGAGCCGTCGAAGGCAATTTCTATCTAGGCGCCGCCATGTTCGTCGCCATTGCGATGATGGTCGCCATTATTTTCATTGAACAAGGCCAACGTCGCATCCCCGTCCAGTTTTCAAAACGCCAAGTAGGACGACGAATGTATGGCGGCCAGAACACCTACATTCCTCTGAAAGTCAACCAATCCGGCGTAATACCAGTGATTTTCGCCAGTTCAATCCTTTTCCTTCCAATACTCCTATCCAACGTGGCCAACTGGGGTTGGTTTCAGACCTTTGTCAACGACTATCTCACCCAGCCGGACAGCATCGTCTACATCCTCTTCTTCGGCATGCTCATCGTTGGCTTCGCGTATTTCTACACGGCTATCTCGTTCGACCCCGTGCGCCAAGCTGACAATATTCGCAAGCAGGGAGGGTTCGTTCCAGGTGTACGTCCAGGCCCACAGACCGAGCGATACCTGGGAAAAATCCTCAACCGCATCACGCTGCCAGGAGCGCTCTTCATCGCCTTTGTAGCCCTGATACCTACTGTGCTCCTCTCGCTCACCAGTGATCTTGGTGCCATGGGCGGTGGCGGAGCTGCCATCGGATTTGGAGGCGTGTCAATCCTCATCGCAGCGGGCGTCGCGCTAGAAACGATGAAGCAAGTTGATAGCCAACTTCTTCAACGCAACTACGAGGGCTTCCTCAAGTAAACGCGGATCAATTCAATGACTCGACTGGTGATTCTAGGAAAACAAGGGGCTGGTAAAGGCACTCAATGTGCCCTGCTAGTGGAGCATTACGGTATTCCCCACATCTCCACCGGCGACATGCTCCGCGCAGCGGTGGAGGAGGGTACCGATTTAGGTTTACGAGCCAGAGCCACAATGGAAGCGGGCGAACTCGTTTCCGATGAACTCATCCTCGGAATCGTAGAAGAACGTCTTGCACATCAGGACGCCCAACTTGGATTTCTGTTAGACGGATTTCCGCGCACTGACACCCAAGCGCAAGGTCTCATAGCCATGCTCGCACCCAATGGAATCGACGTGGCGATTGACATCTCAGTCCCCGATGACGTCGTGACAGAAAGGATGCTGGCAAGAGGCCGAGACGACGATACTCCCGACGCTATCCAACGGCGACTTGAGCTCTACCAGGCAGAGACTGCTCCGCTGTTGGAATTCTTCTCGTCCAGGGGCGTTCTCACCTCTGTTGACGGCCTGGGAACCGAACTCGAAGTCCAAGCTCGGGTTGTTGACGCAATCGAAAAAAATCGGTGACGATGAAGCCTAGATTGGTGCCCGAACCGGCTCACGGTATGCTTTCTCTTCGGCTCGTTGGTCGATCCAGCAATGCCGCGTCCAAACTCGTTCGCTTTTTTGCGGTCACGCCTACCCCGCAACCCCAGTCCCAGGTATCCCTATGAAAGTCCGTCCCAGCGTAAAAAAGATCTGCGATAAGTGTCGAGTGATTCGGCGCCATGGTCGCATTCGCGTGATTTGCCCCAACCCGCGACACAAGCAGCGGCAAGGGTAGGAGTTTCGGATTATGGCACGTATTGCAGGAGTCGACATCCCTCGAGAGAAGCGAGTCGAGGTCGCACTCACCTACATCTACGGAATCGGTCGAACCCGATCTTCGGAAATCTGTGAAACGCTCAACATTGGTCGAGCAACCCGCGTTCGTGATTTGACTGACGAGGAAATCGTTGGTGTCCGGAATTTCATCGATGAGAACTACACGGTTGAAGGCGATCTTCGACGTGACGTCGCCCAGGACATCAAGAGAAAAATTGAAATCGGCTGCTTCCAAGGAATCCGTCACCGACGCGGCCTGCCGGTCCGAGGTCAGCGCACCCACACGAACGCTCGCACACGCAAAGGCCCCCGCAAAACTGTAGCGGGCAAAAAAAAGGTCCTGAAGTGACCGCCGGCCAGGAAAGCGACTGAAAGAAGATCATGGCCAATACCGAACCAACTCCCGCACCACGGCGCCCCCGTCGTAAAGAACGTAAAAACGTCGGACACGGTGTCGCACACATTAAGAGTTCGTTCAATAACACCATTATCAGTTTCAGCGACCAACAAGGCAACGTTGTGTCGTGGTCCTCAGCAGGCAACGTCGGTTTCAAAGGCTCACGTAAGTCCACCCCGTTTGCTGCTCAACAGGCCGCGGAAGAAGCCGCTCGCAAAGCAATGGAACATGGGGTCCGAAGAGTCGACATACAAGTCAAAGGGCCAGGTTCTGGACGGGAAACGGCGATCCGCTCGATACAGAATACCGGAATCGAGATCACGGGGATTAAAGACATGACTCCCGTGCCTCACAACGGCTGTCGACCCCCGAAGCGTCGGAGGGTTTGACGAATGGCACGCTACACAGGACCTAAAGCACGAGTTTCTCGCCGTTTAGGCATCAATATCTGGGGTACAGAAGGGGAAACCAAGGCCCTCGACCGTCGGCCCTACCCTCCGGGCGAACATGGTCGCGGTCGAAGACGAAGCCAGAATTCCGAATACCTAGTCCAGCTTCAAGAAAAACAAAAAGCTCGGTTCACCTACGGAATCACCGAAAAGCAGTTCCGCAATACCTACGACGAGGCTGCCCGGCAACGTGGAGTTACAGGCGAAAATCTTCTCAGACTTCTCGAACTCAGACTCGACAACATCGTCTACCGAGCTGGCTGGGCCGCAACCCGGCCGCAAGCTCGCCAGTTCGTAAGTCACGGACATATAAACGTCAACGGTCGAAGGGTCAACGTACCCAGCTTCCGTGCCCGCAAAGGTGACGTCATTGAATTGCGGCCCAAAGCCCGCGAGATGGTCACCACCAGATGGAACCTTGATGTGCTTGATCGAGCCGCCCCTATGTGGCTCGACTCTGGCGACAATGGCCAACAGGTCACTGTAAGAGAGGTACCAACCCGCGAACAGATCGAAATTCCCGTTCGCGAGCAACTCATAGTCGAGTTGTATAGCAAGTAGTCCACCCCTGGCCCCATGGAGATATCGTGAGCATGCTCACCATGCAGCGTCCGACGGTTGAAGCCCTCGGCGATGAGCAAAATAACCACCAACGTTTTGCCGTTGGCCCTCTTGAACCCGGATTCGGACATACCATCGGCAATTCTCTGCGACGAACTTTGCTTTCGTCAGTCCCTGGTGCTGCCATAACGCAGGTCAAGTTCGACGGGGAAACAGCCCTACACGAATTCGCAACTATCGACGGCGTGGTCGAAGACGTTACGGACCTTATTCTCAACTTCAAAGACATCGTGTTGACCTGTGAGAGCGACGAACCCGTCGCTGTGCGGCTTGACACGTCAGGCCCCGGTGACCTCACTGCCGGTGACGTCGACTGGGGCTCCGATATCGAATGCGTCAACCCCGAACTGCAAATAGCCACACTAAGTAAAGGTGGGCGGCTCGCAGTCGACATCACTGTCGAACAGGGACGGGGTTATTTGTCGTCAGAAGATCAAGACAGCAGCGCCACGATTGGAGTGATCCCCATCGACGCCATCTTCAGCCCAGTCCGACGCGTGTCATTGGAAGTAGAACCCACTCGTGTCGAACAGTCAACGAATTTCGACCGGCTCATCCTTGATATTGACACCGATGGAGCCATGAGCCCAAGAGATGCTCTGGCATCTGCCGGAGATACGTTGCGGACCTTGATTGGGCTCGTAGCCGATATGAGCGAAGAACCCCTGGGCCTCGAAATCAACGAGATCGCCATTGTGGAGACCAGTTCACCTGAACTCGACATGCCCATCGAAGACCTCGACCTGAGCGAACGACCGCGTAACTGCCTGAAACGTGGCCAGATACACAGCGTTGGAGAACTCTTAGAGAAAAGCATCGACGACCTGATGGCAATAACCAACTTCGGTCAAAAGTCCCTCGATGAAGTTGTTCAGAAACTCGATGAACGCGGTCTAGCCCTCAAGGGAATGACCCCCTCAGTTCAGTAGGAGTTCTTTCATGCCAACCCCCAAGAAGGGCCGCCGCTTAGGTGGCAGTTCAAGTCACCAACGTTCGATGATGGCCAACCTGGCGGCCTCACTATTCGCGGCTGAAGCGATAGAAACTACTGAAGCCAAAGCAAAATCTCTACGCCCCTACGCAGAAAAATTGATCACGAAGGCCAAAAAAGCAAGTGCTGGGGCGAACAGCTTGCACCGTCATCGCCAACTTGTTGCACGTCTTAATGGAGACCAGGAGATGGCCCAAAAACTCATTGATGAGATCGGGCCACGATACGAAGATCGGGCAGGTGGCTACACCCGCATTCTGAAACTTGGACATCGCCAAGGTGACAACGCGCCCATGGCGTTAATCGAATTGGTGTAAGTCCGACGCCTAGGATCCAGCCATGCCGGATTCAGTCGTAATCGCTTCCCTCAAACAATTTGACACCCCGACTATTTGCAACGCATTAGAACTCGTTGTCCCCGAACGACGTGCCGAGGGATTCACGACTCAACCGTTCTTCTGTCACGACCCCCTGCTCGCTCCAATGGTTGGGTATGCACGTACAGCCAAAATAAGAGCCGCCACACCCTCAGGTCGTTCTAGAGAAGATGATCTATCTGTACGAATCGGGTACTTCAAGCACGTAGCAGAAGCACCTAGACCAACGGTCACCGTTATCGAGGACATAGACAACCCCGTCGGTTTTGGCGCCCATTGGGGAGAGGTCAACAGCAACGTGCACAAAGGTCTCGGCTCTGTCGGCACTGTGACCAACGGATCTATTCGAGATACAGACATGTGGGCCAAAGGCTTCGGTGCCCTCGCCGGGTCAGTCGGACCATCCCACGGCTGGATTCATGTTGTCGAATACGGGATTCCTGTCGAGGTACACGGCATGGCCGTCGCCCCCGGTGATCTCATCCACGCTGACCATCACGGAGCTGTGGTGGTGCCTCACACAGCTGCGAAGGCCATCAAAGACGCCGTCGAACGTTTAACGAAAGCCGAAGAGCGTCTGATTGGCGCGTCTCAACAAGATGATTTCGATATCGAGCACTTAGTCGCAATTCTCGACCCCGCAGGTCGAGATCACTGATTAACCCGTGGCCGACACAGGATCAGTATCTCTGCCCGCGCGAAGCAACGTTCCAGGTCGAGCGTCAGTGAATTGGCCGTCCTCAACTGCCTGTTTGCCGTTTATGAAGACGTGATCTATGCCGACGGCTTCACCGTAAAGACGCCATGCGCCTCCAGGAAGATCCTCCCTAACCTCGATCTCCTTTGGCGCAACCTTGTGTGGGTCAAACACAACGAGATCAGCCCACCACCCTTCTTCGATGCGTCCTCGATGTTTGAGCCCATACAAACGTGCTGGCGCGTCGGTGAGCTTGTGCACCGCCACCTCGAGGCTTAGTAAGCCCCTGTCTCGCGCTGCCGCTAGTAGGTACGTCGAATAGTTGAACGTGGCGAGAAAATCGAGATGAGCGCCCGCGTCAGAAGCGCCGATTAGACAGCGATCATCGTTCCACAAAGCCTGCCTTAACGCCCATGACTCGTCGTTGTCTCCCGCAGCGGGCGGATAAAACCCGGTTTTCAAGTCGTCAGCAACAACGATTTCACACAATGTGTCCCAGGGCGTCTGGCCGAATTCATCAGCAATGTCACCAATCGTACGGCCCTCGAAATGTTTCAAGTCTTCGTTCGTAACCTCTCCCACCGTCAGACGTTCCCAGCGCGCCAAGCCACGAAAAGCACTCGGTTGCTGAGCGGCTTCGTTCAACTCGGCACGACGAATCGGATCCGCAAACAACGCCAACTTCTCGTCGTTCGCCAACGCCATTGGTTCGGCCCAGCCGTGCAGCGTGTCAAGCAAAAACCCGCTCTCAAAACAGAGGCGACTTTCAGCGGGCATTGGTGCCGTGAGCGCAATAACACGACCTCCCTGTCGAGCAGCGTAATTTGAAGCTTGTAGCTTCTCCTCAATTGCGTCGGATTGACGCGCGTTGGCGAAAATAACGTTCCAATTCAAAGGCCTGTCGGCCGCCACGGACATGTCGGTGAGCAACTGGTATACGTCTTGGTCGAATCTCTCAACCGTCGGGATGAACTCAAGGGCAACAGCCCCGGTATTTCGCAAGACCGAACAAAGTTCCACCAATTCGTGTTCTGACGCGTGACGAGAAGGAACGGCGTCTCCCTCGGCGTCATTGTGTGTTTTTGCCCAAGAGGAACTGAAACCCAGACCGCCAGCTTCGATGCTCTCAGCCAGCAAATCTTTCATCGCCTGCAGTTCTTGGTCCGATGCGGCTTCACCTACCGAGCGTTCGCCCATCACGACCCGCCGCAGTGCGCTGTGGCCAACCAAAAAGCCAGCGTTGGGCATCAACGTTCCGTCGATCGCATCTAGGTATTCACCAAAGGTGCTCCAATTCCACGGCACCCCCTCCTGGAGCGACGCCAATGGCATCCCCTCGACCCGTGCCAACATCCTCATCAGATAGTCGCCATCGTCAGGTGTCAGCGGCGCGATTGTGAACCCGCAATTGCCGCCAATGATGGTTGTGACGCCGTGCAAAGGTGACGGTGACAGCGTGGAGTCCCAAAATACTTGAGCATCAAAATGAGTATGAACATCAACAAAGCCGGGGGCGACAACCAGGCCCGTCGCATCAACTTCTTCAAGAGCTTCGTCAGCAATTTCGCCGACTGCGACTATGCGCCCGTCACGGACCCCCACATCGCCAAGCTGTCCCGGGCTCCCGGTACCGTCGATCACTAAGCCGTTACGAATCGCTAGATCGAGCATCATTCCCCCCAGCCGCGATATGAAACTACCGTCCTGATAGTGGCCTTCGCTCAGAACATTCGAATTGACCTTACATACAAGGGGACTGGGTTCCGCGGTTTCGCAGAGAACCCGGGGGTGCGCACCGTCGAAGGTGAATTGCGGTCGGCACTTCAACAGGTACTCGGCCAATCCGTCGACCTTGCAGTGGCCGGGCGAACCGATGCCGGAGTGCATGCGCTCGGACAAGTCGTGTCGTTTCGTATTGACGGAGCTGAGGTAGACAGCGAGCGTTTACGCAACTCGCTCAATCGCCTATGCGGACCGGACATCCAAATTCGCGAAATACGGGAAGTGGACACGGATTTCGACGCCCGGTTTACAGCTGTTCAACGACTGTATCGATACAACCTGCTGAACTCTCTCATCGCTGATCCGCTCCTTTCCGACATCGAGTGGCATATCAAAGAACCGCTTGACGTTGAAGAAATGAATCGAACCGCACAACGCTTCCTGGGCGAACACGATTTCACGTCCTTTTGTCGACGACCCAAAGGACAAACTGGTGCGTCACTTGTGCGCACCATCCACCATGCGCAATGGCATCCGAGACCCCAGCAGCGAATCGAATTTGAAATTGCAGCAAACGCGTTTTGTCATCAAATGGTGCGTTCGATCGTCGGTTTCTGCGTATCAGTGGGTGCCCACAAGCGCCCCGCGCACGACGTCGAAGCGGTATTGAACGCTCGAGATCGAAGTTCGGCTGCCCCTATAGCGCCGCCCCACGGCCTGACTCTGATTCACGTCACCTATCCCTAAGATGACTGACTTGTGCAAAATCAACAAAATCAGTCAGCATCAGCGTTTGCCGTTTCAACACGACACCCGTAGCCTTGTTCCTCGGCCACTCCACTTGTGTGCCGCGCCGAGTCTGGAACAGATTCACGTTTCCGAAATCCCGAGAGGTTGACGCATCGTGCGTACCTACGCCCCTAAAGCGAGCGAAATCGAACGTAAGTGGTTCGTTGTCGACGCGGAGAACCTAATACTTGGGCGTATGTCTACCGAGGTAGCTCGAATTTTGCGGGGGAAACACAAGCCAACCTTCGCTCCCTATCTTGATTGCGGTGACCATGTGATCATCGTCAACGCCTCCAAAATTGTTCTGACTAATGAAAAGGCAGAAAAAAAGCTCGTTCACCGTCACTCCGGCTACCCGGGAGGCATCAAGTCCCAAACTTATGCTGACTTGTTATCTCGGCAACCTGAAGACACAATTCGACGCACGATCAGGGGCATGCTCCCCAAAAACCGTCTAGGCGCGCAGATGCTCACGAAACTCAAAGTCTACGCGGGGCCAGAACACCCGCATTCGGCCCAACAACCAGAAACACTTGTTCTCAAAGACGCAATGGCTAAAGCCTGAGATTGGGATACACATGACTGCTCCTCTGACTCAAACCACAGGCCGTCGCAAAGAAGCCGTTGCTCGCGTGAGGCTTCGCCCCGGAACGGGCGTCATCACTTGCAATAAGCGCTCTTTCGATGACTACTTCACGTCGTCAGTCCATCGGCTACTAGTGACAGAACCCCTGCGGCTCGTGGAGGAAGTCGAAACTTATGACATCGACGCCACTCTCGACGGCGGAGGACCCGCCGGCCAGGCGGGCGCCCTCAGGTTGGGCATTACTCGTGCGCTCGTCGAACTTGATCCTGAGCAACGACCCGTCCTAAAAGCAGCAGGACTATTGACTCGCGATTCCCGTGCAAAAGAGAGCAAGAAATACGGCCTCAAAAAGGCTCGCAAGGCTCCGCAGTATTCGAAGCGATAAATCTGCAAGGAGTCGACATGACACTGTCATTCGGCACCGACGGCGTCCGCGGTCCCACGCCCCAACTACTCGACGAACACTTCGTTGCCTGTTTAGCCACAGCTGCGAGTGACGTTCTCTCCGTTGAACGATGGATCCTGGGGCGCGACACCCGCGAATCAGGGCCGGCGCTTTCCCAAGCGATAGCTCAAGCCCTGGCCGCGAGCGGACGCAGCGTCGTTGACGCCGGGGTGGTCCCTACACCCGTTGTTGCTCACCTTTCGAACCGTGAGGACAGCGCGGGGGTTGTTGTATCGGCTTCCCACAACCTTTGGAGTGACAACGGTGTGAAGATCTTTGCCCCAGGTGGTCGAAAACTTCGAGACCAAGAACAGTTAGATATTGAGAATCGACTCACAACGCTCGTCAAAGAGGCTTCCCCTTCATTGAATAAGCCCCACGGCGTTGTCAACGGACACCCAAATCCCCTCCAACTCTGGTACGCATCAATCGAGACGGCCCTAGAAAACAGAAAGTTGAAAGATCTTCACATTGTCATTGATTGCGCGAACGGTTCGGCATCACATATCGCCGAGACGCTGTTCACCCGACTCGGTGCCCGCGTGGAAGTTATCCACGCCTCACCCGACGGCCGCAACATCAACCAACACTGCGGATCGACCCACCCATCAACGATCACCAACGCAGTGCTGGCGAAACAGGCTGACTTAGGCCTAGCCGTAGACGGAGACGCCGACCGCCTCATAGCCGTTGCGTCCGATGGCACGATCATCAACGGTGACCGACAACTGTGCCTATTTGCAAAAGATCTCGCCCAGCGAAACCAACTAGTCAATCGAAGTGTCGTCGCCACCATCATGTCGAACCTCGGCTTACGCCAAGCACTAGAGCAGGAAGAAATATCGCTAATTGAGGTACCGGTCGGTGATCGCAACGTGCTCGCCGAACTAGACGCTGGCGCAGCCATTCTTGGCGGTGAACAATCTGGTCACCTTGTTTTCCGACGCCACGCCACCACCGGCGACGGTTTACTTAGCGGGGCGTTACTAGCTGACTTGGTTTGTCGATCAAGAAGAAATAGCTCTGACCTCGCCAACGAAGCCATGCACCAATTTCCTCAAGTGCTCATTAATGTTCCCGTCACATCAAAATCAGCGCCCTTGCCCGAACGTTGCAACGAGGAAATTGTCAAAACGGAAAATCGATTGGGCCATACGGGCCGAGTTCTTGTTCGAGCTAGCGGCACCGAACCCGTCATCAGAATCATGGTTGAAGCGATCGAGGCGGCCGCAGCGCAACGCGAGGCCGACCATCTCGCCAATGTGATTAAACGCACTATGCAATAGACCGCGGATAAGAGGGCATAACCCGCCGCTACCCTCATCACCATGTGCGGCATCATCGCGGTCCTTCGCGGACCAGACAACGGATCAGCACTCGACTCTGACAACGTTCTCCCGCGACTGAGCTCCGCCGTCGAATTGCTCATCTCCGCGTCCGGAAAGCTTGACTCAACGGTCGCTAAAACCAGGCAAGCAGCGGATCTCTTTTCGGCAATAGATCAAGAACTACGAACGATCGCTGGTACTCGAATGCTGGTCTTCGACCGTTCAGCAGCTCTCGCCGTCGCGAGCGAGATGGAACGAGCACGCACCGCTCTCACAAACATCGACAGCCGTCTTGACCAGTTCACAGATGATGTAGAACCTCTTAATTCTGTCTTGGTCGAAGTTCGCGACGCGTTGTGGGCAATCGAGAGAGATCGGTTGCGCAACGCAGACGCGATCATCGACCTGTCCCACGGTTCACCGGAACCAAACGCCCTGGCAGCGTTGTCGTCTATCCAGACCGCTTTATCCGCGATCGACCGACTCGAAGTTCGTGGACGAGATTCAGCAGGTCTTCAAATATTCGTCACCCAACACGGGCTTTCAGACAACCTGCTCCGAGGTTCGCGCTTCAGTGACCCAGTTTTTAGATCAGGAGCGACTCGAAACTTGAAGGGCCATGTCGCATTTGTGTACAAGAACGCGGCGGAAATCGGCGAACTCGGAGACAACACCAACGCGCTAAGAACCGCTATCCGCTCCGATGAACTCCTCCACCGAGCGCTTGCTGGGCCTGAATCGGAAGTCGTTGTCCTCGGGCATACCCGCTGGGCCAGTGTCGGTGTCATCTCAGAACCGAACGCTCACCCTCTCGACTCTGAAGAGCTAGAAGATGACGACGGCCCGTACGTCGCGGCGGTGCTGAACGGCGACATCGATAATTACGCGGACCTCATCGAGTTCCACAATCTGAAAATCGCGCCCGAGATTACGACTGACGCCAAGGTCGTGCCGTCCCTGGTGAGCAGAAAACTGGCGAAAGGTACACAAACCATCGAGGCGTTTCGGAGCACCGTCTCGGCCTTCGAAGGTTCAATGGCCATCGCAAGCCATTCTGCCGATGAGCCTCAACAGCTGTCACTGGCGTTACGAGGAAGCGGACAAGCCCTCTACGTTGGTATCGCCGACAACGCATATGTAGTCGCTAGTGAGCCGTACGGCGTTGTTGAAGAAGCCTCGCAGTGGCTACGGATGGATGGTGAAACTCCGGCCAACCCTGAACAGCCCATCTCGACTTCGGGGCAGGTCCTGCAACTCGATGCAGCGCTAGCCGGCACAGTTGAAGGAATTACCCGCCTGGCCTACGACGGAACGAACCTCCCCGTCCTGCGCAACGAGATTACGAAGGCGGACATCACAACTCGCGACATCGATAGAGGCGATGTGCCCCACTATCTACTCAAAGAAATCGAGGAAGCGCCACAATCAGTCCACAAAACCCTCCGGGGACGAATAAGCGAAGTTGACGGTAAGCCGAGAGTCCATCTGGGCTCTGAGGCGATCCCCCCGGCCATCGAAAGTGCCCTGAGCACTAAATCCATTAGGCGAGTTATCGCCATTGGCCAAGGAACCGCCGCGGTGGCGGCACGCACCATTCCTCAATTCTTAGGCCCGCTTTTAAAGGAAACTGACCTGATTGCAGAGGCCCAACTGGCCACAGAACTCAGCGGCTTCTCAATGGCCGATGACATGTCCGACACCCTGGTCGTTGCTGTCAGCCAATCAGGCACCACCACCGACACCAATCGGACTGTCGATCTCGTCCGTCAACGCGGAGGACATGTAATAGCCATCGTCAATCGGCGCGGAAGCGACCTCACAGAAAAAGCTGATGGTGTTCTGTACACGTCCGACGGTAGAGACGTCGAAATGTCGGTCGCGTCTACCAAGGCGTTCTACGCGCAAGTAGTCGCAGCAGTCCTCCTCAGCAGCGCCATTGCTGACCTGGTCGACGCTGATCAAGACCGAACCGGCGTAGTTGAGGCACTGCTGCGACTCCCCGACTGCATGCGGCAAGTATTGGCGACCCGCCCTGCTATAGCCGAAGCAGCCCGACGGCACGCTCCTTACAAACGTTACTGGGCTGTGGTGGGAAATGGACCGAACCGAATTGCAGCAAACGAAATACGCATCAAGCTCTCCGAGCTTTGCTACAAAGCCATCCCCGAAGACGTGACTGAAGACAAAAAACACATAGACCTGTCCTCGGAACCATTGATCTTTGTGTGCGCCAGCGGACTCAGCGGTTCCAACTTGGACGACGTTGCCAAAGAAGTCGCCATCTACCGAGCCCACAAAGCAACCGCCATTGTTGTAGCTAACGACAACGAATCTCGGTTTGGCGCTGCAACCGAGTTGCTAACAGTCCCACACCTCCATCCGTCCCTCGATTTTATTTTGGCGACTGTCGCCGGTCACCTCTTCGGTTACGAGGCAGCACTTGCAATTGACGCCCAAGCAATACCCCTCAGGGAAATGCGTGCAAGCCTTGAAAACACCATCGCGGACGGCGTGCTTGCCGACGGTGCTTTCGAGAAACTGCAGATTGAACTTGTTGCAGCCAACCAGCGTTTCCTCGACGGTCTACGCAGTGGCGCCTACGACGGACATCTTGAAGCGAGCACAGCGGCCAAACTCGTCACCATTCTTCGATACGGCACCGGAGTAGCGTCCTTGGATAGCTATCAGATCGAGGTTGGCAAAGTTGGACGACCTGGAGTTGTGGTCGAAGATCTCAATGCGGCACTTAGCAAATCAATCGACGAACTTACGCGACCTGTGGACGCGATCAAACATCAAGCTAAGACCGTCACCGTAGGAATTTCGCGATCCGACGAAAGCTTGCTGGCCTCTGATCTTGCCAAGGCGGCCCTCAATGCGGGCACGCCTCGTGATCGTCTCTCTTATCGAGAACTTCGAACTCTCGCTGCTCTGGATCCAGCCGTGGCAGAAATCACAGGATGGACCCGCTACCGAATCGAAGGCGACGTCGAACAAGATGCCACAATCCAAGTGGTGGATCGCGGCGGAATCGCAACAGGCATCGCATCTAGAACTGACACCAACCCGACATTGAGAGGCGGCAAGCACCGGGCTTCCTTCGAACGAGAAATCATGGTTGGCGTCGGGAGTGACGGACGAACCGTCATTCACATACCGGAAGTGAAAGACAACCAAACTACGGGGCTAACTCTTTTACACTGCCGGTTCCATGAGCGACTCCCCACCACCACTATTCGTGCCGTGATGCACGGCTATCGAGGTA
This sequence comes from Acidimicrobiaceae bacterium, assembly GCA_002705305.1. GTDB lineage: Bacteria > Actinomycetota > Acidimicrobiia > Acidimicrobiales > Poriferisodalaceae > UBA2110. The sequence continues at coordinate 23,783 of PAHW01000017.1, forward strand.
GATACGGGGCCCTCAAAGATGCAGTTACCGAATCGGAACCCTCATTCCGCGACGACATCCTCGCCACTTTGGATGTGGTGGAACTGCTTACTCGTCCGGTTTACGTACTCGCGGAGCACTGGGCGTCATGATCGGCATCGGCATCGATTTAGTCGATGTGCAACGGTTCCGAGAAGTGCTCCAGCGCCGAGAGAAAATTAGTGCACGACTCTTCACGGAAAACGAACTCGCCTACTGCCACGCTGCCGTCGACCCCTCGGAACGAATGGCTGTTCGCTTCGCAGCCAAAGAAGCAGTGATGAAAGCCCTTGGGATAGGGCTAGGGAGTGTCCGTTTCCGTGAAATAGAAATCACCAAAGACTCATTAGGGCGTCCCAACGTCACTCTCCACGGGACAGCTGCGCAGATGGCGGCTAATACAGGCGTTCGTCAATGGCACCTCTCGCTCAGTCACACCGGCTCGGTGGCTGAAGCGTTTGTCGTCGCGGAGTAGCCCGTGGTGTTACCAGTTGCGACTCCGGCAGAAATGAGGGCCATCGACGCTGACGCGCCCGAACCAACCAAAATTTTGATTCAGCGAGCCGCGTATGCGGTAGCCAACGCAGCTATTGGAATGCTCGGGGGTGGCTACGGACGTCGAGTCAGCATTATCGCTGGCAAAGGAAACAACGGTGAGGACGGCCGAATGGCGGCACGACTCTTGACACGGCGGGGGGTCAGTTGCAGCCTTCACCAGCCGGGTACGGCGTTACGAGATGACTCAAATCTTGTCATCGACGCAGCCTACGGCACGGGGTTTAGGGATAGATGGGACTCACCGCCCCAGCCGGATAGCGCGGTATTGGCTGTAGATCTCCCGTCGGGTGTCGACGGTCTCACTGGACAAGATCGCGGATCACTTAGAGCCCAACGAACGGTCACCTTCGGTGCGTTAAAACCAGGCCTCCTCCTTGAACCCGGCGCTAGTCGCGCCGGCCGGATCGAAGTGGCAGATCTAGGCTTAGATATTTCTGGCTGTCGCGCTGCACTCATCACCGATGAGGACCTGCAAGAGCCCCTCTCTCAACGAATCGCAACCGACCACAAATGGTCAAACTCGGTGAGAATCATTGGGGGATCGCCAGGGATGACAGGGGCAACCCAACTCGCAGCGAAAGGAGCGCTCCGCGCGGGCGCGGGAATGACCGTCGTGTCCTCACCGACGGTAGAGGCTGCCGAGCTCAATCTCCCCACCGAAGCAGTAGCAAGACCTATACCTCCCGACAACTGGGCTGCAGAAGTCCTCATCGACCTTGAACGCTTTAGCGCGCTACTTGTTGGTCCAGGACTTGGTACCGACGGAGAAACTCTCGCAGTCGCCGCTGAACTCATCGAACGGGCACCCATACCGGTCGTAATAGATGCTGACGCACTAACGGCCGTAGCCGCTCACCCCAATTGTCTTAAGAATCGTTCCGCACCCACTGTCCTTACCCCTCACGACGGAGAGTTCAAGACGCTTACGGGCACCCAACCAGATCTCGACCGGTGCGCAGCCGTACGCTCCGCCGCGCAACACGCAGTCGTTCTCCTCAAAGGTCCAACAACTCTTGTAGCGAACCCCGATGGTGATTTGATCTTCGTCAGAAGCGGTGACCTGCGGCTCGCAACAGCGGGCAGCGGTGACGTGTTAGCCGGAATTATCGCAGCCCTTATCGGGTACCACCCAACCCATCTCGCCGTTGCAGCCGCAGCGCACTGGCATGGGCGCGCAGCCATGCTCGCCGAACCAGGAATGATCGCTAATGATCTCCCCTCCTTACTGCAGCCGGCGCGGACAGCGATGCTTTCATCATGACCGAAAGCAGCCGACCTACGTGGTGCGATATCGACCTCGCGGCCCTTGAGCGCAATTACAGGGCAATCGAGCATGTCGTAGGGGAAAGCAAAATGATGCCAGTCATCAAAGCGGACGCATACGGTCACGGCCTCATCCAAATTGGATCCCGACTTCAAGACATCGGTGCGCCGCGTCTGGCAGTTGCCTACGTCGAAGAGGGCTTGGCCCTTCGAGCTGGCGGAATCACGATTCCAATTCAGGTGCTTGGAGGGGCAGTAACTAGACAGATCCCTTCCTTCTTAGAACATGACCTCACCTTCACTGCCCCCTCGGTAGACAAATTGCTGCAGATCGACCAAGCAGCCAAAGACACAAAAACAACTGCGAAAGTGCACCTCAAAATTGACACTGGAATGGAACGGATAGGCGTCCACCATTACAACGCTGACACTCTTTTCGAAGCGTCACTCAAATGCACATCGCTCCAAGTCGAGGGAGTCTTCAGCCACTTCGCCTCCGCCGACGATCCTGATCTGAGTTCGGCTCGACAACAACTCGAGCGATTTCTCCAAGCCTTAGAGTTCTACCCTCGTCACAGTCTCCCCACCCCGACACGTCACATAGCCAATTCCGCTGCCATAGTCTCGCTCCCAGAAGCACACCTTGACCTAGTCCGACCCGGGCTGCTGCTTTACGGCATTGAACCAACAGAAGAAACATCACAAACCATCAGCGTTGAACCGGTGCTGTCTTGGCGCAGCGAGGTCATTTACTTCAAAGTTGTGCGAGAAGGAAGCCCAGTTGGATATGGCGGAACATGGACCCCGGATCGCTCAACGCGAATTGTCACCATCCCCGTTGGTTACGCCGATGGTTATCGCCGAGGGCTCTCGAATCGAGCCCAAGTCATCATCAACGGAAATCGTCATAATGTCGTCGGACGCGTATGCATGGACCAAACCATGATCGATATCGGTGCAACGAGCGCCTACAACGGTGATCAAGTAGTGCTGGTCGGATCCGACGGAAACGACACCATAACCATCGGAGATCTCGCTCAGTGGTCCGACACGGTTCCCTACGAGGTATTGACCTCGATCACGATGAGAGTCCCGCGGCGATGGCACCCTTAAGGGGTCATACAATCGGAATACCCTCCCAATGTTGCACGTCCGAACCCGTTCAGTAGACGCCACCAAACAAGTAGCAGCGGCTCTTGAGCCGTTGTTACGCCCGAACGACGTCATTTTGCTCTCCGGCGACCTTGGCGCTGGGAAGACAGCTTTCGTGCAAGGACTCGCATCGGCACTTGGAATCCGCGAGCGAGTGACCAGTCCCACATTCACCCTCGCAGCTAGCTACGAAGGCCGCCTCCGTCTCCATCACCTTGATGTCTACCGCCTCGATAACCTTGCAGAAGTCTTAGATCTTGACCTCCCCGAGCTTCTCGAAGACGAAGCCGTTATTTGCATCGAATGGGGAGAAGTAGTCGTGCCTGAACTTCCGAGAGATTTTTTGCGCATCCGTATACATCTCGGCCATCCCGAAGATTTCGAGGACGCTCGGGTACTCGAAATCGAAGCCACAGGCCCATCTTGGATGTCGCGACAGCAGCAACTCAGCGTCGTCTGGGCTAACTGGATCATCAGCGAAACGGAAGATTTGTAGCGTGCTGGTACTCGGTATTGAAACCGCCACGCCCCAAGTCGGCGTCGCCATTGGGGGTCACGAAGGTGTCATCGCTTCGTTCCACACTGCTCGTGATCGACGTCACGCCGAAACACTCGCACCAGCAATCCGGTTCCTGTGCTCCCAAACCCGCATCGACCTCAACGAAATCGGAGTAGTTGCAGTAGACGTCGGCCCGGGCTTGTTCACTGGATTACGAGTAGGTCTCGCCACAGCTAAAGCCTTGGCACACGCCTGCAAAATTCCCATGATTGGGATTTCCAGTCTTGACTTAGCGGCCTTCCCCGCCCGTTTCTCTGAGCGTCTCATCGTCTCCACTGTCGACGCGCGACGTGGAGAAATCTTTTACGCCACCTACCGCAGAACCGCCGGCGGAATTCAACAAATCACCGCACCCCATGTCGACCAACCCGACAACGTTGCGAACCAGCTCACCGCCCAAGGCGAAGACTGTCTTGTCGTGGGCGACGGCGCACAAAGGTACGCCCAAACATTTCAAATGTTGCGAGGAATAGAAATTGGTCAGGAAGGGTTCCGATATCCGAACGCTGGCTCCCTAGTCGAGCTAGCCCACCCCCGCGTTCTACGAGAAGAATTTGTGCTACCCGCCGAAATCGAACCCCTCTACCTCAGAGCTCCCGACGCCCGAATCAACTGGCAAAAGCGAGAGCGATCATGATGGTCTCTGAGACGCACGTACTGATCGAACCGATGCGAAAACGACACGTACGCGCAGTCAGAACCATCGACAAACAGGTCTACGCTAGCCCTTGGTCCATGGCGATGTACCACGACGAACTACGCCAGCGCGACCGGCGGGTCTACTACGTAGCCCACCACGACACTCGGGTCGCTGGATACGGCGGTGCAATGATCGTCCATGATGAAGGACACATCACCTCGGTCGCTGTGGCCCCCCAGTCTCAAAGATTGGGTATCGCCACCCGTTTAATACTTGCCGTCCATCGGGGATGCCTGAAACACAACATCTCAGCTATGACCCTTGAAGTCCGAATCTCGAATCAGGGCGCTCAAAATCTGTATCGCTGTTTTGGCTACGCCCCGGCAGGAGTCAGAGCCGGATACTACGCAGACAACGGTGAAGACGCACTCGTGATGTGGTGTCACGATATACGAGAGCCAGAACACAACGAACTGCTGACAAACATCGAAAACGAGATAATCGGTACCACAGACTGGGGAACATTGTGACCACTGTTCTCGGGATCGAAACCTCGTGCGACGAGACTGCGGCCGCAATAGTCGTAGACGGCCGTGACGTTTTAGCGAACGTCGTCAGCAGCCAAGTCGACCTGCACGCCCGGTACGGTGGTGTCGTACCCGAAATTGCAGGTCGCGCTCACGAATCGCTACTCATGCCCGTAGTAGCAGAAGCCATGGTCGAAGCGGGAGTCACCGACCACGACATCGACCTGGTCGCCGCCACTCACGGACCAGGCCTCATAGGTAGCCTTTTGATAGGGGTATCAGCCGCCAAAGCCCTCGCGCTGGGATGGGACGTTCCATTCATCGGTATCAACCATCACGAAGCACACCTTTACGCGGCCCTACTAGAAGAACCGGAACTCGAATTCCCCCTGGCGGTCCTGCTTGTCAGCGGAGGGCACACGATGCTGATCGAGTTCCAAGATCACGGCCGATACCGTCTCCTAGGGGCAACGGTCGACGACGCCGCGGGCGAAGCATTTGACAAAGTCGCCCGTTATCTAGGGTTGGGATATCCGGGGGGTCCGCAAATCGATCGAATTAGCCAACAAGGGGACCCCCAAGCAATCAACTTCACTCGACCGATGCGAAACGACGGACTCGATTTCTCCTTTTCAGGTCTAAAAACTGCGGTTGTGAACTACGTTCGCCAACACCCCGAGGTCGAAACCGCAGATGTCGCCGCATCGTTCCAGGCNGCAGTCGTGGACGTTCTTACACACAANGCACGANAAGCGGCTCAACAGATTGGTGCGTCAGGGATATGCCTCGCNGGTGGCGTGGCCGCGAATAGCGAACTCCGAGAAANAACNCTGGATATTTGTGTAGAAGANGGCATTCAAGGGTTCCTTCCGTCCCGCGCTATGTGNACCGACAACGCTGCAATGGTCGCCGCAACTGCATGGTGGCGGATACGTAGCGAAGGACCATCATCACTCGATAGCGGGGCAGATCCGAACCTTCGACTGCCTTTTATTGACACCTAAAGTTCGATTTGCCTGATTTTTTGCGGAAACGTAGCCCCAACAGGTTGTTTCTTGGCCGACGCGCGCCATATCGTTAGCACTCTCCTTATGAGAGTGCTAACGCACCCATTGGGGTTAACCACACAAGTTATGGAGGCGAAGAGCTGATGAACCTGCAGCCACTCGAGGATCGCATTGTCGTGCGACCCGGCGTCGCTGAGGAGACCACTGCCAGCGGTCTCGTGATTCCCGATACAGCCCAGGAAAAGCCCCAACAGGGCGAGGTCCTTGCGGTTGGNCCGGGCAAGCGATCCGAACAGACGGGCGAACTGATTCCCGTTGACGTCAACGCCGGTGACACTGTCGTATACAGCAAATATGGCGGAACCGAGATCACATCAGACGGCGAAGATTTACTCATTTTAAGTGCACGCGATGTTCTCGCGATTGTGAGTTGAGTGCGATATGGCCAAGATTCTTAAATTCAGCGAAGAGGCCCGACGCGGCCTTGAAGCAGGCGTCAACCAACTGGCAGACGCAGTAAAGGTCACGTTGGGTCCGAAGGGCCGCAACGTTGTCCTCGAAAAGTCCTTTGGCGCTCCAACCATCACNAACGACGGTGTGAGCATTGCTCGCGAAGTAGAGCTTGAAGATCCATTTGAAAATATGGGTGCTCAACTCGTCAAAGAGGTTGCGACGAAGACCAACGACGTCGCAGGTGACGGGACTACGACAGCAACTGTTTTAGCTCAGGCAATGGTGCGAGAAGGTCTTCGCAACGTTGCTGCTGGTGCCAACCCGATGGCGCTCAAGAAGGGCATCGAAGCAGCGGTGGCTGCAGCGGTCGATTCCATTGGTGAAATGTCAGAAGACGTTTCTTCCGACAAAGGAAAGATTGCATCGGTCGCTGGCATTTCTTCAGCCGACCCTGCCATCGGCGAAATTCTCGCCGAAGCGTTCGACAAGGTCGGCAAGGATGGTGTGATCTCNGTTGAGGAGTCCAACACNTTTGGCGTTGACCTCGAATTCACTGAGGGGATGCAGTTTGACAAAGGCTTTTTGTCACCGTATTTCGTGACAGACCCGGATCGCCAAGAAGCAGTTCTCGATGAGCCCTACATCCTTTTCGTCAACGGCAAGATCTCATCGGTACAAGAACTCGTGCCTGTCCTTGAAAAGGTCATGCAGGGAGGCAAACCGCTCTTGATCATCGCCGAAGATGTTGAAGGTGAAGCTCTCGCGACCCTCGTCGTTAACAAAATCAGGGGAACGTTCACATCTGTTGGGGTGAAAGCACCTGGTTTTGGCGAACGCCGTAAGGCCATGTTGCAAGACATGGCGATCCTTACCGGCGGTCAGGTCATCTCTGAAGAGGTCGGCCTGAAGCTTGAAAACACGAGCATCGACCTCCTTGGTCAAGCACGAAAAGTCATCATCACCAAAGACGAAACCACACTCGTTGAAGGTGCTGGCGGCAGTTCGGATGTCGAAGGCCGTGTCGCTCAGATCAAACGAGAAATTGATGAGACGGATAGCGACTGGGATCGTGAAAAACTTCAAGAACGTCTCGCGAAACTTGCTGGTGGCGTAGCCGTCATACAAGTAGGCGCGGCGACCGAAGTTGAGCTCAAAGAAAAGAAGCACCGCATCGAGGACGCTGTCTCNGCGACTCGCGCCGCTATCGAAGAGGGCATTGTGCCTGGTGGCGGAACAGCACTGCTTCGATCTCGAGGGGCGATCGACGAACTGTCTCTAGACGGCGATGAAGCCACGGGCGCCAGGCTGGTGTTCCGAGCGTTGGACGCTCCTACCCGTCAGATCGCGCAAAACGCCGGTCATGANGGTGCAGTGGTAGTGCAACAGGTAGAAACCGCTGGCGGAAATAACGGGTTCAATGCNGCGACTGGCGAGTTCGAAGATCTCGTTNCNGCCGGCGTGATTGACCCGGCGAAAGTGACTCGTGCTGCGCTTCAGAACGCGGCATCGATTGCAGCGCTNCTGCTGACNACNGAGACACTTGTCACCGACAAACCTGAAGAGGTTGANCCCGCTGCNGCNGCTGCCGCCATGGGAGCCATGGGTGGCGGTATGCCAGGCATGATGTAACCCACGACCAATATTTTTCGAGGCGGGCCTTCGGGTCCGCCTCGATGCGTTTTCGGGACAATTGTCGTAAGTTGCGAAAGTGAACCAACCTGAACGNGGCGGACCCCAAAAAATCCCCCGGCCTCGCGATTGGACGTCAGGTGAACCAGCACCNTGGCCTCACAGGGGAGTTGTAGACCTCGACATTGTTGAGCGTCGACTTTCGACGCGGATCCCCGGATATCAACAAACAGGAGCCCCGCCACCGAAACGNCACTCAGCAGTCCTCATAGCTCTGTACAGCGATCCGGAGCCCACCGTCGTACTCACCCGCCGTACACAACAGATGAGAGCGCACAGCGGAGAGGTCAGCTTCCCGGGCGGGGCACAAGATCNCGGCGAATCTCTCTGGGACACCGCTTGTCGCGAAGCNCGCGAAGAAATCGGACTTGACACATCTCTCGCAGAAAAGATCGGCGAACTTGATCACCTAACCACCGTTTCCTCCCAAGCGCGAATCGTTCCCTATGTCGCACGGCTTTCAAAAACTCCGTCCCTTCTTGCGAANCCAGATGAAGTCGACGAGATATTGCATGTATCGCTAGCCGAACTCCTCTTGCCNAACGTCTACCGTGAAGAAAGATGGCGATGGCCTGGTTCTGATCAACAGCGACCCNTGTACTTTTTTTACCTCCATGGGGACACTGTCTGGGGGGCCACAGCGAACCTGCTGCGGCAGCTGCTAATAACGGCGCTTGGTTTGCCAGAACANGGCAAATAAACCAGAGACCGGCACCAATGCCCGATAAAGTCAAATACTTCCCCGAGCGGACGAATCGCGCATGGTTCAGGTCGATAACGCCCACGAAAAAGTCTTGGTCGTCGATTTTGGCGCCCAATATGCCCAACTGATCGCGCGAAGAGTCCGAGAGGCGCGGGTATACAGCGAAATTGTGCCCAACACGATNACGGCGCGAGAAGTCGCTGAGCAATCCCCCAAGGCCATNATCTTNTCAGGGGGACCGAAATCAGTTCATGCCAGCGAGGCTCCCCTCATCGACCCGGACGTCTACCAGCTCGGAATTCCCATACTTGGAATTTGTTACGGCTCACAACTCATCGCTCAACAATTAGGCGGAACGGTCGACCGAAGTGGTCNCGGCGAATATGGCAGAACAGAACTTTCCCTCACCGTCCAACCNTCCCAGGTACTNCCCACTGAGGTCGCCACAGGAGACATCGTGTGGATGTCCCACTTCGATGCCATCACTGACCCACCCGAAGGATTCATTATTAGTGCCTCCACTGCCGACGCCCCCGCAGCGGTCATCGAGGACANAACACGGCGAATCTACGGGGTCCAATANCACCCCGAAGTAGCTCACACCCCCCATGGACAGTCCCTTCTNGAACGATTCCTTCACGAAGCTGCGCACTGCCGAGCCGACTGGACGATGACNAATGTTATCGATGAAAGCGTCGACGCCATTCGAAGCCAAATCGGACAAGGTCGAGCNATTTGCGGCCTGTCGGGCGGAGTCGATAGNGCAGTCGCTGCCGCCTTGGTTCATAAAGCAATTGGGNCTCAACTGGTGTGCGTGTTTGTCGACACAGGTCTCATGCGACTGGGTGAAGGCGATCAGGTAGTCGAGACATTCCACCGAACCCAGGGCATCGAACTCATCCACGAACNAGCGGCTGACGCGTTCTTTGAAGTGCTCCAAGGTGTCACAGACCCGGAAGAAAAACGGAAAGCCATAGGCGAAAAATTCATTCGCGTCTTCGAACAAGCGCGAGTCGGCATTACTGACGCCCGATTTCTCGTCCAGGGGACCCTCTACCCGGACGTCATCGAATCCGGAACGAGCGATGCGGCCAAAATAAAGAGCCACCACAACGTTGGCGGTCTCCCCGAAGACATCGACTTCGAGCTCGTCGAACCGCTGCGCGGTCTCTTCAAGGACGAAGTCAGGGCANTAGGGACCGAACTGGGGTTACCGGACGAAATCGTGTGGAGGCAACCATTCCCAGGCCCAGGATTAGGGGTTCGGATCGTTGGAGAAGTCACCCCCGAAGCCGTCACCATTTTGCAACAGGCAGACGCGATCGTCCGCGAAGAAATCGCCCATGCAGGACTTGAACGAGATATCTGGCAAGCGTTCGCCGTTCTTGCCGATATCCGCAGCGTGGGAGTCATGGGAGACGAACGAACCTACGCCCGCCCGATCATCATTAGAGCAGTGACCAGCGAAGACGCGATGACTGCCGATTGGGCTCGTCTGCCGTACGAANTTCTCGAAAATATGTCGTCTCGNATCATCAACGAAGTCGAAGGTNTTAACCGAGTGGTATATGACATCACGTCCAAACCACCAGGCACGATCGAATGGGAGTAATCAGATGACCGACCTCCCACAAGGTTTCAGTGTCCACGTCGCCAACATGGGCATCAAAGACGACACCAACGACGTCATGATCCTTCACTGCGAAACGTTGGCGACCACAGCAGGAGTGTTTACCCAAAGCCGATTCGCCGGACCGAGCGTAGCTATCAGCCGACACAACGTTTCNTCCGGGACGGCTAGAGCAGTCACCGTCATATCCAAAAACGCGAACGTTGCAACTGGTGACACTGGACNTGNAAACGCAGAAGAGATCACACAGCTNGTGGGCGCAGCGATAGACGCCGATCCCTCCGACNTCATCATTGGCTCCACAGGTGTCATAGGCGTNCAGTACCCCATGGAACGCATCAGATCNCACCTCTCCGCGCTCCAAGTTCCATTTCTTGAACGATCCGCGGAAGCCGCAGCCTCAGCCATCATGACCACCGACACTCATCCCAAAGTCGCATCAGCCCCAGCAGGACACGCAACCGTCGTCGGCTTCGCCAAAGGGGTTGGCATGATCGAACCTGACATGGCGACCATGATTGCCNTCATCACCACCGACGCCCAAATCGCTCCGAATGACCTCAANCAAACTTTTCGNCGAGTCATCGACCGCACCTTCAACGCGTTGAGCATCGACACTGACACNTCGACAAGCGATATGGCNGTCATCGTCGCATCCGGTATCNCCGGTCCCGTCGACGACACTCANTTCGAAACAGCTCTATCAGATGTGTGCCTTAACTTGACCCGCCAACTCGCCGCAGACGGTGAGGGCGCAGAAACCCTCATCGTCGTTGACGTAGCAAGCGCCCGCGACGATGACCAAGCTCGACGAGTCGCGAAAGCCATCATCAATTCACCACTGGTGAAGACAGCGATTCACGGACGAGANCCCAACTGGGGGCGAGTCGCAATGGCAATAGGCAAATGCCNNNATGACACTGANATNGACCAACAAGCGGTCACTATCCGCTTCGGTGAGCAGGAGGTATACCCAAACCCCGCCACCCCAGAAGCGCTAATNGAACTCCAGNCNTACCTCGCGGGTGACGAAGTGCATATNGGAGTAGACCTCGGAGTTGCTGATGGAACCTTTACCGCNTATGGGTGNGATCTCACCGACGGCTATGTTCGCGTGAACGCTGACTACACCACCTGAACCCTGCCATGAGCGCCAACAACATCCTCGAAGGACTCAACCCCGCTCAACACGACGCGGTGATCCATCGTGGCGGACCAATGCTGGTTGTGGCAGGCGCCGGGTCGGGTAAAACTCGGGTCCTCACCCACCGTATCGCCCACCTCATCGAAGAAGACAACGTCAGCCCNTTTGGGATCCTCGCGATTACCTTCACCAATAAAGCTGCCCANGAAATGAAGGATCGNGTAGCANACTTGGTGGGCGCGGTCGCAGAACGAATGTGGGTGTCCACGTTTCATTCAGCGTGTGTTCGGATGCTNCGCCGTGACGCTGAACAACTCGGTTACCCTCGCGCATTTTCGATCTACGACCAAGCTGACGCGGTTCGACTCACTGGATACGTGGTGCGAGACCTTGGACTCGATACCAAAAAATTTGTTCCGAAAACCGTGCACAGTCACATCTCCAACCTAAAAAACGAACTGGTTTCACCGCACGCAGCTCTGGATCGTGCCGAAAATATTTTCGACCGCAAGATCGCAGAAACCTTCGTCGAATATCAGCGACGCCTTCAAGCGTCAGGAGCTATGGATTTTGATGATCTTCTCACCGTCACGGTCCAACTATTCGACAGNCATCCGCAGGTCCTCCACCACTATCANCAACGCTTCCAACACGTGCTCGTAGACGAATACCAGGACACCAANCCNGCACAAAACGANATNGTGCTGAAACTCGCNGATGAACACCGAAACGTGTTCGTTGTTGGCGACAGCGACCAGTCCGTGTACGCGTTTCGAGGAGCAGACATCCGAAACATCCTCGAATTTGAAAAGGCCTTCCCCGACACCAGCGTTGTAGTTCTCGACCAAAACTACCGGTCAACCCAAGTCATCCTTGACGCAGCGAACTCGGTTATCGCGAACAACTTCGGCCGAAAACCTAAAGACCTGTGGACCGATAAATCTGCTGGCGACAAGGTGGTTCTATATAGGGCCGATGATGAGGTTGACGAGTCAGCCTGGATCATCGGTGAACTCCAGCGGCTTCACCAACAAGGCGCATTGAGATGGAGCGACGTCGCGATCTTCTACCGAGCGAACGCGCAGAGCCGAATCGTTGAAGAGCACCTAGCAGGAGCCTCCATTCCCTACCGCGTAGTGGGCGGTACTCGCTTCTACGACCGGCGAGAAGTCAAAGACGCGCTGGCCTACTTGCGTGCAGTTGTCAATCCATCTGACGAAGTATCGATCAAACGGATTCTCAACGTACCCAAACGCGGTATCGGCGACAGCAGCGTCGCTCGCCTCGACCAGTACGCCTCCGCCCAGGGCGTGTCATTTCGCGAAGCGCTCAGCAACTGGCCCGAAGTAGGTATCAGCGGCACAGCAAAAAAAGGCCTTGCGAACTTCACCGAGCTCATCAGCCAACTGTCCCAACTCGTATCAGAAGGCCCGGCCGAAGTTTTGCAACTCGCGTTGCAACGCTCCGGGTACGTTGACGAGTTACGAGACGAACGTTCCATAGAAGCCGAAGGCAGACTGGAAAACCTCGCTGAACTCATCGGATCAGCTGAACCATTCGAAACATGCGACGAGTTCCTCGAACAAGTCTCTCTTGTCTCTCCAACAGATGACCTCGATGACCAATCCGAAGTGACGCTGATGACCCTTCACACAGCGAAAGGTCTTGAATTTCCGTTGGTATTCATCATTGGCATGGAAGACGGCATTTTTCCTTCGTACATGTCGCTCGGAGACCCTGAACAACTCGAAGAAGAACGGCGACTCGCGTACGTGGGCATCACTCGCGCCGAGGACCAGCTCTATCTCACCCTGGCACATAGCCGATGGATCTACGGTCAACAGCAATACAACACTCCTAGTCGTTTTCTACGTGAAATCCCTGACGAACTCGT
>PAHW01000018.1 GCA_002705305.1 Acidimicrobiaceae bacterium
TTTTTAGAAGGAGATCCCGTTCAGCTTCCCGATGGAGAAGGGTCGATAGAAGAAGTTCCAGAAGGTCGCCTACCGGCACCGTTAACCGTCAAAGATTATTCAACCCTAACTCCAGTTCTCCTCGGCAAATAGTCAGTGGCTGAAGGTTGAGTGGGTTAGTCGCCGGCGTCGTCGAAGTTGGGCTATTCCCCTCGTGCTGGCTACCAACATGAGCATCGCCGGGAACACTTCCAGCCGGCCCAGCGCCATCAACGCCATCAAAACCACGCGCCCAGCCCTTGGGAACACGAGGTAATTATTTGTCGGGCCAGCCTCGCCGAGCGCAGGACCAACGTTTCCTATTGCAGACACGGATCCACTAAAGGCTGTTACGGGGTCAACGCCCAGGCCTGAAAGGGCGATACCGCCACTGACGATAAGACCCAAATAAAGCAACACGAACCCGACGACTTTCGCTGCAACCTGTTCTTCAATTGTTGTACTACCCATTCGGATAGGAATAACGGCGTTCGGGTGACGGGCTCGAAGTAGCTCCCTAAATGAGTACCGAAAGATCACTTGCAAACGCAGTACTTTCATCCCGCCTGCCGTGGAACCGCTCATACCTCCTACCAACATCAAAACCAAAAGCGTCACATGAGCCGCCGGCATCCACAGAATGTAATTCGAGTTTCCAAAACCTGTATTCGAACCTAACGAAACGGCATAGAAGAGAGATTCTCTAAGATTCTGAAACCATTCGAGCTCTCCATGATTTATCCATAAGAGCATTGCGAAAACACCAGCGATCAGACTGAAGTACCAACGGATCTCAGAAACGCGGCGATAAGCACCTATGCCCTGGGTAAGCGCATGCCAATGAAGCGAAAAATTGGCCCCGGAGTAGAGCATTCCAACGATGAGGACTAGCTCAATCGGAAACGAGTCAAAGTGTGCAATGGATTCCGCATGAGGTGAGTAGCCGCCGGTGGACACCGTCGTAAAGGCATGGGTAACCGCATCGAAGACTGACATGCCAACCGAGAACAAAACCAGTGCAACGACGCAGGTGACGGCGCCATAAAGCAGCCACAGGCGCCTGGCCGTGTCCCGCACCCGTAGAGAGAGGCGGTCGGCTGTAGGGCCCGGAGCTTCGCTGGCAATAAGCTCCAACCCGCCAATACCCAAGGCTGGAAGCACTGCTACTGCTAAAACGACCAGTCCCATACCTCCAAGCCATTGGGTCATGCTGCGGAAGAAAAGGAGCCCTTGAGGCACTAAGCCGAAGTCGGACAAAATTGTGGAACCGCTGCATGTGAAGCCTGAAACGGACTCGAATAACGCGTCATCCAATCGAACCCATGGAATTACCCCGGTCAGCAAAAAGGGCAATGCGCCCGCCAACGAAACAGCAATCCAACTCCATGCAACCGAAGCAAATGCGAGAGCGGAGTCAGCTGAGGGGGACACGTTCGAGCCGAAGAACAATCCGGTCCCGACGGACACCGTAATCACAGCCGACCAAAAAAGTCCTTCGGCACCACCGCCACCATCTAGGAGGGCGACGATAGCTGAGATGGCCATTGCTGATGCAACAACGATTAGAGCAGCGCCTGCTACACGAACGGGAGTGACGGCAATTCGTCTCATCGAATGACCACCTCGCGCCTAGCCATCCGCCATCGTCGTATCGCTGACTGAGCTGGTTCGCCTATGCCGCCCATGGCTACAAGAACCGGGGTGATCGAGATTCTTCCGATTACCATCAGAAGCGCCGCGACCAAGTGCCCGAAGGCGCCTACCGAACCTAGGTGCTTGAGTGGACCGAATTCACCGAATCCCACTCCTACGTTCGACATAATCGAAACCGCAAAGGTGAAAGCCCCTTCGAGGTCTAAGCCATCCGCGCTGAGCACTAAGACAGTCGGAACTAAAAGCATGGTCGCCAGGAAGAGTTCGCCAATAATTCGTGCTAGCGCCGTTTCCCCGATAGAAGATCGGCCCAGATGAATTTTCTCCACGACTGTTGGATGAACGCTCCGACGTAACTCCCTTCCAATGTATTGACCCAAGACCATGAACCTCATCACTTTGAAGCCACCGGCCACGGATGCTGACATCCCACCTACGATCATCAAGACCAGTAACAACGCTTCGCCGCCAAACGAAATGGCGTTGAAATCTCCCGCTATGTGACCCGTCGTGGAGATAGAAGAGACGGCATGAAAAATGGCGTGCCGGATGCTAGCTGCACTGGGCAGACCATCGGACCAGGCAAGTAAGGCGAATGTAACGGTAGCTATTAATCCGACGTAGACACGGAACTCAACGCTGCGAACGAAGCGATGGAGATCACCTCGACGCATCGCTCTAAATATCAAGGGCAGGCTGGTACCTGCCGCGAACATGCCGAAGATCGCTACCCATTCAATGGGTGCGGAGTCGAATGAACCTATCGAGCCCAACCGGCTGGAGAAGCCGCCTGAAGAAATAGTTGTCAGAGCGTGCACGATGCTGTCCATGAACGGCATTCCTGCCAGCAAAAAGGCGAACCCCAGAAGACCCGTCAACGCTATGTAAAGGGTGACGAGACGCGCCATTGTTGAGCCGCTTCGGGGAGCGAGCCGCCGCGCTGAACGGGTTGCTACTCCCCCATCAGCATCTAGGCCCCCGACTCCCAGGTGGGGAAGTACCCGCACTAGCACGATGATGATTGCTGCAGCCGCTAGCCATTGGCCTAAAGCACGAAACAACAACATGCCGAGGGACAGCAATTCGGGATTGATGGTCGATGCGTTAGTGCCTGTAATAGTCGCTGCAGCCTCAACTAGAGCGACGTCTAAATTATGTGCCACGCCTGTCGCCAGGTGAGCGGCCGTCACAGCCATCAGAGCCGCAAGAGCGCCGCAAACAACTGCAGTGAACAGTCGAGAAATTGGCAGCTTTGGAGGGAAGCTCGAGAGACGAACCACCAACAGTCCCGCGATTTCGACTGCTGCGCCAGTCAACAACAAAGGTAGAAAATCAGACCCTCCGTCTAGGAAGTCAGCTAGAGAGCAAATCAAAAATAGTGGCGCACTCAAAACCCATACTGCGCCCACTGTCACTCCAACAGCTGATTCAATCTTTCCTTTTGAAAGCGTTCGGATAAACGAGGCGATCCAGGCCAAAAGTCTTCCAGTCAACCTCTGGGCGAATCCCGAAGTTGGAGCTCTCACCGGAGGCCTAGGCGTCACCCGAAGGCCTGCTTCACCTCATCCACAAGATGGGGTTTTGCAAATACGATCACGTGGTCTCGGGCGCGCAACACGCTTCGGCCTCGCGCTATCTGTGCATTGCCATCTCGAACGATGGCAGCGAGAAGCACGTTGCCGGAAAGACCGAGATCTCGAACGGCCGTTCCGTCTGCGGGCGCTTCGGACGCAACTTCGAATTCCACGACTTCAACATCTCCATCGAGGAATGTTGCTACAGCCGCTACATCCCCACGAACGTAACGCAGAACGCTGTTGGCGCTAGCNGTGCGAGGCGACAACGCNGCGTCTATACCNACCTGCTCTAGTAANGGCAGCAAACTGAGTCGATGCACCACGGCGATCGTCTCAGGCGCTCCCATCGACTTGGCATANAGGCAGGCGAGAACGTTGGCGTCATCTTGTCCCGTTGAAGCAACCACCGCATCAAAGTCGCCGACGCGCTCCGAAGACAACAAGTCCGTGTCTGTGATGTCCCCCTCAAAAACCAAACATCCCTTNAGATTCTCAGCGAGCCTCTCGCAGCGTTCCTTGCGCAGTTCAATGATGGCGACTTCAGCCCCGCGATCAGTCAGCCTTTTGGCTAAAAGTTCGGCTGTTCGGCCGCCNCCGAGGAGCATCACCCGCTTGACCTCAGTTCGGTGTAGTCCCAGCAAGTCCATTAGCTCACGCCGGCCCCTGCGAAGACACACAACGCGAAGTAGATCATGAGACTGCAATACGGTCTCCTCGCGAACCACGTGGCTCTCTGCGTCGCGGACAATTTCACCGAAGATGAAGTCCCATTCAGGCTCGTATGCTGCGCCGATTTCGCCTATGGAACGACCAACAACCGGTGCGTCATCGGCTAGTCGCGCACCAACCAACAAAACCTCTCCACCTGCCATCTCGTAAAGATCGCTTGCACCTCGATAAGACAGAAGCTCATGTATTGCTCCCGCAGTCTGCTCATCCGGATCCAGGACAAGGTCGACCCCCATCGCATCGCGGATCTTGCGACCGGCAGGGCCTCGCAACTCGGGGTCNTCGATACGAGCAACTGTTGACAGCGGATTTTCGCCACGTGCCTGTGTCGCCTGAAGACANACAAGTAAATTCGTCTTNTAACTCTGTGTGACGGCGACCAAAACCTCGGCTTTCTCTGCCTCAGCCTCAANCAAGGTACTGGGATTGGTCGCATCTCCAGTCACTGTGAGAATGTCGTTGTCTCGTTCCAGTCGAATCAGAGGCTCTCGCAACTCGTCCACGACCACCACGTCGTTTCCNTCGCGCGATAGCCGCGCCGCCACGTAGCTACCCACCTCTCCGGCACCGACCACGAGGATTCTCACAGGGTCAACGGTACCGGCAGAGTTCTGCCCTGAGAACACACTCACGCCAGCTAATTAGCTCACCGGCTCGGGACGATAGCTTGTTTCAATGGCAGTAGTTGTCTCCATAGATGCCGGCACGACGGGNGTTAGGTCCTTCGCTCTNAATGACAATGGCGAACAAGTCGCTCTCGCGTACCAAGAATTTGAGCAGCATTATCCTCGACCNGGATGGGTGGAGCACGACGCGACTGAGATATGGCGTTCGGTCCAAATCACTCTTTCNGAACTAATGACCGNCGTTGAAGAACCCGTCGCGGCAGTGGGCATCGCCAATCAACGCGAGACNATAGTGGCCTGGAGTAGGGCTNCTAGCGAGCCCTTGTCTCGAGCAATTGTCTGGCAAGACCTGAGGACTTCAGATCGTTGCGAGCAGCTCTTAGAAGCCGAGCAACTAGATCAAATTCGCAAAGTCACAGGNCTTGTCATTAACCCCTACTTCAGTGGGACCAAGATCGAATGGCTGNTGAAGAACGGTGGNGTGGAATCAGGCCCCGATCTGGCGTTTGGCACCATCGACAGTTGGCTTATATGGAAGTTGACTGGAGGCNCAACCCACGTAACGGATGTAACGAACGCTTCCAGAACACTTCTCTTCGACATCAATAAGGGATGTTGGGCAGACGAACTCTGTGACTTGCTGGGGGTCCCTGGTACGAGTCTGCCTGAAGTTCTGCCATCCTCCGGACGCTTNGGCACGACCGCCGACACGACAGCACTAGGCCGCGGAATTCCGATTAGCGGTGTTGCAGGAGATCAACAATCNGCTCTGTTCGGCCAAGCTTGCTTNGAACCAGGCATGACAAAAAATACATACGGAACTGGATCATTTGTCTTGATGAACGTTGGTACTGCTTGTCCTGAGCCGGTCGATGGTTTNCTGACAACGGTTGCTTGGGATCTAGGAGACGGACCTGTTTTCGCTNTAGANGGCTCCGTTTTCGTNACGGGTGCCGCAATCCAGTGGCTTCGAGACGGCTTAGAGATCATNAGTGATGCCTCCGAAATAGGGCATCTCGCCGAATCCGCAAGCGGCACTGGTGGCGTTTTCTTCGTNCCAGCATTCGCGGGCTTAGGAAGTCCATGGTGGGATCCGCGCGCTCGGGGAACAATTATCGGCATTACCGGGGGTACCGGNCGGGCGGAGATAGCCCTAGCAGTTGTAGAGGCTATGGCGTTCCAAACCCGTGACGTGGTTGATGCGATGGCTCAAGCGGGCGGAATGCCCGTAAGCGAAATGCGCGTGGACGGGGGGGCAGCTGTGCTGGACCTCCTCCTTCAAATTCAAGCGGACCAACTTGGAGTTCGAGTGGCGAGACCCGTTGTCACGGAAACAACAGCTCAGGGTGCGGCGATGCTCGCTGGTCTCGCCGAGGGANTTTGGGCCAACACNCAAGAAATTAGTGCCGCTTGGCGACTCGATCGNTCCTTTGAGCCTCGTGANAATCGNAGCGAATCTGACGCCCTGCACCAGGACTGGCTGCGAGCACTGGCGAGGTCCCGAGACTGGGCGACCGCNGAATAGCCGATTCGATTTTTTCGACTATGCGAGCCTTTCGAGACCCGCGCCAAGTTGAGTAATTGCCTGACGGATGCGTTGCTCATTTTCGACGAGCGCGAACCGGACAAAACCTTCGCCCCCTGGTCCAAAACCAACTCCGGGTGAAAGTGCGACGTTCGTTGTCTCAACGAGATGAGTACAGAATCCAACTGATCCCATCTCCCGGTACGCCTCGGGAATGGGAGCCCAGACGAACATTGTTCCCTTGGGAGGCTCTACATTCCAGCCCACGCGTTCGAGCCCCCGAATGAGGCTGTCTCGTCGCGACTGATAAATGTGATTTACCTTTACCGGAAAGTCGACCTCTTCATTCATAACGACCGTTGCGGCTATTTGAATCGGTTGGAAGGTGCCGTAGTCGAGGTAGCTCTTTAGTTTCGCGAGGGCGCCGACAACTTCGCTGTTGCCGACACAGAATGCGACCCTCCAGCCAGCCATGGAGAACGACTTCGTAAGGCTGTAGAACTCGACGGCGACTTCTTTTGCGCCCTCCGCTTGAAGGATTGATGGCGGCTGATACCCGTCAAAACCCAGGTCCGCATACGCAAAATCGTGAACCANCACAATCTCGCGTTCACGCGCGAAATCGACTAGCCGNTGCATNAACGGCAAGTCGACGCACGNGGTGGTCGGATTGTGAGGAAACGAAAGAACGATGACACGAGGGCGNGGCCACGAATACTCGAAACGTTCGACNAGNGCTTCAAAAAAATCTTCGTTTGTGGCCAACGGAACTTCGCGTACGTTTGCGCCTGTGAACAGCGGACCGAATATGTGGATCGGGTACGAAGGCGCAGGAACCAAACATGCGTCACCGGGCGCGAGCAGCGTCCACATCAGATGAGAAAAGCCTTCCTTGGCACCGATCGTGTTGATTACTTCTGTATCGGGATCAAGCGAAACGTTCCACCGGCGTTCATAAAGATCCGCTAGTGCNTGGCGAAGCTTCGGGATTCCGCGACTGGCCGAATACCGGTGGTTCCTCTCGTTCTGAGCCGCTTCGCCCAGTTTGTCGACAGCGNTTTGTGGAGAGGGTATGTCGGGATTCCCNAAACCTAGGTCGATGACGTCCGCGCCAGCGCGCCGCCTTTCGATTTTCAGCGAATCGATAATTGTAAAGACATAGGGCGGCAAGCTGCTTATGCGTCTGAACTCCACGATATTTGAGGGTACCGAGGCCTAGCGCCTTGATCGGAACACCTCACTGAAGAAATAACCTAAAGCGATCGAAAACCCTACAAAAAGTAGTTGATTCGCCCCAGTGGAGTTGAGTCAGCTAATCCTCTAGCTGAACCTGTAAATCATCAAGAGCAGCGTGCGCGATTCTTCCTTCCGCCCGACGTTTTACGAAACCGGGCAGCGGAATAGCTAATTCGAGTGCCAACTCGTAAATGACTTCAGTCTGATTGGGTTCGTTGGGGACGCTCTCGAAGCGGTAACTACCATCCAAACGTTTGACGATNTCGCCAGTCACCAACTCCCAGCGGATCGCCGATGGAGCATCAGAGTGATCATATGCCANCGANTAGGTAGCGCTTCTCCCCATTGCTGCTACTCGAAAGGTCGCCTCTGTAACCCGACCTTGTTCATCACGATTTTCTATAGCGACCTCACGAAGGTCACTTACCCACTNTCCGTAGCTTTCNACGTCNGATACGAGTGCNTGGCAGTCTTGAGGGTCAGCATTGATGACACGGGAGACCTTCAATTTGTCAATCANCGCTGGCCTCCCTCCTGATCACTTAGTTCATTCTGCCACGCTGAAGCTCTCAGACGGGGTCGGAGGAGCGCGAAGGGAANGTCCCATATCGGCTAGCCCAAACCGCGGCAAGNCCTAGTCCAAAGGTCGGCGCCAGGACCGCAAACGCGACTTCGGTGTACATCCGCACGCCCGCCGCAGNGAATGCGGCTACNAGTTGAGCAAGGACCGAACCAATCAAGACTTTNCGCACCACGGGCGGAGGCGATCCTTGNAGGAGAAATAGATTCCCCACACTTANTTGTTCGAATCTGCTGCGTCGNANTCCTATGGCCAATGCAAGGGCGAGAAGTAAAACGCCGAGGCAGAACATTAANGCTGAGATTGTCACTACCAGAACGCCGAAACGGTCCACCCANATGACTCCACATAGAAGAACCAAAACCAACAAGGCCGTCGATTGCCAAGCTACGACAAGTAAATACTTGCCNTCGNTCACACTCTTGGTTGGTCGNACATCGGTCACGACAGAGCTTTCTCTAAGCGGCGAGAGAGAANGTCGTACGACATCTCATTCGTGGCACGGTTTCTGCTCTCTTGTGACATCCTGTCNGCTTCATCAAGGTTGGTGAGGATGGCTCGGATCGCATCAGCAACGTGATCAGGATCGTTCGGTTTTTTTACAACGCGACCACTGATCCCGTCTATCACGGCCTCGTGCGCACCACCGGAAAGTCCTGCTACTTGAGGAACTCCNCACGACGCTGCCTCCAGGAACACGATGCCGAAGCCTTCTTGTTCGAGTCCACCCCAACGATTTCGACACGGCATAACGAACACATCCGACATCCCAAAGATCGAGGGAAGATCTAATTCACTAACNCGGCCGAGAAATTTGACTGGGAGATCCAACCTTCGAGCGATTCGCNCTAGNCGNCCTGCGTCCCGNCCTGAACCNGCGATGAGNAGTTGGATATCGGANAACTCCTTTCGCAGACTAGCGACTGCTTCAATGGTGCGATCGAATCCCTTTCGCGGAACCAGCCGGCCAAGACTGAGGACCAGTGGTCCTTGCTCCAACCCGAATCGAAGTCGATCCATTCGTCGTTTTTCGGCATCTGAAGGGCAAAACCGCGTCGGGTCCACTCCTGGTGGTACCTCGATCGTTTTCAGCGGTTGACCNGCNGCTCTAGACGCCTCCNTAGCNGGGTAACTACCCGCGGAGATAACGAATTCCGNCCCGCGTAAAGCGCGACGCAACAGATTGGAGGCCACGGGTAAACGGCGAGGAACAGTCACTTCTGCTCCATGCACGACGACTGCATATGGCAAGTCAAGCGCTGGACCTAGATGTCCTAGCGGCAACGCTGGGTCAAGTACCACCAGTTCAGCGCCTACCTCTTGGGCAAGTTTGGTGATCCGTGACGCAAGAGCTCGAGTCGGTAACAACACTTTGCGACTATCTCGAACAATGCGATGATTTTGGGCCGAATCAAACGAAGCGGCCGCNGGATGTCTAGGTGTAAGGATTGTTGCCATGTTCGCTGGTAGGCGACGCCACAACTCCCAAAGATAATTTTGGATACCACCTACCTTGGGCGGGTAATCGTTGGTGACCAACAGATGGCGTCTCACGGTATGTCCAGAGCTGGTGAGATTCCACAAGCCGCCAGTTCCGAGGCGACAAACCCATCGGGGTCGTCTTCTAATAAGCCGTCAGCCATCCTGCTCTCAACAAGACGCTCTTTTCCTAAGCGACACGCTGCCCAAACCGCGTGACTTCGAACCANTGGTGAAGATGAATCGAGGGACGCTTTTAGNACGCGTTCAACCTCTGGGTCACTTGAACTTCCAACGTTGCCGAGCACCACGAGCGCGTTGCGACGTAGGTATTCAGGACGACGCCTCGGTATATACCAGTGCCCNTAGGTTTCNATNAGTTCTTCATCTGTANAGTCGAGCAATTCNACAATGTCGACCTCTGAGTCCCTTTGGGGCGCAGCCAAAGCTANCGAATACGGCCCCTCATTTTTGGGACACACNGNCTGACAGTCNTCGCAACCATAGAGACGGTTNCCCAGTGCCACCCGAAAGCTACGAGGAAAAATTCCCTTGGCTTGGAGAAGCCANGCGAGGCATCGGTTGGCATCCAACACACCAAACTTGTTGATAGCTCCTGTGGGACATTCGACACTNCATCGAGTGCANATGCCGCACTCGTCGTCAACCTTTTGTGAATCTTGTTGNATCAGTACATCTGTGACCACAGAGCCGATGACCGTCCATGATCCAAGTTGNGGATGTATCAGCATCGTGTTGCGTGCNAACCATCCAAGNCCAGACCTGCTGGCAACGGCGCGATCCACAAGCCNGTTGTCATCCATNACTACNTGAGCCCGCGCCCCTGACCCTTTGAGGCGCGTCGCGATCGCTGCCAGNCCGTCTTGTAGTAGGCCATATTCATCGGATGACACATANGCTGCTACNGCTCCGGTAGCGCGACTTTCTTGCTTGCGCCCCGNTGTCCGTTTTCGCTCGATCTTCATCAAGGGTGGTTGATAGCGACGAATGCCAACGAGGATGCTGCGTGCNCCCTCTAACAGTTGGGAGGGGTCAGTTGCTCGCACTGGATTTCCGTANGTGAAGGTCATACCCGCGTGAAGTCCCATAGCTTTTCGGTCTTCAATGGCGCGCCGCGCTTCGATAAGCGGTTCCACACCTGTGACCGCTAGGTCGTCTAATCCCGCCTTTTTGCCGATTTGCCTCAACTCTTCAAGGTTCGGAGCCGACGTCGTAAAATGTTCAGACATAACCCCATCGCCGTGTCGCAACTGTTGATCAGAACTATCTACCGAAAAGCTACCTCTCAGAGTTAAATCCAACAGGCGCTCGCGATTTCAGNTCCGGTAACAGACCGGCCTGACCGAGCGTGCGCAGCGCTCGAACTTCAGACAACTCTATGACCACTGAGCCGTTGTCNGATCTGCACAAATATGTGACCAAACAGTCGTCGCAAGCTTCGGTGCCCTGTAGCTCGCACAGAGCGCAATCAATGAGNATCGAATTGTTGGCGTCGGGAGCCTTCTCTTCAAGGTTGCGGTGAACACTGTTTTCATTCATGTGTCGCTGTCCTCCCTATGAATACGAAGGCAAGGTAAATCAGGGGTGAGACACTGGACACTCATAAGCTCAAGTAAGAGCNAAACGCTAGGTACGCTTTAATTCGGGGTTAACGATGTTCGGCGACGACACAGATATTTGGGTGGGTCGCCAATATGGCCCCTACGCCATCATTGAACTTCTGGGTCGTGGAACCGTTGCTCATGTGTATCGGGCTGAATTGCGCGATGGNCGCGAAGTTGCTCTAAAAGTTTTAACCCCATTTGCTGAAGCTCGCGCAGAAATCCGAGGCCTGTTCGAGCAAGAGTTCGAACTGATGGCGCGCATCGAACATCCCAATATTTTGAAGGCGATGCAGGCCGGGGTGATCGCTGGCACTCACTACATAGAGATCGAACCCGTCGAAGGTGAAACCGTTTGGGAACACGTTCAGTCGCACAAAGCAATCAATTTGGATCAGGCAATCGCCATCGTCCAACAANTGTGTGCGGCGCTCGACCACATACATCATCGTCGCGTCGTGCACCGGGACGTCAAACCTTCNAACATCATGCTGGACAACAAAAAGGATCGGGCTGTTCTCTTTGATTTTGGCCTCGCTCACGATCTAGATGGACCACCTCCACCCGAAGGTCGAGTTTTNGGATCNCCAATGTTCCTTGCTCCNGAGCAAGCTGTTGGAGAAGCCGTCGANGGGCGAACCGACCTTTACAGCTTGGGTGTGACTCTTTACCGACTCGTGGTNGGTGCCGCTCCTTTCTACGGAGAACGCAACGAGCTTCTGCATGCACACCTNAAGCTCGATCCTCCTGATCCGCGTGACGCGGGNGTGTCAGAAGAGCTCGCTGANATTGTCCTCCGGGCGATGTCGAAGAATCCCGAACAGCGCTTTCAGAGCGGAGCNGACTTCGCNGCGGCCCTTGCAACTATCGAGACATCANCGCCCAAGTCGCGCACGAGGGGCCTGCTGCGACGNATAGGGGGNCGCNGATAAATCNCGAACCCGNCATTNTCAACACGGCACANCTATCGAACATTTGTTCGCTAGATTCGTATACGTGTTCCAGCAATCGCTCGACGATCTCGGCACGCCCCTTCACGAAGTCACATTTTGNGTTCTTGATTTCGAGACNACCGGCGGGCGTCGCGATACCGACATGATCACTGAAGTTGGTGCTGTCAAGTANCGATACGGCNAACAGCTNGGGACGTTTCANACACTCATCGACCCTGGAACAACAATTCCTCCTCAGATCACAGTGCTAACCGGCATTACGAGCGCGATGGTCTACCGAGCACCGAAAATTGAACAGGTTCTCCCATCTCTACTTGAATTCGTGGGGAATTCNGTGATTGTCGGACATAACGTCGGCTTCGACCTCNCCTTTCTCAATGCGGCGNTGCGGCGTTCTGGACGAGCTCATTGGAAAGGTCACAAAATCGATACTCTCGCCCTGGCTCGTAGATTGATTCGCGACGACGTTCCAAATCACAAACTCGCCACGTTGGCTAGATGTTTGCGATTAACCCACCAACCAAGTCACCGCGCTCTTGACGACGCGCTGGCAACGGCCGACTTGCTTCACTTACTTCTCGAGCAAGCATCTACCTTGGGNGTCTTAGGTCTCGACGATCTCCAACAACTTCCCAAAATNCAACANCACCCTCAAGCCNCAAAGCTGCGCCTAACCGAATGTCTTCCGCGGAGTCCCGGGGTGTACCGCTTTGTCGACGGGCGAGAAGAGGTGCTGTANGTCGGCAAAGCNACGAACCTTCGCTCGCGAGTTCGAAGCTATTTTTCTAGCGACCGGCGACGCAAAGTGGAACAACTGCTTCGCGAAACTCGTCGCATCGACTACACCGTGTGTCAAGCGCCGTTGCAGGCAGAAATATTGGAAGTTCGTCTTATTCAGCAACTTCGTCCAAGGTTCAATCGGCGCTCAAAGAATTGGCCGAAATATGTATACGTGAAGCTCACTCTGGGAGAACGATTTCCGCGTCTTTCTATCGTCCGTGAATTCCGCGACGACGGAGCCTTCTATCTTGGTCCAGTTTCCTCGCGGCGCACNGCGAAGGACATCGTCGACGCCATCGAAAGCGTGACTCCGTTGCGGCGCTGCACTCAGCGAGTTACCCNGCGGACCGCTCAGGGNCCGTGTGCCGCCGCTCAAATTGGGGTGAGCGTGTGTCCNTGCTCTGGAGAGATAAGTGAGGAGTCATACAACGCTATCGTCGATGACCTGTTAGANNCTCTGCTCATTTATCCCGAGCGACTTCTTGAGCCGCTTCGTGCTCGAATGATCGAGCTNGCAACTCAGCGACGNTTTGAGGAGGCAGCCGACATACGTCAACGTGNATCCGCTTTGTCGACTGCTCTTCGGCGCAAATACAAACTTGACAGCATNCGCTCCGCCGGGCGTCTCGTCGTGGAGGTACCTGGCGTNGGCGCAANCACGCTGGAGGACGGACGGCTAGCAGAACAATGGAGTGAACACGGGGTGAGCGCTGNTCCGCTTCACCTNCCGGAGGACGTCGTTAGTAAAAGTGAAATTGATGAACTGTGGTGCGTNGCGAGCTGGCTCAGTAAACAAGCCGGNGAGTTACGACTGTTGCACTGTGACCAACCACTGTCATCTCGGTATCCCGACCTCGATGATTTTCAGGCGCGAAATACACAANCGANAANNCTCNGCTCCTAAGCCATCATGGGCTCTGGTGAGGGNCCGGAAACTTCACGCCGTACCCATACCTTTCAACGAGTTCTAATTCGTCAACGTCATAGACCATGGTCCAGCGCCGNTCACTATCTTCAAACTTAACCGCGGCCATNACAAACCGATTACCTGGTTGAACAGCGACCACCGTTCCTGTCTGCCCCTCTAAATGCCGACGGCTCTCATCGGAGGTAGCAGCCAAGCGAACAATGTCCCCAACCCCAAAGGGTAGAGCCTGCCCGATAACCATGGTCAACCAGCGATCTCGTTACTTAAGTCAACCACCGCCGAGATTTGGGCAGCCGCACGGCCNTTCGTCATGGCCTCCTTGGCCGCATCGACACCAGAAGCAATGTCANTAACGATGCCAGCAACGACAAGACCTGCCGCNGCGTTGAGTGCCACGATGTCAGCTCGTGGGCCGGTGTCGGNGCCCGAGAAGAGCTCTTTCATAATCCGAACATTCTCTTCAGGGTTTCCTCCTTGAATTTCTGCCCTATTGACTCGGCGAATGCCCACCGATTCAGGATCAAATTCAGTGTCGCCGATTACCTCGCCATCACGGACCTCATAAATTCGAGTCAGATCAGTTGTGGTGATTTCATCAAGGCGATCAGCTCCGTGNACNACTAACGCATGCTCGCTACCTCTTGCGGCCAAAACTCCTGCGATCCTGGGTGCCATNGTTGGGTCGCTCACTCCTACGACCTGGCGCCGAACCCCTCCCGGGTGTGACAAGGGGCCAAGAAAGTTGAAGGTTGTTGGGACNCCAAGTTCAGAACGCACAGGGCCGACGAATCTCATCGCCGGATGAAATGTCTTGGCAAAAGCGAAACCGAGACCGATCTCATCGACACAACGAGCCACTCCTTCTCCGTCCAACTCGATCGAAAGACCTAATGCCTCCAGCGTGTCGAATGATCCGCTGCTCGACGACGCCGCCACTGATCCGTGTTTACACACAATGGCTCCTGCTGCTGAGGCAACGACAGCCGCCATCGTCGACACACTCAACGCGTGTCTCCGTCGCGAAGGCGCTCCCCCACTTCCAACAATGTCGATCGCTCCCGCCGGAAGGTCTAACGGCGCCGCGGCGTCCATCATCGCTTCAACAAGGCCAGTGAGTTCTAATACCGAACCGCCCTTCATTCCCAACGCAATTATGAAGCCCGCTACCTGCGCGTCAGAGGCTTCGCCGCGAAGTATCGAGCCCAGCGCAGCGCGAGATGCAGCGGGAGTTAGGTCAACTCCCGCAACTAAATCACTGAGAACAGCGGACCATCCGCCGTGCGCATCTAAGTTCTGGCCATCCTCTNCGGCTTTGTTGTCCTTGATCACGGTTCGGACTCTATCGTCCAGTTGATTCGTCAGTTTCGCGAACCGAGTTCACNTTGAGACCGTTGCCGGGCCGCAGCGCGTCTACGTCGACGGATAATGCTTCGCCGTTCACGTTGAGTCGCACCACCCCAAACACCTTCTTTTTCGCGCACNGTAATCGCATACTCCAGACANGGTTGCGCTACCGGACAATGATCACAGATTCGCTTCGCCACNTCTGCGTTGTCATCTTCGTCGTCTGGGAAAAAAACGGAGGCGTCGATCCCGCGGCANGCTGCCACTTGTTGCCATCCNTTTGAGCCCGGCTNGAACGGAAGTGAGCTTTGGTAGACGTCAGCGGCCGCGCGTCCNCGCTCCCGGTGTAAGACTGTCTCTCGGACGGGCTCGCTGATACTCATCTCAATCAGGATTCTTTCCCATCGACCACCGGATTGTCCACACTAATTAAGCGTTCGCTCATCGAATAGAAGGAAATGTGCTTTGCGTCGGGANTTTTTGNTCTTNGGNCAACGAATTGACCGCAATTCGTGGCTGGCTGGNGCCTTTTTCTCACTTTCNGTAGTGGTGATTCTTGGGTTGATCATTGGCAATTTGGTAGACGAAGACAGTGAAAATTCTCTTNTTCTAACGGNAGCGTTGTCTATCGGNTTAATTCTCGGTGGATTCATCGCNGGGTGGCGAGCGCCGCGNGCNCACATCNCTCACGGAATACTCACCGCCAGCCCNGCTGTGNTAGTTGGGCTTGCAACGCAGTGCATCCGATTGGCACGCGGAATTCGTTCAGTGTCATGGTTGGGTCTGATATTTGCGTCGTTACTAGCGNTCTCNCTAGCCACACTTGGCGGAGTCTTAGGAGGTCGTTGGTCTCCTAAACGAGGATCATTATTTGAGTAAATGAGAGCTTCTCGCGTCAGTGTCGACAGCCGGCGATACAGTTGGTGTCGGCGGTGAGTTGGCTGGATGACCGCAGTTGGTCTCACCTTCAGAGATGAGGCAAATTGAGGAAGGTCGGGACTCCAAAGGGCAGGGCGCTGGTAGACAACCAGGCGTCGCGAGACGACGGAAAGTGCAACAGAGAATAGACCGCCGATGGACTAGTTTCGGTTAGTCACAGGCAAGGCTGAAACGGTGCGGTAAGAGCGCACCAGCGTGCAGGGTGACCTGCGCGGCTTGTAAACCCCGCCCGGAGCAAGGTCAAGCAGGAATCAGGTAGCCCGCCCCACGATTCCGGGTAGACCGCTGAGATGGATGGTCATCNAAGTGACTTTCGTCACTGGACAGAATCCCGCCTACAGGCCGACTCACCGCCACAACTAACCCGNTTCCTAGAAGTCAAGGTTGTGACCACGGGTACTCTCAATGGATGTGAGAGACNTTCCCCCTGACCTTGATTGGCCTGANGCCCTAACGCTCGGCGCTGCAACGGTGTTGACAGGCGTNGATAGGGGCAAATATCCNCANGGAAACTCGTTACTAGTTCAAGGCCTGCACCAAACNGTCCTCATAGATCCCTCCTTNACTGTCGCTGAGCGCGGCCTTCCTNTTGTCGTAGATCAGGTTCTCTTATCCCANGTCCANGAAGACCATTTACCCGGGTTAAAACAGTTNCACGANGTGCCTGTGCACTGCCACGAAGCGGANCACANNGGCCTCACCTCGTTGGATGGCCTGATGGCCATGTACGGAATGCCCGCCGAAGTNGAAAAGGAATTCCGNNAAGAAATTATTGANGACTTTCACTATGCGCCNCGCATCGACGTCTCGACGTTCCGCGATACCGCANCCTTCGACCTCGGCGGAGTTGAAATTGAAGTGGTACATACTCCGGGGCATACCAAGGGCCATTGTGTATTCGTAATTCCGCAAGCACGAACGGCTTTTCTCGGCGACATCGAACTGTCGGGTTTCGGCCCTTACTATTTCGACGAATGGTCATCTCTCGAGGAATTCGAGAAGTCTATTGACAAGTGCCGAACGCTCGACGCCGATCACTTCGTAACTTTTCATCACAAGTGGGTTATTTCAGGTCGCGATGACTTCCTCGCGGCGCTTGACAATTTCGCAAACGTGATCGTTAACCGCGAGTTGTCCATGCTCGAGTACTTACGAGAACCGCGTTCACTGAATGAGTGCGCCGAACGTCGCTTCGTCTACCGACCCCATGTCGAAATGACATTTGTCANTCATGTCGAGCTTCGNTCTGCTCAGATNCACCTAGNTCGCATGGTNGGNGACGGGCGAGTAATCGAGATGGATGNCGGCAAGTTCAGGGCCGCGTANTTTCAACCGGGCCNCTTCATTTNTAAATGGGTCGTCTCGTTGAACGCGACGAGGACGGGTCGGCCGTTTCGTATCCCGACCCTGGTTATTTGCGCTTGACCCACGTTTAAGTGCCAGGAGATTTGTTCAGAAACACCTAACGTCCACCGAACGGCTGATTTGATCGGAGAAACGTGCGTGAACACCGCAACATTTTTTTCCTCGGCCTGAGGGATCAGTTCGTCGCAAGCCGCTGCAACTCGTTGGTCTAACTCAATGAGGGATTCTCCCCCGGGGGGAGCAAAAGACGCGTCAGCTCTCCACGCCGCCCACTCCTCAGCCGAGATGTCAGTTACAGGGCGCTCGTCCCAATCGCCGTAATCGAGTTCAATCCAACGCTCGTCTATTCGGAGACCTAGCCCTAATAGCTCAGCAGTTTGTATCGCTCTTTGCAGTGGCGACGAAATCACCAGATCCACAGGGCCCAATACTTTTGCTATCTGGTCGGCCTGCTTGCGGCCTTCGACATCAAGGGGGTTGTCTACCCTTCCCTGCAAGAGACCACGTGCGTTAGCCACGGTCCTTCCG
The DNA here is from genome assembly GCA_002705305.1 of Acidimicrobiaceae bacterium. GTDB lineage: Bacteria > Actinomycetota > Acidimicrobiia > Acidimicrobiales > Poriferisodalaceae > UBA2110. The sequence goes on from PAHW01000018.1 coordinate 17,883, forward strand.
TGTCGAACAATGAAGAGCATTACGGGCTGTTTACCCGAGGGCCAGTTATGGCCCTATCCAAGCGACCCGTTCGGACGAACAACTTACGGCGAGCGGAATTGGTCAATCCCATGCGACGCCAAGTCCAACAGAGAGCAACCAGACCCAACAACTCCAACAAAAGAATCAGCGTAAAGGCGCGCCCATCGGCGGGAATCCCTGTGTTCGTGAAAGTGAGGCCGGTANCGGGCCACCAGAACAGTTCAGTGTTCATCCACGCGCCGTCAAAGACCAGATGCCAGAAAACGCCGATCGGAAGAGCGAGGACNCGTCGGCGATNGTGGCGGCGTCCGATGGTGGCGAGCATAAGCGTCCCCATGAGCACAATTGGAGCCGAAAGTGTGTGTAAGAGCCAGGCCTTGCCGTACAACCGGTCGATCACGTCAGGCAGAAGACAGCCCANTATTATGAGCCGGTGATCTATGGCNGGGTCGCGAAANGTAAACCACATCGCTACCAACGCNGTACCNACAAACCACAACAACATCAGAGGGCCGNTACCGAACCAGAAGTGCGCCGCACTCCGGACATTCCGAAGGTTCATTNTTCGGNANCCGTCGAATCCGATCAATTTCAACGGCTGAGATCNCCAGGAAGCAGGCNCCACACGACGTGCCCACGAGCCGACCTACCGCGGTATGGTCACCCATNCTCGTGCGATTTTGGTTGTAAAGCCCNACNAAGTCAGTTCCGGCGCGTTCTTCAAGCTGCGCTCTTTCTTCGNTCACNGCCCGTCTTTCATCTTCAATCTCAGCNTGGGTGGNAGCGAGGTTTTCTTCGAGTTTTTGGAGCGCGGCTTCNCCAGNGTTTCGTTGCGTTGCTATTCGGGTCTCTTCTGCNGCGAACGGCTCAATTTGCTCCATNAANTCAATAATTTGGTCTTCGAGCACTGCNTGCCGACGCGAGATGGAGTCAATTTCNCTCTGAAGGGCNGTCGCCTCTTTCGGCGATGTCATCTCTCCTCCNTACAGGGCACTGGTGGATTTCGCAATCTTGTCTTCCAAGTCCTGGACTTCCCTTTCGCGATCCGCCTGACTTTGTTCCAGGACTTCTAGCTCTCCCCGTATCGTGGCGAGTTGATCCCCAAGTTGGCGGTCTTCGTTTTGNAGTTCCGCTATTTGCTGTTTCTCGGGAAGCGTCGTGTAGCGATGGGAAAGCTGCGAGAGNCGAGTGTCCAACTCCTGAAGTTCCACCAAAACCTCAAGCTCACTCAATGCTGCCCCCTCTTTGGTGCTCAATCTTGACTTTCNAGGTCTCCCGGTTCTAGCACGCGACGCGACGGTCAGGTCCCATCACCTTTTTCTTCTGAGGGCAGAGTAGTAGTGGTTACTGGGTTGCGACCCGGTACCAGCGAACAATTGAGATACTCGTCTCTATACACACCGGTAGATGACCGTTCAGTCATGCGACAGTTTGCCTCGCGATGTGCGACGAAACCTCCAACGTCAAGGTCTACCTCGACCATCGAACAGGGCAAATCAAACGGCATTACTCCGCGGTCTGGACCTAAATCTATGTCGACTGTGCACAATTCCTCNGGCAAGTACAAGAGCTGAGAACTTCGTTGNGGCGGTGGCGGTGACNAAGTCCAGGTCAAGATTTCTTGCCCTTCTAAAACGCGNGTCATGTAGGCCCCCCAAATACGTGCAGGTATCCATCCGCCTGTGCCGTTTCGACCTTGGACGTCGATCATCGGCACTTTTTCTTCAGGGTGCCCCATCCAAACTGAAGTGCTTAGNTGGGGTGTAAATCCTACGTACCATGCGTCGCTGAAATCCTGCGCAGTACCAGTCTTNCCCGCCGAGGGTTGACCACTTTCAAGTTGGGCTCGGCGTCCTGTCCCGGCGACAACGTTTTGTGCAAGGGCTTCAGTGACCCATGCCGCTGTAGTNGATTTNACCGCCCGACGCCCTCTGGGGACATGCTGATAAAGCACGGAGCCCGACGCGTCTTCGATTTTGCTGATGTAGTAAGGCTCCATGCGTAAGCCGNCATTGGCTATTGCGGCGTACGCCACCGCTTGTTCCAGGGGCGTGACTTCTTGCGCTCCCAACGACATGGACAGATACGGGCGGAAGGAATTTTCAGGACCTCGACCGATGAGCCTGTTGGCAACCTCAACGACGTTCTCTAAACCAGTGCGCAATCCCAAACGAACGAAGCCACAGTTGGAGCTTTTCAAGATCGCAAATTGAACTGTCCCCACTACTCCATCACTGTCATTGAAATTGTTTACCTCGTAGTCGACATTCGGTGGGTTCGGAAATGTGCATGGCCCTTTCCCGCTGATGGTGTCAAACGGAAACAATCCCGCTTTTTCCAATGCCGCGGCAAGAACATACGTCTTGAACGAAGAACCCGGCTGTCGTTGTCCTTGGGTAACAAGGTTGAATTGAAAATCAGCGAACTCGGGGCCGCCAATGAACGCTCGCACCGCTCCTGTGGCTGGGTCTACCGACGCCATAGCAACCTCAAAGTCGCCAATACCTCCAGCTATAACCTCTCGAACCGCATCCTCCATATGGCTCTGCAGCTTGGCGTCGAATGTGGTCCACACTCGTAAGCCNCCGTTGTATACCTTNGCGAACCTTTCCTGNTATGTCTCTCCCAACGCGGGATGACCAAGTAACGCTTCGGTNACTTCGTCAAGGAAATAGTCCCGAGCGAGAGTTTCATCGGTTCGTTGCGGGCTTCTGTTGCGATCCGGGAGACCACGTTGTTCATACCGAGTGCGTTCTCCGCTATCGATGATCCCAGCATCTTCTGCGCTCTGAAGGGACATACTTCGACGTTTACCCGCGATNTCTGTGTCACTGAAACCGTCATAGATNCCGGGACTTCTGACAAGTCCGGCGAGGAACGCTGCGTCACCGACNTCGAGTTCCCCGACATCCTTTCCAAAATAGGTTTCTGCAGCTGCCTGAAGGCCATAAGCACCATTTCCGAAGTAGATCTCATTGAGGTAAAACTCGAGAATTTCTTGCTTCGTGAACTCTTCCTCCAGTCGNGCTGCAAGCACTGCTTCTCGGATTTTGCGGCTGATCGAACTTTCGTTCCCGACAATTCTCAGCTTGACAATTTGTTGGGTGATCGTTGAACCGCCTTGGGTGATGCCGCCACTTGTAACGTTCTGAATCATGGCTCTCGAAATGGCACGAATATCTACACCGTTGTGTAGCCAGAACTTGTTGTCTTCGACCGCTAATAAGGTTGCGAGCACTTCTGCGGGTACTTGATCTATATTCACNAGTTCGCGATCGATGTCGTATCGCAAGATCCCGATTTCCTTNCCTTGGCTGTCGTATACCTCGGTTCGTTGAGCTCCCGGTGACAAATTTAANGCGATGTCGCTCCGTTCTCGTTCNACGGCAAANAACGCTTCTTTTCCATGTGGTGCTATTGCAATACCAACGTTCGTCATCAGAACGGCGCACGCGATAACCATCGCTAGGAGGAAAGGAAGACGTAGAAATCGTCGAAATGAGCGCACCATTCCTCGAAGGTACCGGCCGCTGCTGCGCAGAAAGCGTCGCGAGCGCAATACCCGTTGCCAACTGTGCCCTTTTCTAGGTAATCATGGGTCTATGTCTAGGTCACCAAGCGAAGCCGCTTCTCTTGACCCAAGTCGAACTTGGGTGATTGATGGAGGTCCNANCCTTCCATCGCTGCTCGATGGCCCNACACCAACTTTGGTCATTGCGGCAGACGTCGGATACCAGCACGCTCGAGATTTAGGGTTANCGGTAGATGTGGTTGTCGGCGATTTCGATTCCCTCGACGTAAATACTCTCCNCGAGAGCGATCCGGATTTACTCATCGAGAAGCATCCTGACGACAAAGACGCTAGCGATCTTGCCCTCGCGTTGAGATTCGCTTGGACCGTCGGAGCGACAAGCGTCGACATCATCACTGGCGGTGNGGGAAGACTTGACCATCTGCTGGTCGGATTGATGCTCTTAGCTAACAGCGAAAACATTGACCAGCGCGTAGTCACCCACTGNGGGCNGAGNCGCGCAATGGCTTTGAAGCCNGGCAAATCTTTCGATTTAGAAGTTNGAACGGGTTCGTGGTTGACCCTTCTNGCGCTTGATGNCGACACACAAGTATCTACCCGCGGATTACGTTGGGATCTCGCTGCTACCGATAAAATTTCTGCGTTCAGCAGTCTGGGGCTCAGTAATGAAGTTGTCGACGAGCTGACGGTCACGGTGCACCGGGGCGTCGTTCTGGTAGTGGTCACTTCCGTCCATGGGTAGCGCCTTTCTTCGCTTCGGCTCGGTCTATGCNGCAGTCGCCTCAGNNATACTGATCCTCGCCGGCTGTGCACCTGCGACACAAACTGCAGACACCATCCGACTGTTGACTCACGAAGANTTTCACTTACCTCAGGACGCTATTGATGACTTCACGNATCGCACCGGAATTGAAGTACTCGTCTTCACNGAAAAAAACACCACCACTATGGTTGANNTGCTTGAACGAACCGCTGCTAATCCNATCGCAGATGTCGTTCTAGGGATCGATAGTCTCGAGCGGCGGCGAGTTACCGAAAAAAAGCTAGTNGAGCCATATCGACCAATAGCGATAGATCGACTCGACCCTTCCNTGNTGCTTCAAGATGNCATGGTGACCCCCGTAAGTCAGTTGGCGGCCTGTTTGAATCGATCGAAATCTCAATACGACGCCGCTCCGCGACTCGTCGATCAGTTGCCTGAGCCTGGAGACATTCCCCTACAGGCACCCACAAAGATTGATGACCTTGTCGACCCGAAACANGCGAAAACNGCTGTCATTCCAGATCCTTCGTCAAGCAGAATGGGTCTCTATTTTTTGGTTGCGATTGAACGCCTCCATCGAGAAAATGTCGAAGGNGTGACTCCCTGGCCNCAGTTCGTTGANGAGATGCTTCGATGGGGCGTCGAGATCGCACCAAGTTGGGAGGAGGCTTGGTTTAGTCGTTTCCAACCTTCNGCCGGTTCGGATAAGCCGGACACTCGTTCGTTGACCTGGGGCTCTTCTGGAATGCCGGCCGTTAGNGTGCGATTCCTTCCCGAACTTCCCGAAGAGGTCGACGTAGCNGTCGTCGATAGCGGATGCGTAAAGATCGTTAACTACGCNGCGGTTGTCAACAACACNCCGAGCCGGNGAAACGCCGGNCGNCTNGTCGACACTTTTGTTGAACCGTTGTTTCAATACGGNGTTCCAGATCGCTATGGAAGTCGTCCAGCGAGAACCGACATNGTCCGTACAGACGCATGGCGTCAGTTCGGCGTAAGTGTGACNGCTATCCCGATTGATGAATGGCGAATTGGGCCACTATGGGACGTTTGGCTGATGACGTGGAAACAAATCGTCGATTCCGTCGCTTCCGGNGAAGAGCGCTTGCCGCCGGTTGTNGAGGTGACCTTGCCGTCTAAATGAGTCACAGATTGATGTGAACCTATTCGGTCTCGTGGGAAGCCTGACCGTAGTCGTGCCACGGGCGATCACGATCGGCGATNACNTCACGGAGTTTTCCTTCGTTTATTTGCGACGCCCATTCTCGAGCTTCCGGGGTGTGGCGGGCGATGCCATCGAAAAAAGTGCCAAGCATCTGCGAAGTTCGGAGTCCCATGTTCTCGAATGCCTGGTTGATAAGAAGCTTGTTGAGGGCAAGCTGGTTAGCTGGGATGTTGACGAAGCGTCGCGCTTCAGCCTCAGCAACGTTCGATAGTTCCGCTGGGTCGCACACATTGGAAACCAGTCCGATCCGAAATGCNGTTTCNGCATCGANTGGTCGTCCGGTTAATAAAAATTGTTTAGCGTGTTCCAAGCCGATGCGATGTACCCACATCATGGTGGTAGGTGTCCCATATATTCGACTTGGCGCGTACCCGATCTTCGCGTCCTCAGCCATAAANAGAAGGTCAGCGCACAGTAGTAAGTCGGTGGCTCCTCCAACAGCCCAACCTGAAATCTCNGCGANAACTGGTTTAGGGCACTCCCACACCGTCATGAACTGACGAACATTGGCAGCCATGGCTTGATAATCGGCTACGGGATCCCAAATTTCTCCTTCGGNGAGAACCGAATTTTCTANGAATTCTTGCAGGTCGTANCCCGCAGATATGCTNCNTCCCTCACCTCTCAAAATTACTGACGCGACGTCGATGGCACGGGTGGCGTCACCGATGCCATCAGCTACTCCCTGAATAACCTCAGCCGTTAAAGTGTTCAATTTTTCAGGTCGGTTGATTGTGATGATCGCAACGCCATCGCGTTCTTCATACAGCACCGGTCCAGCCACCGAATGTGCCTCCAGCCTTAGATCCCAGTTGCCGTAGAGTAGTTGCCGCTATCAATTAGCGACACCCGTTCAGATTGATCTAATTCGACATCGATCGTCGATAAAGGACCANCCATGCTTGCTACCACCACTCTTGGGTCAAAAACCGGTCTACGCGTTCCGCGATTATGNCTCGGCACCATGAACTTCGGTGAACCGGGAAGAGGCCATCAAGGCGATTGGACTTTGGGCATCGATGACGCCCGTCCAATCTTTGAGGCTGCTATCGAATCAGGGCTTTTTTATTTTGATACGGCTGACATTTACGGGGTCGGGGCTTGCGAGGAAGTTGTGGGACAGCTTCTACGTGAATTGGNGCCCCGCGAGCAATACGTCATCAACACCAAAATTGCGATGCCGATGGGTCCTGGAGCAAACCAAGGNGGGCTNTCGCGAAAACACATTGTGGAAGGGGTCGANAGTTCACTTCGCCGTCTGGGACTTGATTACGTCGACCAGCTCATTATTCACCGCCACCCACACGCCATAAGAGGGGCGGCTGTGACACCCATTGAAGAGACCCTTAGAGCGCTCAACGACATAGTCGTTGCTGGCAAAGCTCTTCACATTGGTGCNTCTTCCATGTTNGCCTGGCAATTTGCTGAACTGCANNTGACCGCTCGCATNAACGGTTGGGCAGAGTTCGTCAGTATGCAGAACCACTACAACCTCATATATNGGGAAGAAGAGCGCGAAATGAACCCTTATTGCCTCAATTCAGGGGTTGCTCTTCAACCCTGGTCTCCCCTAGCGCGCGGCATCTTGGCAGGCGCGTACCGAGGAGGTCTCGACGGTGGCACCACCGATCGTTCGACAGGTCAAGATCGAACGCGAACTGAGTCTCTTTACCGGGGTGAAATGGANTTCGAAATCGCCGATCGTGTNATTGCGCTTGCGGAGCGACGCGGGTGTCGGCCAGCGCAAATAGCGATTGCTTGGTTGCTTTCCAAACCGGGTATCACTTCGCCTGTTGTTGGAGTATCGCGCGTTGAACAACTGCATCAATTGGTCGAAGCTTGCAGTATCGAACTTTCAAATGAAGAGATCGAGCATTTAGAAGAGNTGTATCGCCCAGTNGACAATCTTCTNTCTATCGGTACCTCTTAGCACNGCAACATGGCTGGTCGGTTTCGCTCGNTGACGGCAAGAGGACTAGCCTCCTCATTCAATGNGGCCAAGAACTAGCAGTCACATTGGTCTCTGNAGAAAGGATTTGGCGTGAAGGCAGCAGTTCTTAACGAAATTCCAGGTGAGCTCGAGGTAAGCGAAGTCGGGATCGATAAACCGGGACCGCGCGAAGTTCTCATTCAGACCGCGGCGGCTGGCCTTTGTCACAGCGATTTACATTTTATGGAGGGTAAATATCCCTACATGACCCCGGCCGTGCTTGGGCACGAGTCCGCGGGAATTGTGGAAGCAGTTGGAACTGACGTGAGTTATGTCCAGCCCGGCGATCACGTCATTACATGTCTTTCTGTGTTTTGCGGCCACTGTTCGTACTGCATTGAGGGACGCTTATCCCTGTGTTCTGGCAAAGATTTGGAGTGCAATCGAGGACCTGACGAAGCTCCTCGATTAACCATCGATGGTGCTCCCGCTTGGCAGTTTCTAAATCTCTCGTCATTCGCCGAACAGATGCTGGTGCACGAGCACGCGATAGTGAAAATTCGGGAAGATATGCCTCTCGACCGCGCTTCNCTAATTGGATGCGGGGTCATGACTGGCGTCGGAGCAGTTTTTCGTACCGCCCAGGTNGAGCCAGGAGAGACAGTCGCTGTGTTTGGCGCAGGCGGCATTGGCCTNTCTGCAGTTCAGGCTGCGCGCATCGCCGGTGCCGGCAGAATAATCGCNGTTGACATGCTCGATACCAAGCTNGAGGTCGCTAGACAAATGGGTGCGACCGACACCGTGAACGCGGCAGACACTGACGCAGTGGGTGCGATTCATGAGATGACCGGTGGCGGTGTGCATAAGTCCTTCGAGGCAGTGGGCCTCAAACAGACCACCGAACAATCTTTCCAAAGCTTGCGCAACGGAGGCACTGCAACGGTTATCGGAATGATTCCTATCGGCACCAACATCGAAATTCACGGAGTTGATTTCTTGTTCGAGAAAAAGATTCANGGATCGAACATGGGGTCGAATCAGTTTCGTACTGACATGCCTCGCCTTGTGGACATGTATCTGGATGGAAGATTGATGCTCGATGAGATGGTGTCGGCTCGTATCAGTNTGGAAGANATCAACCAGGGTTTCGAGGCCATGAAGGCAGGGTCAGTTACCAGGTCGGTTATTACCTTCGACTGATGCGCAACGCNGGTCGNGCTCTCTACCAGTCNTAAACCGTGTTCAANACTCCGCGTACCCGTCCTATCAGAGTGCACGCGTTGATGTTTTTCGCTCGGAGCACGTTAGTGGCTGCGTCGTCGACTCGGGCGACTGGTACCACCCCTTCATAAACCGCTCTATCAATGGCGTCAAATGCCGAACCGACTTCAGCCAACGTGCCTAGCACCATCAGATCAGCGCCGGCTGCCAGGGACATGACAACCGCTTCATCAACGGCCCACCGGTCNGTGATGGAGCGCATGTTGAGNGAGTCCGTTACGACCAGTCCGTCAAACCCTAAGTCGTTGCGCAGAAGACCATCTATGGCGGCCTTCGATAACGACGCAGGAAGCTNTTCAGTTAAATCGGGTATCTCAATGTGNCCAACCATGATCGCTACCTTCTTTGAAGNAATCGCTTCTCGGAATGGCACGAGGTCGTTTTCACGTAACTCAGCCAATGATGGCCCTACGGAACGCCCTAAGTGGGAGTCCCCATTTGTCGATCCGTGACCGGGAAAGTGTTTCACCACNGGNAGCACACCGCCGTCGCTTAAACCTTCAATCGTCGCCATTCCGTATTCCGCTACTAGAGACGGATCATTTGAGAATGNACGGTCACCGATGCCTGGTCCCGAACCCACGTCGAGCACAGGAGCGAAATTGACGTCAAAACCCAACTCGAGCATCTGAGTTGCGTGCCGTTCAGCACGTTGTGCGACCAGCTCTAGACGTTCATTTACTTGTCGNGCAGCNCTTGGGAGGTTCGGTAAGACATGGTGGAGACGTTGCACTCGACCACCTTCTTCGTCNGCTGCCATNAGAAGTGGGATTCGTCCCGCAAAATCTTGCAACTCGCTTATTCTTCGACCGATCCATCGGGTAGCCCCACCTGAGAGCAAGATCCCTGCTATTTGATGATNGCGGGACTCTTCAACTGCGGCTCCGAATTGGTTTTCACTCATCGTGGGTAGAAGAAGTTGGCCAACCCGAACCGCTCTAGGAAGTTCNGTTACNCATCCTCGGTCNATTTCATCGATCCATCTCCCCTTCATGAGTTGTTTTGCCGCGAGACCGGCGAGCCAGCCTGTCGGACGGTCGTGTCCCGTAAAGATTCTGGGTCCGGGGTCTCCCACGGCGATCTTTGNTCCGTCAAGAAGTTCTAACCAAATGCCTAATGCCCCTGGAGCNCCCGNGTATGCGGTTCGCACTCGGTCGGTTATGGGTTCTACTTCACCTAGCGGTGGAACAATGCTGGTGCCGATGACTTCTACCGAGCCGTCGGCTGCAACAACCCAGTATCCGATACCTCCTGGTCCCTCGACTACGGCGACGATCGTCGGGTCCGGCGCGATCGTCTCAACCGTTTCTTCGGCTCCTGCACTCGACGATGTGTAGGGCGCCGGCCCGCCGATCACTCCAACCGTTATGACAATGGCGCATATGAAGCGCCGCGCTTTTTGAAGTCCGCCGTTTCCGTTAGCCACTGCCGCTCTCAATGCTGCGATCGATTTCTTCNGCGGAAGGGAGCTGATGCATTAGGACAACTTCGTTGGTTCCAGCCTCATCGATTTTGATGGGGAGTTCCAACTGGAGGTGACGCAGCAGACAAAACGTTGCGTTCTCTGCCGGACAGTAAAAAACCGTTACATCAGCCCTAACTCGAAGGTTCTGCTCGTCTTCTACAAGCAGGTNGAAGGCTCGCGGCANCTGGGGCCCTTGGGCTCGGTAGGAGCTTGCGCCGACTACCTGCGACGTCCNCGCGTTTTCGATGGTGACGTCGAGAGCGAATGTNCCGTCTTCGTTGAATTCGTACCCTGCTGGGAGGCCTAAATCTACAGATAATTTAAGGGTTCCTGGNGCCACAACNTTTCGGGCAAAGACGACCGTTTCGTCCGCTGCTTCACGCGTTATTAGTGGAGCAACCTGCAGATTGCTGAATCCAAGGGTCGCGATTTCTCCAGTTTGAGTGTCGAGGGTTCGGATCCTGTGATTATTTGTGTCAGCGATATACAAGATGTCATTGGCGAGACTTANCCCACTAGGTTCGTCGAGTTGAGCTTNTTCGCCNTATCCGTCCNTNAATCCGGGAGACCCATTGCCTGCAACNNTGACCGAGTTTCCGCTGGGGAGTCGAATCGCTTTAATTCGATGGTTGTAGGTGTCGGCAACGTAAAGGGTGTCACCGACCAATTCAATACCTACGGCGTGTTGCAACTCGGTGGCTTGAGCGTCGCCAACCGAATCACCCCAGGAGAACAGACCGGTGCCTACCAGGGTGNTTAATTGATCGCCGTCGTGTAACTCTACGGATCGAACGGCGCTCGCTTCGGGGTCAGTGAACCATAGCGTGGAGCCATCNGTTGCGAGCCCTGACGGTTGCGAGAGCGTTGCCGCCAACCGAGGCCCGTCCTGTATACCTTCGGCTCCGGTACCAGCAAAAATGTCGATCCAGTCGGCTGTTCGGCCCTGTTGCGATATGCCTAGAACCCACAGTTGGTGNCGGCCAGCTCCTGCNACGAAGAGTTGATCACCGATTCGTTCTACGTCCCAAGGCGAGGCTATTGAGGTTGCGNNCGGCGGCCCAGCGACCACCCTGTGAACTNGCTGGCCTGTTCCGGCCAACGTCTGAACTGTGCGCTGGGAAAGGTCGATGACGCGAATCGCGTGGTTTCCTCGGTCTGCGACGTATAAGAATCTGCCGTTTGCGGAGAGTGCTAATCCNTGAGGTTGATTGAATCGTGCGTCGATCCATGCGCCATTAACTAGGCCGGGCGAACCGCCGCCTACGACGTCNGAAATTCGTCCGTCGAGATCAGTGATTACGATGCGGTGGTGTCCCGAGTCGGAGATGAACAAGGTACGGCTCGCNNTGTCAGCGAGTACTTTGCCGGGAAAACTCAACACGGTGGGTATCAGNTTCGAACTCTTCGCGATCGTTTCTAGAGGGCGCACGTCGATGAGATCTGCCGCTCCGTATTCNCGGGNCATTTGGTCAATGACTGGTTCAAATAGGGGATANACCCCNTCTCCGGCGTGAACTCCGACAACNCGGCCGAGAGGGTCNATTAGGACAAGGGTGGGCCAAGCGCGTACGCGGTAAGACCTGCGCAAGTATTCGTGGTCATCATTTACTACCGGATGNCGAATGCCGAGNCGCTGTACTGCTTTCGCTACCGCATCGCTTGTTCGTTCGTGGTCAAATTTTGCCCAGTGGACCCCAATTACGGCNAGCGAATCGGGAAATTCTTCTTCNAGTCTGTGCAGGTCTGGAATGACATGCAGGCAGTTAATGCATCCTTGTGTCCAGAAGTCGAGTATGACAATTTTGCCGCGCAGATCTGTGACGAGTGAAAGAGGTCTGTCGACGTTGAACCAATCGAGACCGTTGGGCACGTCCGGTGCCGACACTTCTCCTTGGTAGGTAAATTCGAGATCGTCGATCGATTTGGGTTCAACTGAAGTGCTGGAGGACAACATAGAAGGGGTCGTCGCGACTTGAGAAGCCTCGCCAACGCTTTCAAGGTCTGGAGAACTGCACGACNCTGTCAATGCTGCTGCCGTTAGTAAAGCGACCGCGGCGATTCGACCTGACATCACCTAACCAGTGTGCACGTCAGATCTTCGAAAACCTGATTTCAGGTCGTTAATCGGGAATCGATGACGCCGGTGTCGAATCCAGCGAGGTGCAAGCCTCCGTGAAACCGGGCGTGTTCAATTTTGAGACAACGGTCCATCACAACGTCAAGGCCATTTTCGATCGCAATGTTTGCTGCGTCCACGTTCCATAGCCCAAGTTGAGCCCAAAATGATGTGGCGCCTGCGGCTACGGCCTCCTCTGCTACTTCAGGCAAGTCGCCGGAACGACGAAAAACATCAACCATATCTGGCTTNACTGGCAGGTCTTGCAAAGTCGAGTAGCAGGGTCNCTCGAGAATCTCCTCCGCCATCGGGTTCACGAAATAGACTTCGAAGTCGGTGCTGGAACTGAGCANATANGTTGCAACGAAGTTNCTTGGCCGAGCTGGATTAGCTGATACCCCGACCATTGCGACGATGTTGGTTCTCTGTAGCAGACCTAGTCGTTCGCTGGCGGTTGGTTCGCTCCAACCGGGGACCGGCTCATGGGTCACGGTCATGATTGACTCGCTTTCGCCAACGCTTGTTCAAGATCCCAGATGATGTCTTCTAAATCTTCGAGTCCCACCGATAGGCGGACCATGTCATCGCTAACTCCACTTGAAAGTAACGCCTCGTCCGATAGTTGCTGGTGGGTGGTGGACGCAGGGTGAATGACGAGCGTCCGAGCATCCCCCACGTTCGCTAAATGACTGATGACTTGTAGCGATTCAATGAACTTCGCCCCGGCAGATCTTCCTCCCTTAACACCGAATGTGAAGATGGCGCCTGGCCCCTTGGGNAAGTACGTGTTGGCNAGATCGTTGTAAGGAGANGCAGCGAGGCCNGCGTAGTTCACCCAATTAACCGCTTCGTGTTGTTCNAGGTGCTCAGCAACGGCTTGAGCGTTAGCGACATGGGCATCCATCCTGAAGGGCAAGGTTTCTATTCCTTGGATAAGNAGAAACGCGTTCATCGGGGACATAGCTGCGCCAACGTCGCGTAGNTGCTCAGCACGCAATTTGGTGCAGAATGCGTATTCTCCGAAGTTCTCCCAAAACTTCAGTCCGTTGTAACTTTCGACAGGTTCGGTCATGTGCGGAAAGCGTCCACTCCCCCAGTCGAAGCGNCCGGATTCCGTGACTACGCCACCAATCGAATTGCCGTGACCGCCAATGAATTTTGTGGCTGAATGCAACACAATGTCAGCCCCATGGTTAAGTGGCTGACATAGGTACGGTGTTGCGAATGTTGCGTCGACAACAAGTGGAATATCGTTTGAATGAGCNACTGCTGCTATCGCTGACAGATCGGGAATAGATCCCGAGGGGTTNCCGACGATCTCGGTGTACAGAAACTTGGTGCTCTCATCTACCGCTTGGGCGTAAGCGTCGGGGTCATCACCGTCAACGAATCGGGCTTCCACGCCAAAACGACCAAGTGTTACGTCGAACAGGTTGTATGTACCGCCGTAAAGAGCGGTGGAGGTAACGAAGTTGTCGCCGGTACCGGCGAGGGCCGCNGCGGTCAANAACTCAGCTGCCATGCCCGACGCNGTGGCGACGGAGCCTATTCCGCATTCAAGGCTGGCCATTCTTTCCTCAAATGCGTTGATGGTGGGGTTCGAGATTCGCGTATAGATGGTGCCGTACTTCTGGAGAGCGAACTTATCTGCCGCATCTGCTGTGTCCTCGAATACGAAACTTGTGGACTGGTATATCGGTACAGCTCTGGATCCTGTCGAAGGGTCAGGTCTACCGCCAGCATGCAGCGCCCGTGTTCGAAAACCCCAGTTGCGGTCGTTCACAGAAGTTGATTGTAGATAAAGCGTTAGCTAACGCGTTCGGTTACGTACTTTTCAGCGAGCGCTAACGCTNTGTGGGGGTCCATCCCCGCTACGCCAATCATCCAACACGCAATAGGGGCGGCGATGCGCTCAGAGTCGTGAGCGGCGACTCCGGCGAGATTTAGAAGGTTTTCGATGGTGTTGCTATCTGGNGCNTCGAGGTCAAGTTCGCGGGCAAATCCCTTCAGCCAATCTTGTGCTGANGTGTTTGAGTTAGGCATTTTTCCTGNTCTGGGATCGCTGGATGAGTTCGGGTGGATCGTANGCTTCAACCCGCGGTGCGGGTTCGGTGAAACGTTCAATATCTACTAGGCAAGTGTGCGCTGAGGGACCTTGCGCCAGCTTGGANGTGCCNTTGTCGAGCGTAAGGACATTTGGGTTNCCTGCACGGCACATTCCTTGCGAATCGGGGTCGTACCATGCACCTGTTGAAAGTTGAACAACTTCTGGCATTAGAGCGTCATCCAAAACTGCNCCGGCCAAACAGGCTCCGCGTTCGTTAAAGACTCGTACAACATCACCGTCGAGAATTCCTCGTTCGTTGGCGGCGTCGGGATGAATGCGAATAGGTTCNCGNCCAGCCACTTTNGANCCGAGACTCGGTTCTGTGTGGTCGTATTGACTGTGNAGCCGCACTGTGGGTTGGTTGGATATGAGATGCAGGGGCCAGCGTTCGGACCCCTCGCCTCCGATCCGTTCATAAGGTTCCATCCATGCTGGGTGGGGTGGGCAATCGTCGTAGCCGTATTCTTCGATTGTTTCCGACCACAGTTCGATTCGTCCGCTTGGAGTTCCCAACGGAAATTCAGTTGGGTTCNNGCGAAAATCAGANAACAGGANTTGCTTNCTTTCGCCCATATCGCCCATATCGGGGTACCGAAGATGGCCGATNTCGCGAAATTCGTGATATTCGGGNGCCCANTCGTTCTCCACTCGAAANAGNTCGTAGAGAACTTCGACCCATTCNTCCCCGGTGCGGCCTTCTGTGAATTGGGTTTCGAGTTCCAAGCGATTGGCGATCATGGCAAGGATTTCGTAGTCGTCNAGCGCNTCGCCAGGAGGGTCGACGGCTCGACCATGGGCAATCAAAAGATTNTCNGCTCCTCCNATGTCATTGCGTTCGAGTGGCGTCGACGAGGGCANCACAATGTCTGCTCGTTTTGCGGTCGGAGTCCAGAATGGTTCTTGGACGACGATCGTTTGAGGTCGTTGCCATGCTCTGGATAACTCGCTCAGGTTTTGGTGGTGATGGAACGGATTTCCTCCCGCCCACCAAACCATTTTGATNTCCGGAAACTGCCCGCTTTTCCCNTTGAAGTCATACTGCTCACCNGGGTTATCCAGCAACTCTCGGAATCTGGAAACTGAAATGATNTGTGAGTCTTTGGGCCTGGGGGGTATCGGCATTCCCGGCACACGTTTGCGAATTTGGCCAGCACCGACGTTGCCTTGAGCTCCGAACGGGAATGCCAGACCGCCGCCGGGCAGCCCCATTTGACCGAGGGCTGATGCTAAGGCGGCTGCGGTCCAGTAGGGCTGTTCGCCATGGTCGGCGCGTTGGACCGATAAACCTAGATTTATGAGCGTNCGTTTACTCGACATCTCTATCGCTAAATCTTGNATANCGNTTGCTTCTATTCCGGTGATGGTTGATGCCCATTGGGCTGATTTNGGAGTTCCGTCAGCGGCTCCGGTCACGTAATCTGCGAAGCGGTCCCAGCCGTGAACGTAGGTGTCGACAAAGCTTCTGTCGGCGAGATCTTGTGAAACGAGGGTGTGGATGAGTCCGAGCATCAGTGCGACGTCGGTACCTGGNCGAATAGGTTGCCATCGTGATTCAATGCCGGAGTCGACGTCGTCGCGNAAGGGNCCAATGTTGAGGAACTCTGTCCCGTTGCGGTTTGCCTTTTTCATCCAATCTTCTGTGTGGTGAGTGCCTTGCCCTCCGTAGGTGACNTCAGTGTTGGAGAGNCGAAGGCCNCCNAAGGACACGAACAGTTCGGTGTGTTCGGCGATTACTGACCAACTAGTGCCTCTACCAATTGCAGTGTGGTACCTCATTCCGAGGAAGTAGGGAATGATCGCTTGAGCAGCCGAAGACGAGTATGTACCCCAGACATCTGTGTAGCCGCCGAACATCCGTAGCAATCTGAAAAGCAGTGCGCTCGGCGCGTGGACTCGACCAGAGGATCCCCAGCCATAAGACCCNGCAAATATTGCTTGTGATCCATGCTGCGCTTGTACTCGTTTGAGTTCGCTTGCAGCGAGATCTGTCGCTTCTTCCCATTCGACTTCTATAAACGGTTCTTTTCCACGCTGGTCGTTGTTGGATCCCGGGCCTTCTTCGAGCCATGACCGACGAACGGCAGGACGTTCGATACGTAGTTCGTTGCTATGCATGAGCGCCTGCCCGATGAGGGATGGGCGTGGGTCAAGTTCGTGACCTCTTACGGCGATGATTTCGTTATCTCGCGTGTCTATGCGATACGGACCGAAGTGCGTGCCTAAGGCGGTGGTTTTGGCTTCAGTCATTTCGAAATGTCGTTTTCCACATCCATGGCTGATCCCTCAAGTTCCCACCTTTTTGCGATCAGTTCGAGACTCAGGAGCCGTTCTTGGATGCCGTAAGTTGGACCGTATACAAATAGTTCCTTTGCTTCGGTTTCTTCAGCTAGTTCGCTGAGGCCAGCGACAACTTCGTCTGCAGTTCCGTTGATTGCGTTGTTCGGCATCGAAGCAGCGCGTTCCCATTCGGGATGCGAGAGGGCCTCGTCAGGAGGACACAGTGGTAGAAACCGCCCAGTACGCATGCCGTATTTTCGGAGCCGGCTTGGGGCGGCGAGCTTTTCTGCTTCCTCGCTGGTACCCGCGGCGATTACTGACGCCGAAACAATGGTGTATGGCTCATTCAGAATGGGGGATGGTCGAAAAGCCTCGCGGTAAAGCCGAACGGCTTCGAGCGTGCCTCCGGTATCAAAGTGGTTTGCAAAAGCAAATGGAAGGCCGAGTACCCCCGACAATTGTGCACTAAAGCCGCTTGAGCCTAAGAGAATGACTGCAGGGGACGAGGTTGCTACCGGAGTGGCAGAGAACTTGTTCCATAATCCATGATCGGTCCGTACGTCGCCGAGGAGACCCATGACGTCAACGAGATCACGAGGGAAATCTTCAACTGACAGAGCCGCTGCAGACCCTCGAATCACCGCCATTGTTTGACGGTCGCTGCCCGGAGCTCTGCCAATACCTAAATCGATGCGGCCAGGATGTAAAGCCTCGAGCAGAGCGAACTGTTCTGCGATGACCAGCGGGGCGTGATTGGGAAGCATCACCCCGCCCGATCCAACTTTGATGCGTTCGGTTGATGCGGCGACGTGAGCAATTAAGACCGCTGGGGACGTACTCGCCACGGTGTTCATGTTGTGGTGTTCGGCTACCCAAAATCGTGAATATCCGAGTTCTTCGGCGCGTTGTGCGACAAGTGTCGCTTCGCGGAGCGCTTGGGAACTTGTCGCGTCACTGGAAACTGTCGCTAGATCTAGAACTGACAGCGGTATGGAATCCACACCCAAAATCTACGCCCTTATCGTCTCAACCGCGAGCTGCAATGCTGCTAAAGCAAAAGCGTGCATATTGGCTATCCGGTCATCGTTCTCAGTTTGCAGTCGAAGGGTTGCGTCCAATTGTCCGCTACAGGCCACCCATCCAACACCGGGGGGGTCTCCATAGGGGTTGCCTGAAGGGCCAGTGGCACCGGTCTCTCCGATGCCCCAATCCGCTTGGTACAGGTTTTTCGAGCGGTTTGCTTGTACTAGAGCGAAGGCCTCGGTTGCGCCCTTGAGACCTTCAGGCAGTGCCTCGTTGCCCGCAAGAATTCTTCTACCGGCGCCGGTGTAGACGATCATGCCACCGCGGTAGAAATCACTAGCACCGGGCACGGCGACTAATGCGGCATTGATGAGACCGCCAGCGGCTGACTCCGATACCGCGATCGATGCTCCCTGGTGTCGAAGGACGTCAGCGATCCGGGTCGCGGTGGCTACCAGATCTAAGAATGATGCGGCGCTCATCCCAAAGCTCCGCTAATTGCGATTTCCGCTATTTCGTCCGGGTTTAGGTCAAGTAAGTCGCTCAAGACTTCAAAGGTGTGTTCCCCTAACAGCGGTGCCGGGGCTCTAGGTCCATGTTCGTACCCTTCGATGGAGTATTGATGACCGGCGTAGGGGATGTGACCCATTGCTCCGTGTTCGTGCCAGCGATAGAAGTTGAGGTGCCGATATTGAGGATCCGCGAGTAAGTCGCTACTGCGGGAAACCAACCCCGCTGGAATGTTTCCGGCTAGTAGTAAGGCTTCCAATGCTCGGCCGTCGTGCTGCCGGCTCCATTCACTAATTTGGGCGTCGATAGCATCGTGCGCTTCGAGACGACCCTGCGCCGTGTCGAACGTTACGTCGTCGGCCCACTCGGGCTTTCCCATGACTTGTTTGAGTGAATCCCATATTTTGTTACTTGGGATGGTGATAGCGATCCATCGATCTCGTCCATCGACCGGGTATACGCCTTGAGGCGCTATTTCCAGTTCGCGATTCCCGCGTCGAGACGCTTTGCGACCATTGACCTGATAATCAAGTAATTCGGGCGTCATAAGTTGAAGTCCACACTCAAGCTGAGCCGCTTCGATGACGCAGCCTTGGCCTGTGCGCCGATGACGGTCGATTGCGGCGAGTAGAGCAGGGGTGATGAAACGGGGGGCGATGGTGTCGGTATAGGCGAGATAGGGCCCATCAGGTGGTAGGTCAGGCCAGCCAACTACTTCGTAGTACCCGGCGATCGCAGCTGCGTGATATCCGTAGCCCGCTAGGGGCGATAGTGGGCCTCCGCTGGCGAGTAAGGAGGTGTGCACCACAATGGCCGAAGGGTTGAGCGACAGAATCAAGTCATCGCTCAACCCTGCTCTGGCGAAAGCGCCTGGACTCCACGACTCAATGACGACGTCCGCCCACGAGATGAGCCTTCGGGCAATTTCAAGTCCGGCGTCGTTCTTGAGATCAATGTCGATTCCCAATTTGGAGGTGTTGAAGGTCCCGAAGAACTGTGACAGGTTCTCCCCGAAGACTTGATCTTTAAAAGGTGGATTAACTCGCAAGGGATCGATTCGTCCACCTGATTCGACCCGCACCACCGTTGCCCCGTGATCGGCTAACGCCTTCGCTGTGATGGGTCCGACGCCCACCCACGCGAAGTCGGCGACTTTGAGTCCTTCCAAAGGAAGGTCTGAAACTGCCGTGGCTCGGACGTCACGAGGTTTTGGCTGACGTGCAAGTTGTTGTCGTATATCTTCACCATCTTCATTGAGGCGAGGTGGTCGACGTTCGCCGCCCGATCTTTTGCCATCAAAACAAACGAATCCACCTGGAATCCGCTCATCTTTAAACCCTCTGTTGCGGGTCGCATGTAACCAGAAATTTCGTAGCTCAAGGTGGTCGAAGGAAAGAAGGTCTTCAACGTCATTTATCGGCGCCAGAGTGGCTCCCGCCTCCAGGCCTCTTCGCATCATCGTGTCGCGGGGATAGCGCGAACAAAGGGTGGCCACCGCTTGGTGAATGTCGGCAAACGTATGATCGGCGTATTCACCGCTCAGGACGCGGTGGTCGAAGGTGTCCCAGTCTTCCTCCAGCCATGTTGATTCGACTATTTCCTCTTCGACGAGCCACGACCCAAGGGCCTTGGCTATGTCACCGCGGCTTACCGCGATGAGCCATCCATCTGCTGCTTCGATACGGATTTGTAGAGGCACGGCCAGAGGAATTTCGGTGCCGGTGCGGTGTACGTCGGCACCTTGAATCGCGTACGCCTCCATTGCATTGAGCAAGGTCCACGTCACACATGCCTGTGCTGACACGACCACATACTGGGCTTGACCAGTTGTCAACATACGCGAGTGAGCGACAAGACCTGCCACCGCTGATTCGGCGCCGGCGTGTCGCCAGACCTGCGGGATGGACGCTTTTACTGGGGCTCGCTGCGGTGTGCCTTGCAAATTTGTTGACCCGCCGAGCGATGCGAGTGACAACTCGCTATAGGGATCGTCGGCTCGGGGTCCGTCAACCCCAAAGGGGGTGACCACCACGTGTACGATCTTTGCGTTGCGCTCAGTGATGTCGGAACGACTGAGACCGACATCAGAGGTCTGGTTGGGCAGTCCTGATTCGTAAAGAAAATCTGAACATTCAACGAGTCGTAGGAAAGTCTCTTGATCATCGGGATCTTCTAAGTCAAGTCGTATTGATCTCTTATTCGACGCGTATGCGTTGAAGTGAAGACTGCGCAGATCCGAAGTGTCTCTCTCGCGAAGGGGCGGCAACGCTCGAGTTGGGCACCCTCCGGGCGGCTCGACTTTAATGACGTTGGCGCCTAATTCGGCCAACATCCAGGGACCGATGTCGCCCCGGTGGTCCGTCAGATCGATTACTTGAATTCCTTCGAGTGGTCTTGATGCGCTCATTTCTATATCGACTGCGGCGGCGGGCATCGCGTTTGTTGAATTCAATGCGGCCTCCTTCGCAAGCGCCTTCAGACGATAGTTTGCCTTTATGGCAAAGGCCTCCTCGCCGGTCGACCGGCTCACTCCAGGTCTCGAAAAGTTGATCACTGAACGCGCGAAGCAGTCAGACGCCGACAGGTGTCCCGATCCCGAAGTGATTGCAGCGCTTGCTCAAGCCGGCCTAATGAAGCTCTTAGTGCCNGAAGAGTACGGTGGTCACGAAGTTCATCCCGGAGTTCTCATTGAATTCACGGCACGACTAGCTGNGATTCATGGCTCTACTGCTTGGGTGGCGATGACCTGCAACGAGGAGGCGGAACTTGTTTCTGCCTACTTGCCTCCCGACACCTGCCGCCAAATCTGGAAAGACGAACCCGAACTTGTTGTCGCAGGGTCCGGAGTNCCTAAAGGGCGGTCTGTTCGGGAATCGNCCGGCTGGCGTGTTTCTGGAAGGTGGAANTTCGTAAGTGGTTGCACGACCGCNGACAAATGGGTTTTGAACAGTGTGGTGGAGGGAAGTTCGCCAATCGAACTCTGTTTTGCNGTTATCGACGCTGACCCNACATTCATNGAGGACACTTGGNATACCGTCGGCTTGAGGGGAACNGGTTCCCACGATGTTGTGCTCGACGATTTTTTCGTGAGNGACGCCTGGTGTGGGGTGGTGCCAAACAATTCCTTNCCTCTCCCCGATTTACCNTTTTATCGATTGCCGTCGGCTCTGAGATTTCCGTTTCCTAAGACNGGAGTGGCNAGCGGTCTGGCTCGTAGAGCCATCGCNGATTTCAAGTTGTTAGCCCANGCGAAACGGCCTCTGAACTCGAAACTTCCGTTACATGATCGACCAGATGCTGCATCTGCTGTNGCGAAAGCCGAAGCNCTTGTGGGAGCGGGACAAGCGTGGGTTTATGAACAGCTTGATTCCATTTGGGAAGCCGCTGAGAATGATGATCCAGTTGACCTCGACGTTCACGCGAG
The DNA here is from genome assembly GCA_002705305.1 of Acidimicrobiaceae bacterium. Taxonomy (GTDB): domain Bacteria; phylum Actinomycetota; class Acidimicrobiia; order Acidimicrobiales; family Poriferisodalaceae; genus UBA2110. The sequence continues at coordinate 39,557 of PAHW01000018.1, forward strand.
GGTTCGGTTGGCGTGTTCATGGTCNGTNCAAAACGCAATCGCCGCTATTCAGCATTTGGTAGACGCTGCNGGAAGTACGGCCAACTTTGAGGCTTCGGGTTTGATGGGCTTACTTGACGATGCTCGAGCCGTCGCTGGACACTTCATGGTTGGTTCGTACCAAATCGACACGGCTGGGCGAGTCTTACTCGGTCTCGAAGCTGGCGATCCCGCGTTTTAGCCTTGCAGCGCCTCAGACGCTGATCGTTACGTCAAGCGAACTGCTATCCCTTCAAGCTGAGGNGTGGACGGNGGAAAGCGTTCTAGAACCAGGGGATCNTGTCCGGGAATGATNACGCCGTCGGGGCCAGCGAGGTGTCGGAGGGTCTCCCACCCTTGAACCATTTTGGACAAATCGTCGACGATGGGAAACGGNCGGCCCNNGTCCATNTTGGCCCAGTAGTGNCTGGCGTCCGANGCCAGAACNACTACGCCGCTGCCNGTGTCTATACGAACGACCTGCATTCCNCGNGTATGTCCCCCTATGTGGTGCAGNGTTAGACCTGCTGAAAGTTCTACGTCACCGGAGTGGAACTGGACTTTTTCAGAAAAAACTTGGCCCACCAGATCCTGGATNTGTCGGACNTTGAACGCATGTCTGTACGCCTTGTGGGTCATGTCGCGACCGGTAGCAAAAGACATCTCNTCGTCTTGGACGTGAAAGGTTGCCTGAGGGAACTGGTTTACTCCCCCAGCGTGGTCNTAGTGGAAGTGNGTCATTATGACATCCGCCACNGTTTCAGCATTCACTCCGAGCAATGCCACACTTTCGGAGGCTGTTCGCAGCAGCGTACGCTTGCGAGACTCAGCATCGTCTTGTTCAAAGCCAGTGTCGACGACCCACTCTCGACCGTCGGTGCGGCGAATCAGCCACACGAAATANTCCATCGGCATGGGAGCCGTATCATGGGGGTCGCCGCCGATGAAATGCTCAGCGCGGACCGCGTCACGCTCAGCAAATTTGATCGCGTGTACCTCGTATTGCAACAACGGNCCCTCTTTGTTCGACTCAGGAGATGTAAAAAACACGCTAGTAGCACCGGTGCGCTGTTTCGGCCCTACGATGCGGATCGTGACTAGGCCGAGGGGGANCGGTGNGTTTCGAATTTAGCGAGCTTTATAGGCAAGGTCTGCCTCCATCNGAGGCCAAATGGGCCGGTATTCCCGAATTCAGNTTTGTCGGNGGAAACAACGACGAGGAAAATGTTCCCGTTGCCGGCCTNACAGAGGCCGTCACGCGAGTACTTCAGCGTGAGGGTCGCAAGTTGGCTNTNTACAACCTCGGNGGTAGTCCACTGGGGNACGAAGATCTTCGCCAATTCATTTGTCGCAAACTCGGGGTGAGAGCCGCTACCTCCGTAGATCCTGACGAAGTTCTCATCACNTCAGGGTCATTACAGGCTTTAGATCTCGTCAACGACCTGTTGTTACTTCCTGGCGATAGCGTCATCGTCGAAGAGGCAACGTATGGCGGAATGATCAGCCGTTTGNAGCGATTAGGCGTCGTGGTCCACGGCGTAGGTCTTGACCAGCACGGAGTCCGACCAGACCATCTTCTTGAGTTGCTTGAAGCCTGCACGTCACAGGGGCGGCCGGCCAAGTATCTGTACACCATTCCGACGGTTCAGAACCCGACCGGGTCTTGTATGCCCCTGGAGAGAAGACTTGAGATTTTGGCNGCAATGGATGGTTACCAAACAGCAATATTTGAGGACGACTGTTACGCCGATTTGCTGTGGGGTTGTGACCGACCACCTACTCTTTGGGAGCTCGACAACCCNGGTCGGAGAGTCATCTACTGTGGCTCGTTCTCGAAATCCATNGCACCGGCGTTGCGGGTGGGATACCTCGTGGCGGAATCCTCCGTTCTTCAGCAAATTCTTTCGTTGAAGACCGATGCNGGATCGGGCGCGTTGGAACAGATGGTCGTCGCTGAATATGCGAGCGCCCACTTTGACAAGCACGCAGAACGTTTGACGTCAGTGCTCCGAGAGAAAGCTGAAGTTATGGCTGAAGCTATAGAAGAAAACTTTGGGGACTCCGTCGATTTTGAAATGCCGCAAGGGGGAATCTTTATGTGGCTCACGTTTGCTGACAACGTGGACACAGCTGATTTTTCGGTTGAAGCCGCTGAAAGTGGAATNGAGTTTAATGCTGGNGCTGGCTGGTCAGTCGATCCGCTGTGGGGCGCTAACAAGATGNGACTTTGTTTTGGTAATCCGTCTCGAGAAGCGATTCAGGACGGTGTTCAACGCTTAGCCCANATCATGGGTATGGCATCTGCTTCAGCCGATTAGTAATGGTTCAGGATGACGCTTTTGTCTCNTCATTGAAGTGAAGAACCTGATCCCAANCAGATGGAATGGACCCTTTCGGGCCTATGGCTACTAATTGATTGCCCTCAGGTGACTTCGACCTGTNGGCTANGGCNCGCANCTCCCACTTTCTTCCNACTAGCTGGAACACCATTGGCACTTGAGGGGCTTCAGTAAGACGAACNATGCCTTTTATGCGCTGAATATCTTCAGGCAGGTTCATGACCAATGATTCAAANGCGTCTCTCGGTATTGGCCGGTCGGATTTGTGGGTCCGAGACTCGAATTCCCCAATATGGCTGGCGCCTGCGCGGACTTGGCTTACGGTTCTACCGAAGAGCAGGTCCANGTTCACNTCTGAGTAACGGGTCTCAATCACCAAGGCGTCGTCGTTCACCCGGCCTAGTTCGCTGAGAACGGCCGCCACGTCNTCGGNGAGGTCGACCTTGTTGAGCACAATGACGTCCGCTGCACTCAACTGGCTAACTACGGTCTGCCCTACGAGTGGATCNGCAACTTGTTCTCTCAGTCGAGCTGCGTCTGCCACCACGACGATGGCGTCAAGCGCTAACCCTGGTGCGTGTCCGTAGGCGGCTACGGCTCCTGGATCAGCGACGCCGCTGGCTTCNATGACAAGTCGTTCGGGCNTNGGNTGTAAAGACAGGACCGATTCCAGTGCTGAAGTAAACCCATCGACGAGAGAGCAGCAGATGCAGCCGTTAGTCAAGCTGATTGTGCTGTCATCGCTTGCCTCAATCAGCTCTTGGTCGATATTGATGTCGCCGAAGTCATTAACTAGGACGGCGATGCGTTCTGAGGCGTTATGTAACACGTGGTTGACCAGAGTGGTCTTTCCAGCCCCCAGATAGCCACCAATAACAGACACCTCCATCGCAGCAGCCGAGGGGTCCATGTCGCTCTTTCCTTACTGTGAATCAGCTGGCTGTGGGACGCCGCCCAGTACGGTGCCCCATACTGAGATGTCTTTGAGCTGCTCNGGGCTCACTTCGTAAGGGTCGCTCTCAAGTACCGCGAAATCGGCAAGCTTGCCCGCTTCAAGAGAGCCGATGTCGTGATCTAACTTGAGTTGGTGAGCGGCGTCAAGTGTGCACGCTTGGAGCGCCGTGCTCACGCTGATTCGTTCCTCAGGACCTAACACTCTTCCGGAGGCGGTGAGTCGGTTGACCGCNCACCAAGCTGTATGCAACTGNCCCATCGGGGTNATTGGNGCATCGCTGTGGACAGCGAACCTCACACCCTCTCGTTCAGCGGTAGCGCAAGCGTCCATTCGGGCGGCGCGCTCTTCTCCGACGGTGACCGAGGCGTGTTGGTCCCCCCAGTGGAAGATGTGATTACTGAAGATATTTGCGTTCATTCCTAATGCGGCCATCTTCTTGTATTGGGCCGTCGTTGTTAGTTGGCAATGTTGCACTGTGTGTCGGTGATCCCATCGGGGGTGCTTTTCTAATGCTTCTTCGACGGCGTCAATGAACACCTGGGCTGCTTCGTCGCCGTTGCAATGGCAGTGAACAGTGAGTCCGGCGGCGTGATAGGAGCTGACTATCTCAGCCATCTGTTCAGGTGGAATCAACCAAAGCCCATTTCCTGGGTGACCTGCTGGTGGATTGACGTAGTGAGGCCAAGAAACTCGAGCAGTAAACCCTTGGATGGATCCATCGAGCACCAGCTTCACTATTCCGAAACGGAGCTTCGAGGTTTGTTCCTCGTCGCGTAATCGCACAGCAAGCAGNGCCATGTCGTTTGATTCTGTTTGTTGTCCACCGAAGTCGCCATGCCCCACCGCGACTACCACTCGAGCNGGGTAATTTGGGTCATCGGTNGCATCGCGCCAAGCCTCTAATTGGCCCTCCATCGCCAAGCGAGTCGTACCGAGATCGGTNACCGTTGTGACACCACAGTTNCGTGCTTCACGGGCGTAGTTCCATTTCGCGTTCGGNGACATGATCGCGGCTCCTAGTGCCGCGAATCCCCCTTGTGCCAGGAACATAGCGGCCGGCTCTTGAAGTTCGCCGTTGGGTTCNCCGTCAGTGTCTNTAGCCACTCCCGGCGTTGGGGTATGGCGATCGATGTCAGAGCGCCGCATCATTTCGGAGTTGATTGTCGCGAGGTGCCCACTCGCGTGGTACACGAAAATCGGACGCTTCTCTGAAACCTGATCAAGGTGTTTTGCGACCAGCCGCTCGCCTTGGAGAAAGATGGGGTCGAGTCCCCAAGCAATCAAAGGCTGCTGCGGGTCCTCCANATCTCTTTCGCACTCTTGTAGACGTTCAACTACCGAGCTGAGGTCTCGNCAGCCAGACCAGGTGCGGCCCGTCGGGTCGACGCGGTCGTAGAAACCAACATAGGGGAACTCCCACACCCCGCCGGTCATGACATGAGTGTGCGCTTCGACGAAACCGGGGAGCAAGATGTGATCCTTGAACTGGTCGTCAACTTCGTAATCTCCCCACTGAGCCAGATCTTCGATCGTTCCCAACCCAAGGATTCGNTCACCTTGCACGGCTATAGCCTCAGCGAACGGCAACGCTGGATTCATAGTGATGATTCTCTTTGCAGTAAAGATCTTGAGGCTTGCGTCGCCCATATCTCAACCCCTCGTCCAGTTTGATCTCAGCNAATGTTGGCACTTGTAGGTGGTCGGGCCAAGAAGACGCCNCGAGCCTAGGTCTCTCNGAGGGGCNGCAGCGGGTAACCGACCTCAGAANTCNTCAGTGCAGGTTTTGGTGTGCTAATCAGCAATTAGGTGCTACGAATNACCTGCGTTGTTGAGGCGCACTNAGNCAGGATTGGCTTTCACCAACGAAGCTTTTCTTATTGAGGGCCGTTGTGGCTGCTAGAACCAACTCCAAGCAGAGCGGCGGAGGGAGCGATGAAAAACGAGGACGAATTGAAATTACGGTCAGCAGCTTGGTTCGACATTCCTGGTGATCCGTTAATGACTGCACTCTATTTGGAGCGGTATGTGAACTTCGGTTTGACCCGAGATGAGTTGCAGTCAGGTAAACCCATTATCGGCATCGCTCAGACTGGCTCGGATCTCTCTCCTTGTAATCGACATCACCTTGAACTTGCCAAACGNGTCAGAGAGGGGATCCGAGAGGCGGGCGGAATTTGCTTCGAATTCCCCGTTCACCCNATNCAGGAAACTGGAAAGCGGCCGACCGCTGCTCTTGACCGCAACTTGGCGTATCTAGGTTTGGTCGAGATTCTTCANGGNTACCCAATCGATGGTGTTGTTCTCACCATCGGCTGCGACAAAACAACGCCCGCATGCCTNATGGCNGCCGCCACGGTAAACATTCCAGCGATTGCCCTGTCGGTGGGTCCCATGCTTAATGGATGGCATCAAGGAGAACGGACAGGTTCGGGGACCATTGTATGGAAGGCCCGCGAACTACACGCCTCTGGTCAGATTGACGACGGAGAGTTCGCCGATCTCGTAGCGTCTTCCGCAACATCGACGGGTTACTGCTCAACGATGGGAACCGCAACCACCATGAACTCTTTAGCGGAGGCNCTGGGGATGCAGTTGCCCGGCTCAGCTGCGATACCTGCGCCGTATCGGGAACGGGCACAAGTGGCATACAGGACNGGTCTTCGGATTGTCGAAATGGTCCGCGACGATGTTCGGCCGTCCGATGTCATGACTAGAGAAGCCTTCGAGAATGCCATCGTTGTTAATTCNGCCATCGGTGGATCGACCAATGCCCCTATCCACTTAAANGCAATAGCGCGGCACCTTGGGGTCGCACTCGACAACAACGACTGGCAGAAGTTTGGGCTTCACATCCCCCTTCTCGTCAACATGCAACCTGCTGGCGAATACCTTGGTGAGGATTATTTCCACGCTGGAGGGGTGCCTGCAGTTGTCAAGCAACTANTGGACTCTGACCTCNTACCCCACCCAGAGGCGATGACGGTGAANGGGTCTACCATNGCGGAGAACTGCGCGAAAGCNGAAGTTCTTGATTCCAANGTGATTTGGCCCGTTGACNCTCCGCTCGTTTCCGATGCTGGCTTTGTTCACCTCTCCGGAAATCTGTTTGACAGCGCAATTATGAAAACGAGNGTCATCGGCNAGGAGTTTCGGGACCGATATTTGTCTAACCCTGAGGACCCGGACGCGTTTGAAGGGACAGCCATCGTGTTCGAGGGGCCTGAGGATTATCACGAACGGATTGATGACCCATCGTTGGGAATCGATGAACATTCGATGCTCATTGTTCGCGGTACCGGCCCNATCGGCTATCCCGGCGGTGCCGAGGTGGTCAACATGCAACCTCCCGCTGCATTGTTGGTACGCGGTGTCCACTCTCTGCCGTGTATCGGCGATGGCCGCCAATCTGGTACCTCGGGTTCCCCCTCGATTCTGAATGCTTCCCCGGAGGCCGCGGCCGGAGGTGGCTTGTCNATACTTCAAACCGGTGATCGAATCAGAATTGATTTGGGGCGNGGAAGTGCCGAAATGTTGGTACCTGAAGANGAATTAGAAGCTCGCCGGGAACGACTCGAAGAGGCTGGAGGGTTCTCGTTCCCTGACAGCCAAACCCCTTGGCAAGAAATACAGCGAAGCATGGTCGCACAGTTCGACGAAGGAATGGTGCTGAAACCTGCTGTGAAATACCAAGACACCGCTCGCACATTTGGTCCGCCAAGAAACAACCATTAGAGGTCCTGTTGTACGCCGCAGTTGCAGTCGTCGCCGGCTTAGCTCTTCTATNTTATTCTGGCGGCTGGCTCGTCGATGGCGCGGTGTCTNTAGCTCGATCACTCAACGTGAGCTCGGTGGTCATCGGCGCCGTGGTCCTCGGTTTCGGGACTTCTGCCCCTGAGCTTGTTGTGTCGACGATCGCCGCATGGCAAGGAAACCCGGCCCTTGGGGTCGGAAATATAGTCGGTTCCAACGTCGCGAATCTGACCTTAATATTGGGCAGCGCAGGCCTCATCACCGCCGTGAATTTGACGCCATCAGTCATTCGTCGGCAGGCTCCGCTGTCAACCGTTTCAGTGGCGTTGTTTGCCTTATTGGTCATCGACGGAACGTTGAGCCGCACGGACGGCATCATTCTGAGCGTTCTACTAGTCGGCGCAATCTTGTTGATCTCGTTGAAGACTCCTTCTGAAGGCGTTGAGTCCTCNGCTCCTATGCAAATCAGCGCTCTCANGAGTTTGTTCAAAGCAATCGGTGGCTTGATCGGTGTCTTGGCTGGCGCTCATTTCGCCGTCGATGGCGCGACAACTCTTGCAGAGAGATGGGGGTTGAGCGGCGGTTTCATCGGGTTCTCGCTTGTNGCTGTGGGAACGTCGCTCCCCGAGCTGGTCACGGCCGTGGTGGCTGCTCGCAGAGGTGAAACCGGCCTCATAATCGGCAACCTATTTGGCTCCAACGTCTTTAACTCGCTGGCTGTTGCTGGCGCCATGGGTCTGGTCGGCGCTGGGAAGATAGGAGACCCTTCGTTAACAGGCTTCGGGNTAGGGGCCATGTTGGTAGTGGTTGTCCTCGCATATTGCCTTGGGGTCAGAAATGCTCGTATTAGCCGGNCCGACGCTCTGTTNCTCCTGNTGGTCTACGCGACAGTTACCGCAATCCTCGCTGTGGTCTGACCNGAGNCTGCTTAAAAGGTCCAGGGGTACTGCTGGGTTTGGCTGTAAGAGGTGTCGTGCTTCAACAGTCGTGTTCTCGTGTTTTCATCTGTTGCGGCATCCACAGCGGTAAGAGCCATCGCTAGCGCTCCTTCTACTGCGGCCTGATCGGCAACCGGTGTTCGACAGTATGCAGCGAATTCGGGCTGGTGATTCACTGCGGAACCTGAGTCCAGTCCTAACATCGGATGGATGGTCGGCATCAGAAGAGACACGTTGGCCATGTCGGTGGATCCTGCGCCTTTGCGAGGTGTTGAATCAAAGGTCCGTCCCAGAGCCTCAGCGTTCTTCCGATATTTGTCGACGAGGTCAAGGTCGTGGGCGAACTCTGAATACGGCGGCCCCAACGGCTGGATTTCCAAGGTTGCACCGGTGGCGGTTGCTCCTGCTTCGAAACATGCCCTGATGCGAGGTTCAAGTCGAGAAAGTGCCTCAAGGTCTGTTGACCGGTAGAAGTACCGTGCTGAAGCGTTGCCCGGAACAATGTTGGCGGCTTCNCCTCCNTTGGTGACGATTCCATGNACTTGGTCGTCGGGATCAAGATGCTGCCGTAGCAGCCCTATCCCAACCTGGGCCACNGTGATCGCGTCTGCCGCGTTGACGCCCAGATGGGGTGTCACGGAAGCGTGTGCTGTCCGGCCGTGAAAATGGAAATCGCATTGAGAGATAGCGAGCGTNGGGAATCGATCGCCCTCGCTAGGCGCAGGGTGAACCATCATCGCCAGATTCGTGCCGTCAAATGCCCCTCTCTCAAGCATCAGGATTTTTCCTCCCCCTTGCTCCTCCGCAGGGGTTCCAAGCACTCGAACGGTGATTCCGAGGTCGTCCGCCACNTTCTGNAGAGCGAGACCTGCACCCACTCCGGCCGCTGCGATGACGTTGTGCCCGCAGGCGTGGCCAATGTCTGGCAGTGCGTCAAGTTCGGCACAGATGGTCACAATCAATTCGCCACTTCCGTAGGTGGCGCTCCACGCGGTCGGCAAGTCGGNGATNTCNGTTTCCACTTCAAACCCGGCTTCGGCCAACACCNGNGATGTCATCGCTGCNGTTTTGTATTCTTCGAAGGCTATCTCTGGGGTGTCCCACACCTGATGAGACAGGTCAACGATGACATCAGCGGCNGCGGTGTTGTCGGAGGCAACGGTCTCTTTAGGATCGAGGGTCATACAGCGAGGCTAGACGGCAATCTACCGTGAGAACGACTTCAGGATCGGAGCGAACATGACAACAACCGTCATCACAGGAGCCAACAGGGGCATAGGTCTCGAATTTGTGCGTCATTGCATGGCGCGGGGCGACAAAGTAATCGCCGGATGCCGNAACCCCTCNGATGCTTTAGAGCTTTCTTCTNTGACNCCCGCCGATGTCTTGNGNGTTGATGTTGGCGATGAGGAGTCCGTCAACGAATTTGCTGANTCNATNGACGAAGACGTCGACCTTCTGATCAATAACGCTGGGACNAGCGCTACGAACCTGGGTTTGGAGCGGAGCGCGGCAGGAGTTCTGAGTGCGCCGATCGATCTGACGCTCGAACTCATTCGAATCAACGGGTTAAGCGCAGCAAGCGTGACGAGGAGCCTCCTTCACCGTTTCAGCGAAGGAAGTCAAGTGGTCAATATCACCAGCCAAATCGGTTCGATGGTGGTAGGCGCAAACTTCGATGATCTGCCTTACGCAACTTCCAAAGCGGTAATGAACATGGTGACGGTGCAACTCGCGGCTCAACTGCGCGACAGAGGCGTCACAGTTGTGGCTTTTCATCCAGGCTGGGTCCGTACCGATATGGGTGGGTCGAGCGCGGACATCGGCNCCGAAGAATCAGTGGACGGCATCTTGTCGACGATGACGNNANTCGGACTTGAAGACAGTGGGTCGTTTCTTCGTTGGGATGGGACCACTCACCCTTGGTAACACGACACCGACTTCGATNATCNATCTAGGATCGCTCGTCGTGCGNACCGTGANAATTAGTGCTACTGACGGACTCGAACTCACCGCCGATGAATGGGGTGACCCCTCAAGGCCGCCCGTATTGATGTGTCACGGCGCTGGACAAAATCGGCATGCGTGGAAAGCNACCGCGGAAACTCTTGCTCNNCGCGGATGGTTTGTTGTGACGGTTGATGCNNGAGGACATGGTGACAGCGACTGGTCCGCCGAGGCGCTCTATGACTCCGAGGACATCGGACGCGACATCGTCGTCCTTTTNCGAAGATTTNAGTCANGACCGGTCATCGTCGGCGCGTCGATGGGTGGCATGGCGAGCCTTGCCGCGCAGAGAACCGCGACTGANCAGCTGTACGCCGCTGTCGTNCTAGTGGATATCACTCCTGATTTCGATATNGAGGGTGCTCGACGCATTATTGCCTTTATGTCAGGCAATCCAGATGGTTTCGCGAATCTCGATGAAGCCGCTGACGCTATCGCGGCGTACAACCCTCACCGACCTCGACCAGCTGAACCNTCGGGTTTGAACCGAGTGCTGCGGCAACGATCTGACGGTCGGTGGATATGGCGTTGGGATCCCGCATATGTGACCTCGAAGCCAGGATTCGGCTCCGACGATGAAGACACCATGGCAGCNCACATGGAGCGAACTCGCCGGATCATGGCGGAGGGAGCGCAAGCTGTGANCGTGCCGATGCTTCTTGTTCGGGGAGGGCAATCAGATCTGGTAACCCCCCAGGCCGTGCAAAACTTTCGCGAATTAGTACCGGAAGCAGAATTCGTTGATGTNGCTGGAACTGGCCATATGGTGGCNGGGGACGATAATGATGCTTTCACAGAAGCGGTNGCTGAGTTCCTCACGCGCCAACACCCCGTAAGCCCTTGATGTCTTAGACATACCTCGGATCNAGGGGGGTGCCTCGAGCAGCGTCGGCACTTCCGATTAACGCATCCGTCAGGCGCTCTAACATTTCNCCTCGACGCGGCAGATCCAACGCAGCGAGCTCCTTGCGTTCTTCGCGATCGGCGNGCTTGTCGAACATTGTTTCATGCCCGTCACTATTTCGGGTGTAGCGAGTNTCTGCGGTCACNAAGGTCCTTGTCTTGGAGGGAGTCGANGTTCGGGAAGCTAAAAAGTCTGGGAAGTCNTCTTCCACCAGGACATGATCTCGGACGGTGGCAGTCGCGTCGCTCAGGATCGAAACGAGACTTGTGCCTTGTATCCCGTCGTAGGGATCGATGCCGCAGAGTTCCATGAGGGTCGGTCCTAANTCCATGCTGCAAGCCAGAGAATCAGTGCGGCCTGGTAAGCAGGCTGGCGCCGATATCAACAGAGGCACCTGTTGGGTGCCACGAAACGGCATGTATCCCTTCAGCATCAGCCCGTGCTCACCCATCATGTCCCCGTGATCAGACGTGAAGACGATGATGGTGTCCTCAGTCTGCCCGAGTCGATCTAGGGCTGACAGNACGTGTCCAATCGCGTCGTCGATCATCTCGATCATTCCGTAGGTCGCTGCTATCGACTCTCTGACAAGTCGGTGGTCCCCCNCCACACCACATGGTTCGACCCAAAATCGTTGATCGCCGGGATGTCGTGCATGAGCTTCCTTGAGGTGTTGCGGCAAGAAATCAGGTGGGTCGTCAACTGAATCAGGTACAGGCATTTGATCAGGATCGTGTCGGTCAAACCAAGGGCCCGGCGGTGTCATCGGGTGATGGGGGTCGGGGAAAGAGGCCCAAGCAAGAAACGGCTTGTTTTGTTCAGCAGCTTCTTCGATGAACGCAACAGTCCGATCCGCAACAAAGCTGGTCGAATGTAGTTCCGAACCATACGGGGGTCGATAGATCTGCCACCAACGCTCCGACCGATCTAACCCGGGCGATTCCGGCGACATTGGAGCCACGAGATCTTCTCGTCGACCTCCCCGGCTCAAAGCCCATGTCAGGTGATGACCTAAAACCGAAGCGCCATGTTCTAACGAGAATTCGACATGATCAAATCCGTAGAAGTCTTCGATGTGAAGCTCAGTTCCGTCGACATAGTTTTCGAAATCTTCGAGTTCATCCCAGCCCGACGGGTGATGAGATTTTGCCAACATCCCGCTCGAACGAACTGGATGAACTGAGTTCCGGCTGGGACCATGNTGAAGGTGNGACTTACCGAGTAGGCCGGTGCGGTAACCGGCGGCACGGAACCGCCTAACAAAGGTGTTGGAGTTCCAGTCGAGAGATCGGTCATTGAAGATGCATCCATGCGCGCTTGGTAGACGCCCGGTCATGATGCTGGATCGGTTGGGCATGCACACGGGGTTAGCCACCCATGCGTCGTCAAACACCATCCCTCGTTTCGCAATTTCGTCGAGGTTCGGGGTNCGAACAATTTCGTTTCCCATGAATCCAACATGATCGGCGCGCTGTTGGTCAGTGATGAAGAACAAGACGTTGGTCACATAGTCATCATTGCCGACTATTGCCGCACTGAGNGTCGATACNTAGGTGATCGACGGATTTCTTCTTTTCCAAGTCCACAAGACTGGGATTCCGAGAGCTGCAATGACCGAAGCGCCGAAGAACGCTGCGACGGTGGTACCGGCCGTCCACGCGACTAGGCCCAACACCGGGCCACCTACCCCACCCGACAACTCAAAGAACATGGTGAAGGTGCTCATCGCTTGTGCTCGTTCATTGGCAGGCACACCCTCTACCGCGGCAACCATCAGCGCCGGGTAAAGCAAAGATCCGCCGATGGCAAGGATTGCCGCTCCTACGAACATTCCCGAACGGCTCACAAAGCTGCCCATGACAAGCATCCCTATGGTCGATCCGAGCAGCGCGAGTGAAGCCGTTTTCGTTGTCCCGAGCGCGTCAGGGAGGCGACTACACACCAGCCTTANNCCCAAGACGAGAAGCCCATAGAGAGCGTAAATTGGTCCCGCGTCACCCAGCGCTCGTTCATCCATCAACTTGGGCATGAACCCGTGCAACGCGGGGAAGATCATGATTCCGAGAGCCATGACAACTCCAGGCCAAATCGCCGAGCGATAGAGGAGAACTCTGCGTCTGTCCGAGTCANCGCTNTTGGGAACGTCTGAGTCCGGTGAAGAGACGAAGTCGGGTAGCCAACACGCGACGACAGCCGCTATGGCCATACAGGCGGCTCCGACTAGCCATCCGCCGTCGAAGCCCCATCGCCCAACAGCCCATTCCCCTAGCCATGGGCCGAACGCCATACCTCCGTATATTGCNACNGAGAAGTAGCTGGCGGCTTCACCCCTTCGATGATCGGGCGCCAAATCGGTGGTCAAAGTGACGGTGCCGACAAAGAATGCGCCTTGTACCGCTCCCATAGCTAACCGGGCGAGCAACAAGAGGCCGTAGCTGTCAGCGAAAATGTGGCAGGCGAGAACGCCAGCAGTTACGAATGAACCNCCGGCAATTAAAAGGCGGCGACCCCTGCGATCGCCCAGTCGTCCTATCCACGGGCGGGCCAGTATCGCAGAAAACGAAAACACTCCAAGCGCGACACCAATCTCCAGATCGCCTCCATTGAGATCGGTTGCGACGAAACGAGCGACCGTTGGGATCACAGACGAAAACCCAAGTGCAGAGAAGAGCGCTGATACACACAAAATCAGAAAATGAGGCGTGAGCAGGGACCGCTCTAGGGGATCACCGATGCTTGTAGGCGTTTCTCTTCTAACGGCAAAGACTAGAGGGCGACGATCTTCGCCGATCACTTATTGCTCACTCGAGTGTCAGTCAATATCTACTGGTGGTGCGGTTTCGCTGAATCTCTCCCAAACCACTTCGTCAGGGATTGTCATTACTTTCTCAAGCGCTCCGGGTGGATAATGCATATGGGGCTTATCCGGATCGAACGGCGGATTGGCAAGGGGTTCTGCGGGCGGATTGAAGTCATCGGGGTGTTTAAGAGCTTCCATCTCGTCGTTATCTATCCCACACAGATCGCGAACCTCGGGGTCAACCCACGCTTCCGCATTGATATTGCTGCCGGTACACACTTCGAGGCTTAACCCTTCCGGCCCCGCGAAGTACATCGACTGAATAAACCCATGATCAATCGGACCGAGCACTTGAATGCCGTGAGATCGAATCCGATCACGGAGCGCCGATAGTTCTTCAAAATCGTCAACATTGAAGGCGACGTGTTGCATCGTTCCTTTTGTGACGGGCTCACCACCGTTACCTGCGTGGGTGACACCCCACTGAACTTCTTCAGGGTTACTCGGGTGCTGCACAAACGCCACGTAAGAGGNCTCGGAAAGTTCGGCGAACCCGTGGTAACAGCCTTTCACTCCATGCATCCAGTACAAAGCTTTTGTCGGNCATCCAAGTACCTCAGCGAAAAAGCTGAGTTGAGCTTTCATATCGTTAGTGGAGATGGCGAGGTGGTTAACGCCATTTGGATGAAGGGCCATACTGCAAGGCTACGCTTCGGTCGTAGACGCGCGACGACTCCGCCCAATTGTTTANTCCACATCAAAACGTTGGCCTACTCGCAGAAGCNCCTGACCCNCCANGTTCAACCTGATGGCAACAACAGGCAATCCGAGAGGCAGTCAGATCGAACGCAAGAGACATGTAGAAAGTCATAGTGTGGACCCATGTGGATACGCCTTCGTCAAATCGCAGTAGTTACCTCCGATCTCCTCAAAACAGCGCTCGATATCCAAACGGCTTTGGGAGTCGAGGCTTGTCACACCGATCCTGGGGTCGGGGTTTTTGGTCTCAAGAACACTCTCTGGCCGATAGGTAACCAGTTCCTGGAGTGTGTGACNCCGATCACTGCGGACACCGCAGGTGGCCGGTACATCGAGCGAAGGGGCGGCGATACCGGATACATGGTGATCAACCAGGTCGATGACGTTGCTTCTCGGTTAGCTCATGTCAACGATCTCGGTGTTCGGGTAGCCAATCACATGGACTACGACAAAGGGGGATTCGAAGGACTCCAGTTACATCCAGCGGACACCGGAGGAAGCTTCTTTGAAATGGACCAGATGAAGGTCGACGGCAGCGACGCTCCCGATGGCCCNTGGTGGCCTGCCGGGTCTCAGTGGTCCGACTTTTCTCGAACCGAACGGGTGCAGGGAATCTCAGCGGCCGAGCTGCAAGCCGTCGATCCGGATCGGCTAGCTGCGCGATGGGCTCAGATAGCACAACTGGAGTTANCNGAAGACAACGACGGCAATCCAGAAATCAAATTCGATAACGCTTCAATCCGGTTCGTCGAAGCCACTGATGGCAGGGGTGATGGACTAGGAGGTATCGATGTGGTCTGCGTCGACCGCGAAGCAGTGTTAGCCGGAGCAGAGCAACGGAATTGCGGCGTAAGTGACGACCANGTCTCTCTCGGAGGTCTCAGGGTCTATCTGCGAGACTAAGAAAAATTAGATCGATGAAAGCTACCTATGCGGATCGGACTTCACTATGAGCCTTAACCTCAGAAACTTCACTCAAGCCATTTACACATTTGATGCGGTTGTGCATCGAGTATCAGACGAGGACTGGGACAACCAGTCGCCCTGCGACGAGTGGTCGGCTAGAGATGTCTTGAAGCATCAATGCGGAGTCCTAGGAGCTATGACTGCCACGTTGGTCGGTGGTGAGACCGTCCCACCCGAACCTATTGAATCGGCAGAGCAGCCTGGGATGGTTTGGAGACAAACTCGCGATGCTCTCCTCGAAGCCCTCGACACACCCGGAATTCTAGAACGGGAAGGCAAATTTTGGTTCGGTCCTATGTCGGTTGATCAGTGGATTCAAATCGTTCAATGGGATCCGATCACTCACGCTTGGGATATAGGTCAAGCAGCCGGAATCGATGCACATATTCCCCATGATTTGGCCGAGATCAGTCACCAACTGATCGGACAAATGAGAGACACACTGGCTGGCTGGGGTTTAATCGCAGATGAAATCGAACCGCCCGAGGGCGCCGACCCATCAGAACGTTTCCTCGCACTGATCGGACGAGATCCGAGTTGACCTCACCGGCGAGTGCTTCGTCGCATAAGAATTTCNTTAAGCCNAGTTTGGCCCTTCCTCAAGATCCTCGGTTGACCGACGCGCAGGTTCTGGATTGGCGGGAGAAGGGATTCGTTCTAGTGGATGGCCTATTACCTCTCAGCCTTATCCANAGGCTTGCGGCGTCCGCCNAGCGAAGATTCCCCAGTCCNGAGTCTGCCGATTCATACCNGTTCAACGATTTTGGAGGGGGAATGACTTTTCCTGACCAGGATCACGCGTTCAATGAGCTCACTTTGCATCCCAACTTGTCGGAAGCTGCAGCNCAGCTTTTGGATGTTCGCGTCGACGAACTGCGTCTGACTCAATCCGACCTGTGGCCGAAATACGGTCGTCGAGAAGCCGATCGCGGCGACTTCGACAATCAAGATCAGCGTATTCACGTCGACTATCCCAACCACACNTTGACCCACCCGGCTCCCTGGGACGAGCCCGAAGCAGTCGAAGTTATTGTTTACTTATCTCTTCAAGCCGATACTGGCGGCCCNACAGCTGTGGTCCCTCGCGAAGGACACGACGACGACGNCTACCAGTGGCCGATTACCTCNACGCCGGGGATCGGCGATNTCCCGTGGATTAACGATCGTGTCCGAGCCGAAGAGTGGTTTCGCACACATCGTCCCGCTATCGCAGATTTTCGTTCACGGTTGTACCAAAGNGAGATGTACACCGATTACGNCANAGGTTCAGTGCTTTTTTATCGCCATGACACCTGGCATCGCGGAACCTCTTTGCACGCCGGAAAAATGCGGCTCGCCCAAAATCTTACTTTTCGCACCATGAACGCTGACTGGATCAGCACCCTGCACACCGGTTGGGCTTGGTCCATGTATCAACAAGACCAACGAATGGAACACATCATCGCTAACTCAAGTACCGATCAGCGCGCTCTTCTCGGATTTCCTCCACCGGGTGATATCTATTGGACGTCGGAGAAAATTGATGCTGTCGAAGCGAGGTACGGAATCTTCGGGTTTGACCCAAGTCCTTATAGAGATGCGCTTGGCTGGACTGGCCGCTAATCAAACCGGGGCCGGGCCCAGGACTTGGAGGCGATGTATCAACCGCTGCTTTTCTCCGTGATCATGCACTGCGAAATGCAAGACGCTTCGGTTGTCCCACATGACCAGATCTCCAGGGCTCCACTGATGTCTGACTTGAAATTCGGGTCTTGTCGAGTGCTCGAATAGGAATTTGAGCAAGGGCCCGCTTTCCGAACGCGTCCAATTTGTGAATCTTCTAGTGAAGGCACCACACACATACAGCGCCTCGTTTCCTGTTTGATCGTGAGATCGTATGACCGGATGTTCAGCACGCGGGGCTGTCTGGGGATCGGCGCCGTAAAGGGCTGCGAGATCTTCTGCTGTGTGTAAAGCCGAAATTTCGGCGAGCGCAGTTTTCAGACCCTCCGAAAGCTCTGTGAAGGCAAGGTGTTGATTGGCAAATGCGGTTTCACCACCAAGGTCGGGCGCCTCTAGGCAGTACAACATGGTGAGCTTGGGCGGGCACGTTTCGTAGGTCATATCGGAATGCCAATGCTGGTTAACATCCTGCACCTTGCCTCGGTTCCGAAGCACAATGATCTCGGGGTGTTCTTGTAAGCCGCCATAAGGAAAAGGCATAAGCTCTCCCCAGCGACGAGCAAACGCCTTGTGGTCCTCAGGCGTCAAATCTTGTTGTGGGAACACGAGCACGTGATACCGAAGGAACATTTCCTCCAACTGCGAAAACGCTGTGTCGTCGACGTCTCGGATGTCCAGCCCCAGAACTTTGGCTCCCATGGGGGCTCCGATTCGTTCTACGACTAGTTCGTTCACGGTGAAGATGCTACGACAGCGGTCACTCGGAAACGACTGCNCTTTGGAAGCTATCGTCCACTCATGAGTGATGATGTCCTGACCTGGCAAATTGGAGATGTGAAGATCACCTCGGTGCCTGAATCTTCAGATCCAACTTCCCCAAAGTTTATGTTTTCTTCAATTGATAAAGAGGGTGTGCTTGCGTTACGAACGAAGGCGCCATGGTTGGCGCCGTTTGTTGGCGAAAAAGGACACCTTCTACAAAAAATTCATTGTTGTGTCATTGACACAGGAGACGAACGCATCGCAGTCGATACTTGCGTCGGTAACGACAAACAACGCGGGAACCCTCTCTGGCACGAGCAGCAGGGTCCTTTTCTGGACCTTTTAACCGCTGCGGGCTACNCGCCAGATTCGATCACCCACGTTGTCTGCACACACCTGCACGTTGACCACGTTGGTTGGAACACTCGGCTTGTCGACGGCCAATGGGTTCCGACGTTTCCTAACGCTGAATACGTATTTGTGAACGCCGAATTTGAACACTGGTCATCTACAGAAGACCTATTCGGAGACCCAGTATTTGAGGATTCGGTTGCCCCAATTAGCGAAGCGGGGCTCGCCAACCTGGTCTCGCCGGATCATTCNATCGGGAGTGCGGTGTCTTTTGAGTCGACTCCTGGNCANACCCCCGGACACATCAGTATTTTGGTCGAGTCTGGCGGCGAGCGGGCGATCATCACTGGCGACATGGCGCACAGCCCAATTCAGATAGCGCAACCGGATCTGAGCTCTAGTTTCGATACCGACCCTGAAATGGCGCGTGCTACTCGTCTGGAGGCGTTCGCTAGGTGGGCTGACGGAGANACGTTGGTCATCGGAACCCATTTCGGTACTCCTACTGCCGGAATAATGCGTCCAGACGGCGAGGGTTACCGGTTTGACACCCAGTGATAACGCCAAGCGACATGGCAGATTGAAACAAAACATGCTTAGAAAGCAGATGCGGCTACTCAGAAGCTGCTTCGATGAACTGCGTTTCAAGCACCAATCCCACGTCGTCTGTGACCATTGGTACTCCGTAGCTCACACCGAACGCACTGCGGCTAATCGTGCCTGACATGCTAAATCCGTAGTGTGTCGACCCATCCATGGGAAACACCGCTGAGCCGTTGTAGGTACCAGCCAAAGTAACCGCGTTGGTGATCCCCTTGATGGTGAGGTCGCCCTTCAGTTCATAACCATCACTGGTTTCGGAGACCGAGGTCGATGCGAAAGTCATCTGGGGATGGTTAGGCACGTCGAAGAAGTCGCCGCCGAGTATGTGCTTATCTCGTGCCGCGTTACCAGTGTTGACCGACGCCATCTCAGCCTCGATCAACACCGTCACGTCGGCAACAGCACTTCCAATTGTCAACGCACCAGTGAAGACATCGAAGGTGCCTCTCACCAATGAGATATCTAGGTGAGTCACAAAAAATCCCAGTTGGGAGTGAACCGCATCAATGGGATATGTGCCTTCAGAGATAGCTAANNCCATTAGTGGANCCTCCTCTAAGCCAGTGAATGGTATTGCACTGGCGCCNGGTCCGCTNCGAACGTTGGTATTCGAGCATTTCGGTAACGGACCCCCTNACTAGGTCGATCGCGGCGGACCAGAGGGAGAGACCAGTCTGAAGTGGATATCCCTTTGGCGATGTTGACTTTATGGGAAAATTGGATATGAGTTGGAACGAAGATTCACCTGAACCGAACCCTGATCACGCTAGGTGGCTAAAAGAAAACAAAGCTCGTGAAGATTACGAACAGCATGGTCCCAGCGAGGGTTTAGAGATTGGCNAANAGGACGAACCCGCGAGCCTCTTTAAGCGCGTCCTTGCCTTCTTCCAAAAGCGNTAGCTCNCGAAAACGAGAAAAGGACCGCCCCGTAGCGACGGCACAAGAANGTAGTTATTGGTTCTTGTTAGCTNCAGCGCTGNCTAGGCCGATCGCTGCGGACCAGAGGGATAGTCGCCATTGTTATGCAGCATGTAGGCAGGACCATCAGTTCGGTTGATCGCTGCNTCTGCACCCCAGATGTGTTCTTTGTGCCATTTGAAGTTTTCGCGGTTAGCTCCAAAACGTGACAGTTCTTCTGCCCGTTCGATGGCCTTAGTTGTTACTTCATCTTCGTCGGCCAGCTCCTGAACGAACCCAGATGAAAANGCTTCTTGGCCTGTCCAGCGTTTAGCGAACTGGACCGTTTCGTAGAAAGCGTGGCGTGGCAATTTGTGATGGAACAGGGCTAGNTCAGGTTCNGGTATGGGNACGCCAATTTCCATTTCGTTCGCGCACATCATTCCGCGGTCGCGACGCATCACTCGCTGGTCGTGACACAGCGCCCACATGAACCCCGCTCCAAAAGCATGACCATTCACTGCGGCAATCGTCGGCATTGGGAAGGTCATCAGTCGAGCGAACAACTTCATTGCCTCATCACCAAAGACTCTGCGGTCTCCTCCTTCATGATCACCTTTGCTAGTGATCCAATCGAGGTCGAGTCCGTTGGAGAAGAACTTAGGATCAGAAGANGCGGTGACTAGCGAGTGAGGGCCTTCTGTTTGTTCGACCTCGTCAAGTGCCTCATCTAACGCCCTGGCCATGGTCGTCGTCCAACGATTCTCACCGTTGTCGAGCGTCAAGACGCTGACATGGCCATGCTGTTCCAGGGAGACGTATTCGCTCATGTCGCAACGGTAGACCCGACACGTATCCCGTGTCGCATACGGTGAAGCTATGCGAGTAGTCCTTACTGTTCTTGATGCCTTTCCGCATGCAGCGGTTCAGGAGAGCGTTACACCGAACTTGTGGACGCAAGCCGCTGATGGAACGATCGCTTCTCACGGCGGTGAATCTCTGATGCTTTCGGTCACCTACTCAAATCATGCCGCTTTCGTGACTGGTTTATCTCCCACAGAAACAGGACATTGGGGGAATTGGGCCTGGATCCATGAAGAATTTGTTCGTACCTACGACAGCGGCCCCAGAGGACGAACTGTCTTCGATGATTGCAGAGAGGCTGGACGTCGGTCGGTTGCAGTCGTTGGTGATCACAAGCTACTGGGGACTATGGGTGCACTCGATGCTGACCTCTCTTGGCCTCCGGCCGGCAGTCCTCCTCCCGGAACTCCGCTCGATGCTTATGGATACCCGCAAGACCAAGCTGTCATCGAAGCCGCGACGCACACCGACTTAAACGCAGACTTCGTTCTCTTCCATCTCAACGAACCGGATACGACCCTGCATATGTTCGGACCTGAATCGGAGGAAGCNGCATCTCAATATCGAAACAGCGACGAGTCATACGGAATGCTCGTCGAACTTCTACGTCCCCAATGGGAGGACACAGTTCTCATAACGGTCAGCGATCATTGCCAAGAACCGACCGACCATCCCGAGTGCGTCAATTTGAAAGCACATGCCGAGAACGTTGGGTGGCCGGTGCAAGTGAGAAACGACGGCACAGGTGCGACTGTGGCCGCTTCGCGCGACGTTAGTGANGAAGAGTTCACTCGTATTCAGGCAGAAATTATGGATCTCGAGGGAATTGAAGGCGTTGNGCGTTCCGCTCCCAATGTTCTCCTGGCGTGGACCGTGCCACGTCGCATGTTCGGTCGCGGAGAACCTCTGACACTGGGCAACCACGGNAGTCCTCGATGCACTCAACAACTCGCGATTGTTTCCGGCGGACATCCGGCGGCAAAAGAATTAGGTGCAACAATCGCTGAGAGTCAGCCCGGGACATTGACTTGGGCGCCGACAATTCGTCATTTGCTTGATCTTTGAACTGGTTCGTTAAAACAAGCCAGGGGTCAGCTACGGGGAACTTCGATCCATGGGATGTCTTTGTCGACACGGGGTTCTCCGGGAAGACCTAACACCTGTTCCCCCAGAATGTTGCGCATGATTTCCGACGTTCCGCCTTCAATCGAGTTCGCTCTGACTCGCAAGAACCCGTGCTGCACCCCGTTCTCGGACCCATCAGCCGAAAGATTCTCNGGTCGGCGGAAGGTGTAGTCNAAGCCAACCTGGCCGCCCATTCCCATCATGTCCACNGCAGCGGTCAACACCTCTTGGTTGAGTTCAGCGAACGCTAGTTTCGCGATGGACATNTCAGGNCCGGGATTGCCNNTTCTGCGGTTTTGGCCAGCCCGAATGTTGGTTAGGCGNTGCGCTTCCGATCGAACGTATAGCTGCATCATCCGGTCGAGTGTCACGCTATTGCGNAACTCTTCGGGAGTTTGGCGCCACATGTTNAGCAGAATCGCTACTACCCCGGATCCAGCTTTGGGTGGGCCACCNCCACTTCCCCCGCCGATCGCGTTTCGCTCATTCATCAGAGTGGTTAGGGACACGCGCCATCCGTCGCCGACGTCGCCAATTCGGTTTGAATCNGGAATTTCAACATCGGTGAGGAACACTTCATTGAATTCGGCTTCACCNGTGATCTGTCTNAAAGGCTTTACATCAACACCTTGGCTTTTCATGTCNACGGCAAAGTACGTCATTCCGCGATGCTTGGGCATTTCAGGATCAGTTCGNGTAACTAACATCCCCCAGTCCCCTAAATGAGCCATGGTGTTCCACACTTTTTGGCCGTTGACGATCCAGGAGTCGCCGTCTTTCACTGCCCGGGTGGCTAGGCCCGCGAAGTCGCTGCCTGCTCCTGGTTCGCTAAACAGCTGACACCAACGTTCTTCACCGGTGAACATTGGTCGCAGTAATCGCTGTTTTGATTCTTCACTTCCGTGGGTGTGGACCGTAGGTGCNGCTAGNTGCATGAAGAACATCGGTGGTTTCATCGGCGACGCTCCTTCTTCTCGTAGCCGNACGTCGACCTGCTTTTGTANGCCGGGGCTTACACCAAGTCCCCCGNAACCCTTGTCGAAATACACCCACGCGAGGCCGTGGTCNTATTGGNCACCACGGAACTCNTCGTAGCTCATTTCTTTGGGATCGTGGTCGGCGAGTAACGCTTCTAACGCGGCGTCAACTTCAGCTGCTTCGTTTTCGGTGGATAGGTTCGCTGTGTCAGGCATAGGAACAGTCTCGCTAACAGAGGACCCAGAGAACAACCCCAGATGCGCAGTCTTTGCATAAAAGGGTCATGAGGCGTTGGTTCTGCGTCCGTCGAATTCCGGCTCACGTTTCTCGAGGAACGCTTGGGCCCCTTCGGTCATGTTTCGCGGTATCAAAACTGCTTGATGTTCCATTTCGATTCTCAGTTGGTCAACGAAGTCGGTCGTGGTGGCTCCATCTATAGATTGACGGATACGGACCATGGCGTCGGGATTNGTTCGTTTAAGAATCTCAGCTGTCGCAGNGACTTCACTGTCAAGTTGGTCATCTTCAACGCATTTCCATATCAGGCCCCATTGCGCGGCTTGTTCNGCTGAAACTCGATCTCCCAGCATCGCCATGCCCAGGGCTCGGGCACGCCCTGCTCTTCTTGGAAGGCTCCATGTCGAACCCAAATCGGGAACAATNCCCAAACGTGGTCCGAACGTTGCCACCAAAAATGTGGATTTCACAGCAATCGTGATGTCACATGCNAAAGCAAGTCCAAGGCCTCCTCCTGCGGCAACTCCATTAATGCGGGCGATGGTCGGNACGGGACACCGGTGAAGAGCAGCTAANGCAGGGTTGAAGACATCCCCCATCGAAGCAGTNGGGTCTTCNTCTAAAGCGCCTTGCGNCGCGTCNGCAGAGTTGTTGAGNTCCGCGCCAGAGCAGAACCCCCTACCAGCGCCGGTAATTACAACCACTCGGACGTCGTCGTCATCGTTCACCACATTTAAAGCGCTGCTGATGTCTTGCATCANCTCGTCGTTCATNGCGTTAAGCGATTCGGGCCGATTCAGAGTGAGAGTGGATACGCCATCTTCACAACCATATTGAACGACACCGTTAGGCATGTCATAACTAGTCATAGCAAGAAGCTATGTCACTCACGAGGAGGCCGTCTATATAAGATGCCCTCCTCCTCCAAAGCAGCTACNGATCGAGAATCCAATCCAAGTAGATCCGCGAGCACTGTTTCATTGTGTTCNCCNACCTCTGCTGCTACCAGTTCAGGTAAGTCGGGAGCATCGGAGAACTTCAATGGAAATCCGGGAATCAGCATCGACCCTGCGAGCGGATCTGTGACCTCTCTCACGGTGCCTCGCTCAAGGAAATGTGGGTGTGTTTCTGCCAGTTTGACCGGTTCTACGACCGGCCCNCAGGGCACCCTGTGTTGCTCCAACTTCGAGATGACGTCTTGGTCGTTATCAAATGTGGTCATCCAGTCTTCGAGAATTGCCGTTAACGCATCACGATGTTCGAGGCGAGTCCGGTTATTCGCGAACCGGGGATCATCGGCCAACTCGGGCATGTCTAATGCGGCCCACAGGTTCGCTATCTGATTTTCTAACGCGAAAACTACGATCCATCCTTCGGGNCCTTTGAAAATTCCTGCTGGACTCGCCGGCGCGTAATGGCGTCCAGTTCGCATACCCACCACCTCGCCCTCGGATAGTGACGGACCCGAGACAGCCGACTCTTGCATGTGGTACATGACGTCAACCATTCCGATGTCGAGATGGGAGCCCTCCCCGGTTCTGTCCCGTCGATAGAGGGCGTACCCCAAAGCAGCGAAGGCATGGACGCCTGTTGACGTGTCAGCAATACCTGCGCCGATCAACATCGGCGGTCCGTCAGGTTCGCCTGTCATGTGCATTAATCCCGAGTAGGCCTGGGCGATGAAATCGAAAGCTGTCTTTTCTGAAAGTGGGCCCGTCTGACCGAATCCNGATATTGACGCCATGATGANGAGAGGATTCAACTCTTTCAGTCGCTGGTACCCNAGACCGCGCCGTTCCATCACGCCGGGGCTGTAATTCTCAACGACGATGTCGACNTGGGGAACAAGATCTTCTATCAGCGCTATGCCTTCTGGTCGAGTCAAATCGACTGAGAGGCTCCGNTTTCCGCGGTTTTGTTGCACGTGNTAGGCCGACCTGCCGTTTCGTCGAGGGGGACTNGGTCGGACCGGATCGCCGTAGGGCGGGTACTCAACTTTGATGACNTCGGCNCCCATCTCNACNAGCAGCCTNGTGCAAGACGGCCCAGCCAGATATTGAGTGAAGTCGAGCACTGTGACGCCCTCTAGGTACGGAGTGACTCCGGGCTGATGTCCTTGTTGAGTTTCATCCACCTTTTGAGCGTAGATCCCAAGNCGCCGGCGATGTAACGAAACCTTGCACCAAGACCTCGGCATTCCACTCTTCGGGGACGGTTATCTTTACTCTTGAGGAAGTGGCACCCAACCGTTCGAAGCTACTTGTCGTAACCGTCNGCCTCTTGTTAGCCGTTGCNGCCATCATTCAGGCACTTGGCGGCGACAACTCGCCNGATCCTGTCGCTCCTGAAACGGCGTCATCTCCTTCGTCTCATGAAACATCGGCAGCAGATTCTGACNTTGCACCTACCTCGCTCCCACCGACTAGCGCTCCTTCAACCACCATCACACCGACCGTTCCATCCAGCCCTCAAACCAGCNTCGATTATTCACCGACTTCCACCACCTCTATCGGTGAAGGGGCCGTAAGAATTAGCGGCTACGGACCCAANGTCATAACCGCAGGTGATGAGTGGTCAAGTTATCGAACNGTCATCTACAGAAGTGATGGCCCAGGGTCTGAACTACNTATCGAACTGCTCGGCGANNACCAGATCCCGGTTTTCTCATTTGGGTATTCAGATCGCAACTCCCATATCGAGGGTNTGCGTTTCCTNACTGAAATCACAGAAGGTGTCCAAGACATACTCGTCACAGCTACTGCTGGCTGGGAAATCGATCTCCTTCCTGAGGCTTTCTTATGGAATCAGCAAATAGATGCAGGTAATACACCCCAGGCNGAAGATTTAATGCTTTTTTCCTCGCAAGGTCTGACCTTTGTCGGCTCTGAAGAACGTCCGGCCGCANAAGGTATCGGTGACCTGAGGATTTACAACGCCTGCCACGCTCCATGCAGCGAGGGGACAATCACGTGGGTCTTCGAACTGGAATCCGATTGTACGAATACNCCAGNAGNCTCNATTAAAGAGGTCGGGAGNAATTTCTTGCAGCGGACCGTTAGACCGGTCAAATCTGAATTAGGGAAGAAAACTTTTGAGGTTTCGTTGGAAAACAACGACTGGCTTCAGGTACTCACGCCTTGTCAATGGTCAGCGAAACCCACAGTTGGTTAAACCCACGGCAAATCGAATGCGGGCCTACTTGTAGCGGTAGGTAATTCGTCCGCGAGTTAAATCGTATGCCGAGACTTCAACTTGAACACGGNCTCCAGGAAGGATACGGATGTGATGCTTTCGCATCTTGCCGCTCAGATGGCCAAGAACTTCGTGTCCATTGTCTAACTCGATCCGGAAATGACCGCCTTTGAGCGCTTCAACCGTCTTACCTTCGAGCAAGATGGCGTCATCCTTCTGTTTCGGCAAACTATTTTCCCTTCGCTAGCTCCGACTTAATCNTACCGGAGAGGTCGATCTGGCTGATAAATCAGCAAAATAATGCTCAACGAAGTATTTTTTGGATAGTTCCACATAGGGGGATCCAGATGTCTTATGACCTGAAGATCACAGGCGGCACAATCGTTGACGGCACCGGGGCAGCACGGTACTTAGGCGACCTTGGCATAAAAGANGGTCGTATCGTCGCCATGGGNGACGCNCCGGCAGAAGCGCAGNAAACNATTGACGCAACGGGTCGCATCGTTGCACCCGGCTTCGTCGACATTCACACCCACTACGACGCACAAGTTCTTTGGGACCCATTGGTCAGTTGTTCACCGTGGCACGGGGTCACCACGATCGTGATGGGTAACTGCGGTTTNTCCGTGGCNCCAACTCGACCCGAACATCGGGATCTGATCATGCGGACATTAGAAAACGTGGAAGGAATGAGCGTCGACGCCTTACGCGCCGGTTTAGGCGACTGGGGGTTCGAAACCTTCCCTGAGTACCTTGATGCTCTCGACGCTAACGGGTGCGCAGTGAACATGGCTGCCATGATTGGCCACACCGCCCTTCGGATGTACGTCTTGGGTGAGGAAGCAACGGAGCGCGAGGCCACAGAGGACGAGATTGCGCGGCAACGCGAATTGGTCACCGAGGCCCTTGAGGCGGGCGCTCTGGGCTTCGCCACGAGCCGCGCTCCCACCCATGTCGGATATGAAGGGCGACCAGTTCCCAGCCGTCTTGCCACGCCCGAAGAAATCATCGAAATAGCACAAGCACTCGGCGACGCCGGGGGGATCATGCAGGCAACTCAAGGTCGAGGCTTAAGTCACGACGAATTCGCCCGCGTTGCTGAAACCACAGGCGCAAACGTCAGCTGGACGGCCCTGCTAGCGAGCGCAGTTGGCCCGGGAAGCCATTTGAAAGACGTAGAAAAAGCTCATGCCTTAGCTGATCGAGGCGTTGCGGTCTACCCGCAAGTCGCAGTGCAGCCCGTTCAATTCGAAATGAGTTGGAAAGCNCCGTTTATTTACGAGGGAATGCGTCTTTTCGAACCCGTCGCCAAAAGCGACTTTGAGGGCAGAAAGACTTACTACGCAGACTCAGAGTGGCGAGAAAAGTTCAAAGAAAAGGCAGGTAACGGAGGNAAAATNGGTGATCGATGGTCGCGAACCGAAATCACTTGGTTTCCTCCCGATACCTCAATGGAGGGACGCAACGTACAGGATCTCGCCGACGAAAGAGGTGAGGATCCNGTCGATGTAATGCTCGATATGGCGCTGGACGCCGACCTCGACATGCGCATCATCCAGGATGTTTTGAATCATGATCGCGACGAAATTGACGAACTGCTGCACGATCCGACAACTGTCATAGGTCTCTCGGACGCTGGAGCGCACGCAAGCCAACTGTGTGACGCCAAGTACTCGACCGAGTTCCTGTCAACATTTGTTCGCGAACGTCAAAGTTTCGACATNGAACAAGCAGTTCACATGCTNACCCAACGCCCTGCGCAGGTGTTCGGAATTGAAGACCGCGGCACGTTGACCGACGGAGGGTGGGCCGACGTCGTCGTGTTCGACATGGAAAATGTCGGCCACGAGGGCAAACGTCGTGTGTATGACCTTCCTGCTGGAGCCGACCGGTTAGTTTCCGACGCTACCGGCATCGATGCAGTAGTGGTGAACGGAACCATCATTAGGCAAGACGGCGAAGACACTGTGTCCTCCGATTCGACGCTTCCCGGCAAGCTGCTACGCAAAGGGAAGGCCTAACGAGTGCCCATCGACCCCAATAGAGAATTTTGGAAGCCCGGTATGGGTTGGTCGAAGGCCATTGAAGACATCGAATACGTCAAAGGTCTCGCTGACGAAATGGGCGGCGATGACCGCGTCCAACGACAACATGATGGGGGCCGTTACACAGTCCGCGAACGCATGGAGAAGTTTTGCGACCCAGGCTCATTTCTGGAGATGGGGCACCTCATCGGTGCAGCCGAATATGACTCTGAAGGCAACTTGGTGGAATTTTCTCCGGGCGGCTACGTCATGGGTTTGGGAGAAATTTCGGGTCGTCCTGTATCGGTCGGTGGCGACGACTTCACTCTTTCGGGAGGTAGCCCGCATGACGTTCATAAGCTGCCCCATCACTTCGCCCAACCATTGGCTTTGCAGTACGGAATTCCATACGTTCAGCTACGCGAAGGAGTAGGACANTCATCCAAACAGGATGAACAAGATGGTCACATGGGTCTACCTCAGGGAGATATGTGGCACCAAGGAGTTGAANTTCTCCGAAACGTCCCCGTGGCGGCCGCTGTCTTAGGTTCAGTTGCCGGATGGCCCGCCGCAGCGGCATTGCTCTCCCATTTCACCGTGATGGTTAANGGAACATCTCAAATNTTCCCNTCCGGACCACCTGTGGTTGAGCGAGCAATCGGCGAGAAACTTTCCAAAGAAGAACTTGGCGGTTGGGACATGCACGTGGTGCAGAGTGGTCAAGTAGACAATGTTGCTGAGGACGAAGATCACGCTTTTCAGCAGATCCGAGATTTTCTTTCCTATCTTCCGGACACGGTAAGGGGGGTCGCCCCACGTGTTGAGACTGGGGATGACCCCGAACGTCGACCGCAGGAGTTGTTGGACATCGTTCCCACAAATAGAAGACAAGGCTACGACGCGCGGGCTTTGATTCGCCATGTGGTGGATAACGGCGACTTCTTCGAGATGAGGCGGCTCTACGCGAGCGGAATTATCACCGGCTTTGCGCGATTGGATGGTTGGTCAGTTGGAGTGATTGGCAGCGATCCGATGAGTAAAGCGGGCGCCATGGACGGCAACGCCGCGGACAAGTACACACACTTTTTGGATCTTTGCGACAGCTTCAACCTTCCACTTCTGATTTTCCTCGATATGCCGGGCTTCATGTTGGGGTCGCACGCCGAACGCATTGCAACCATGCGGCGGGGCGCTCGCGCCCTCATCGCGTCGGCTGAATGTCAGGTACCCAAGGTCGAGTTCATGGTCCGGAAGAGCTACGGCGTCGCCGCTGACGCCCCGAACTCCATCGGATTACCCGACNGCATTAACTTGCGTTTCGGGTGGCCTTCGGGTGAGTGGGGTGGCATTCCCATTGAGGGCGGAGTAGCAGCCGCATATCGTCGCGAAATCGAAGCGGCTGATGATCCGGACGCGCATCGTCTCGATATCGAGGAGAGGCTTCTTCGACTTCGGTCTCCGTTTCGAGCCGCGCACAAAGGTGATGTAGTAGATCTCATTGATCCAAGAGAAACACGAGCCTTGGCATGTCGATTCGTCAATCTGGCTCAACCGAAGCTGGCCGAATTAGCCGATCGACCCAAACGCGCTGTTCGCCCTTAAGCCACCCTGCGATCGTTAAGGGCCACTTGGTAGTCNTAGCAGNCTGTTTNGAAGTGCTATGTCTGTGATTTCCGCCCTAATTNTTGCNGNAANCGGGCNCGCGATTACANCGTTCATANATTCGGGCTGGGTCTAGGCGGATCTACGTGGCAGATTAAGAGGGTGATCGACTTAAGATCCGACACTGTTTCCAGACCAACACCGGCGATGCGCGCAGCNATGGCGGCAGCCGAAGTGGGCGATGACGTGTTCGGCGACGACCCAACTGTCCACGACCTCGAAAGCCATACGGCAAAACTTCTTGACAAAGAGGCAGCTGTATTTGTTTCGTCGGGTACACAATCGAATTTATGTGCATTGATGGCCCACTGCCAACGAGGCGACGAGTACCTAGTTGGCGACCACGCACATACATACATGTTCGAGGGTGGAGGTGCTGCTGTACTCGGCAGCATTCAACCTCAGACCGTTCCTATGTTGGATTCGGGGATGTTAGATCTTGAAGCTGCCGAGGCCTCGATCAAGCCTGATGACGCACATTTCGCNCGCACTCGACTGCTGTGCCTCGAAAACACCACTGACGGCAAAGTCATTGGACTCGACAGCCTTCAGGCGGGTCGAGAATTCGTGGACCAACACGATCTCGGGTACCACCTGGACGGCGCGCGACTCTGGAATGCGTCAATCGCGTTNGGTGTCCCTCCGGCGGATGTCGCTGGTCCGTTCGACACCGTTTCGGTTTGTCTTTCCAAAGGACTTGGTGCCCCTGTTGGTTCAGTATTAGCGGGCCCCGCATCTCTNATAGCTGAAGCTAGGAAGTGGCGCAAAATGNTGGGAGGGGCTATGCGTCAAGTCGGACTNTTGGCCGCCGCTGGTCGGCACGCAATCGACAATCACGTCGAACGGCTCNTCGAAGACCACCAAAACGCAGAACTTCTNGCAAAAGGCTTGGCGGATATAGACGGCATCGAAGTTGATTCTCAGAACACCAACATGGTCTTNGTTCGCACCGTTGAACANCTCCCCGAACTACAGCAAGGGCTTTTNNGTCGAGGAGTTCAAACGCGCTGGTCCGGAAAACAGAGCCGGATGGTTTTACATCTCGATGTCGATGAAGCTGACGTTGAGATCGTGCTCAAAGCAATTAGCGAAGAACTCAACGCCTAATCGGCGATCAACTCACCGATTGGTTCGGTCAAATACTCTTCCAGGTTGGCTTCTCGGGTCATCGCGTAGAAGTCGACGTTCCGCCAGGGCGAATTGACAACGATTCGTCCGCGCTGATTTCGGTAATACGAAGTCATTCCGGGATGAGTCCATACCATTTGTTCGTGGGCGAGATCGACCTTGTCGTTGTAGGCGTCGTGTACCTCCTTGCGAATCTCGACAACTCCGACCCTATCCCGAAGCATTTTTTGGATGACGTCCATGATGTACCTGACCTGCATCTCTACAACGAAGATGAGGCTCCCGCCGTGACCAGGCTGAAGATTCGGCCCGTACAACGTGAAAAAGTTGGGGAAGTCAGGCACAACAGTTCCCAAATAGGCCTTGGCGTTGTCTTCTTCCCACTGCCCTGTCAATGATTCGCCCGAGCGTCCCACGGCTTCGTAGGTCGTGATGAANTTCAGCACGTCAAAACCTGTCGCCAANACAAGNACGTCAGCCTCGTGCTCGGTTCCGTCTTCAGTCAGCAGACGATCTGCCTCGATTTTTTGNACATGGTCGTCTACCAAGTTGACNTTGGGGTTACGAAGCATGCGATACCACCCGTTATCCATAAGCATTCGCTTACCGAACGGCGGGTAGGTGGGCAACACGCGCTCAAGAAGTTCAGGTGCTTTGTCCCCCAGTTCATCTACCACGTATTGCGTGAAATATGCCCTGTGTGAGTCATTCTGAGCGTTCAGAGATCGGTCAGGGTGCTCCCAGTCGGGGTCTTTATGCAACGCCGAATGGATCCGGTCNTTAAACGTCCAGCCCANTCGAACCCGGTACCAGTTTCGATAAAGAGGGACCTCGCGAAAGAGGAACCGAATTGGTTCAGGAACTTCTTTTCGGAACTGTTCAAATGGCGCCGCCCAGTGCACAGATTTTTGGAAGATGGTGAGAGATTCGACCTCGTTTTGGATTTCGGGGCCGATTTGCATGCAACTAGCGCCGTTGCCGATGATCGCGACCCGCTTTCCTTTCAGATCGACGTCTTTGGGCCAGCGCGCGGTATGCCATTTTTCGCCTTCCCAATCGTTAAGCCCATCAATCTCAGGCAAAACCGGTGGATTGAATATCCCCGCCGCGCTGATAACAACGTTCGCCTCGTTTTCTTCCAACGTGCCATCGGGACAGCGCAGCGTCACCGACCAAACTTGTTTCGAATCTTGATACTCGATGCGCTCAACGGATGTCTCGAAGCGAATTTTGTCGCGTACTTTAAAGGTGTCACACACGTGTTCCAGGTAGGCGTGGAGTTCGTCACGAAGGCAAAAGTACTTTTGCCAATCGAACGGGGCAAAGGAGTAGGAGTACAGATGGTTGGGGGTGTCGACACCTGCGCCCGGATATTGGTTCTCCCACCAGACCCCACCCACGGTTGAGTTACGTTCCACCACTTCAAAGTTGATACCGAGCATTTGAAGGTTGATCGCTGCGCACAGGCCTGACACTCCGGCACCAACAACGAGCACTTTGAAGTCAGGTGGCGCGTTCACAGGTTCATGATCCAAAAACTTCACTTGGCCCAGCTGAGCGGATGTGAACTGCCCGTATTCAGCNGGGACGGACTCTGCCATCGAAACGCTGAGCATGCGAACTATGAGTTCGTCGTTGGGCTCAGGAATGGCTACATCTCGTCCCGCTCGCCAAGCCAAGATTGCTTCGAGTGCGGCATCTCGAACCTCGCGTTGATGTTGAGNTTCAAGACCCCCGGTGTCGTTGTCACCAAGTCCGGGTTGTCGTTTTGGAGTGTACGGAGCTTCAAGCCATTCAAGTTCACCGGTGAGTTGCACCAACACCATTAGAAGGGTCGGAATATTCGCTACTTCGATTGCGTCGAAGAAAATCTGTTCATCGGAGCTGAGGGTCATTTCTAATACCAATGTCTCGGAGCTTGTACTACGCCAANATATCTCTTTCGCGATCAAGCTCATAGCGATCTTGTTGTANAGGCAAACAGAATCAACTTNCCCTCTTTGGAATTTTCTCTCTTTGTCATTGCCGNTTGTCATTGCCGAAATNCGATTTTCAGTTTTTCTGACCGCGTCAAACGACCGCCGTGAGGGACAATTCCTTTATGTCGGATTTTTCTGTCGAGCTCGTTTCGTTTGTGGGTTTGGGGGCGATGGGGGGACCGATGTGTGCCAATTTGGCTCAGAAATCACCTGTTCCTACCNTCGCTTTTGATCTCGACCCAGTGAAGATCCGAGAAGCAGCCGACNCGGGTGCNGTCGCAGCGAAGGATCTCAGAGACGCATGNCGGGCCGACATCGTCTTCATTTGCGTACCCGGGGAAGATGAAACGAGAGCNGTNTGTCTAGGNGATGGAGGAGTCTGCGACCACGCTAGAGAGGGGCAGGTCGTAGTTGATTGCACCACCGCCACGGTGCGCATCAATCGCGAAGTCGNAGAAGCACTCGACAGTAAGGGCGCTTATTTCGCTGATGCTCCCGTCGCCCGAGGGGTACCCAATGCTAAGCAAGGAACGCTTTCGATCACGGTTGGTGGCCGCAAAGAAGTATTCGATTGGGTAGCGCCATGGCTCAGCTATATGGGTACCGACATTGCATACTGTGGCCCTGTGGGCACGGGAACTGTCATGAAGTTGATGAACAACATGGTCTTATTCCAAAACGTCTCTGCTNTGGCCGAGGCGATGGCAATTGCNACACGTGCGGGCGTTGCACGTGCCGAGGTATTTGATTTACTCGGTCAGGGTTCTGCGGACAGCTTCGCCCTTCGGCGACACGGCTCTTTNATGACNACTGGCGACTATCCGACAGACCAGTTTCCGACGACGTATTCCCTNAAAGATCTAAATTANGCGTTAGAGCTCGCTGACCAGGTTGGTGTGGACGCTGAGGGTGCTCAACTCGTTCGACGGCGATTTAGCGAAATCGTTGACCAAGGAATGGGTCATTTTTATTCGCCGGTCGTCTACCAACTGTTTGAGGACGAATGAGCGCAATCAATGAGGANCTTGTTGCGNCGGCGACANAACTCGCNGACANGGAGCTTTTCCCAAACGCACTCNCAGTTGACGCNGGTGGTCAGGTACCTACGACACAGCTTGAACTTGTCCGTGCCGCTGGATTCCACGGGCTCTTTTCACCAGCTGAGTTTGGGGGCTTGCAAGTCTCACCNGAAACTCAGTGGGCTGTTCANGAAGCGCTCGCTGGAGGATGTCTCACCACATGTTTCGTGTGGGCTCAACACGCCGGCCCTAGCCGCGCTGCAGCAGAAACCGCTGGGCCAATGCGCGAGATGTGGGCCGAGGCGTTAGCAACCGGCGAGGCTCGGGGTGGGGTCGCTTTCGCTCACTTAAATCGACCGGGACCCCCGATGCTTGAAGCGTTTCCCTGTAGCGATGGTTGGCTTTTTTCAGGAACGGCGCCTTTCGTGACCGGCTGGGGTCACNTCGACATANTCCTGACCGCCGCTCGCTGCGGTGACACCATCGTCTGGGCCATNGTCGACGCTAAAGATTGTGACACTCTGANCAGCAAAAGACTTTCGCTTGCTGCAATCGATTCGGCTGTAACGGTCGAATTGTCCTTTAATCAACATCCTGTGGCTCAGAGAAGCGTCACNTCNACNGAGCGGTCGGCCGANTGGAGGGATAGGTATCGACGCGGGTTGCGGTCAAANGGGTCCAACCCTCTNGGAGTTACGGCGCGAGCAACTCGCCTGTTGGGTCCGAGTCCGCTGGACGAACAGTTGTCGGAAGCGAGACGGGAGATTGACTCCGCCCTTGTAGAGCAGTTACCTGCAGCCCGCGCTCGCTTGGGGGATCTTTGCGTCCGCGCTACCTCNGCGCTTGTCGCGAGNACTGGCGGCTCAGCGTTGTTCGTTGAGCAACAAGCCCAACGTTTGGCACGAGAAGCACTATTTTTGTTGGTGCAGGGTCAAACCCCGGAGATCAAGCAGCACCATCTTCAAAGATTGACTTCGGATTCTTCNCAACAAAGGTTGGACAATGGTGATTGAAATACACGATCCNCTTGACCGGCGCTCACTTGGTTGGCTTCGTTACTTGTATAGAAAAGCGACGACACCAGATGACTGGCATCGTGATGGTCACCCGCACCCCCATTGGGATAACGTCTCNGGCCCTCCAATGACGTGCTTTCATAGATTTGACCTCATTGATTCGGCCTACGCGGTTGCATTAATGAGCGACCGAACGCCCGCGTGGACCGAGGTATACGCACGGATACTTGACGAGTTGGTGGAACGTCACACTTCGTGGTGGGCNGCAGAGGATTGGATGACTCAGTTCGGGCNTGANCCTGATCGCGGCAGCTATCCCGACAAGTACCGGCCCCTCATTCCAGAGGCTTTGTGGGGCGATTATGACGTCCCCGGCTGGACCGCAAATGGAATTGANCCTTACGGGGTTCAGATGGATCCCATCGCGGCCGACGGAATGCTGTTCTTTAAGGGCTTTTTCGGTTTACTGCTCGGCCTCCATCGCTATGTGTCCAATGACCCTAAGTGGAACAATCCGTTCGAAANGATCCGCGATGGAGAAAATTCCTTTACTTGGACACATTCTGGAGTAATGAGTCATCTCGCGGAACAATGGCGCGGACGACAAATAGGTTGTCACTGTGAGAACACCAAAATATGGCCGTACTGAATGGCCGGNGCCGGTCTCGGTCTGAGACTTCACGACNTACTCCTNGATACTGAACATCACGATGCTTTCGATCATTGGTGGGAATACGCGGCAGAGAACTACATCACTTGGGACGACGATCAACCAATTTCNATGGACCTTTACTATGACCCGGTCGTCGATGAACATCTCCGAAGTCCAGTCGGTTTGATTGCACCGACCTGGTATCTAGCTCCCCAGCGTCGAGAGGTCGCNGAAACCGCTTGGAGGTTAGGTGCTGAGGCNATGGGCCTTTTGGGAGANGGGGACATTGCACTCTNTGATCCGCGCGATGGTCTGCAGTTGGCGTGGTTCACGGGAGAATTTGCNGATGAACAAACGAAACGCAAACTCTGGGACGCATGCGACACTTTGTTTGAACCCACTTTGGATCAGGACTCCGGTGAATTCACGTTCGGATTTGGTCTCAACGAAACTCATCCTCGAGGNCAGTTCAACGCACGAGTGATGGCGGGGTGGGTNTGCCAACCGGGAGCGTGGACTCGAATCTTCCAGACCCCCAATTTGCAGAAATACTCNCAACCTTGTGTCGAGGACGTTGACTTCCCTCGAGTGGCGATGAGNCAGGCCNACTGGAGCGAAGGATCGNTGCATTTAGCAGTTGACCCNTGTAACGGTGCAACGAACGGCANTCGCACAACGATGAGCGTTCGACGGTTACCCGTGGACGGTGAATGGATTTTNAAAAGTAGCGANCAAACGTCGATNTCCTGCGACGTCGNGGGAGGTAAAACACGTGTCGAGTTGATCGCCGACGGCTCAGTGTTCACCTTGACCGCTGTAGATGACACAGTAGGACCATGAAATCCCCAGTCGAAACGGCGACCGGTCCGATAGAGGCAGCGGAGCTGGGTCGCGTCCTAATGCACGAGCATGTTTTCGTCATATCAACCGAAATTCAGCAGAACTACCCCCAGGANTGGGGAGAAGAACAAGAGCGAATAGACGATGCCGTTGATCGGCTCGCGGAGTTGAAAAACAGCGGAATCGATACCATTGTNGACCCCACCGCAATTGGGTTNGGGCGTTATATACCTCGGATCCAAGCTGTCGCNAACANGATCGATCTCAGGATCGTCTGTGCAACAGGGCTCTACACGTTCAACGAACTCCCCCACTACTACCNGCGACGTTCGCTGGCCAACACCGACGCCCTGACTACCCATTTTGTGCAAGATATTGTCGACGGATTTGCAGCCACAGGAGTCAAAGCCGGAGTCATCAAATGNGCNACCGACAAACCCGGCCTCACACCCGACGTTGAACGGGTCCTTCGCGCATGTGCGCAAGCTCACCGGGAAACAGGCTGCCCCATCACAACTCATACCNACGCGGAAACCAAACGTGGGCTTGACCAACAACGAATCTTTAGNGAGGAAGGCGTCGACCTCACTCGAGTAGTNATCGGACACTGNGGAGATACCCAAGATCTCGATTACCTCCAAAGGCTCATCGACGCTGGAAGNATCCTCGGCATGGATCGATTTGGAATTGACGGTTACCTCACGACCGAACAACGAGTGGAAGTTGTTGCTGAGCTCTGTCGGCGAGGCCACGCCGATCAACTAGTGCTNAGCCACGATGCCTCTTGTTATATCGACTGGATTGAAGGTGAGGTGCCGCTCGCTCCACTCCCAAATTGGCACTATTTACACATCAGTGAAGATGTCATACCCGCGTTGNTAGANGCTGGNGTCACCGACGCTCAAATAGAAACAATGTTGGTGGATACCCCAAAGAGATTTCTCCAATCACAAAATCTCGGGGGGTACTAGCCTCCACAAATATGAGTGAACTTCAAGTCGGCTTCATCTCCAGCGACACAGTCGAAGTNACAGAGGAAATGTCACCGCCGCATCTACCGAACAAAGTTTTATCCACCCCCGATATGGTGCGCCTCATCGAAGGCACGTGCCTATTTGGTATCCAACCCCATCTCGACGATGGGCAAACAACCGTCGGTATTCATGTTTGCGTGAGCCACGAAGCGGCGGTGTCAGCGGGAGAGGACGTCGTAATTGACGCAGAGTTGGCTGAAATCGACCGTAAACGCCTTGTGTTCAACGTGAAGGTCAGTCACGGNGAGACCTTGGTCTCCCAAGGCACTCATCAGCGGTTCATAGTTGGCTGACCCTTCGGGTGGTGACCCCCGGNAATAAACAGTTTTCNTGNGCGNCAAAAGTCGGGAAGCGANAGNCGTTTAGGCCCGACCCTGAGGCANTGTTTAGGGCTCGATAACTATCTTTCCGACGGCCTTACGATCCATCAGACTCCGAAGTGCTCCGGAAGCGTCGTCTAGTCCGTACCTCGCTGAAATATGGGGGCGAAGTTGACCGTTTGCGACCCATTCAAGGAGGTCTTCGGCTATTNGATTAGCCAATTCAGGTTCTCGAGCNGTCATCGCCCCGTAAAACACTCCGACAATCTGGCAGCTTTTTAGGAGTGTCANGTTGAGCGGAATGGAGGGAATCCCTGCAGTAAACCCAATGACTAAGAAGCGCCCGCCCCAGCCGATCGCTCGCAGCGCCTGCTCGGCNTAATCACCNCCGACGACGTCGTACACCACATCCACGCCCGCACCGCCAGTTAGCTCTTTGGCTCGTTCTTTAAGATTTTCTTCTGAGTAGTTGATGGTTTCGCTAGCTCCNCGCGCTCTGCATAGATCCAGCTTTTCTTCGGTCGAGGCAGCTGCGATCACTCGNGCTCCCATCAAGTTTCCGAGTTCGACGGCCGATAAGCCGACGTGCCCTCCGGCACCAAGAACNAGCAGGGTTTCGCCCTCTTGGAGC
Organism: Acidimicrobiaceae bacterium; assembly: GCA_002705305.1. Lineage (GTDB taxonomy): Bacteria > Actinomycetota > Acidimicrobiia > Acidimicrobiales > Poriferisodalaceae > UBA2110. Next base: position 77,969 of record PAHW01000018.1, read on the forward strand.
TCACCGCGGTACTTGAGTCCGTAATAAGTGGTGCCATGTGCATACAACAACCCCGTCGAATCGGCAAAATCGACTTCGTCGGGAAGCACCCGCGCCGCAGATGCTCCAGCAACGGCGAGTTCCGCATACCCTCCAGTAGACCCNAGCGGGCACAGCACTCTGGATCCGACTTCTATGGTGTCGACGCCATCACCAAGTGCGGTCACGATCCCCGCAACCTCACCCCCGGGGACGTATGGCAAATCAGCTTTGAACTGGTANTTGTCCTCAAGCATCAATGTGTCAGGAAATGTGACTGACGCTGCCTTCACTTCGATTAGAACTTGCCCTGGTTCCGGCTCGGGATCGGCTAGTTCGACCACCGAAAGGTCCTCTGGTGGCCCAAATTGGTTGCACACTACTGCTCGCATTTGGCGGCTCCTCAGTACGCACCCTGAACAAAACGGTTGAAATTAACGCTTAACAGGGCATGGAAGTGACAAACAGTAACAAGAAACCAAGAGAACGGGGCGACGACTTCCGCAGCGAAGGTCTCGTCCGCCCAAGCTGGGGACACGCGGAGCGGTCTTTTGTTTTTTTCGAGAANTAATGNTTNCGCACCGCGACAGAAAGGGAAGTGTGCACNCGTTGGGTTCACGTAGTGCCAACTCGNATTNGTCAGGACTGCGNTGTCCCGAGTCTTGACGCCCGNAAGATGAGCTNTCGGGAACAGTCNCGGAGGAGCCGCGTTTTCTTATTCGCTTTCTCGATCTCGGGCAAGNTTGAGTTCGGGAGCGTCATCCTGTTCAACTGAGGCTCCGTTGCCTATGGGCGCTCCNTATACCTCAGTTTCGAACCAATCTCTGAATTCCTGGTCACGCGTGAGTCGCCAGTGGTCCCATGTCGCTCGNCCAACGGGAGAAAGGAATGAACCCAACTTGACAAGTTGCATTCGCATNTCCAAATGGACTCTCCCGACTAGACCTTCTTTCCATGCGTCGTAAGTGTCGAAGAGATCGATNAGGTCNGCGCCGAGCAGGTTTAGGGCACGAAAATATTCTTCGCCTTCGAGTTCGTCNTGCGACCANTCTTTGATCAANAACTGGCTGAAGTTCGGGTCGCGAGAAATAGCGAAATATCTGTCATAGAGGCGATCAGTGAGGCCGTGTCCAAATTGAGTACGGCTGTGTTGCAGGGTCTGGCGGGCCTCTGCACCGATGAAGACGATGGACAGAGACAAAATGACTGCTTCCGCAATCTGCGCCCAACTCGCAATGTGATCAAGTGTCAAGTGATCTTCCTTGTGTTAGTAGCAGCTATGACCTGGTGCGACGTTTAACGATCCGCCAAGACCCAAGGTCGATGAGCACGAACAGCGCTGCCCCGATCAACAATTCGATCCAACCGCCCCCGCCTGCCACGATGAAGAGAGCCACGAGGGCTGCGACAAGCGGCCGCGTTAAATAGCGCATTCTTTCAGTGAACCATGACCCCGACCTGAACTCGGGGATTTGCGTAATCTTTGCTCATGGATACATCTCGCTTTCCTCTCATCCCAGGTACTCAGCCAATNTTGATCACTAGCAGCNAGGGCGTTTGGCTCGAAGCAGCCGATGGGCGACGAATACTTGATGCGGGAGGCGGCGCGGTCGTCACCAACATCGGTCATGGCCGNCCCGAAATCGCTGAANTAGCTGCTAACGCGTTAACCCNGTTGGATTATGTCGTTCCGCTATTTGCCACTGAATCGCGGGTGTCGCTNGTTGACGAGGTANCTGATCACTGGCTTCCAGACCCATCTTGGCGCTGCGTGTTCGTTAGTGGCGGTTCTGAGTCGATCGACGCNGCGATGCGTATNGCTCAATTACACCACGTCGCTTGCGGTCGACCCGAACGCCACAAAGTNATCGGACGTGACGTGTCGTACCACGGCGCAACTATTGGAGCTTTGGCAGTCGGTTCACACGATCGACGTCGCAAAGGGCTGGAGCTAGCTCTGCCCACNATGCCTAAAACAAGCCACCACGACCCGGAACAACTTGAGAAAATTATTGAGATAGAGGGAGCNCATANCATTAGNGCGTTCGTCGGAGAACCNGTNATTGGGGCTGCAGCGGGAGCCTATGTTCCTCCGGACAATTACTGGCCCACNGTGTCTGAGATCTGCGCNCNTCACGACATTTTGGTTATCGCAGACGAGGTAATGACCGGCTTCGGTCGCCTGGGCACCAAGATGGGTCATGAAGCCCTCGGCTTTACGCCTGACATCATCGCTGCAGGCAAAGGCCTCGGCGGCGGATACGTNCCGATGGGNGGCGTNTACACCCGTGCCGACGTTGTCGAACCGATTGGCAANACGNATCTCGCGTTGATGTTCTACACCTTCGCNGGCCANGANNTGAGTTGTTCGGTAGCAAGGAAGGTTTTAGAGATTCTTCGAGAAGAAAATTTGGTGGCGCGGGCGGAAACCATGGGAATCGTTCTACGGGACCGATTGGAAACCGAATTCGGGGAGCACCCCAACGTAGAGGAGGTTCGGGGACGAGGCCTACTACACGGTTTGGGACTGGTTGCCGATCGTGATACGGGCGCGCCGTTTCCACGTTCGGCAGCGTTCGCTGACAAAGTTGCCAGTATTGCTCTTGACAACGGAGTCTGGGTTTACCCATCTGGATCCGGAATTTTCGATGACGCCATCATGTTCGGACCACCGTTTATCGTCACCGAAGATGACATCGATCAAATGGTGACGGTTGCCCGACGTGCTATTGATGTTGCCGCTGCGGAACTGACCTAAATCAGGCTGCCGTTACTTCGGTGGATCGCAGGGCACAGTCACCATGTCCGCTGGAGCGACAACTTCAAGAGCTTCGAAGTCTGATGAACAGCTGATTTCATTGTGAATCATCCCAGGCGGAATCGATAGGGCCGCACCAGCAGACACTCGTTCAGAGCGGCCGCCTTCGAACTCGAGATCTACCCAACCGTTCAGAACATATACGAACTGGAGATCGCATTCGTGGTAGTGCCATCCAGTGGTTTCCATAACATCGGTGGCTCGCATTACTTGGGCCCGATATTCGCCTTCAGTCAGTTGACTGAGCCCGGTGTCTCGATATTCGAAAAACGAGCGGCGTCCCGTTTTGCCGAACTCGGCGTCGGTGAGTTGTTGACACAACAACTCGGTGACTGCTGTTGATTTCATAATTCGCCTCCTGTGGTTCCAGTTGATCACATCAGCGGCCATTAGATCCGAAAGGCACCCTGGTGTTCGTCGAGTAAGTCGGTATCACCGAAAGTTTCGAGGGTCGTGTAGTCCACGCGGTTCCACACAAATAGCAAAAGGTCGCTCGCCAGCCCCCGAGCGGCGACATCTCCTTTACCGTGAGCAGACTCAACCTCGACGCCGTTCTCATTTCGACTAATCATCCACTCCCCTGGGGCGTCGGTGGCATGAAGGTGCACGGTCCCGGTGCCAGCAAACGCCGCTGGGAGTCGTTCAGCCACAAAAAAGTCATAAAATTCGTTGATGCCGTCGACTGCGATCGTCGAGTCGATCGCAGTTTGGCTCCCAGTCGCTGCTTCTATGTCCCAACGATGCACGACTGCTTCTTGAGTCATACGACGCATCCAAAACCGTGCTTTGTTGGTGTCTCGACTCGAAGTCCAGACTTCCTCGTCGGGATCGAGTTTCCATATCACTTCAATCATTTCGTGGGCCGCGGTACTGAACCAGTCGGCAAGCTCCTTGGTCTCGGGACGGTTACTTCGATCGTTTGCCCACGGAGCGACTCCTCCATCGCCTATAGGGGAACCCTGACTTACGGACTGGGATACAAAGGAAAAGACGAGCCCTGTGTGAATTACGGCGTCTGCCAAGGTCCAGTCCGCGACATGGGGAATGGGGAGGTCGCCGTCTCCTGATGCGAGGTCGGTAATACGAATCGTGGCCTCTTCAAAGGCCCGCTTATATTCCTCTGCAAGCATGCTGGTTCCCTCCATCCAGATCACAGGTCGATAGCGCATTCGTTTTTTTAATGGGCACAGTGTCGCCTAAAGATCTCTGTTCGATGTAAGACCAGTCCATCACAGAATCCGATTTCTAGGCAGGTCACGCGATGGTTACAGAAGTCGTTATGCCCCGGGTAAGGAATATGTGCCCTGACCGACTGAGACTGCCTTTTGTTTCTGCCCGTCACACCAAAGCCTCACCGAACCCACGACGCTCCTCTTGGTTCGAGCTTCCAATTGTGCTTGAACAAAAAGTCGTTTTCCGACGGCAGGCCTCAGGAAACGGATAGATAACTCGCTAGTAACTGCCATCTCCTCTAAGCGCCCAATAGCGCTGAAGGTCAGAAACCATAGGCCGGCATCAGCTAATCGGAATTGATCCGGACCCGATATGAAACCTCCGGGGCGTCGAGCTATACCTGAAAGGTCGTATTCGGCCACAACAAGATCTGTGCCGATGTCGACACACCAAGTTCCCAGTTCGGGGTAGGAACTTTTGACGAACTGGTTTACCGCTTCAACGTCTATAGCTCCAGGCACCGCTGAACCCTATACCACCCTCACATCGCGAGAGCCGCTAGGAAGCGAGTAGCGCCAACAACGATTTGAATACGACTCAAGAAGCTGCTGATCTAAACCTGTTGGCAGCAGCTACCAGCTACGGCGAATCGGGTGTTGAACACCCGGGGGCTCGGTGAAGCCGCCGGAAGTAGCTGAAGCACGACGCTAAGACCGTGAGTAAAGTCGCCTCGTGAGCAAATTGGAACTCTACGAACGTCGAACCTACGACGTTGCCGTTGGTCAAATGGCAAAAGTCCTTGAGTTGTATTCCAAGGAGGGGTGGCCTGCTCTCGAGGCTGGAGGACATTCCGACTTCCTTGTCGGCTATTTTGTCTCGGACACGGGTCCGCTACACCAACTAATCCACATTTGGCGATTTGCTAGTGACGCCGAACGTCGAGATTTTTGGAAAAACTTGTTCGCGGACGAGACGTTCATGGCCTTCGCAAGTCAATTGCGTCCACTGCTGGAACGTCAAGAGGTCCAGCTGATGCAAGCAGCGCCCTGGGGGCCCCGACCATAAGATCTGTCGAGTGGTGTTCAGACGCGGAAAGACCCCCCGAAGGGGGCCTATCCCAGAAGCTTCCGAATCGGTTTACCCCATTCGTTGCCAG
>PAHW01000019.1 GCA_002705305.1 Acidimicrobiaceae bacterium
GGTGCTACTCACATTCCACGTGGACATCTTGAGAGCCAGATCGAAAATCGAATTCCCGACCGCGATACCCAAATCGTGACCTATTGTGCCGCAGGCACCCGATCGGCCTTCGCTGCGAAAACATTGAATGACCTCGGCTATACCAACGTGGTTTCGATGGACGGCGGCTTCACGAAATGGAAGTCCGAAGGTCGACCCTGGGAAACCCCTCAAGGACTAGGTCCGCAACAACGAAACCGTTACCAACGGCATCTGTTACTGCCTGAAGTGGGAGAAGAAGGTCAACAGCAACTTTTGGGGGCAAAGGTACTTGTCTTAGGAGCGGGAGGTTTAGGGTCCCCGGCCGCGCTGTACCTCGCCGCTGCCGGTGTAGGCACGCTGGGAATCATCGACATGGATGTAGTTGACGAATCCAACCTGCAACGTCAGGTCATTCACAACACCGGGCGTGTCGGACAGCGCAAAGTCGAATCGGCTCGTCAGACGATTAGCTCGCTGAACCCCGACATAGATGTGGTTACCTTCGATACTCGCCTTGGAGCCGACAATATCCTCGAACTCTTAGCTGGATGGGATGTCGTCATCGACGGAGCGGATAACTTCCCCAGCCGGTACTTGTTGAACGACGCCTCGGTCAAGCTTGGTATTCCAGTAGTTCATGGTTCAATCTTCAGATTCGAAGGCCAAGTAACAGTCTTCGACCCGTCGCAAGGTCCCACCTACCGTGACTACGTCCCAGTGCCACCGCCACCCGAACTTGCCCCATCATGTGCCGAAGCCGGAGTACTCGGAGTTCTTCCTGGTGTAATCGGCAGNCTCCAAGCGTTGGAAACCATCAAGCTACTTCTCGANCTCGGNGACTCNCTGAGGGGTCGGATCTTGGCTTTCGACGCTTTAGATATGACCTTCCGTGAATACAAGTTACGGATAGACCCCAAGAATCAGGTGACTTACGCCAACCGCGATCGCATCAAAATTGNGGAATTTGATGACTTTTGCTCACCCACAGTCANCTAAAGGACGNGTCTAGGAGANCGGACCTGAAAGGGTGACCCGAGAGCGGCACCGTACACTTTGAGCATGACGAACAAGCGAGTCGTTGTCATAGGTGGGGGACCAGCAGGCCACGATGCCGCTACTTATGCAGCAAGGTTTGGAGCCGATGTCACGCTAATTGAGCGAGACATTGTCGGTGGTTCCGCCCATTTGCGTGACTGTGTTCCATCTAAATCAATGATCGCCACCGGCGCTGCGCTTTCGTTCGCTCAAAGGCTTGATGGAATGGGATTGGCTAAGGTCGAAACCGAAGTCGACGCTGAGCATCTTCGGGCCCGGATACAAGCAATTGAGAAGCGNCTCGAGCAATCGGTAACTCAGTTNCTNACCAGTCAAGGCGTGGTTATCCATCGAGGAACCGGGCGCTTACTCGGGCATCACGAAGTGTGTGTCGACACGGCTGATGGTCCAATCGAACTCACCGCCGACGCCATAGTTCTAGCCACTGGGAGTCGACCCCGCCTCCCCGAATGGGCTTCGATCGACAAGGAACGAGTCCTCACCACCCGCGACGCCTACCCCCCGGATGAGATTCCAGGCCACTTAGTTGTCGTCGGTTCAGGGGTCACNGGTGTCGAATTTGTCCACATGTTCGCTTCATTAGGTTCCAAAGTGACTCTCATCGTGAGTCGACAACAGGTCCTCCCTCAAAAAGACCCCGAAGCTGCGGCACTGCTTGAGCAAAACTTTCTAGATCGAGGAGTTCAGCTACTAAAGGGTGCTCGAGCAACCGAAATTACCCGANGCGGNAAATCAGTAGAAGTTCTTTGCAGCGATGGGCGGATCGCGACAGGAACGCACGTGCTGCTGGCTATCGGCTCCGAACCGAACAGCCAAGAATTGGGACTTGCCAACACCCAGGTAGTGGTGGACGAGTCCGGTTACATCGAAGTCGACCACAACCTCAGATCGTCGGTGCCCAACATTTANGCCGCAGGCGACCTATCAGGAACATTGCCGCTTTCGTCGGTCGCTTCGATGCAGGGCCGCAAGATTGCNGAACACATCATGGGTTTACATGAGGGACGCGAACACCGCCACCTCGACTACGACAAGGCGGCTTCGGCGATCTTTACCGANCCNGAGATAGCTGACGTNGGCCTGGCAGAAGCAGAAGCCTTCGCCACCGGACGAAAGATCAGAGTCACTAAAGTTCCTTTTTCGTCCAACGCAAAGGCACTAATCAATAATGACCCCCTCGGGTTCGTCAAGATTGTTTCAGACCCCAACACCGGTCACGTTCTCGGAGGATCGATCGTCGGTCAACACGCCGCGGAACTGATATCAGTCGTCGCTCTTGCGGTCAGCGCNAACCTGAAGGTGCAAGACATCCACGAGAGCCTCTTCGTCTACCCGACTTTNAGCGAAGCACTTTCNGAGGCCGCAGAGTGAGCANCGAACCCAAAGTGTTGATCACTGGAGGGAACGGACAACTGTCGACCGAGCTCGCTCTCGAATTCGACNGAGCTGAAACTCTTGTGCTCAGTCGCGAAGACCTTGATATATCAAGCCCAGAAGCTGTTGATTCAGTCATGCTTCGTTACCGCCCAGAGGTAGTGATCAACACTGCGGCATGGACGGATGTAGATGGCTGTGAATCCAACGAGACGAAGGCCCGTTCCGTTAACTCTCGCGGACCAAAGAATCTGGTCGCATCGGCGCAAGAATGTGGCGCCCGCGTTGTTCAAATCTCGACCGATTACGTCTTCGATGGCCTACTCGACCGACCGTACGTTGAGCGCGATCTAACCAACCCGCANTCCATATACGGTCAAACGAAGCTAGAAGGCGAGTTGGCAATGCGCGAACAGGACCTCATAGTCCGAACCTCGTGGCTATGTGGANTACATGGGTCAAACATCCTTAAAACCATTGTGNACCTCGCATTATCCGGAANCCCAATGGTTTTTGTTGACGACCAAATAGGTCACCCATCCTTCACTCGCGACATCGCAGTCACCATCANAGACTTGGTGGACTTGCAGGCTCATGGAATCTTCCATGTCACAAACCAAGGAGCAGTTAGCTGGTTTGAGTTCGCGCAAACGATCCTGGAATATATGGGGCGTTCACGTACNCAGGTNACCGCGATCGCTACCTCCCAAATCGATCCGCCTCGCCCCGCGCCCCGACCAGCNAACTCAGTCCTNGAAAACTCGGCGTTGCAGCGAGCAGGGTTGNACCCACCGCCTGATTTTCGCGAAAGCCTCCCCGAACTATTGGGGGTTCTCTGTGCGTGACCGGNTACAAATAGTCGTTCGTTCGCTNAGCAACGCGCCAACAGACGCCGCNCTNGCCGCGGCCGCGGTTCTTGCACTCGAGTGGGCCGCCCCTTACGTCGACGTCTCCTTAGGCGACGAGGGACCGTGTGTTATCGAACCCAACGTAAACGCCGCAGCTGGAATACTCCGACTCCGATCCGAGAAAGNAGAACGATTACNACTAGCAGCGCGCGCNGCCCTTCAGATACGAGATTCGGAAATCCATCTCGTTGAAACCAGTGANGGCGACTGGGGGTTCGCTGAAGAGCTTGACCCATGGTCNGCGGCTGGCTTGGCGCTCGAAGCTGCAACGTTTNTTGCATCTACCCCCGTCGGACACGCTCTCAGCGAGATCTTGAACATTACGAGAATGGACNANCACCGTGCTGTAGAGCTACTTCAAAACTCGCAAACGTGGGCCTCTGAACAAATCGATCAAGTCATCAGTCAGGCAGCTACCGAAAATCCTCGACGCGTAGCGGACCTGCTTGCGTCGCTGAGCACCGAAGTTGAGGCGCTTAGCGACACTCACTCCGTGCTAAAAGCTCGATATCAAGCTGATATAGAACTGATGGAACGCAACCGATGAAAGTTGTCCCTCGAGTGACGCTTGTAGTCATCGCTTACGGGCAACCCGATCTCTTAGAAGCCCTTCTCGATTCCATCGCCGATCACACTCCGGAGGCACACGAAATATTGGTGGTTGACAACGCTTCTCCAGATGACACCTACGAACGTGCGGCACGCCACAGAACACAGCCGCGTCTAATTAAAGCGAATCGAAATTTAGGGTACGGAGGAGGGGCAAATCTAGGAGTCCGCGCTTCCAACTCAGACGTCGTCATCATCATGAACTCTGACCTTGAAGTAACTGAGGGCTGGCTGTCCCCACTACTTCGTCCCATCGAAACCAACTCGGCGGTGATAGCAGCGCCTCTATATGTCGACGAAACCGACAAAGTTGTGGAAAGTGGAGCCTCACTCACCGCAGACGGTCACGTTCATCCTGCACAAATGGCGAGTACGGGTTTGGCCCCGGTAGATCATGTCTCTGCGGCGTGTTGGGCCGTGAAACGTACGTGGTTCCAACGAATGGGAGGATTCGACCCCTCATACGGGCTGGGCTACTTCGAAGATGTCGACTTGTGCGCGGTTGCGGCCGCAAACAAGGAAGTGGTCGTGGTTGTCAACGAATCGAGAGTCGTGCATCGAACCGGCGCATCATTTAGCTCGACAGCAGTTCAACGTCTTTCCCATCGAAACCATGCTCGAGCTGAAACCCGCTGGTATTGGATGCGCAGAGGAACTCAAGAAAATCCTTGGCCTGGCGAAACAGCCATTTGCCACGGCCGCGTAGCGGTAATCGGCCATCATCCCAAAGTGGTATCTCAACTGCGTTCGAGAAACATTTCGGTTGCAGTGCTGGACAAGGCCAATGATCTGTCGCACCGCCCGAACCGCGACGATGTCGTAGTCGCCGAGTCCGAGTTGTCGACCGTCGCTGCTCTTGCCCCCCGAGCCGAAATAACGACGCCCGAAGATTTAGAGAACGCGCTGCGACGAGCTGGCATCGCGCCAAGCTCGACTCCTCCCAGACCACGGTTCTCCTCCATAGCAACCACTCGATCGCGAAGATGGTGAACACATGACAAATGACAGCGACGACAACACGCTGGGCCGAGCATCGAGGCATCTCGAAACCGCTCGACGTCTCGGAACCGAACTGAGTTCCAAAAAGATGTGGGCAGCCAGCCGTCTGCGGCCAATGGCGAAGGCGATTGACCAGGTTGCCGATGAGCTTGCGGCAGCGATCGATCTAGTGGCCTCCGCTGTCGCTGCCGAACGTGCACGAACGGACAAAACTGAAGCCGCCCACCGCCTACTTGATCAATCTGTCACCCGGCTCGAACTTGTCACCGCTGGCGATGAGCAACTGATCGACGACCTCGGCGCCGCCATCGAAGCGGCACAAATAGAACTGAGGCGTCTCGAACGACAACACGACCTACTGCGTTCCCGACTCGACGCAAACAGCTAAATGATGCGAATCGGAGTAGCCCCAGGCGCGTACACAAATGACCTCCTAGCGGCTTTGCGCAGGCGGATAAACATCGAAGCCGAAATCGTGTCTCCCGAACGCGACCCGGACGAATATCGCTATGTCCTTGCCGTCGATGACGACCCGGTCCCGCCAAGCAACGACGTCCGTAGATACATCACCCGCCAAACCTCAGACGCTCCACAATGGACAGTCGTCGCCGCAAGACACCTGCTACCCATTGCCGTTGAACGCGGCGTAGCGTTGCCAATCGCTGTACCAATGCCCGTTCAGCTTCCCCACATCGATGGGGGACCTCATGCCGGTGTGACAGTGCTGCCAGGAGAGCAGCAACACAAAGTCACGACCATTCTTCAAAGCGACGGAATGAGCGTGCTCCCCTTCGACACACACGAAGTCGGCATCGTTATCGATGCCGCTACGTCAACCAGCCAAGTCGAACCGATGCGTCGGGCCATGGCCGAAGAAAAGGTGGTGATCGCACTCTCTGTCAACCCGGCTGCTGCCGACACCATTCGCCACGACACCGATGGCTTTCTAACGGACGGCCTCAACGAAATCTCTCATCTCGCGCAACAACTAATCGAAAACGAATCTGATCGCCTGCGCCTCGGCTTCGAAGCCCGGCGATCTGTAGCGTTCACTAGCTGGGATCGAGTGGTCCGCGCTCTTCTTTTGGACGGTCGAGTTGGAGTACCTCAATTCCAAACGTTTAGCCACCTACCCGCGCGTGCACGTTGGCAGCAGCGACTTGGTCACGCCGACAGATGGCGTTCAGCCCGCTACAAGGAGGGAGGCTATGTCGAGTATGGCGATCAACGGCTGCACATGGGTCAGCTCGGTGAGTTACGCCACTGGTCACTTTTGAACGCCATCGGCGGGCGCGACCAATGATTCGGCGCTCCCTCGGGTACGTTCACTGACGATGCCAAGGACACGTCTACGGCGATCGCGTCGACCCAAGGAAAAACTCGTACTGGTGACTCTGGGCGCGTGCGCAGCCACCGGATTCTTAGCTTTCTTGAGTGTCGGCTACGCGGTTTGGCGTCTAGACCAAGTTCAGCGGTTCGAAGTCCACGACGTTCTCACCGCGCCAGTGCGCGAACCGGTCACAGCATCAGATCTCATAACCAGCGATTCTGTCGGCTCCCAGAAAGACCACGAAGCCGGGGCTGGAAACGACGTCCAAACTGTTCTTGCCCCCGCAGTCGGGGAGTCGCCCGTTGACGATGACCCGGAAGCGGAAAATTACCTACTTGTTGGTTCCGACAGTGTCGACGGCATTGCGGCAGACGACGTCATCATGACTGGAAGGCGCGCCTCCATCGGAAACCACCTAGCGGACACCATCATGATCCTCCGCCTGAGAAACGATGGGACTGCTGCAGTCGTTTCCATTCCACGCGACCTACTTGTTCCTATTGCCAGCACTGACCTGATCGCAAAAATCAATAGCGCATACAACCTGGATTCCTCCGCGCAGACTCGAGCAGCACGTCTGATTGAAACAGTCGAAGAACATTTTGGAATAGGCCTTCAACACTTCGTCGAGGTAGACCTAGATGGCTTCAGGCGTCTTGTGGATGCAGTGGGGGGCGTATCCATGTGCTTCAACCGCCCCACCCGAGATCGCACCATCCAAGACAGCGGAGATCCAACGAAAGGTGGAACCGGGTTTTGGGTTGACGAAGGATGGACCCACCTCGATGGAGAAGCGGCTCTCGCCTTTGTACGGAGTCGTCGACTGTTGGTCCAACAAGATGATGACGCATGGATTCGTCTCGGAGTCTGGAACGACCTTGAACGTAATAGTCGTCAGCAACGGTTCATATTTGAGGCAATGGATCAGGCACTGGACAGAGCAGTCGGGAACCCTCGCACTCTTCGACGACTTCTCGACATCGTCTCAAACCACCTACGTACCTCTAACACGCTGAGCGTCTTTGACGACGGCCTAGAACTAGCGCGCCGCTTCAGGGGTCTGGACGTCGAAAATGACTTAGAACGTTACGCATTTCAGCTTGTAGATGTGACCCTCAACGGCGTTGCGGGCTTGGAGTTGAAGCAAAACGAACACAATGAACGGGTGATCGATATCTTCCGAGGAGTTGGGTGGGACTCAATCGTCGAACGACGAGTGAAGGTGCACATCAGCGGACCCTCCGCGTCGCACACCGCCTATCGGTTACGAAGCGTAGGTTTTAAGGCATCATACGAAGAAGGTCGAGAGTACCCGACAACCCAAATCCGCTACGGCGTCGGAGGCGACAAGGCCGCAGTACTGCTAGCAGCNCATATCAAAGAAGATGTGTATATGACACCCGACCCTTCGCTTTCAGGCAACAACATTCGACTTGAACTAGCCGNTAAAGCGCCGTCCATCAGCCTCAACTACAGGCTTGTTGATGCACCTCCGCCNATAGCTCGAGCGGTCGCGGCGCAAGCACCTCCACCTCCCAAAGCCCTCGGGGTATGTGCTGGATAGCCGTGAACCCATTACCNCGCAGCCGAATGTCCACGACGCAGTCCAGCGCNATTAAGGCGAAACCCTCGGTTCTCGTTAGCATCACATCTGTGCGCAGCCTGACCCGCGTTTGGATGAACGACCCGAAGNCGCAGCTATGAGCACAGTGTTGGTTATTGGTGCCGGCTACGTCGGTCTGACCACGTCTGCATGCCTCGCCCACTTAGGGCATGACGTGACATGNGTTGATATTGACGAAGAGAAAGTCAGCAAGCTTAGACAAGGACACNTCCCNATCCACGAANCAGGNNTACCCGAATTAGTCGAAACNGGAATATCCGACNAACGCCTTCNATTTGAGGTGGGATCCACAAATGCAGCCCGGGGGAGCGAGTTTGTTTTCTTTTGCCTCCCTACACCGCAAGCAGCAGATGGAAAAGTTGATATAGACGCNATCTTGTCGGTCGTAAATGACATNCGTGAAGTGCTGGCACCCGGAAGCGTCATCNTCAATAAATCGACCGTTCCTGTTGGCACCAACGCCATNATTGCCGNCGCAACGCGGCGCGACGATCTCTTCGTNGTCTCTAACCCCGAATTCCTGAGCGAAGGCAGTGCCGTCAACGATTTTCTTCAACCGGATCGCATCATTATCGGCTCTGATGACCNCACGGCCGGACGTCGTGTAGCAAGCCTTTACGCTTCAATCGATACGCCAGTAATTCAAGTGGACCCGGCCTCCGCTGAAACCATCAAATACGCAACAAACTCGTTCTTGGCNACGAAGGTATCTTTCGTCAACGCCCTCGCCGCCGTGTGCGAGGCAGTAGGCGCGGACATAGACGCAGTAACCACCGGTCTCGGTTCAGACAGCCGTATTAGTCCCCAATTCTTNCTNCCTGGTCCAGGNTGGGGAGGTTCATGTTTCCCCAAAGACATGGAAGCTTTGATTCNTATAGCTGCNGACGCNGGCTACGAATTCGACCTNCTAAGAGCCGTAATTTCAGCAAACGAACAACAATTCGAACGAATTGTCACNAAAGCCGGATCGTTGCTCGGCGGAGAACTCGGGGGCGCAAGCGTGGCGTTGCTGGGACTGACCTTCAAGGCCCATACCGACGATCTGCGAAACTCGCCGGCGATCGAAGTCGCGCAGCGTCTCACCNTAAACGGNGCCGCGNTTAGGGCGTACGACCCGATGATCACCTCCGCCNTTGGCATACCNAAAGAGATCCAAATATCAACGACTATCGAAGAGGCCCTTACCGGAGCTGACCTCGCAATAATTCTCACCGAATGGCCTGAGTTCGCTTTAGCTAACTGGTCCAAGTTGGCCAACCTNATGAACNCACCACGACTNGTNGATGCCCGAAATCTCCTCGAACGCGACGCTATGTTCGAACTGGGATTTCGCTACGACGACTTAGGCCGCACATGAGGGCGCGCCCACAACCAAACAAGCTTGTGTAAGAGTGTTTAGGTGACCGCGGATCTACGCGTCCTCATGACCATGGAGGCAGCGTGGCATCCTGTGCCCGGNGGAACCGGGCGAGTGACGGTCGACTTGGCGGCGGCACTGTCCCGCCTACCTGACGTGCACGTACAGGGGGTTTCGGCATGGCATCGACGCTTGGCGCCCACAGATTTCGCTCCCACCGTCAACGTCCAACAATTAAAGTTACCGCGACCCCTTCTCTACGAAGCATGGTCACGAAGCCCGATTCCACGGTTAAGAGCGCGGACTCATGACCTTGTGCACTCCACCACAATCGTCGCGCCGCCCGTCGTTGATGCGCCGCTCGTTGTAAGTGTTCACGACCTAGCGTTCCGTCGGTTTCCGGAGCGATTCCCACCTCGCGCCAGGCAGCTCTTTGAGCGGTCGTGGCGGCGAGTGCTCGAAAGAGCGGACGCGGTGTTATGTCCGTCGGCCGCCACATCCGCCGATCTGCGCGCAGGAGGATTGGACGCCGAACGACTTCATCTGGTACCGCTCGGCCATGATCCGATGCCCGTAACAACAGAAGCGGGGTATCAGGTGCGGCAACGCTTCGGCATCACCGGGGACTTCGTACTAGCGGCAGGAACCCTCGAACCCCGAAAAAATCTGCCCACGCTCGTCGGTGCATTCACCGACATCGCCGCAGATACCAACACGCAACTCGTGCTCGCAGGACCAACAGGTTGGGGAACCACGCCGGAGCAACTCCTCGCTTCCCTCAATGTAGAAATGATGGATCGCATTGTCATCACTGGCCAAGTCGCGATTGACGAACTAGCGGCGCTCTACAGCGAAGCAACGGTGTTTTGCTACCCCAGCCTCCTCGAAGGATTCGGGTTGCCGGTCCTTGAAGCAATGTCGTACCGAACACCCGTGATCACCTCGAAAGGAACTGCAACTGAAGAAGTAGCCGGCGGCGCGGCCCTGACAGTAGACCCGAACTCAATCGACGAACTGGCCTACGCCCTGCGAACAGTCCTTACCGATGCTCGTTTTGCGCGGGAACTAGCGGAACGCGGTTACGCACGAAGCACCGGGTTTAGTTGGAACAAAGCAGCTTCAGCAACCGTCGCCGTCTACAGGAGCTTGCTGTGACTGATGTGACCATGAACCTGCTCTGGTTACGACCCGGAGCCGTCGGCGGTTCGGAAAGATACGTCACCCAA
>PAHW01000020.1 GCA_002705305.1 Acidimicrobiaceae bacterium
AAAAGCCAACGCATTGGAAATGGTCGGTCCTTGGGGACTCGACATGGGTTACGCAATCGCAGTAATGGAGTCCTCCGACATGATGCGCGATGGAACCCAAGCAACAGCGGATTCGTCCAAAGCCGGTTTAGATCCCGGCGTCGACTACAGCACCACCAACGTCCAGGAGGCTGGTGTCGACGAGCCCGATATTTTGAAAACAGACGGCAGACGCATCGTTGCGTTAGCCAACGAAGAACTGCACGTCATTGACGTCACGGGCGTTCAACCTCGCTCCCTCGGGAGGCTACGGTTCGAAAAGTTCTGGCCCCAAGAGATGCTTCTCGCTGGAGATCGAATCCTGGTATTCGGTCAAAGTCACAGCAATATGAAACCTGTTCCGCGGAACGCGCTACCAACACCAGGCTGGTCCACGCCAATCAGCACCCTTGTCGAGATTGATATCGGCACGTCTCAACCTCGCATCATCCACCGACTTCACCTAGACGGTAGATACCTGAGCAGCCGCATGGTTGACGACGTCGTCCGCATCGTCGTCCAAAGTCAACCCACTGGCCTCGAATGGGTCTACCCCAGCGGGACAGGTTTGCGAGCTGAACGACGTGCCGAGGAAGAAAACCGTCAACTCATAGAACGATCAACGATCGACAACTGGATCCCGTGGTTTGCCCTCGAAAATGCTGGAGGGCGCCTCATTCGCGAGGGAACCGTGACCCCGTGCGATCGGATCTACCACCCGCCATCCAACAGCGGTCTGGAAATGTTGAACATCATCACGGTGGATCTTTCCGAGAAACTACTGGGCGACAACGTGGTCAGCACTTCCGTGCTTGCCGACGGCGAAACTGTGTACTCGTCCAAACACAATCTGTACGTCGCTACCACCGAGTGGATGGACTGGCGTGATCTACAAGACGACCAAGATCAAATGTCTGAAACCCGGCCACCGATCACGACGCGAATCCATAAGTTCGACATCAGTAACCCAAACGAAACCTTGTACAGAACCTCAGGTCAGGTTCTTGGAACGGTTCTCAACCAATATTCAATGTCTGAACACGACGGTTTCCTCCGCGTCGCGACAACCGACCACGGCTGGTGGGAACCCGGAGGTGCAGCGAACAGTGAGAGTTATGTGACGGTGTTAGGCGAACAGACTGGCGAACTGGTCGAGTTCGGTCGCGTCGGAAACCTAGGTAGAGGTGAACGTATCTATGCGGTGCGGTTTCTTGGTGACCTCGCAACGGTCGTGACCTTCCGTCAAACAGACCCCCTGTACACCATCAATCTTTCAAATCCTCGAGCCCCGACAGTGTTAGGGGAATTGAAGATTTTGGGGTATTCCGCGTATCTGCACCCGGTGACGGACACGTTGCTGCTGGGAATCGGGCAAGACGCCCTTGACGATGGACGAACATTGGGAACCCAGGTATCGCTGTTCGATATCAGTGATCTCTCCGACCCGATTCGTGTTGACCAATGGCGACTCGCCGGAGGTCACAGCGAAATTGAATACAACGCTCGAGCTTTCCTGCACTGGCCCTCAGAAAATCTTTTCGTATTACCGGTTACGACACATCGAGTTGAGAACGCGCAATCTCGACCTTTCTCTGGTGCAGTCGCCTTGGAACTCAGCGACCAGTCCTTAGTGGAACGCGGTCGCGTGACACACCTACAAACACCGCCTGATGTGCGTTGCCAACAGTGGAACGAGGAAGGCGAAGATGACAGCGAAACATCAACACAGCACTGCTGGACCGACATTGACTGGCGCGCCACCATTCAACGATCCGCAGTGATCCAAAACCGGATGTACACCCTGTCATCACGAGGCTTACTTGCCAGCAACCTCCAAACACTTCAGCCTCAAGCGTTCCTGCCGTTCTGACCGAAGTCGAGGACGGCTCCTAAACGCTTCACACATAAAAAACTCCTTCATGAGTGGAACTTGAGTGTCCATTGGGTGGCTCAGTAGGCAATAGTGGAGCTATGACCGAAGTCACTTGGGACGAGGCCCCTAGTCTGCAAAACCCTCTGCTCGTTGTGGCATTCGAGGGCTGGTTTGATGCCGGGGAGTGCGCGACAGGAGCCATCCAATGGATTGTCGATCAATACGAGGCTCGACGGGTCGCCAAAATCGACCCGGAGGAATTTTTCGATTTTCAAGAAAATCGTCCACATGTCGAAATTGCTGACGACGGAGAACGACGAATCAGGTGGCCATCCCTTGATGCTCACGTAATCGAAAACGATTACCCCCATGACCTGGTCCTCCTATCGGGCCAGGAGCCACGCATGAGGTGGCGAACCTTCTGCGATTCGGTCGTCGAGATCGCGCGAGACACCGGATGCGAGATGGTCGTCACCCTTGGCGCGATGGTCGCAGGGATCCCACATTCTCGCCCGTCCGAAGTGAAGGGCAGCGCAGCAAACGCGGACTTGGCTCACAGACTTGGGTTAGACCGTCCTAGCTATCAAGGCCCCACCGGCATCATCGGCACTCTGCACGATGCACTGGATCGTGCGGAACTGCCCGTCATATCTCTTCGGGTTGGGGTACCCCATTATGTGGCGGGACCACCAAACCCCAAAGGTACGAGAGCGTTGCTGGCAGAATTCGAAAAGGTCACCGGCGTCCCAACCGGATTTCGAGATCTCGATCACAGCGTCCTCGAATGGGAACAAAGAGTAAGTGACGCTGTCGAACAAGACTCCGAGATCATCGGATATGTCCGCCAATTGGAAGAGGAAGCAGACCGGTCGGTGCCTGGGGATCTTCCCTCCGGTGATGACCTAGCGGCAGAATTCCAGAAATTCTTAAGGGACCAACGCGACGAATGAATGGCGGTTCGCGTTAGAGAACTTGTGTTGCCTGCTGACGCAAAAGATGGTCCGCGAGCACTAAACACACCATCGCTTCCACCATCGGCACTGCTCGAGGAAGAACACACGGGTCATGTCTGCCCCTTGCTTCCAGCGTTGTTGCCTCGTTATCTCGAGTCACGGTTTGTTGCGCTGAACTAATTGTCGCAGTTGGTTTGAATGCAACCCGCATCACGAGATCTTCCCCGTTGCTGATTCCGCCTTGAACTCCGCCACTGTTGTTCGTAGTCGTCGACGGTCGACCATCAACCCCAGGGACGAACGGGTCGTTGTGTTCTCTGCCGGTCATTAAAGTTCCCGCGAACCCGCTGCCGATCTCTATTCCCTTGGCCGCAGGAAGCGACATTAAGGCGCGGGCGAGTTCAGCATCGAGTTTGTCGAATACGGGTTCACCTAACCCGGCAGCCATATGGCGAGCCACGCAAGTAACAACTCCGCCTAACGAATTACCGTCTTTCCTTGCTGCCTCAATCGCTTCGGTCATCAAATGTGCTGCAGCATTATCGGGACAGCGAGTGGGATCGCTCTCAACTTGGTCACGAGACACATGCTGCATGTCAACGTCGGCGTCGATATCGCGAACAGAACTCACCCAACCGAGCACCTCAATGCCGGCGACCTGCTCGATCACCTTCCTGGCAACCGCGCCGCCGGCGACTCGCCCAATCGTTTCGCGAGCTGAAGAACGGCCCCCACCTTGCCAGTTTCGGATGCCGTATTTGGCTTCAGTTGTCCAGTCCGCATGACTCGGCCGATACAGGTCGCGCATATCTTCGTAGGCCCCCGGCTTGGCATCCTCATTTCGGACAAGCATGCCGATCGACGACCCTAAGGTTTTCCCTTCGAAAAGCCCGCTGACGATTTCGACGCGATCTTCCTCATTGCGTTGCGTGACCAGCCGGCTCTGCCCAGGGCGTCGCCGATCTAGTTCGGTTTGAATATCAGATACGTCAAGTTCGAGCCTGGGCGGGCAGCCATCCACCACAACTCCCACTCCGCCTCCATGGGATTCACCGAACGTGGTGATACGGAATTGCTCTCCAAAGGTGCTTCCGGCCATAACACCGAGAGTAGAGGTCGCGAAGGTGATCCCACCAAGAGATTCTCCAACTCGGCCAATTTAGGTGGCGTTCACCGGCAATGATGGCGGGGATGGAGTTGATCGACGCACTTCTTGTCGCTGGCGCCGGCGTGATAGCAGGTGTCGTGAACGCAATGGCGGGCGGGGGATCTCTGTTGACCGTTGGTTTACTCAACGTGTTCGTCGGATTACCTGGACTAATTGCTAACGGCACTAACCGTGTAGGCGTTCTTGTACAGAACGCCGCTTCAGTCGCGAGCTACCGAAAAGAAGGTATTTCTGGGTTACGTCGAGCCGTTCCGATCGTCATTCCGGTGACAGCAGGCTCCCTCATCGGATCACTCTTGGTGTCCAGCGTCACTGATGCGACCTTCGAAAGAGTCTTCGGCGTCTTAATGATCCCCTTGGTGTTCCTCAGCTTCCGCACTCCCACCGCAAGTGGTCGCCAAATCAGTTGGCATCCAGCTTTGACCGCCGCCATCTTTTTCGTGATCGGGGTTTACGGCGGTGCGTTCCAAGCCGGAGTTGGGCTTTTAATAGTGGTCGCATTGGCGAGATCGGGCCTGGATTTGATTAACGCCAACGCGGTCAAAGTGGTTGTAATTCTGGTTCTCACTGCCATCGCTGTGCCGGTGTTTGTTATTCGGGGCCAAGTTGATTGGGGCTTCGCTGTGGTCTTGTCGGTCGGGTTCGCCCTCGGAGGCTGGGTAGGAGCTCGCATAGCTGTCAGAGGGGGCGAACGGATCATTCGCCCGGTAATAATTGCCGCAGTCCTCGCACTCGCGGGACGAATGATCGGGCTTTACTAATTGCGACGATCTAGCCTCCCCGCATGATCTTCGATCTCGATCTTGACCGCGTCCGCAACCGGCCGGGGATCAAATGGGAACGGCACGGCAACGACGTCCTCTCTGCATGGGTCGCGGACATGGACGTCGAAGTCCCCAGTTTCATCACCGAGGCTGTTATCGAACGAGTCGAATCTGGGGGCCTCGGTTACGGCTTCTACGACGAACCGATACCGGTTTTAGAAGCCTTCAAGAACCGTATGCACAAAGCCTTCAACTGGGAAATTCAAACTTCTGACGTGATCAGGGTCCACGATGTCATCCAAGGGCTGGAATGGGCGATCCGCACTCTGAGTCCCGTCGGATCCGGGATCGTGGTCCAGACGCCGGTCTATCCACCCTTTTACTCAACCATTGAAGCGTCGGGACGATATTGGGTAGCGAATCCGCTTCTCGCGACCGAAGACGGGTGGGCTCTTGATTTCGATCACCTCGAAAGCGTCGCTGCCGACCCTGAGGTATCGACACTGCTGCTCTGTCACCCACACAACCCTTGCGGGCTCGTAATGACACAGGAAGACCTCGCGAAAATCGTTGACATTGCCGAACGCAATGACCTTGTCGTCGTTTCTGATGAGATTCATTGCGACTTGGTGTACACCCCGCACCGACACGTACCAGCTGCGTCAATCAGTGAACTGGCGTCGCAACGAACGGTCACAATCACTGCGGCCACAAAAACCTTCAACATGGCAGGTTTAAGGATGGCTTTCGTCCACACAGAGTCGGAACGCTACGGACCGCAACTCAAGGAAATCTCAACTCGGATGATTGGCGGCATCAACGGTCTCGGTCAAGTCGCAACTGTCGCGGGTTGGGAACACGGCGATGATTGGATAGCGGAACTCGTCGCAGGTCTTGACCACAATCGCCACCTCCTTTCTGACTTATTGTCCGAGCTACTTCCCGGCGTCGTGTACCGACGTCCGCAAGCAACCTACCTTTCGTGGCTCGACTGCCGTGAGCTTGATTTAGGGGACAATCCGGCCGAGTTGTTTCTATCGCGAGGTCAAGTAGCTCTGAACTCCGGACTAGATTTTGGACCCGAAGGAACAGGCCACGTCCGACTTAACTTTGCGACATCACCAGAACTGCTCACAATGATTGTTGAGCGGATGGCCGCCGCGCTTTAATCCTCAAGCTTCTCGGCTTCCCCGCGTCGTGCGTATCGCTTCAACACCAACGGATACCCGGCCGCTCCCACCGCGAAAAATAAGAACCACTGCACGCTGTATCCCAAATGGGGACCGACATCGGTCAAAGGAGGATCGACAGGGACGGCACCTTCGACNGAAGGGGAACTNTCCATNAGCTCAACGTAAACAGGCGCGAGCGCGAGACCCACTTGCTGATCCACTCGGNCGACGTCAGTTCGAGCGAGAGTACGAAGTACNCCTGTTGAGCGGTCGCGGGCACCAACAGAACCTCGCGTCTGACTCAAACGAACGCGNCCGGTGAGAGACACCGANCCGCGGGGCGCGTCCTCGATTGCGGTCTGACATTCANCCTCATGAACCCAGCCCACCACCACAAGCACGGCTTNGAGTTCACTTGTCGCCAACGGAAGGGCCAGATGACATCCTGNGGCTGTTTGGTGACTGCGATTGCGTACTACAACGGCATCACCAGAGGACCAGACTCCTTGNAGTTCGGTCACTCGGAACTCGATGTCGTCGTATGGTCCGAAAAGATGTNNTTCATCGAGCATNGGACCAACAGCTCGACTCAAGACAGCATCATTGCGTTGCGTGCGCTCCCGATGACGCCCGAATTGCCAAACACCCGCTAAAACGAACGTAGCNAGCAAGAGGAACGCAAGAAGATGCGCCGCCATCCATTTGGGTTCGCGAGCGAAACCATACATCGGGAGCACGCTACCCGGCCCCTTAGACTCGACCTCGGTGTTACCACGCTGCGTCCTCTCAGTATTCGCGGGATTAGCCCTGTTTGTTGCANCGGGATGCGCTGACCCTGAACCCGAAAAAGCNATCTTNGTTGTCCGCGAAGCCACAACAACCATTGACAATCAACCTGAGGGTCAAACCTCTGCAATTTCGCGTGCCNCCTCCACGACAGCGGACGTACCCATCCAACAAAAAGACGANGTAANCCCGNCCACGACTGAACAAGCGCCGCCTACCGTTACTACCGTCGCCCCCCAGCGAAGATGGACTCTCCTAGCCGGCGGTGACGTGTTGCTTGACCGCACCGAACCTGANGGAATTGACCCCTTCGCCAANGTCCAACCCAACCTCANNTCGGCAAATGTGGCCATCGTTAANCTNGAGATGGCGATCACCGAGCGCGGCGAACCCTATGACAAAGAGTACGTTTTCCGCGCCCCCGGGTCGGCTGCTTTAACTCTGGCGGGGGCNGGAGTCGACGTCGTTTCACTTGGGAATAATCATGTTTTTGATTTCGGACGTGACGGGCTCGAAGACACCATTTCAGTTCTTGATGAAGTAGGCATNCTTCGGCCAGGAGCNGGGTCCAACAATGCGGAAGCGTATGCCCCCAGANTTCTCACNTTGGACAATGGGGTTCGAGTCGCATTCGTGTCCGGAACCGCNGTTGTGCCGGGAGGCTTCGCGGCCGGAGCTGAACGGGCGGGCGTCGCGGACGCAAAATGGGCGACTCCTCGAGTGTTAGCTGCGGTTCGAGCAGCCGCCTCAGGAAACGACGTAGTAGTTGTCAGTTTGCATTGGGGAGTTGAACGCGAACCCTGCCCAACCGAGGAACAACGCACCCTTGCCCAACAAGTAGTTGAAGCCGGTGCCGACTTGATCCTCGGTCATCATCCGCACGTGTTGCANCCCATTGAAACCTTTGACCGCACTGTTATTGCCTATTCGNTAGGAAATTTCGTNTGGCACCCGCGTTACGGCATNACNGGNGACACCGGAGTGCTNGAAGTNATTTTTGANGGGTCGCGCGTAGAGGGCTACCGATTTCATCCCCATGTGCTGGATTACAGGGGAGCACCCACCCCAATATCAAGTGGTGANCGTCACGAACGAATCCGCGACATTATCGAAGGTCGATGCGAAGAATATGCCCCAGAGCCTCCGCCCACCACCGAGGTACCGACTGGCACTGAAGGAGCCACGACGATGCCAACGACNACCATTGATTGAAGTCACTGCANCTNGATTTNGTNNAGCGAATCGGCCGGTTCGAAGTTCAAAATCTGACTGAGAAATGAAAGTTCCGCCTCCAGAGCTGTCGCTATCGTCTCCGCTTTACGAAACCCATGACCCTCACCTTGAAAAAGGACGTACACGTGTGAGATGCCGGCTGCTGCGAGGGCATCAACAAGTTGATCGGCCTGGGAGGGCGGTACCACCGGATCTTCAGAGCCCTGCAACACAATCATGGGAGTCGAAAGTTGTTCNGTGTGGTGAATCGGCGAACGTTGCCTGTACAACTCCTCCTCATCTGGCCACACGCCGATCAAGGAGTCGAGGTAACGGGATTCAAACTTGTGGGTATCTCGAGCTAACGACGACAAATCAGCGACCCCGTAGCGTGAAATACCGGCAGCAAAGATATCGCTGCTGGCCAGCGCACATAGAGTCGTGAACCCCCCAGCTGAACCTCCTTTGATAGCAAGACGTTCGGGATCAACAAATCCGTATTCGGCGAGGTGCTCAGCGGCTCTAACACAGTCTTCGGTATCTGCGACACCCCACTGACTCTTGAGCTTGTCGCGGTATGCCGTTCCAAAACCGGTGCTGCCGCGGTAGTTGACATCGACCACTGCGATTCCCCGGTTAGTCCAATACTGAATGGCGGCATCGAACGATGAACGTGCGGCTCCTGTGGGGCCTCCGTGGCTCAGTACAAGCAGAGGTGGCAGGCCAGAAGATGAGAAGCAACTGGAGTGAGTTGGGGGAAAGTGAAACGCGTGAGTGGGTTGTCCCTGGGGATCAGTCACAACAATAGGTTCGGGAACNGAAATGTCTTCCGACGCGATGGGAAGAGAATCTGGGNNGCTGAACTGCTCTGCTGATCCGTCGCTCTCCATGGCGTAGACGGCAGCAGCTTTTTTCCAACTCGCGGCGATAGTTACTGCTCGTCCATCATTTAGCACCCCAAGGCCNTTGAATTCGGTGAACTCTGTCTTTAGTTCTCGTAGAACCCCATCGACAATTTGGCCCAGGTGACCTACCCCGCTGTCTGACCAAGTGCACCAAATNACTTCGTCAGTCCACAGGTAAGTCCTTTGACCAAAAACCCAAGACGGAACGCCGAATTCGAGATCAGCGGTGAGAATGGGTCGAGAGCGGTGGTTGTCCACATCGACTTCATGTATGTTCCACCATCCAGTGGCGTCGCTAATGACGTGGAGTCGGCCGTCGGGCGAAAAGCTGGGTTGCTGTAAGGCTGGACCGTCAAGCACTACGCGATGAGCGGCCCAACCAGTCTTGTCGCGTTGAGCGACGTGTAATCGGACATGATCCCAAGGCATCGAAGGGTGATCCCAAGACAGATATGCCAGGGTGCGACCATCGGGGGATGTGGTGGGGGAGGAGTAGAAATCNGCTCCTGAAGCGATTTCGGTGACGGAGCCNTCGAGGCCGACTCCCGCCAAGAGATTTTGAGGTTCCACGCCGTGTCGGCGGTGTCTCTCGACGACCCAAATAGTGTCATCGGTTTCCGGCACACTGATTCCGTCGGCGAACCGTTCGGATCTCGGAGCATCAGGTTCGGAGGTTACGGGACGCAGATCGTCGCGCAGCAGCCATAATCTTTGGTCGTCAAAACGTGACAGCAAGATGCCGTTATTGGTAGGGAGCCAACCGCCGCCGCCGTACTCGTGAACAAGTGTGCGAATGTTGAGATCGCTCGGCCCTAACGTCTCGGAAGAGTTGCCGTTAAATCTCACGAGAGCGGTTCGACCGAATTCTGCGGGACGGCTCTCTAACCAGAGAACGTCGTTGTTGAAAACGCGGGGCTCTGACAAACGAATTGCACCCTGAGCTAACGCGTGAGCACTAAGTTCCGANGGCCAATTGCCGTAGGGTGTATTCACTTTCACAACGGTCTCAATTCCGGTCAAAGTTGAACGATTTCAACGTACCCCCGTACTAGGATGCCCGACGGATGCGGGACAATTGTGTCCCAAATCGNCAGCGTTTTTCAGTACNTATNAATAGTTGTNNGGCGCAGCGATTCGCTGGGCCGCAGGGAGGCGCTCCGGACTTCCCACCAGTCCGAGAGCGTTCCGTGAACTGAGGGAGGACCCACCGACTCCCTCGGTTCACACTTTTTCTGGATGAGCCAGATCCTCNAGTCAGAGGNGCTTCATCAGTTTTCGTCGAGGTCGGCCACTATNCGTTCAACATCGACTCTTGTTGTTTCCAACCGGCTGCGGCACCACTCGATGAGNTCCGACGCACGCTGCAAGTCAATGGTCAACGAATCGATATTGACCTCCTCACTGTCGAGCTTGTGGAGAATTACTTCAAGCTCTTCCATAGCTGCTTGGAAAGTGCGGGGTTCTTCAGCCATTTGTCTCCTCAATTTGCCGAAGATGCGAATCGGTCACCGTGCTTGTTATTAGCGAAAACGCTGTTTCACTTGATATTTCACTTCCAGGTGGAAGGGTGCCACGAATGATTTCACCTTTTTTGTCTCGGGTAATCGAAAATCCTCGAGCGAGAACGCGGTCAGGTTGNAGCACCGAGAACAAATCAACAATTCGGTTGATGCGCTGGGACTCTCGATGAATCGCGCCCCGAGCCAGGTCCTGGAGCCGACCTCTGGTGGCCATCAGCCTTTCGTCGGTCACGTCCAAAGTTCGACGTGTGCGATCGTTAATTGTTCTTGCCACCGAATCAATGACATCAACGGCGCGGTCTCGGCGGTTCGCGGCCAGAACGACGAGTCGTCTGGAAACTTCAGATAGACGTTGATTGAAGGACGCGACTCGTTGGACTAACGCAGCGGCGCAAGCAGTGGGGGTTTTGAATGCTGTGTGCACTACGTCGTCAACCACGGATCTATCGATCTCGTGGCCGATTCCCGAAAAGACCGGAACGGACGACCCAGCGACGGCGCGAGCGACGCTTTCCAGATCAAATGCCATTAGGTCGGTACGTGCCCCACCGCCACGGACGATGGCGATGACGTCCACAGGAAGCGTCGACATCGTGGTGATTGCNCCAACTAGGTCGNCTTCGGCATCTGCCCCTTGCACCGACGAGTGAATAAGCGAAATCTTGAATGGGTAAATACTTGACTCCAATTCGTTGACGAAATCGTTGTAGGCGGCACTCCCGTCAGAAGTTATTAAGCCGACATGAAGCGGTACCAGAGGAAGAGGCAGTGCTGCGTTGGCTTCCAGCAGCCCGGCACGAGCGAGCGCTTGCAGAACCTTTTCTTTGTCGACTGCTAATTGTCCCAAGGTGTGGTGGGGATCGATGGCGGTCATCTGCAACTGCACCCGACCCTGAGGTGCGTAGAANGTCAGCTCGCCCTTGATGCGAACCTTGATCCCGTCTGTAAGGGANCCGGCCTCAGCTTTGCTGAGAACCCGTTCNACAGCCGTACGACGGCCCCTCCATAANACAACTGCCATTTTGTCGGTACGACTTCCAGTGCTACCCGGGTCGATGAGATCAAAATAGATGTGGCCAGAAGGGGGTTCCCTCAACCCGACGATTTCGCCTTCAAGCCACAATTCGTCAGGGAAAACCGCAGTGAACGTGTCGCGTACCGCCGCGCAGAGGTCTCCCACAGACCATGTGTGCGTCGAGTTCANGAGATGTCCTGCAAATTGTCCCGTTCGACNCAGACGAGTGTTCTCATGTGGNGAGACTACGCGCGGCTCGTCACCCGTAAGACGATGGTGTTTCNGGCGCTGAATTTGGGTTCATGTTGGGACNCNGGTCGCTGGGTAGGATCAAGAGCGGAAGGTTGCCAGAGCGGACGAATGGGGCGGCCTCGAAAGCCGTTGTGGCCTCCGGGTCACCGTGGGTTCGAATCCCACACCTTCCGCCAGCANCCCNNTGTTTACAGGAATGATTTCATCGCCGTTTGG
>PAHW01000021.1 GCA_002705305.1 Acidimicrobiaceae bacterium
TAGAGGATGGTTGGTTTAGGCCTGTGAACAGGGGGTTTGTTTGTGGAGCTGATCGGACTCGAACCGACGACCCCCTGCTTGCAAAGCAGGTGCTCTAGCCAACTGAGCTACAGCCCCAAGGTTCATCGAGGGTACCGAAACGATCGCACGACCACGACTTAAGCAAAGCATCAGATTTGAGGGCATGATCTTGGGATGGGATTTCACCGCAACCGGTGCGTCTCTACCTGGAGGGGAAACAAATGAATATGCCTGCAATCTCGCTGGCTGCCGTGCGGGGCCGGCGTCAACAAACCCTCGACGTCGCTGCAGAGATCGAGCGCCGAGGCTTCACTGGCATTTATTGCCCGTCGATGGGCGATTGCGTCGCGTTATGCCAAGGCATTGCTTCGGTTACCAACGAAATTATTTTCGGAACTTCAGTTCAGCCAATCTATTTTCGGAACGCAGAGGACCTAGCCGCCACGGCCGCGTTTATCCACGAAATAAGCGATGGCCGGTTCCGGCTCGGGATAGGGGTTACCCACGGACCGGTTCACCAACGTTTGGGCATCACCCCCGGCAAACCTCTCGCGGACATTCGCGAGTACGTATCCGCCATGCAGCAGGCGTCGGAAACCCACGGGGAACTTCCGCCAATCGTTCTCGCCACCCTACGTCGAAAGATGGTGGAGCTTTCCGTCGAGATTGGGGCGGGAGCAGTGTGGGCTAACGCCAGCCGCAACGACTTCAATAACTCGGTTGCTGACATCCCTCAGAACGTTCAGGACGGCGATTTTCTTGTCGGGAACATGATCCCTACTGTCATTGACCCAGATCGCGATGCTGGGGCCGCCCGGAACCGCAAAACTTTGCAGGGGTACGTCGCACTACCGAACTACCGCAACTATTGGAAACAGGCGGGGTACGTCGAAGAAATGGAAAGCATCGAAGCTGCTATTGCCGACGGTGACCGCGATCGCGTTCTTTCTTGTATGACCGACGAATGGCTGTCGAACGCGACGCTTTATGGATCTGCCGATCAGGTACGAGAAGGTGTCGAAGAGTGGTTTGACCAAGGATGCAAGACACCCATTTTGGTGCCGTCCAGCACCAGCGGCGGGCAAATGCACGCTATTCAAGAGATCTTCGACTGTTTCGCTTAACCCATCAACCCTGAGCTGTCAGTGCTGAACGAGATTGATCTAGACGCAGCAAATAGCCGACTCACCGGTGTGGTACGACGAACACCCGTCCTTCGTTCACGTTTGTTGGACGACGCTCTCGGTGCCGAAATTTACCTCAAGGCTGAGCATCTGCAGCGGACGGGGGCGTTCAAGTTCCGAGGAGCTTTCAACGCCATCGCAGCACTCGACAGCAACATTCGGGCGCGAGGAATTATCACCTATTCCTCCGGTAACCATGCTCAAGCGATTGCCCGAGCTGCCCAAATATTCCAGATCCCAGCAACTGTGGTGATGCCTGATGATGCTCCAACGTCGAAACGGCAAGCCACCGAAAGTTACGGTGCGACCGTCGTGTTGTATGACCGCTACACGGAACGAAGAGAAGACGTCGCAGCTGCGGTCCTTGCCGATTACAACCTCACCTTGATCCCACCCTTTGATCACCTCGATGTAATCGCGGGCCAGTCAACCTGCGCCCGAGAACTTTTCGAAGAATCGGGACCACTTGACCACCTCATTGTTCCCGTAGGCGGGGGCGGACTTATATCGGGTTGCGCTTTGGCAGCCCACCGAGTCAACCCCAAATGCCGCGTTGTCGGCGTGGAACCTGAAGCAGGCAATGATGTCCAACTGTCGCTTCAGCAAGGCCAAATAGTGGAAATCGAAGTTCCTGACACCATTGCCGACGGGCAACAAACCACAGCACCTGGAACGCACACATTCGCGATCATGCAACAGCGTGTTGCTGAGATCGTGACGGTGACTGACAATCAAATACTTGATGGCATGGATCATTTATTTCGGATTCAAAAACAAGTTGTTGAACCTAGTGGCGCCTGCGCGCTAGCAGCACTTCTGGCTGACAAAACCCAAATTGCGGGGGGTCGTGTCGGTGTGATCCTCTCAGGCGGCAATATTTCACCGGAAAGATTCATAGATCTAATGGGGTCCAGGTAAGAAAATGACCGATCATCAACCGTTCACCATCGCGATCGCAGACGAAGCGATCAACGATCTGAAAACTCGTTTAAGTCACGCCAGGTTTTCACAACAAATCGCAGACCAGCCTTGGACCTTGGGTACAGATCGCGACACGCTGATCGATTTATGTCAGTACTGGCAAAACACCTTTGATTGGCGGGCAATAGAGCTTCGCCTTAACGAGTGGCCGCAGTTTGTTTGCGAACTCCACGGCGAACAACTTCATTTCGCGCACATCAGGTCACCTCATGAAAATGCCACCCCATTAGTAATGACCCATGGTTGGCCTGGCTCTATCGCAGAGTTTCTTGAAGTAGTTGGACCTCTTACCGACCCAGTGGCTCATGGAGGTCATGAAGACAACGCGTTCCACGTTGTGCTTCCTTCGTTACCCGGATTCGGTTTTTCCGGTCCAACTCAAAAACTGGGTAATTCCCCACTGAAGATGGCCCAGATGATCAAACAACTCATGGCAGATTTGGGGTACAGCGGCTACCTCGCTCAGGGCGGCGATTGGGGTTCGATCATTACGACCGAACTTGGACGCGTCGACGCCGACCACTTATTGGGCATCCACATCACAATGCCGATCGCAGGACCGACACCACAAGCTCGTGAGAAACCTGATTCTCTGGATGTAATTGCTTTTGACAAGCTCGAATTCCGAAAAAAAGTCGACGGAGGATACGCCGAAATTCAAGGCACCATGCCCCAAACGATCGGCTACGCGTTGGACGATTCGCCTGTGGGTCTCGCGGCGTGGATCGTCGAAAAGTTCCGCACTTGGTCCGACTGCGATGGGGATCTTTCGCAGAGTTACACGTGGGATCAGCTACTGACAAACATTTCGATTTATTGGTTTACTGCGACCGCAGCAAGTTCCGCTCGCATCTACTACGAGATGCGTCAGTCACCCATAAGCTTTGACATGGTTGAAGTTCCCGTTGCCATCGCACGTTTCCCAGGCGAGATTTTCCTACCTCCCCGCACATGGTGCGAACAGGTTTACAACGTCCAACGATGGACCGAGTTCGGACACGGCGGACATTTCGCTGCAATGGAAGTGCCTCACTTACTTGTTGGGGATGTGCGGGCGTGGATCACTCAACTACAAGAGCGCTAACTCCCCTACACACCTAGCCAATATTTATCTAATGGGGCCATCNCNCTGATGGNTGTCAAATCAACTAGCTCGGGTAAGTACGTTGGATTGCCCCACATAAGAGACGTCTTCGTCTCTTCCAATCTCAGGCTCAATCACCCACGGTTCGAGCAGCGACCTCCAGCGGCCAGACCACGTGTGGTCAGCGGTGACACGAGACCACGCTGCTTCCCCAATTCTCACAAGTTCGGTGTCATCAGTTAAGAGCACCGGCAACAACTGCGAGAGATCCCTGACCGATTCGTAGGTAACCACTTCGGTACCAGGACAGAATGCCTCCGCCACGGCGGGTCGCTCCTGGACGACAGCGGGTGTACCTACGACCGCGGCCTCATAGGCCACCGGAGACAGGCCGAGCTCGTACGGTGACCGAACGACAGCAGATTGGTGCGCCAGCGACGGCGGCAATTCCACTACAAAAGCAGCACCCGCGTAGAGCGTCGCCCTATCCGGAAGCGGAAGAGGGTCAAATGCCGATACATCCAGGGGAAGTTCTGACCATCCTCTGCCCATCACAACAAGATCGTCGAGGTGGTCTAAGCCCATCACGACATCAATGTGCTCTGGGTCTGCATCCCCGACAATCATGAACCCCGCTCGATCCGAAGGCACAGCATCTAAAACTGTTGGCGGGTGGACAGCGGGCTCCATTAAAGACAGCCGGAAAGTTCCTAACGATGCGAACTCCTCAAAGGTGTGCCGATCAGGAACGGCGATGAGGTCGTACTCACGTATATCGTCAGCCAATTCGCTGAGATCCGTGGAGGCACCAATGAGCGAAGGTCCAGTATGAAGACAAAGAGCGACCGTCTCCGCTTCTGTTGTCAACGCGCGGATCTTGTCGCGGTCAGGGACGCCGGCCGAAGGAATGACTACGAGCATTTCGGGCGAGTATCGACGTAGGCCCCAACGAACCGCTACTTCTGTTGGAGCCACGGCGACAACCTCATGACCCAAAAATCGTAAGGGGTCCACGACTTGGGCTCGCAGCGGCGAATCGGCGGTGTCAACTCCATAACCGGTCACTAGTATCCGCATGGTTGGGGGCACCCCTACTGGTTAATCCGATCGGTCCCTGCTGGGGCCTCCCAATTCAGTGTGGAACAGTTCGCGTCAAATTTCGACGACCTTTGGGCGGTTCATTCCACGGACTGGACTGACGGAGCATGGCTACCCCGAAACCGTAGGATCAACAATGCTGCGCAGCCGACGATGAGTGACGTCCACACGTTAACCCTGACGCCGAAAATCTCGGTCGCTTCATCGGACCGAAGTAATTCAATCCATACACGTCCTGCCGTGTAGCCGACAACATAAACCGCCCAGCTGTATCCCTTTTTCAAATTCGGTAGAAGTTTCGGCACAAGAAACGCTATGAACGCCGCCAAGCCGACGTTCCACAAAGCTTCATAGAGAAACGTTGGGTGAAACATTGAAGAATCTCGGTACATCTCTGGTCGATATTTTGGATCAATCTCAAGTCCCCATGGCAACGTTGTTGGTCGTCCAAAAAGTTCCTGGTTGAACCAATTCCCTAATCTGCCCACGGCCTGGGCTAAGGGAACACCGACAGCCGTCGCATCGAATATCGCGCCAACATCGCCACCATCACGGCGAACAATCCACCATGCGACTAATGCTCCGGCGGCGATAGCGCCCCATATCCCCAATCCACCTTTCCAAAGTTTCGGAATCTCAGCCCAATTGTTTTGAAATCGATCAAAGTCCGTCGCAACGTGGTAGAGACGAGCTCCAACGATGCCGGCCGGTATCGACCACGTGGCCATTCGATGCACAGTTAACAAGTCGCCGCCGGCTGCCACGTAACGGCGACCAGTCACCCATACCGCCAACATTGCCCCTGCTGCAATCATCAGACCGTAGGCACGTAACTCAAAGATCCATATCTCTATCGAGCTCGTCGACGGGCTGGGGATCGCGGCAAGCATCACGTTCTCCAGTGAAGCCGAGAATGAACAGACATGTAATTCATCTCGTTTCTAATTGATTGCTCACTCTGGTCAGTGATTAATCCGGCTGTGGCGCTAGTTCGTCGAAATTCCCTCGTATACCGCACCGGTAATTCCTCGTTGTTCAAGTTCTTGCAACCATGGAATTGGGTCACCCAACATTCCCAGACTCCACGAGCCCGGCGGTAACGTGTCGAGAATCAGCCACTCCGTCGCTATCGCTGTGACGGCTCCAGCAACAGCCGAGGGGTAATCAATAGCCCCAATGACGTCAGTTGTTTGTCCGCCATCCCTCACCCCGCGGATTTCTATACGAACAGCGCCTGGACCCCCGTCACTGTGAGGAGACCGAAGCATCGGCAACCATGCCGTGACGCGGTCACGTCGAGTGCCCGCAATTTTCGAAGTAATCCGATCAGCGTCGGGGAAACTGGACGACAACAGCAATGCCTCAGGAAGCGCCGCCCTGTAACAATCTCTTGCCCCTAATGGATCTGGGAACCAAACCAACTCACGCCCCGTGCCACCGGGTAGTTTCCGCCAATCTCCGTCCCGCCAATCAATCGCTTCTTTCGTCCGCGCACGATGCAGTTGGCGCTGACATGCGGGTCCGCCGGTTCCCATTCGTGCCACATGGACTTCCTCCACACTCTCAAATCTTGAACCAGCGTGACGGGCAAGCAGGCAGCTAAGACCGGGAGAAAACGCTGCCCCGATAATGACCGACCGCTCCGCTTTGGAAGCGGCAGCGTCAAGATTCAGCAAAGCTTGGACATCGGTAACTGAGTCGGAAACTGAAACGATATGGGAGCCGTTGCCGAGAGCCTCTTCCGCCAACTCCCCGTGCCCTCCCGCAGGTTGGGTTAATACGGTGACATCAGACGAGGGCAAGGGCCCCGGCGATATGACTTCAACGTCGACATCGAGCAATTGGCGCACGAATCCATGAAGCCGTTGAGGTCTTCGTGACCCAAGAACAAGTCGGTCCACCAATCCTGACGCGGCCAATTGCCGCGCGACGCGTCGACCAACAACACCCGCACCTATTACCGCAACTGTTGTCATGTCAGCGAAAATCCGGTCCGCTGAGTTGACGCCAGCTTCCTTGTCTAGGTGGGACTCCCCCGGACCCTCTAAGGCGCAGAATTGCGGCAACCAACGTGCCAACGCCTATCGCTAGTATCGCTCTGCGTAGTGCTCGCACGACCCCCTCCGACCGCGTAAACCCGCCTAACACAAGTTCGAGTAAGACGAATTGTTCGCAACGTGGGGCTAGCTGGAGTCGAACCAGCGACCTCACCCTTATCAGGGGTGCGCTCTAACCAACTGAGCTATAGCCCCGAACGAAGTGTTGATCGTAGTGGCGAAGAGGATAGCTAGCCAATGTCGTTTTCTTGGACGGGGGCTTTATCTTCTTCCAAAAGAGTGACGCGAACTCCTCCTACGAGATCACTAATCAAGTTAAAGACAATGGTCAAAAGAACATTCAATGCGACGCCGGCAACAAACAACACGGCTCCAATGATTGTTGCTCTTCGAAAAATCTCATCTCCGTTGATCTCCCAAACTTCATAGGAACCAACCTCGGCGATGAACGATTCAATGTTTGAAATTACACCGGACCGAACCGCCGCTGCCCATAACAAATACCCAGCTAGAACCGTCGCTGCGTATAGACACGCATAAAGCAGTACCGACACTTTGAGTACCGACCAAGGGTCGATGTGGCGAATCGTTCGGCGAGTTCTGCGGACACGTGCCCGTCGACGGCTTAACCATCCGAGATCGCTTTCGTCAGGGGTGGATTCGTTTAGTCGCGGCGGAGCAGCGCTAGGGGGAATCGGACGATACGCCGTTGGTTGATCAGTTGAAGCACCGTCGGACTCAATAGATGGCTCCAGGTCCTCGATTGTCGGCACAACGCCTGTGGGTTCATGGACCAATGGGTCATCGAGCGCAGTATCTCGTTTCCGTTGTCGGGCCGGGGGCCTTCTAATTACGGTTCGTTCCCGGTTGCCGCGTTTCAACGATTCAGGGTCCTCGATGCCGTCGCTGGGAGTTTTTTTCCTCTTACCTAGTCCNCGTTTNGTTTTTCCGTCGTTGCTTAGACCGACCGCGCGAGCAAAGGTTTCATCATCAACCCCATCGACGGGTGCGTTTTCCTGGTCTGGTGGATCAGATTCGACCACGCGTCGAAGTGTACGGGAGCCTCACCGGTCTCTGGTCGCGACTCAACCAACTGTCTCAGATTCTGGCGTTTCTTCCACTTCGTCATCAAAGGTGACGGGAGACAAAGCAGCGACGGTTTCTTCGTCGCTGATATTCATTACCTTGACCCCGGTGGCGTCGCGCCGCTGTTCAGCTATCTCTTGTACAGCGGTTCGTATGAGGACGCCCCCAGAAGAAACCAAGATAACTTCGTCCTCGAGNTCGACCATNCGGGCCCCCACCACAGCNGTGCCTCTTGCTTCGGTGAGTTTGATTCCTTTGACGCCCATGGTGCCGCGTCCCTTTCGGGGGTACGCCTCAATCGGGGTGCGTTTCCCATACCCGCCTTCGGTGACTGTGAGCAGGTGTCGCTGATCACCCTCCGACGCTGCTACCGCTGCAACGACGACGTCGTTCTCTTTCAAGCGCATCCCTCGGACGCCCCCNGTGCTCCGTCCCATCGGCCGGACCTGGTTACCTGCAAAACGGATGGCTTGTCCTTTGCTGCTCACGAGAACAATGTCGTCGTTCTCGCGAACTTGGATGACACGCACCAACTCGTCACCGTCACGTAGGTTGATGGCAATAAGACCATTTGACCGGTTCTTGTCGTATTCGCCAAAGGCTGTCTTTTTGACGACACCTTTTCGGGTCACAAAAAGCAGGTATTCATCAGGNGTGAATTCCTGCGTATCAATTACGGCTTCGACAACTTCATCCGCTTCTAATTGCAGCAGGTTGACCACCGCTGTCCCCCGAGCCGTTCGTTCCATCATTGGCACTTGATAAGCCTTGAGCCGGTAAACCTTCCCCCGATTAGTGAAGAAAAGAAGGTACGAGTGCGCAGTCGTGGTCAGAACGCGAACCAAAATATCGTCCTCTTTGAGGCGTGCTCCTTGCACGCCCCTACCGCCGCGGCCTTGGGTTCGGAACGTGTCGACCGCAACGGACTTTATATACCCGCCTTTGCTCAGGGTGATGACAACGGGTTCGTTGTCGATAAGGTCCTCAACTTCCATATCACCTTCGTCAAACACGATCTGGGATCTGCGCGGCGTGTCATGTTCGGCGCGTACTTCACTTAGTTCTTCCTTAATTACTGCCCGAAGTTGTGANTCGTTGTTGAGGATTTGTTCAAGTTCGCCAATCCGGGCCTTCAATTCCACAAGTTCTTCTTCAAGCCTGGTTCTGCCCAGCCTCGTGAGGCGGCTGAGTTGCATGTCCAAAATGTGATTCGCTTGACGCTCACTNAATGAGAACGGCGCGATTTGAAGATCAGCGAGCGCGGAAACTCGGTCCTCGCTGCCGCGTACGAGAACGATGATCTCGTCGATCAGATCAAGCGCTTGCAGCAAACCTTCAACGATGTGGGCTCGATCCTGNGCTTGCTTCAAACGGTATTGCGATCGACGCGTCACGACATCAATTTGGTGTCCGACATAAGCAACGAGCGCGTCACGAAGATTCAACGTTCTCGGTACGCCGTCAATCAGAGCGACCATGTTGACAGCAAAACTGCTTTGCAACGGTGTGTGTTTAAACAAGTTATTTAAAACGACGTTTGCGGGAGCGTCACGTTTCAGTTCGATAACGAATCTTGTTTGTCCTTTGGCTGATTCGTTTCGGAGTTCCCGGATTCCGTCGATGATTTTCCTGTCAACGGCGTCAGCTATTTTCTGCTCGATGTTCTCAACAGAGGTTTGGTAGGGAATTTCAGTGACCACAATTTGGGTGTTGCGTGCGTCTTCGACAATTTCAGCTCGAGCACGAATTCGAANTGACCCTCGGCCGGTTGTGAGCGCGCTAGTAAGCCCAGCTCTCCCCATGATCAGACCACCTGTCGGAAAATCAGGGCCCTGAACAAACTGCATCAAATCTGAGACCGTTGCTTCGGGGTTGTCAACGAGATGGAGAGTGGCATCGATTATTTCAGTCAAGTTGTGGGTAGGGATGTTGGTCGCCATGCCGACTGCTATTCCTTGGCTGCCGTTCACTAGCAAGTTGGGAATACGAGCAGGCATGACAAGAGGCTCTTCTCCTGAGCCGTCAAAATTAGGAGCCAGATCAACCGTGTCCTCGTCGATGCTTTCGACCATCCGCATGGCAAGATCAGTTAACCGACACTCGGTATATCGATATGCCGCCGGCGGGTCGCTTGGGGATCCAAAGTTGCCGTGGGGATCAATGAGCGTGTTCGCCAAGCTGAAGCTTTGACCCATGCGGACCATCGCGTCATATATCGCTGAGTCACCATGAGGGTGATAGTTCGCGATGACATCACCCACAACCGTTGCGCATTTCTTGTGGGGGCGGTCGGGGCGCATTCCAGTTGAAAACATTGACCAGAGAATGCGACGGTGGACGGGCTTCAANCCGTCGCGGGCGTCAGGAAGAGCGCGCGCTGTGATGACCGACATGGCGTAGTCAAGGAACGACTGCTCCATCTCTTGTTGTATCTCGATTGGCTCGACGCCGAGACGAGCTTCACCGTTTAAATTTTCCTTGTCGGAGGGCGGTACGTCGGTCATATCGGTTAGATGTCCAGGAATCGAACATCGTGGGCATTGTTTTGGATGAAACCTTTGCGACTTTCCACATGCTCGCCCATTAACACACTGAAGATGTTGTCGGCGATCGACGCTTCATCGACCGTTACTTGGAGCAGCGTTCTTGTTTCGGGGTCCATGGTGGTAGTCCATAACTCGTCTGCGTCCATTTCGCCCAACCCTTTCAGCCGTTGGAATTCGCTCTTATGGTTAGGGCGTTCGGACAGGAACGCTGCTTTGGCGCTGTCATCTTTGAGATAGACGGTGTCGTTGCCCGTTTTCGTCGAATACAGCGGAGGTTGGGCAATATAAAC
Organism: Acidimicrobiaceae bacterium; assembly: GCA_002705305.1. Classification (GTDB taxonomy): domain Bacteria; phylum Actinomycetota; class Acidimicrobiia; order Acidimicrobiales; family Poriferisodalaceae; genus UBA2110. Next base: position 10,348 of record PAHW01000021.1, read on the forward strand.
GTGGCCGCCGAGCACAAGTTCTTTCATCTGACGCCAAAAAAAGGTCAAAAGCAAAGTGCGAATGTGACTCCCGTCGACATCAGCGTCACAGAGCAAAACAACTTTGTGGTAGCGGATTTTTTCCGAATCAAAGTTTCCTTCTCCGACCCCCGCGCCTATCGCTGAAATCAGGGCTTGCACCTCAGTGTTCTGGAACATTTTTTCCAGCCGGCCCCCGAGACGTTCAACGTTCAGAATTTTCCCGCGTATTGGAAGGATCGCCATGGTTCTCGGGTCTCGCGCTTCTTTTGCAGAACCCCCAGCCGAATCACCTTCGACAATGTACAACTCGGTTTCCGAAGCATCCCCCGATGAACAATCCGTCAACTTTCCAGGGAGCCCTGCACCCGCCAGGGCTGACTTTCTGACTGTATTTTTGGCCTTTTGGGCTGCCAGACGCGCACGTCGGGCGTCAATGGCTTTACCAATGGTTCTCTTTGCTTCTTTCGGATGTTCTTCGAGCCAATTGGTTAAGGCCTCGTTGGTGGCCTTTTGGACCAAACTTCGCATCGATGTGTTGCCGAGTTTCGCCTTCGTTTGACCTTCGAACTGAGGCTCTTGAAGCCGGACGCTGACAATGGCGGTGAGACCTTCGCGAATGTCATCCCCCTGCAAGTTGTCTTCCTTTTCTTTCAGGAGACTTTTTGCTCGGGCGTAACGATTAACAGTTGACGTCAACGCGGTTTTGAAACCCTCTTCGTGCATTCCACCTTCGATGGTGCTGATCCCGTTAGCAAACGAATGGATCCCGTCAAGCTGATACCCCGTGTTCCATTGGAACGCGATTTCAACTTCGTCGCCGCCCTCCGAAGCCTCTAAGTATCCGACTTCTTCGAACAGCGGATCTTTAGCATCGTTCAGATGGCGAACGAAATCCCGGATACCACCTTCGTATCGAAACTCTGATTCGGTCGGCGAGGTCTCTCGCTCATCACGGAAGATGATCCGAAGCCCCGCGTTCAAGAACGCCATCATTTGGAATCTTTCCAAAAGTGTCTGTGCTCTAAAATCAACGGCGTCGAAAATCGTTGGGTCGGGGGCAAAAGTAACGCTCGTTCCCGACTTCAAGTTTGGGCTTTCACCAGTGTCAGTGAGCGAGCCAACTGGTTCTCCCCCATCACGGAACTCTTGTTCCCATCGGCGCCCGTCGCGATCTATCCGAAGTTCAACACTGGTTGACAACGCGTTTACCACCGAAACGCCGACGCCATGGAGGCCTCCCGAAACCTTGTACCCCCCGCCACCAAACTTTCCTCCAGCGTGCAGCAATGTCATCACCACTTCAGCCGCTGACTTATCGGGATATTTAGGATGTGGCCCCACAGGGATACCGCGACCGTCATCAGTTACTTGGCATCGTCCGTCCTTGAGGATGACAATTTCGATGGTGGTGCAGTGGCCGGCCATTGCTTCATCGACAGAATTGTCGACCACCTCGTATACCAAATGGTGAAGACCGGCTGGACCTGTTGAGCCGATGTACATACCGGGGCGTTTTCGAACGGCTTCCAATCCTTCCAGAACCTGAATATTTTCAGCCTGATACGTGACGTCGCTCACCTACACCCCTTTAGTGAGCCACAGACTACCAGTCGTAGGGGGATAAAAGAGGTAGGGCTAAAAGCGTCAAACAGCTTCTGAACGCTTCTCAGAGAAACGGCCCGCGTCAAGCACCTTTCACTTGGACTCTTATGCCTTTTAGTTCCAAGCTCGAGTGTAATTGGGTCAGTTTTGTGACTAAAGCCTGTTCTAGGTATTGAACCTCAGTAGCCCACCCTGGATGGTCGACCTCGATAAGAAGTTCACCATCAATAAGGCGCCTGGGGGTGCAGTGTTCAGCAATGGTCGAACCTACGGCCTCAATCCAATGCTCATGTATCGCGTACATCGCGCCGTTGTCCCCGAAGTCATTGATGACTCGTTTCAGTACGTCCTTAAGAGAACGTGGTTCAGACCACCGTTTGCCTGAACTGTCTTTAAATTGCATTGACTTCGCCCTCGATAATTTCAAGAGTGAGCCCAGGTTTGACTCCCTCCGGAACGGTGCCTGTGGCCGACGTTAAGACGATCTGTGCGTTCGGCAAGCATTCGACTAGGCGGCGCGCTCGCCCTTCGTCGAGTTCTGAAAAGACGTCGTCCAACAGGACCAGCGCGTCGTCGCGGCAGACCTCCGAGATATATGTGTGCGTTGCTAACCGCAACGCTAAGGCCAAACTTCGTTGTTCCCCCTGCGAGGAGTGTGTTCTCGAATGAAGTGAAGACAAAAGCACCACTAAATCGTCACGGTGGGGCCCCACCAATGTCATACCGCGTCTTACTTCCTCATCTTGTGCTTCCAAGAGGCAGGTTTTCAGACCCGCCTCTCTCCAGTCAGCATCTAACTTGAGCGACACTTCGTCATTCGTACCTGCCACACGCCCATAAAAATCAGCGACTATAGGTGCAATATTTTCAACAAATTCAGCTCGGTAGTCTCCAATTCGAGTTCCTACATCAATGAGCTGCTGATTCCATACAGACAAACTTGTTTCGAGTTCTGGGGTGAAACGACCCCGACCTTGTTTCAACAGGTTGTTCCGTTGCCGAAGAATGCGATCAAAATCGACCCGGATGGCTCGAAATTCCGGGTTAATGCTCGCTAGAACATCGTCGAGCAATGAGCGACGTATCGATGGTGGCCCTTTAATGAGCGCTAAATCGTCGGGGCTAAACACCACGGCGCGAACCGTGTCGCCTAGATCCCTAAATTTTTGGACTCGCTGTTTGTTTACTTGAGCTCGAGATCGCCCACTTGCAGCTAACTCAATTTCAACTAACGTTGACCGCCCACCTTGTTCAACTTGTGCGCGGATGTACGCCGACGATTCACCATTAGCCACAAGCGCGTCAACCTTTGCGCCGCGAAAGGAACGAGCGCCACTCAACAGGAATAACCCCTCCACTAAATTGGTTTTCCCATGCCCGTTGAGCCCGATGACCAACGTGACTTTGTTGTCGAACTCAATGTCAGTTGTCAGATGGTTACGGAAACTCGTTAACCACAAGTGCGTGACAATCACCGTTTCAACGTGACGATTAAGAGACGCGAACTGGCATCAACAGATAAAGAAAGTCTCCACCCTCACTCGACCGGAGCACCGCAGGTTTCAAAGCGTCCAGAGTTTCAAGAACGACCTCATCGCCCGGCGCGGCTTCCAACCCTTGGATTAGATAGTCAGGGTTGAAGGCAACAGTGAGTTCATCACCTGCGTACTGGGCGTCTACTTCTTCATGCGCTTGCCCCACATCTTGTGTGACGGCCATTAGTTCCACGCAATCATTTTTTTGGGTAATTCGCAGCGGTGTCGTATCTCTCGCCATCAACTTGACGCGTCGAACAGCCTCTAACAAGGGTTCCCTGCCGATGGTCAGTTGATTTGGGTAGCTACTAGGAATGAGCTGTCGGTAGTTAGGGAACTCGCCCTCTATCAGCCTGGTTGTTACTTGAACGGCCCCATCGTCAACAGAGACGTCAAAGGTAACTTCTTTCTCTCCTAATCGAACAGTCACTTCGTCAGAGTCACCTAAAACGCGGCTGAGTTCATCAAGTGCGCGCGATGGGACAAGCACTTTTTGACCATCACTCAAAACGGTGGCGTCAGGGAGATCACGTACTGCAAGACGGTAAGAATCTGTCGCTACTAGGCGTAAACCGCCGTCTTCGGCCGACATCAACACTCCGGTCAAGATTGGTCTTGCGTCATCGCCGCTGGCGGCCCTAACCACCTGCTTAAGACCTGCAGCAAGATCAGCGGTAGCAACGGTCACCTCGTCACCAGTTGGATCGCTAAGAACTGGAAAGTCATCTACCGGGAGCGTTCGTACCGAAAACTGTGACCGGCCGCTGCTTATTTTTGCCTCTTCGCCAGAGACTTCAACCTCAATGGCTCCTGAATCGAGTGATCGAACAATGTCGACTGCTATCCGCGAGGGAAGCACGGCCTCACCTGGTTCTGTTACAGCGACAGCGACGGAGGCTTTTACGGTGATCTCAAGGTCACTCCCCGTCATAGTGAGAACATCATCGTCGGCGCGAAGATGAATACCAGTAAGCACAGGCAGGGCACCACCACGGCTGCTCACAGCTCGACTTGCCGTTCCCAATTGTTCGACGAGTGCGTCGCGTTCACATCGAAACTTCACGTCGAACTCCCTCTCTTTAAATGGTTTTTAAAATTTAATAGTTGTAATAGGTCTTGTGGATTGTGGATAACACGTTGAATTCGCTGGTCAGCCCTTGTTTCGTTATCGACACTACTGTCCACCGCTACCCACAGGAGACCTTGCTGTTTAAAGAAATTCGATGATTTGTGTGGATAAGTAGGAATTGTCCACGTTGTCTCCACAGTGCGATCCAGAACTTTATCCACGGTCTAATTTGACTTGAGGTCGGAGATCAAAGCGCTTACTTGGTCATAAACCTGGCGTCGTTCAGCCATTTGGTTTCCGACTTTTTCAACCGCGTGCATCACTGTTGTGTGGTCTCTTCCGCCGAACTCTCGGGCGATGGCGGGATAACTCAAATCCGTTAATTCGCGAACGACGTACATGCTTATCTGACGGGCTTGCACCAAACTTCGGTGACGGCGCTTTCCTTTAAGTTCTTCGACGTCATAACCGAACATGTCCGACGTTGCGTCAAGAATTACATTTGGAGTAATGGGTCTTGATTGATGACTATGAACAATGTCCCCGAGAACCCGTTCGGCTAGGTCAACTGTTATTGGTTCATCGGTTAGTGACGCGTACGCGCTGACTCGGATTAGAGCGCCCTCCAACTCTCGGATGTTGTTCGTAATAAGTTCAGCGATGAACTCGAGTGCTTCGTCCGGAACGGCGGCTCGTGCGACTTCAGTTTTCTTGCGCAAGATCGCGAGTCTGGTTTCAACGTCAGGTGGTTGGATGTCAGTTATGAGACCCCACTCAAATCTGCTGCGAAGTCTGTCTTCTAACGTGGCGATATTTCTCGGGGGTCGATCAGACGAAAGAATGACTTGCCGGCCTGCTCCATGAAGTGAGTTGAAGGTATGGAAAAACTCTTCCTGTAGTCCTTCCTTGCCCTCCATGAACTGGATGTCGTCAATCAGCAACACATCAATGTCTCNGTAGCGCCGTTTGAAAGTGTTGGTTGTTGAGGTTCGAATCGCTTCAACAAATTCATTGAGAAACGTTTCAGTTGATACATACCGAGCGGCGTAATTTGGGTAAGTACTTCGGATGTAATGAACAATCGCCTGAAGTAAATGTGTCTTACCGAGTCCAGCCCCTCCATGAATAAAGAGAGGGTTGTAGCTCCTGCCAGGCGTTTCTGCAACGGCCAATGCGGCCGCGTGAGCGAAACGGTTGCTTGTCCCGGTCACAAACGATTCGAACGTATACAACGGATGAATCGTGTCGGTGTAGGAGTCCCCATTCGCCGTGTGCCGAGGTATATCGGGTTGAGTTGGGCTATCGAGGCGGTCTTGGAGGTCAGGAGCTGATGGNGNTTCTTGTTGGAGGNGTGGCGATTCACTNGCTCCTATCGAATTGTCCAACTCTGTTTGAACTTCGATTTCAATCACACCCGTTTCACAACCNGCGTCGGCCAATGCGGCTTCAACCATGGGTAAGTAACGGTTCAATACGCGATCACGAATGACGCTGCTCGGGGCTACTAGGACAACTCGTTCGGGTGACATGGCCACGACGTGGAGGTCACGAAATGAGGTCAACCAGACCGCTTCCGATACTTGGCTTCGAAGTAAACCTCTACATGTGGTCCAAATTGCGTCAGCATTGAACTGGATAGGTTCGCTAATGTCGGTTTGGTCCTGGTTACTTAGGGTTTCGTCAGCCACTGGGCCTCACAAATCAAGCCGTGTGGAAAACCTGTGGCTGCTGTGTAAAACCCTAGGATCCACTCGTTCTCGGGTTGTGGAACCTAGCACTCCGTGGCGAAGCGCACCTAAAATACTACTTACAGTAGTTGATTCGATGGNGTGGNGCNTNAATTAGCACGTTGCGCGCGAGAATGAGGTAANAAGGCTTGTGAANGCTTCTTATCGGCGATGTTTCTCTTTCGCGCTAACGCCCTCTAGGCTGGTTTCGTTCCGGTGCAGTCGACCGACGCGCCTGGCNAAGATTTATCCGAAAATTCTATTCCAATGTCCGTATCGTTGCCCCTCCGAAAGGCAATCTCGAGATCCAGATATATCCGCAACAATTCAGCCCGTTGCCCTCTGGGTCCTTNCCTTTCTTCATCNGCAGCNACCGGACTACCACACGGCCCAAACGGAGGCCGCCACTATGAAACGCACTTTTCAACCTAATAACCGCCGCAGGGCCCGCCGACACGGGTTCCGCCANCGCATGTCAAGCAAGGCCGGACGCGCTATCGTCAAATCGCGCCGTGCCAAGGGTCGCCATCGGCTGAGCGCTTGATTGAAAGCTGTAATCAGCGAGCCGATTTCGTGATCCTTAATCGCGCGAAACGACTCTCTGGGCGCATTTTGTGGATGATGTTTTCTCCAGATTCAACACTTACGCATCCCCGCGTTGCTTATGCCATCGGTCGTTCTCGTGGCACGGCGGTGCAACGAAATCGATTACGTCGCCGGGTTCACGCAGTGTTACGGGAGAGCGAGAGAGCCATACCCAAGGGNCGCTATCTCATTGGAGCTCTTGTCCCTGCTGTTTCAGCGAATTTTCCACAGGTACGCGACGATGTACTCGAACTGCTGAAAAAAGTAGAGAAGTGACGTGAACTTACTGAAGCGAGGACTCCTCCGCGGGATTCGTGCCTACCGCCTGCTTTCTAGCTATCGACTGCCAGTTTGCCGCTTTGATCCAACTTGCTCGCAATACGCCATGGATGCCATAGAGATCCACGGAGGAGTCCGAGGCANGGCTATCGCTACCCGCCGCGTGTTGCGCTGCCATCCCTGGGGCGGTTGCGGGTATGACCCAGTGCCGAGCTCGACGCNAGAGCCNGAGGTCCAATGTTTGACCTGATTGCCCAGGTGCTNGCCTGGTTTTACGATTTTTCTGGCAGCTATGCGATAGCAATTGTCCTTTTGACATTCCTCATCATGCTGGTCCTTACGCCTTTNACGCTTAAAGGCACCCGTTCGATGATGCGAATACAAGAGCTTCAGCCTGAGTTGAAGCGGATCCAAAATAAACACAAAGGTGACCGTCAAAAGCTGAANGAAGAGACGATGGNGCTGTACNAAAAAAACGGAGCCAATCCGTTAGCCGGCTGCTTNCCTACGCTCGTTCAACTCCCCGTGTTCATCGTTCTATACCGNGTCATCAATGGCATGACCAAAATCGGTGGCGACGGAATACCGAACCCCGCCTATCTAGATAAAGGATCAGCGCTATATCAGGACCTGGTTGCCGACGGTGGCGAGATGGTGTCCTTCGGGATCGATCTATCNGAAGCGGCGAAAGATGTCGTGCGAGCCAACTTCGTAGATGGACTGCCNTACCTCGGCCTCGTCGGNGTCACNTTTATTTTGTCCTTTCTTCAAACTGCACAGATGAAGTCNCGTAGAGGCGACGTAGCCGTTCAAAATCCGCAGATGGAAATGCTGATGAAAATCATGCCCTACATGCTGCCCGTGTTNGCGTTTNTAGTGCAGGCAGCACTAGGNGTTTATTTTGTCGCTTCAAGCTTGTATCGCATCGCGCAGCAGGCGTTCATTCACAAGACCATGAAGCCAGTGATTGCGGGGGACATCGACACGATTGAGGCTGAGGTGGTCGAGGACGCGGAACCGGTCACCAAGGAGCTGCCCAACCAACGATCCAAGAAAGCATTAGCTGCTGATGATGAACGCCGCAGAGCTCGCGAGGAACGCAGTAGGCGNCGAAAAACNGACAGGCAAANGGACCCCTCAGATCGAGGCNCCGCNAAACCAAAGAAGTCCGAAAAATCAAAGANGTCCGAAAACGACGAAGACGCGAAGCCAATTCAGTCAAAGCGCACGTCAGGTGATGGGCGAACCAAGAAGCGACGGAAGTAAATAACCATGGATTGGATCGTGACAACAGGCTCCACCCTCGATGCTGCAATAGAAGCAGCCCTCGATGAGCTTTCGGTTCCTCAGGAAGACGTNGAAATCGAAGTCATCAAGGAGCGNAAACNATCGGTGTTNGGNTTGCGACGTGGATATGCACAGGTCCGCGCTCGAGTTCGCCCGATNGNGGCACCTCCGAAGCGAGANGGGCGNAACCGAGCGAGAATNTCAAAGGCAAAGAACCGTCGGAATCAAGGCCGTAAGGGTTACGCGAAGACAGCCGATACCTCCAAGAAGACGCGGGNTGTGACTTCGGGTAAAACNTCAGAGNAAAATAGAAAACAAAAACCAGAGAAGNAAACCGNTNCGGCGGCCCCCAAGGGCGATGAGAAAGTGATCAACCAACCTCGAAGTGCAGGACAGCGACGTAAGCGCACGATCGACTCAAAGCAAGNAAACGNGTCNNCNAATTCATCGAACATACGTTCGAGTGACGNCNGCGTTAATNCTGATCCAAAGCCNGAGATGCCGACGACNCGNCGCACCCGCAAGATCGACCACTAGGGACAAAGTCCCCGAAATAGAAGGCAGGAGACTGCAATGACCACTGAGAACACCGTAGAACAGCAACAACAGATGATTGGAGAGTTTTTAGAAGGGCTTGCCCAATCATTCGGAATTCAAGCAACGGCGCAAAACGTTGCTGCTGATGAAGACAGTTTTGAAGTCAATTTGNATGGGGACGACAAACAACTAGGCCTCTTAATAGGACCGAANGGTAACCATCTNGCTGCTATCCACGAGGTGTCCAAGACAATGTTGCAGCGACGGCTGCCCAGTGTTGACCGTGCTCGGATCCGCGTAGATGTCGGNGGCTACAGGAGCCGNCGGCGCGAAGCCCTGCAGGCNTACGTCCAAGAGCTGGCACAAAANGTCATTTCCTCNGGTGTAGAAAAAGGTTTAGAACCAATGAACGCCGCGGATCGCAAAGTGGTGCATGATGCCATCAACGATATCGAGGGGGTTTCGACGGTCTCGGTTGGTGAAGAACCCCGGCGNCGGGTCGTTCTCGTCGTCGCTAGTGACTGAGTGACGTAATGAGCCGGCTCAAGCTGGCGACAGTNCTTGAACGATCTCAACTTCTCGGCCACATAGGACCGGGGAGCGTCGGTGAGCACATACAACATTCGCGGGCCCACCTNNGTGCGGCCAACCCGCCCGAAGGNTCGCGGTGGTGTGATTTAGGTACAGGTGGAGGGCTTCCCGGCCTCGTTGTTGGTCATGATCGCCCGGATCTTCAGGTGGTTCTTTTGGACCGCTCGACGCGCCGCACTCGTTTTTTGAAGCAAGCGGTTCTGGACCTAGGGATTGAAGACCACGTTGAGGTGGTAACCGGTGACGTCACAACTATCGCTCACCAACCGTCCCACCGGAACGCTTATGACGGNGTATTAAGTAGGNCCTTCGGNGGCCCGGCTATCACCGCTGAATGTGCCGCTGGGCTATTAAAATTGGGAGGAAGAGTCATTGTTAGCGAACCACCTGACCCATCTAAGGACCGTTGGCCGCTAGACATTCTNGGCTCAATGGGATTCCGTGAGCCNGACTTCGTTGCTGGGCCGCCGAGGTTCGCGTCTATTTCGCTTATTAGGTATCCGAGCGTGGATTTACCGAGAACGTGGGCCCAATTGAGCAAAAACCCCAGGTTTTNACAACCGGGTGGTCTGGTTTCACGTGAAACACGGCGCCGTTGTTGCTGAGCGTTTCCAAATAGGGACCGCATAGGGGCGGGTGCTTGACCTAGGTGGTCGGAAAGACTGAGATAAAGGGCAAAGAGATGGGTCCCGTGGCTCATCCAGAAGAGATCGAACTCCATGACTCGTGTTCTCGCGATCGCCAACCAGAAAGGCGGGGTAGGCAAAACAACGACAGCTGTCAACGTCGCGACCAACATTGCTTTAATGGGCCATCGCACTCTTTTGGTCGATGCGGATCCNCAAGGGAANGCGACGACNGGATTTGGGGTTGATGGGCGAAACGCGAAAAATTCTAGCTACAACGTGCTGGTCCAGCAGCTTCCGATAAGCGCAGCGCGAGTTGCCACAATGGTTAACGGCTTAGATTTATTGCCGGCGAACCTTGATCTAGCGGGAGCTGAGGTCGAGTTGGTCCCGATGTTCAGTCGGGAATTGCGGCTACGTTCAGCTTTGTCATTGGTTACTAATGAGTATGACTATGTACTTATCGACTGTCCCCCCAGTCTGGGCTTAGTTACGGTCAACAGTTTGGCTGCGGCTCAAGAAGTGGTTATTCCACTGCAGTGTGAGTACTACGCGCTCGAGGGATTAGGCCAGCTTCTGACCAATGTGGAACTGATTCGGCAGAGCCTTAACCCCGGGTTAGAGGTTACGTCCATCATTCTGGTGATGTATGACGCGCGGACGCGTCTGGCTGAACAAGTAGCAGGTGAGGTTCGGACCCACTTCGGTGAGGTGGTGAGACAGGCAGTCGTGCCCCGCTCCGTTCGCCTATCTGAAGCACCTAGCTACGGCCAACCCATTGAGTTGTACGACCCTACTAGCAGTGGAGCAGTGGCCTACCGAGAGGTCACCCGTGAAATATTAGATCAGCAGGCACCGAACTGGAGTGAGTTGGAAAGGAAACAGTAATGCCTAGACCACAAGGGGGATTAGGGCGTGGGTTAAGTGCGCTAATTCCGCCCGCACCGACATCAAATAAGGGCGATGGACCAACCCCGTCCCCGACAAGTAAGGATGATGGCGGCGACGCTGGACACCACGAACGCCTTTCTTACGACAGTAGATATGTGGAGTTGCCATTGGATGCGTTGGTAGAGAACCAGTTTCAACCCAGGAAGGTGTTTGATGACCAGGCATTGGAGAGTCTCGCGTCATCCATCAGGCAGTTTGGAGTGCTGCAGCCGGTTGTGGTGAGGAAAAAATCAGATAACCAAACGTATGAACTTATCGCGGGGGAGCGGCGGTGGCGGGCGTCCAAGCTTGCCGGGCGAGCGACCGTTCCGGCCATCATTCGAACTTCGAGAGACGAATTAAGTTTGGTAGAAGCGCTTGTCGAGAATTTGCACAGAGAGGACCTGAATCCGATAGAGGAAGCGGCAGGGTTCCGACAATTGATTGACGATTTTGACGTAACCCACGCTGAAGTAGCTCGCCGGTTAGGTAAAGGGCGCGCAACCATTTCGAATTCTTTGCGTTTGATGGAGCTGCCGTTGGAAGCACAAACGGCGGTCGCCGCCGGGAAAATCAGTGCGGGACACGCTAGAGCATTGCTCGCTTGCGCTTCTCCGTCGCGCCAAGCAGCCTTACTGAGGAAGATCATTGATGATGGCTTGTCTGTTCGGGCTGCAGAAAACTTCGCAAAACAGTCAGCTTCGGGTACGCGAACCGCAATTGTCGCTCCCGAGGGACAAAATTATGCTTCCGAACCATCTCTTCTGGAAGCTCAGAATCGCTTAAGTGATCACCTAAATACCACTGTGAGCGTTCATATGGGCGCAAAACGTGGGAAAATCACCATTGAGTTTGCTACTATAAGTGATCTCACGCGCATCTACGAGATCATTTGTCGAAACAATGAAGGCAGCTAAAGTTTGGTTATCCACAGACTGTGGATAACCAAGCACAACGCTAATCGAGCCCGCTTTGCGCAAAGTCACGGAGAGCTTTGGTGATGATTGTCGCCATCCGCTGATGAGCCCGAACTAAAGAATTGACGTCATTGAGACGACACAACAGGGCAGGCATTTGGGTCTCCCGCAACAATGGCAAGCGCATCCCTGTTGAGGTAATGCCGGGGAACAATTCTTGAAGGTCGTCGGAAATGGCGACCCCCAGTTGTTTCCCAGCTGGACTTTCAAAATGGTCTCCAAGAAAGTGACAAATGGAGGACGCTCCGTCGCGTACTTCTACCCCTACGCAAAAATCAGCCCCGAAGTGATTTGCTTGGCGCGCGTGACTGCTCCAGTCAGGGTGGTGGGCGGTCAGCGTCTCTGCTCCGGCGTCTGTGAGGTTGCGCCGGAGTGACGCGATGATCGCGTCCAGTCCTCCACACTCAGCGAGAAAAATTTTGTAGCCGGTCAGTCTGTGGCTTGGAACAGAGAATCTCTGTCGTTCTTGCAGCCGGGTAATATCGCCCGGCTCTCCAAACCTCTTGGCAACCCGCTGCAAAAACTCGATGGTGACTGGTCCGCAAACACCATCAGGCACTATTCCCGCATTCAGCTGGAAATCTACCAACGACTCTGCGGTCTCATCACCATGGATCCCGTCGATATGACCCAGTGGAAAGCCCAATGTTGTCAGGAGACGTTGGAGTTCGGCGACGTCATCGCCACGTAGTTCGGGCGCCTGTAGATACAAGAGACGTGACCCGAGCCGGTGCCCGGCCTCGACGAGCTGCCCCCAAGTCTGAGGACCACAGATTCCGTCTACGTCAATGGAGCGTGACTCTTGGAATCTCTCTACTGCTGCTTGAGTTGTTTCACCGAACTCGCCGTCAGCGACACCAGGTGATTGCCCAATAGAGAGTAAGCGGGCCTGAAGATCGCGAACATGATCGCCTCTAGCCCCAATTCCAAACGGGCGAATCGCTGTCGGGTCTACAGGAATTCGCCGATCTCCTCCAGCAGCGCGCCTTTTGGCTTAGCTCCGATGAGCTTCTTAGCGGGTTCNCCATTTTCAAAAACAATCAATGCCGGGATGCTCATTATCTCGTAACGACGAGCTAGGTCGGGACTGTCGTCCACNTTGACCTTGGCAATTTTAATGCCCNCTTCTTCCGAAGCGATCTCTTCAAGAATTGGTGCAATCATTTTGCAAGGACCGCACCATTCCGCCCAGAAGTCGACGAGCACNGGNGTGTCCGAAGAACTAATCGCTTCGTCAAAAGAATTCATATCAAGGTCGGTAATGCCCTCAGCCATCTTTGGCTCCTCATCGCAGGTGAAGGCACTCTAGTGGTATTCACGCCGGTTTGATCGGCTTAGTCAGAGCGCCGTGGCTTACTAGTTGGAATCAATCAGATTGTTCCTCAAGCCATCTTTCAGCATCAATTGCCGCCATGCACCCGGACCCTGCTGCGGTGACGGCTTGCCGGTAGTAATCATCTTGAACGTCNCCGCATGCAAAAACCCCAGCGATTTCGGTTTTGCTGCTATCCGGCTCGGTCACNAAATATCCGTTNTCTTTAAGCGTTAGGTGGTCTCGGAATAGATCGGTATTGGGACGGTGCCCGATCGCGATAAAGAGACCTTGAACAGCTAAGGGTTTTTGTTCATGAGTAANACTGTCCTCGAGGATGACGCCGGACAGTTTTCCTTCCCCTTGTATTTCAACTACTTGACAGTTCCACAGGATTTCCAATTTCGGGTTCGCAAAGGCTCTGTCACGCATAATTTTTGACGCCCGGAGCTGGTCGCGACGGTGGATCAAATAGACCTTTGACGCAAATCGGGTGAGAAAGGTCGCTTCCTCGACGGCACTATCTCCGCCTCCTACGACAGCGATGTCCTGATCTCGAAAGAAAAACCCGTCGCACGTAGCGCAAGTTGAAAGGCCGTGACCCAAAAGCTGTTCTTCATTTGGTAGACCGAGCATCAAACTCTGAGCTCCGGTGGACACGATGACGGTTCGAGCTACGTAGCGGTCCTCCCCCGTCCAAACTTGGAACGGCCGCTGAGTGAAATCGACCCTAGTGACTTTTTTCGTAATGAACTCCGCCCCAAATCTCGTCGCCTGGCTTCGGAAATTGGTCATTAATTCGGGCCCCATTATTCCTTCGGGGAACCCGGGAAAATTTTCGACATCAGTGGTCAACATCAACTGTCCACCTGGTTGGTCGCTAGTCGACGAGGGCTCTCCCTCGACCACGAGCGGCGCCATATTTGCTCGCGCTGCGTAGATGGCCGCTGTTAGCCCAGCCGGGCCGCTCCCAATGATTATGACGTCACGTATGTCGTTCATATTCTCTCTCCGGGATTTTTATTCAGTGGCCTAAAGGAGACGTTTCGACCAAAAGACGGCGCCGACGGCGGTGAATAGAACTCCCAAGAGAAGATGAGAACTCCACACGCCGCCCGGCAAGAAGTTATTAGTGGCTTTCACGGCAGCAATAACCACAAGAGTTGTGACTGCCAGTAGCGCAACGAAAAGCACAATGCCGTAGGCGATAAATCGGGCGATGAGAATCAATGGCGCTGTGGTTCTTCCCCGAACTAGTTCGACGAAGTCGACTACCAACCGTGTGGCGCGATTTGCCAAACTTGTGTCTACTGACTCTTCAAGGGATGGAGAAGTCACGAAGTGATCCTAGCTAGGACCCTATGACGAAATGAATTTCATCAGACGGTCTAGCCGAACAAAGGACGACCACTGACCTGCAATTCAGTGATGGTGACGCGATGACCGCCGACAGGTAATTCTTTGCCCAAGTCCGTTATCCACAATAAAAGTGTGGCCGCTGGAGTTCCGTCCATATTGACCGTGAGAGTGCCGCTGATTTCGCTTCGAGCGACTATTGAATCACCCCAATCTTGCCACGCGCTGGTGCTGTCTTGAGAGGCAAAAATTTCGAAAGACCAATCAATAGTTGGTGAACTGATCCGAAGCCAATCGATTTGTTGCGGTGGGCCCAGTCGAATTATCAGCCCGACACCGTCTTTTAATCTTCCAAAATCACTTGTGTTGTAGCGCTCGGTGTACCAACCGGTACTGCTGTCGCCGTTGTTGATCAGGTCAAGTTTCTCGGGATGTTCTGTTTGGGTATCACCCGCGGGGTCAAAATCAATAATTTGAGTAATTTGGAGTTTTGAGGTTAGAGACGATGGCCGGACAGTAACCGGAGCTGCCTCGGACATAGGGTCCTGGGAATCGTTTATGAGTGTGGTTTCCTCCGGCTGTTCACGGACTACCTCGGGAACAAGCTCCATGGCTGGCAGGTTGGTCTGAGTTCGCGTTGCGAACAAACCGATAGCGATAAATAGGCCAGCCAGGACCGCGATCATCGCGGCAGGGGCCAACCAACTGCGCTCGGCCTGTAGGTAGTCGGATTTGGGTGCCTCACTAGCCTTGGATACTGGACCGAGGTCTTGTTGTAATGACCTGAGGGCCAAAACCAGTGACGAGACGTCGGACCACTGACCCTCCCGATTGACGGATCGTTTAATCAGTTGCTCTAACTGCACGGGTATCGCGGGATGGAGTTCCTGCCGGCCTTGATGATCAAGTTGCGGGTTGAAGCCGAGTAGCAGGTAGTGAAGTAATTCACCCAACGCGGCTATATCGTCGCTCGGTCGGGCGGGAATGTTTATCGCGTCACTAGTAGGAGGGCCTTCGACGATCACGATCGTCCCATCTGCCCGGCGTCCGACATGGTCCGCTTGCAAACCGCCGAGAGCGAACCCCGCGTTATGAAGGGTTGCTAGAGCTTCGCCAAGCTGAATACCAATAGCGACGGTTTCTTGGAGGGAACAATGACCTTCCCGAGATAAGTGATCTTCGAGGGTTTCCTTGGGCAATAGCTCGGTGACTACCCCGAAACGGTCCTCCAGACCGACGGTATCAAGGACGTGCAATAGGGCCGGATGTTCGAGTCGCGTTAATGATTGTGCTTGGAGTTGGACGCGCTTGCCGATTTCAGTTGAGGGGTCAAGAAATCTGATCGTTACTGGTCGATCCAACGTCCGATCCAAGGCGATCCACGATTCGACAGGGCCCCCACTGATTCGATTATCAATCCTGTACCTCTGGTGATCCTCGATCGCCATTGTGTTTCAACGAACTCAATCAACCAGTGGATTGGAACGCGATACCAATCGTTCCGATACCAGCGTGGGCACCTACCACCGGACCAACTTGAGCTACCAGCACCTCTGTCTGGACTAACGAACTGATTTGCTCGACAAAAGAATCCACATCGTCGCATGCAGCGTGAAGGACATAGATGCTTTCAATGCGTTCGGCGTGTTTTTCGACAACTCCGACGAGGTAACTCAGTGCCTTACTTCGCGTTCGTTGTTTCCCCGCGGGCTCGACGACACCATCGCGAACCTCGATCAGAGGTTTGATAGAAAGCATCGAACCGAGGAGAGACTGCGCCGCGCCAATGCGGCCCCCTTTTCTCAAGTTTTCAAGAGTGTCCAAAGCAGCATGGACCTGAGTACGAGAGGCACCGTCACTAGCGACGTCTGACACCTCATCGAGGCTTGCACCCGCTTTTGCCGCTTGTGCTGCAGCCATGACAATCGCTCCAAGACCAAGAGTCACCGTTCGACTATCGACCACTCTGACGTCTATCTCACCGTCGACTTCACGTGCCGCTTGCTGTGCAGCCTCGATAGTCGCCGAAAGTTCGCCGCTAAGTACGATGGCAACCACTCCGTTTGCTCCAGCTGTCGCTGCGCGCCGAAACACCTCGACGAAAGCGCCGGGAGCTGGGGCGGCAGTTGAAGGTAATTCGTCTGTTTGTCGACATTTCTCCCAAAATTGATCCGTTGTTAGTTCAAGCCGGTCAACGAACTCCGTCTCGCCGAAGCGAATTTTTAGGGGCACGATGTCAATGCCTAATTGAGTCACCAAATCTTCGGGGAGATCACAAGAACTGTCAGTTACGATTTGAATAGAACTCATGATGGTTCGTCCTTTTCTGGGGGCAACGAAATCGAATGACTACGNCGGAGCCCCGAAACTAGNTCCGTCGCCGTTCGTGTGCCTAAGAGTAATGAAATTGCGAAGTGGACCAGCATTACCCCAACCCCAATAAGAAATATATGAAGTAGCGCTTGGTCGACTCGAACTTGCGTTACCGCAAGAGCCGTAGCGAGAGCCGCCAAGCCCGGCAAAACGTGCTTCCAAAAACCGGACCGGGTAAGACTCTCGAAGCTCCAACGCGCCAGGACTTGTTTTCGAAGCTGCCAAAATTCCACCCAGGCGCCCACAGCGGACCCAAGAGCTAGCCCCACCGGACCTAAACGGGCGGGAAGATTTGCCGCATTNCGGACAGTATCGGGCAATGGCCCCCAGACTACGTTGGCATCACCAAACCCCACGAGCCTCTGGCCCACTACCAAAATCTGCTCAAACTGGAACATCAAAACTGCCCCAACGATTAAGGAAATGACCACGCGACGACCGGCAATTCGAGCCGGTGTGCGAGTATCGCCAACGCTGTAGAAAACGTTTTGGAGTAAGCGGGAGCCCATTAAGGCGGGCAGACCGAGGGCATACCCGCCGAGGGCCAAGCCAATAACGGTTAAATCATCTGGACTAACACGGTTGCGAAATCCACCAAGATTGAAAAGAGCATCAGCAATCTGTGGGCCTGCTGCCAGGTACAAGGCAATGATTGGCCCCGCTAACCACAGCATTTGCAGTAAACGTCTCGAAAGCCGCTCCGCAACCACATCAGGATCGTCTATGCGGCTGAGTTCAGGCAATTCCGCTGCAACGACACTCGTCGCTATAAGGGCTATAGGGAGTAGGTAAATAGCTTGAGCAGCCCCTAAAGAAGACGCGGCCCCGACCGACAACAGAGACGCTAACGCGAGATCAATAAACGCTGAGAGTTGTAACGCCCCCCGACCAAGCACTGCGGGGGCAAATCTCTTAAGCACGGTAGCGGTCGCGGCGTTTCTCCAAACGAAATTGAATTGGATATGACGATTTGCCCGTACTACCGCGGGCAGTTGGACAACAATCTGTAGGACAGATCCCGCGACCAGCGCCCACGCCAAAGTTTCTGCAGCGGATGTATCAGTGAACTCCGAAACCGCCAAAGCAATTAGGACTGCGATTTGAGTCGCGTTCCAAGCAACCGGTGCCGCATACCCGACAAAAAATCGACGGTGGCTATTTAGTACAGCCAAACACCAGGCACTCAGCACCAACACACCTGCGCCAAGAAGGATGATTCGAACTAAGCGAACCGTCAGGTCGAAGCGCGCACCTGTAAAACCCCAAGCTATTGCTCGGGTAAAGGGTTCGGCAGCCAGAAAAGCAATTGCTACCAAGCAAACAACTAGACACACAAGGAATGAAAGGACCCCTCCAGCCAGACGGCCAGCCTCTCTGGGGTCGTCCTCTGATAAGCGGCTGTATTCAGGGATGAACGCAGCTGACAAAGCACCTTCGCCGAAAAGGTTCTGCAAGACGTTAGGAATTCGCTGAGCGGCAGCGAAGGCATCTCCGACAAGCCCTATCCCCAGGACATTTGTCACCAGAGCGGCGCGAATTATGCCCGAAAATCGTGACAGGCCAATACCCCCCGCGGCGGCACCAGCACCGAAACGTGTCATCACTGGCGAAGCTTCCTTCTTTTGGTGTCAATTACCCACCACACCGCTAGGAAAGCAGCAGCGCCGATGGTGAGCCCGAGACCCACTCCCGTTGGGGTGGTCGCCCGGATAGCGGCTTGTGCTTGGCCAACGAGGAGGCCGCCGTCGGGTGAGTGAAGCTCGATTGTTATGGGGAACGAACCTGACCCAAGGGCTCGGAGTTGAAAACGGTGAGTTGTGACGCCAGGTTCCAGCACGAGTGTGGTGCTCTCTCCGTCGTCGAAATCGTCCACGGTCAGTTTCTCACCGATGATACGTAACTCAACTCGGAGTGGAACATCCGCGCGGTTCTGAAAGCTGAAGGGCACAGATGCTTTCCGTGATGTCAACTGAATTGACTCATCTGGAGGAATGTCAATCAAACTTGTCTGCACCAGGATGTGACCGACGATTGACTCCCAAAGTGCTCGTTGATCAAGTTCGGACGACTCGCTGGACAAACTGACCAACAGATCCTGCGATAGCTGGGCGTATTCAGCGGCGTCTTCGTCGCGAATCATGGAGCGGAATGCGATTAGATGTCGTTGGGCTTCGCGATATCCGCTGAAGTCTTGAGTTGTGGAACTCAACCGAGTCCGTAGTTGGTACTGCTCGAGTTTTCCATCCTTGAGCAACAGTGGCTTAGCAATAGCGACGCCGGCGGGTACCGGTTTGACTAAATCTAAGTCAGTGAGGCCTGCAAGAAACGCAGAAGCGAAGTTGACGTCACGAGTGTCCGCGCTGAGATCCAAGACGATCAAAGGTATTGATTGCTCGGTAAATGCAATTGTTGCGAGGTGAGCCAAAACTCGGTGGGCTTCGCTGGCCGGAGTGTCGTGGTCCTTTCTAGTGGCTAGTTGATCAACGACTAACGCCCTGACATTTGAATCAATACCGAATAGTTCCACCGGTCCCCGGGGTGCTTTGTCAGGGATAGGGGACAGAGATGAAGGTTCGACAATCACCTCCCGGGTACCTCGTTGCCATCGTTGATCTACTTGGGCTGCATCAGCGCTTCCGTGCCCAACCCAAAGGGTTGGTGGTGCCAGATTCCCTAACGTTTCGAGGCGGGCTGAACCCATGTCGAGTAGAACCCCGAGTTCGGTGTTGAGCCCGGCATCGACCAGTGCCACTTCATCGACTGGTATGAAAGGGCTGATCACAAGTTCGTGCTGCGCGTCTCCGTTTTGAAAACTTTCGACGTAGATTCCGTTTGATGTCTTGTCAATCAAATTGGGCTGGAGTGTGATGCTCATAGGCACATTGGCGTGTTGAGCTAAAACTTCTAACCAGTCTGAGAGAGCTNTGGCATTTTCAGGCGAGCCGTAGTTAGTTACCGGGTTGGGAATCTTGACGACTAATGCAAGGGGCAACCTTCGAGAGGTCTCGGCGCCCAGCCGGATCAGGTGGGTCACAATGCGACCAATGAGTTCTTGGTTCGCGGTTCGCATTTCAATTGTTATGGGGTACACCCCGGGTCGCGCGACGCGGATGGCTTCGTCGCCGGTGCTTCTAAGTGGGAATTTGATTTCCACCAAACCCCACGGGTCAGGGTCAAGGTCTGTTATGTCAAGGGTGCGAGAAGCCAGGACACCATCTATGCCTTGACCGCCCACTGATCGAAGAAACTCAGCTTCACTGACAAGGGGTTCATGGACTGTCACGATGATCTGATCGTCGTCGGCAACTACTCCTGGCAGTTGGAGCGTGAACTCCAGGGATCCGCCAATTTGAGCGGTTGGCGATTGTCTGGTGATTTGCATGCCCCCAGACCCGATATCAACTGCACCTACTGCGCTAGGAACAACAACGAAAAGACTAAAGACGCTCGCTATTCCCAAGATTGATCGGAGTCGGTTCATTCACCCGCGTCCCATCGCAATACGGCTAAACCGTCGCTTCTTCGGGTGAATCCAATAGATTCGTATAGCTCTAACGCGGTGAGATTGGTGATCTGGGTATTTACCAAAACCTCATTCACATGACGTTTCTGCAGCCAGCCCAAGGCATCCGTCGCTAAGGAGCGGCCGAGGCCTTTGCCCTGATGTGCCGGGTGCACAGCGAGCCGTTGGAGAAATCCTTGTCGTCCGGAGCGTCCTGTTATTGCAAAGCCGTGCGGGGAGGGTTCCGCGTTGACGCGAAACCGGCTTCTCGGCGTCGCTTTGATGGCCTCGGACAGTGCAGGTTCATCGAATTGCCAAAATTGCGGGAAAGCCGACGTGTCGATGTCGAGGATTTGAGGTCTATCGGAGCGGAGAGCCCGTCTGGTGGGATGAGTGGGTTTTGGCACTGGGACAGAAAAATCGTTGCTGAGTAAAACCAGTTCTTCGTGCAACCTAAATCCAATGTCCCGAAAAAAAAGCTGTTCCCGCGGCCCTATCGCTGAAGTGAAAACGCGCTTCACGCCCTTCTGTGCAATTAATTGTAGAGCGGCGTCAATTTTGTCGGACCGCAGCTTGCTGGAGGAGACTGTCGTCCGGAGATACGCAGTTGAGCCGCAGCGGTGGGCCGTTCGTATACGTACGCCGTTGGAGCTCCAGTGGAGCGGTTGGTCTGTCGACACTGCACCCTCCCCACATGAACTTATAGGGAGGATCCGAACAGATTGGGTCACCTCAGCTGGCGAGTCTCGTTTCGACTTCTTCAAGCGCTTCGTCTTCAGATACGTCCATGCTTATAGAAAGCTCAGAAATAAGGATCTGGCGAGATTTATCTAGCATGGACTTTTCTCCCGCCGACAACCCCTTCGCCGATTCCCGTAACGCAAGATTTCTCACTACCTCTGCTACTTGGTAGATGTCACCGGATTTTAATTTTTCTTGGTGATTCTTAAAGCGTCTGCTCCAGTTCGCGGGTTCCCGGATGTCCTTTTTGGCTAGTAGTTCGAAAAGATCTTCTACATCATCTTCATCAATCGGTGGTCTCATCCCAACCGAATCAGCCATATCTGCGGGAACCGACAGCGTGAGATCACCATGTGCAGTTTCGAGAATTAAGTACTCTCGTTCTTCCCCGAACGCCTTTCTCTTTTCCCTAGCAGTGATAAGAGCTGCCCCGTGATGTGGATATATCACCCGGTCGCCGAGGTCGAACTTCATGCCCACTCCATCAAACTTCTAATTTCCGGTTCCACCGCGGAATCCAGGTCTCTAAGGTTGCCAGGCCGGACCCGAAACTCCAACTAGCCAGGGCAGATAAGTGTCCCAATATGCACTGGCGCTCTTATTATCTTGCAAGTTTTGTGACGAACCGAAGGTACCGTTTCCTTGCATGGACGGCATCGCACAAGCTGACCGCGATGACGTTGATAGACGTGTGGGGGATTTAGCCGAACGCTTTGTAACGGCGGGTTGGGGGTTTTTTCTCGTCGGTGGTGTCGTCCGGGACCTTTTTCTTGGGGTGCGTAGCGAGGACATTGATGTAACTACTGATGCCACGCCCGCAGATACGTCGTCAATATTGGCGGAGTGGGCGGACACCATCTGGGACCAAGGTGTTCGTTTTGGCACTGTGGGAGCGCGTAAAGGCAATGTCAAGGTGGAGATTACAACCCACCGTTCGGAGCAATANCAAGCTGATTCGCGTAAACCAGAAGTTGAATTTTCGAGCACGATTAATGAAGACCTTGCTCGACGGGATTTCACCATCAATGCGATGGCNATTGAANTACCCAATTGGGACNTGGTGGATCCNTTTGGCGGGAAAGTCGATTTGGCAAACCAGCTGTTGCGAACACCATTACCTCCGGAAATAGCTTTCTCCGAAGATCCGCTGAGAATATTACGAGCAGCCCGGTTTTTATCGAGTTTTCAGCTCACGTCGTCCCACGAACTCGAANACGCGATGCAAAAAATGGCAGAACGCCTTGACATTGTCTCCAACGAACGAATCAGCGAAGAATTTTCAAAGTTTTTNCTGGTGAACCACCCAGGAANCGGNCTNCGGCTGCTNTGGCGCACCGGGGTGATGGAAAAACTTTTCCCTGGAAGTAGNAACGACGCGGAGTCGCAGTCCGAGGCAGTAGACCTTATAANNCGCAATCTGGAATCACGATGGGCGTGTCTACTTTGGGCGCTGGTANAGGACGGAAGTCGCGCNCGGAGAACNCTCACTGAGTTGAGAGTGTCAAACACCACCGCAACACGNGTNTCNGGNATCATTGATGCTGCTCGCATCTTGGCTGAAGCACAGAACGAGGANCTACCCACGGTTCGACAAGTGCTCCACCGGACCCACCACCATCTGGTGTCAGCAATAGAATTATTAGACGCCTACGAACAGTCACCACCGGNGGCGCTACTTTCGGCAATTGAGCAAATTCGAGAACTTGAAGGAGACGAAGAATTTCAGGTTCCGTTAGACGGACATGACGTAGCGACCCTAATCGGCGGCGAAGGACCGCTTGTGGGTGAAATGTTGAGGCGTTTGATGGAACACCGCCTTCAATTCGGTCCTCTATCCAAGNAAGAGGCAGTGGCGTTAATCCAAGACTGGCGAAGTAGCTCCTAAGTCTGACTACGCTGCTCAGGTGCCGTTTCATCCGGTTATAGCGAACGAACAGGTCGAGACAAGCTTCGGTGAGGTGGACTACCGCCTTCAGCGCCGACGNTTACTTCGAGACATCGCGCGCGGGGTCGCCGACCGGGGTGAAGCATGTGAGGCACACCCAGAGTTGATTCGAGTTGCNCGCAATGCTGCGCCGCGCATGGAGNAGCGTTGCCCCTTGTGTGCCGAAAATGAATTGCGGCTTGTCGCTTTCGTTTTCGGACCGCGCTTGGGACCGGGAGGCCGGTGTGTTGTGTCAGATGAGGAACTGCAGAGAATTGCCCGCCGGCAGGGTGACTTTGTTTCGTACGAAGTTGAGGTATGCGCAAAGTGCGGCTGGAATCACCTGCTCCGGCGGTATCCACTTCACTGAAGGGCAGGACGCGTTTCTGTGATTGCTTAACCGTAACCCTTGGGTATTCTCCGATGGTTAAGGGCTATGGCTGAACAATCGAGTACTGAAGACGTCTTCGACCGGATGTCCGATCCGGCGATACGCAAGAGNATCCCNACTAAGACCCAAACNATGTGGCTAGTCACNTATCTGATGCTCGTTATTGCCNTCTTGGCAAGCGGCATCGNGATACGCACTATGAGGACTACCCCGGATGCTTTCGCGCCGTCGTTGGATGTTGACACGCTTGTTTACGACCGNTTTGGAACCGAAGTGGCCCGATTCCATCCTGAGGACAACCTTGTCCCGGTGACTTTGGAGCAAATGTCGCCAATTCTCATCGATGCCGCGCTGGTCGCCCTTGACCCTCNATATCTCGACCGGACAGAAATTAACCCCTGGCCACTTTTTGCTGCTGTGTTGACTGCNTCAGAAGACGACAAGCGATTCACAATTACGCAACGTCTCGTAAAGGTCATCAATGGTCCGGCTGTGACCCGGAGCGTGGCACTCCGCGAAGCTTCAACCGTCATACACCTTGAGCAAACCCTTCCCCGAGAGGCCCTCCTTGAGCAATACCTGTCACAGGTACCGCTNGGCCGATCCACGTTCGGCGTAGAAGCTGCTTCGCGTGCGTGGTATGGACGAAGCGCCTCGAATCTCGAAATAGGGCAGGCAGCCCACTTGGCAGGGTTAATGATCGGGATTGGTTTCGAAGAAGGGTCAACGTCCGGTCGCAACCAAATTCTCGCCTCTTTGTACCAACANGGCCGAATTACCAAGGAAGAACTGGTTACNCAGAGGNANCTTCCTTTGGAGGANCTGTTGCTACCTCNCNGAGACGAGATAGCTACCAACCCGGTTTCACCCGACGCTGGCCTTACACCCTTTTTGGGGAAAGTTTATAACCGAGTTGTCGACCAAAGTGGGAGCGGACCGTTGATCAAGGGGCGAATCAAAGTTGATTCGACCTTAGATCTGGAAACTCAACGAGCAGTTGCGATGATCGCCCGAATGACAGCTGACGAGTTGGGTTTATCCGAGATCGCGGTCGTTGCCTTAGACGATCGCAGTCATATACGCGTGATGTACACAACCGACGCGAGCCTTGCAGAAACAGCTCGAATTAACAGCGAAGAGGTGCTTGAACTCTTTCGGCCGTGGGAAACCTTTGGCGCGGCACTTAACTGGCCCGTTCAGATCACAGCTTTGCAACTGGCGGAAGGCCACGCACTAATTGCTCAACGGGGCCGGCGGTATGAAACGCAGACGCTGATCGGCATCCGGAGCGTCGAAGGAGAT
>PAHW01000022.1 GCA_002705305.1 Acidimicrobiaceae bacterium
GTGCAACTCGTTCCGCTCCGCCCATATCTTCGCGAATGACTCGCTGCCGCTTGCGTAGATCAGCTACCGGGTCGGTCGGGGCTTCTTGGTTGTCGTGGGTCATTGGATCCTCAGGCTAAGCCGATAGTTCATCACGTTCTATCGATGTCCGCTGTCAGTCGCCACTACGATCGCTGCGATGGGATCTAAAGCCAGGGGGACCCATGCTGTCGTCTTATCGTGTGCTCGATTTAACCGATGATCGAGGGCATTTTGCCGGTCTGTTATTTGCACAGTTGGGCGCGGACGTAATCGCAATAGAACCTCCTGGGGGACAACGATCGCGCCACCTTGCTCCTTTTGCCGGCAACAACCCTGATCCGGAGCGTTCGCTTCAACATTGGGCGTACAACCGCGGCAAACGTTCGGTGGTCATCAATGAACAAAAAACACTTCGCGACCTAGCCCAAACAGCTGATGTGTTGATCGAGTGCGGTGCNATAGAAGTGGATCTCGCTGAGCTTCGAGCAATGAACCCCGCGTTGGTCACGGTGTCTTTGACGAATTTTGGTGAGGATGGACCGAAGTCGGAATGGCTTGGTACTGACCTCACACTCAATGCAGCGGCGGGCCCTATGTCGCTCAACGGCTANAAAGACCGAGCCCCGGTAAGAATCTCTGCGCCACAAGTTTGGGTAAATGCCGGCTCAGAGGCGGCTTGCGCNGCTTTGATCGCACTCTCGGATCGGAGGCTTAGCGGAGTCGGGCAACATGTTGACGTCTCGGCTCAAGAAGCGATGATGCTCACTGCNCAGGGGTGGNTNGCAACAGCGCTTTGTGACAACCCCCCGGCTCAGCGAACCGGCGGCGGGTTCGAACTATTGGGAATGCTTGAATTCCGTTTCGTCTACGAGTGTGTTGATGGGCACGTAACGATCACCTTCTTACCCGGCGTGCTCGTCGGTTCATTCACTAACCGACTTCTNGAGTGGGTGAGAAGCGAGGGTCATCTAGACGATGATTTGTATGGAATTGACTGGACCGACTTGCTTACCGATCGCGAGTTGGANGACGTCGCGTCGATTACCGAGCGAACGGCGGCCTGTCTAGCCAACGCTCTTGCTCCTTACACCAAGAACGATCTATTCGAGATGGCCCGACGCGACAAACTACTTTTGGTACCTGTNATTACGCCGGCTGATGTTCTCGAGACCGTTCACTACGCCGANCGCGGCTTTTGGGATGAAGTCGACATGGTCGGGNNGGCGGACAACGTTAAGTTTCCTGGNCCTTGGGCTCATGGCTCCCCCGTCGGGTTGAGGCGTCTGGGTAGGCCTCCCAAACTGGGCGAACATACCTCCGAAGTGCTTGCGGAAACCCGACTGGTTGATTCCTCTATCGCTCCCATGTCAACCTCTCGGCAACCTTTCGACGGCGTCAACGTCCTGGACTTTACCTGGGTGTATGCAGGTCCTTTTGCCACTCGTATGTTGGCTTACTACGGGGCACGTGTGATCCGGGTCGAGTCCCAAACACGGCCAGACCAGGTCAGAACCTCAGGATTGACTCGCGATCCTGAGGATCTCGACGGCCCAGAAAACAGTCAGCAATGGCATTCCATAAATGCGAATAAAGAGAGCCTGCAAATCAATCTCAAGGCTCCTGAGTCTCGTCAGGTCATTCTGGATCTCGCATCACAATGCGACATTGTGATCAATGCCTTCTCGGCGGGAGTTCTTGATCGAATGGGTTTGAGCCCGGCGGAATTGTTAGAGATCAACCCTCGCTTGATCNTTTGCTCCACCACACTCTTTGGGCAAACCGGTCCTTTGTCACCCATACCTGGCTTTGGAAACATGGGNGCGGCAACAGGTGGNTACTACGAGCTAACNGGATGGGCNGATCGGCTCCCTGCGGGTCCATTTCTTGCCTACACAGACGCCACATCTCCTCGTTTGACGGCGGCACTCCTAATGGCGGCATTGGACCATAGGGAACGAACCGGTGAGGGAATGATTCTTGATTTTTCGCAGGCTGAAGGAGGAATACATTTTTTGACCGAAGCGATTCTCGACCAGCAGGTGAATGGGTTCGCTCAAACGCGAATGGGTAACGCTGATCGTTGGCGAGCGCCACATTCGGTATATCGGTGTGGCACCGTTAGCGATGATCGATGGCTGGCGGTTGCATGCGAGAGCGACGAACACTGGGTAGCACTTGCTCGCATCTTGGGAAGAGAAGAGCTTTGTGCTCTGACTTTGGCCCAACGTCTTGAACGAGAAGCAGAGTTGGATCAACTAATCGATGATTGGTGTCGCGAGCAAGATGCGGACAGCGCAGCGAATCTTTTGCAAGCGAACGGCGTTCCCGCGCATCGCGTTCAGAACAGTCCNGAAGTAGCTANCGACCCTCAGTTACTGCACCGGAATCATTTTGTGGAAGTGCCCCATGAGGTGTACGGCTCNAGTTGGGTTGAGCAGTACGGTTTTCGGCTTTCTCGTAGTGACGGAACTCCTCAAAGAGCAGGNCCTCTTTGGGGTGAACATAACTTCGAGATTCTTAGCGATTTTCTGGGCTACGACGCCGANCACATAGCCGAACTGGTGATAGCTGGAGTCCTCGAATAACTATTCCGCTAAACGGAGGCGTAACNGGGCCATCTCTCTATCTCCTTCATGCCCNGTAAGCCACGTCAGAAAGTCCGGTCGACCGCGGTTCCGGAATACGGACATNCCGAANGTTTCGGCCCACCATGCAACTGGATGAAGGGCCCAAGACATTTCCTCGTCCCATTCGTGCCAACGTCGTGCATGTTGCTCAGACCTGAACAANTTCATTCCGCCTCACCGGAACGGTTGGTTCGGTNCGTCCATTCCTAAACGACTTCTGGTGTATCCCACAACTGTTTCAGGTTCTATCAGGAGTAGCTCGCCGTCTCGCATTTCCAGGTGNATAGGTTTGTCTCCGAGTAGGCAAGGAGCATCAATTTCTACCAACTGTCCGGGAAACAACCAGCAACACGCCANAGCTTCGAAGCCGCACTGGGCGAACCACTGTTGCTGACCATCGACCGAAATTCGGTAGGGAGTGGGCTGGTTGTTGAAAGGCGGAAAGGACGCTATGTAATCAGTTCCCGGATGCATCCATCCGGGAGTGATCTCCAGAATTTTCGTTATGCGTCGNAAAGCTTCGGCCGGCGATATTTGTAGGCGGGGAGCGAGTTCTGCGTAGTGGGGAGCCACTCCAGTTGCGACCAGTTCTTCCATGATTGNCGCGTAGGTCTCGTCTAGCTCTGATNCCGTCAATCCCAAAACACTTCCTTCTGGTGGCGTTCNGTTCGCNGTTCCCACCGGCACGGCTTGNTTCAGATCTCTACGCTATCCCCAGNAATCTAGGAGGTAACTTATGACCGGACGTTTAGCTGGGAAGGTAGCGCTCGTTACTGGAGGGGCCTCTGGAATCGGCAAGGCGTGTTGTGTACGTTTTGCCGAGGAAGGCGCTCGTGTCGTTGTCGCGGACCTCAACCTTGAGCGCGCCAGTTCTGTCTCCGAACAGATCGCTGCCTCAGGGGGTGAATCTGTTCCCGTTGCGGTCGACACTTCGCTGCCAGAAGAGGTGGAGGCGATGGCTGCCGCTGCTGTAGAAAACTTCGGAGCTATTCATGCCTGCGTCGCNGCCGCTGGTATATCTCACGCCGATTATGTGAGCCGCGAAGCTGTGGAGCAGGCGAGCGAAGATCGNTTTGACCGGCATGACATGATGTTTATTGACAAGTCACTATCAAGTTGGCAACGAGTACTNGACGTGAATCTCACTGGCGTAATGCTCACCAACCAGTCCGTAGCCAAACGAATGTCGGAATCGGGCGGCGGCGCGATCGTCAATATCGCTTCGGTTGCTGGGAAAACAGCTTTAATGGGCGCCTCTGATTATTGCGTGTCAAAAGCTGGAGTCTGGATGCTCACCAAATGCGGGGCGATTGAATTTGCTCGTTACGGAATACGGGTGAATGCNGTGGGNCCCGGCTACATAAAGACCTCNATGAGNGGTGCTGCTACGAGTAACGAAAGCTGGGTNGAGGAACGAATTAAGGAAACGCCGCTTCGGCGGCTCGGGGAGCCATCAGATATCGCCAACGCATGCCTCTACTTATGTAGCGACGAAGCAAGTTTNGTNACTGGTGAGATCATNTTTCCTGACGGCGGTCTCATCGCCGATAGTCGGTCGTAAGGTGGCTCGGATNTGANCAACCCAACCGTTTGGCCGACNATTCGTTGCGATGACNCGCGGCTCGTGATCGACTTTCTCGTGACTGCTTTCGGGTTTAACGAACANTTTGTCGTAGCCAATGAAAGTGGTGAAGGTGTGCTTCATGCTCAACTTCGGTGGCCNGGCGGTGGCGGCGTGATGCTTGGTGATCGAGCATCGGACAACCCAAATCACCTCNAACTCCCCGTTGGACCATGCAGTGTCTATGTGGTCACCGATGNACCGNACGCCCTCCACGACCGAGCCGTTCAAGCGGGAGCCGACATNATCAGAGGTTTGACTGATGAGGGCTATGGATCGCGGGGCTTCTCAGCCGCTGACCCTGAGGGAAACGTGTGGAGCTTTGGAACTTACGGCGGAGAATGATGTANNTAGANTTCTTCGAAGACGCGCGAGCCGTATAGNTTCGTCGTTATGTCAAAAGTCGCGGTCGAACCCGAATGCTGGCGACGGCGGTCGCTCGTCGAAGCTGTAGAAGCAGGCGGTGGAGAGGTGGTCNGCCCTGATGTCGCCGATGCCCTGGTTTGGGCCGAGCCAGCTCGGGCCGATCTTCTTCCACCAATGCTTGATGCCAACCCCAATATCGAGTGGGTGCAACTGCCCTACGCCGGGATCGAACCATTTGTTGAAATGCTCCGGTCCCGACCGAACCTCAAATGGACCTGCGGTAAAGGNGTCTATGCGCCGCCGGTGGCCGAACATGCGCTAATGCTGGCGTTAGCCGGCTTGAGAGGCTTAGCGACATATGGACGGGCGGAAAGTTGGTCGGAGCCCGAGGGACGGAACCTAATCGGAGCGAGGGTCACAATCCTCGGAGGAGGAGGAATCACCGAAGAACTGCTNCNGCTTCTNACCCCATTTCGTTGCCAAATCAGCGTCGTTCGTAACAAGGTGCACCCTATGGAAGGTGCAAGCCAGGTCGTGGGGCCAGAGAACCTCCACGATCTTCTGCCGAACACCGATTTGTTGATGCTTGCCCTCGCCTTGACNCCTGAAACATCGGGCATCATCNCGGAGAAAGAATTTGCGTTGCTTCCTGAACACGCTTGGGTAGTGAACGTCGCCCGCGGCGGCCACATCGTCACGTCCGATCTCGTTGATGCCTTGCACGCTCGCTCGATCGGCGGGGCAGCTCTTGATGTGACTGATCCTGAACCGCTCCCCGATGANCATCCCCTCTGGAAATTNGAGAACTGCATCATCACTCCCCACATCGGCAATACGCCCGAGATGGGAATTCCATTGTTGGCTGAAAGAGTCACTGCCAACGTGCAGCGCTACGGCNATGGTTTGCCACTGTTAGGTCCAGTCGATGTCACNCTCGGCTATTGACCGAAGGTTCACTTGTCAACGAAGAGTCGCTGGNTANGACGACTCCACAGCNTCGATGCATCGTTGGCGAACCAGACCGACTTCTTCGTCTGTAAGTGTCCGGTCTGTGGCCTGCAGCCGTATTGAAAAAGCGAGAGAACGCGACCCTTCGTCTAGCTGATCGCTTCGGAAAACGTCGAACAGTGTCAGCGCGCCGAGTTCGTCGCCCGCTGCTTGACGTAGGGTGCCTTCAATCGCTGAAGCTTGTACAGAGTCATGGACNACAAAAGCCANGTCCACATCGCTGGATGGATAAGTGGACACCGNCTGATAGGTCCNATCACCGATCGCTATCGCAGCTTCGGTGATCAGATCGAGCCGTACATCAAGCCAGCCGCATCGTTCATCGATCTCNTATCGTTGCAGTACCTCAGGGTCCACTTCCCCAACGACTCCCACCTTNGATTCTCCAACCGATATGAACGCTCCTCGTGTCGGATGNAGACCTGGTAGATCATCGCTATTAGANAGCTCGAACGTGAGATGTAGCTCCGANGCGAGGGCTTCCATCACACTGATCGCGGTGAAGGCGTCGCTTCCGCCAAGCAGNGCAGCTAGACGTTCATGCTCTATGGGTAAAGCGGCGCTTTCGGGCGGAGCTTCAAAAACGGCCCCTATCTCGAACAGATCTGCGCCGCTATTTCTGTGGGAGTAGTTATATGACATAGCCGTCAGTAACCCGGGTAGNAGCGAGGGTCTCAGCACCGANTCTTCGACAACNAGAGGGTTGAGTAGCCGGACCGGTTCACTGGTTTGTAAGTTCGCTTTGGAGAGCTCATCGGGAGCGATGAACGGATTCGGCATCGCTTCCGCCAAACCAGCTCCGACCATTACCTGTCGCACAACACGGCGAACTTTTTGTTCAGGAGTCAGATGGCCTGCATCGGGCGACCGCGGCACGGTGCTCCCAAGGTTGCCGTAGCCGTAGTGGCGAGCTACCTCTTCCGCCACATCAGTTTCAGTTTCTGTGTCAGGTCGAAAAGACGGAATCGTCACAAATTGGACGTCATCATCGTCGGTGTCTTCAAAGGCGAACCCGATGGGCTCTAAAAGCGCGCGAATGTGTTCGGATTCGAAAGCTTGTCCCAAAAGCATGCTTATCCGCGATGTTCGTACGGGCACGGAAATTCGTTCAGGAAAATCTCCTTTGACATCAATTACGTCTCCGATTACATCGACACCGGTGGAGGTGATCTCATTTAACAAGTAACAGAATCGCTCTACGGCGAGCGCACTGATGTCCCAGTCGGTGCCCCGTTCGAATCGAGCGGATGCTTCTGATCTAAGACCGAGTCTCTGCGAGGTTCGCGCTATCGATGCAGCTTCCCAGTTCGCTAGTTCCAAAAGTACAGCGTCAGTAGTTGACGAGATCTCGGTGTTCGCCGCTCCCATAACCCCAGCAATGCCAATTGGTTCATCCGCATTGTCAACGATCAGCCCATCACCGGACGTTAGCTCCCGTTGCTGGCCATCAAGAGTGGTGATGGTTTCGCCATGCACCGCGCGACGAACGCCGATGTGTCCTTCAGGAACTAGGGAAATGTCGTACGTGTGATTCGGGGTTCCCAATTCGAGCATGACGTAGTTCGACACATCAACAACTGAATTAATTGGTCGCATACCCAACAGGCTGAGTCGCATCTGCATCCACAACGGTGAGGGTTCGACGCTGATGCCCTGAATCACTCGAGCGCAGAACCTCGGACACAGCGATCCATCATCTATTCGTACCGTTGCCGGTATGTCCTCAGAGCCACGCGTACTCGGAGTCACCCACTCAGGAATTGAGAATGGAACGTCAAGTCGTGCTGCTAGGTCGCGAGCGACGCCCACCACCGACATCGCATCAGGGCGATTGGGATTGATTTCAAGATCCCAGAGCACGTCGCCGGCAATTCCCAGCTGATCCATTAATGGAGCGCCGAGTTTGAGGTCGGTGGGGAGAATCATGATGCCATCGTGGTCAGATCCCAGACCAAGCTCTGCGGCAGAGCAGCACATTCCATTTGATATTTCCCCTCGCATTTTCCTCTGCGAGATCTCCATGCCGTCGGGCATGACGGTGCCAATAGTTGCGAACGGAATCAGATCACCGACAACCATGTTGAAGGCTCCGCAACAAACCTGCAACCGCTCACCATCTTCTATTTCGACATCGACGATCTGAATTCTGTCGGCCGTGGGGTGTGGGCGTAGCTCGGCGACCTTGGCCACAACAACGCCATCCACTGCGTCTAGTACTCGTGTGGACTCGACCGCCATACCGAGGTCACTCATGTGATCTGCTAATTCATGGGGGTCACCTTCGATCGGCGCAAATTCACGTAGCCAGGAAAGAAGAACTTTCATCTTGAGCCTCGTCTAGAACTGCCGAAGGAAGCGAATGTCGTTGGTGTACATATCTCGTAGATCTTTAATGCCGTATCGCATGATCGCTAGACGATCGATGCCAAAGCCAAATGCAAATCCAGTCCATTCTTCACTATCGATCCCGCAATTTCCCAACACGTTCGGGTGAACCATTCCGCATCCACCCAGTTCAATCCAGCCAGTTCTTTGACAGGTTTGACATCCAGCCCCTTCGCATATGACGCAGGTGATGTCGAATTCCGCGCTGGGTTCGGTAAATGGGAAATATGACGGTCGAAGTCGACTCCTAATCGAACCACCGAAATAAGCGGCGGTGAACTCATTGAGGGTTCCAGCTAAGTCGGCCAGACTTATTTCGTGATCAACAACCAAGCCTTCGATTTGGTGGAACACCGGCATGTGGCTTGCATCGGCAGTGTCTCTTCGAAACACGCGACCTGGGCACACTGTATAGATCGGCGGTTTCAGTGTTTCCATCACGCGAATTTGGACCGGCGAAGTATGCGTTCGAAGCAAAATATTTGTTGCTTCGCCGCCCTCGCCATCGCCTATTTCTGTCCGGTCGCCCAGATCTAGGTACAGAGTGTCGAACATTGATCTTGCGGGGTGTGCAGCTGGAAGATTCAACGCTTCAAAGTTGTACCAGTCTGTTTCCGCCTGGGGGCCTTCTGAGACAGTGAACCCCATCCCTACAAAAACATCTTCCAAACGCTCCATCGTTTGAGTCACGAGGTGCAGGTTTCCTCGGACGGCCGACTCAAGTGATTCACTTAAATCGAGCCGCTCTGCCTCAAGTTGAACTCGCCGAGTAGCAGTTAAAAACCGTTCCCGTGCAACCGCATGGGCTGCCCGGACTATCCGCTGCGCCTCGTTGAGAGCCTGACCAACGCCCGCTCGTTCCTCCTCCTCGACTTTGCCCATTAACCGCTTGAGGCTGCTCAATTCTGATTTCTTGCCGAACAGGCTGGGCTCGAGGGCTATCAGACTTTCAAGATCATCAACCTGTTCAATACTTGCTACCGCAGCGGCTCGAGCGTCGGCGATCTTGTCGTGAACAGTCACAATCTGAAGGATACGGCTAGGTGGGCGGCTATCAGAAACCCATAAGTGAATGGTTTATTCATCTTGCCCTTTTCGTTGCATCCTGTACATAACTATTCCAGCGGCAACTGCAACATTCAGGGATTCAACGAACGGTCCCATAGGAACTCTGATCGTCGCGTCGGTGCGGGCCCTGATTGTTTCAGCAAGACCCTGGGCTTCGCTACCCAATATGAGGGTCATTCGGTCTCCAACCTCCACCTCGTCAACGTCGAGTTTTCCCTGAGAGTCGGTCGCGAGGATCGAGTGTCCCGAGGAGCTCAAGAGGTCGAGCGATGAATCTAAGTCAACCCGTCTGGCCACATGAAGTGCGAAGAGGGTGCCGGCACTCGCTCTGATTGCTCTAGCGCTCCATAAGTCGGCGGTTCCTGGTGCAGTTATGACTGCGTCGAACTGTGCTGCAGCCGCGGTTCGGACAATGGCGCCGAGATTTCCTGGGTCTTGAACGGAATCGATAACAACGACTCGTCGCATCTTGGCTATAGATTCCACCGCTGTTTCGTGGACGTTGACGACGGCCAACACTCCTTGAGGCGTGCTGCTGTCAGATATGTCGTCAAGTGTTCGAGGATCAACTTGGTGAAGGTTCGAGTCGATGAGTTCGGGAAATTCTGAAATTTGTGCTTGATCCGGTCGATAGAAGATTTCTTTGATGTCGACACCGATTTCGATTGCTGTCTTAAGCGGACGCGGGCCTTCGATAACCGCCAAACTTTGAGCGTCGCGATAGCGTCTGTCGCTGATTAAACGGCGAAGACGCGTCAGTCTTGGGGATTGAGGGGAAAGAGTCAGCTTGCTTGGCGGGCCGATTCAGCTCTTTCGACAAGTTTGCTGAACGCCTCGGGGTCGTTGACGGCCATGTCGGCCAAAATCTTTCGATCGACTTGAACGCCGGCTGCATTGAGCCCATTGACTAATTTGCTGTAGCTGGTGCCATTTTGGCGGGCAGCGGCGTTGATGCGTTGGATCCAAAGTCGACGAAATTCACCTTTACGGGCTCGACGATCTCTGAACGCATAGTTCCCACTGTGCATAAGCTGCTCGTTGGCTGCCCTGTAGGAACGGCTTTTATTACCGTAGTAGCCCTTGGCTTTTTCTAAGGTCGCCTTTCGACTTTTGCGACCTGCGACTGAACGTTTTACTCGTGCCACTTGTAAGTCTCCTCTACAGGTCCGGCTTCACTTACCCAACATCTTGTTGATGCGCGGGCGGTCGGCTTTGTGGATTTCGCCTTCTAATGCCAGTCGACGCTTTCGTTTTGCTGACTTCTTTTCGAGAATGTGGTTGCGACCTTGCTTGCGGCGGACCAATTTGCCAGAACCGGTCGTCTTAAATCGCTTCTTCGCTCCACTGTGCGTCTTCATCTTGGGCATGACATCTCCTTATCGAGGGGGTTCGAGATGGGAGGGACGTATTTCTTGATTTCCCTGGACCTGCTGACAGATCGGTTATTCGCCTGTAGCTACCTCGGTATCCTTTCGGCGTTGTTTTGCGCTCTTATCGGGACTCAGCACCATGGTCATGTTCCGACCGTCGAGCTTTGGGAATTGGTCGACCTTTCCGACCGTTTCTACTTTCTCTGCGACTCTTTCGAGAATTTCGCGGCCAAGTTCAGGATGGAAGACCTCTCGGCCTCGGAACATGATCGTGATCTTCACCTTGTGGCCGTTCGAGAGAAATTTTTCTACTTTGCCGGTTTTGGTGTCGAAATCACCTTGTCCGATTTTCGGCCGGTATTTCATCTCCTTGAGGGAGACCGAACTGGCCTTTTTCCGTGACTCCTTCGCCCGTTGGGATGACTCGTACTTGAACTTGCCGTAGTCCATGATTCGACAAACTGGAGGATTGGCGTCGGCCGCTACCTCCACTAAATCGAGATCAAGTTCACGGGCAATGTCCAGTGCTTCTGGCAGGGGCTTAATGCCGATCTGTTCGCCGTCTGGGGCGACCAATCGAACTTCCCGCGCCCGAATCTGTTCGTTGATTCTGGCGTCGCCTTCGTCTGGGCGTGCTATGGCCTTACTCGCTTAACCAAGGACGTTCTCCTAGTCCGTCTGATGGCACCTCTCGTTGTGATGACGAAAGGCGGACACACTTTGGTGCCCGCCTCACATAACGGACCCTCGGCGATTTAGGTCGCCGAGTGGACCGACAGTGACCGAAACGCACCTTGCGGTGGACCGGTGGGGGTGGACCCCTCTTGCATCTATTGTCGAGGGCGTAGGGTAGCAGGNTAAACGTGCTATTCGCACAGGGGGAAGCCCCCGAGCTAGAACCGTGAACCTATGAGAGAGGCAACGTGAGCAGCTTTTGGACCCCTTCGGGTGAGCACGAAGTTCCAAGTGATTCAGGTGGAACTCCATCAGTGGATCCATCTACCGATTTCAGCAGCGAGNCGGAAATCGANCCTGAGACGGCTGCGGCGATGGAACAACAGCTCCGGGAGGCGCAAGAGCAGTTACTTTCGGTGCCCGCTGGAGAGATTGTCGCTAATCATGTGATCGGTCTCTTCGAATTGGCCGCTCTTCACCTTCGCGTAGANCCACCCAACCTTGACGAAGCCCGCCTCCCTATTGACGCGATGGGTGTGATGGTGGAACAACTCGGCGATCANCTTCCTGATCATCAGACATTGGCCGCAGCACTGCATCAGATCAGACTGGCTTATGTAGAAGTTCAGAACCAGNCGTCGAGCGACCCTGGGGAGTAGGGCGCGATCAGAGCTAGGGCACAATCTTAGAGATCGGGATCTCTATTACATCTGTAGCTCCCAGATCGAGAAGCTCCGGGATAAGGATATTGATATCGCTTTTGTTGACAACAGTCTCAACGGCGAAGCCTCCTCCACCCCAAAGCTCGTTGACGGTGGGCGCCTTCATAGAGGGCAGGACACTGATTACCTGATCTAACTCCGTGGCTCCCACGTTNAGCTTCATCAAAACCCGACCACGCGCGTCCAAGACGCCGTCTAATAGAGTCTTGATCTGCTCCATAGCTTTGCGTTTTTGGGGATCCGCGTAGGCTTGGGTGTTTGCAAAAATNTCGGTGTAACTCGTCAAAATCTCGTCGATGATCTTCAGGCCAGCTGCTTTGAGAGCCCGACCGGTTTCTGTGAGATCAACAACTGCNTCGACTATGTCGGGCGCTTTGGCTTCGGTTGCACCGTAGCTAAGTCGAACGTCGGCTTCGATGCCCGCTGCCGCAAAGTGACGGTTCGTTAATTCGGGGTACTCGCTGGAAACTCGAACACCTTGCGGTAGATCCGTAATTGATTCATAGGCGCTGTCGGNGGGGACCGCTAACACTATTTTGACTGGTTTTGCGGTCGCTTTGGAGTATTTCAGTTGACCCAGGGAGACAACGTCGCTGCTTGTTTCCTCGATCCAGTCTCTGCCGGCTACTCCTACATCAAACAAGCCGTCGGCAACATAACCGGGAATTTCTTGTGGTCGAAGAATTCTCACCTCATNGACGCGCGGGTCATCAATAGTCGCTCTGTAGTCGACTTCGCTGCTTCTTCGGACCGTGAGGTCGGCCTCGTCGAAAAGCTCCATNGTNGCTTTTTCAAGAGANCCCTTGGGGAGCACTATTTTCAGCATGTNGTTGACCGTACCGTTTTTAGGAGCGCGACTCCTAGTCGATTTTCGACCCGGCTCTTATCACGAAGCGTTCCTAAGTTCACGACTGGGGTCCGGTTATGTCAGTCGGCGACAGCATCGTCGAGACCGTCAATGAGATGCCCCAGCCGCATCTTTTTCGTCCGCAGATAGGCCCGGTTTTCGCGGTTCACGCCCGTGGTCGTCGGGACACGTTCGACTATTTCGAGACCATATCCACCAAGTCCCCCGATCTTGTCTGGGTTATTAGTCATGAGGCGCATCTTGGTTACCCCAAGCTCTACGAGAATTTGGGCGCCGATTCCGTATTCGCGACTGTCGACAGGCAGTCCAAGCTCAAGGTTTGCATCGACGGTGTCATGCCCTTCATCTTGTAACGAGTAGGCGGCAATCTTGTGTCCTATCCCGATTCCTCTGCCTTCATGACCACGTAGGTAAACAAGAACGCCGGCTTGCTCCTCCGCTATTGCCTCGAGAGCCGTGTGTAGTTGNCCACCNCAATCGCAACGCATTGAAGAGAGGATGTCACCTGTCAAACATTCGCTATGGACTCGAACCAATACTGGTTCTGATCCCATGATCTGNCCGCGAACCAGGGCAAGATGCTCTGTACCGTCGAAGTCGCGGAATACATGTCCGGTGAAATCCCCGTAGATGGTTGGGATTCGCGCCTGTGCGACTGGGTCTACNAGTCGTTCATTCGCTCGTCTGTAGCGGATCAAATCAGCGATGGANATGAGAAGGAGGTCATGTTCTTGACAGAACTCGANGAGTNGTGGGAGTCGCGCCATGGAGCCGTCGTCATTGACAACCTCGGCAAGGACTCCTGCGGGTTCGCATCCAGCTAGACGGGCCAGATCGACGGCNGCTTCGGTGTGGCCGGCNCGCTTCAGTACNCCGCCGGGCCGGTAGCGAAGCGGTAGAACGTGACCAGGCCGAACAAAATCATGGGACTCGCTGTTAGGCGATGAGAGCAAGTTGACGGTACGCGAGCGGTCATTTGCGGAGATGCCAGTAGTAGTTCCTTCCGCTGCATCTACAGTTATGGTGTACGCGGTGCGCATCGGCTCAGTGTTAACCGTGACCATTAGCGGGAGCGCTAGATCGTCTAAACGCTCCCCCGTCATCGGCGCACAAATAACGCCGGACGTGTAGCGGACGAAAAATGCGATGGCCTCGGGCGTCGCGTGCTCTGCCGCCATGATGAGGTCACCTTCGTTCTCACGATCCTCGTCGTCGACAACAA
Organism: Acidimicrobiaceae bacterium; assembly: GCA_002705305.1. Taxonomy (GTDB): domain Bacteria; phylum Actinomycetota; class Acidimicrobiia; order Acidimicrobiales; family Poriferisodalaceae; genus UBA2110. The sequence continues at coordinate 13,954 of PAHW01000022.1, forward strand.
CTACGATCTCGCCGCGTCCGACCGCGGCNATCGCGTCTTCCACCGCGGCGAGGGGCGAATCGGTATCACCTGATAGCTGGTTTCTCGGCGTCGACTTATTCATCGTCGCGAATATTCCCAGAGGCAGTCACTNCTTATCTCCATTGTGGGGGGCCAGAAGTCGCTCTACGTATTTAGCGATTACGTCAACTTCTAGATTCACGATATCGCCCGCTGAATGCGATCCCAGTGTCGTAACTGCCAGAGTGTGCGGAATTAGAGCCACCGAGAACGAACTTTCATGCACGTCGAAGCATGTCAAGCTGACTCCGTCGACCGCAACGGAACCTTTTTCAATTAGNTATNTGTCCAATTCTTGAGGCGCNTGGATACGTAGATCGGGGCCAGGTGTGACCACCGTTCCCACACCATCGATGTGGCCTTGAACCATATGGCCCCCCAAACGATCGGAATATCTCACCGCTCGTTCGAAGTTGACAGGGTCTCCAGAGGCGAGTTCGCCGAGAGAACTTCGGTGGAGGGTTTCAGTTACAACATCGGCTTCCCACCAATCCTCCCCCAACGCGACGACCGTTAAACAACAGCCGTTGACCGCTATGGAATCATCNATGGCGGTCCCCTCAAGGACTTGAGTTGCNGCAAANCGAAACCGTTCACCATCGTTNCTTACGAAGGAGCCGAGCTCTTCGATCAANCCGGTAAACATCAGTCCCCTCCTTTGGGNCGNACTTCTANCCGAAGGTCAACTCCGACTCTNCGAATATCGCGAAGTTCTCCGCGCCATAGGTCCGAGATTGTGGCNGAACCGTTGCCGGCAAACACAGGTCGGCCGTCGTCGCCCCCCATGAGCACTGGTGCTATGTAGAGGATGTATTCGTTAACTNCGTCTTTGCGGTGGAAGTCAGCAGCAACGTGGGCTCCACCTTCGACCANGAGGTCAACCACGCCCGCTTCTCCCATACGGTCGAGCAGTGTTTCCAGNTCCCCTTGCATCTCCCAACAAGGATGAACTGCTGCATCTGCANGGACCTCACCTAAAACGATGCGTTGNGGATCGCTTCCTGGCACCTCTCGGACGGTTAGCTGCGGGTCATCGGATCTCACAGTTCCCGCTCCAACCAGAACNGNGTCGCATCTNGCTCGAAGGATGTGGGCGTCGCGCCGAGCTTCGTCGCTCGTTATCCATCGAGATGAACCGTCAGCTGCAGCGGTTCGACCATCGAGGGTGAGGGCCATCTTTAGCACNACCCANGGTCTACCTGTACGCCGATGATGTAGATATGGTTCGAGTTGGGCGACAACCGCGCGCTTGCGAACTCCTTCAANTACTTCGATTCCCGAGTCGCGTAGGGCGCTTATGCCACCNCCATTGACTCGNGNATCCGGATCGGTGACCCCTACTACAACACGGCTNATTTCNGCTTCGACTATGGAGTCGACGCATGCATCTGTTCGGCCACTATGACAACAGGGTTCGAGGGTTGTAGCCAGGGTCGATCCTTGAGCCGCTCGGCCAGCCGCATCAATCGCGACCCGTTCNGCGTGAGCGCCACCCGCGGGATTAGTTGCGCCGTCAAATAGTGCTCCGTCTTGGGTGAGAACCACCGCCCCCACCCAAGGATTGGGCGCAGTGGTACCTCTGACGGAGGCTGCGTTCCCTATCGCTCTATCCATTAGGGCAGCGTCAGTGGGAGTTTGCGACATATTCACCGTCAATGCAGCCGTTCGCCGTGAAGCAGNCGCAAAGCGTGGGGTATCACATCAGCCACCGCGTCGAAGCATTCAACACAGCCAGCGGTGGAACCTGGGGTGTTGAGAACGATGCTTCGACCGACGATTCCCGCAACGCCTCGAGAAAGACGTCCAAGGGGGTTGGTGAGTCTCATCGCCTCAGCAATGCCAGGAGCCTCCCTTTCGAGTACCTGTGTCGTCGCTTCGGGAGTGAGGTCACGTTCCGTGAATCCCGTGCCGCCGGTGGTGACGACTAGGCCAGCGAAGCCGTTTGTCATATCAGTTAGACATTCTGCGACGCTCTCTATTCCATCGGCCACCACGCGCCGTTCGATCACGTCGTACCCGTGAGCCACAAGACTCAAATACAGTGCTTCGCCACTTTTNTCGTCACGCGTTCCGGCCACGACGCCATCTGAAACTGTCACGACCTTGGCTGACAAGANATCCGTGTGAACAGGCNCCTCTTCTGAGTCGCGTGAAAACTCGTCAGGTTTTTCGNGATGAGCCATATCGGGAGGCTATCGCTACTACTTGTCAAGCAGCCGCTTGGGCGGGGCAGCTACCGTTGNTNTATGCCTTACGCGCAACAACGNACATACTTCGACGCTGATAGTCATCTGATGGAATTGCCCGACTTTCTAACTGCACACGCTGATCCCAGCATTCGCGACCGCATCCCGCAAATCGACTTCGATGCNGGCGGAAGGAGCAGCGACTCTTGGCGCGAAGCGGCAAAGACTGGTGCACACCCNCCGGACAAAGTTGCTGAACTGGTCGCGCTCGGTGACGATTTGATCGCAGGACCCAAGGGCTACTTCGCTCTCGGAGCGTTCAACAAAGACGAACGCCGCACGGCTCTCGACCTTTTGGGGTTTCAGCAACAATTCGTTTTTTCAACTTTCAGCGGCCCCATCGCCTTCGACCCCAAAGCTGCTTCGGACCTTCGATATGGTGCAGCTCGCGCTCATAANCGAGCGATGGCTGAGTTCTGTTCCGATGATCCCCGCCTGATCGGGGTNGCTCTTCTTCCGCTGGATGAACCCGNGGCCAGCTTGGCTGAACTCGAATTCGCTATGTCNCTAGGCCTCGAAGCCATGTGGGTACCTCACCGTCCAGCGGGTGGCGGTTCACCGGGCCACAACGCCTTGGANCCAGTTTGGGCACGAATGGCCGAAGCNGGAGTTCCTTTTCTTCTGCACGTCGGCGGCATTCCCCTTCAGATCAAGCCCGAATGGATGAACACGGGCCGTCCGGTACCAAACGACTGGATAGGCGGCGGAGAGAACGTGCGGGGCAAAGACATGATTGCCCTCCACCATGTGGCTGAGACCTTTGTCGGAGCCATGGTTTTAGACGGAGTCCTTCAACGGCACCCCGACCTGCGCGGCGGTGTCATAGAACTCGGTGCGGGTTGGGTGCCGTCGCTTCTTCGTCGACTAGATCTCATAGCCCAAATTTGGAAACGATCTGAACCNGATTTGGAAGCCTTGAAAACCCCACCTTCCGAGCTCATTACTCGTCAGATGGCCTTCACCCCATACCCATTTGAGGACGTCGGGGCGATGGTTCGAGAATCGAACGCCGACTTGTATCTGTTTTCTTCTGATTATCCCCATATCGAAGGTGGTCGAAACCCTCTGGGAAGATTCGAAGCTTCTTTAGATGGGATGCCAGAGGAGGTACTTAACAAATTTTACGCTGACAATATGGCGGGTCTTCTGAACTCCTAACAAGAGCCGCCGTCTCCTAAGCTTTAANGGGCGGGCTCACGAACCCGTCAANTTCAAAGGTTGATAATGCTTGATGTTTCATTTGACGTAGACACCGTTCGCGGTTTGCTGCATATCGTGGCGGTTTGTGTGTGGGTCGGAGGACAGATTGTCGTAGGCGCCCTAGTTCCCGCTGTCCGACGGTCGCATCCCGAAGCGNTGCCAAGTATTGCCAAAGCATTCGGGCGCGTAGCTTGGCCATTTTTCGGGCTAGCCGTCGTCACCGGGATCTGGAACATGGTTTCTTTGCCTGACACCACCGCCGGCTGGAACGCTCTCCTCGGAATCAAAATGCTTGTGGTGGCGATTTCGGGCGCGGGGGCTTGGCTCCATCAATCAACNGATAATGCTGCCATAAGGGGCGCCAGCGCCGGGCTTGCTCTTCTCGCATCAATAGCAGCCTTGGTAATGGGGGTCATGTTGTCGGGCTGATTCCGATAACGGTCCGNCNAGGTCGCATCATTCTCTTGAGCGATCTATGGTCGAGACGTGACCTACACCTGCTTCGAAGTTGAAACAACCAATCACCTAGCTCATGTGAGGATGATCCGGCCTGAGCGCGCAAATTCGATGATCCCGGAGTTCTGGCAAGAGCTGCCGGAGATTATCGATCAGGTTTCCACTGATGGTGACGCGAGAGTCATCGTTTTGTCCGCAGAGGGCCGACACTTCTGCTCCGGAATGGACCTAAGCGTTTTCGCTGGGAACAACAACGTGAGCGGACAGGAACCCGCCAAGCACGGCAGCCGACAACGAGCCAGTTTTCGTTCAACTGCGTTAAAGCTCCAACGTACTTTCAGTTGTCTCGAAGAAAGTCGTCTTCCCGTCTTATCCGCTATTCAAGGTGCCTGTNTCGGCGGCGGNATCGACATGGTCTCCGCTACTGATCTTCGCTACGCAACAGAAGACGCCTTTTTTTGTATTCANGAGATCAATATTGGCATGACCGCAGACGTGGGAACCCTACAAAGAATGCCAAAGCTAATGCCTGAGGGCGTCGTACGAGAACTTGCCTATACCGGGCGGAAGATGTCATCGCTGGAGGCAAAAGAAACTGGCTTTGTCAACGAAATATATTCAGACCAAGATGAGATGTTGNCCGCTGTGTTGGAGACAGCTCAAGAAATCGCTTCGAAGAGTCCAATGGCCATCTGGGGAACCAAACAAACNCTGAACTACGGACGTGATCACTCCGTCGCCGACGGATTGGAATACATCGCNACTTGGAACGCTGCCATGTTNGACACTGATGATATGGCCGAAGCTTTCCGCGCCGGCACNGAGCAAAGAAACGCCGAATTCCCCGGTCATCACCCTGTCAGAGAAGGCCTCTGAGAGGCAGCGATGACCAACCTGTGGGANTTAAGTGCCCGAGAAATAGCGCTCGGGATTCAAGATAAGGAGTTCTCTGCGACCGAAGTAGTTGGAAGCGTTCTGGCTCGAGTCGAGGAGAAAAATCCCGAGCTCAACGCAATCACCGTTGAATTCCCTGAACAAGCTCTGGCTGCCGCCGCAACAGCAGATGCTTCCCAAGCACGCGGTGACGACNTCGGTCCCCTTCATGGAGTGCCGGTAACCATCAAGGAAAACATTGACGTCGCCGACCAGGCAACGCCGAACGGTGTGCCAGCGTTTGCCGACCTGATTGCCACCGAGGACGCTCCCTTGGTTCGCAACTTACGCGACGCTGGAGCGATCATCATTGGTCGTACGAACGTNCCAGAGTTCTCNATGCGCGGCACCACGGTAAATCCTTTNAGAGGGCGCACNTTTAACCCTTGGGACAAAGATGCGAGCCCCGGTGGCTCCTCCGGTGGAGGCGGGTCCGCCGCNGCTGCCGGATTCGGCCCGCTACACCACGGNAACGACATCGGAGGATCNCTCAGATTTCCCGCTCTAGCAAACGGAATCACGACNGTTAAACCCACGAACAATAGGGTTCCCGTATTTAATTCCACNGCAGCGGCCGAGCGCGGTCCACTCGCACAAGTGATTTCGGTGCAAGGAATTATGTGTCGCGANGCGAGCGATCTNTCACTTGCCACGGAAGTGATGATTCGACCCGACGCACGCGATCCTCTTTGCCCTCCGATCCCATGGAAGGGTCCCTCCTCCACGGAACCGATCTCAGTTGCAGTAACCAAAGATCCGTGNGGTTACCCGATTCACGACGGAATTCTCGACTTGATAGACAGAGCGGCAGAATCTTTGGCTGATGCGGGTTACCGAGTGGTTGAAGTCGATACCCCGTCAATCGAGGAACCGTTCAGGGACTGGTTTCGAACACTCACAACNGAAATGAATACGGCACTGATGCCACAGGTCCGGGAGCACGGAAGCTCCGATATNAAGACGACCTTTGACTACTTNTTTCAGATGGGAGAACTCCTCGAACGGGACGACTACATNAACGGTTTCGGTGACCGCACCCGAATGATGCGGGACTGGAACCTTTTCTTAGTTGACTATCCACTTGTTGTTACGCCCTTCTATATGAANCGTCTTTACGACTGGGATTACGACCTTCAAAGTTTCGACACNTGTAAAGATTTTCTAGAGGCATCGGCGTATTCCATGGCCATCAACTATTTGAGTTTGCCTGCNGGGGTTGTGGCGATGGACCTCGTCGACGAGCGTCCCGCCGCGGTTCAAGTCGTCGGCCAGCGTTATAGAGAGGACATGATCTGTGACGCCTTGGAGTCGATCCAAGAGCGGTGCGGTCGGTTAACCGACCGGTTGTGGGCGCGAGACAAATAATTAGGTCATGATCGCGGGCGCCGGACCATCNTGGAAATGTATCGTCTCGGAATGACTCAGCTTCGGTTGGTTCCGCTTGAGTGCGGCTGGCTTTCTACTGCGGCNTCATCAGTTGTCGCCGGTTTGGANGGCGACGTTGATCTGCCAATTCCGAGTTGGTTGGTTGTCCACCCCAGCGGACAAACGCTTCTTTTTGACACAGGACTTCATCACGATTTGCTTGATGGTGTAGCCGCTAGGTATCCACTGATGGCGCGCCAATTTGAATCGCGTTTCGATACCGCCGACATGATCTCGACACGTCTCGAAAGTGTCGAGATGGATCCCTCCTCGGTCAACAAGATCGTATTTAGCCATCTTCATTTCGATCACTGTGGCGGAACTGCGCTGGTGCCTAATGCCCAGATCATCGTGCAGCGTTCTGAATGGGAATCAGGCCATCACCCGAAACTCGTCGAACACGAAGTCTACAAACCGGACGATTTTGACTTAGGTCACGATGTACTCCAAATCGAAGGTCGGCACGACATTTTCGGTGACGGGTCGGTTCTGTGCATCCCAACTCCTGGACATACTTCCGGTCATCAATCGCTCAGAGTGAATTTAGACAGTGGTCCAGTCGTGTTGACCGGAGATTGTGTTTATTGGCAAGAAGTGCTCGAAAAGATGCTGCTACCACCTTTCGGGTATGACCACGAAATGCAACTGAGTTCTATGCGTCACCTAAAAGCCTTGCAGGACGAGGAGGGTTGCACGCTCTTATTCGGCCATGACGCAACCCAATGGGCCAAACTCGATCGTTCTCCGNCAGGCTTGACGTAGGTCGTATTGATTAATCNGAGTTTGCCCATTCACCAGCNTCGATTCGGTAGAGAGCATGGCGACACAGCGCTTTGTCGGCATGAATTCTCGGGTGATCAAAGTCTTCTCCGATAGCACGAGTCATTCCAAGTCGCTCCATGACCGCCATGGATCTCNCGTTGAGCAGCGACGTAGATGACACNACCTCGTCGAGCTTTAGGACCCCGAACCCGTAGTGAAGAATGTGGGTCGCAGCTTCAGTCGCAAATCCGTACCCCCAGAAAGGGCGGCTGAGCCTCCATCCGATCTCGATGCATGGATTGAATGGCGCATCCCAGGTTGGCGTTGAAAATCCCGCAAATCCTATAAACGACGTCGGTTGCAGAGNATCNGCATTTCTGAGCTCTACCGCCCATAGGCCATATTGNTTTTCTTCCAGTCTGATTTGAATGAATTCAGCGAATAAGTCGCTCTGGCTCCTGTCCAAGGTCGAAGGGAAATACTTCATGACCTCNGGGTCATTGTTCATTTGAGCGAAAGGGTCGCGGTCTTCTGGGCGCCAGTGACGAAGCAACAGTCGCGGTGTTTCTATGCCAGGAGCAGGCACTGCTCTATGGGTCTATGCGATAGAAACGGCGCGCCGTCCCAGAAAAGAGGTCGGCGCGTTCAGCGATACTCCAGCCGGCCTGATCAGCAATATGTTGGAAGGCATTGAAGAGCACCGTGTAGGAGCAGCCTTGCTTATCTACAGGAAAGTTGCTTTCGAACATGCANCGTTGGGGCCCGAAGGTGTCAACACAGTGCCGTATATCCTCGCTCCAAAGGTTCGCAACAAGTTCCGAAGTTGGCGCTTGGGGCAGGCGGTTCAGACCGACCCCGTAGATACTCATGCCTATGCCGCCAACCTTCACCGCAACGTGTTCGTGCCGCGCCAACGCTTCCAACGCTGGGCGTAAAGTCGATCGGACTTCGTCGCGAGCACCCTCATATGGTCCGATCCCCAGTGGACCGCCTAGGTGATCAAGCACGACCGGAGTGTNNGGAATANCCGCAACAAGTTCAACGAGCTCTTCTACCTGNGTATGAAACATCCATGCGTCAAAACTGAACCCCATCTGGCCTAGCTTTNTGAATCCGGCCCGGAAATCGTCATGACTTAACAGTCCGGGGGGCGGTTTGGTGTGCGACTCCCGAATCTCATCACTTGGATCCCATGCGTTGGCATGACGAATCCCTCGAAATCTCCCCCCTCCTGCGCCTTCTTGGGCGGCGAGTACTTCTTCTACTGCGGCTCCTCTCGTCAAATCGGCGAACCCTACAATCGCAGCAATTTCAGCGCCCGCTTGTTCAGCGGAAAGCTCGGCCTGCACACGCACAAAATCGATTTCACCCACCGGCCGAAGATGCTCGGGNCCATCGGCTCTGTAGCCAGCCCCGCACTCGACGAACACNGTCTGCGTCACGTTATGACCAGAACCAGTGTCTTCGTGTAATTCGGGTAGNAAGTAAGTGCCCGTCGGAAAATCCCACAAATGATGGTGCGGGTCGACGATCTCCTCTAGTGGGTCAAGCGGTTCCTCTAAGGTGCTNGCNAACCAAGCTGTCTTGTTCATCGTTCTACTTTTCTTATTGCGACAACAGAAACATGTGTGACGCTAGTCAACGGTCACCACGGNCGCCCCCAGGTGTCCCAATCGAACGGTTCGATACCGTCAGCAGTGAGGCGCCAGATCGAAGCCGCCGCGCTCCCGTCAATAANGTCGAGGAAGCCGATAGTGCCTAGCTGNACCGAAAGATTGTGAGGAAATGTAGGTGACCCAGGGTTAACGCATAAGACGTTATCGATGGTGCTGATGTGTTCAACGTGAGTGTCGCCATAGACGACAACGTCAAGATCGGCCCCATTGAAGTGTCGTTGAATGGCATCGCGGACTCCGTAGGTAGGCAACTCAGGAATCGGCATGTGATGAGTCAATCCGACGCTGACGCCGTCAAATTCGTGAACCCAACTAGCAGCTAGCTGGGCGTGATCTGGCTGAACCACCCGCCCCGACGATCCGTCGTCACCGTTGCCTCTCGCTGCCCACGTGGGGGCAATTTGTTGAAGCTTGTCAATGACCGAGATGTCGTAAATGTCACCCGCGTGGAGAATGGCGTCACATTCGTCAAACGCACGATATGCCTGAGGCCATAATTCAGGACCGGCCTCAGGGATATGAGTGTCTGAAATCAAGCCAATCCTCATTGGTTACTCCTCAGTCACAATCAGCTATTGACGTTTCCATTGAAACATCGCCATTCCATCCGTCCCGTAGTCGTGGGGAAGAACTATCCCCCCTGGATAGTGAGGCCGCCAATGGCTTCCAGTTAGGGCTAGGCCCGTTAATTCTCGATGGGACGCCTGAAACTGCGCGGACACCTCGACCGTTTCTGCACGAGTCACAGTGCACACGCTGTAGCTCAAGACTCCTCCAGGGCGGAGTATTCGGAATGCTTCATCGAGCAACGCCGCTTGGATCAACACCAATCGACCAATCGCTTCTTCGGTAACTTGCCAGCGAGCGTCACTTCGTCGACCCAGCGCACCAAGTCCAGTGCATGGCGCATCGACCAGGACCGCGTCTACGGATCCACCACGAAACGGAGCGCGAGACCCGTCACTTATGACGACAGCAATTCCTGGTCGGAAGCGGTCAATGTTTACTTGAAGGCCCTGCGCCCGCGATGCATCTATTTCATTCGCAAAAAGAGATGACCATTGGCAGCCCGCCGCGGTCGTTTTCCCCCCGGGAGCCGCGCATAGATCGACAATGCAGCCTCCGCCAGGTGACGCAGCGTCCACTTCGTCACTTACCCACCTGGACGCCTGTCCTTGTATGTAGCCATCGGGTCGAGGCGTCGGCCGTTCCGGCGTGTTCATTGCGATAAGCGAAGCTTTTCCATCTTGGCCCCAAGTGTCGATGAAAAGGTCCCATATCCAATCCGGGTAGCTATGCCGAGTGGCTTCATTTGGCCATTGAGGGTCGACGGTCGAGACCTTGCGTAACACAGCGTTAACCAGTCCGCTCGCTCGTCGCGGAGTCACCGCGACGGTGTCATTGACCGCGGCATGAGGCGGAGTTCCGAGGTTGAGCAACTGATGCGTCCCCATACGCAGAGCGGCTCGAACATCGGAGTCGAGTTTCCTTTGGAGAAAAGGTTCTAAGACGTGGTCGATCGCTCGACGCATGCGGGTCGTTCCCTGCACTAATTCAGTCACGAACCCGCGATCTCGTTCACTTAATTCGCCTCCCGAAGAAGCTAAGAACGATGCGAGTGTGTCGTTTGCTCGAGCACCTTCTTCAATCTCGGTTAACGCCTGAAGGGCAACCCGACGGCTCGTAAATTTCTTCACGTTCCTAGCCGCGCATCGGGTTCGAGTCGAGCGCCATTGATCCATTCGTTGGCACTCATCCGGGACTTTCCTTCGACCTGAACAACCAGCAGCTGCAACAGGCCNTCTCCCGTTCCTACGTGGTCTCTNAATAATTTGCCGGGCTCGGCTGTNCCGTCGACTGGGCGCGCNTCGTAAACCTTGAGGACGGTGGAGTCGTTAGTAGTCCAAGCNCCACCCAGGCGAACAACTCGGCCNAGTTCTTCAGCGCTCCGAGTCCAGTTGAGNTGTAAATCCGTTCTGNGGATCTTCTTTGCAACCCTTACTTCTCCTTGCTGNGGAACCGGGTCGCGGAGGCCTCCTTGTAAAGCAGCTACAAGCTCGATGGCCCCCAGTTCGGCTAGCTCGTCACNTAGATCCGCTGCAGTNGCGGTCGGTTTTATATCGATAGCACGTCGGCGATACAGAGGGCCTGCGTCAAGCTCAGCTTCGACCCCCATGATANAAACACCCGTTTTNTCATCCCCTGCGAGCAGCGCTCGCTCTACCGGCGCGGCTCCCCGCCATCGGGGCAACAACGAGAAATGGATGTTGATCATGGGGAGTTGCGAGAGCACGNTGGTGTCAATCAACCTGCCGTAGGCCACCACCACGCCGCAGTCTGCTTTTACCGTTAACGCGTCAGATGTTTCCTCGGATACTGGTATCCCGAATTCGAGAGCCGCTTGTTTCACCGGAGTCGGAGATGGCGCCGATCGGCGACTTCGTCGGCGGTCCGGCATTGAAATAACCAAGGGAACTTCGAAGCCTGCTTTTACTAATGCGGTCAGAGNGGGTACCGCAGCTGCAGGACTTCCCAGAAAGACGACCGAGCGCGGGTGTTCGGGAGGGGCGGGCAGCCGCGTCGTCACGATAACGAAAGCCCACCGGACCCAGAGTCTTCGGGGTCCCCGAGTGACTGAATTTCGCGCCATCGACGAAGAGCAGCTTTGCGCTGCTTTCGATCCAAATGGTCCAATAACAGGACTCCATCGAGGTGGTCGAGTTCGTGTTGAAATAATCGCGCCAACAACTCGTCNGCTTCGACGGAAACTTCATTGCCTTCTAAGTCGCGACCNACCAAATGNACTTGCTTAGGTCGAATGATTTCGAATGACAACCCGGGTACCGAGAGACATCCCTCTTCAAACNCCCATTCACCGTCTGAGTCNAAAATCTCGGGGTTGACGACGGTTTGCGGTCCCTCACCGATGTCATACACGAAGAGACGCTTTTGGATTCCTACCTGCGGAGCAGCAAGGCCGATTCCTTCCGCTTCGTACATCACCGGCACCATGTCTTCAACCATTCGCACCACGCGACCATCAATATCTTCAACCGGGGTCGCCTCTTGACGAAGGACCGGGTCCCCTAGCACACGGATTCGGTAACTCATGATGGTCCAGCGTATCGGGGTCAGCCGATCAGGCTCTCAGTGGATCAATCTCAATGCGCAATCTGCCTGGCGGACGATCGACCGACTTCAGTGCAGCAACCAAGTCTTCACGTTCGTCACTTCTGATACGCCACCGGTCGCTCGTTGGTCCCGTGATTTCGAGTCCCGCCGGGGTTCCTATCCGTCGAACAAATTCCGTTGCCGCTGTGCCTGAGATGATTGCCCAATGGGCTTCAGGCGGTTGACGCAATTCACGACGNACGCCCAGTTCTGTGCGCGCCAGGGAACTGGGATCAGCGCTTAGAGCTGCTTCTAGCACTGGGTGTTGCGGGATGCGGGTCTGGATAAGAACTCTCCCNCCGTCTTCGCGTCGGCCCACCACCCGAGAAGCCTGGACAAGCAGTGACATGGCTTGTTCCGCCGCCCGGTATCGGGGCGCTAGTAGCTCTTGATCAAAGTCAAGGAAGACGACGACGTCTGCTCGTTCGACTCTATGCAGTACAGCTTCCGTGCCTACGTATAGTTCCACTTCTGGGTCTATGGCCTCNGTGTCGGAGGTGACTTCACCAACCGGCCGGCGTGCTATCCGTTCCAGTTCTTCTGCAACACCCGTGACTCCGAGTTTGACTCGCCGAAATTTTGTTGACGAACAAGATTGACAGACAGCGGGTCTGTCATCGCCGTCGATTGGGTGCACAAGCCGTTTTCCGTCCAAACCTAAGGGTCGACCGGTGACTTCTGAACGGGCGAGCTCGCCACACTGCGCACAATATGCGAACCGAGCTCGACCTTTTCGGTTGAGAACACAGACAACGTTGCGTTTATGCCTCAGTTGTCGGGACAACGTGTCTGAACACCANGCCCCAGCCAAGGGCGGCTCATCTCGAAGGTCCACCACATCGAAAACGGACCAACCGGCTCGTTCTGCGGCGCGGTCAGGTGTAAGCAATGGAGCCCCGCAAGTTAACGCTTCAAGCGATGGCGTAGGCGACGCAATGACCCAAGNAGCGCCGTCCCGTTTCGCTCGTTCAAGTACAACGTCTCTTGCGTGCCANGTTGGNGCAGACTGCTGNTGATAAGACTCGTCGTGTTCGTCGAGAACTAGGACTGCGTCAAGGTCGTCGATGGGAGCCCAGGCCGCCGATCTTGCACCGATAGTTACCGCTCCTGCAGCTGCCGCTTCCCAGTCCCGNGGGAATACTGCTACTTCGATACCCGCTCTTCTCAGNGCAACGGCAAGCCTCTGCGCCCGAGCGAGAGTCGGGGTGAGGATCAAAGCTCGTCCATAGGAAGCCGCAGCGACCGCAAATACAAAATCGTCGCTGTTGGGCGGAGTACGAACTACAGCACCTCGGCGACGAAAAGCTTCTTCGGCGAGCCTCTCGCTCGGTGAGACGACATGCCGGCNACGTTTAGGCTCGGGAATTGACGACACGACACGGTCGTGGGTGGCTGTTCGTAGGAAATGCACACGGCTACCCATCCACTGTCTGCAGGCCCAAGCCGCCAAGTCGACTAGCGCTGCTGGCGGACCGCAACTACTTACCTTAGTTATTTCACGCANGTCGACCCCTGGCGGCGGATCTACGTCAACTGCTGTTATCCAGCCACGTATTCGACGACCCCGTAAATCCACTCTCACAATCGTTCCAACCTGGATCGGAGGGCAANGTGGGGTATCTGTGAGCCTGTCCGGCAAAAGATAGTCAAAATCTCTATCTAAAGCGGGCTCATCTGGGAGGACTCGAACTACCCGGGACACAACGAAAGTCTGCTCGAAGGGTGGGACGTCAGGGGCTTCGACGCAGATCTATAAACCGAGTGCTGAACGTAGGTCGTCGACGCGGTCGGTTCGTTCCCAGGTGAAGAAGTCGTCNGATGCATCACGACCAAAGTGACCGTAGGACGCTGTGGGTTGGAAGATGGGTCGTCGAAGATCGAGGTCTCGGACAATGGCTGCTGGCCTCAGGTCGAATACTTCGTTAATCGCCCCGCTGATCCGGTCGCGATCCACCTTCTCGGTTCCGAACGTTTCCACTAAAANCGAGACAGGACGGGCGACACCGATGGCGTAGGCAACTTGGACTTCGCAACGATCTGCGGCGCCCGCGGCGACTAAATTTTTTGCCACCCAACGCGTCGCGTAAGCCGCGGACCGATCGACTTTGGATGGATCTTTCCCTGAGAAGGCCCCTCCGCCGTGTCGGGCGTATCCCCCATAAGTATCCACAATTATTTTTCNACCTGTAAGACCGCAATCACCCACAGGTCCACCCACAACAAAGTTTCCTGTGGGGTTTACGAATACTTCGAAATCATCATCGGCAAATTCTGCGGGTACCGCAGGGCGAATGACGTGCTCGATCAAATCGGGCCGAATCATGTCATCACGATCTATGCCTGGGTTGTGTTGCGTTGAAACAAGGACCGTCTTCAAACTGATTGGCCGACCATCCTCGTAATCGAACGAAACCTGNGTTTTGCCGTCTGGNCGTAGGTACGGAACNTGACCNGATTTGCGGGCCTCNGTGAGTTGTTCCGCCATTCGGTGNGCCACATGAATNGGAAGGGGCATTAAAGCTTCGGTTTCGCGACACGCGTAGCCGAACATCATCCCCTGGTCTCCAGCTCCTTGACGATCTAATACGTCCTCCTCGTCTGCCCGGCCACTTCTTACCTCTTCGGAGTCTGTTATACCTTGAGCGATATCTGGAGACTGCTCGTCAAGGGTCACCATGACCCCGCACGTGCTGCCGTTGAAATCCAATGAGTCTCGGTCATAGCCGATGCTGTTAATGGTTTCTCGNACAACCTTGGGAATATCGACGAAGCCACTGGTAGTGATTTCTCCAGCCACCACCACAAGACCAGTAGTAACCATGGTTTCGCANGCAACTCGACTCGCCGAGTCTTGCTCAAGCATGGAATCTAGAATTGCGTCAGAAATTTGGTCGGCCATTTTGTCGGGATGACCTTCGGTCACCGACTCCGAAGTGAAAGTCCATCGACTCACGCCATCTCTCCTGGTTACTCGACAGAACGGCTTAAGGGTAGGCGACAAAGAGCACCGGTAGGTATCTCACTTCATCTAACAAGTATTTCACCGACCGTGTTCAGCACTTCTTCAGCAATTTGCCGTTTAGATCTAAGCGATACATGACGTTGACATCCGTCAGCACCAAGTATCGTCACTTCATTTGTGTCATACGCAAAACCAACTTCGGCCNCCGACACATCATTTGCCACGATGATGTCAACATTCTTTTTTTTCAGTTTGCTCTGGGCATGGNCTACTAAGTCCTCCGTCTCCGCAGCAAACCCAACGATGACTTGGCCTGGCCTTTTCGACGCTCCCAACTCCGCGAGAATGTCCGGAGTTGGTTCCAGCTTCAATTTCGGTGTCCCGTCAGCCTTTTTCATCTTGGACTCTGGTGGGTCTACTGGTCGAAAGTCGGCGACNGCGGCTGCCATCACGATGACGTCAGCATCGGATCGCTCCAGCACAGCCGCACGCATTTGAGCGGCCGACTCCACGTAAATAACTTCGATTCCGTTGGGGGCAGTTGTTTCTACGGTTGATATCAACGTGACGTCGGCGCCTCGGGCNTGAGCCTCTTCAGCCACCGCGTAACCCTGCTTTCCTGTAGAACGATTGCCNACATATCGCACCGGATCGATCGCCTCTCGGGTACCTCCCGCGGTTACGACGACTGTGTGACCTTGAAGATCNCCGCCAGACAGGATCGCGTCGATAGTCTCAAAAATTGCTTCAGGTTCCGCAAGGCGGCCAGCTCCCAAATCGCCTCCTGCGAGGCGTCCCTCAACCGGAGAAACGATATGCACGCCTCTAGCTTCGAGGAGTGTCAAATTGTCTTGTACGGCCGGGTGCTCCCACATCTCAGTGTGCATCGCGGGGCAAACCACAACTGGGGCTCTAGTAGCGATAAGAGTTGCCGTAAGGAGATCATTCGATATGCCATTGGCGTAGCTACCGATGCTTCGTGCGGTAGCCGGGGCCACAACTATGAGATCGGCAGTTTGTCCGAGCGTTGTGTGCGGAATGGGGTCAGGATCGTCGAAAATCGATGTTCGGGTCAGTTCNGACGCCAACGCGTCGAAGGTGGCTCGACCAACAAATCTCTGAGCGCTCTCAGTCAAGACTGGGATCACATGCGCACCTGCATCGANAAGCATCCGACANAGAAGGACCGCCTTATAGGCGGCAATCCCCCCGGTTACCCCGAGGACGATGCGGCGATTGGCCAGCATCGGTTAAACCTCTTCCTACTCTTCGTCGGGCACAGCCTCAAGCGCAGCTGCATCAGCTTCCGCCTGAGCTAACGCCTCGGCTTCGAGGCGAGCCCGCTCCTCCGGATCAAAGCGTTCGTAGCCAATCTTGTCTGCATGAATTTCCTCGAACGCCATTGACAACGATTTTCGCGCTGTACTCGTTACCTGCGGAGGTACTTCGCTTCCACCGCCTTCACCTAATCCAAGGTCGTAAGAGTTAAGTTGACGAGACCGCTTCGCGGCCAAACTCACGAGCGTGAACTTCGAATCCACCTTCTCCAGCAGAACCTCGAGACCGGGNGTAACCATGGTGTCTTGCTCATCAGACATCTGTTCTACCTCTGCAACATCAAAGCGATCCGAACGGACTCACTATGTTACCAGCGGCCTATCGAAGTCGAACAGCGCTNGTTCACGACACAGCCCTCNGCACTACGAGCGTTGACGCCGAACTTCACCCAAGAAGGACTCGACGACGTCGACCGCTGCGTCCAGTTCGGCGTTAANGACCACCAGATCCGCTAACTCTCGTCCGGCCGCTTCTTCCGCATCGGAGGTCGCTAGACGCTGGGCTATGTGGTCCTCTTCGTCTCCTCTGATCCGCATCCGGTTGGCTTGTTCGGAACGACTTGGGGGCAAAACGAGAACCACGACAGCTGCTGGTTCGCGCAACCTGACGGCCACNGCTCCCTGCACATCGATCTCAAGGAGTAAGTCACTGCCNTCAGGAACCGATGGAGTCGGTGTTCCATATCGGTGNTCGAAGAAGGTTGCCCACTCAAAAAAGCCATNTTTCGCGATTCGGGCCTCAAACTCTTCTTCNGTTACATAGACATACGCGTCATNGGCTTCTCCNGCCCTTTGGCCGCGAGTCGTCCACGACCGGCTCAGATGGAGACTGGCGTCTCGTGACACCAACTCCGCNACGATCGTCCCTTTCCCGACCCCACCNGCGCCGCATACGACGAACACGATTGGGTCACTGTTTTGGGTCACTGCGNTGCACCCTCACATATCACTAACGGAATTCAACCCGCAAAGAACGCGCNGAGTTGACTCCTCTGATTCTCACCCAAGCCTCGCAGTCGACGGCTCTCAGCTATGCCGACTTCATTCATTAGCCGCCGCGCCTTCACTTTTCCNAGTCGCGGCATGGANTCCAGCGCCGTGAGCGTCTTCATCTTTCCAACCAGTTCGTCCTCGTCAGCTAGGTCNAGTAANTCATCGAATGACACTAATCCCAGTTTGAGTCGGTCCTTGGTCTCCGCTCTTACCCGACGNGCTACNGCCGCTTTNTCGAGAGCTGCTTCGCGTTGTTGCGGTGAAAGGTGAGGCGGGTTAGGCATGGCGGCCGAGTCTAACGGCGGAGCGAGACGCGCAAGCCCTTCCTTAGATTGCTTGAGTCACCTCGCCGGNAATCTCGGCTGCCGCGCCTTCCGGATCTTCTGAACTTGTGACCGCTCTTCCTATGACGAGAAGCCCTGCTCCTCGCCTAATGGCTTGGGTGGGGGTGGCTGGTCGCCCTTGATCGTGAGCCGCAACTCCNGCTGGTCGAATGCCCGGGACAACGGACAATAGTTCAGGTGCAAGCCTCGATACTTCTACTAACTCNCTGGATGCNCACACAACACCTCCNCATTGAGCGTCAACNGCGAAACCCAGTCTTTCCTCGAAAAGACCNACAGATGCGTCGACTTCAGATGTCAGGATCGTCACCGCGAGAACCATCGGAGCAGTTAATCCTGCTGCAGAAGCTCCTTCATTTAATCCNTCGACGGCTGCGGACAACATCTGTAGTCCNCCCGATGCNTGGACTGTTACATAGGAGACGCCGAGGCTCCCCAGAACACGTGCTGTCTTTCCAACAGTGGTCGGAATGTCATGCAACTTCAGATCAAGAAAGACGTCGTAACCCTGATCGACAAATATTCCTACCGCTTCNGGTCCCGAAGCCGAAAATAACTCCAGTCCAACTTTCGCCACTGAGAACCAAGGCANCATTCGTCTGCCAAGTCGCCCTGCTTCAACTAGGTCATCGACGTCTAATGCGAGGGCTAAGCGTAAACGCGCCTCCTCGGAGACGTTATNAGTGTCCATGAGCTGCTCCAGTAAGCGAGCGAACAGAGATGAGATTGCGTCGCCGACACCAACGATCTAGGTCGCGAAGAATCCGCTTCGACGCCTTNGGGTCTGCAAAATGGGCGGTCCCAACCTGAATGGCCGTCGCTCCCGCGCTCATGAATTCCACCGCGTGTTCAGCGGCGGCCACACCTCCNACCCCTACGATCGGAACGGGTCCTAAAGCTGCGTAAACGTCGAATACGGCTCGCACCGCTACCGGCCGTATCGCCGGTCCCGAGAGGCCTCCCCCGCCGCCGCCGAGAACAGGAAGATGTGAGTCAGTATCTATGACCATGCCGAAGACTGTGTTGGTGAGTGTTAAGGCCTCTGCCCCTCCATCAAGAGCAGCTCGCGCTATTGGAACGATGTCGGTGACGTTGGGGCTCAGCTTCGCCCACAGCGGCAANCCCGCAACTGATGAAGCCTCAATAGCNGCTTGGCATGTGTCTGGCGAGTGGGAGAACATGTCGCCACTCTTCTCTAAGTTTGGACAACTTACGTTCACCTCGACCGCAGCTATTCCACTCAATCCAGAAAGCCGATGTGCGGCTTCTCNGTATTCTGAGATGCTTCNACCCCAGATACTTACGACGACGCGGGCTCCANTTTCGATGAGCCCGGGTAGATGATTTTCTATCCANTCATCGAGACCCGGGTTTTGGAGACCAACCGAATTAATCATTCCGGCCGCAGTGCCGTGAACCCGCGGCGCGGGGTTTCCAGACCAAGGTTTCGCTGAAAGTGATTTGACNACTACAGCACCGAGGTCGGATAGATCAAAATATTCGGAAAGCTCCGCTCCATGGCCAACGGTTCCCGATGCGGTCATAACTGGGTTTGGAAGCGTTACTGACCCGATTTGAACAGAGAGGTCCGTTGAAGTCACGTGATCGAGGCCTCGGGATTTAGGAACTCTTGAAGCGGTCGCACCGTCAGCGGATTAGACATCCACTCTCGTAATCCGACCGCAGCCGCGCGAGCCGCAGCCACCGTCGTCAGACACGGCACCTTGNGTGCAGTGGAAGCGATGCGGATGCGATANCCGTCGCTGCGCGGTCCGCGCCCTCTCGGAGTATTGACTACCAATTTGACTCGGCCTGCTCCTATGAGTTCGACAGCGTCGACACCGGCGCTAATCTCGCGACCTTCCTCGCTTAGTTTCGCAACGACCGTTTCGACGCTTACGNCGCGGCCCTCCAAGAATTCTGCCGTTCCCGCGGTTGCGGCTATGTCGAAGCCAAGTNCCAGNAACCCTTTCGCAGCTTCAAGCCCTTGTTCTTTGTCTCGGTCCGCTAGCGAGAAAAAAATCATTCCAGCAAGCGGCAGTCCTTCGCCTGCTGCTATTTGGCTCTTGGCAAAGGCCAGCCCGAAGG
The DNA here is from genome assembly GCA_002705305.1 of Acidimicrobiaceae bacterium. GTDB lineage: Bacteria > Actinomycetota > Acidimicrobiia > Acidimicrobiales > Poriferisodalaceae > UBA2110. The sequence goes on from PAHW01000022.1 coordinate 33,607, forward strand.
TGCGATCAATTCCCATGACCTCTCCGGTTGAACGCATCTCGGGGCCNAGAACAGTGTCTACATCNGGAAAGCGTTGGAACGGAAGTACNGCCTCTTTGACTGCGACATGCCCATCACGAATNGCTTCCGGCAATGCGCCTGAGGCCCTTAATTCTTGGAGGGTCTCACCGGTCATGACCCGNGCGGCAACTTTNGCCAGCTGTACCCCAGTGGCTTTCGCGACAAATGGGACAGTCCGAGAGGCTCGCGGATTGGCTTCGATAACAAATACTTGTCCTTGCCTGACTGCAAACTGGACATTTAACAGACCAATCACGTCAAGACGGTCAGCAATGCGTTTCGTGTAGTCGACGATTACCTCTTGCGTTTCGAGCGAAAGNTTCGGGGGAGGAATTGCGCAAGCACTGTCACCGGANTGCACNCCGGCCTCTTCGACGTGTTCCAGAATTCCGCCGAGGACAAACTCCCCNCTGTGGTCTCGAATCGAATCAACGTCTACTTCGATTGCGTCTTCCAAAAAGCGATCGACAAGCACCGGGCGNTCGGAAGAAAGGCCTCCCTCGCGCCCAAGACCACTAAAAGCGGCGAGTTCTGTCATAGCGGTTTGTAATTCGTCGAGGTCGTAGACGATCGTCATTGCCCGCCCGCCCAAGACGTAACTTGGTCGCACCAACGCCGGGAACCCAATTCGTTNACATATGGCGGACGCTTCGTTAAATGTTGTGGCTGTTCCTCCTGGCGGCTGAGGGATTTCTANTTGGGCGCATAGGGCGTTCCAACGTTCGCGATCCTCAGCTAAGTCGATGGAGTCCGGCGAAGTCCCNCTGACTAGCCCCTGGGGCAAAGCCGACGCCAGCTTTAGTGGGGTTTGACCTCCGAGACTGACGATAATTCCCTCTGGAGCTTCTGCATCAANGATGTTGAGGACATCTTCGAGGGTCAGGGGTTCNAAGTAGAGGCGATCAGAAGTGTCGTAGTCCGTTGAGACAGTCTCAGGGTTGCAATTAACCATGACAGTCTCATACCCGGCGTCACCGAGTGCGAAGCTTGCGTGCACGCAGCAATAGTCGAATTCAATTCCTTGCCCAATCCGATTGGGACCTGATCCAAGAATTACGATACGAGGTCGAGTACCTGGACGGATTTCGTCTTCGTCTTCGTAGGTCGAATAGTGGTACGGAGTGAGAGCGTCGAATTCAGCGGCGCAGGTGTCGACAGTCTTGAACGTTGTTCGGATTCCCTTATCCAGGCGNAATGCCCGGACGTGCATTTCGTCGATGCCGAGCAAATACCCCAGTTGAGCGTCCGAAAAGCCCAATTGTTTCGCCCGNCTCCATTCTGATTTGGTTAGCTCGGCTATCGAAGACTGCTCCAGATGAANCCGTTCGTCGACGATCATGAGCATTTGGTCTAAAAACCAGTGATCAATTTCGCATGCGTCATGAATTTCGTCGAGTGACACNTGTCGCCGCATTAGCTCTGCTATCTGNAACATNCGATCAGGCGTCGGAATACATATAGCTGCTAGCAAGTCTTTCGAATCTTGGCTGACATAATGGGCTTCCGCCGAGTCGGCATTCAATCCAGCTCGGCCTTGCTCTAACGATCGAATCCCTTTTTGTAGGCTTTCGGGGAAAGTTCTGCCGATCGACATAGCTTCACCTACCGATTGCATTTGTGGGCCGAGTACTCCNGAAGCNCCCGGGAGCTTNTCGAAGGCCCANCGNGGAATTTTCGTNACTACGTAGTCGATGCTCGGTTCGAAGCTAGCTGGAGTTTTTTTGGTGATGTCGTTTGTAATCTCATCAAGGCGGTACCCGACCGCTAGTCGCGCCGCTATTTTCGCAATTGGGAACCCNGTNGCTTTCGAAGCCAACGCCGAGCTCCTACTAACGCGAGGGTTCATCTCAATGATGATCTGTTCCCCCGATTCGGGGTGAACCGCAAACTGCACATTGGAACCGCCAGTCTCTACCCCAACTCGGCGAACNCACGCGAANGCCGAATTTCGCATCTGTTGGTACTCGACGTCAGANAGAGTTTGTGCCGGGGCAACGGTAATGGAATCACCTGTATGTACACCCATGGCGTCAACATTTTCGATCGAACAGATCACTACACAGTTGTCGGCATGATCTCTCATTACCTCGAGTTCGTATTCTTTCCAGCCTTTGATTGATTGTTCGATCAGAATTTCCGATATGGGGCTGGCGTCTAGCCCTCGGGTTGCCACCTTTTTGAATTCTTCTAAATCATGGGCAAAGGCGGTCCCTTTCCCGCCCAAGATGTAGGCCGGGCGGATGATCACCGGTAAACCGACGTCGTCGATTACGGCTATCGCTTCCTCCACGGTGTGAGCAATCCCAGATCGCGCACACCGCAATCCGATTTCTTCCATCGCCCGNCGAAAAAGGTCTCNGTCTTCGGCTGTNGCAATGGCCTCACCGCTAGCTCCGATCATTTCGACTCCGTACTGGTCTAGAACGCCAGTTTCGAGAAGTTCGGTGGCGAGGTTCAGAGCGGTCTGACCGCCCAAAGTCGGCANAAGGGCGTCTGGTCTTTCCCGTTTGATAATGGCGGTGAGAACATCCACCTCAAGTGGTTCGATGTAGGTCGCATCTGCGAACTCTGGGTCGGTCATGATGGTGGCGGGGTTAGAGTTCGCGAGGATGACCCGATATCCCTCATCGCGTAACACTCGACAGGCTTGGGTCCCCGAATAGTCGAACTCACAGGCCTGACCGATGACAATCGGTCCCGAACCAATGATAAGGATGCTCTCNATATCGTCCCGGCGGGGCATCAGGTGGTCTTTCGATGGAACGAAGTCATTAGGTCCGAGAATTGGCCGAACAAGTAGCGGGAGTCATGCGGTCCCGGGCTGGCTTCAGGGTGGTATTGCACGCTGAAGGCCGGGACGTCATCGCATCGCAAGCCTTCTAGGGCGCCATCGTTCAAACAAANGTGAGTTTCCGTTACTTCTGGTACAGACCCTGACTCGATCGCGAAATTATGGTTCTGGCTTGTGATTTCGATCCGGCCGTTGTCCATGTTTCGAACTGGGATATTGCCGCCGTGGTGGCCGAACTTCATTTTGTACGANTGGCCGCCGAGCGCGAGCGAAAGGACTTGGTGNCCTAGACATATCCCAAATATGGGAACGTGCCCAAGNAAATCGCCCAGGGCATCGATCACTTGTCCAGCCATCATGGGATCACCGGGGCCATTGGAAAGGAAGATGCCGTCGGGTTCGAGCGATAGCGCTNGGTCGCTGGTGGTGTTGGCNGGCACTACNTGGACGGTGGCGAATGAAGCCAGCTGCTCGACGATGGAACGTTTAATNCCTAGGTCGTATGCAACTATTCGATGAGGGCCATCGCCAAATGAGTAAGCCTCAGAGGTCGTTACTTTGCTGACAAGATCCACGCCGGCGGTGCCGGGTTCAGATTTGGCTGCCGATGCGAGGGATTCTTCAGCAGAGGACCCGAAGGCGCCGGGCATGGNTCCATTTTCGCGCACGTGTCGCGTGAGGCGACGAGTGTCAATTCCAGAAATTCCGGGAACGCCTTCTTGGCGAAGGTAATTATCCAGATCATCTTCGCTACGCCAATTCGAGCGGCGTCGAGTCAGCTCGCGGACTATGACACCTTTNCAAAAAGGGCGGCGGGCCTCTGCGTCGGANCTAGAAACGCCATAGTTCCCAATGTGTGGATATGTGAAGTTGATGATTTGTCCGGCGTACGACGGGTCGCTTATTACTTCTTGGTAGCCGCTAAGAACAGTATTGAAGACGACTTCTCCAGAAGTGACTTCGACTTCGGCCCCAATCAATTCGCCTTCGAAGACGGTGCCATCTGCGAGAACGAGCGCTCCCTCACGAATCCGACTCACCTAATCACCTCACCGTTCGAGACCGGACGTGCCGTCGTGGCCGCGGTAATGCCAAATCGAAATTGTCAATCAATCTCAACTCCTGAGCCAAGAAGGCGGAATAGAACAGCCATTCGCACTGGCACGCCATTTGTGACTTGTTGTTTGATCAAAANATTTTTTCGGTTATCGAGCACTGTTTCGGCTATTTCGATTCCGCGATTGACGGGNCCTGGGTGCATGATCACCACTTCGTCCCGTAGGTCGGTTGCTCGGGCTTCCGTCATTCCGTATNTCTNGACGTATTCGTCGACTGAAGGNACCAGNCCTTCTTCCATTCGTTCGTTCTGGATTCTTAATAAGCCGACCGCGTCAAACGTGGGAAGTACAGAATCGAGGTCTTCGCAAATTTGAACAGGCCAGTCTTTGAGGTTGGGCGGTTGCAGNGACTTGGGCGCNACTACGGTGACGGTTGCGCCCAAGCGGGCGTAGATGTGCACATCTGTTCGTGCTACGCGGCTGTGTTTAACGTCACCGATGATGCCTATATGAATCCCTGATAACGACGCTTCTGACCCCGCAATCCCATGAAAATGCTGGCAGAGCGTGTACGCGTCGAGCAGTCCTTGAGTCGGATGGGCGTTGGATCCATCCCCGGCATTAATGACTGATGGGGCNTCTCCTACACCATCGGCAATTTCTCTGGGCAGGCCGCTTGAGTGATGTCGAATAATGAGGGCATCAACCCCGAGGGCGTGGATTGTCTCGACCGTGTCTAGGATCGATTCGCCTTTCGAGAGAGATGAAGTGTGGGTTGGAAATTCGAGGACATCTGCCGAAAGTCTGTTTGCCGCAAGGTCAAAGGACATGCGAGTCCGGGTGGAGTCCTCAAAGAAAAGCATCGCGATCGTTCGTCCTCGTAAGGCAGGAACTTTGGGGATCGGTCGTTGTGAGACTTCAACAAAGCGGTCCGTGAGATAAAGCAACTCTTGAATTTCATCGGTTTCAAGATCCTTGAGATCGATTAGGTGGTTACTCATTTGCGCATCTCTCCTAACAGAACTCCTTCGGGGTTGACGTCTACTACTTCGTCTCGGCGAGTGGGGAGGTTCTTTCCGACGAAATCTGGCCGGATNGGCAGTTCGCGGTGGCCTCGGTCAATGACGACTGCAAGTTGCACNGCGCGCGGACGNCCGAAGTCGGTTAGGGCGTCTAGGGCGGCGCGGATGGTCCGCCCCGTGAACAGGACATCNTCAACAAGGACNACGATCTTGGCTGAAAGGTCTACTGGGATGTCNGTCTCAGCTTCTGGCATGACNGGCCGAAGGCCGATGTCGTCGCGATACAGCGCTACGTCGAGCGTCCCCATCGGTACGTCTATTCCATCGATTTGGAAGAGAGTGCGTGCTATGAGTCGTGCGATTTCCACACCGCCGGTCTGCAGCGCGACGAGCACAACGTCTTCAAGACCNTGGTTGCGTTCAATTATTTCGTGGCTAATGCGGGTGAGAGCACGCTCTACTTGGGCCGCATCGAGAACGGTCGTTCGAGCAAAGAAAACGCCCCCGTAAGGGGGCGTCATACGGCGCTCGCGGTCGGCCACTCGATTTCCTTCCTGTCCGTTTGAGCCTCACTGGACTCAGTTCACGGTCAGGTGTGCATCCTAGTCGCGTTTTTGACTATTCCCATCACCACGCGTCGACCCTTATTGGAGACGTCGCGCCGCTGCACCCAAGACACCGTTGATGAACTTTCCGCTGTCCTCTGTAGCTCCGAATAGGATTCCCAGCTCGACTGCTTCGTTGATTATGACTGCTACTGGTACTTCGTTGCGCGTCAACTCGTGGACTCCCAGCCGAAGAATCCAAAGGTCCAACATTCCAAGCCGATCAAGAGACCAGCCAGGATCGAGAAGGGAGTCAATTTCAGCGTCGAGCTGTTCAACGCTGTTCGTCACACCCACCACGAGGTCANTAGCAAACGGGTCTAATTTAACAACCTGTTCCGCGAGGANCTGCATGGTGGGCGCTGCTCGGAGTTCGGCTTCGTATAGCACCTCGATTGCNCGCTCGCGCGCTTCTCTTCGTTGTGCAGCAGGTTTNGGAGCGAACGGATCTTTGGTCACTCGTTAGCTCTCTCGATGTATTCGCCGTTGCGCGTATCCACTTTTAGTCGTTCNCCAGTTTCGATGAACAGTGGGACTTGGACAACGACCCCTGTCTCCATTGTGGCTGCCTTCCGGGCGCCAGAAACCCTGTCTCCTTGGATACCAGGCTCAGTTTCGGTGACGGTAAGTACAACTGACGCCGGAAGATCCGTACCCACAATTTCGGTGCCAAACATCTGCAGCACNGCTGCGTTGCCCTCTACGAGGTAGTCAGGTGCAGTTCCCAACTGGTTTCGGTCTACGGGTAGTTGTTCATAGGTTTCGNTNTCCATGAACACGAAGTCGCTGCCATCGGCGTATAGATATTGCATCTCGCGTTTATCGATGAGCGCTCGTTCCATCTTTTCGCCGGCACGAAAGGTTCTTTCTATGACTGCCCCGGTGCGCACATTCCGGAGGGTGGTTCGCACAAACGCCCCTCCCTTNCCNGGCTTTACGTGTTGGAACTCAGATATTTGAAANAATCCGTCGTCAAGGTCAAGTGCCATTCCGTTCTTGAAGTCGGATGTGGAGATCGCCATGTGTTTTCTTTCGGGCTATTGAGCGTCGCCTTGGGGGCGAGCCGGTTAAACNATTGGATCCTTCGGTGCGGACGTGAGTCGGCGTGGGCCTGATGCCGCGATTAGCACTGTGTCCTCTACACGTACACCGCCTAAGCCGGGACGGTACACGCCCGGCTCTACGGTNACTACTTGGCCCTCTTGAAGAGTCGTCGCGCTACGGGAGTTGATCCAAGGCGCTTCGTGNATTTCGAGCCCGACCCCGTGCCCGGTGCCGTGCACGAAATACTCTGCTAAGCCGAGTTCGGCGAGGTGNGATCTGCATACGGCNTCAACTTCAGAGGCTACGACCCCTGGTTGAAGTGATTGGTATCCGAGTTCCTGCGCGTCGGTCACGCCCTTCAGCATGACCCATGATTGTTCGTCAGCGTCACCGATAGTAAATGTGCGAGTCATGTCNGAGTGGTAACCNTCGACCAGAGCACCAAAATCGAGTANTACCAGGTCTCCTGGGCTAATCACACGGTCGGATGGTTTCGCATGAGGTAGCGCACCGTTGGGTCCGCTGGCACAGATTGTGTCNAATGAGAGTCCTTCTGCGCCTGNGTTNAGCATGGCGTAGTCGAGTGCTCGGGCGAACTCGATTTCGGTNGGTTTNTTAGCCAAATCTGGCTGCAAATGTTTTAGGGCTCGATCCGCTATCGANGCAGCTGCCTCAATCCGAGCGACTTCCGCTGGCTCTTTTATTCTTCGGAGATCTGAGATGATCCCGGGTGTCGAAACTACGTCGGGTCTAAGGCTCTCCCGAAGCTCCTCTGCTTCTAGCCAGCTGACGCGATCCGCTTCCAACGCTAATTTTTGTAGACCGTCTACGTGCCTGNCGATTAACGCCATCTGTTCTGAGGGTCCACCAATGACGATCTCTATTCCCGTTCCTTGCNNCTGCTTTTCCGCTTGTTCGGCGTATCTGCCATCGGTGAGCAAGTAGGTGGTCGAGTCGCNCACGAGAAGTCTTNCGGCGGAGCCGGTGAAACCGCTCAACCATCTCAGGCTGATGTGGTCAGACGTTAGGAAACTGTCAACTGCAAGATTTTGCATNGATGCCCGAAGGCGATCGAGTCGGTGGTCGTGTCTTATTTGCGGGAGGTCACGAATCATGCGCGGGTACTGCGTCGATGGCTATGTCTATGGCCTCGGGATAACCCGCGGCGCCTTTCCCAGAAACCGTTGCTACGGCCAGTGGCTCGACNACTGAAGTGTGTCGCCAAACTTCACGTTCTTTGGGTTCGGAAATGTGGAGTTCGACGATTGGACCCTCATACGCGGCGAGAGCGTCGTGCAGGGTCCAGGAATAGTGGGTGAGGGCGCCGGGGTTGATAACGATGGAGGCNACGCGGTGGCGGGCGGAATGGATTGCGTCGATGAGGTCGCCTTCATGGTTGCTCTGTAGGTGTTCTAGGTCGTATCCCTTTTGCTGAGCGCGGTCACGTGCTGCGGCCACGTGATCGTGGAGGGTGTCGGTTCCATAGATTTCAGGGTCCCGGTCGCCTAAAAGGTTCAGATTGGGTCCAGAGAGNAGAAGTATCACAGGTCGCGCCACATCAATAGGGTGCCAGACCTGAATGCGAATGACTGCCTCACATTCGCGTCAACACTTCTCTCAGCACTTTTTCTGGTACGTCGGATACGACTTCCAGACCCTCAGGGCCATCAAGAACAAAAGTTAAGCCATCGATGGCTTTCTTATCTCGGGCAAACAGTTCAATGATTAGGTCTGCATCGCATCCAGTGGGGAGTTTTCGAGGTAACCCGTAAACGTCGAGTACTCGACGGTGTTCGTCCAGTGTTGCTTGATCGATACGGCCCATTTGGTGAGCCACTGATGCCGCATACTCGATGCCAATCGCGACGGCTTCTCCGTGCCGAAGGTCAAATCGGCCTTCTATTTCTAGGGCATGCGCAAGGGTGTGCCCATAGTTAAGGAGCGCCCGACCCGCGCCTTCTCGTTCATCGCCGGCGACCACATCTGCCTTTATTTGGACGCAAGCAGCTATACGTTCGTCGAGAGGAAGGGAATCCAGTTGTTCTCCCCCNAAGAAGTGGTATTTAGCCAATTCACCCATACCCGAGCGGAACTCGCGAGGGGGAAGCGAGGAAAGTAAATCGATGTCGCATACCACTGCGTTCGGTTGCCAGAAGGCACCTACCAAGTTCTTACCTTCGTCTAGGTTGACTCCAGTTTTGCCNCCTATCGCTGCATCGATCTGGCCCAGCAATGTTGTGGGGACATGGATTACTCGGACTCCTCGGTGATAGATCGCTGCTGCGAAGCCAGCGACATCGGTTACTACTCCGCCTCCGACTCCGATCACTAAATCTCGGCGAGTAAGCCCTTCACGTGCAAACTGCGAACACAACTCTTCGACGACAGCGAGGCTTTTCGCCTCTTCTCCATCGGGTATGAAGTGAATGCTGGNTGTANTTCCTATNTCTAAAGAGGCCTCAATCCCTTCTTGNGTTACTAGCGCCACGCGCGACACGTCNTCAGGNANCAACGAAGGCAGTTCATTTAGNGCAGCCGCCCCGACGATCACCGGGTAGCTNCGGGAGCCGAGAGGTACCTCGATACGGATCACATATCGAAGAGTACCNACTTGATTGGACTCAGCAGCTTGAAATAACCGCGATGTGCCGGATACGGCACCATCTTCCGATGGCAGCTGATTTNTTCAGCCGAATCTCAGTTCGCTTATCGCNGCGTACNCTACAAAGTAAGACCNACGGCTTCGGCCATTGCTCCGAGCGGCGGCTCATGTCCAGTCCACAACCGGAATTGTTCTCCTGCTTGGTGCAGGAGCATCGGCACTCCGTTAAGCGTCTTGAGTCCGCGGGCTTCTGCTTCGACTAGGAGCGCCGTTTTCTTGGGCTGATAGACAAGATCAATNACCGATTGACCTTTCTTGAGCAGGTCTACGTCGAAGGGAAGTGGGTCATCATTATTCATGCCTAGTGGGGTTGCGTTTACGACCAAATCGGCTTCGCGGATCGCGTCTTCTTGGACCACGGAACTCTCACCTCCGACGATCTCGACGAGTTCTTCAGCCGATCTGGCTGTGCGATTCAATATGCATGCCCGGCCGCCGTGGTCGGTCATGGCCAGCGCGATTGATCTTGCTGCACCTCCCGCTCCAACAATCACCATTGTGAGACCGTTTGGATCGATCTGTAGCTGAGAGTGCAAGGAGTTAACGAAGCCGACGCCGTCGGTGTTTTCGCCGATCAACCGGTCACCGTCACGCGTGACGCAATTCACCACTCCCAGTCTCGCGGCGGTAGCTGACAGATCGTCAACAGCGGCAGCGACACTTTTTTTATGGGGCATCGTGACGGATAATCCTTCGATTCCCAGCGTCCTCATCGCTTCGANAGCCTGTTCGGCTTGTCCGTCAGCAACGGGGTAGGCAACGTAGCACCAGTCGAGTCCTAGGGCNGCGAAGCCNGCGTTATGNAGGCGAGGGCTTAANGAATGNCGCACCGGGTCGCCTATGACCGCGGCGACNCNGGTGTTTGCGTTGGGTGTCATCCGCACAAGCCTCGNTCTTGGCACTTGANCTTGTCGCGTTCGAATTCTTCACTACTGACGGAGAAATTGTGTCNNCCCTCTTCGTCAGCCAGAACGTAATACATCCACTGTCCAGGTAAGGGCGCCATTGCGGCCTCCAAAGAAGCCCTGCCGGCGGCTGAGATCGGGGTTGGTGGGAGCCCTTTTGTCAGCCGAGTGTTGTAGGGCGATTCGGTTTGTAANTCAGAAAGCGTTAATTGGGAGTTGCCGGTCACATAAACAATCGAGGCGTCAATTCCCAGAAACCAGTTTGCCGCAAGACGGTTGTGGATCACCCGTGAAATTTTGGCGCGTTCGCTACCGATTCGCGCCTCGCGTTCGATGAGGCTTGCNAGGACCACCGTTTCGTAGGCGCTCATTCCAACTGTTTGTGGGGCGGCGCCGTAACCTAACCTTGTTAAGACTTCGTCGAATCGGGACACCATCTGGTTCAGTAACTCTTCGGGTGTCGAGTCTGGGCCCANGTAGTAAGTATCGGGAAATAGTAATCCCTCATAGGGCTCTATCGCNCCTTGGGGCATGGCAGATGGTGAGGGTGCGTAATTCGAGACGATGTGTTGCATCCGTAGTTCATCCTCAAATTCAGCGCCAGCAAAAGGCATGCCTTCGATTTCGTCAATCTGTCGGATGATTTGCCGGACGGTGAGACCTTCGGGGATAGTCACGCGGATCCGAGCGTTCTGTGGCACGTAACGTGGACCTTCTTGCAGCACGTCTAATGCTTCCCAAACCGCTGAATTGGTGTGGAAGGTGTAATCGCCGGCTTGGAACAAAGGTGCACCCTTGAGTCGCACGTACCACTCGTAGGCGCGGGCGTCAGGGATGACGTCATATCGTTCGAGGATCTTAGAGATTCCACTTGTGGTGACCCCCGCCGGTAACGTGAGGTTTATTGCGGCTCCCTGTTCTCCTGGCGGATCAAGTTGTGCTCTTCCCCATTGAACTGTTTGGATTATTCCCCAAACCGCGATCAGTACCAGAGCCAACAGGAAAAGGACNGCCGGTGTCGTTCCCTTGCCTTTTCGGACGAAGACCGTCTCGTACGCCACCCCCTCGCGGCCATCAGGGTTGAGATTTTTGACTCGCCGCTTGCGGGGTGGTGGAGGCTGAAATCCNCGTAGAGGATTACCCGNGGGGCGATTCATTGACTGTCTAGCCAGGCTTGAAGCAATATCGCGGCCGCGACTTTGTCNACGACTTTTCGTTGGGCNCGAGCATNTAGATTTTGCTCTTTGAGTCTGTGTTCGGCTTCCACCGTGGTAAATCGTTCGTCATGCATTTCTACCGGGATGGGAAATAGGGCTTGNATCTGATCAGCTTCGTCGCGAGCCGCTTGAGCTGCCTTTCCTTCGGTCCCGTCAAGTGACAGCGGCAGTCCTACTATCAGCACCTCTGCCTCCACATCAGCGACGATAGCTGCGATGCGTCGGTGATCTTCGTCGCGGCTGTCGGTTCGGTGAAGNACCTCATACGGAGTGGCGATCTGTCCGGCGCTGTCCGACACCGCTACCCCGATGCGTCTTTCTCCGAGGTCGACTCCGACCGCTCTCATCTGAGGAATCAGTCTCCTTTAAGGCCCGCGGCGNTGCGAGCGAGGTCTAACGCNTCTTCAATNCCATCGACCTTTTTCCCTCCGGCAACTATCAACGGCGGGTCGCCTTTNCGGCCGAAGCCGCCCTGAACTGCTTTTGCTGCCTCGTCGATCAGGTTGGACGCTTTNAGTTCGCCGTCAGGGGTGACAGCAGCTACAAGAGCTACNCCNCCTCCCTGGGGAGCGCCGGCGAGNACNACGGCTCGAATTTCAGGGCGGTCTCTGATTGCTGCTGCAAGGTCACGGAGTTCGTCGCGCTCTATTCCGTCNACGCGGGCAATCACCACCCCCTGNTCGGNGGCGGCGGCGAGGTCCGCCGCTCGGGCTCCGGCGGCGACTTGTTGTAGNGCCTTGACTTGGTTACGGAGCTCTTTCATTTCGTTGAGTCGACGCCGCAACGATTCGGNTATTNCCTCCGNAGACGCATTGAGCATGTCGCCGATTTCTGCCAGTGTCGTTTCGCTATTTTGGAGNCGCTCAACAGTTGCCAATCCTGTTATTGCTTCNATGCGTCGCAGGTTGGAACCGATGCTGCTTTCAGAAACGACGNGCAGATGNCCAATATCGCCAAGGGACGTGACGTGGGTGCCTCCACATAGCTCAAGNGAGTGCGGACCCGCTTCGAGCACTCGGACCATGTCGCCGTATTTATCTCCGAAAAACGCTATTGCGCCAACTTCTTGAGCATGTTCCATGGTGGTCTCNTAGTGACGNCAACTGGCATTGGTCAAAAGTTCTGCATTTACAAGATCTTCGATTTCGNCAAGTTGGGATGCNGTGACAGCTTCAAAATGACTGAAGTCGAATCGCAGTCGGTCCTGAGCCACAAGTGAACCGGCTTGTTTGACGTGCTCNCCTAAAACTTCGCGCAAGGCCCAATGAAGAATGTGTGTTCCGGTGTGGTTCCNNCTTATAGCGGATCTACGTTCATCGTCGATCTCAGCCACTGCTTCTGATCCCGCAGCAACATTGCCTTTGGCAATCCGACCTAAGTGACGGTGCAGTCCCGGAAGCGCGTANGTGCAGTCCTCTATNTCGACGACACCGCNGTCAGTTGTAATTGTTCCTACGTCCCCGATTTGTCCGCCACTTTCGGCGTAAAANGGTGTCTTATCGAGGAACACTTCCACCTGCCCGTCGTCAAGTTCAATTACTGACAAAATTCTGGCGTTNTCAACGCGAGCGGAGTCTCGAACGAANTCTGTCACATCGAATTGGTCGATGATTTCGCGGTGGATTTCACTTGCAACCGATGGCCCCTCCGACCTCGCTGACCTTGCCCGTTCGCGTTGCACNTTCATCGCTGCGTCGAANCCTTCTCTATCTAGGGAGAGGTTTCGTTCCAGAAGGATTTCTTCTGTTACTTCGACTGGGAACCCAAAGGTGTCATGGAGTTGAAAGGCGACACTTCCAATCAGCGAATCTCCTGNGTTGAGATCGGCGACAGCTTCGTCAAGGATTTGCAAGCCTGTNGCGAGAGTGCGNCGGAATCGNTCTTCTTCGCGTCCGACTACGTCTCTTATAAAGTCCAGATTCTTGCGTAGATCNGGGTAGTGATCGCCCATTACGTCCGCCACAACTTCAACTAGCCGCGGCATGACGACGTCGTTCACTCCAAGGGTCCATGCATGGCGCACCGCGCGGCGGATTATTCGACGAAGGACATAACCGCGGTCTTCGTTGGATGGAAAGACCCCATCGCTGATTAAGAAGGCTGTGGCTCGCGCGTGGTCGGCAAAAATACGCATCGAAACATCTGCTTCAGAATTTTTGCCGTAGCCCACTCCTGTTATTCGCTCCGCTTCCNCGAGCAACGGCGCAAACAGGTCTATATCCCAAGCCGAGGGNACACCCTGCAGCACCGCGAGGAGTCGTTCTAAGCCAGCTCCCGTGTCGATGCCAGTTTGAGGTAAGGGCGTTAGTTCGCCTGAACCGTCGTTGGAGAACTGCATGAAAACGAGGTTCCAAACTTCGATAAATCGGTCTTCGTCTCCTTCNGCGGGGCCGCCGTCTTTGCCATACTCNGGCCCCAGGTCGTAAAAAATTTCGCTGCATGGTCCGCATGGGCCGGTATCTCCTGCNGCCCACCAATTGTCTTTATCGAGGCGTTGGATTCGNTCAGCGGGAAGACCCACCGATTTCCGCCATATTTCTTCGGCCTCGTCATCAGTTACATGGACGGTAACCCAGAGTCGTTCTTCATCGAGATTCAACACCTTGGTNACGAATTCCCAGGCCCAAGGGACNGCTTCAGCCTTGAAATAGTCACCGAAGCTGAAGTTGCCCATCATCTCNAAGAAAGTGAAATGNCGGTTGGTTTTTCCGATGTCGTCNAGGTCGTTGTGCTTTCCNCCGGCGCGAACGCACTTTTGGATGGTGCACATTCGAGAATTCGGTGGCTGCTCTTCCCCGAGGAAGTAGGGCATAAAAGGGACCATGCCCGCCACGGTGAATANCAGTGAGGGTTCATGTGGAATGAGACTGGCCGAGTTACGCACCTGATGACCGCGCTCAGCCCAGAAGTTTGAGAATGCTTCCCGCAATTCATCAGCTTGCATGGTTCAAGATGGTACCGATGCACCGCTGAAGGCACTCGGTCCTGNTCAATTCCCGTCTAAAAGCCGTACTCGTTCTTNGCGTAATTCAGTTTCCGTGTCTCGCATTTCGCGCTGCCCGTCCATCCACGCTTCACGCAAGTCTCGACTGAGTCGCCGAGCGGTTCCGACTACGGTGGCTGTGCCTCGAACTGGGGCGTATCGCTCTGCCAAGTCTCGGGCGCGGCGACGCACCCATACCGAGCCTCCCACTCCGAAGACTCCGCCGAGGATTAGCCATCTCAGTCGTTTGAACACGTTCTATAGCCTGCCACGAAGTGGGCTCGTTCTCTAGCCATCTAGCGGTTCAACTTCAACCGCGCTTTAGGCGGCCTAGCCCAGACTTGAGGCCCGCCACTATGGCCCGACCTTTGATTGCCGGGGTCGTTGCGATACGCGTGGCCGCTCGNCCTGCNGAACGAAGATTTTCAGAGACTTCTTCTGCNGCTCCAATGACNCCTTGGAGCCGTTGGAGCTCTACATCCGCGTGGTTAACGGTTTCTCGTAANACATCGACTGCTGGGAGGGCATCATCGGCAAGTCGGTCTGCGGCGGAACGCAGCTCTCGTAGCACCGATACGAGTTGGAACAGCACCAAAAGGAGCACCGCCATGGTGACGATTGCGCAAGCGGTGACGACTACTGCGACCAGGTCCCAAGCAGTCATCTTTGGGTCTCGCTTTCTTGATCATTTTTCTTAGACGCACCCAGATCTTTTTGGCGAANCCTGATGTCGCTTTCGCGACCGTTTTTGCTTGGTTCGTAATAACGAGCATCTACTANGTCGTCTGGNAGGTATTGCTGCGCAACCCAACCCTCGCTACTGCGGTGGGGGTATTCGTATCCGTCGCCGTGCCCTAAATCTTTAGCTCCGCTGTAATGGCCGTCGCGAAGGTGAATGGGAACGCCGCGCCCTCGGCCCAACCGAACGTCTTCTCGAGCGCGGGAAATNGCTGTGAGGGCAGAGTTGGATTTGGGGGCCAAGGCTAAGTGAATGACCGCTTGAGCTAAATTCAATTGGGCTTCNGGGAGCCCTACGAACTCGACTGCTCGTGCAGCTGCTTCGGCGATGAGTAGGGCGGTCGGGTCGGCCATTCCGATGTCNTCNGAAGCAAGAATCACCATCCTTCGGGCTATAAAGCGGGCGTCTTCTCCCGCCTCCAACATGCGCGCCAACCAATGGAGCGCAGCGTCAACATCGGACCCTCGGAGGCTTTTTATGAAAGCCGAAATCACGTCGTAGTGATCATTATCTCCGTAACGGTGAGCGCGTGCATCAAGCGCCTGTTCGACATGGAAAAGCTGTACTTGNGAACCCTGCCCGCCGGCAAGAACGACCGCTACTTCTAACGCAGTCAAGGCGCGCCTCGCGTCGCCGTCGGCTAGGCGAGTCAGATGCGCAGCTGCCTCTTTGGTGATCGAGACTTCTTCATGTTNGACTCCACGGTTGAGTAGTTCNTTTATCGCTGTTTCTGTTAGTTCATTTAGGCGAAACANGTTTGATCGTGAGAGCAGAGGTGCGTTGACTTCGAAATAGGGATTTTCGGTGGTGGCACCGATAAAGATCAGCAATCCGTCCTCTACCGAAGGTAATAGCGCATCCTGTTGAGCTTTATTGAAGCGATGAACCTCGTCGAGAAACAGAATGGTGCCAATGCTTCGTTCTCCGAGACGACGTCTGGCGTCCTCAATGACCAATCGAACGTCTTTGACTGATGCCGAGACCGCTGACAACGTTATAAATTCTTTTTCAGTGTGGTTAGCGATGAGGCGAGCAAGCGTCGTCTTCCCNCAACCCGGAGGNCCCCACAGGATAAGCGAAGTCAGCCGGTCAGCTTCGATAAGAGTGCGTAGAGGTGCCTCCGGACCGATCAACTCTTCGTGCCCGACGAGGTCGTCGAGACGCCGAGGACGAAGGCGAGCAGCTAGCGGTGCTTGCCGTTGTAAGACTTCGTCTGCTGCCGACGCAAAGAGGTCACTCACGACAGTGAACCTAGTTGCCGATGAACGCTCTGGCGGTCAGGTTGGTGGCGGCGCTAGCCGTAAACCAAGTTCTTCCAACTGTGCGGCGTCGATTGGTGTGGGTGCTTCGGTTAGTGGATCGGTACCTGACTGGCTCTTTGGGAAGGCAATGACTTCACGNATGTTTTCTTCGCCAACCAGTAGCGCTACCAATCGATCAATCCCGAAAGCAAACCCTGCGTGAGGCGGTNCTCCGTAACGGAAAGCGTCCATCAAGAACCCAAATTTCTTTTGGGATTCATCTTCCCCTATTCCGAGAAGATTAAATATTTGCTGCTGAATTTCTCGCCTATGGATACGAACACTGCCGGAGCCTAACTCCCAGCCATTCAGCACAAGGTCGTAGGCTTGGGANCGCACATCAAGCAGAACNGCTGGGTTGTCCTCGGCAGTCGCCAACATGTCGAGATCATCCGGGTGCGGCATGGTGAACGGATGATGGGCCGGGGTCGGGTTTCCGGCATCGTCAACGTCTTCGAAGAGGGGAAAATCGATCACCCAGAGGAAGTGGAATCCTCCCTCATTCACGGGAGGTCTACCCACTTCGAGCCGCAGCAATCCCAACACATGGACCGCTTGTCTCCATTCATCGGCAACCAGATAACAGATGTCACCCTCTTCGGCTTCCAGTTTCTCAACCAAGTCGCTTATTTCGGTTTCACTCATGAATTTGGCGACCGGNGAGTTCACTTCTCCCGACGGACCAACTTTGATCCAAACCAGACCCTTTGCTCCCCAGGTCTTGGCTTTATCGGTNAATTGGTCCAGTTGATTGCGGCCAATCTCACCACCACCCGCAACTTTTATTCCCTTGATACAGGGAGCTTTGAACGCATTGAAATCCGTTTCGGAGAAAACATCGGTCAGATCAACCAATTCGAGACCAAATCGAGTATCGGGTTTGTCGGACCCGTAGCGGTTCATTGCCTCCAACCATGAAATTTCCGGTATCGTCGCCGGCTTTTGNCCTGTTATTGCTTCCTTGGCCTGTGACACAGCTTGAGAGATGACGTTTCTTACCTCTTGGCCATCAACGAAACTCATCTCCATGTCCAGTTGACTGAACTCGAATTGTCTGTCGGCGCGGAGATCTTCGTCTCTCATACATCGCGCTATCTGGTAGTAGCGGTCCATTCCTCCAACCATGCAAAGTTGTTTGAACAACTGTGGGCTTTGTGGAAGGGCGTAAAAGGTGCCGGGGTTGAGTCTGCTAGGCACTACGAAATCGCGGGCTCCCTCGGGCGTGGAAGCTATGAGCATGGGTGTCTCAACTTCCACGAATTCNTGAGCGTCCATGGCACGTCGAAGNGCCGTATTCACTAACGCGCGGCTTCTNAGGTTTCGCTGCATCCGATCTGTGCGTAGGTCCAAGTACCGGTGGCGGATCCGAATGGTTTCATCTACTTCGACCCGGCCACCCAGTTGAAAAGGAATTGGATCGGCTTGAGAAAGAACCTCGACAGTCGCTTCGCCTATTTCTATTGCACCGGTTGGAAGTTCCTNATTCAGCGTTTCGGGGGGCCGTTCTCGGACTGTTCCCGTCACGGCTAAGACGTATTCGCTTCGAATGTCATGGGCATGATCAACCACGCACTGGACAATTCCGGTTCGGTCTCGTAAATCGACAAAAGCTAAGAACTCACCGTGTTCTCGCCGTTTTGATACCCANCCGCAAACGGTCACAGTTCGTCCGACGTCGTCAACGGAGAGTCGTCCGCAGTAATCAGTTCTCATGGTCACCGTCTATCTCGCAAGCTGTCCCCCATGATCAGGATTCCGGTCCAAGGAGTTGTTGGACTTGATTCAAAATCTCGTCGCGCGCCACCACAGTCTGCGGGGCTTTATCGCCACGCAACATTCGTATTGCGACAGTCTGATCGGCTAATTCCTGTTCCCCGATGATCAAGGCAATTTCGGCACCAGATCGGTCNGCGCTTCGCATTTGGCTTCGCATTGANCGNTTATCAAAATTGCGATCTGCGACTATCCCGCGTTGACGCAGTTGGTGAGTGAGGTCNCGTGCCGAGTGGCCATTAGCGACNTCNACCACCCACACCTGGGTCTTGGAACCCGGATCCGGAAATGATTCCTCCGCGTCGCACGCTAAAAGAAGTCGCTCTATTCCCATACCAAAGCCAATTCCNGGAGTNGCCGGCCCTCCGAGCTCTTCGATTAAGCCGTTGTAACGTCCGCCGCCGCACAANGTGTTCTGCGCCGATTCGAGGGCCGAACTCTGAAACTCAAAAGTGGTGTGCGTGTAGTAATCCAAACCGCGGACGAGTTTCGGTTCAATGGTAAATGGAATGCNTAGAGAGTTGAGTCCGTCCNTGACTCGATCGAAATGTTGNTGAGCTTCGGAGGTGAGAAATTCTCCAATTTGGGGCGCTTCGTTCGCCACCGCTTGAGTGCTTGNTCGTTTGGAGTCGAGNACTCGTAGGGGGTGAGTTTCAACCTTGGCTCTGTCCTCTTCGTCNATNTCGNTCAAACGACNCGTTAGATANGTGTGTAACGCTCCCTCGTACCGAGTTCTTGTATCCGCGTCACCCATGGAGTTGACAACTAATAGNACNTGTTCGAGTCCCACATTTCGTAAGACTTCCCATCCAAGGGCAATGACCTCGACATCAATGTCGGGGTCGTCGGAACCGATACTTTCGACACCAAATTGGTGAAACTGTCGAAACCTGCCCGCTTGCGGTGCTTCGTAGCGGAAATACGGGCCTTTGTAATACACCTTCCAGGGCACNAGAGGTCGATGCTGAGCAAAAGCNCGACAAATTGCNGCAGTTCCTTCGGGGCGCAGCGCCATCGGTCGGTCGCTTCGNTCNCGAAACTCGTACATCTCTTTNCCAACTACGTCGGTGCCNTCGCCGATNCGTGAAAAAACACCTACGTCTTCAAAGATCGGGGTATCAACNAAGGAGAAACCGGCCCGCGANGCGACGCCGGTGAAAATTTCGGTCACCNCTTCCCATCGCGACGATTCCGGTGGCATCAGATCGCGTGTTCCGATTGGAGTTCGGAAGCTATTTGCCTTCTTTGACATGAATNATCCGCGGGAGCGTCGGGGGTGAGATGAAATAGCTGCCCGATGAACCCCCCATCGTAGATGGTTGGGCTACGAACTCCCTGACTCTTAAGCGATCTACATCTAGCTTTATGATGGCGGTCTTACACTGTTTGGGACCACGCGATGGGCATCAAATACGCCATCGACATCTCTTATCGCAGCGAACAACTGCTCCAGGAGGGTGGGGTCGCCTACTTCGATATCGAACTGCAACACCGACACTTGATCATCACCTGTGAAAGTGTGAGCGCTCGAGATACTTAGATGGTGGTCTGAGATNACAGNCACGACCTCAGCNAGAAGGCGATCTCGGTCAAGGGCCCGCACTTCGATCATGGTTCGGAACTGGCCACTAAATGANGAATCCCAATCGACTTCGANGTGNCGTGCTCCTGAAGAACCAACGAGTTCAGAAGCATTAGTGCAATCGTCTCTNTGCACAGAAATTCCTCTGCCTTTGGTGACGAATCCAAGAATTTCATCGCCCGGCACAGGGTTACAACATCCGGCNAGTCGCACGAGCGAGTCATCGAATCCCTCAACGTGCACGCCGCTCGTTCGTCGTCGTCGAGAACCACGATGTTGTGCCGGTTTTGCGGGCAGGCGTTGATTGCTATCTCCGTCCTGCAAGTTAGCGACCAAACGTTTCGCGACCGATGAGGCCTTTAAATCCCCTTTGCCAACCGATTCGAAAAGTAGGCCAAGGTCGCTTCGATTGAACTGTTCAGCTACGCGGTGAAGTTCATCGCTATCGATGAGCAATTGAGCCCGAAGTCCTTGGTCGCGCAGTGCCTCCAGCAGACGCTCTCGTCCTAGCTCTAGCACTTCTTCTCGGTCTGTCCGAGCAAACCATTGTCTGATGTTGTTTTTAGCNTTNGGGGTCGTCGCTACGTCTAGCCAGTCGCGCGACGGTCCGGCTCCATCAAGTTTCGAGGTGAAAATTTCGATGGTGTCACCTGATTGGAGCTCGCGATCTANAGGGACCAGCCGTCCATCTATTTTGGCACCAATTGTTGAGTCCCCGATGTCGGTGTGGATGGCGTAGGCGAAATCGATGGGGGTCGACAGTGTCGCCAGGGTCACCACATCGCCTTTCGGGGTAAACACGTACACCTCGTCTTGATCCAAATCGACCGCCAGGGTGCGCATGAACTCCTCAGGGTCATCNGTTTCGGCTTGCCAATCAACAATGGTGTTCAGCCAAGCTATTTCGGCTCCCGGACCGTCGGAGGGGTCTTTGTAACGCCAGTGTGCGGCGACGCCATGCTCAGCTCTGGCGTGCATCTCGCGAGTGCGAATCTGAACTTCGACGCTCGTTCCCCCTGGCCCTATGACCGTCGTATGCAGTGATTGGTATAGGTTGAATTTTGGCATCGCGATGTAATCTTTGAAGCGTCCTGAAACCGGCTTCCATTCGCTGTGGATTGAACCAAGTGTTCCATAGGCATCTCGAACGGTTGGGACGACGACTCTTATCCCAACCAGGTCAAAGATTTCGTCGAATGACCTNCCCTTNACGACCATCTTTTCGTAGACAGACCAGTGATGTTTTCTACGTCCTGTTACTTGTCCGTCAATCGATGCTTTAGCTAGTCGATCAGAAATGTTCTCTAGAACCCCTTCGACGTATGCCTCTTGGGCTGGGGTTCGTTCCGCGATGAGGCGATCAATTTCCGCGTAACGCTTCGGATAGAGCGCTGCGAACGCTAGGTCTTCTAATTCGTTTCGGAGTTCTTGCATACCGAGTCGATGTGCAAGCGGNGCGTAGACGTCGAGGGTTTCCCNTGCTATTTGTTCTTGCTTTGCTGGTCGNAGAGCTCCGACGGTACGCATGTTGTGCAGTCGATCCGCCAGTTTGATGATTAACACTCGAAGGTCACTTGCCATNGCGACCAGCATCTTCCGAAGGGTCGCTGCTTGTTGAGCCTGCTTGCTAGCGAACCGCACCCGATCGAGCTTTGTCACTCCATCGACAATCGACGCGACGTCTTGCCCGAATTCATTTTGTATCTGGATCAACTCGACCCCGGTGTCTTCAACTGCGTCGTGCAGAAGAGCTGCCGCGATGGAAACGTCGTCCAATCCCATTTCAGCGATGACAGACGCAACTGCTACCGGGTGCAGGATGTAAGCCTCTCCGGATTTTCGACGTTGCCCTTGATGCGCTNCATCAGCTGTTTCGTAGGCCCTGATGAAAAGGTCGGGGGAGCTTTTGGGCCAGCGCGCCCTGAACCGGTCCACCACGCCTTGAATTTCTGTGTGGACAGGTGCAACCGAACGGCGCCACGGCAGGACTCTGGTGACGGTGACCATTAGCGAATCGGCTCTAGATAACGATGCATGTATCTAATAGTGAATCACGGCGGCGACGTTTAAGGCACCCAGTTGTTCGCGGCCCTTCAGGGAATCCAGTTCAATGAACACCGTCGCACCCACGACGACCGCTCCCGCCGTCCTCACCAGTCGGGTCGCGGCNGCCAACGTTCCGCCGGTAGCAAGCACGTCATCAACCAAAAGAACGCTATCTCCGCTGGAAATCGCGCCNACACTCATTTCTAAGGTGTCGCTGCCGTATTCCAGACCGTATTTCTCGGTAATNGTCTCTCCGGGCAACTTTCCTGCCTTTCGAATGGGACAGAACCCNACGCCCAAGATCGCGGCAATAGATGGCCCGAAGAGAAAACCGCGTGACTCAATTCCCGCGACCCNAGTAACTGANGAATGTTGAAAGTTAGACACCATTGCTTCGATAGTGGCGGCGAACGCTTCAGGNTCGGCCAACACGGGTGATATGTCGCGGAATGTAACACCGGGTTGAGGGAAGTCTTGAAAGTCGGCCACAAGACTCTTAAGCGATTTGAGGTCGAACCGTTCCTTCATTCGAGAGTGCAGCTGAGTTTTTCAGCGCTTTCGCCCTTTCTTGCGCGGTCGCGGCGGTGAACTTCTGTCGTATCGATCAGCTGCTAGGACNGCTGCCGCGTCTTCAATGGCATTCGATTGGCCCAAAATTTCCGAGCTTTGGTCTTGCGCTGCCCAGTGACTTTCACGACGTTTCAGTTTCGACACGATGGGCATGGCGACGAAAAGCGAACTGTAGGAGCCAACTATCAAGCCGATCAACAAAGCGATCGCGAACCCTTGGAGGCTCGTGGCTCCCATGGCCAGGGAACCAACAACGAGGAGTGAGAGGACGGGCAAAACAGAAGTGATGCTTGTGTTGACTGAACGCATGACTACTTGATTCATGGAAACGTTTGCCACATCGGAGTAGGTCATCCTGCTTTTCGCCGATAGTGAGCGCTCGTTGTCTTTTACGCGATCGAACACGACGATTGTGTCGTACAGCGAGTACCCCATGATGGTGAGGAAAGCNACCACGGTTGCNGGGCTTATTTCGAATTGGAAAATGGCGTAAATGCCCACCGTCACAGCTACGTCGTGCGCTACGGCAATCAGCGCTCCAAGGGCCATCTTCCATTCGAAACGCAACGTCAGGTAAAGAGCAATGAGNATCAAAAATACAANGAGAGCGCGGCGAGCTTTACCCGCCACTTCATCGCCAAATGAGGGACTGACTGCTCTGGTGCTGATCGTCTCNGCATCAACACGCGCGACTTTTGCTAATTCTGCGACAACGGACTTNGCNCTCGCATTTGCTGTTAATTCTCCGCGGACCCGGAAAATATCCTCACCGCCACTGATGCGTTGAACCCGAGCATCGCTCATTCCGGCATCAGANGCTGCATCTGCTAAATCATCAGTCGTCACGTCTGCTGAGGCTGGTATCTCCCACACTNCGCCACCTTCGAATTCGATGCCAAGGTTCAGGCCGCGAACGAAGATGGCTGCCACGCACACCAGAACAGCTATTGCAGAGCCTGTGAGTACTCGGCGAGATACTCCTAGAAAGTCCCAAGAATTTTCGCCGCGGTAGAGCGCCCTGAGCGAAAAGTTCATGCCGGCACCTCCTGAGCCTTGTTACTGACCCCTAACCGGCCGGGGTTCTCTCCGACGAGGCGACGCGCCACCAGGATTACGAGTGGTCGCATGAAGAAGAACGACACTGCCAGATCAATAAGTGTGGTGATTCCCAGGTAAAGCGCGAATCCTCGCACGGTNCCGCTCGTAAGTTGGTAGAGGACTCCGGCACCGATCAATGAGGCAAGGTCTGCCCAGACGATGGTCGAAAATGCTGGGCTGAAGCTGCTGTCTGCCGCAGAGCGGACTGCTCGGCCTCGTCGAACTTCTTCCTTGATTCTTTCGTAGTAGACGATATTTGAATCCACTTGGACACCGATCGAGACNANGATGCCNGTCGCCCCGGCGAGGGTTAGAGCTAGCCCGCGACTTTCGCCAAGCCAGGCAATGATCGACCAGAGGATTGCTCCACTCGTCGCGAGGCTACATATCGCGACCAGACCAAGCAGNCGGTAGTAGAGCAACATGTACGCGCCGACTAGAGCCAGACCGACAAGGCCAGCGATGACGCCCGCGCGAAGTGTTCCCTCACCCAGAGTTGCCGAGACGGTTCGNACGTCGTCGCGTTCAAATTCGACCGGGAGCGCACCAAACCGGAGTACCAGGGCTAAGTTTTTTGCCTCGGCTTCATCGAAGGAACCGGAAATGACTGCCTGTCCGTTGAATTCGGTCGCGTTGATAGTCGGTGCGGACTCAACGACGCCATCCAACACGATGGCGACTGAGCGCTCGTAGTTTGCTGCCGCCATTTGGTCAAAGAGCAATGCTCCTTGGTCGTTGAAAGAGACGTTGATGATCCATTGTCCTTGAAACGTCGCCGCGGCCTCCTCTATAACCTCTCCGGTGAGCGCTGCTGGCGCCAACAGAAAGCCAGTTTGACGGTCAGTTCCTAGNAGGACGACCGTTGCCGATGCTTCATCTTCCTGGGGTGAGGTGAGGACATCGGACAGCGACACNGGGATATCGGGAACTGCCGGCTCGGTGGTCTCGACGGAATTCCCATCAGAGTCGCTGTCTTGTTGTGGATTGATCACTTGTTTGACTGCCGCGAGTTGGCTTGGATCGGTTGNATCGAACACGTTGATGACCGGTCGAAAACGAAGTTCAGCGGTTTGCCCGATGAGATCAACAGCGCGTTGTTTATCTTTTACGCCCGGTAGTTGAATGACTACTTGGCTTCCTTGTCGCGTGATGTCGGGTTCGGCGACGCCTATNGCATCGACTCTATTGCGAATGATTTCTATGGCTCGTTCGANCTGTTCGTCGGAAACNTCGGCTGCCGGGCGAAGTACCACTTCAACCCCGCCCTGCAACTGAACTCCGAGAATNGGTTTCCAGCCGGCGGATAAGACTCCCNCCAAAGACGCAACAGNNAACGTNACGACGAGAATTAGTGAGACGAGATGGGAGCGGCGCACGTGATGGATCCAGGTCGGCTGGGAANCAAATATCAGTCTCGGTCGTCGGTGTCGTCGGNGTCGTCAGNGTTTTCGGTNGTTTCACCGGCCTTGGTGATGATTTCGCCGATCGAGCGTCTCTGNACCCGTAACTCGACATCGGTATCTACCTCTAGAGACACAACCTGTTCGTCCTCTTCGGCCACGATGATGCCGATAACTCCGCCNACNGTTGCNACTTCATCTCCAATTCCAGCAGCGCGAACCAGCGCTTCTCGTTGTTTCATCCGTTTTTGCTGAGGTCGAAGTATTAAGAANTACATCCCAACAAAGACGAGAATTGGCAGTAACAAGGCCATAGACGGCGACTCCGAGTTAGAGAATTAGGTGACCGAGANGCCATCGTACTGCTCTCGTCCGCAGACTCCATGAATCCCATCTCGGCGTTTGTGGCAATTCTTTGTTTATGCCCAGATTTCCATGGTCTNAAGTCGAAAGTCTTCGAATCTGGCTTCCTCGATTGCCGTTCGAGCCTTTTTGACAAGATCGAGCAAAAACCAGAGGTTGTGCAAAGTGGCGATGCGGGCCGCGGTTGGTTCTTTGACCTGGATCAGATGACGCAAGTANGCGCGACTAAAGCCGTTCGACATGGGGTTTGTGGGGTCGAGAGGTTGATCATCTCGGGCGTGTTTCGCATTCTTGAGATTTAGTCTTCCTTCGTTAGTCAGGACCGTGCCGTGGCGAGCAAGTCGAGTTGGTAAAACGCAGTCGAACATGTCAACTCCAATGCCGATGGCGTCAACGATCCGAGCGGGGTCACCAACGCCCATGAGGTAACGGGGCCGGTCCGTAGGTAACCCCGCTAGCGCNGATGACAACGCTGGCATCATCTCGCGATGAGTCTCTCCGACTGAGAGTCCCCCAATTCCGTANCCGTGNAAGTCGAGGGAGGCAAGAACTTCCGCACTTCTGCTTCGCAACAANGGGTCTGTTCCTCCTTGGACGATTCCGAATAACGCCTGGTCGCTTCGGCTGTGAGCGACTTTCGCTCGCGCCGCCCAATCGTGGGTNCTTTCCATGGCGAGAATCACTTCGTTCTCTGGAGCGGGTAGAGCAGGGCACACGTCAAGAACCATTTGGATGTCCGCACCTAGCAGTTCTTGAGTNGCAACAGCGTCTTCGGGTGTAAATCGCAATTTGTCGCCATCGTAAATCGACGTGAAAGTGACCCCATTGTCATCGACGCGAACGTTGTCGCTAAGCGACATCACTTGGAAGCCNCCCGAGTCGGTCAACATGTGACCGTCCCAGGACGTGAATGCGTGAAGGCCTCCNAGGGCGTCGATTGTTTCTGCCCCGGGACGCAACATCAGNTGGTAGGTGTTACCCAGAACGACTTCGATGTCTAGTTCTGAGTAGTCGCGTTGATCTAAGTGGATTACTGCGCCTCNGGTTCCCACGGGCATAAANACAGGCGTCTCGATGGAGCCTCGAAGGGTNTGGATGCGCCCTCGGCGNGCTTGGNNATCTGAAGCAAGTAATTCGTAAGTGAGCGCCACAATCTGTACAGCATGGCAGAGGAGCTGGTTATGTCGAAGCGCCATCCANCAACATTGCGTCACCGAATGNAAGAAACCGGTAGCTGGTCCGAAGAGCTTCGTCGTACAGGTCTTTCCAGCGGGGGCCGATGAACGCGTCGATCATAAGTAACAGNGTGGAGCGTGGGAGATGGAAATTGGTCATCAGAAGATCAACAANGTCGAACTGCATGCCGCGGCGCAGGAAAAGATTGGTCCGNCCCGACAGTGCGCCTCTCGCGGCTGACTCTAGGGATCGAGCGGTGGTCGTNCCAATGGCGACTACTCGACGTGCGCTTTGGCAGGCCTCCCACGTACTTTCTGGAACGTTGTAGGCCTCNCTGTGCATGATGTGATCNGAGGGGTTATCGACTGTNACGGGTCGGAAGGTGTCAATCCCGACGGTCAGGTCGACCGTTGACACCNCCACGCCNCGTTCCTTGAATCTCTTGAATATGGNNTCCGTTAGGTGAAGGCCGGCAGTCGGCGCTGCTACTGAACCTGGAGAGCGGGCGTATATGGTCTGATACCGCTCCGCTGAGTGCCCTTCNGAGACNATGTAAGGCGGGAGGGGAGGTTCCCCGCCAGNAGATAGTCGATGGCAATCAGTNGGTTCGGCCACAGTCTTTCCGTCGTGAAGGACTACGACCTTTCGTTGGCCNTCATCACC
This sequence comes from Acidimicrobiaceae bacterium, assembly GCA_002705305.1. Classification (GTDB taxonomy): domain Bacteria; phylum Actinomycetota; class Acidimicrobiia; order Acidimicrobiales; family Poriferisodalaceae; genus UBA2110. Next base: position 60,665 of record PAHW01000022.1, read on the forward strand.
AATGTTCTCTCCNACGANGACCTGCAAGTNGGGATCTCGGTCGCTGCGTAACTCTGTTCCGCTCTTGACGCGACGTCCNGGTCGAACGAGTGCAGCCCACCCTTCGTGGACCGGTTCGAGCAGTAACACCTCAACCGCGCCTCCNCTAAATTTTCGCAGNGGCAGCCGGGCGGGGATGACACGTGTTTCGTTAATTACGACCAAATCNCCCGCGCCTAGCTGCTCAGGCAGATCNGCGACGGTGAGATGTTTAGGTCCGTGAGCAGTACCCCTATCTACCAAAAGTTTTGCGCTATCNCGAGTCTCGGCTGGATGTTGAGCAATAGCGCGCTCGGGTAACTCGTAATCGAATTCATCCATGTTCTGAACGGGAAGCTCAGTACTCATGACCTCGACGATGTTACGTCTCCTGATTTGCTAGTCCTAATAAAGCTTCTCGCGTCCAAGCAGGGACGACGCCCTCGGCTCGCATGAGCCGATCGATGTGCTGATCGGCCTGAGTGGGTTCGGCTTCGAGGAGCCCCCGCACAATCACTCTTAAGTAAGGCTCCCCTGGAGTTCCCGGGTTTGGNGGCTCGGAGCTCGTGAACGTCATTAGNGGTTTGTTGCGATATTCCCCGAGGTAGACAATTCGCGAGTACCAGGAATTCCCGATTTCGATCTGGCCATGGGTTATCAGGTGGTTGATGTCTATCTCAAGTTCCCCCGGAAGCAGCCCGTTCTCTTGAGCCGCAACATCGGCGAATTGTTGTTGGGTGATGTCCCAACAACGAACGCTTGCGTCCCCGTCCTTCTCAGGATCTAGGAAGGCTACTGCTCCTCCCCATCGTGACGAAGACTGACCAAAGCACAACTGCCATGGGCCTTGGATTAATGGTGCTTCGGTTCCCGGCTCTCGACGATCACGAGCGCCGACGTGTTCGTGATGACCTTTCGCATAGCTTCCCCCGGTGAGATAGANAAGGAAGCGCGCACGNAAGAGATTTGACCCGTAGGCGGCATACCAAACACGGTCGTGGTTCACTTCTTCNAANCCATCGCTACTCGAATAACGAGCGACCCTCTGCTAAACGATCTGGGGGGTCTANTGCAAGATGAGTGAAGGCNGCTTTTGTCACNACGCGACCNCGCGGAGTGCGTTGAAGAAGGCCTTGCTGGATGAGAAAGGGCTCGTAGACATCTTCAAGAGTTTCGCGCTCTTCACCCACACTGATCGAAAGAGTTGATAGNCCAACCGGGCCGCCTTCGTGTGTCACGGCAATTGATTCGAGAATTGATCGATCAACCTTGTCAAGGCCGAGTTCGTCTACACCAAATAAGGCGAGTCCNTCGCGGGCTACTTCGACATCTACCACNCCGTCAGCGCGCACTTCCGCGAAATCGCGGACCCGACGCAGTAACCGGTTGGCTATTCGAGGTGTGCCTCGGCTTCTACTGGCTATCTCAGCTGCTCCGTTCGAATCAATGGTGACGGACAGGATTCCTGCCGCCCTTTCGACAATCGCTTGAAGTTCNATGGGAGCGTAATAATCGAGACGTTCTACGAGACCAAATCGATCTCGTAGGGGACCTGCTATTAGTCCAGTCCTGGTTGTGGCNCCCACCAGAGTGAAGGCTGGCAAATCGAATCGGATGGACCGAGCGGCCGGTCCTTTNCCAAGTACAACGTCAAGTTGAAAGTCCTCCATTGCCGGATAAAGAACTTCTTCGACTTGTTTGGGTAGACGGTGAATCTCGTCAATGAACAAGACGTCTCGATCCCCGAGATTTGTGAGGATTGCGGCAAGATCTCCAGCGCGTTCAATAGCTGGGCCCGAAGTCACGTGCATCAGCACTCCGAGTTCTGCGGCCACAATTCCCGCNAGCGTTGTTTTACCAAGCCCTGGAGGACCAGCGAAGAGCAGGTGATCCGGAGTCTGTTCGCGGGCTCGAGCCGCGTCCAAGACAACTTCNAGGTGGTCTTTAAGTTCGGGTTGGCCAACGAACTCTGCTAACCGTCGAGGCCGCAATCCAACCTCGTCCTGGTCTTCGTCCACGAGATCGGCTCGGAGGACCTCGTCTCGATCTTCACTTTCGTTNCGGCGAAATCCCTCTTCTCGGCCCCAATCACTATCGGTCATTTNGCGGCCAGACGTTGCAGGGCGGAGCGAAGCATCATTGAGGTGTCATCCCCTTCGAGTCCTTCGACGGCACGTCGCACCTCTTCGGTTCCGAACCCCATCTGGATCAAAGCTTCACGTACATCAGCAAGTGCAGTGGAAGCTACCTGCTGGTCGTTATCGGGTTCGTTACTGTCAAATCCGGAAATCTCGAGACGATTCTTGAGTTCTAGGACCATTCTCTGCGCCGTTTTTTTTCCGACGCCCGGNACTAAACATAAGGCGTCGACGTCGTTAGTNGCGACTGCCTGTCGTAACTCGTCGGGCGGCAGCGTGGCGAGAACAGCCAAGGCGAGTGCGGGGCCGACTCCGTGGGCTCCGATAACTGATTCAAAGCATTTTCGTTCGGCCAACGTCGCGAATCCATACAACTGTTGATCACCTTCTCGGATGTGATGATGCACGTGCATAAATACGTCTGCGCCTATTTCCGGCAAGACAACGAGAGTTCCAGGGTTCACGCTGATCCTGTATCCGACTCCACCCACTTCTAATACGACTTCTCCTTCCGGATCTTTGTCCACAAGCGANCCGCGAAGCGAGCCGATCATCAGAACTTCGAAGCCTCTTCGAGTCGTCGCGTAGAGGCGTGAGCGAGATGGCATAAAGCGACGGCCGCGGCATCAGCTGCATCTGGTGGTGATGGAAGNTCAGGCAAGGAGAGCAANGATTGNACCATGCGCTGCATCTGTTCTTTNGTGGCGCTTCCCCAACCTGCGACAGCTTCTTTGATTTGGTTAGGGGTGTATTCGACAACTTGGGCGCCGGCGGCCGCTCCGGCCGCCATAGCGAGACCGCTCACTTGGGCCACNCCCATTGCGGTGCGCGCGTTGACCTGAAAAAATACTCGCTCTATCGCCACCACATCTGGGCGGTGTTCGTCGATNAGTCCTTGAAACTCTTTATGAACAGCAGCTAAGCGGTCAGCGGTCGCAGCCGTAGGTGGGGTNCGGATCACACCGATTGCTACCGCTTCCGCCTTACGGCCGACCTGCTCTAGAACGCCGTAACCGCAGCGAGACAACCCGGGGTCAATTCCCAAAACGAACACAGGTTCGATTGTACAGCACTACTCCCGGGCTATTGATCAGCCTTTCGTAAGCTCCGCTAAAACGTCGTCTGACACATCAAAGTTTGCATATACGCCCTGAACGTCATCGTTGTCGTCGAGCGCGTCCATTACAGCCATGACTTGTCGGGCATCGCTGGTCGACGCNAGTTCAATGAGATTTTGAGGCAAGTAGGTCAGATCGGTGGAAGACACCTCAATACCTTCGGCNTCAAGTGCCTCTCGAACGGCGATGGTGTCGGAGGGGTCTGTGGTCACCCTCCATAGTTCACCTTCAACAACAACATCTTCTGCGCCGGCTTCTAAGGCCGCAAGCATCACGTCATCCTCATCAAGTGTTCCTGGCAACAACACAACTCCCTTACGCTCGAACTGCCACGCAACGGCACCCGGTTCGGCCAGCGAACCTCCTGCTCGAGTGAACACGCTGCGGATCTCNGCACCCGTCCGATTTCGGTTATCGGTCAATACGTCGACAAACATTGCGACACCGTGGGGCGCGTATCCCTCATAACTGACTTGTTCGTAGCTCACACCTTCGAGTTCGCCGGTCCCCCGCTTGATCGCTCGTTCGATGGTGTCTAGCGGTACGGAGTTATCGCGCGCNTTCTGGTACATGGTGCGCAGGTTCGCGTTCGAATCTAAATCGCCCCCGCCTTCGCGTGCTGCTACTTCAACCTGGCGAATCAGCTTCGCAAAGAGCTTGCCGCGAGCTTTATCGGCAGCCCCTTTTTTGTGTTTGATGGTCGCCCATTTGGAATGCCCAGACACTTGCACACCTCCGAGTCATAGTCTGCCATCGAGGCAGCCGGGTGTGAGGGTCGAACCTACGAACGGGACGCATCCCTCGTCCCTATACCTCACTGAGAAACATTTGATGGAGCCGGAGGTCATTTGTTAGNTCTGGGTGAAAGCTTGAAACTAAGACGTTGTTCTCACGNCACAGGACCGGTANTTCTCTACCCTTATCNAGTTCGACGGTTGCCAGAACCTCAACATTGGAACCCACCTTCGCTACAGCNGGTGAGCGAATAAAAACTGCGGGGAAGGGGTCTTTGAGGCCCACCACNTCAACCTCTTTTTCGAAGCTTGCAACCTGGCGTCCGAACGCATTTCGNNGAACCGAGATGTCAATGCGGTCAAAACTGCGCTGATCAGTTCGACCATCTAGGACCTCTGTGGACAACATGATCATCCCGGCACACGTACCGAAGGCGGGAAGGCCCATAGAGAGGAGTTCCGCTAACGGCTGAAAGGTTCCGCTTGATTCCAANAGCATTGAAATTGTTGTGGATTCACCGCCGGGGAGAATGATGGCGTCGATAGCTGCGAGGTCTTCGGGCATCCGAACTTCGCGAGCTTGGACTCCCAGCTTTCGCAGTGCGNNAGCGTGCTCTCCTGATGCNCCTTGTAAAGCTAGAACCCCAACAAGCAANGACAAGGTGGCCGTCTACCAGCCGCGTTCGGCAAGCTTGGTCTCAAGTTCACCGATTTCTAAGCCCGGCATCGCGTCGCCTAACCCCCTACTCACTTTCGCAACCATTGAAGGGTCTCGATAGTGGGTGGTTGCCTCGACGATCGCCTTGGCTCGAGGTGCAGGATCCTCGCTCTTGAAAATTCCCGATCCGACAAAAACTGCTTCGGCTCCAAGTTGCATCACTAGCGACGCGTCGGCGGGGGTAGCGATACCTCCGGCGCAGAACATGGGCACCGGCAACGCTCCTGTTTCTGCGACCTCTTGGACGAGGCCCACGGGGGCTTGTAGATGCTTCGCCCAGTTGAATAACTCGGCGGAATCGGCTTGGGTGAGCTTGCCGATGTCACCCAAGATCGACCGCAGGTGTCGGACTGCCTCTACGATATTTCCTGTTCCGGCCTCNCCTTTCGACCGGATCATGCATGCTCCTTCGGAGATTCGACGCAATGCTTCGCCGAGGTTGGTGGCACCGCAGACGAACGGAACGGTGAAAGCCCATTTGTCGATGTGATGAGCTTCGTCGGCTGGGGTCAGCACCTCGGATTCGTCCACGTAGTCGACCCCAAGCGACTCGAGCACCTGGGCCTCGGCGAAGTGACCGATTCGGGCTTTGGCCATTACGGGGATTGTGACCGCCTGCTGTATGCCATCGATCATTGAGGGGTCGCTCATTCGAGCGACGCCACCATCGCGGCGTATGTCGGCGGGGACTCGCTCTAACGCCATCACGGCGACAGCTCCGGCATCTTCCGCGATCTTTGCTTCTTGTGGAGTGACGACGTCCATGATGACGCCGCCCCGAAGCATCTCAGCTAATCCTCGTTTAACGCGNACGGTGCCNACCTGAGAGTTCGCACCGCTATTATCTTCAGCCATCTTCACAGTCTAAGCCAGCGAGTTGCACAACGAGTCAGGGTTTCTGCTCGCTCTCGTTAATCAGCGAGGCGGCACCCCGCGGAACAAGCAACACCCACGTTGATCCAGGCGTCATGGCCACCGGACTGCCGCTGGTGTCAGTGAATCGAGTGTGGACGGTGACGTTGGGTTTGTCCCAGCGTCCTTCTATGACCTTGCCGTCGCTAAGTATCCATGCCGTCCCTTTTCCCTCGCTGATCTGNGCAATGGGGATTCGCGCGTCNTTCGAATCAATTTCGTTACTGAGGAGGTACTTGACGAACTGGATGACAACGTTTTGAGGCGCTAGGGCAACTAATGCGCCTTCGTTATCTATGGCCAAATGTGGTTCGCCGTTTTGGAATCGTTGCCATCCACCGACGTCGGCGGACCATTTGAACGATACGTCGTTGGAACCCCAGGCAATGTCGACGCCNTCGGCGGGTTCGGCCCGCGAATCGACAGGAAGATCAAGGGTACGNAAGGNCCATATTGGCTCTGGGAGTGAGACGTCTGGAGGGACGTGCCGAAGCAGGTCGCCGCTGCGTACCCATAGATTGCTCGGCGCGGGTCGGTCGCTTCGTCGCCAGTAGTCAGACGGCTTCCGGTATACGCCTACGTCGGTCACTGCCACCGTGTCAAGCAGCCGGCGAAAAGCCCAGTTGGCTCCGCTCCATCCAAATAACGCTCCNTCAAAGGGCATTAGGAGGGGGATGTCGGTCGAGCGTCCCGAGCGGATAGGCCCAACGGCTTCAGGCACCTTCGTGTGAAAAATGGCTAAAAACCTGGTGAGTCCTCCCTCCACTAGTTCTTCGAAAACTATGTCGGCTTCTTGGATCCCTTCTTGAGGCGTTGCGGTCGGCGCATTATCAATTTTCAACGCCAACCGAGGGGCAGCGAGAGCGGCCTGAGGAATTGCTGTACCTCGGTATGGCGCGACGACTCCTGATCTTTGGGTTTCGCCCTTCGAGAACCGAGGCGTGGTGGTGGACGGAGGTGGGGTCAACGACGTCGTAGTAGTGGATCCAGCCTTGTTATTTTCAGGTTGGCGGACCTGGTCGTTAATGGTCGTGGTCGTTTGAGTAACTGGAGGCGCCATCGCAGTCGAGTCATTTTGTGCGTCGGTCGCGTCGTCCCGTGAGTCCGCAGCGCAGTTGACGAGTAGCGGCAAGCAAAATACAACCGCGAGTGCGCTTNTCATCATCGAGGAATCACATTTCGCGAAGCGAAGCAATTCGGGCTTGGACACTCGGCCGTTCCGCGCCGTNGGACGGGTCTAGTAGCCAAAGGGGGCTTGTATGCGCGTCAGTTCCTGCTANTTGGTGTTGATTTTCTAAAATCTCCAGGGCTTCCACCATCCCAGGCGGATATCGCGTGACTGCTACACCAGCCGCATCGTCGGNAAAATCACTGTCAAGGTCGGGACCTTTCGCTAGTCGACCCCCGCTTAGCAGGCCTAGTGGGAGCAAAGGCCAGATCCGAATGCGNGTCGATCCTAGGGTCAGACCGAAGGTGGTCAACGTCGTGGTGGTCAACGCCACTCGATAATTTGTTATTTGAGCGATTCGATTAGCAAGCACCGCCTCAAGTGCTACCCGGCTGACACTCTCGATCAGTCCAGTTGTGAGTATCAGTNTTGACTTGTCGGGGCTGCGCCCGATCGCCGCGATGTTGCTTGCCGATGACCGAAGTACGCGAATCTCNGGGGCAGAAACCCCCGTGGTGAGACACANGGCGTCAACCAAATTCGTTATCCGCGGATAATTTCCTGATTCGGGTTCAGTTTCTCCGCACCGCTCTAGAAGTCGACGCTCTGCNTTTCNTGATATCCGAACAACCACGGCAAGGATCATCAATCCGGCTAACGGTGGTACCCAAATTGGCAGGTTGAGCAGAAGTCCCACCCCGCATATGCCAAGAGAGAACAGCAGGACTGAAATCCAAAACATGACGGTGAGCCAAACTGCGCGCCGCAGGTTCCTCTCGCTCCAGTTCTGCATATGGTTTCCGTATCTCCGAGGAAGTCAGCGGCTNGAGTCCGCAGTGTAGGGTCCCAACGATCGGGTATTGAAGCGCGCCTAGCTAGGTTCAGGNGTCCGCTTNTTCAAATNTGATGGCCAACCCATGCGACTCAACTCGCCTCGCCAACCNCCTCTGTCAGGATCTCTTTGTTCGATCTCTATGGCGCGCTCGTACAACCCGAGGTATATGTTCGCCAGTCGAGCCATTGAAAACTCCGACGCCCGTCGCAGGCCGGCTTNNGANAGCCGGTTCGACAGGAGCTCATCATCAAGTACGCNTNTCAATCCAGCNCTAAGTGCTTCAGCGTCGCCGGGCGGAACTAGNTATGCCTCGTTCCCGCCNNTAGCTACGTTGCGNTATCCCGGCAGGTCACTCGCTACAACNGGGGTGCCCGCAGCCATTCCCTCAAGAAGTACTATCCCGAAGCTCTCACCTCGTAGTGANGGTACGCAAAAGACGTCGGCTCCNTTNATTCGGGAAATTTTCTCTTCGTCGCTNACTGCACCCAGCCACTTAACCCGCTCGTTGGTTCCGTAACGAGATCGCAGTTCGTCGGTTTGGGGGCCATCAGACATCACCCAAAGGGTCACGTCTTCAGACATTGATGCAACTGCTTGCAGCAACACCTCTAAACCTTTNCGAGGTTCATGTCGACCCAAATATGCGATTGTCGGAGTGGAGGANGTTGCCGCAGACGACTGACGAAAGTTNTCAAACTCGATGCCGTTGAAAACCACCTCNTATTCGCCTCCNAGTGCCTCATGCGCCATATCACGGGCNTCCGTGGACACCGCTGTTCGAACATTCATACGGGTTGCGAGCCANCGAACTCCAGGGGTTAAATACGCCTTGCTGCCGCCNGCCGCATGCCAGGTCCCNACGATGGGNGCGCTGCGCATGAATAGTGCTGTTTGGCANGGTCCGGGACAGATCGGTTCATGGATGTGTATTACGTCAAATTCTTCNTCGCGAAAAGCACGAATAGTGCGAAGAGTGCACGCTAAGTCCGGTGCTATCGGTGCGATCGATCCGTTGGCGAAAGTCGGGATGCTCGCCCCTAGGGGTGTAACTCCGGTTTCTGGCGGAGCTCCGTCACATGGACCTAAAACTCGTACCTGATGCCCTACGGNGCCCAACGCTCGAGCTAAGCCGAGAACCTGGGTCTGGACACCTCCCGGGCTGGTGAGACTGTAGGGCGAGACAATTCCGATCCTCACGGCGAACAACGCTACGTGATAGAGACGCCGAGGCCCACGAAAGTGTGGGTGACTTTCAAGATTTGTGGGACAAGTCACTCGGCCAATTGGGTTGGAAGAGGTGCCATTGTTCGGGTGCGCGACGAATGAGAAGCGCTAGTTCGTTGGCCAACTGAGCGGTNACTCGTTCGACATCTTCTTTGANGGTTGCTCGCCGTATCGTGTCGATTGGNGGCCGGACTACTCCAAGATGTCGTCCGCGAGATTGAAAATAAACTGCTGTNGGAAGGATGGTGGCTCCGGTACGTAGAGCCAGTATCGCCGGACCGCCTGGGAGAGTGGTTCGTTCTCCCATGAATTCAACTTCGACGCCGCCTCCAGCGATATCGCGGTCNCAGAGAAGACAGACGATTTCGTTTCGTTTCAAGGCCGATGCGATNTCCGCTCCTGCGGACGGNCCGAGGGGAACAACTCTCATTCCTAGCTTGGACCGAAAGCCTGCGAACCAGTCAAATAATTGGGGAGGTTCAATGGGTTCGACGACGACTGTGATCGGCAGTTCNTTGACCGTCGCCATCCAGAACCCTGCCCATTCCCAGCCGCCTAGATGGGGAAGGGCGAGGATGACACCTTTGCCTCGNCTCAGCGCTTGCTCGACATGCTGGTAATCAGGAACTTCTATTCCGTCGGANAGTCGAGATCTCTTGACGGCAGGCAGGCGAAAGGATTCGATCCAGTAGCGACAATATGAAGCGAAGGCATTCGTTNCAGCGCGTCTCACCTCCTTGGTGGTTGCTCCGCTGCCCATCGCCCGTCTCATGTGGCGCTCTANCATCTGTCGTTTTTTCGGAAGGANCTTGCTGATTGGTGCGGCANCTATCCNGGGCAACGCAGCGGCCAAGGGGGCTGGCAGCATCCGCGCGGCCATAGCTCCGATTCGGTAGAGCATCGTTACACCGTTGCCGGGCAAAGTTACGCTCGACGGTTCGAGGAGGGAACGTCAGGGGTCGCTTGACGCCAGACCTTGAAGAACCTCTGTAACGCAGTAAGTGACGTCAGCGCGAGCATGACCCAAAGCACCGGGATGAGGATNGCTTGGAAGCACAATCCGAANCCAAGAACGACCATTCGTTCAGCGCGTTCCATCAAGCCCCCTTTGGCTTGATATCCCAATAATTCAGCTTTAGCTCTCTCGTAGCTGATGAGGGACGATACGGCTAAAACGGCCATGGGCAGAAGCGCCATTTTCCCGCCGTTGCNTTCGGCCAAATGCCATNCGACACCACNCAGCAACAGTNCATCTGTCACNCGATCGGCTGTCGAGTCAAAGAAGGCGCCNCGTTTTGAAGAAGTACCAGCCGCTGCTGCTACTGCTCCATCCAACAGATCTGGAATAGCCGTCAAGATCAATAGTGCGAGACCCAGTCGCAGTTGGCCTCGACCGATGAAGACGCAGGCGGCCACAGACATCAGGAGTCCTATGCAAGTAAGGAAATCTGCNCTGATGCCGATCCGAACTAGTAGTCGACCGANGGGTCCCACTATGCGGTCAACACCGTCGCGGAAATTTCCGTCAAACATCAGAAACTGCTTCCCTGGTCGTCATCGGATTCCGCTGTCCGAATCCANTCTTCAGGATTGTCCTCTACATAGGTGTCGATGATGCTTCCATCTATCGCATCAACCAAGACGAGTCCTCTACTGACGGGTGGGTCTTCTGCTGAATAGACGAGCATCTTCCACGTAGGGCGACTCATATATCCGCGCCAACCCAGTTGAGCGCTGGCATGGCCGACGGGGAATCCGACNGCCTGGCTGGCCGANACCAGCGCTTCGTTTTCGTCAAGNCNGAAGGCTCGACCAGACGCGATGCTGTACACACCGAAAAGGCCAAGTCCGGCGCATCCGAGTAGTAGTCCAACATTAACCAGCACCGGTTCATCGGGCACCGAAGCAGACCAACNCGCCACNGCGACGGCGATCACCACGTAAAGCGCGCCAGTGATTTTTCTACGTTTGTTATCTGGAAAGGTGTACGCGCCANCAAACCCGCGGTCAAGGTCGTCTGGNANTTCGTCTCGAACTTCGCGGTTGTCCACGTTGTTTACGCTACCTGCCGTTGATCGTTGAGTGAGGGCTCAAGCGAAGGCTGCGCGCAGGCGTTCAAGGGTTGAATCTANAGCTTCGGGCAAAACTCGGGCGCCGCTGACGGTGGTCATAAAGTTGGTGTCGCCGTCCCAGCGCGGTAAGACGTGAATGTGGAGATGATCAGGTATTCCGGCGCCCGCTCCCCTACCTAGATTGGCTCCCATGTTCACTCCGTCGGGCGAGTAAGCAGTTTCGATCGCTTCGATGGCTCTTACGGTCAGTTCGAACATCTCGAGGCGCGCTCTCTCATCGAGGTCATTGAAGTTTGCAAGGTGGTCGTAGGGCAGGACCATCACATGTCCGGTGGTGTACGGGTAGGCGTTCAAGATGACGGCAGCGGTCTCTCCGCTATGGACTAACTGTTCTGGGTTGTTCGCACCAAGTTCCAAGACCGAACACAGNACACACCTACCTTGNGAGGCGTCGGCGATTTCTCCCGTCTCACCGCTCACGTAGTCCTGGCGCCAAGTCGCCCATATGCGATNTAAACCNTCCATTGGAACTTCTCTTTTGGNATAGCNGTCATTCGAGACCAACAAGTTTGAGGGCGACTCGGGTTCGGTAGCGAGTATTGAGTTGGAGGAGAACTGCTGTAAAGGCTTCGATGGCTGTTGCGTTGGACAGATTGCCGCAATCCAAAGCTCTTGCGCCAGGAATCTTGCCGACGACCTCGGCCACTAAGTCGGTGGCTTCTTTGTCATCGCTACAGATCAGNATGTCGCTATCGAGCGGTTGTTGCAGGTCGCCTAGTTCCTGNGCCGGAACATGCTGCAATGTCGCTGCAACCTTCGAATCCGGCAAAGAAGACTGCACGGACGCTGCAACTGAACCGCGTGGAGGAATGAGCGGCACGAATTCATCATCNACACGCGCNAGAGCATTCGACATCGTCACAACTACTTTGTTTCGCACATGCTCCTTCACACTTCGAGCGGTGATGGCCGCTGCATCCCACGGGGTGGCGATCACTACGAATTCNCATTTTGCGGCGCCGATGTTGTCTGACGGCGAAACGGCTAACTCNCGGTCTGGCCATCGCTCAACAAGGGTGTCGACGGCCTCCATTGANCGATATTTTGAACGGGAGCCAAGGACGACTTCATAGCCAACGTCAGCTAAACGTGCTGCCAACGCCACGCCAGCTGGTCCGGTTCCGCCAACGATCCCAATCCGCATGAAGTGCCACGGTACTGTCCGATGGCAAGATACGGTGACTTCATTACGAGAGTTGGGATGATGGCGCCGACANGCGGCGCCTNCTGCACCAAACGGAGGACAACCCTTATGGGTCTGATGGACGGCAAGAAGCTGCTGATCACTGGGGTNTTAACGGATGCGTCGTTAGCGTTCGAAGTAGCCAAATTGGCTCAGATGGAGGGTGCAGAAGTGGTGCTCACNGGTGCGGGCAGGGCTATGCGACTTACGGAAAGGACAGCNCGCAAGTTGCCTGAAGCGTGCGATGTGTTAGCTCTTGACGTGACCGAACCTGCCGAAATCGAGGCGGTTTTTCTGAACCTCCAGGAACGTTGGGGGCNTTTGGATAGTGTCTTGCANGCGATCGGCTTCGCTCCCGAGGCTTGTCTTGGCGGCAATTTCCTCAAGGCAGATTGGGAAGACGTNAGCGTCGCGTTGCATGTTTCTGCCTACAGCCTGAAAGCTCTGGCCGGTGGCCTACAACCGTTACTAGCAGAGGCAAACGGTAGNGTCGTCGGTCTTACCTTCGACGCCTCTGTNGCGTGGCCNGTTTATGACTGGATGGGGGTCGCNAAAGCAGCCTTTGAATCGACTGCTCGTTACCTCGCTAAATCGTTGGGCCCAGACGGTATTCGAGTGAACCTTGTGTCAGCCGGTCCAATTCGGACCATGGCGGCCAAATCCATTCCGGGATTCAGCGACTTCGAGGATGCTTGGCAACAGCGCGCACCGTTGGGCTGGGATGTGCACGACCAAAATTCNGTCGCTCGNACAACGCTTGCAATAATGTCAGATTGGTTTCCAATGACCACTGGTGAGATCGTCCATGTTGATGGCGGNTATCACGCCATAGGGGCCTAATCACAGCACAGGTGAGACATCAATCATGCTGGACATCTTGAATTAACCCGCCTACGAGCCCGCGCATTACATCGTCCAAGGTCAACACTCCATAGTTCGTCCCTTGGGAAGTAACCAGGGCGAGGTGGATCCGCGATCGTTGCATAAGTTGCAGCACATCGGGCAAAGTGCTGTCAGGGCCGACTCTTAACATCGGCCTAATNAGTNCTGAGTCAAGCGTCCGTTTNCCTGCCTCTAACGCTAAGAGATCTTTGCTGTGCACGAACCCTCGGACATCGTGAATACCGCGGCCGTGCACGACNAGGCGTGTATGTCCCGTCGCCACAATCCGACGCTCGATCTCTGAAATTGAGCAATTCGCGGCAACGGAGTGCACCTCNTTCATTTGGGCCATAACCGAGGTTGCAAGCGTGACGCTGAAAGCCAAGGCACTCTCGATCAACGCGTACTCCTCGTGATCAATCAGTCCCTGGTCATGAGATTCGTCCACCATTAACGAAAGTTCGGCAGGGGTTGTGGATTCGTCAAGTTCAGATGCTGGTTCGACCCGCACTAGGCGAAGCAGGCCGTTCGAAAACCATAAGAGGGAACGGACAATGGGTCGAGCAACCAAGAGATAGGCCGCCATCGGTCGAGCTAAGAGAAGCAACGTCCGTTCTGGTCCGGTAATTGCCAGGTTTTTAGGAACCATCTCACCGAGGACCATGTGCATTACGACGATCATGCCCAACGCCAACGCAAAGCTGATCGAATGCAACAACGCATCGCTGATGTCGCCGAACTGGTGCACGAGACTTTCGATGAGAGACGCGACAGCCGGTTCGACAAGTCGACCAACTATCAGTGAGCAGACGGTGATTCCCAGCTGAGCGCCACCCAAGGTTGTGAGGACGTCGCTCTGGAGACGTTTTGCTGCGACAGCAGAGCGACGACCTTTTCGCGCTTCGGAATCAATGGCAGATCTCATAGCTCCGATGAGGCCAAATTCCAACGCAACAAACGCCCCGTTGAAAGCGATCAACATGGTTCCGACTGCAATGGCTAAAAGCCTCATGAGGTTCCCTCTTGCTCAGGGAACTGAGGTTCCAGCGCCTCGGGTCTCTTTACCGCAATATCGACAAGTCTCAGACGTTCCTTTCGAACTACCTCAAAACGCCAGCCTTGCCATTCGGTGGTTTGTCCAACTTCAGGAATGGAGCCGAACTGTTGTAAAACAAATCCTGCGAGAGTTTCGAACGGGCCGCGAGGTAGCCGTAAGCCCAGTGACTCCTCCACCTCGTCTTTTGAGCTCGNCCCTGTCAAGACAGTCCAACCATCGGGGTGATTGACAGTGACCGGAACCGGTTCGTCATATTCGTCTGCTATGTCGCCGACCAGTTCTTCCAAAATATCTTCGCGAGTGATTAGTCCTGCAGTACCTCCGTGTTCGTCAACCACGACGGCAAGCCTGCTTGANGCGGCCTCAAGGTCAAGCAAGACACCGTCAAGTTCTCGATGTTCGGGAACGACGACGACGGGCCTCAAGATCNTCGACAGCGGANTGTTGTTTCGATCTTCAACGGCAAGGGTAAAAATTTCCCTCACCTCAACAATTCCGACCACGTCGTCAATGTCCTCGCCTATCACTGGGAACCGGGAGTAGCCACTTTCAGTCGAGGCTTTGACGAGATCATCGATTTTGCCTGAATGTTCTACGACCACCATTGAGGTCCGCGGGGTNANCGCATCTGCTGCGTCTTTTCGCGACAATCGCAACGTTCGAGTTAGGAGGGTTGCTTCGTCCTTGCCCAGCGTCCGTTCTTTTGAAACACGGACCAGGTATTCAAGGTCTTCGAGCGAACGAAGTGAACGTAATTCCTCGGCTGGNTCAATGCCCCCNGTACGCAGAANTAGATTCGATATGCCATTAAATGTCGACGTCACTGGCGCTGCTANGAGGCCGTATAAACGGAGAATTGGTGCAAGCCAGAGCCCCGTACCAAGAGGTCGNGATATAGCGAGGTTCTTGGGCGCTAGTTCGCCAAAAACCATTTGCACCANAGCGGCGATACCAATCGCCAATATTGCTCTAGTCGGCCCGGATATCAAACCAACTCCGGGTATGTACTCGAGCAATGGTCCGATCGTGTCCTCGGCTAGCAAGCCGAGAAGTAGCGAAGTGACAGTTATGCCTANTTGTGCTCCTCCCAAATGGAAACTGAGTCGTCTCAAGAGTTGTCGCACTATGCGCGCTCTTCTATGACCCGCGTCGGCCATTAAGTCCACGCGTTCGACATCAACCGCGACAAGAGAAAACTCGCCCGCNACGAAGATGCCGTTAAGAGCGATGAGCACTAGCACAACAGCTACTCCCGAAATGGGGTCGATGNCTNACACCTCCGCAAGTGANTCTCTATCCGCGCTTGGTTAGCGCCAAGGTACCCTCAGCACAATGCATATGGACGACGCCACCTTCGAACCGGTGCGCGATTGGTCCACTTATCCGCCGGTAGNNGCATCGATCGGCGGCGACGCGTCGCTGGGTTGGTTAAGGCGCATCNGCCCTATCGTGATGACGCACCGTTGGAGAATNTTGTGGTCAGTCCTCGCTGCTCTGGCAGCAATGGNGGCCCAAATTCTGGTTCCCAGGGTGATCGGGCTCGCGATTGATGGGGCACTCATCAACCAGACCACGAGCCTTTGGNCCTTCGTCTTGGCCTTATTAGTTCTAGGCNTCACTCGGGCGGGNGCNACGTTCGGGTACCGGTACGGCCTTTACGGAATGGCGTTCAAGGTTGAATACCAGCTTCGNACGTTGCTCTTCGAGCACCTCGGTCGATTGTCTTTCGCCTTTTATGACCGCGTCCAAAGCGGTCAGATAATAAGTCGAGCTAACTCTGACATCAGATCGGTTCAAATGTTCATGGCATTTGCGCCAATCATGGCCGTGCAATTTTTCAGTTTCGTAATCGCGATCGGTCTAATGGCTGCGATCAGCGTCCCGTTAACAGCGATCACGATGATCGCTTTGCCTGGCGTCTTCGTTATTGGTCAGCGTCTCAGAGCCATCATGTTCCCACTCTCNTGGGTNGTTCAGTCTCGCCAAGCCGAAATTGCCACGGTGGTNGACGAATCGGTTAACGGTGTAAGGGTGGTTAAGGCCTTCGCCGCGGAGAGACAACAAATCGAGTCGCTTGCCCGGGGCGCGGAACGTCTTCGATGGGCGAATCTGGTTCAACACCGAACTCGAGCTTCGCACACTCCATTCATTGAGAATCTTCCCAGGCTTGCTTTGGCAACTGTATTGCTGGTCGGCGGCCAACAAACCATAAACGGCTCGCTCAGCGTCGGAGAATTGGTGTCGTTCAACCTGTACATCCTTCTCCTGCAAGCACCTTTCCGATTTATCGGGATGCTCTTGATTCTGGGCCAGAGAGCCAAGGCATCAGCCGAACGCATTTACGAGGTTCTAGATGAGCCACCNGGCATCTANGACAGACCCGGAGCCGTCGATCTGACCCCGTCTGGAGGGAACATTTCNTTTTCTAAGGTCGGTTTCGCTTATGGAACCGAGACTGTGGGGGGAACTCGCGGNCCAGAAATGTCGTNCAGAGTTCTTGACGATTTCGAGCTAGAAGTTCCGGCCGGGCAAAGTATCGCAATTGTCGGTAGGACGGGNTCNGGGAAGTCNACCATCGCTCGATTGCTAATGCGGTTTTACGANGTTCAACAAGGCTCGATTTCGTTAGACGGACAAAACATCGCCTCGGTCACGCAAGCAAGTCTCCGNGGTGCCGTTGGACTAGTACCGGACGAACCGTTCTTGTTCTCGACCAGCGTTCACGAAAACATCGCATACGGTCGACCAGGCGCTTCAAGAGAATCGGTGGAGAAAGCNGCGCGCGCAGCCCAAGCNCACGGCTTCATAATGGCCTTAGAGAAGGGCTACGACACNGTTATNGGAGAGCGAGGCTANGACCTTTCGGGCGGACAAAGACANCGGATTTCATTAGCGCGACTTTTTCTTCAGGACCCGTCGGTCATAATTTTGGACGACTCNACAAGCTCCATAGATGTNGAGATTGANGAACAGATTCATACGTCTCTAAAGGAGTTGNTGAGGGCGCGCACCACGATCGTNATTGCGCATCGCCTTTCTACGATTGCTCTCGCAGAGCGAGTTGTCTTGGTNGAACACGGACGGATTGTTGCCGACGGTTCNCATCAGTATTTGTTGGACACCGAGCCTCGTTATGTCGAGACGCTGGCCGCGTCGGTTTCAGATGACGGCGGTNAGANATGGTGATGATGGGCCCGCCGGGCGGNGGNGCTTTCGGAGGTCCAAGCGCTACTCAGGCCAGTGCNAGCGCCGGTTTACCGTTCGCCGGGGTTCCGTCAGAGATGCAACAAGGCGCTGAACGCGTGCTCAGCAAGGAACCNATACACCCCGACCCTGTCTTCTCNTTCGAACGATTTGTTACNGATCAAACAAGGCTCAATCTTCGTNCCTTGTTTGCGAAGCGACGCGTTATAGCTCTTTGGGGGTTGGTTCTTTTAGCGGTAGAAACCATTACCGCCTTGCTGGGTCCTGTGTTGACTCAGCAAGGCATCGACAATGGGGTCATGAAGGGCGACAGCGACGCCCTTTACAGGGCGGTATGGCTCTTCGGTTTGGTCATTCTCGTTAACGCTGTCACCAGCTTTTGCCGGCANCGTTGGAACGGTCGACTTGGCGAAGACATCATGTATGACGTTCGTACACGGTTATTCAGTCATTACCAGCGCATGGGGCTCGACTGGTACACCTCTGAGAAGTCTGGAGTGCTGCTCAGCAGAATGACATCGGATGTGGAGGCCTTAACGTTGCTAGTCAACGAAGGCTTCGTNAATCTTGTTATTCAAGCCCTCACCGTTTCGGTAGTCACAGTCGTTCTCTTTTCCTATAACCCCCTGTTGGCGATTCTGCTCTTGAGTCTCGTCCTCCCCCCTCTACTCGNTATGACCCTGTGGTTTCGAAGCGTCAGCCAGCGCGGCTATGTAGAGGTGCGGGATCGCATCGCTTCAGTTTTGGCAGATCTTTCCGAAAACCTTGCNGGAGTTCGGGTGATTGCTGCGCTGAACCGNCGTCGTCAAAATGCTGAGCTTCACCGCACTGTCGTCGGTTCCTACCTTGATGCCAACCTGTACACCGCCAGAGCGGGGGCTATCTACGGTCCTGCCACTGAAGGCATTGGNATCGCAGCCCAAGCATTAGTNCTACTGATGGGCGGCTGGATGGTCAANGANGGCTCACTNCAAGTCGGCGAGCTCACAGCTTTTGTTCTCTTCGTGAACACCTTCTTTGCGCCAATCCAACAAATGGTGCAGTTGTACAACACTTATCAGCAGGGCCAATCNGGATTGCAGAAGATAGCTGAAATTCTCGCCACCGAACCCTCCATCACTCAAACGCAGGACGCGCCGTTACTTCCCCCGATAGAAGGCAGTATCGAACTTAAGTCTGTGACGTTTGGATACGGCAAAGATGATCANGTCTTGCATGATGTGGATCTGCTCATCGAGCCCGGTGAGACTTTCGCTCTCGTAGGGGCCACTGGAGCTGGNAAAAGTACGATCGCNAAACTGATTACACGTTTCTACGATCCCAGTTCGGGTTCAGTGTCGATCGATGGCCATGATCTTCGAAACGTCGACATTGATTCTCTGCGAATGCAACTCGGTGTCGTTCCACAAGANCCATTTCTCTTCCACGGAACGATCCGCGACAACGTTGCGTTCGCTCGCCGCGACGCAACCAGCGAAGAGATCCATGAAGCGATTTCCCACGTCGGTCTCACTNAGGCGGTCGAACAGCTACCCGACGGCATNGACACCCTCGTGCATGAACGTGGAGTGTCGTTGTCNGCNGGGGAACGTCAACTACTCGCCTTGGCTAGAGCCTTCATTTCGCGACCGCGGGTGATCGTTCTGGATGAAGCAACATCGAGCCTCGATCTGCGTTCGGAAGCACAAATAGAACGCGCCCTGGAGAATTTGCTGGAGGGTCGCACCGCTGTTCTGATCGCGCACCGTCTCGCGACGGCAATGAAAGCCGACCGTATCGCTGTAGTCGATGAAGGAAAGATCNCCGAGTTAGGAACACACGAAGAACTNGTCCGACAAGGNGGCCGCTACGCCGAGATGTTCGAAACCTGGNCATCTCATACTGGAAGCGACCCATCAGCCGAGTCGGCTCCTCTTTCGGATTAAATGCTTCNATCTGGCAAGCTTGAACCGTGAAATTTGTCTCTCCNGCGGTCACGCTTCGCGATGTGTCGGTCAAATACGAGGGCGTAACAGTGCTGGGGCCTCTCGACCTAGATATTTTGCCCCGGGACCGTTGGGTCATTCTGGGACCNAACGGCAGTGGAAAAACCACTCTCATAAAGATCTTGTCTCTTTATCGCTACCCCACAACTGGCACTGTNGAAGTTCTCGGAGAAACGTGGGGCGCTACTGACGTGCGGACCCTACGTCAGCGAATTGGGCTCGCATCATCATCNCTCAGAGATCAGTTCAGGCCAGATATTGAAGGACTCGACATCGTTTTGACTGCGCGACATGCTGCNCTTGAAACGTGGTGGCATAAGTACTCTGACGATGANCGTTCAGATGCTATGGACTGCTTGAAAAGGGTCGACGCAGTATCGCTCGCTTCACGCAAGTTCCACACGATGTCTTCGGGAGAACAACAACGNGTTCAGCTTGCACGAACTCTGATGGGCGCTCCGGGTTTATTGCTGTTAGATGAGCCNACGGCGGGACTCGATCTTGTTGGGCGAGAGCAACTCGTGAACAGCTTGGCTGCTGTTGCCGCAGATCCTGAAACACCCGCAACNGTGCTTGTCACTCATCACACCGATGAGATTCCCCCNGGGTTTACTCACGGCTTGCTGCTCAGAGACGGCGTTGTCATGGCTTGCGGACCCCTTGACCAAGTTCTCACTGAAAAGTCGTTATCTAAGTGCTTCGGGTTGCGTCTTCGCCTTGAGCAGCGGGATGGCCGTTGGTTGTCGTGGGCCGTTAGCTGATCTGAATCATGATCTTTGAAGACAAACAGCAGTCACGAGTTTTTGGCGAAGTCGCAGAGACTTACCACCGTTACCGGCCCGAATATCCGAGCNGTCTTTTCGAATGGATCCTGGCGACCTGCCAGACGTTNACTACTCAGCTCATCATTGACGTCGGCTGTGGCACCGGTAAAGCGTCGGCACCTCTCGTTGGGCGAGGTTATGAGATCCTCGGTCTGGAACCAGACCCGGCCATGGCCGCAATAGCAGAGCGAGAGTTGCAAGAATCCGGTTTGTTTTCTATCGAGCAATACACGCTTAATGATTGGGCGGGGACGACGAGAAAAGCGGACTTGGTAATCGCGGGGCAGTCGTGGCATTGGACAAACCCCGAAACTCGTTTCGAACGGGTCGCCGCAATGCTCAAGCCCGAGGGCTGGTTGTGTGTGTTCTGGAACCGACCCGAGANAAGAGAACAACCGTTTGATTCGGCTATCGATCCGATTTATGCCGAACTCGCGCCCGAGTTCAAAAACAAACCGTATCCAGTTCGACTACCTGGGTCCAAAGCTGCCATCAGCGCTGAGACTCCTGCAGAAGAAATCAGAGTCAGTGGCCTGTTTGGGCCAGTGAAGGAATTCGAGATGGCGTGGGAGGTCGAGATAAGCACCCANGAGCACATACAAAATCTACGGACNCAATCTGACCACCGAATGCTTCCGCCATCTCGGTTGGACAATCTTTTGGCGCGAGTCGCAGAACAAATCGATTTAGCTGGCGGCAGTTACCTACAGCCCTTCACGACACATGCTTACGCAGCGAGGCTGTCCGTCTGAAAACATCTCTATATGACTACTCACGAAGATCACATTCGTTCTTATTTCGAGGCTTGTACTTCTGGTTCAAGTGAAGACGTAGCGAAGCATTTCACCGACGACGCTGTGATCTATGACACCAATCATTCGCCAATCACGACTGCCGCCTCTATCGGAAACTTTTGGAATCAGATACGGGCCAAATGGACGGGCGCAAGATGGGTTGTTGAACGCACAGTGGAAAGCGGCGACTCNGCAGCGATTGAGTGGATGATGGAGGGNGAGCATCGNGGGGAGAGTTTTGCCGTACGNGGCAGCGAGCATTACAGCTTCCGAGACGATCTGATCGAGGAGATCCGTCAGTACTGGATCTTTGATTCTGAAAGCCCCGGTGGTGGCCTCATTGACTATCCCTACGAACAGCCGAATCGCATAGGTTCCCATGACTCAGGGTGACGAACATTCGACCCCAGATCTGCATCTGATTTATCCGGATCCGCAGTTGTTGTTGCGGAGTCGTTCAGCGAGAGCGTTGCGCAGGCTTGGAAACGCGTTCGTTCGCCACCGGGTCGACGACGCAGAATTAGAAGCAATTGCCGAGTGGGCTGATATCGCTGCTTCAGATCTAGAACGTTCCGATCCAGTAGCCCGACCATCAGACTATTTTGCTCGTCGCTACAGCGACCCCCAGCCGATTGATGGTGCCGAAGTNATCGCCTTNAGCGACAGAACTTTTAGCGGGCCNGCTAATCCCATGGGAGTTGAGGTTGANCTACGTCGAGCTGGTAACCGAGTACTCAGCAAAGTCNTTTTCGGAGCGGCATTCGAAAGCGCGCCCGGAAGAGTTCACGGAGGGGCCGTTTCAGCGTTAGTTGACGACACCATGGGATATTTAATGGTCGTTATCGGAGAGGCTGCCTATACCGCTCGCCTTGAGGTTGACTACCGGCAAGGCGTCCCGGTTGATCGTCCGGTGTGGTTCGAAGCTTGGGANGCAAGNCGAGAGGATCGCAAACTCANCGTTGAACTAACTGTCCGCCGNGACAAAGACGGAGCTCCTGACCGATNTGCTGATCCGTTGATCACAGCCGAAGGCCTGTTCATCATTCCAACTGAACAGTCTTCCTNATTGTTGTCCATTCTTGAACGCGANNGNTCNACTGTCTCTTNGGGTATGTCGAGGGTGAGGCCGTCCGACANTTTCTTNAATCCCAGATCTAGCCNTTAAGAAACCCGGNCCGCGTGNGTTGCGATCCGAGGTTCTTAGTTTTTACTGAGACACAAATGCCCGCNAGTTACCTCCGTTGCGTGACTTCTAGGAGGGGGCGAGTGGTCAGCCGTTGCAGGAATCNTTGTCGCGCTTACCAGTCCGCCTTGTTGTGTAACAGTTCGGTAAAAGGAGTGTCTTTATTNGGGCCGGGCTCTTTGGGAAGTCCAAGCACNCTTTCTCCGATGATGTTTCGCTGCACTTCGTCCGTGCCNCCGTAGATCGAGGGGGCCGGNGAAAANACNGCCATCTCTTGGAGAACCCCATCAGTCACCGACTCCTCACCCCAAAGGGTCATTTCGGGACCGAGGATCGAGCCAGCTATCTCGCGGGTTCGATGCAGGGCCGAGGTCATGAGGATCTTGGCNAGGTTGCCTTCGCCACCNGTTTGCTGACTCTTTTGACGNGTTCGTTGTGAGTTCATGCGCATCAATTCNAGCTCGGTGTGTAGTCGAGCGAGATCTTGCCGGACGCGGCCATCTTTAAGNTTCCCTCGNTCCTCAGCGAGTTCTCTCAGNANNTGCAAGGTTCCAGGACCTACTCCGCCAGCTGCTAAAGCCAAGCGCTTCCCAACGAATGATCCGGCGGGNCTTTCCANGTGACCNGCAATGCTGCCAGGATGCGCTGCTGCATAGGCCAAGCCATGTCCCCCGCCAATCCCGGCGCGTTCCACCATGAGCGTGGTGTTCGCTACCCGCCAACCGTCGTTCAGTTCACCNATGAGGTCGTGGTGGGATACGCGAGCCTCATCGATAAACACTTCGTTAAATAGAGACCGGCCTGTCATCTCACGCAGAGGTCGGACTTCGACCCCTTCTTGTCTCATNGGAAACGCGAACCAGCTGATCCCTCGATGTTTCGGAGCGTCNGGGTCNGTACGGGCAATGAGCATCCCCAGGTCGGCATGTTGCCCTTCCGATGTCCATACCTTTTGTCCGGTAATCACCCATTCGTCGCCATCTCGGATCGCCTTGGTTTGAAGACCGGCTAGATCACTGCCAGCACCTGGTTCCGAAAACAGTTGGCACCAGGCGTCCGTGCCATCGAGAATGCGNGGGACATAGCTGTCGATTTGGGTTTCGTTGCCNTGAGCAAGGATTGTGGGCGCCGCCAACAGCATGCCCAGTCCAGCGGGAGATCCGATTGCTCCGCGTTCTCGCAGCGCGGCAGCAAGAACGCGTGTTTCAGTNCGCCCCCACCCTTTGCCGAACGGCTGAGTAAGGCCAGGGTTTGTTAAACCTGCCGAGGAAAGACGTTGCCACCATTCGCGCACTGTTAAATCGGGATCCCAGTTGGCATCAATCCATGCGTCCAATTCCGCCCGCAACTCGTTACTCATGGATAGCTCCGATAGAAGTTTCGTGTGAGTGACTATTTCTAGCGCCCTTCACGCTATCGGCGAGTCAGGGTTAGGGAACGGCCAACCTCGGGGGTAGCTTCAGGGTTGTCAATCCACGTACTGGGAGCAGCTTTGACGGGATCAGCTCGACTAACCATCGATCGTATACACCATTATCGAGACACAGTGCGGGCCTACCAAGTGCGGGTTGATGGCAGCCAGGTTGGGCGCGTCAAGGACGATAAATCTGAGACTTTTGAGATTCCGCCAGGGATACATGAGGTCAGAGTGCGATTGATGTGGCTGCAGAGCCCNCCTGTNGAACTCAGAGTTGAGGCGGGAGACGANGTCCGTTTACGCACCGGCCCCAACGGAGGAATAGCGCAAGCCTGGCGTATTTATCTTGCTCCTCACACGGCACTGTTTCTAGAACGTGTCAGTTCTAGTCGCTAATAAGAGCTTCGAGTATTACGGCTACCCCGTCTTCGTCATTNCTGGGCGCTACGAGGTTTGCATGGGCCAGCACATCGATGTGGGCGTTGCTCATAGCGACCGAACATCCCGCCCAAGTGAACATGTCNAGGTCGTTGAGGCCNTCGCCGAANGCCAACGCGTCCGAAGCCTCTACGCCACAAATTGTTGCGATCTCCNCTANCCCACTCGCTTTTGTAACTCCAGACGCCACTATTTCTGGNGTTTCAAGGCCGGAGGGTCGAACTTCAGCATCTCGCGGCATATGTGCTCTGAGAAGGTCAATCGCCTTCAGTGGATCAGAGTCTTTGCAATCGAGTAGCCACGTGAGCACCGGACCATCGATAGCGGCCACCGCATCAGGGACGCGTGTCGCATTGATGACAAAGTCGTCCGGGAANTCGTGGACAAAATTTTCGTCCCAGATATGACGGCCGTCTGCCATGTCAGCCGCGAGGTCAACTCGAGGCAAGAGATCGCGAACNAGCCGCGCCGTATTTTGGGCCTGCTCTCGAGTCATCGTTCTTTGCACAAGTAACGAACCGTCGCCGTTCGTAACGACTGCACCATTCAGACACACGCAATAGTCAACACCGCCAATNTCTTCGACTATGCGGGTTACCTGCGCCCAAGGACGCCCCGTGGATAGCACCAAAATGCACCCCCGAGCTTTCACAGACTTAATCGCTGAGCGAACTCGCGACGGAACNGTGCCGTCGGAGCGCAGCAACGTGCCATCTATATCTAACGCCAACAGTGTCGGGAACTGATCCACGGTCTGGAACCGTACATCCAGGTTGGGACAACCACGGCTATGCGTCGATCGCTCCGCCATCAACTTTGAAATCAATTCCNGTCAGGTGCCAGGCAACGTCGCTTGCGACAAATACGACGTATCGGCCGATGTCCTCGGGATCGGGAATACGGTCCGTCAAATTGGGCATCGAGTTTTCGAGGGCCCAGCGTTGCACTTGGTCCCATCCATGCAAATTTTCGCGCGCGGCGCGTCGCTGGAGCATCTCCCGCACCTCCGCGGTAGCGATCATGCCCGGACTCACCAGATTTGCTGTGATTCCCGTCCCGCGAAGCTCCTTCGCGAGACTTCGGACTANGACCGGCAANGAAGCTTTTGAGCCGTAATAGTCAGGGTTGCGTTCACTTGGTCGCTCTGTTCCAACGGTGCCTAGGAAAATGACTCTTCCCCATCCGCGTTCTCGCATGGACGGAAGAACCCTCTGCGTCAGTCGGATACCGGTTAGGACATTGGTTTCCCAACTCTCTTTCCATGCCTCGGCTGTGTCCGTCCAATCGGTGCGGCCCGGAGCTCCATGATTGTTTACGAGGACATCTACTGGCCCGTAGGTTGCTTCTACTTGACTANCTATGTCGTCGACTCCCTGGGAGGTTTCTAGATCGCCGTGCACCGCGATTGCGCTGCCGTTGTTCGAGGTAATTTCGGCGACCACGTCATCGGCTTGTCCCAGTTCGTGACCGTGAACGGCGACGAGTGCGCCTTCTGCGGCAAAGACTTTGGCTGTTCCTGCTCCGGTTCCGCGATAGGAACCTGAAATCAAAACCACTTTGCCGTTTAGGCCGAGTTCCATGATGGACCTCCCACCAATTATTCGATGCTTGTTGCTGTAGCGGTCGCTACGTCCAGTAACCGGTTGTCGTTGCCGACATCGATGATTCGTATTCTGCTTGTCACTGCGGTTTGGTCAATTCGTAGTGCTTCGCCNTCAACTCTGAACGGACCACCTTTGGCTTGGGCGAGGTAATGAACGTCAGCGCTCGTGCATCGCGCTGGTGTCTTGAGAATTAGCCGACATAGGTGCGCCGCCATGGCGTCNGCTAAGACCGCTACGGCCCCGCCCTGAATTGACCCAAAAGAATTGTGAATGCGGGAATGGTGGGGCAATTCAATTACAGGTTCGTTTGGGTTGATGTCGGCGCGAAGGTAATCCTCAAGCATTGGTCGAGGGTGCTCTTCGTTGTCTTCCGCGTAATCCACTACTTGTCCCTTGCCAGTACCCACACTCGGATTGTTGGTCCGGGCNGGCAGACGNGCGTAGGTGCAAGTTGCTCTCGCTATTTCGCCGGACNAATCGCTGATGGCGGTTTCTGTAACCACGTTGTTGCGACCAATTCGCAACGGCCGACATTCAGCTGTTACTTCGGTTCCTTCCGCCTTTCGACTGAGCACAGTGCCCAGTTGTAGGGTCGCGACCCAGTCAGGNGCGACTTGCATCACTCCGTGATGTCCGGCGACCGAATCGACCAGCGTTGCGATAGCACCCAAGCGAAGCCAACCTCCTTCGTCGAGAAGGTCNGGGAGGATNGGCATGGTGGCACTGATGTTGCCTTCGTCATCCACCGTGTGACACAGACGTAAGTGTCGCAAGATGTGACGCGTCGGAGGATACNAGCGAGCCATTTCAGGACTGCTTTGATGTTAGNAGGCGTTCTAGTTCGCTCCACAGTTCNTCAACTGCGCCCTCTAGCGCGCTGAGGTCGCCGCCATTAGCGACGACGAACTGTGCGACTGAACGGCGTTCNTCGTCGGAGGCCTGTGATTCGATCCTGGCCANCGCATCTTGTCGCGAGACGCCCCGTTGAGTTTCGAGGCGATCNAGACGGTCAGAGATTGGCGCCTCGACGACCACCACGACTTCGTACGGGTGTCTATTGGCGTATCCNAGTTGGCTCTCCACAAGGACGGCCATGTCGTAGACGACGATCGAGTCAGGCTTCTCGATCGTGTCGACNGNTTGGTCCAACAGTTCNTTAATTGCAGGGTGGGAGATTTCTTCAAGCGCAGCCAGCTGCTCTTCATCGCCGAAAACAATCGAAGCTAAAGCGGCTCTGTCGATGCCTCCGTCAGTGCCGGACACGTCTTGTCCAAATCGATCCAAAACNGAAGACACCGCTATGCCGCCCGGTTCGATGATTTCTCGTCCGAGTGCGTCCACGTCGATAACCGTGGCTCCTCGTGCTGATAGCAATTGGGCGACAGTGGACTTTCCTGCCCCCATGCCCCCAGTNACTCCGACGATCAACATCTTCTAGACGGTTTTACCCACCAACGCGCCCCTCTGGTGCGTCGGTCGGAGGTCCTGCGAAAGCTTGGGCGATTTCCATCCATTCCGCGGCCGCGTCTCCTTTGATCTCGAGATCTGCTTCGTGGGGGCGACGTCGTTGAGTGACGACGAGACAGAACTGGTACGAGTCCGCGATGACTACATCGTCGCAATCCTCGGGTCCCCACGTCCAGATCTCACCACTGGGAGCAGTCAGNTCTACTCGAACTGGTTCTTGCGGNGGTTCGAGGCCTCTGTTGACATAACTCCAGCCTCGTGTCGTCACNCCGATATGTGCGACGTGACGCAAACGATCTGTTCGTGGGTATTCGGCACCAAAGGTGTCTGCAACATCGTGGCTATGNGACCAGGTTTCCATTAGCCGGGCGGTGGCAAAGGAAAGAGCGCTCATGTCCGGTCCAAACCACGGGATGCGATCTTTGGGACCCAAAGCGCGAAATGCTGCTGTCATTCGGTTTCGCTCGCCCTCAAACCACGCCCAAAGTTCGGCGCCGGTGGTCGAATGGACGTCAACGCCATCGAAGCTATGAAGGTCTCCTTCGCCGCGAAGCATTCTTTCCTTGGTTTTTTCGAATTCTGCTGGATCAAGAACNGCGAGGCTGGCTGCTACATCGGCCATTCCCAAGTGAATGACTGTCTCGTGGGTGTCCCAACCNTCTGCGGGTGTCGGCAAGCGCCATTCGTCTTCTGTCAGGCCTTTAACAACTTCTCGCAATGCCTCAGTTTCGGCTTCAAGGTCGTCACATATTCCCCTCATTCTTGGGACCCTACACCGACGCGGCGGCTCGCTCCTGCCCGAACCAAGATGGCGGCTACCGTAAACAACGCATCTACGACCTCGGAGGGACAGTGTCTCGACCTCTTTGGACTCCCAACACTGCCCGTCGCGAGTCCACCAACCTGTGGGCTTTTGCCAACCAGGTNGGGNTTTCGCTGGCTACGCAGACCTACGAGGATCTCCATCGCTGGTCGGTCGAAGCAAGTGGAGAATTTTGGCGGGCAGTGTGGGATTTTGCCGGAGGAATAGGCGATCTTGGTGACATCGATCTCATAANAGGTGACCCTCCTAACTCGCGTTTCTTTCCTTCTGCCAGCATTAATCTNGCTGAGAATTANCTCCGACGTCGCGACGACGAAGTCGCTATCAGCTATCGCGGCGAAGACGTCGTAGAACGCCATCTGACCTTCGGTGAATTGCGTGCTGAGGTTGCACGGATTCAGTTCGCCTTGCGTTCAGAGGGCGTTGGGTCAGGCGATCGTGTGGCCACGCTGTTACCGAACGGGCCCGAAGCGGTCATCGTGTTTCTTGCCGCGGCAAGCATCGGGGCGATCTATTCATCCACGAGCCCCGATTTCGGTGCGGATGGGGTGGTTGATCGCTTCGGTCAGATCGAACCAAAGGTGCTCGTAGCTACTGATTGTTACTTCTACGCAGGGGTGCGTCATGACATCACCGACAAACTCATCGAGGTTGGGAAAACACTGACCTCTCTACGGCGCGTCATCGTGGTGGGATACGGCGACCGCGAACTTGACGCCACGTCAGTCCCGAATTCAATTCGATTTGACGAATGGGGAGCCGAGTGCNCCGTTACGGAACCAGNTTTCGNNCGNTCGNGTTTCGATCACCCGATCTACGTCTTGTATTCNTCNGGCACAACAGGGAAACCGAAATGCATCGTCCACAGAGCCGGAGGGGTNTTNCTCAAGCATTGGTCCGAGCATTTACTTCATTGTGACCTGCGCTCCGGAGATCGACTGATGTATTTCACGACGACAGGTTGGATGATGTGGAACTGGCTGGTCGCCGGTCTTTCGTGTGGTGTCTCACTGGTTCTCTACGATGGTTCTCCCTTTTTCCCCANTCCGACGCGCTTGTTNGACATTGCAGATGAATTACGTCCGCGCCTTTTCGGTGTCAGCGCAAAATATGTCGAAGCCGCAATGAAGGAGCGGCTGCAACCCGCCGATACNCACAACCTCGAGAGCATAGANACGGTTGCTTCAACAGGTTCGCCCCTGGCGCCCGAAGGGTTCGATTGGGTGTATCAAAATCTGAAGCCTGATGTGCACCTTGCGTCTTTCTCGGGTGGCACAGATATTTGCGGCTGTTTCGTGATTGGGGATCCCACAGGTCCCGTGCATAGAGGAGAAATTCAGGTACCGGCATTAGGAATGGACGTTGCCGTTTTCGATGATGACGGGAATCACCTGTCCCAAGGACAACAGGGTGAGTTGGTGTGTTGCAATGCGTTTCCCTCCATGCCTCTCGAGTTCTGGGATGACCCCGATGGGAACAAATACCACGACGCTTACTTCGCTCGATTTTCTGGTGTCTGGCATCACGGAGATTTCGCTGAGTGGACCTCTCACGGTGGAATGATCATTTCGGGACGGTCCGACGCGACTTTGAATCCGGGNGGGGTCCGNATCGGCACAGCGGAAATTTACCGCCAGGTCGACTTGATCGACGAAGTGCTGGAAAGCATCGTGATAGGACAACAAATTGAATCGGATACTAGAGTCGTTCTTTTTGTTCGGCTCCGCGACGGCTTGGAATTAGACGCAGAGTTGACAGAACGGATCCGGACCCAAATTAGGGTTGGAGCGTCACCGCGTCACGTTCCCGCGGTAGTTGCTCAAGTACCCAGCATCCCGCGAACTCGAAGCGGAAAGCTCGTTGAACTAGCAGTTCGGGATGCCGTTCATGGACAGTCGGTGAAGAACGTGGAAGCGATTGATGACCCTGAATCGTTNGATCATTTCCGTGATCATCCCGCGCTTGCGTAACAACAATATTTACACAGCTCGCTCCCACTGAGACGCACAGCTCTGTTNCTCGGGTGTTAGCTCAGCGCGGACTTCACGATCGCNGCGACGTGTTCAGGCCGGTCGAACTCGGCGTGATGGCCTGCCTCTTCTACAAGGTGTGTTCCGGCAACGTTGGGAAGCATCTGCGCCCATTTCTCCATGTATGAAGGCGGGATGATCGCATCCTTGTCGCCGTGTACCAGCGTGACGGGATTCTTTACTAAATGGAGTCGTTCGCTGATACCGAATTCGGGTATCGGCCATATGAGTTGGGCGGACGCGGATCGGGTCAGGTACCGATCGACGCCGTGTTCTACAAGCAAATCGGCGGGCATGTCTTCGGAGTCATCGAAGAAGCTGGCTGATGCGGCCGGATCGACAGTAAGCATTTTCCGCTGGTTCGTCAACGTCGTGGCGAAGGGATCTGCAACTGGGTCTTGGGGATCCCACAGACCGAAGGGAGCGACCAGNACCATCGCGTCAAAGGCCTCGGGTCGAATCGCTGCGAGTTCTAGAGCCACCATCGCTCCAACACTCGAGGCGACAATCGGTACTCCCGCAACTCCAGCTATGTCAACGAGTTCGCTGGCCGCGACTACCCAATCGTGAAGATTTCGGAGGGTATTCGATTCACTTGACCCCGTGAAACCAGGAAGACTGGGTGCAATTACCCGCCAACCATTATTTGCCAAGGCGTTCAGAAAGGCGTGTTCACCGGGATTNCCCAACATTCCGTGCAGGTAGGTAATCGGAGGACCTTCGCCGCACGCGACAAGGCCTACGTGGCCTTCTCGAAACGGCAAGGTCTCAGTCGCGTAGCCGCTCAACTGGCCGGTACCTCAGGCACGTCTCTGCGAGCAGCTTCAGCTAGCGGCTGGGGCCACCACAGGTCCTCGAACTCGTCTTCGAAAAGACCGCTGACTTCGGGCATAACTTGGGTGGCATACATTTCGGTGTTGTATCGCACCAGTTCCTTGTTCATGTTGCCGAAATGGCAAAATGCCATGAGNTGTCCAATATGCATCGTGGTCGCTAATTCATGGACCTGTTCGGCGACCTGGGTTGGGTCTCCCAAGATCACGTACCCCTTGTCCACCATTTCTTCAAAGCTCAGCCCTTTAGGAAAGCCGCCTCCGCCTCTCGATTTCTTNGANTCGGACCGTGCAGTGGCTTCTCGCGCCGCGCGTTCGACCATTCCTTCTACGCCNGCTCGGACNGTGTTGGGAGTCTTGTATCCGGGCGGGTCGGCGAAGCCNGCATAGACATGTAGGCACGTGTTGAAGAAGTATTCGGCCGGTTCGCGATAGAGATCCCACGCCTCTTTTTCGGTGTCTGCGACGGCGATGAACTGAGCGAAGCCTCCTTGAAAAGGATTTGGTTCTTTACCGTTCTCTTGNACTTTCTTCCAGAACCCCTGCATGGTTTTCAAACCTGCTTTGTATCCGAAGTAGCTCAAGTAGCAATACACGAGATCTTCTTGCGCGCACCAGTCCCACGTATCCACCGAACCTCCTCCGGGAATCCATATCGGAGGATGAGGNTTTTGGACTGGGCGGGGCCACACGTTGACGTANCGAAGTTTGTTGTATTTTCCGTTATAGGCGAAAACTTCGTCTCTCGTCCATGCTTGTCGGATGAGGTCTACGCCCTCGTGGTAGCGCTCACGGAGCGTCGCGGGGTTTTGCCCGTAAGCGAAAATGGTGTCCATCGGTGAGCCGACAGGAAAGCCGGCGACCATACGACCTCCAGTAATACCGTCCAGCATCGCTATTTCTTCAGCAACTCGCAGCGGGGGGTTATAGAGCGCAACNGAATCTCCCAGCACGATGATGTTGGTATCGGGACAATTACGACTGAGGGCGGCCGCGATGATGTTGGGGCTTGGCATCAAGCCGTAGCCGTTTGAGTGGTGTTCGTTGACCCCNACCGCGTCGAAGCCGCAGCCAGCGGCGAACTCGAGTTCATCTAGGTATTCGTTGTAAGTGCGATTGCCTACTTCGGGGTCGAACAGAGTGGGATCAATATCGACCCACACAGATCGATGCTCTTCGGGGAAGTCAGGTGGCAATTCCGGATACGGCATGAGGTGAAAGAAAATGCTTTTCACGTTCGCTCCCAGATGTTGTGGTTCCGGCCTCAAATGTAGCNCGACGTCAACTTTTTCAGTTGTTTCAACTTTCTCGATTGTTCAGCAAGAGGGGATAGCATCGCTATNGAGTGCGAATTAACACCTTGACCCAGAGTGCTGAATCGACTCTGAAGTGAACGTCACCTCGACGGATCAAAGGCGCGGTGTCCCAGCAGCGGCCATTGCAATGGTCGGATGGGCCGCATCAGGAGTCATCGCCAAGGGGATCTCCGAATTAGGCGTTTTTGCTGTCGTTTTCTGGCGGATGTGGATTTACGCATTTATCGTTCTTATTTTTTTGAAGGTAAGAGGAACTCCGTTACGAAAAGAATCGCTTCGTGTTTCTTGGCGGGGAGGAATTTCACTCGGCGCCGACATCATGCTTTTCTTCACCGCGTTGCGCTTNACGACGGTCGCCAACGCGACGGTGATTGGCTCGTGCCAACCGCTCATAATGCTGCTCATTGTGGGNCGCCTCTTCGGAGAACGCCCACNGCGTCGCGACTGGGGTTTGGCACTTGTGGCAATTACCGGAGTGGCATTGGTCATGTTCGGTTCTGCGGGCATGCCGGGGTGGAGTCCGCGGGGCGATCTATTGTCAGTGGCTACGGTTTTTGCGTGGACCGGATATTTTGTCTTCTCAAAACTCAGTAGCCGTCACATCGAGTCCTCGCAGTACACGGGCGCGACCGCATTGATTTGCGCCCTTTTTGCGTCCCCCTTTGCTCTCGCTTCTGGNCAGGTTTTCGACATGCCTTCGTCGAACGCTTGGGTCTGGCTGGTGATTCTTTCCATCGGCCCGGGCTTTGCTTCTCACATGTTGATGAACTGGGCGTTAGTTCGAATACCCGCATGGTTGGGGTCTACTCTGACCCTGGGTATCCCGGTCACTGCAACGGTTATGGCTTGGATTTTCCTCGGCGAAGATGTAGTTGCAGTTCAGTTTCTCGGCATGGGAGTTGTGCTGCTCGCCCTCGGCTTCATCGTGATTGGCCAGTCGAAGTCGAATGAGACCCAGATCAGCTAGGTTCATCGACCCTTCCACTCCGGTAGACGTTTTTCTGAAAAGGCTTTAGGTCCTTCTCGGGCATCGTCGCTGTCCATCATCGCTCTGACAGCCGGGTACTNNGCATAGAAGGCTTCACCCAACGGAAGATTGAGGCCTCGCATCGAAGCCTGTTTGGTCGCCCTAATCGACAGAGGTGCTCCCAGGATGATGTCGTCAATCAACTGATCTACGGCCCCGTCGAGTTCGTCATAGGGCACTACGTCATTAACGATGCCTATTTCTTGTGCCCGCATGGCCGTCATGGGCTTTCCGGTCAGCAGATACTCCATGGCCAGCTTCAGGGGGACCTGCCGTGGTAGACGGTGAACTCCTCCACCTCCGGCATAAATACCGCGCCGGGGCTCAGGAAGCCCGAACTCAACATGTTCGGCTGCGACTACCAGATCGCATGCCATAGCAACTTCGAAGCCACCCCCAAGTGCGATCCCATTGACACGCGCTATCAAAGGTTTGGGGTAATCAAATCGTTCTATCAGCTTCGTTACTTGACTCATCAGTTGCGCGTCGGCCTGTTGTTCCTGCTCTGAGGAGTGCTGCATTTGGGACAAATACTTGAGATCGCGTCCAGCGCAGAACGCTTTATCTCCGATCCCCGTCACCACAACGATCCAAACGTCGTCGTCTTCGGCGGCGTGGTCGAGTAGATCGCTCCACTCCTTATGGGCAGGGGTATTGATGGCGTTTCGGACTTCGGGACGGTTGATCGTTATTCGGGCTACGTGTGGCCGCGTCGTTTCGTAAAGGAAATACTCGGGGGTCCAATCAAGCTGCTGCATGAGTCGATCGTAGGCATCTATGCAACCTATGGGTCGGACGTGCTGGACTACAGGCATGAATATCGAAGAATCATGTTCGTTGATCGAACGCTATTGCAGGGCGGTGGAGAGAAATGATTGAGGCCCATGTCAACATCGCTACCGGTGAAGGCGACATGGCAACNTTTGTTGTTCACCCTGAATCGACCGAACCTCAGCCACTCATCTTGTTTCTCATGGATGCCCCAGGTAAACGAGAAGAACTTCACGATATGGCTCGTCGAATCGCGGCAACCGGTTACTACGTGATGTTGCCCAATCTCTATTACCGCGACACTCCCTCGTTCACTATTCATCGAGAAGACCCCGCAAGCGCTCGATATATGGCCGAACTAATGGGCAACGTTTCCAGCGCGATGGTGGCTCGCGATGCTGCGGCGTTGCTGAACCACGCGACCGCGGACCCTCTAGCCGACGAACAGCGCGTAGGCGTCACTGGCTACTGCATGAGCGGACCCTTCGCGTTGTGGTTGGCCGCCGAATACTCTGAGATCGTTAAAGCTGCCGCGTCAATTCATGGTGTTCGACTCGCCACCGACGCTGCTGACTCTCCACATGGAAGGGTTCATGAGATACAGGGCGAAGTGCTCGTTTTGGCGGCGGAGTTTGACGACTGGGTTGATCGACCTCACTTCGATCGAATCGTTGCCGCGTTGAGCGATGCCGAGGTAACTCATCATGCCGAATGGATAGACGGCGTTCATCATGGGTTCGTCTTTTCTCAACGACCGAAATATGACAAGTTCGCCGCCGAACGTCATTGGGAATTGCTGCATTCCTTATTCGAACGAACTCTAAAGTCGCGCTCATGACAGTGTTACCAGCATCATGTGTTCGTCGAGCTGTCGCGGACCCGCCTGAAGTGTCGGCCGCTAACCCAGTACACGATGAGAGCGCTACGGGATACGGCTACGCNGGCGGAATCGTCGCCGGCATTCACACCTACGGGTGGATGGTTCCAGCGATCTTGGATGCCTTAGGCGAAGGGTGGCTCTCCCATGGGTGGTCCGAGTTCCGACTTCCTCGACCTGTCTACGCAGGCGACGAACTACTTACCGAAGTGCGTCCGTCGCCAGACGACGCCGGCGTTGGCGTCATCACGCAAACCGTTGTGTCGGATGGTCGAGTAACCATTGAGGGAACAGTTGGGCTTGGCGACGCATCATGGAAAAGTGATTTCCTGTTGCCTAAGCAACGCACGCCGGTACCCGAAGCTGAACACCGTCCCTTCTTGGGCCTCAATGAAATTCCCCAGGATGTTGATTACCCACCGATGTCGGTGTCTTTCAATGCCGACGACGCCAAGGCTTGGATGATCGAGAGGATCCGAGATGACGATCCGCGTTGGTTTGAGGGAGACACACCAGCCGCACATCCGTCATGGGTCTTAGGTCAGATGACGCCCTTGATCAGACATTCGTATCGGATGCCCGCCGGCGTTCACGCGTCGGGACGCGTGCAGCATTTGAACTCATTTAACGCCACTGGTCGGGTGACGGTAGCTGGCCGTTGGGGCGATGTAGAGCATCGCAAAGGCAAACCGTGGTCCACAAGCGATGCCATATTTATCGATTCGGATGGCGTCGAAGTCGCCTTAGTTNGNCAGGTTGCCGTAATCCTCCCACCTCTGCCTCGCAAGTAAGCGAGAACACCAAGGGCAACATGTTGTAGAACGGGCATGCCTAATCGTCTCTCGAGGGGGATTCGAAATGCCCGTGGAAAAGCTCCTTATTGCTAATCGCGGTGAGATAGCTATACGAATAGCGCGAGCTGCAGGTGAGCTCGATGTGACCACTGTCGCGATGCACGGTGAAGATGACAGCGCATCTCTGCACACTCGAATGGCGAACGAAGCGATACAACTGGCAAGTCGCGGAGTCGCTGCCTACCTCGATATCGATGGAATCGTCGAGGCAGCTATCTCTTCGGGTTGTGACGCGGTTCACCCTGGTTACGGGTTTTTGGCCGAAAACGCTGACTTTGCTCGGGCGCTAGAAAGCGCCGGGATTATTTTCGTCGGTCCATCTTCGGAACAACTCGCTCTGTTCGGAGACAAGATTTCCGCCCGAACCTTTGCCGCCGAGCTCGATGTTCCCCTGGTTCCAGCCACCGGAGCAGCGGCGACGCTAGATGAAGTCGGAGCTTTCCTTGTTGACCATGACGCCATCATGATTAAGGCCGTTGCCGGCGGTGGTGGTCGGGGAATGCGCGTCGTACGGCCGGGTGATGATTTGGCCGCTGTCTTTGAACGATGTCAAAGCGAAGCGGAGTCAGCATTTGGTAATGGCGCACTCTATGCGGAACAACTCATAGAACAAGCGCGCCATGTTGAGGTGCAAATCCTGGGCGACGGAACATCGGTGGTTCATTTCGGCGAGCGCGAATGCACCCTGCAGCGTCAAAACCAGAAGATTATTGAAGTAGCGCCGTCCCCTGCGGTCGATGCTGAGCTAAGAGATTTGTTGACGGGCTCCGCTGTTCGGATGGCTTCTCGCGCCGACTACCGAAGTTTAGGTACCTGGGAATTCCTCGTCGANGCCGAGAACCCATCAACGATCGCTTTTATAGAAACAAATGCTCGGTTGCAGGTCGAGCACACGGTGACTGAAGAAGTAACTGGAGTCGACCTGGTCAAGAACCAAATTTTGATAGCTGGAGGCACTTCGTTAGTTGACTTGGGTCTTGTCCAAGACGACCTGCCCGCGCCTAGGGGCTACGCAATCCAGTGCCGAGTGAATACCGAACAAATGACAGAAGAGGGTCTCGCGAGACCGACCGGCGGTACCATCACCAAGTTTGAGACGCCAAGTGGACCCGGCATTCGGACCGATACCTACGGATATCAGGGCTATCCAACTAACCCAAGCTTCGATTCGCTTCTNGCGAAGCTGATCGGACACTCCCCTAGCTTCAACTATGCAGACGCCATAAAGAGAGTCCGTCGAGCTCTTGGGGAGTTCCGCATTGAAGGCGTGGTCACCAACATCCCTTATCTATTGGCATTGCTGGACCGACCCGAAGTGCAATCAAACGAGATCACGACAAGCTTCATNGCTGAAAACAGCGTTGACCTAGCAAAGGCCGCCGAAAGCGTCGAAGTTGGCTACGCATCTCAAGCCCCCTCAGATCCTTCGGGACCGTCATTAGCGGGAGTGAAGGTGAGCGATGACCCTCTGGCGGTGCTCGAACACGGGGACATTGATACTCGGCAACCGGTTCCCACTTCCGACTCCGTTGACAGCTCTTCTGTGACCGGTCCTGATGGCAGTCGACCGGTCAATGCCCCCCTTCAAGGCACGATCATCTCCATCGATGTATCCCCGGGCGACGAAGTTGCCGAGGGNCACCCAGTCGCAGTGATGGAAGCGATGAAAATGGAGCACGTTATTGCTTCAAGNGTGACCGGCATTGTTCGNGCTTTAGGNGTNAGTCAGGGCGACACCGTGTACGAAGGCCACCCTTTGTTGTTTATTGAAGAGGTCGATCTGNAAATCGAGGCNGGTGAGGCCAAGGAAGCCATTGATCTCGATCTCATCCGCCCCGATTTACAAGAAGTCTTTGATCGTCACTACAAGGGAATGGACGAAGCCAAACCTTCGGCTGTGTCAAAGCGACACGACCGAGGCCATCGCACCGCTCGCGAAAATCTTTCGCGNCTCATCGACGAAAACACTTTCATCGAATACGGGCCATTGATGGTTGCCGCACAGCGAAGACGAAGAACCCTCGATGATTTGATCGACAACACCCAAGGCGACGGCATGGTTGCCGGCATCGGGAGCGTTAACGGCGATCTCTTCGACGAAGAAACCGCCCAGACCATGGTGATGTCATACGACTACATGGTTTTGGCTGGAACACAGGGNTTNCAGAATCACCGGAAGAAAGATCGNCTCTTCGAAATTGCCGAACACAACAAACTTCCGACNGTGCTACTAGCTGAGGGCGGTGGTGGACGACCCGGTGACACTGACACCATGGGCGGCGCCGGCTTGGATTGCTGGGCCTTTACTTTCTTTGCGCAATTATCAGGTTTGGTTCCTCTCGTCGGTATCACCAATGGACGATGTTTCGCTGGCAACGCCGTTCTGTTGGGATGTTGTGATGTGATCATCGCGACNAAGGGGTCAAACATCGGGATCGGCGGGCCCGCGATGATCGAGGGCGGCGGACTTGGGGTGTTTCGACCCGAGGAAGTGGGTCCTGTCGATGTCCAATACCCCAACGGAGTCATCGACATTCTCGTCGAAGATGAAGACGAAGCAATGGACGTCGCCAAGAAATACCTGTCGTATTTTCAGGGTCCCATCGAGGCNTGGGAGTCACCTGATCAACGTTTGTTACGACATGCCGTGCCTGAGAATCGTTTACGCGCATACGACGTTCGTGACGTGATCGAAACAATGTGTGACATCGACTCGGTCTTAGAAATTCGAAAGGGTTGGGGACCAGGGTGTGTCACTTCACTCGCTCGCNTCGAGGGCCGGCCGGTTGGCATCATCGCCAACAACAACCACCATTTGGGCGGAGCCATCGACGCAGACGTCGGAGACAANGGCAGTCGATTCATGCAGTTGTGCGACGCNCACGACATCCCACTTATTTTTCTTTGCGACACNCCCGGCATCATGGTCGGCCCTCAAGCCGAATATGAAGCGACCGTCCGTCAC
Source organism: Acidimicrobiaceae bacterium (assembly GCA_002705305.1). Lineage (GTDB taxonomy): Bacteria > Actinomycetota > Acidimicrobiia > Acidimicrobiales > Poriferisodalaceae > UBA2110. The sequence goes on from PAHW01000022.1 coordinate 99,196, forward strand.
GCCACTCGAATGTTTGTTACCTCTGCAAGTATNACCGTTCCCTTCATGACCATCGTTTTGCGGAAAGGTTATGGATTGGGAGCCCAAGCAATGGCTGGCGGAAGTTTCAAAGCCCCCGTCTTTTGTGTTTCCTGGCCCACCGGCGAGTTCGGTGGCATGGGACTTGAGGGTTTCGTCAAACTCGGTTACCGGAAAGAACTTGAGGCAATCGACGATCCCGAGGAACGCATCGCCTATTACGAACAGATGGTGGCAAAGCTGTATGAAAACGGTAAAGCCGTAAGCACAGCGACTTTTTTCGAACTGGATGACGTGATTGACCCAGCAGAAACCCGTACGTGGATATCAATGGCGTTGCGGTCAGCCCCGAAAACTGCTCCGCGTCAGGGCAAAAAACGACCGATGGTTGACACGTGGTAACTCATTGAGCTTCTTCGCCACAGATTTAGGCGGTTAGCGGTTCCTATTCAAGAAGTTCNGCCACCGCNAGTTCGGCGATTCTATCTGTGTCGTAGCCCGCGCATTCCGTCAGAATTTCGAAACTGTGCTCACCAAAGATCGGACCGGCGTGGGTGACCCGACCTGGAGTTCTCGACATGTGAAAGCGGCTTCCGTCCACGAAAAAGGGTTCATGGCTCGCGTGCGTAACCTCTACGAAACAACCCCGATGTGTCATTTGTTCGTCCGCAACTAGTTCAGGAGAGTTCTGCACGATGTGAGCAGCAACTCCCAGGGATTGAAGCCGCTTCATCAGTTCAACGCCTTCTTGCTCGGCAGTCCAGGAGGCGACCACCGCGTCGAGTTCGTCGTGTCGAGCTCGTCGCTCATCAACCATGAGGTCTGAAAGGTCGTCTCGCTCCATTTCTCGCGCCAGGGACTGCCATTGATCGTTGTCTTTGCATGAAATTGCTATCCAGTTGTCGCTACCGCTAGTTGGGTACCCGCCCTGCGGGGCAAAAACAATGTCCCGATTACCGTCTCTTTCCCAAATGTTTCCGTTGACTGAATATTCGAGCAGCGCCGGCGCCATAAGATGCAGGGCTGCTTCGGCCTGCGAAAGATCTATGTATTGACCCTGACCTGTTCGCCGTTTGTGTTCGAGTGCGCCCATAACGGACGTCACAAGCCAACGCGGTGAGGTGTAGTCGGTGTACGCGCTGTACGGGCCCGTTGGAGCACGATCGATCCACCCAACCGGGTAAAAGAATCCTGATATTGCCGCAGCCATGGTCCCAAAACCGGCGAGCATCGCGAGCGGGCCTGTCTGTCCCATAAGACAGCTTGAAGCCATGATGATGTCAGGCCGCCGTTTTTGAATCTGTTCGTAGTCGATGTCCCAGGCGGTCATGGCCTTGGGTGAGAATGATTCAAGTACCACATCGGCCCAGTCAATGAGATCCCATATGACGTCGATAGCGCCCGGTTTGGACATATCAAGTGTCAGACCTCGTTTTCCGGCATTCATGTTGTGATAGATGCCTGACTTGTCGAGATCAGCGATGTCCTCTGGAAACGGTGAAATGGTTCGGACGGCGTCAAGTTTGTTCGCCGATTCCACGCGTACGATCTCGGCGCCGTAGTCGGCTAACACTCGCGAAGCAGCGGGCCCTGCCATGGCCCACATGAAGTCCAAGATTTTCACCCCTTCGAGTGGGAGCGCCGTTGAGGCGACGGGCTCGGTTACCGCGACGTCTGCCGTACGGTCGAGCTCGCTTAGCACCTGTGCTGTGTGCTGACCTAAGTGCGGTGCAGCTGGGAGCGCCTCCAGCGGACTTTTAGTGAACTTCGCGAACGCTCCCGGGTAATCGACTGTTGAGCCATCACTATGTTCGACCGTCTCCCAATAGCGACGAAAATCCAGTTGCTCGCTGTTGACAACCTCTTCGGTCGTAGTCACCGGAGTGATGAGGACGCGGCGTTTCATTGCCGCCTCCAAAAGCTCAGCTTTGGTCTTAGTAGCAAAGAACTCCGTGAGGACGTCTTTGACTCGTTGATACTCCTCGGGTGGTTCTCTGCCATCGAGGAGCATCATCGCGTATTCGACCCAATCTTTATCTCGGGTCGCTTCGTCACAAAAACCCTCCTCCCACACCCATGTCATTAGGTTCTGCGTGAAGGGGCCGAAGGCCGCTCCGAATAAGAAGCTGACCGAAGCATGGCCGTCGAGACACGGCCACATCACTTGGATACGGATCCCTCCAAGTTCCACTCCGCCGGCAAGCCTTGTGGGCGGTGTTGCTTGCAGTGGGGTCGCTAAAGAGTTCGACTGAGTGCACTGATTCATTGAATGTTGAGCCGACACGTCGATGTGCTGTCCCAGTCCAGACGTCGACTGTCGTTCGAAGAGAGCTATCAGTGCCGCACCGGCTGCCTCCGACGCGGCGTTACCAAACGCTTGCGGCAGGGTGCCTCCAGCTCGCAAGGGTGACCGATCTTCATCGCCTGTTAACACCATGTTTCCCGCGGCTGCCTGAAGCGTTAGGTCACTATGTACCCAATTGGCTTTCGGTCCGTCGCTGCCAAACGCGGTAATGGAGACGCTGATGATGTGGGGGTTAAGTTCGGCAACGTCGGAAGGCGTAAGCCCCAAAGATTCCATGATTCCTGGGTCATAAGAGTCGAACATGAGGTCTGCGCCGGCTATGAGCCGACGAAGTTCTGTAATCCCGTCAGGTGTGTCTAAATCCAAAACGACACTCTTTTTGCCCCGGTTGTACGCCCAGTGGTGCAACGAATGTTCACCGTCGTCGATACCGTCGGCAAACGGTCCAAGCCGGCGGGCACTTGAGCCCGAAGGGGGCTCAATCGCTATGACCTCCGCTCCCATCTGCGCAAGGATGAACGCTGCCAAATGACCGCGTTCGTCAGTTAAATCCAGAACCCGGTATTCGCTTAGCACGATGTATCCCCCCTCTGAAGTTGCACTACCCACTTGGGACGATAGCCCCCCTCTAGGTAGTGACCTGACTACGGTGCTCCTATGGGCTTACCTCCTCACCGCGTTGACTACCTGCCAATGGCGGATCGACCGAACATCGTTTGGCCAAACGGAGCTCAGGTTGCGTTGTGGATCGCCCCCAACGTCGAACACTACGAATATCTTCCGCCCCGGGATCCNCGTCGCAATCCCTGGCCTCGATCGCCCCATCCCGATGTACAGGGCTACTCCTACCGTGACTATGGGAACCGGGTCGGCTTTTGGCGAATGCTCGAAGTGCTCGACCAATACAACGTTCGCTGCACAGCTTCTACAAACCTCGCAGTGTTCGACCATTATCCCGACATTGGTAAATCGATGGCAGACCGGGGTTGGGAGATCATGAGTCACGGCATTTACAACACCCGATATCTGTCTTCGATGACCGAAGACGATGAACGCGACTTTTATCAAGATTGCATNGACGCGCTGCATCGCCACACCGGTCAAAGACTTCGCGGCATGCTTGGACCGGCGGTCTCCAACAGCGTGCGGACACCGGACCTGATGGCTGAAGCTGGTCTCACGTATCACGCCGATTGGTTGCATGACGATCAGCCTGTCCCCATCAAGGTCGAGGCTGGCTGTTTAGTTTCTGTTCCATACAGCATCGAATTAAACGACGTTCCGGTCTTCCTTCACCATTACGACACCGCCGAGTTTGTCGAAATGGTAAAAGCCCAATTTGACACTCTCTATTCAGAAGGCGCCACCTCGGGGCGTGTCATGGCCTTAGCACTTCACCCGTATCTCATGGGCATGCCTCATCGCGTCGATGCCCTTGACGAGATGTTGGATTACCTACTTGGTCACGAACTGGTGTGGCAAACAACCGCTGCGGAGATCGCCGATCATTTCATCGAACACCACTACAACGATTTTGTTGCACATGCAGCCTCCATACAGGGGGACGATTGATGCCCGCTGATCGCTCCCCTGGCATGGANCACCCTCATTACCAGTATTCGCCAATTCCAACCAGACCGAAATTGATGTGGCCGGACGAAAAACCTTTAGCTGTGGGGGCTTTGGTGCTGCTCGAGCATTATGAATGGGATCCCCCAGAGGATGCTTACAGTTTAAGAAACGCAAGCGGTGGGCTGATCAAATTACCTGCTCCCGATTACGTTCAATTGACTCACCGAGAATACGGTCACCGAGTCGGCGTTTTTCGTTTACTCGATGCCCTAGACCGGCACGGAATTCCCGTCACCGTCGCCGTAGATGCGTTAACTGCCATCCATTATCCCTGGCTCATGCACCACATCCTTGAACGGAATTGCGAAATCGTCGGCCACGGGATTTCCGCCAGCAGGCTGGTTACATCCAAAATGGATCGCGACGTCGAGGCGGAAGTAATTGCCAGCTCTCTTGANACGCTTGAAGAGGTCAGCGGGGCTCGTCCCATCGGATGGTTTTCGCCCGAGGGTGTCGAGTCCCCTCAAACGCCTGAGCTATTAGCGTCAGCTGGAATTAAGTATGTGTGCGATTGGCCGAACGATGAGCAGCCGTACACCATGACCACCGCCAGCGGCAATCTGACCTCTCTTCCTCTGTTTTTGGAGATTGATGATGAATTTGCTCTGTGGCATCGACGCGCCAGTCTCTCTAGCTGGGAAAACATGATCGTTTCGGCCGCTTATCGCCTGCATAAAGACGGCCATCATTCGGCTCGTCACATGATGTTGACATTGAGGCCTTGGCTCACTGGACAGCCATTTCGTATTAGCGCACTCGATCGGGCATTAACTCAGATAATGCGTTTGGATGGACTATGGCCGGTTACCGGAGGCGACCTCGTTGCCGCCTTCAACAACGTTGACCCGTGAGTTACCGCCGCCAAGCACCAGGTGGAGGTTCCGACAATCCGAGATGATCACGCAATGTGTTCCCCGAGTATTCAGTTCGGAAAAGGCCTCGGCGTTGAAGTTCTGGAACGACAAGTTCAACAAAGTCCTCGAAAGCTCCCGGCATGTGGGTACCCGCTATCACGAAACCGTCACATGCGGGAGTCGTAAACCATTCCTCGAAATAATCTGCTAATTCGTTAGGACCACCCACTACTGGGTGAGCCAGTCGTCCCCGCCCAGAGATCCTCACAAAGTCNCGGAGGGTCGGATTTTCTTTACCGGTTGCTTCGAGNACTTGGTTTCGAATTCCTTGAATTCCCGTCATGGCGTCGACGTCTTCAGGGGCAAGAGGTTCGTCAAGTTCTCTGTTGGAGAAGTCGAAATTCAGTCCCTCTGAGAGTAGTGAGAGNTCGTCGACGAGGTTCGGTAGGAGGTCATAAGCCGCCTGTCTATCCTCAGCCTCGGAGAGGGTGCGGCCAACTACCGGGAACGTCAAGTTCGCTATTTTGACCTGGTCGGGGTCCCGGCCCGCGGCGACGACAGCTGCTTTTACCGCCTCATAGTTTTCGGTCGCTCGAGGCAGGCTGGGGTTCGCCATGAACAGAAGCTCACCCCAACGAGCAGCGAACTCTACGCCCCTGCCGCTTTGACCCGCCTGGATGATTACTGGGTGTCCTTGGGGTGTGCGCGGCACCGTGAAGGGTCCGCGTGAACGGTAGTGCTCCCCTTCGTGGTCGAGTCGGTGCACTTTGTCTCCGTGGGCGTATACGCCAGACGCGCGGTCGGCGATGATCGCGTCGGCTTCCCAGGTGTCCCAGTGGCCGTGAACGACCTCCATAAACTCGTCGGCTCGGTCGTAACGTTCGTCATGGGGAGGGGCTTCAAGTAGTCCCATGTTGCGNGCCTCGTTGTCGTTGACCGAAGTCACGACGTTCCAAGCAGCTCTGCCTCCGGTCATGTGGTCAAGGGTGGAGAACACCCGAGCGACATGGAAGGGTGGAAAATACGTCGTCGAATAGGTCGCACCCAATCCGAGCTTCGTTGTGNCCATCCCCATAGTTGTCAAAACTGTGACCGGGTCAAGCTTCAGGCATCGGATGCCGTGTTCCACAGTGTGAACGTGGTCGCCGCCATACATGTCCGGCATGGCGAGCCGATCATCAAAAAAACCGAGGTCAAACAGACCTTTCTCAAGGACCTGAGCGACGTGCCGATAAAAATCGACATTGGTGACGTCGTGACGGGCGTCTGGATGGCGCCAAGCCGCAGGGATAGTNGTGCAGTTTTGTGCCTGAAGAAACCCAACCAGGGAGATCTGCCTCTTTGGGTTCACGACAATCGAGACTTGACCAAGTCGGCGACAACTCGTCCTTCCGCCCGACCGGCGACTTCTCCGTTGACTGCCTTCATGGCCTCACCCATATCTGCCATCGTCGAGTAGCCGCCTTCAGCCATTACACGTTCAACGATTTCCACTAACGCGTTTTCCGGTAGTTGTTGCGGGAGGTATTGCTCCAGAACCGATAGTTCAGCTCGTTCGTCCGCTGCTTTTTCTGCTCGATCGCCCTGTTCGAACGCTTCTGCTGCTTCAACCCTCCGTTTTGCTTGAGCAGCGATTACTTTCTGAATCTGCTTGTCGTCGAGGGTCGTCGCCGCAGATCCTGCTACCTCGGCTTCCTGAACAGCAGCGACAACTGATCTCAGTGTTGAAACCGTGAGCTTGTCCTTAGCTTTCATCGCCTCCGTCAGGTCGGCTCGGATGTCGTCTAACAGGCCCATGTGCCCGTGGGGTGTCGTTCCACGTCGTCACTGGGGACAGTATCGGGATGGTGATTGAGGGCTAATTCCGATGAGGGGTCGCCTGCGATTCTGGTGTGCCACATGCGCCGTGGTTCTGTCATGTCGAAGGGGGTGCCGCGATGTTGTAGCCGTCGGTTGTCCCAGAGAACGGCGTCTCCTACGTCCCATTGGTGATGATATGTGCGGGGCGGTTGACACGCCCAGTCGTTGAGATCGTCGAGAAGTGATTCGGACTCAGCGGGGTCCATACCCACGATGTCGTGNGCATGGCGACCGATTAAGAGACTTGGTCGCTCCGTAATTGGGTGAATTTTTATGAGAGGTCGCAGCGAAACCTCCATGTCGTGATAGCCGTAAAGGTTGTACGTGCCGTCTTCGTTTGGTTCGTCTGGCAAATTGCCCGCTCGACCTTGGCTGTAATACAACGAGTGGTAGGCCGTAAGGTCCGCTAGTCGCTCCCGGGTTTCGGCATCGAGTTCTTCATATGCGGATCGCATGTCGGCCCAGCCTGTAGCCGCACCTGAGCTTGGAACGATCTCGGCGGAGAANACGGCGCCCTTTGCCTGCACGGGCATATAAGTGCTGTCGATATGCCAGCCTTCGTTGCCTCGCAACGATTTAACGACTTCGTCGTCGTTTTCATGGTGCACTTTGCCGTCTTTGCCAATGTTTGAGAGGGCNGCGCGCGAGAACTCTAAATCGCCGAATCGGCGCGCAAACGCGTCTTGGCCTTCGGCGCTCAAAAACGCGCCTGGGAAAACNAGTAACGCCCTTTCGATCCATAGGTCGTATAACTCGCGCCACTCGGCGTCGTCAATTGTTTCGAGATCGATGTCTGTGACTACCGAACCAAAAGTTGCTTCTGTGAGGTGCTCCACTTTCATTGTTGCAATGGGTCCTTCTTGGTGACGATGTCTCAAGCGTAGCGAGCCTGTAAGGAGCTGCGCTGTACGCGAGACTGCACCCGTGGCTGACGGCGTTACTTTCGATCTCTCGCTGCGGCGGCGCTTGCAGGCAAACCTGGATCAACACCGAGTGCGCGAGCACCTTGATAAAGGCTTAACCCAGGCTGCTGTTTGTGTAGTCGTTCTTGACAGCGACGCCGTTGTTCACGGCGGTGATCCTTTGGCGAGTGACGAGTCGACCTCAAATCGTAAGCGCCTGCTGGCCGACATTCCCGAAACGCCGACTGGTTTCGAGTTGACCGGAAGTGTCGAAGGAACAGCCGGTGGTGCCGCTGTACTACTTACGCGGCGCGGATCGAGACTTAAGGATCATCCGGGCCAATGGGCTCTTCCCGGCGGCCGGGTGGACTCGGGAGAAACTCCCNTTCAGGCGGCCATGCGNGAGGCNTCTGAAGAAGTCGGTCTAGATCTAACTTCGGACAATCTCCTTGGTCGTTTAGATGATTATCCCACTCGGTCCGGCTACGTCATCAGCCCCTTCGTGTTTTGGGTCGATGGTGACACCGAACCGGTGGCGAATCCCGCGGAAGTGGCATCTATTCATCGAATTTCGATTCGCGAATTAACTCGATCTGACTCGCCGCGTTTCGTGAAGATTCCGGAAAGTGATCGTCCAGTTGTTCAACTACCGGTCGGTGGGGATTTGATCCACGCTCCCACCGGAGCGGTTCTGTACCAGTTCCGAGCAGTCGCGTTCGACGGGGACGACGTTCGGGTCGACGAGTTGGAACAACCTGTTTTTGCGTGGCGTTGAAATTAGATGTCGAGAACTCAGTCAACCGTGAACCGACATCGACGAATCTGGATTGATCGTTCGGGTACGGCGGAAATTTCCCATGTCGATCTTCAAGCCNGTGTGAGGGCCGGTGACCAACACTGGGTCTGAATCATGATCGTGTCCACCTTCGACCGCATCTATGAGTTCAGACATGCAATATCCAGCGATCGCGGCATTCTTGAACTGGTTGCCGCTGGTTCCGATTGCCACATAGAACCCGTCGATACACGTTCTGTCGTATATCGGTATCCAGTCATCGGAAACGTCATAGACCCCAACAATTCCGCGCTTTTGGTGGGGAATACCGACGCTGGGTAGCCGGCGGTTGAGTCTCAAAACCTGCGCCTCCCATTGATTGAGGTCTATCTGCCCTTGATGATCAGGGTCCACCCAGTGCAGCGGATCGCAATCAGGCTCAGTGCTCCCGACCAGAATGTTGTCGCCCACATCAGGTCTGACATATATGCCGTTGTCGTCGTCGGCGATACTGAATCCACGATTTTCAAAATCGAGTCCGTCTGGGCTCGGTACGTGGTGGACCTCTTGACGCAGCGGAGTGGTATGGATGGACATGTCGTCCATAGCTCCTGCCATTTCGTTAATTACTCGGCTGTGTGGTCCGGCAGCGTTGACCACGATCGGAGCGGAGATCGCGCTCCCATCGTTTAAGCGAACGCCGACAACTCTTTCCTCGTCTCGGTGGATCGAAGTGACTTCGGTGTTGAAGCGAAATTCGCATCCCAGTGTTCCAGCAGCCTTATGAAGGTTTTGTGCCGCTAGTTGAGGGTCACTTACATAGCCGGCCTCGGGAGTGAAGAGTCCCCCTTCAAGAAATTCGCTGGGTTCATCCCAGAATTCGTCGTCGTCAGGCCGTTTTGGTGGTCCGAATTTACGCAGATCCAACTCGGGAAGGTGCGCTTGGAACGCCTCCAGATCCCAGTTTTCGTAGCGGACGCCAATTGAATCGAAATGCGGAACCACCTTGAGGTGATGGCCTCCGATGGTTTTGAGGGTCACCATTCCGCATTGTCGGAACTTTGTCAGGTCTGCTCCGTCGCTTAATTGAACGTGGTCTGCCCAATTCTCCCAATAACGCAAACCCTCGTACGACATGGCCACACCCGGATACGTCGAGTAGGTAAAGCGCACAATCGCAGAAGAAAAGCTTGTTGAACCCAACCCGGCGCCGCCGTTGCGGTCAACGGTGAGCGTCCGCAACTTTCGCCGACCGAGCTCGTAGGTGATCGATGAGCCGATAACGCCTGAACCGATGATCACCGCGTCATAGGTTGTCTCGGCCATCGTTACAGTTTCACATCATTTAGATCGAGGGTCGAAAGTTTTTCATCCGATGCGAAGNGGCTTCTCTATCGCTCCGCTCAACACTTCGGGTTCGCCGTCGGTGACGTGGACGTCATCTTCTATCCGGATACCGCCAAAACCTCGTAGNGGGTCAACTGANTCCCACACNACCTCAGTTGCGAATTGTTGACGGATGACCGGGTCGGTGAGCAGCGAATCAATNAAATAAATGCCCGGCTCGACACTGGTAATCATTCCGACTTCGAGAGGTCTATCGGTGCGTAAGTAGCGCGACTGGGGGTGAGAACCAGGTTCTCGGCCTGGCGGGTAGCCGCCCGCGTCGTGAACGGTAAGTCCGATGAGGTGACCGAGCCCGTGGGGGTAAAAGAGGGCTACAGCTCCCGATGCGATCAAAGCATCGACCTCGCCGCGCAAAAGTCCTAGTTCGATGAGACCTGCGCCGATCACGCGCGCTGAATCGAGATGCACTTCGCGCCATTCCTGGCCCGGTCGGCAACGGTCGATCGCTAGTTCTTGGGCACGCTGCACTACCTGCCATAGGAACATTTGAACGTCCGTGGGTTCCGCGCCGACGACCATGGTCCGGGTGACGTCGCTCGCGTATCCACCAAACTCTCCTCCTGCGTCGATGAGCAGCAACTCGCCTTTTTCAAGGGTGCGAGTTGTTGGATTCAAACTGTCGTCTTGTCCGTAGAAGTAATGCAAGTAGGCCGCGTTCGGTCCGCTGGCCACAATGCTTGGGTACGCGGTTCGCACAGCTCCGGCGCGAAAAAATTCGGCTTCGATACCTATCTGGATTTCGCGCTCTGTCATGCCCGCAGCGACGTTGTCATANACCCACGAAAATCCCGCTTCGCTAGTGGCTGCAGCGAATTTCAAAGCGGAAAGTTCCAGCTCGTCTTTTCGTAATCGGGTCTCAGCAATTCCAGATTCAATCTTCAGGTCATTGTGGCTTTCGATGAGTGGCTGTTGTTCGCGCTTTTTCANCCATTCATCGAGTTCTGTTNTNGGCAGTCCGATCTCNTTTGCGGGTTGNTGCCACACCATCTCGTCTGCCGTCGATCGCGGCCCAAATAGCTGCCATCGCTGATCCTTCGCGTCATATGCCAAAACCGCGTCCGCTACTCCGTAGCCGGCTAAATACGCGAAATCGGGGTGTGGTCGAAATTCGTATTGGAGGTCGCTTCCCGCNATTGGTACGAGGGAACCGGAACGAANTANAACCACTTCNGAGTCGAGANTCCAGTGGTCGGCGACANGTTGGCGGCGACTTTCGATGAGTTCGTCGCTGTCGCTGCTGGCCATGGGTGCAATCTACTAGGACGACACCGGCTAACTCGCCGTGTCATTGTGTTGTCATGAGTACGTTGATTACTGGTGGCACCGGGTTTATTGGCGCTGAAATTGCCCGAATGCTTGTCGACAGCGATGAAGAAGTTCATGTTGCGCACAGGTCCGGAAATCTTGGTCGACTNGAGGGGGTCGCCGACCGCGTTCAGCTTCACCAGTTCGATTTGTCAGTTCCGGGGAGTGCATCATCACTNTTGTCTGAAGTTGCCCCCAAACGGCTATTTCACTTTGGTGCCATTCTGACCGCCCCAGGTGAAGACGACCCGCAAGCTNTGCTGCGAGCCAACGCTGCAGGGTTTATCGAAATTATTGAGGCGGCCCGTTTGGCAGGAACGGCGCAAATGATTTTCGCNAGTTCCATCGGAACCTATGGTCGTGACATTGGCGGAGGAGTCATCGATGATTTGACCCTTCAGCGTCCCAGAAGTGTCTACGGGGTGACGAAAGTCTTAGGTGAGAACCTGGGAGCTTACTATCGCCAAAAATACGGACTGGATTTCCGAGGTCTGCGATACCCGTCCATCGTCGGACCTGGTGTTACCACTTGGAGCGTGGCGCAATACACGAGTTGGATGATCGAGAAACCAGCTTTGGGGGAACCATTCGATGTGTGGGTGCCACCCGATGCTGTGGTAGCGATTCTGCANTATCACGATGCCGCCCGAGCCGCTATCGAACTGTCCGATGCGCCAAATGACTTGATTAGGTCGATCAACTATTTGGTCGATGGAGTTCGCCCGACTCCCACCGCAGGTGAATTGGCCGATGTAGTGCGTTCGAGGATTCCCGCCGCTGAAATCAATTTCTCCCCACCCGAGGACGCCGTACCTGGTTCGGTTCGCATAGATGACAGCGCGGCACGCGAAGAGTGGGGGTGGCGTCCGAACTTCGACACAGAGGGAATGGTTGACGCCATTATTGCCGAAGTATCGCAGGCCTAGCTACGTCGTAACTCTGACCACGGAAGTTCTCGCTGGTCTTTCTCCCCNGGCTCGCGTGGNAACCCATGGACTCTTTCGGCCACGATGTTCCGCTGCACTTCGTCGCTTCCGCCCGCAATGGATTGAGCCGGAGTGAACATCGAGTAGGCGTGGAAAAGCCCCCCAGCGGGTGCATCTTCTCCGTAGAGCATGCCGTAGGGTCCCATTGCGTTTAACCCTAAGTCTCGGATTCGTCGACCCATTTCTGAGCCGAGAAGCTTAAGCGTGGAAACTTCGGGGCCAGGCTGACCACCTGATTTCAGGCTCGTGGCAGCACGCATACCCGACCATTTGGAGTTGCGGCGCATTTCGATGAGTTGCGCCATTTTTTGGCGCGCAACAGGCTCGTTGAGCGCGTTGAACTGGTTGGTGACATCTTCAAGCACCCTCGTCACTCCACCGCTCAGGGCAAGTGAAAANCCNTCAATTTTCGAGGCGAGCCCTGATCTGTGTTCTTCGACAGTCATTTCGAGGTCAACCGAACCGAAGGCAGCGGTGTCTCCCATGCCCGGGTTATCGGGGTTTCGTTCATGTGACANCGTGGTCATCGCGACGCGCCAACCATCGCCAAGGTCTCCTAAACGATCACTGTCTGCGACGCGCGCATCATTGAGGAAAACCTCGTTGAANGCNGCGTCGCCGGTCATCTCGCGCAGGGGTCGAACGTCAACNCCTTGTTGTTGCATATCTATGAGGAAATAGGTGATCCCGCGATGTTTGGGCTGTTCTGGGTCGGTTCTGGCGATGAGGATGCCGTACNTGGCCCACTGCGCGCCGGAGTTCCAGACTTTTTGTCCGTTGATCACCCACTCATCGCCGTCNCGAACGGCACGAGTACCTAATCCAGCCATGTCTGACCCTGCGCCAGGCTCAGAAAACAACTGGCACCAAAGGTCCTGTCCCTTCACTATTCGTGGCAGGTATTTTTCCTGTTGCGCTGGAGTTCCGTAATGCATGATCGTNGGGGCAGCTAGAAAGGTTGCTACGCCATTGGGGGGCCCGAATGCTCCTACGTCTCGACGTGCTTGGAGCGCAGCTCTGGCTGCGATAGCTGGAAGTGCTCGCCCGCCGAACCCTTGTGGCCATGATGGGAAGGCCCATCCTGAATCCGCAAGAATGTTCCACCAGTGACCGAGCGGGAGTTGCGGGTCCCAGTTCTGTTCGTACCACTTTGTTGCGTCGTTTCGAACAGTTTGNGGGGTTATGGCATTCATCTCATCATCTTCGCGCTAAGGGGAACGCTTAGTCGGCCCATAAGGTCAGGGATGTGTCAAAAGGGAAAAACAGCCCCTTGTCCTTGCAATGGTGGTTTGAGGANAGGGCCACCGGGAAAATTGTGGTCGCCCAGCGCCCCAATCTGCTCATTGGCGCCTGCATCGTCGGCTTGGTTGCTACAAAGTTCTTCGGTTCTNACTCCGGAGTATTGATAGCCAGCAAATCCTTGTGGTTGTTGTGGTCGGCCGACGAATTGTTGCGTGGCGTTAATCCCTGGCGAAGATCGCTCGGTGTGTTCGTCGGCGCAGTAACAATTCTTGNTTAGTGCCCACCCAGACGCGATTTGAGAGACGTCGAACTAGGGTCGCTGTTGGACGATCGGTCTTCATGGGGGACGTAATGGGTGCAGAGCGCTCTGCAGAGGTTATTCGGACATATTTGGGCGAAGTGCTCGCTAAAAGACGATTCGAGTTAATCCCAGATTTTGTTGATGATGAAATGCTCGATCACGCGACTGGCATGCGGGGACCAGAAGCTCTTCACGNTCACGCGAGCGGGTTTTGTGAAAACATCCCGGGCGTAGAAATCGAAATTGAAGACATTTTTGCGACTGAAGACGCTGCTTTNGGCATCTGGAATTGGACCGGTGAACCCGTTCAATCGATGGGGACTTCGTCTAGCGGGAACCCTGTGTTTCCGCGTCGCGTTCTAAGCGTTTTTCGCCTTCGCGACGGGATGTTGATCGACTACGAAGCCTTTGTAGACGCTGGCCAGCTACGGGCTCAGATTGCNGCTACCTAGGACNAGTTGTGGGCCTCGATGCCGTGGCGACACCTCTCAAACTCAACAATCAGGTAACACTGTTTGNGAACAGAACGTCTTTGCGAGTGTTTCTTATCTAACTCTCATAAAGATCTCATCTTTGGTTCAGGTTCATTGGAGAAGTTTTCAGGTGACAGGCAACCCACACCTAGGAGTTCAATAATGATTCGACGTTCAACAATGAAATGGGCCGCCCCCGTCGTTCTGGCTGGCGCGGTGATCGCGGGGGGATCCGCAGCGCTTGTTGCTGCACCATGGAGCGACAACGATAAAGGCGAAGCAACGGAGGGTTCTTTCCGACCCAAACCCGCCGGGGTGGACATGGAAGCCCGTAAAGCTGAGATGGAACAGCGTTTAGCCGCCAGAGTCGAGTCCGGCGAGATCACACAAGCCGAGGCCGATGACATTCGGGCCAAGATGGCAGAACGCAAACCCAAGTTCAAACAACCAGGCAAACAGTAAGGGTTGAAGATTCTTCCTCTTTGTTCATTAACACGATTCCCGAAGCCGCAGTTGGTGCTTCGGGAGTCTGTTATTTTTGGGGTGCGGTGCTCCTAGCCAGAGCTCGCGTCTTCTTCGGAGACGACGACCCAACTTCCCATGGGAATCATGTCGAATGACGACAAGTACAGGGTCGCAGGCCGTTCAGGGCTGCCGACTTCTATCCGGAAAACCAGCCGACGGGCAACGCGGGTCAGCCATCGCTCCTTGTTGACCGGGTCGGGTCGGTCAACTCCTCGTTCCGATGGCGACGAGCTTGATGCGGGTGGCGCCTCCAGCATGTACTCAACTTAGCAAACGTTTAATAGGGCCACGCGCCATCGGCTCCGATCGTCAACTTGAGTGACGTTGTTCCTCTTCGGCGTTACTCCCAATTAACCAGCGTGGAAGCCGGTGAAAACCACGGCTACACGGACGAACTGGTTTACGAGGCGTACAAGCTCAAGGTCATCCCCTAAGAAATCTCCGTTCGCTATGNCGCGTTTTCACCCCACCTCTTTATTTCTCCACTCCTACCATGGCGGCATGGACCAGGATCGAGCGACCGCCGCTCATGTAGCAGGCCACGCCGTGGTCGGTGAACTCATGGGCTTCGAGTGTTTGGGTCTCACCATTCGTTGGACAGAACAACACCTTGGTGTCTGTCGATGGCCGGCTATGCCTCAAGCTGTTTTTCAACAATTGCAATTTCAAAGCTACGCACCAGCCGATCCTGAATTCGAGGAAATCAAACGATGGGTGGTCGGCAGGATCAAGTCATATCTGGCGGGTGGTTTGGCCGAGAGCAGAGTTACGGGTGAATACAACGTCGCCTGGATGACCACCGATCTGAACATGATCAGCGTCATCACCCGCAACGTATTCGGAGCAAGGGGTCCTGACTTTGACGAAGAGCTCACTAGCGAGATCTACTACGACATTGATCTCGGCGTGGAGATTGAAGACTTAACACGTGTCGTGTTGCGTGCGCGGCAAAGGTGGGACGACGACGTGCAGGCCATATTGAACCGGCAGTTACGTTGGGTGGATCAGGTCACCGATCTCGTTTTGGAACACAAAACGATCAGCGGAAACCAAATGCGATCTGTGAGGCCCTTCGAATGATCGAAAGATGCAACGACTAATTGGGCTTAGGATCGTGCGATGAATAGTTCTACGAACTCCTTAACGCTCGAGTTGCCAGACGTTGACACCTGGGGACTAGCAGGGAAAGTGGTTTTAATCACGGGTGGTGCTTCGGGGATCGGGGCGGCGACTGCGCGTCTAGCAGCGGCAGATGGCGCCCACGTCCTTATATGTGACCTTGCTGAAAGCGGCGGTGACGAAATAGCCGATGCGACCGGCGGGGAGTTCATTCCTCTGGATGTGACATCACCTGAGAATTGGGCTGTGGCTGTCGAAAACGTCGACCAACTTGATATTGCAATTCTGAATGCCGGGGTCGAATTTCGAGATCCAGCAGACTTCAATAGAACACCGGACGACCCTGGTGAATGGAACCTTGAGCGATATATGGGAACGCGGGGGGTGAACATCGACGGGGTGGCTTTCGGTTTGCATGCTCTGGTGCCGGTATTGGACCGGTTGGGCGGAGGCGCGATTACCGCTACGGCGAGCCTTGCTGGACTCATTCCATGGTCACCGGACCCGGTGTACAGCATGACCAAGTGGGCGGTAGTCGGCTTGGTTCGAGCCGCGACGACGTCCTTGCGGCGAAAGAACATCACCATTAACGCGGTGTGCCCTGGGGGCGTTGCAACGCCGATGACTCGGGTGTTTGACGGATCTGTTCCCCAGGGAATGGCCGATCCCCGACATATCGCCACCGCTCATTTAGGGATCGCAACTTCAGGGCATTCGGGACGCGTAATTAAAGCTGTCGTTGGTTATCCGCACGCGGCCCACCAATTTGCTGAAGTGACTAATACCTTCTAAGCCGCATCGTTCACTCCGCTCGGGCGAGCAGGCAATAACCTTTGGCCATGTCTACTGCTGAGCACATGAGTGACGTTGAGGCGCACGCCGCCATCACTGACACGATTCTCAACTACGCAGAGTACGTGGACGGCGGCGAGATTGAGCTCTGGGCTGGTTTGTTCTGTCAGGACGCCATTTTCGATGAAGGCACTGTCGTGACCGGTCGTCCAGCCATCCAGGCGCTGCTACCGAAACTTCTTCGACTATTCACGGCAACGTCTCACCACATCAGCAATATCCGGATCGAGCGGACCGCGCCGCACCTCGCGCATGGGACCTCATATGTGTATGCGTGGCATCGAAAGCTTGATGGCACCGTTTTCGAGTTTTGGGGTCGTTATGTGGATGCGTTCGCAATCGAAGATGGTGTGTGGCGGTTCGCTTCGCGAAAAGTGGAGCAGTTTGGTGCAACTGGACTCGAGATCGACATTGACCGGGTACCTCGTCGCGATCCGAACATTTCCTAGATCACTTTTACCCTGGGGCTGTTTCTCGCCACAGATAGTTCCAATAGCTGTTACCGGTGGGGACCGTGACGCTCGATATACGACATTTCTCCGACCCAGTTGTGGTCGCCCATCGACCTAAACGTTCTTTTGTGGATTAACCAACATCCGTCGGACCTTGTGAGCTCGTCGCTGTACCTTCCGAAGATCCAGGCGTCTGGTTTGTGGTCATGAAATTCGTGCCACGCGTTGACGTAGGAGAAGGCCAGCGCTTCGTCGTTGGTTGGAAAAGACACTTCTGCATTTGAAACAAAGTGAGCGGATTTTGCGTAAAGGCGGTCGGTTCCAATAGTGAAAAACTTTGTTGCCGCTGTCCGGCCTTCGACAATTGGGAATTGTTCCCCGTAATCGAGATAACAGTCATCGGTGAAAAGACTGACGACGTCTTCGGGGCGATTGTCGTCAATAGCGCGACAGTACGCGGCCAGCAAATCGACAATGTCTTGTCTATCGGATAGTTCGCTAAGTGAATAAGCCATGGCTAGCTAGTTTGCTCCAATCGAGTCGGGAATCCCATCTAGGGCTCCTCACGGTCTGGTTTTGGTTCCTGCGCGGGTTCCCGAGGTAGACCGAGGGCCCGTTCGCCAATGATGTTTCGCTGTATTTCGTCGGTGCCTCCAGCTATAGACATTCCCGCTGCAAAAAGAGCGGACTTTAGGAAATGCCCGTCGTCGACAGCGTCTCCGCCCGCGAATTGTGACGCGGGGCCAGAAAGAAAGCCCAGATCGCGAAGCTCTCGACATAGGGCCGAATTCAGTAGTTTGCCTACTGAGGGGTGGAGTTCGCGGCGCCCATTGAGATCCAAGACTGTGCGGTGAATCTTTGCTTTGGTAACCGAGTCTCGAAGGACTCGATTTTCGTCCGATACAAGTTGGTCGATGAGACTGAGGGTGACGTCGTCTTTGACTGAACCGGTTGCGTAGAAAAATCCGGAGGTGGCGCCTCCTTTTTCTTGATCTTGCTGCACCTGACCGACCGCAGCGTTGAGGTCAACCTGGTTGATTACGTCACCGCCACCGTCGTGACCTACGGCGTCGGCGTCTCTTTCATGTTGAAGCATGGTCATCGCGACCCTCCAACCGTCACCTAGTTCGCCGATGACGTCTTGGTGGTCTACTTCAGCGTTGGTTAAGAACACTTGGTTGAATTCTTCGTCTCCTGTCATGTCTCTGAGGGGAGACACCGAAACTCCAGGTTGTTGCATATCGATGATGAAAAAGGAGATCCCTGCGTGACGGCCTGCCTGGGGATCAGTTCGCGCCATGAGGACGGCCCTTCTGGANGCATGTCCACCTGTGGTCCAAACTTTGGAACCATTGATGATCCAACGTTCCCCATCTCGTTCAGCCAGTGTCGTTAAACCGGCTAAATCAGATCCCGCGTCGGGTTCGCTAAANAGCTGACACCACATCTCTTGGCCAGTCGCGATGGATTCGAGGTACCGGTTCAGGAGCAGGTCGCTGCCGTGNTCCATGAGTGTTGGGGCGACCAGGGTCACGCCCACGTCGTTAGGAACTCCAAAAGCGCCGACGGATGTCCGGGCACGTTCAACGTCCATATGTTCTTGGTGGTTAANACCTTTGCCGAAGCGCCCAACTGGCCAATGGGGATAGCCCCAACCCGATTCTGCTAGTAATCGCCACCAGTCGGCTACCGACATTGATGGATCCCAGTTGGCGTCAAACCAGTCCCGTGCTTGTTGATATACCAACTTGATGCACCCCCATCTTCGGGGCTGGCGCGCCACGATTCTCGCTGAACAACAGCCGAACCTAGGGCATGGTCGATGGTCGGCGCTATGAAAGCCCTGGGAACTAGCTGTGGGCGCTGAGCTTTCGGTTGGGCCGGTTNGTCGGTCNGGGCNATGGCGTTTATGTAGTTNCTAAGGTCTGACGCATCTCGGTGCCGATTNCCTCGAAGCCGAGTTTTTCGTAGAAGCCACGGTTGCCTTCGGTGGATGGCACGAGGTACAGACCGATTTCTGCGCAGCCGCGTCGTTGCGCATCTTCAATAGTTCGCTGGACCAGGATTCGACCCAAATTGAGACCTCTGGCCGACTCGTCGACAATTAGCTCCTCAAGTTCGCAGTATTCGCCGCCNTAGCGAATGGTGATGTTGTAGGACACGGTCGCGATGCCGATAATCCCGTCGTCGTTTTCGGCNATGATGACCGCGCCGCGNTCGCCTCGAAGATGNGATGTGTACACCTCGTCCCATTGAGGGTTGGTTGCCTCGCCNGTTAGNTGTTCGATCAGCTCGAAGACTCGTGACTGATCGCTTACCGTCGCCGGTCGGGTACGTACGCCATTCGGGTGTTGTTGAATATCCATCAGNGTGTCTGAAATTTCGGTGAATAGATGTCGTGGGACCCAAACTGATTGCGTTTCACTGGGTCACCGGTTTCAACGTAGTGGGCTACGCCTCGCACNACCGCGTCAAGGTATGGNGGGATGGCCGCGCNAATTACTGTTTCCTCATAACGTTNGCGCTCTACAGGCTGCACGTCGGAACGTACGTAGGAAATGACGTTGATACCNAATTGGGACGATGTNGCGCTCGTGGGATCAATCCACCACTTAGCCACCGCAGTTGGGCCACGCGGTGGGCCGACAATAAGGTCGTAGCCGCTTCCCNCTCGCCAGTCGAGTACATCGCGTTGGTAGTGCACTCCGCTGTAGTAATGGACGTGGTCGCGACCTTCGGGGCCTGGCCAACGCTCAACTNCGTTCGCGGCACAAAAGGGATGCACGTTGGTGAGGTTGCCTGTCGCGCTGATCGCGGCCCAAACGTCAGACGCCGGAGCCGCGATGACGCAAGTGGCTTCGATAGGNGTTGTCGGTTCCATATTTCGCGCTGCGAACGTCGCTTGAAACTCATTCATCGGACCCCCCAGCGCGTCTCAACGACCCACGGTTCGACACTACCGCACGATGCGNATCGGTCATCTGGACGCAAAGGCGGGACNTGTCATTGTGTCCGNTCCAGCAAATCCACGATCGCCTTGACACANTGATCGGGTTGATGCTCTTGGATGAAGTGACCCGCGTTCTCGATGATCACATGTGGTTGATTCGCTGCTCCAGGAACGCTTGAGGACATTAAACCCTGCAAAGGTCCGGTGACTGCGTCNTCGGANCCGAATGCGGTGGTAAGTGGCACTTGGCAGGTAGCCAAAAGCTGCCAGGTTTCCCGGCAGATCGGAGCGCTCGGATGAACGCTTGAGGTAGGGACGAGGAGCGGGAATTGTCGAGCTCCGGCAGCGTAGGCCTCCTCGGGGAATGGGGCGTCGTATGCCCTCTGTTCTTCGTCGGAAAGTTGAAATCCCGTCGAGTTAAGTGGAGAAGAGNTGCCNGCAACACAAACCGACGCCAGAAACGGTGAGACATCTTGGGAGAACTGTCGCCAAGTGGGGAAACCGTCGTCATCGTTCATGCGGATGTCGCGTCCAAGTGGCACACCGGTGTTGGATACGACCACACCCCGATAAGTTTGCGAATATCGGGCGATGTGACTTAAACCAAGCAAGCCACCCCAGTCCTGGCAAAACATGGTGATAGGTCCGAGCGGTGCGGCGTCCTCGATCGCTTCAATGGTTTCGGTGAGCCACCGAAGGTGTCGTCCATAGGTGTAGTCATCGCGCGAGGTCGGTTTGTCGGAACGGCCGAANCCCACCAGGTCAGGAACAACCACCCGNCAACCCGAACCCACAAGTGCAGGGATCATTTTGCGGTACAGGTAGCCCCAAGTCGGTTCACCGTGCAGCAAGAGAACAGTCGGCCCAACCCCCTCATCCACATAATGCACTCGAAGCCCTTCACCTATGGTCACGTAACGGGGTTCGAACGGCCAATCGTGTAATGAGGCGAATCGCTCCTCGGGGGTCCGCAGGAATTCCAAACCGCTGGGCGAGGTCATGTTCTGGGGCATAGATAGGACACTAATCGTGTGAGAGATAGAGCTTTCTCAGAGTCGGGNTGAGATCTGTGTCGAATGATCGCCGAAGCGGCACGGCAGTTACAACTCAAGCACCTCCGGCGACCGCTCCCACAAAAGGTCGCCGTCGAAACTGAGCGTATAGTCGGGTTCGAATCTGATGATGACCCGCCCGGGGGAATCCAGATATTTGGAAAAAGCTTCAGCGCGCGGTCCTTCGCCCATCAAGAATTCTGAGAACTGCGGATAAAACCAGTCTTTGGTTGCGCGNTCGCTCATTACGGTGCACGTTCCCTTGTAGGAGACCGTCTTGTTAGGACCCATGCGCGTTCCGGCGCTGGAGATGCATACNGAGGCACGAGGGAATCTTCGGATCGCCGAAATCCGCGCGCGGTGTTCGGCCGCGGTTAGCCACAGGTTGCCCTTATCGGGGAGGTATGACATC
Organism: Acidimicrobiaceae bacterium; assembly: GCA_002705305.1. Taxonomy (GTDB): domain Bacteria; phylum Actinomycetota; class Acidimicrobiia; order Acidimicrobiales; family Poriferisodalaceae; genus UBA2110. The sequence goes on from PAHW01000022.1 coordinate 120,618, forward strand.
ACCACTCCGAATGCCTCTCCCGAGAGGTTGGACCACATGAACACACATTCCCTTTGGGTGTGCACCAATTCGCTTTCTAGTTCTTCTGTCAGCGCGCATTCTTGTAGGTCTTCGTAATCACTGGACATGCGCTGAGGCTAGAGGGCTTTTGGGAAACTGTCTTCAGCAGACCTCAAGTTGTGTCAAGGTTGCTTCGTGATCATCATCGCTGGAACTATAGATTTCAAAGACAACGAAACCCGCGAGTTAGCCGTTCAACAAAGTGGAGCGCTTCAAGAAGCAACCCGACTTGACGAACCGGGATGTGAGGCCTACTACTTCGGGCCCGACCCCCTGGCTGATAACCGAATTCAGGTCTATGAGCTTTGGACCGACGAACAGTCNCTCGGCGCACATTTTCAACATCCCAATTATCGTGCCATGCTCGCATTAATCAGCGAATTGGGGATCGTGGCGACGAGCACAGCAAAGTTCCGATGCGATCTGAGCGAACCGGTCTACGACGAAACTTTCACTCCTCGCGCTGACTTCTTCACCGGCCACGAGGCCCAGTGAGGGTCAGACTGTCAGGGCAGCGGTNGCAAGGATGATGTTTCGGGGTGACGATGAGTAAAGAAAGACTGTTGGAAGCGGCTCGACGCACTATTGCCCATGCCAAAGCGGAAACCGCCCCCCGCGCCAAAACCATTGTCCACGTACCNGCGTGGCATTACCTGGACCGTGACCGATGGCTGAACGAACTTCGCTCGCTGTTCCATAGATTTCCACTCGTCTTCGGTTTCAGTTGCGAGTTAGCCGAACGCTACTCATATCGGTCGACGGAAATTATGGGTGTTCCTGTCCTTGTCACTCGCGCAGCCGATGATGAACTGCGAGCCTTCGTAAATACGTGCAGCCACAGAGGGGCACGAGTCGTCGCNGAGGGCACCGGAACGGCTCGACGTTTCACCTGCCCGTATCACGCGTGGAGTTACGACAATTTGGGTCAGTTAGTGGGGATTTTCGACCACGATCAGTTCGGCGAAGTTGACATGAGTTGCAATGGCCTCACCGAATTACCGGTCTTGGAACACGCTGGTCTCATATTTGTCAGTCTCGACAGCCAAGGCACAAAAGATCTCGACCGTTACCTGTGCGGCTACGGGGAGATGCTCGATCATCTCGGTCTGGCAAATTGTTATTTCGCGGGACAACAGACCGTTGACGGGCCGAACTGGAAAATCGCCTACGACGGCTACCTCGACTTCTACCACCTGCCGATTTTGCACCGAGAAAGCTTCGGGCCTGACCTGTGCAACAAGGCCGTCTATGACGCTTGGGGTCCTCATCAACGGGTCAGCGCCCCCGATGCTTTAGCGCTTTCGCTGGATCAAAAACCCGAATCGGACTGGTCGATCGGAGCTCTCACGTCCGGTATCTGGACGATCTTTCCGCACGTCTCTATTGCCTCGTTCCCTGTGAATGGGCCAGATGNCCGCGACGGCGGACGGATGTATATGGTGTCGCAACTCTTCCCTGGCGAAACTCCTGAAACGTCACNGACAACTCAAACCTTTTTGACGACGTTCGAACCGACTGAAGAGATCCGTCCTTTTGTTGAAGCTCAGCAACACTTTTTGCTTCGGGTGGTGCGCGATGAAGATTATGCGACGGGATTCCTACTTCAACGCGGCCTAGCGACCGGCGCGAAGGACTTCGTAATGTTCGGTCGGAACGAGGCCGGGGGGCAAAGATTTCACCAATGGATAGATCAACTTCTCGAAACNAAATCCGAGTCCGACGTGTTGGCGCTTATGGACAAGGCGCGTTATGAACCACAACCGTAATGAGTTGACGGTCCGATGAAACCTTTGACTGCATAGGTATGTTCCCTTCTGTCGTCCGCCTCGAGCACCGTTATCACCGAAACCGAGTTGCCGCGGGCACGCAAATCGGAGGGCACATAACTGTGCTGAAATAGTCTCAGCGATCAGCCCGAGGACTAACTGATGTCGAAGTACGAGAGATCTCTTCTATTNGGAGCTACTGCGGCCGACCCAAAACGAGCAGTACTGATTTGGAACGCCATCCGAAAGTATTTCGTGGAGGCAGGATTTCCTGTTGAGTACGCCCTGTTCTCAACCTACGACGCGATGTCGGCGGCGCTTCTTGGTGGGCACATCGATATCGCATGGAACGCTCCGATGGCGCACGCACAACTGCTTGAGCAGAACTCTGGGTGTCGCACATTGGCGATTCGTGACACAGATGAGGACGTCGGCAGTTTGCTCATTGTCCGTGGCGATAGCGATATCGAAACGATCGAAGATGTCCGCGGTCGAAGCCTCGCGTTGGGCGNACAAACCTCGAGTGAACTCTGGCTTTTGCCNGTTAAGCACCTCTTCGAAGACGGCCTCGATGTCAGAAACGAATGCTCCCTCGTCGAACTCGAAACAACTCAATATTCAGACCTGCAACATTGGGTGGATGACCGGACCATCTTTGAGGCAGTGCTCGACCATTCAGCTGACTGCGGAATCATTTTCGAACCTTGGTTGCAGCCCCTAATTCGTAAACACCGACTCGANCCNGATGACATACGAACGATTTGGCGAACTCGAAGCTACGCGCATTGCGCTTTTACCTCCAGCCCTACGCTCGATCAAAGTCGCGCCCAACAGTTCGTTGACCTCCTATTGGCGATGAGTTCCGATGATCCGGAGATTGCAGAAATGATGAAGATGGAACATTTAACGAAGTGGGTTCGCGCGACCGATGATGGTTGGTCGGACCTTCGCTCAGCCATCGTCGAAGCGGATCTCGTGGGGAAGATTTACTGAGCGCAATCTGGCCCGTAACGGAGATGATTCGGGTCAGCTAGTTGTTTGGGGCGCTTCAGGCCACCCGGGAACGCCTTCGTCGCGTTGCACTCCACATGAGTTGAGTAGTCCGCTGACAAGCCGGTACTGAAGAGCGGCCGCCATGAACTCCAAGATGTCCGAGTGAGAGAAAATTTGGGTGAGCTTTCCCCAAGTGGCATCGCTTACACAGTCATCGTCGTACAGATCGTCGACCATTTCTANCAACGCTGTTTCTTCGGTGTTCCACTCGTATTGATCGATGGGTNGGGTCAGCCCGTAGATTTCTTCTTCGGTCAGTCCAACATCGAGGCCGAAGAGCGTGTGTTGGCCGAACTCGTAGACGGATTGACAGTTCCATCCGATTCGCAAGATGACCATCTCCCGGAGGCGAGCGGGCACGTTTCCTTTAAAAAGCAACTTGCGAGAGAACCGACCCACTCCGGTTGAGATCATCTCGTTGTGGGCNAGGGTCGCTGTGACGTTGGCCGCGTTGGCCGGCGAGTTTTTCATCGCCTCTTTAGCTTGTTCGAGAACTTCGGGCAACGGCTCAAGTCGAGGTCGGTCGGGACGAATTTGGGACATAGCAGCAGTATGCCTTTTCCGAACGCGCCGTGGGGTCGAACAGTCCGCAGACGTCTACGACGGGGATCTTGCCCGAAATCTGTGGGATCCGAGAAATACTGTGCCTATGTCGAAGCGATATTCGGTGAACGAACTCGTCAGTGAGGGTCGGGAAGTTCGTAGGCATTGGATCTGGGATGAAAAACTTCCTGAAGGTGGGGAACTCGACGAGCACGATAATTGTCGAGTGTGTGGGTTGCGTCATCCGAGTACGGCTCAGTCGTGGAGGGTGTCTCTNCGGAGCGGCGAAGCCACAATGATCGAAGAACGCCACGAGGGACATGAATTCGTCTTAAATCAGAACCACGGTTCTACAAAAAGAACNGANGATGATGGCCGTTGATAACGAGTAATTCAGCCTTTGCTTAAGCCGACGAGTAGGGCGGCAACCAAATCGGGACGGTTTAAGAACGGCGAGTGGCCGGTGTCCCATTCGATCGTCGTGTTGACGCGTCCGGCCATGGTCTGTTGGGAAGCGGGGGGGATGGCCTTGTCGCGGGTGCACACCACATAGATGGAGGGTTTCACGGTCCAGGCCCGTTCGGAGTCCGCTATATCCAATGCAAGGTTTTGTGAGCGTAGTTGGCCACTTGCCCAGGCAACATCGTCTTCGGTGCAGTCGTTGTAGAACATTTCCGCGTCCCAGCCGGAGTTGACGCTGATGGAGCCGTCGTCATTGAGCCGAATGGCGTTGGGAAGGTCCGCCGACACATGATCAGTTGCTTCTTCGCCGTCGTCGAGAAGAAGGGCCGTTAGGTAGACCAGCGACCCGACTCTTTNATGCGCTCCGGCTTCGGTGATGACCGCTCCGCCTCGTGAATGACCGAGCATGATCGCTGGTTCTTCTCCTGGAAGTTCGTCGAGGGCTGCTCGCACAACGTCCACGTCTTCTTGGAGTGCCGCGCCGGTAGCAGCCTGGGCGCAACTTGGTAGGTCGGGCGCGATCCATGTGACACCAGCGGCGTCAAGATGCGGGGTTACACGTTCCCAACACCAGGACCCGTGAAACGCTCCATGGACGAGGACTACGGGTTTGTTCATAGCGACTTTNTAGCATCGTGTAGCTCAACCACGGAACTGCGGAACTAATTGGATGGAGCGTTTGGTTTTTTAAGGNATTCGTCANCGATGACATGCGAAACATGGGCATGTTCGGACCCGAAGTCCAGGCAGCGGAGGATGCAACGACAATGGAGCAACTTTTAGCTTTCGCGGGTCGCAACCCGTAGGTCCTTGCTCTTTGCACAATCCGCTCAACGGAGCGGCGTACGTCCCGTAAACGCGATCAGTTGACTGAGGGGATCNTCTGCTNGGGTTTCCAACGCTGTTTGGAAGACGTTCGCGGATCTCATATTCGCTGACGCTTCGATGTTTCGTAGTGTCGCAAGCGCTGCGATGCACAGGTCATCGTCAAGTCCGTGAGGCACGCCTGTAGCTTGCGAGAGATCCCAAGTGTGAACCGTCGAATCGTAAAACGCTGGCTCCAACCACTCTTCGAGGGTCATTGTTCCCCGTTGAGTTCCGATGGGCGGATGACCCCATACGTCACCCTCTAACACGTCGTTCATTTCTTGATAACACCGATTCCAGGTGCCGAGCGGGTCGTCCACTGCTTGTTCGGGAAGGCTCCGAAGTGTAGTTAACACTTCTTGTTTGATGAACAGATCGTCGTCGGCTCTTGTGGGCACCTCAGAAGCATCGGGACCCTGGGGGACTCCCAATGGGATTCTTCGACCCAAAAACACCGGAAGTTGCACTGTTGCTGCCACGTGACCCACAACATGGGCGGCGGTCCACTCCGCGCAGGGAGACTGGTTACTCCAGGCGTCGTCGGGTACTTGTTGCACCACAACGTCAAACTTGGCGAGTGCCCGGTCGAACATGCGTCGCTCTGGTGGACCTGATCTCTCTAACATTGCCGCCCCTAAATATGCTCTGTTGGGTCGAAACCGGGCACATCTTCTCATTATCGAAGTGAGTGACGCGGCAATGGGNGTGAAAGGAGTGAGACTGTGCCTATGACCGCGGCGAACAACCTTCGGGATGGACCGAGTTTGGCGCCGTACTACTTGATCCTGTTCGGAATGTCAGCGGGATTAGCGAGTGTCATGACCCTGTTAGCTGAGTTCCGCAACGAGTTCGGCTTCTCTCAGTTTGATATTGGCCTAAGTATTGCTAGCGGTTTAGGTGCGGCCTTTGTGACGTCGATCGCTCTGGCGCCTCAAGCCGATCGGGGTAGGGCACCACTGATGTTGCGTGCTGGACTCCTTTTGGGCATCGCTGGATTGTTGACCGTGGCACTAACCAACGAACTCTGGCATATGGTCCTGGGCCGGGTTCTGTTCGGGGTGGCGTTCGGGGTCGCTCATCCGGCTACAAAACGCACTGTGATAGTGGCCGATCCCGACCACCTGGGCCGCAACTTGGGTCGCCTCGGAGCCTTCGACGTAGCTGGCTTTGTNGTGGGGCCGGCAGCGGCAGCTCTCCTCAACGGCATCGGCGGNTTTCGCTTCCCATTTTGGGTGATGGCCGCACTGTTAGCTCTCCTCATTCCCACTGCTTGGCGGGCCCGACCCGATACCGCAGCTCGGGACACTCAACGTCGACGTCCCACTGACCTATTGCGCATCCGGCGACTGGTCGGGGCCTTCTTCATCGTGGCCGCCTACTTCGTTTTCATCGGGGCGTTCGAATCAATTTGGGTTCTGGAGATGGACCATCGAGGAGCCAAGCAATGGCAGATTGGGGTAAGCGTCACCGTGGCCGCCCTTCCCATTTGTCTCCTAGCCCCCTGGGGTGGTGTGATGGCGCAGCGCTACGGGGCACGCCGGTGGGCGGTCGGGATGGTAGTTACCTGCAGCGCGTTCTCAACTTTGTTTGGGCTCGTGGAGGGCTTAGTGGCTTTGGTCATATTGACCATCGCCTGTTCGTGTGCCGAAGGGGCCGGGTTTCCGTCGGCGCCGATGCTGGTGTCAGCAGCAGTGCCAGAAGACCGACAAGCCGCTGCTCAGGGCTTGGCGAGCGCNATCGAAGTCGGAGCGGCTGCGGTCGCCGCGCTGGGTTTGGCAGCCATCTACGACGCCTTCGGCGACACAACGGCGTGGGCGGTAACGGGCGTAACCATGACCGTACTTTTGAGCATCGGGTTGATCCTCACCAAAGAGACCGGTCAGATCGAAACATCCGAGGTCAAAAAATAGATTCAGGCCCGGTCGCTAATCCGACGCGGTTCAATCCAAGGTTGAGCGATCTCCATCCACTCCCTAGCAAGAACACCCTCAGTGTGGAGCGTCGATTCGATCAACGGTGTCCGTCGGGTCAAAACCTTGCAGAACTCATACGCTGTGCCGGTCACTCGGCTTCCAGCGTCGTTGGGTCCCCAAACCCAAAGTTCTCCATTCGGACTCTCAAGTTCAACTCGAATCGGTTCTTCAGGTGGTACCAAGCCGCGATTGATGTAGCTGAACTCACGAGTGACAGCTCCGAGGTGTGCGATGTTGCGCAACCGGTCTGTCTGCGGGTACTCCACGTCGAAGCTGTCCGCCACATCATGGGAATGAGTCCACGTCTCCATCAGTCGGCCAGTCGCCATCGATCGGGCCCCAATGTCTGGACCAATCCAGACGATGCGCTCCTTAGGGTCCAGCTTACGGAAGGCATCGATCATGGCAGCACGACCCTTGAGGAACCATCGCCACAGCTCACCGCCTGACATCGCCTGTACGTCGGGGCCGACCAACTCATTAAGTGAAACCTCTGCCTTCGATAGCCGGGCGCGAATGCTGGCGAACGATGCGGGATCGGTCAGCGTGAGGTGACCGATCCAATCAGCGGCTCCCAGATGGAGGACTGTCTCATGACTATCCCAGCCCTCAGCAACNGTTGGCGCCCGCCATTGCTCNTCAGTCANGTCGCTGACAACAGCGGACAACGCCTCTGTTTCAGCTTCAAGGTCATCGCAAATCTGTTCCACGGCCGGATGCTAGTTCCTANAAAATACGAAACAGAGGCGAGGTTGCCACCGAACCTTTGTCCCATCGAANGGTGGTTGCGAGCGACACGTAAACCCCTCNCCGACGCCGTCAGNTTGAGAGTGTTTCCCGGACTTTTTGAGCGGCCGTGTTTGCCACGACGCTGAGAGGAAAACCTGCGTACTGACTCACGAAGATGGGTATCTCCGTTAGATCGCTTTCGTTGAGGTCGCCTTTCGCTATCCCGGCGCTGAACTGCAATTTGAGAATGGCGTCGTTACCTTGGGCTGCGACGATGCCAAGAATGAGTAAGCGACGATCCCGTGTGCTGAGACCCTCCCGTGACCAGTACTCCGAAAAGAGATTTTCCATGGCCATCCGTTCGAATTCTGCGGGATCTTCCGACGCCTTACGCGGATAGACCTCTTCGAATTTTGCCGCCCCAGCTTGATATCGCTCCGACTGCGCACTCATCTTGCCTCCCGTTGCTGTTTACTTTCGTCCTTTCACCAGTCTGACACTCCAAGCGCCGGCTCCGTTGGGGGTGCGACTAAGCCGGGGCCGACACATCNAAATCACGTCAATCTCTCTTTTAGCAAACAGAGCGAGAACGGCTCAAAGCGTTCATCAGCCGTCCACAAAAAGACCAGGGAGACTGTCCTTTATCGCTNACGNTGACAGCGACCTTCAACGGTGCGCCCGTCATCTGGTAACACCTGAGCGGGCGGCAACGAGTGGGCTCTAAAGTTCGCAATACCTGTCCGGACGGAGAGCCCATGAACGAAGCTGCAGATACTCCGCANGCCGGCCCGGAAAGCTGGGAGGGCGGTCCTCTGAGCGGCATTCGCGTCATCGACCTTTCGGCTGTGGTGTCGGGACCGTTNGGGACGTCGATCCTCGCCGACCAGGGGGCTGATGTGATCGTCGTTGAGCAAGCCGGGTCGCCTGACATCGTGCGCAGCGCCGGTCCCCTTGCCGAATCGGCACAAGGAGTGAGTGCGTTCTTCGCGGCGATGAACCGCAACAAACGATCTATCGCCCTTGACCTCAAGGCCGAACGAGGCAAGATGCTGTTAAAAGGGCTTGTGGCGGTTGCAGATGTGGTCGTACAGAACTTCCGCCCCGGCGCCCTTGAACGATTGGGTATGGGTTGGGATGTCCTCAGTGAGATCAACCCGCAGTTGATCATGTGCTCAGTGAGCGGGTTCGGAACCGACGGGCCCTATTCGCATCGCCCAGCGTTCGATCCCATCGTGCAGGCAGTCGCGGGTTACCCGATGGTGCAAGCCGACGACGACGGTGTCCCTCATCTGATGGCCACGATCGTGTGTGACAAGGTCACATCTCTCAACGTCGCCCAATCGGTATGTGCAGCGTTAGTTGGGCGGGCACACGGAGCCGGCGGTCAGCACATCGAATTAGCAATGGTCGACGCAAGCGTCCATTTCTTGTGGCCNGAAGCAATGTGGAACTACACCTACCTCGACCATGAAACCGACATGCCNGACCTGTCGACGATCTACAAGCTGTTCGCCACCTCCGACGGTTACGCCATGGTGTACCCGGTGGCGACCGAAGCGCACTGGCAGGGGATGTGTTCGGCGTTGGGTCGTGATGATCTGGCTTCCGATCCCCGTTTCGGGGATCTCCAAGGNCGGGTGTTGTACGGGGGTGATGTCAATGATGAGCTCGAACGAGAGACCGCGAAGTTGACCACTACACAATTGGTTGCGCTGATGGACAAAGCCGACGTTCCGGTCGCTCCGGTCAACACGCGCGAAGCGATGATCGTCGACCCCCAGGTTCAGCATCGCGGGCTCATCGTTGAGTCTGTCCACCCGACTGCGGGTCGAGTCCGTTCGGNCCGACCACCGGCTCGTTTCTCCGCGACGCCGAGCGGTGCCGCTCGACCTGCTCCAACGTTCGGGCAACATACCAATGAGGTGCTGTCNGAANTGCTGGGTCTGGACACACAAGAACTCAGCGAGTTACGTCAGGAGGGCGTAACGGCGTGAGCTAGTTCGCGTCTATGTGNCTGCTCAGCATCGAGGCCAAACACGTCGACGTCAACGTCGTCGTTGGGTGCCGGCCTTNTTGCGGTTGGCGCCCNGTCTGCTGGTGGAACGATTATTTGGTCGCGCACCGTTTTGTGGCTTTGCCTTCTTGTGAGCATGCGGCTTGCCTTTACGCGGCTTGCCTTTACCGTTTGCTGTTTTTTGCTGCTGTTGTCCGTTTCCGCGTCTGCCATTGCGAGCCTGGGGCTTGCGACTTCCTTGGGACCCGCTGCCGTTGCGTTTGCTTTGCCCTTGTCTGGAGTTAGTTCGCTGCGGCGATCGCTGCTGCTGTTTACCGTTCGGTTTGTCGCTGGTTCGTGCGTCGCTAGCTACTGGAAGCTCATCTCCGAATGACGTCATATCGGGTTCGACTACTTGAATGTGGATTCCGACTTCGCGTTGCAGGTGCTTAATTGCCTTTCGTTGGGCTTTATCCACAAAACAGACGACGCTGCCGGTCGCCCCAGCTCTGGCGGTTCGTCCGCTGCGGTGCACGTAGCCCTTGCCGTCGTCTGGAGGGTCAAAGTGAAGAACGCATTCGATGTCGTCTATGTGTATGCCGCGNGCGGCNACATCAGTCGCGACAAGAACTAACGCTTGGCCTTCAGTGAATTGCGACAAAGCTCGGTCCCGTTGATTTTGGGTTCGCGCACCGTGTATTACTACTGCCTCAACTCCACCTCGTCGGAGTTGTTTCGCGGCTCGATCCGCGCCATGTCGGGTCCGTGTGAATACGAGAGTTTTGCCTGTTCGTCGAATCAACGCGACCGCAACATCAACTCTTTGGGCTCTGTCGACGTTCCAGAAGTGATGTTTGAGACGTTGAATGTCAGGAGCTTTCGCCCCTACTTCGTGGCGAATTGGATTGGACTGATAATCGCGTGTGAGCGCGGCGACNTCTTTGTCGAGGGTGGCTGAGAACAACAGTGTTTGCCGGTCAGGGGGGGTGAGGTCGAGAATGCGTCGAACGTCGGGCAGAAATCCCATGTCGGCCATTCGATCGGCCTCGTCGATGACGACACTTCGGACCGATTCCAGTGTCAGTGCTTTGCGTTCAAGCAGGTCATGTAGTCGACCCGGACACGCGACCAATACGTCAACTCCCTTCCTGAGTCGTTCGATCTGCCGATTGATGTTGGTGCCTCCGTAGGCCGCGAGAACCCACAACTGTTGGGCTTGAGCGAGCGGTCGAAGCTCGTCAGCAATTTGTTCAGCTAGTTCTCTCGTGGGAGCGAGCACCAGAGCTGATGGGGCCTTGGGGCGAGAACTCTCGGTGCGGACTATGAGAGGAATGCCGAAGGCAATGGTCTTTCCGGAACCCGTCGGTGCTCGCCCGCATATGTCTCGCCCCGCTAATCCATCGGGAATTGTGGCTNATTGCACCTCGAATGGGGTATCGATTCCTTGACGTGTAAGGACGCGCGTCACAGAGGATGGCACGCCGAGTTCAGCGAAGGAGACAGTCAACGGAAGAGTCCTTGCTTTCAGTGGTTGCGGCGTCAAGTAGCTCTGCTCAAGCCATTGTCCCGGGAATCATTGAGGGTACCGGGTTAACNGCCATCCGAAGCGCAGCCCACNACACCATCTTGCGGGCACACACCNACCCCAACACCACCGNCATCGACACCACCAACGAACCCAACCAACAGCGAGAACCGCACCGCGTGGATTATGGGGAGTCGGGGTGGAGAGCCNGCGAAAGNGCATCAGCCACGACCGTGAAACCGGGANTTATCTCTGGGGCCGCCCGGCACCACGACACCCCGTAGTGAACCATGTGCAGTTGACGGAACGAGATGACCGGCACGCCAGCGTCGATGAGGCGTCTGCCGTACATTTCGCCGTCGTCACGCAACGGGTCCAACTCGGCGCTNATGATCACAGCCGGCGGCAACCCCGTCAACGACTCCGCACGAGCTGGCGATACCAGCGGATCTCGGCGGTCGATCGTGCTGCCGAGATAGAGGTCAGCCATTTGTCTCATGACCGCGGTGGTGAAACCGTCACCCTCGGCGTAGGCGTGGTGCGANGGAAGATCGAAGTCCGCTAACTCCAACACCGGGCAAATCAGAGCTTGCATCACCGGGCTGCGAGGCCGCTCACGCCAACGTTGAGCCACCACGGCAGCGAGGTTCCCTCCGGCGCTGTCCCCTATNACTGCCCACCGGGTGTCGTCGGCGCCNAACTNGGNGGCGTTATCGAGGATCCATTCCACCGCGGAGAATGCGTCCTCCACCGGCGCGGGGAATGGGTGTTCGGGAGCCAAACGGTAATCGGCGGCGACCACGACCGCGCCGATCTGAGAGGCCAGCAGCCGACAAATCTGGTCGTGGGAGTCCAGGTCTCCCGCAATGAACCCTGCTCCATGCAAGTAACACAGCAGTGGTGCGATCTCAGCGGTCGGCCGGTAGACGCGTATCGGTACCTGTCCCGCCATGACGTCTTCGACTGAATGCAGCGGACCCGCACTCATCCCCGGTTCAGAGGTCGCAGTACTCACCCGTTCTCGGAAGGCTGCCACGAACCCGTTCACGCCGAGGAGTCTAAGTCGATACCTCGAACCTCTCCCTGTAGGCGGAGTTTGTGAACTTTAGGAAGGTTGTCGACAACAAGGTCATAGGAATCCTCTACCCAGTGTTCAAGTTCGGTATCTGCGACCTCATCAGCACTGATGTCAACCCAGTTCCAGTGTTTCGGCCACACCCGCATAGCCCGCACAGCGTCGTATGTACCGCGCAGCGTTTCAGCTACGTCAGGGTCACATTTCACGCTCATGGTCAGGTCTCCGTGNGCTGTAGCGATCACAAACACTTTCTGAGCCACTTTGAACACAGTGAGGTCAGGTCCGAACGGCTGCTCTTCCACTGCTTCAGGTTGAGCGAGGCAGATCTCATACAAACGTTCGCGGTTCACCGCCGAGAAGTTACACCTGTCCTAAATCTTGGCGTTAGGTGAGGGTCTCCGATAGCCAACCAGCCGCGAGCGTCATGGCTGTGCGACTGGGCGCAGCAGCGCGGCTCCAGCCGAAGAAACCGTGCGTCGNCAAGGTGTCGAGAGNCNCTCGTGTCGCAACCAGCGGCCGCCATCGCCNTCGCGAACTCTTCGCCCTCATCTCNCNAGACGTCGNGTGAGGCAGTGATTATTGTCGTTGGGATGGATGACCGACCTGGTTGCACCCTTTTGTTGGAAAGCCTTAGCGCTAGCTCGCTAAATAGAACCGCCGCGTTGTGCGCCGCTGAATATCTCGACTATATGTGCAAGCTTCTGTGGCCTGATTTGGAAAGTCTCCCTCTGTTCAACGAAAACTTTGAAGNGGTGGAGTCCGCCGCTGTGACTGCACTCAAAAACGATGTCTTGAACAGTGAGCTCATAATAATTTTCACCCCAGAGCACAGCCACGGCATCCCCGGAGCTCTTGAGAATGCCATTGACTGGCTTTCTCGACCGATAGGAGATGGTTGTCTTATCAACCGTTTTGTAGCCATCGCCACCATTGGCCCACCCTCTCAGGATGGCGAAAACGTTCTCGAGAATCTAGTCCGCAAATGCGGAGATCTCACCGATCGGCTGTACCCCACAACGTTGCGCATCCCCGTCGNCCGAGATTCGGGCGAAGCAGATCTGGGTGATGAAGCAACGATCGACCTATACGACTGGCTCGACGATTTACTCCAATTCACCAGACACTTCAAACCGTGAAATAACGGGGTCCTATCGAGCGCCCCTAACACCCGAAAANACAGACACACCCCATTCGCCGTCACGTTTGTGAAGGATGTAGAAACTGTCAATCGATTCGATGACCGACCCGTCTTCGCGATGACGGGTTCCCTCGATCGTCAGATGNGCTCGGTTTTCTTCAAGGTGGACGATCGTAGTTTCGGTCTGAGGGTGGTGGAACCCAGTGGCTTCGCGCATATGTTCGGGATCGAACGGGTATCGCTCCCGTACCTGCGCCTCGGTCTCAGATACATAGATCACCGGCAAATGCACCAGCGCCTCTAAATCATCGCGGGTGCCACTGGTGAAGGCGGCGTTGTATCGAGCCATGAACGCCTCAATCTCCACCTCTAGTTCTACCCGTCGCTCATCAGTCATATCCATATGTGGCAACTTAACGTGTCGGTCCTAGAGGCGTCCGGCGAGGGCACCTTCACCCAAACCTTGGGCACCGCTCCGGTAGCGACAAACGGAGGTTCAGGTGTCTTTTACGTCAATCCAGTACCAACGCAGAATCTGACCAGAGGGCTCGCTCAAACCTTCGCGATCTAGTTTTCCGCCATGGTTTTCGATGGTGCGGATGGACTCGATGTTGTCCGAACGGCAGGTCAATAACGTCCGTGGGATTCTTAGTTCTCGACAATGATTCAGCACGGCGCCGAGCATTGCGGTCGCCACGCCTCGTTGACGGAACGATCTTGCAACCGAGTAACCGATGTGCCCGCCCTCTTGCTCTAAAGCAGGTGTTAATCGGTGACGGAGATTGATGACTCCTTGCAAACCTCCTCCTAGTTCCCAAAACCACGTCGAATTTTGGACCCAGTCCTGAGCGACGGGCTCTCCGCGAACCCAGGTTTCGGCCAGACGCTCTCCTTGACTCCAAGCTCCCAGCAACCCAGCGGCCTGTTCAATCGACGCATCGCGGTGGCAAAAGTAGCCCTGTAGTTCGGATGGGTCGACGTCAAACTCACTGAGGAAGGCCTCAAGTGCGTTTCCGTGTCGCAGTCCCAAAGACACAAGTCGACCGGGTGTTGCCGCACGCTTTGTTGGTTCGGTGATGACACCGAACATAGCGAATGGTTCGCGACTGACTCAAGCTTCGGCAGTGCCAACATTCGACGACCAACGCTGAGACAAATCCGTCGGCTCACATTTTCTGGCGTTGACTCGGCGAGGGTTGGGTGTGACAGGATGTGTTCGTGAACCTCACCATGATCGGTGTCGGCAATCTGATGGAAATTATCTGGCCGATCATTAGCCGGGTCGTCGGTGGTGACGACGTTGCGGGCCGTGTGATTGGGGTCACCGCCGATGAGGCAGACATCGCCCGCAAAGAAACCGTGTTCGGGTTCCCGTTGGTGCTGAACGACAACCTTGCCGCACTCCGCGACAACCACCCTGACCTAATCATGTTCTCGCCGCCACCCACTGTCGCCCCGGACCTGATCGACTCCGTCCTGCGCCCCTACTACGAGGAGCGGCGCGCCGAAGGCGGACGTCTGCCGGTGCTCTACGCGTTCCCGCCGGTCCCACTGGGCCAGGCCTACCTCGACGCTCTGGGCGACGATGTCCTGGTGGTCAACATGATCCCCAACAACGTGACCTCCATCGCCGGCCGCCCGGTCGTCGACGAGGGTCACTACACAGTCACTTACGCCGCCCCCTGGCCCACCGAACGGGTGGCCGAACTCCAGAACCTCTTCGCGGGCCAAGGCCAATACGTC
>PAHW01000023.1 GCA_002705305.1 Acidimicrobiaceae bacterium
TTCTTTCCAATGGTTCGCTCGAAGTACACGGCGACGTTTCCGGTGTCGCAGCTTCAACTGACACATCTGGACGTTTCGTTGCTGTCGACGCATTACGCAGCGGCGCTGTAGCAGTCACCGAACAGGGACGTATCGTGCGCCTCGGTTCGTTTGAGCAACGCGGCGCAGCAGATAACGCTCTCATCGAGCTGGGATTAAACACCCCTGTTGTTGATGTGTCCGCTAACCAAGACGGCCAGGAATACGTTGTGTTAACCGCCGACGGTGGACTATTTGGTTTCGGACGTAATTTCTCGATCGCCTCCTACGACCGTTCAGCGCTCACTGGTAACGCCGTCGCTCTACTACGTGACGGATCCGATCTGTGGGTTGTTGACGAAGCCGGACACCGACATGCAGTCGATGGCGCAGAAACACCAGCAGACGAAGACCAGCTGACACACATCATCAACGACGTGCTGTCAACTCGGTTGAACGGCGCGATCGTAGGTGCAGTACGCACAGCTGACGGTGTTGTAATGCTCGGAGCGGACGGCGGAATCTTCGCCCTTGACGGAGACGAATTCAACTCAGATTTCCTCGGAGCTACCGTTCTCGCAGTCACCAAGTAAATAAACCCTAAAATTCCACAGAAACCCTCCTGGACCTTGGTGTGGGAGGGTTTTTGCTGTTCAGAGCCAAAAAACCGGTCACCGAAACACCAGTGGAGGAAGCACCAGTCGACGAGGTTCCTAAAGGCAACCGCAGGGCTAACACTTGAGAACCCACTGGCCGGCACTGTTACGAGCAGGTCAGCCGGAGGCGTCTCCGCTCAACCCAGCCCGGCAACATCTGATCTGGCTAACCCTGCAGATGTTCAGGGATGGAGTTTCGCCGCTATTGCGTTACTTGGAATTCTTGTCATCTTTAAACGTTGCCGCTCTACTCACTGTGAAAGGCGGATCACCAACTCAGATGGGGTGCTCATCGATGGTGACGGCGACTCCGAATGTGCACACAATCCCTACGGGCTAGATCACGAGGTGAAATCTCTACCAATGACAAAGACAAGGGTGACTGCTACTAGAGGAGTCAGCGCACACACCTAAGTAAGCGAACGAGATACTTCAGACCCAAATATCGTCGAGGAGCGCAGCGATCGCCACCCGCTATCGCTGCGCTCTTCGACATCCGTATGTAAGCGCGGGGAATACTGGAGTTGAACCTGTGACCTCTTGTCCGTCGCGCATCCGACACCTGTTGCACCAAACCCACATATAACGCTCGCCTGCTACAACACTGATTTTTGCTTCGGTTCGTTGGCGTCGGAGGGCATAGGCTGTTCGGACCACGGAGGTGGTCATGAGGGAGCAACCGGAACGCCCAATCTTTGGTCCCGAAGACCCGCGCCTCGATCCCCCGAACCCGCCAGAGATCCGCCCAGCCCGCTCGATCGCCAAGGCGATCTCTTGGCGTGTGTTGGGGACCCTTGACACGCTGCTCCTGTCATTCGTGATCCTGAGTTTTCTCGGGCCACTATTCGGCCTTGAGGAGGCAAGCGCCGCCGACAGAGCGAAAACTGCTGCCGCTATCGCCATAACTGAGGTCGTGACCAAGCTGACGCTCTACTTTTTGCATGAGCGGCTCTGGTCGCGGTTGCAATGGGACCGCGAACTAGACGAGGAAGGCCACCACCGAGACGGCCGGCGACGCTCGGCCACCAAGACGGCGACGTACCGCATATTGGCAAGTTTGGACACCATGGTGCTCGGGCTCATATTCACCGGCAGCCTGGCAACAGCGATCTCGATAGGCGGGTTAGAGGTTTTCTCGAAATTGGCGCTCTATTTCTTCCACGAGCGCTTCTGGGCGCGGGTCCGCTGGGGAATCGTCGCTGGGAGTGCGCCAGACGTGGCTGACGATTAATAGTTAGGCCGGGGTACCTCACTTCTAAGGCATGCAGATAAAAGGGGAACAGAATAGTGGTTTCAAAAGATCTGTCTGATGGTCCGCTCACCGGACTGAAAGTTTTAGACATGACTGTCGCCGTTCAAGGGCCCCACGTTGGAGCATTTTTAAGTGATATGGGCGCGGAGGTAATAAAGGTTGAACCTCCCGGCGGTGAGTTAAACCGGTACGCGCGGGGACCAGGTTTTGACTACGGAATGGAAGTAATGGGCAGCCAGCAAGTGGCTATGAACCGTGGGAAAAAATCAATAGCCCTAGATGCTCATACAGACCTCGGAAAAAGAGTTCTTCACGAACTCATAAAACAATCCGATGTGTTCGTAACAAATTATCGGGCGGAAGCTCTGGATCGAATGAGTCTGAGTTATGACCACCTGCGGAAAACAAATGAGCGCCTTATCTATGGCAGAGTTTCGGGGTTTGGGCCAAAAGGGAAAGACGCCGATAAAGCAATGTTGGATGGCGCGGCCCAAGCGCGTGGGGGATTAGCAGCAGTATCGGGTCCCGTCGATGGACCCCCGATGCCACCTGGTGCAGCAATCGCCGACCATTCAGGCGCTATGCAACTGAGCTTAGGAATCATGACCGCGCTATTTGCCCGTGAACAAACCGGACAGGGGCAGGAGGTAAATACTTCGGCTCTGGGAACCATGATGTGGTTGCAATCTTGGGAGTTGACTCACACAGCTATGACTGGAGTCTCTTTGACACGCGACGGTCAATACAACCCCAGTATCGCCAGTCCCTATGGGGTATACCAAGCATCCGATGGCGGTTCGTTTCTCTTGGCAGTCGCGATGTCAAATGAGTCATGGGACGAATTTCTCGTTTACGGCGGGAAACCTGACCTAGCTCTTGACACCAGATGGAATACCGCGGCGAAACGAATCGGAATTCTCGGAGATGGCGATGGGGTCACTGAAGTCCGAGCTGAACTTCAAGAAGCGTTCGCGTCCCATACAACAGCTGAGTGGGAAGCCTTTTTCGGCGAGCAGCCAGAGATTATTTATGAACGAGTGCAGAGCTATAAGGAGATCCTGGTTGACCCTCAAGCGGACGCAAACAATTATCTTGCTGAGGTCACAGTCCCGAACTACGGCACAACTCAAGTCGTTAGTAATGTCGTTCAGTTAAGTGAGACGCCTGGTTTGGGCGCGAGACGTCCGCCGCCATATCTTGGCGAGCACACGTCGGAAATAATGTTGGACCTGGGTTTCTCCGCCGCGGAGGTAGACCAAGTACTAGCCCCAATTGAGGCGGCGGCAGCAGGAATCATCGGTTTGGTAATTACCTAGGCCGCTTGGGTCTCCATCTCCCGATAAATCTCTTCCGTGAACTCAAGCAACGAAGGCTGCAGCCCCAGGGTACGTCGACCCCAGTTTTCGTAGACCCGACGTTGACCTGGATGTCGCAAGATATTTTCCCACTGCACACGGAACCTCGCGAGATCATCACCGTCGCGTTCTAGGCGCCAAGCATTCACCATATGGAAATACATCGCGAGACACATCATCCTGTAGCGGTTTTCCTCCGCCGGCAAAAGCCCCTCGAAATCACTGTGGCCCTTCCAAAAAAGGCTAGAGGCCGATTCATTCGAGTAATACGAAATAAATACGTCTTGCAGCCGGTTTTCGTTCGCAAACGCAAAGTCTCTTTCAGAATCTCGATGCTGAACCTTTAGCTGACTCCACAGAAACACGGCCACCGCCAGCGTCGCTGCACCCGTCAATAGCTGCGACACCGTCGCCAACTGATCCCAATCCATATCCGTGTCCCTTCTGTTGTGGACACGGACAATAAAGGCTGTCCGAGACGGGCATCCGACTACCCCAATTTGACACAACGGTTAGTGCTCAAGTTCGTTCACGCCACACGAACGAAACCACTTGAAAANTCAANNGCGANAGCCNTGATTTCTGGGCTNTGCTCCCNTTTTGAGTGTCCCACCCTCCCNNTAAAGTTAGGGACATGAGCGAAGACANATTGATCAATCAGGGGTGGGAACACCTCGATGGACTGTATGTGANGGCCCGNGTGCNCCCCGGTTATGAGGANGCNCCNGACAACGTCGAGGGTCCTCTTGTTGTCACTGAAATGATGGATTTGTCAGGAGACGAACACTTTGGGTTTACCTACACCGTCGACGGCTGGTCCGTAGTGCCCGAGACCATTCAAAGAGTGGAAGTGTCGTGAGCTCGCGAGAAGAAAAGATCGTGCTGACTCGGGCTGATGTTGAACAAATCACCCACTATGGCCATTGGATCCCCGTGTTTCGGGGCTTGCACAACGACTTTGCTGCTGAGCACTACCCCGGATACGAATGGCACCAATTGATTNAGGAACTCCGNNACCGTGACGTATTTGTGCGAAAGNCTCGTGCAAACCCCTACGGCATCAGAAAAGACCTCGAAGAAGTTGAAATACCTAAGAGACCAGNCTCATGAGTGTNGAAGAAGACTTCGAAGATTTTGAAGAAGAACAAGAGAACCCACCGATTCGATGTTTGGCATGTTCAGGAACGACCTTCGGCGCATATATTTACGGGCTTGTTTTTCCAGATGAAAATCTTTTTGCTCAAATCGGCCGAGGAGAAATTCGGTTGAAAGGTTGTTGCATCGAATTCGACAGCCCTCAATGGTTTTGTCGCANCTGNNACACCGACCACCCGTAGNTGAACCTGAGTCCTTGTTTCACGGGCCGCCATCACCATGNCTTCTAAAGGGCTCGTTCAGCTAAATCACATAGCTGACTGACCGCGTGTTGCAACTCCTCAGCTGCCGCGCCCGGACGTCGTTCCAGAAGAATCTCGCTGACCTGCGAGTAGTACCAAATCTGTTTTTCNGGGNCNGCGTTAAATCGGNNCCAGAAGCTCGGNCCAATTCGAGTTGCATCATTCACGATGCACTTCGCGTTATGCCTTTTGTCAGCGAGCACCACACAGAGAACATTTGGCTCACAGANCTTGAGNNGNTCGATGTAGGCCCTTTTCCTGNTTTNCCATTCGGGCTTGGGATGTGTATGTGCGTCAGTGCAACCGGCAACGATTTGAGCGACGACAGCACCGAATTGTCTTTCTAGTTCTTCAACAGTGACNGGCGATTCTTTATCGACAGTGTCTTCAACCACATCGTGAAGCATTGCTGCGACCGCTATTTCCTCCAGTTGATCCCCTAGTGAAGTGTCTTGCGAAGCGTCTTCAATCGCAAGCGACGCCACTGCCAAAAGGTGACTCAGATATGGGATTGGGGTTCCCTTCCGAACATCGTCCTGGTGTGATTCTCGGGCGAGGTCAACCGCCCTAGTGAATCTTTCACTGATACCACCAACGTTGGACTTGGCTGACACGACATCACCCTAGATCCCCCGGACCTCNCAGCCANTCCTGNTTTTTGAGAATGGAGCCGATGTCCAGTTCGACTCCTGCCCGCGGTAGATGTNGATAAAATGGGTTCTCANCTTGATGGAGTCTTGAATGCCCACAGGCNAGGTCCCTGCTAAGAGAGCGCCAAAGTTGTCATCGCGTCNGCGNAAGATACTGACGGGTGAGTGGGACGCTNACGGCCCAATGGACGAGGACCTGGCCCGCAAACTCGCCAGCGCTCTGCTCGGTACAACAAAACCCTCCAGCGAGGACGATGTNACNGAANNATCGGATTTCGAGGAATCCTGATGTCGNTTCTCTACGACAAACTCCTCGAACTCCAAGACGCCCGAATCAAGGGCGAAACCGGCGACAAAGAGTTCGACGCCTTGGTAGAGCTACTTACCCAAAAAGAACTAGAACCGGTCAAAAGCGGTGCCACCACCCGACACTCCGAAGACGCAGGCGGATGGGAAATAGACGAAGGCCACGTCTGGCCCACCATCATGTGGTTCATCGGCCTACGCAACGGCCTCACAGATGCAGAAGGAAAGAAGCTCTACAAAGTGGGTTGGCGCAACAAGCCACTCTCACGGTGATCTTTAGGAGACAGCGTCTAGGACCTGAGAGTTTGTTGGTGGATGCTGGGGTGCCCCAGTGCCATGTTCACATGTATAGCTACAGACCTGTGCATCTCAGCATTCNAAGGGCGAGGTCTAGTCGACTCGTTCCAGGAAAGCTGCAAGATCTTCTACAAACGGTTCTAAAGCATCGAAATGAACGCTGTGACCGACGCCCTCAAAGTTGGTCGAAGTGACGTCGCAACCTTTATCTCGTAAATCGTCCAAATCGCTTTCAACGAACAATCCACCCAACTCGGGTACTCCNTAAGCAAAGTGAACAGGGCATTGAATCGCTCGGATCGTGTCGTCTANATCAAANGGCGGAAAAGAATCGTCTTCGAAAAAGGTCGTAAAAATCTTAGGGTCCATTTGTAGGACACCATCAGCCATGATCTGGAGTTGTTCATCCGATCTGACATCTCCGAAGGTGATGTCATCGCCAAGGGAGACTCTTGCAATCCTGGCAGCCATTTCCGAACCTTTTTCGTCGGCGGCTAGCGTCTTTCCCAGCTCCGCACCGATGTTCTTCATGGCGCCAATAAAGGCGCTTCCTACGTGTCGCTTGTTGGCGGCGAAGTGTGGCGCAATGTCTTCTGAATACAGTCCTGCCACTAGTTGCGGCTTCTTCCCTGCAGCGTAGAAGGCTTGAATTCCACCCTGTGAATGGCCCACTACAACGCTACGCCCACTCACTCTTTCCAGGAATTGGCAGGTGTCGGAAACCTGCCCCACCCAGTTTGCATAGTCGCCGCTTCCAATATGAGAAGAACGGCCGTGTCCTCTGTGGTCCAGCAGGTATATCGGGCGGCTGGTTTCAAGACGCTCGAGAACGGGTTCCCAGGTTGCGGTGGTGGAAGTCACCCCGCCCATGAAAACAATTGGGACACCATCACCTTCTCTGTATTCGAAACCGAGCCTTACATCATCTAGTTGGAGCACACCTATACGCACGTCCGCCTCCTTGTTTCCCCAGGTCAGGAGTGGTGGGCGATACAGGAGTTGAACCTGTGACCTCTTGCGTGTCATGCAAGCGCGCTAACCAACTGCGCCAATCGCCCTGAAGTCTCGTAACTTACCAGCCCAACTGAACCAACAGGTATCTGGGACTTTTTGAGGCGGGGACCGGAATCGAACCGGCGTACACGGCTTTGCAGGCCGCTGCCTAACCACTCGGCCACCCCGCCGTACCAGAAGATTGAGGGTAGCGAAACGCAGTGCTCGATCCGCGGTTTCAAGTACACCATTTGACGAACACCCTCAAGGGAACTCAAGCTGCTCTTGGAGAATCACTGAGGGGATTTCATGTCAGAGCCATCTAATGACGAGGAACCGCCGCCGACGCCGCTGGAGCAGTTGCGAACCATGGCTGCTGTGGAAACGATGCTGACTGATGATTTACGGCATATCGAGGTGTACACGATGGACGGGCTTTTGAGTCTGTTCTGGCATGGCCCGGCCGAAGCTCACAACGTTGTTTTGGCTTGCGGAGGCGCAATGGGTGGCGTTCTTGGCCCCGCCGATGCGTTGTACCAAGACTTAGGAGTGGAGCTGGCTCAATCGGAGATCGGCACCATCCGAGTCGGGTATCGGGTGCCCAACGACACCGCAAAATGTGTCCATGACCTTGTTGCTGCTGCGGATTTGGCTACTCGTAGCGGAGCGAGACGTTTCATCACGATGGGTCATTCATTTGGTGGCGCGCCCGCTTTGCAAGCCGCGGTGATTCTTGAGGAACATTGTGCGGGTGTGGTCACGTTGGCAACACAATCGGCGGGCTGTGAACCGGCTGAAGATCTTGCCACTCGCGTTCCCATGATCTTGTTTCATGGCGACAAAGACGAAATTTTGCCTCTGCAAGCGAGTGAGCTGGTGCGCATGGTGGTGGGTGGAGGGGAGTTCGTGCCACTTCCCGGGGTAGGTCACCTTTTAACTGAAGCCGGATCTGAGCTAAGGGACCGTCTCGGCAAGTGGATCCCTGAAAAGTTCACTGAACACGCTGAACGATGATCGATCATTTACCTGATGACCCGACACAACTGACTGCTGAGTCTCTTACTTCGCTTTTTCGCGATGGCGGTTTGGCGCCGTCTAATCCTGGCGTTGAGGTCGTTTCGGTGACTGCGGAGCCCCTCGCTGAGGGGAGCGCCTTTTTGGGGAGCCTCGCCAGGCTTAACATCACCTGGGCTGACCCCGACACCGTTCTTCCGAATCGTTTCGTCGCCAAATTCCCCACTCGCGATCCGGGCGGCCGCACCGTTGGGAAAATGTTGAATGTTTGGGCTCGCGAAGCCCAGTTTTATGCCCACCTCGCCCCGCTAGTGCCCACCCCGGTACCGGCTTGTCGAGCGAATTTCATCAGCGGCGATCGGGCGGTTTTGCTGTTAGATGACATGTATCCAGCATCTCCAGGCGACCAGTTGGTCGGCGCGTCGGCAGATCAAGCACATGCTGCGGTTGAAGCGTTGGCTCAGCTACATGCCCCATTTTGGGGTTCGTCACGTACCTCAGCTGTGGAGTGGGTTCCGGGTCTGGACGCCCCAGGAACGTCGGAGGCTCTTGGAACGGCTATCGCTGCCTCACTCCCCCGATTCGTTGAGCGCTTCGGGGATCTGTTGCCTGATCGCGGCTTGGGGTGGTTACACGCGTTTGTGCCTGAGTTGGGCCGATGGCGAGATGACGTGTTGTCGAAGCCGCTCACAATTGCGCATGCTGATTATCGGCTAGAGAACATGCTTTTCGGGTCCGACGGAGACATCACTGTCATTGATTGGCAAACTGCTATGTTCACCGGCGGTGCGACGGATGTCTCCTTTTTTTTGGCAACCAATCTTGAAGTTGACCTCCGGCGTTCTATGGAATCAGAACTTGTTTCCGCATACGTCGACACGCTCGTGGGACACGGCGTTGATGTGTCCGCGACCCACCACATCCGCGATGATTACGAATACGCGCATTTGTGGTGGATGGGGATGTTGGCGAACAACCTTTCCAGCATCGAAACCCCCGACGAGCGCAGCAAAAACCTTTTCGAGACGATGTTGACACGGTTGTATAGCGCGGCCGTCGACGTTGACAGTGGACGCTTTTGTCGGTGAATTCTTTCCAACCCGTGGTTTATTCGGCTGGTTCGCGCTTTCCAAACCCTTTGAAAGTGTCGCCGATAGAGGTGGTAACTGAAGCGAGGTTGCTCCGTCCGTCAAGCAGCGCCGGGGCTTTTGATTGAAGGTCCCCTACCGTCCAGCGTCCATCGGTTGCCAAAATATCTTCTTCGGCTAAGGACCAGCCGCCGTAGAGCCCTACTTCGTTGCCTCCGATATGAAATACCCCACCGGTAAATGGGCACCCTTCGGTTGCGAGGTAGCCCACCAGTGGGCTGATATTGGCGGGGTCATACAGGTCAAAATCTGATGGGTCCTCGGGAGCGGCGACTACCTCTTCTAAACCCGGGGTTTGCAGGGTCATACGAGTTCGAGCGATCGGAGCTAGGCAGTTCACTCTCACCCCGTATCTGGCCAGTTCCCCTGCTGCTACCAAAGTCATCGCCGCGATACCCGCTTTCGCGCCGGAGTAATTTAATTGACCAAGGTTTCCTAGCATTGCGCCCGACGCGGTGTTGACTACGGCTGCGTCGACTTCGACCCCAGCTTTGGTTTGTTCTCGCCAATAAGCGGCGGCCCAACGCGTGGGACAAAAGTGTCCTTTCATGTGCACGTCAACGACGGCATCCCATTCGCCTTCTGTCATGTTGACTACAACTCGGTCTCGAAGAATGCCGGCGTTGTTGACGAGAACGTGGAGATCTCCGAACGCTTCCACTGCAGCGTTCACCATTCGTTGCGCGCCTTCCCAATCGGTGACGGAGTCGTTGTTGGCTGTGGCTTCACCGCCCATATCGCGGATCTCTTGGGCAGTTTCCTCTGCGGGTCCTGTGTCTTGGCCTGAACCGTCGACGCCTCCACCAAGATCGTTCACCACAATCTTGGCCCCTTCGGAGGCCATCAGCAGCGCATGTTCACGTCCGATACCACGTCCCGCGCCTGTAATCAGCACCACTCGTCCGTCGAGTAAACCCATCGAGATCTCCTTATCGATCGAATAACTCAACTCTTTCACAGGGCCGAGGCAGATCGCACATCGAAAGGGCTCAATTGTTGGTGACTCAGGTTGTCCACCGAGAAGGCTTCGAACCAAGCCACAATCGCCCTGGCACTAGGTGAAGGTCGCTAGCAAGCCCGAGACGCGCCAGTGTTCTAATCACCAGATGTGTGAAGTCGACTTGACTCGGTTTGAAACCGTGCCGAGAGCTGCCTGGGAAACTGTGATGGTTGTTATGCCAGCCTTCGCCCAGTGCCATAATTCCGATCAACCAATTGTTGCGGCTGTCGTCGGTTGTGTCGTGGTGTCTTTTGCCCCAACGGTGACATACCGAGTTCACAGCGAAGGTCACATGCCAGAGCAGCACCGTATTGATAAAGAAAGCCCATATAACGAGTTGCGGGCCATTTGTTCCCGTCCATGGGGCGAGGCGGCCGATAGCTATTCCAGCGAACAACAGGCCGAACGCCGTCGACAAGATCGGTATCCACGCGTTTCGGTCAAGCCAACGCAACTCCGGATAACACGCCAAATCTTCAACTTCTTTGATGCGCGTCTCGTCGGCATTGGAGCGTGCCAACCACCCATGATGAGCGATTCCGAAGCCTTCAATCATCGGAGAATGAAGATCTCCTTCTTGGTCGGAGACGTGATGATGACGGCGATGGTGGGCAACCCACCACAACGGGCCTCCCTGTGCAGCGCTTGCCCCTAACCATGCACCGACAAACTGGACCACTCGTCCGGTCTTAAAGGCATGATGGCTGAATTTCCGATGATAGAAGCCGGTGATGCCTATCCCCCGCGCGAGGTACACCAAGACTGACACCGCGAGAGCAAACCAGCTAAACCCTACGGTCAGCACAAACAGGCAAGAAAGATGTACAGCGACGTATGGAAATGTGAACTTTAGGAATCGTTTTACTGTGAGTCCGCTGTGATCCGCCGAAGCAGTGGCGACCAATGGATCTCCTCTGGGTCCGTCTCGGGTTAATCCCGGGAACATCGACGACACTACAGGCTGAACTGTGTCTTTCCAGATTCTCCAGAGGCCACAAAGTGAATTGCCCCCAAACCTGTCAGGCTGGGGGCAATTGTTGTGGAGCGGATGACCGGGTTCGAACCGGCGACCTCAACCTTGGCAAGGTTGCGCTCTAGCCAACTGAGCTACATCCGCGGGAATGCGTCACTGTACCAAGCCGGAGGTGGTGCTCAACAGCCTGCATTCGTTAGCCACCAGAATCAGAGTTTTGGCGGAGGTTGATCGTCAAGGTAAGGATTCCGTCATCGAGCGCGACTGAGGCGTCGGCAATGATGGCGAAGTCCATGAAATCTCGTTCCGCTTGTTCGATAAATAAGCGTCGTTCCTCGCCTCCTACGGCGGGAAGATTACGTTTTTTGACTGCATCGGCTCGTTCGCGGAAGCGGTCAATCATTTCTTGGGGGTTGAATCCATCGGCCATGACCTGAACCTAGCCCGGGTTCAGGGTCTCTCGTTTCGTTCTCTTCCTGAGTTTCGTCAATAACATCAACAGATTTTGGTATATCCGGTGGAACATATGGTTGGCGGGCCGGGGGCCGAGTCTTTCGCCACATCTTGACGAAGGCTCCAAGGAAACACAAAGAAATGAGGAACAGCCCAGCGACGAGCAACCACCACTTCTGGGCTCCAGTGCCCACAGCACTTTGCGACTGCTGAGAGAGCAGTTGGATATGTAACACAAGAGCAGCGTAGCTATCCTCATTCAGCGCTGGTGTTCAGGACACCACCATGTTGTTCGACCTCCTAGCGTGCTCCGTTGAAGTTCCGTTCCGTCTTTCGGGCAGATACCTGCCTGACGGCGCTGGTCTTGGATATCGCCCATGTGAGAACCGCCGCGCTGAGTGAGTTCCTTGATTGTGCCGCTGATGGCTGCATCGAGTTCGTCGATGTCAGTCACTTCTAACGAATGTGAGGGTCGATGGGGATCGAGCCCTGCCCTCCATAGGATTTCGTCGCACAACAGGTTCCCCAGCCCGGCGACCTTTCGCTGGTTAAGTAAAAGCGCTTTGAGTGCGGTTTTACTGTTGTGGAGCATTGCACCCAGTTCTTCGCGCGAAATCTTGTCAGCATCGGGTCCCAATATTGTTTCGTTGGGTTGCACTTCGACGCTTCCAAAACGTCTCGGATCGACTATTGCCAACTCGCCGCCTTGTTCGAAACTCATCACGAATGGAAGGTGATCAGCTTCAACTTTTGGAGTTGTGTAAAGCAATCGTTCGATGGCGGTTTCTCCGTCCACGATGAGGCGGCCTGTCATTCCGAAACGCAACCCCACCGAATTCTTACCTATGTCGAGTATTAGCAGCTTGCCGATTCGTCTCACCCGTTTCAGGGTCTGGGCCCGGGTCGCCGTGCGGAGCGCTTCTAGGTTTGTGCCTTTTCTTAGGTATTGGGGACGGGGCAGAAGTACCGTGGAAACGGTCCGTCCGACGGTACGCGCAGCCAATTTCCGGTACAGCTCGACTTCTATTAACTCGGGCACGTCATGAAGGTAGTGGCAGACGCTCCTATGATCCGATCGTGGAATATCGGCGTATCGGCGAACTCGAGGTGTCTGAGGTCGGTCTCGGTTGCAATAACTTTGGCACCCGAATCGATCAAGAACGTACCGATGAAGTTTTTGCCGCTTGCCTAGATACGGGTATCAACTTTTTCGACACCGCCGACGTGTACGGCTCAGGAGCCTCCGAAGAGATGCTCGGGCACGCCATAAAGGGGCACAGAGACCAGGTGATTGTTGCGACAAAGTTCGGTTTGCGTGACGTGGATCCTGGCTTGACTGGCGGAAACCCTGAATGGGTGAAACGTTCCGTTGATCGGAGCTTGCGAAGACTTGATACGGATTGGATCGATTTATTTCAAATCCACACCCCGGATAGCGAAGTACCCGAAAGGGAGACTCTCGAAGCTCTTCATGAGTTGGTGACCGCCGGAAAGGTCCGAGAAATCGGGTGCTCAAACTACGATGCGGACCAGCTCGATTCCGCCGCCGATGTTGCGACACAGCAGTCTTTAACTCCATATAGAACCGTGCAGAACCGCTACTCGCTTCTTCATCGAGAACCCGAGTCAGAAGTATTCGAAGTATGCAACGCCCACAACATAAGGTTTTTGCCTTTCTTCCCCCTTGAGTCAGGACTTTTAACAGGCAAAGTGGGTCCTGACGGTCCACAGCCCAACACTCGGCTTGCCGACTGGCCGCAGCAACGTCTCGACTTATTCCTCAACGACCACAATTTGTTGGTTGTTGAAAGACTGACTGAATGGTTGAAACACAGGAACCGAACCTTGCTCGAACTAGCATTTTCTTGGCTCCTCACACGGCCCGAAATACCGAGCGTCATCGCAGGCGCTACCAGTGCCGATCAGGTGTTAGCCAACTCTGTGGCGTCGGGTTGGCAATTGACCGCTGTTGAACTCGCTGAAGTTGATGACATCTTGTCTAACTCTCAGGCATAACCGCTCGCGCGGTGACGTCATCGCTGAACTTAAGCGATTGAACCTTTAGCTATCTTTTCGATGAAGTCACCCATTGGCGGGCCGGTCTGTTCGGGTTCGGTGAGGAATCCGTCATGACCGTTGTCACTATCAATGTCGATGTGCTCGACAGGGACTCGACCGCGCAAGGCGTCAACGATTCGCATCTGCTGATGTCTGGGATATAAAAAATCAGTGCGAACACTCATAAGGAGACTGGGACAGGTGATTCTCTGTAACGCCTGCTCTATGCCTCCACGTCCTCTACCGATGTCGTGGAGATCCATCATTTTGTTGAGGACGAGATAGGTGTTTGCGTCAAACCTCCACTGTATTTTCTCGCCTTGGTAGTCAAGGTAACTTTCGATGTCGAAACGGTGTTCGAGGCGGAACGGTTCGACGGGGTCATTGCTGTGGCGGTCGAATCGGCGATCAAACTCTTCGCCACTTCGATAGTGAATCATCGCTATTCGCCGTGCGTTTGCCAGTCCCCTATGTGGGCCTTCTCCGGGTTTTGAGTCGTAGTAGTGGCCACCTCTAAATGCCGGATCATCGAGAATCGCGTGGCGGCCTACTTGGCTCCATGCGATTTGTTGCGCTGAAGCAGCGGCGGTGGACGCGACAATGACTAGTGAACCGCATCGGTTCGGATAGCTCGCTGCCCATTCAAGTGCCTGCATGCCTCCCATCGATCCACCAACGACCGCCATCCACCTTTGTATTCCGAGATGTTGAGCTAAGGCTCTTTGTGACCGAACAACGTCTCGCACGGTCACAACTGGGAAGTCGCCGCCCCATCGTCGGCCAGTAGCTGGATTAATCGATGCTGGTCCAGTGGTTCCCTGACAGGCGCCAAGAACATTGGCGCAAACAACAAAGTACCGGTCGGTGTCGAGCGGCCGGCCGGGACCAATAAAATCGTTCCACCAGCCGGGGGTCGGCTGACCCGGGCCTGCATCGCCATACGCGTGGGCGTCGCCGGTGAGCGCGTGGCACACCAGTACTGCGTTGCCAGCCGCAGCGTCGAGATTGCCCCATGTTTCGTATGCAATTTGTGGGGCCAGAAGTTCGCCTCCACCCTCGAGCACGTACGCTCGGTGCGGAGATAGTTCGAAGAATTCGCGGTCCCCTGAAGGCATAGTTTCGAACCACGCTCCGGACGCGGGGGGAGGATCCGTGAAAGAGGTTTGGCGGCTATCGGGCACTTCAGACACGTCGGCTCCTGGGCTGATCTAAAAGGCTACCGGAGCAGCTACCCACGGGGTCAAGGGCGTTTTTTTTGAATTCGGTCCATCCACCAAGTGAGAAGCTCCTCTGAGGCCGTCATATATGCCGTATTCATTGCTTCGCCGAACTGCATAATTGTGTTTCGATCTCTATCGCCCGATTGAATCCGCCGTGCCAAATCTGCGCCTTCGTCCCAACGTGTTGACGGTGCGGGTAGTGGTAATTCAGCGAGAAGCGATGCCCGTAAACGCACCGTTTCTCGGCTTAATCCCGTACCCGCGGCCGCCGCGACGGCCCAAGCTGACGCGGCGGGTGAAGCTATTGCCGCCATCAAATGCCATAGGCGTTTGTCTTGGCGGGGGGTGACAGTAATCAACGGCGTCGACGGGAGGGTTTCGCCTAATTCGTCCGCGAAGCATTCGATTACGCGGGTTTGGCTTGCTATGAGGAGCTTCGGATTTGATCGACGTTGAAGCCAACTTCGAAACGCTTGTGGGGGTTCGTCTTCGATTTGAATAACGGGTCTCCAAAACCTCTTTTTGGCGAATCTGGTCTCGACATCGCCGTGCATATATGCGAACGGGTCGATGAGTCCGACGGTGGCGAGTCGAGGACGGGGGTCCGCGACTTCTCCTTCTGTGACTCTCTCAGCCAACCAATAGTAGGCGTCACGAAAATCTGCGGAGACTTCCGCCGTGTCACCCAGGGTGCTTCGGCCCGCGAGTCGCACTTGAGGTGTGCCGTTTGCCGCCGCGAGAAGCGCAGCCCATTGGCCGATGGGTGGCCGCTCAAACTGGAGCGTTTTGTCAGATCCGCGTTGAAGCACTTCGCATTGCTCGCCCCTCGAATCCCCAAGTATTGCCGCCGATACATCGACATTGGCGGTATCGAATATGGATCGGCCGCCGAGCCAGAGGGCCTGTATCGGCAACGTCCGGTCGATCCATTCTCTTGCATGCCGGCTCGATTCGGATCCGAGAACGGAGGTTGGCACGATTAGAGCAGTTCGAGTGTTTTTGTGACCAAGTTCGACTGCAAGTACGACAAAAAGCATGCTTTCGTCGATGTAGCCGCTATATCCGTGAGCGAAGCGTTCCTTGAGAGCTCTAGATCGATGTTTGTCGCGTGCTGTGTCGGCTTTGAACTGCCCAAGGAACGGCGGATTTCCTATTACTACGTCGCAGTTTCCGTACCATTCGCGTGGCGCTTCTAAGAGACTGTCTCCTTCCACGATGGAATCCATGGGTGGCCAGTGGTTCCCTCGCCACGCTGCCCATAGCTGCAGGGTGGACCGTGCGACGGCCACGCTTATCGGATCGATATCAATGCCTCGGAGGTTTCCCATGATCGAAGGGACGGATTCTCCTCGGTGAAACTTTCGTTCGGCCGCTGCCAACAGAAAAATGCCGGGTCCGACCGAAGGGTCGCAGACAGTTTCGGTGGGTTCAATCGCTAGCCGTTGCACGAGTTCTTCCGCCACCACGTACGGTGTGAAAACGGCGCCCCTGGATCGGTGATCTGTGAGCTCTTGTTCTCGGATTCGACCGAGAGCTGCTAGTTGATCAAGTACTTCTTCGCCAGCGTCACCTCGCTCTAGGCGTTGAGCGATCGCGCTCGCGGCTGTTGCTACGGGCGCTGGAAGACCCGACGGGTCAAATTTCAACCCTGCTGCCGTACCCACGTTGGAAGGTCATCTAGTCGGGCGTCATTGGAGAAAATCTCGTGAAGCGGAAGTTTCAAGCCCAATCGCCGCTGAAGTTGACGCACTTGCAGCTCCTCATCCCATAAGAACATAGTGACCGCTGTTCCCGCGGCTCCAGCCCGAGCTGTTCGACCTGACCGATGCAAGTATGTCTTGTGGTCTTCGGGTGGGTTGTAGTGGATGACAACCCCGACGTCGTCGACGTGGAGGCCTCGAGCTGCAACGTCAGTAGCGACGAGAGCCTTGAGTTTTCCTTTGCTGAAGTCGCTCAATGCTTTTTCGCGCTGGGTCTGACGTAAATCGCCGTGGATGGCCGCCACTTGTACACCTTCGGACCGAAGTTCGCGTTCTAACTGGTCAGCTCCTCGTTTTGTGCGCGTAAAAAGGAGTGTTTTGGTCGATTGGTTAATAATGCGTGCGGCTACTTGTACCCGGTTCATCTTGTGTACGGCCACGAACAGGTGGCCCATCTCGCTTACGGTCACTTCCGCTTCGAACACCTCATGGAAGACAGGGTCTCTGAGGTGTCGTTTCACAACGGTGTCAACGGCTCCGTCTAGCGTCGCTGAGAAGAGCATGGTCTGGTGGTCGGTTCGGATGTGTCGAAGAATCCATTCCACCTGAGGAAGAAAACCCATATCGGCCATCCGGTCAGCCTCATCGACGACTACTCGTTGCACAAAGGCCACGTCCACTGCGCCTCTGTCAATCAAGTCAATTAACCGACCTGGCGTGGCGATGATGATGTCTATCCCCTTCGCGATGGTTTCCATTTGCTTGTCGATATTTGTACCGCCATATACCGCTATTGGCCGGAGTTGTCTCACTGTGGCCAGGGGTTTGACGACGCCGGCAATTTGGTTGGCCAGTTCGCGAGTGGGGGTAAGCACCAAGGTGGTGGGTTTGCCCTTTTCATGACGTTCCGTGTGTGCAATGGCAGGCAAACTGAACGCGAGTGTCTTGCCTGATCCGGTTTTCGCTTTACCGCAAACGTCTCGGCCATCCATTGCGTCGCCAATAGCAAGACTTTGTATTGCGAAGGGTGATTCGATTCCTTGCTCCGCGAGGGCGAATATGAGGTCTTTGGGCACGCCGAGTTGGGCGAAGGTCGTTGTCACGTAGGCGAACTTTCAACTGCTTGACGCCGAGGGGTCAGCGCCTGGGGTGGTCGCCTAGTGGCGACCGGTCGTCGCGTGGGGGACTGAAGTGAGAGTCCGCACCGCACTAATTTGACAGGATACCTGTCAACTGGGCTTCGTCGGGTTTAGTGCTGCTGATAGTGCAACACGCGTCCAGCTCCCACTTGTGTGTGACGTCCGGTGTCAAAAGCGAGTTGGCCATTAACCCATACACGGTCAATGCCGACTGACTCTCTTTTGGGATCTTCGTAAGTTGCGATGTCTAATACCGTCGAAGGGTCAAAAAGCACTAAGTCAGCCCAGTTGCCAACTGCGACTCGGCCTCGATCTTGTAGACCGTGAACATCGCACGACAAAGAGGTCATACGACGCACGGCGCTTTCAAGATCGATCACACCTTGTTCTCGAACGTAACGGCCGAGGACTCGAGGGAAGGTTCCGAAGAGTCGAGGGTGCGGCCTGCCCGTCAAGTCGGGAATTCCGTCGGACCCGATCATGACGCGATCGTGACGCAGGTTCGTAAGAATGTCACCTTCGTCCATGATGTGTTGGATACAGATTGTTCCTTTTCCGTCTGGAGCGGTGAGGATGTGTTGGACGGCCTCGGAAGCGGTTATCCCAAGCTCGTTCGCGATGTCGATGAGCATGCGACCTTCGTAATGTCGGAAGGCTGGGCAAGAGGCCAACTGAATTGCTTGGGCAAGTTCGGGATCAGGATTATTGAGGTCAAAGTATTGGATCATTGGACCGCTACCCGCGGTGTATGGGTACACATCGAGGGTTACTCGCGCCCCCCGCTCCACGGCATCATCTATTTTCGCCAATGAGTCGACCACTTTTCCCCAATTTCGTGGACCGGCTGCTTTGTGATGGCTGATTTGGACTCCTACGCCCGCTTCTGCACCAATGTGTAGCGCTTCGTCGACCGAGTCCAAAAGGTGGTCGCTTTCGCTACGCATGTGTGTGGCGTAGATTCCGCCATAGGGAGCCACAGCTTTGGCGAGTTCGATCACCTCGTCAGTATCGGACCAACGTCCTGGTCGATAAACCAGTCCCGTAGAAAATCCGCATGCTCCTTGTTGCATAGCTAATTCGATGTGCCCTTGCATACGCGCGAGTTCGCCGTCGTTGGGCCGTCTTCGCTCGCCTTTCATTTCCAAGGCCCGGATCGTGTTATGTCCCACAAGCATCATCGCGTTGACCGCGGGATTCGATGCTTCTACTGCACTTCGGTAGCCGTTGAGGTCGTTCCAGCTGGCCTCAATCTCTGAGAGGTCGAGGGTGTTATCTCCTGTCACCGCTGGGATAGCTGAGAACCCACAGTTTCCGACAACGACACTGGTGCATCCCTGCGAGATTTTAAAGGTCATGTCTGGGTGGTTAATTAATGCGCCATCGTCGTGGGTATGCACGTCGACAAACCCCGGGGCCAGGACGAGGCCCGCAGCATCGATGTCAGTCGTGGTTGAGGCTGGCGATACGTCACCTATCTGGCTGATATGTCCGTCTTCGATTAATACGTCGCCGTCGAATCGTGGGGCCCCTGTACCGTCAATGATGGTCGCATTGCGGATGACAGTGTCGGTCATCTAAGAAGCCTAGGGCACACCATCGATCGGCCCTCGACGACTTCTGCTACTAGTTTCGGTTGAGTGAGCAGTGATGTTGGCTACGACGTAGTTGTCGTCGGCGCGGGCGCGTCTGGGGCCCCTCTCGCGTCGCGCGTCAGCGAGGACCCGAATCGACACGTTTTGTTGGTCGAGGCGGGACCCGATTATTCGGCTATCGATGAAACACCTGATGACCTTCGCGACGGACACCACAACAGTGTCGTCGACCACGATTGGGCCCTTGAATACTCTCCGACCGAGCAGCGTCCCGGGCAACCTCTTCCGCGGGGTCGAGTGACGGGTGGTTCAAGTGCCGTCAATACCTGCATTTTTTTGCGCGGGGTCCCTGAGGACTATGACGGCTGGGCGAGTCGAGGGAACCCGGAGTGGGGGTGGGACAACGTCTTGAAGACCTTCTGTCGGCTGGAACGAGATCTTGACTTTGGGAATGAGGAATATCACGGAGACGCTGGTCCAGTGAGTGTCCGTCGTTACCCTCACGATGAGCTCACCGAATTGCATCAAGCATTTCTCACGACTGCAGCTGAACTCGATTTCCCCGAATGTCCGGATCAGAACGATCCGTGGGGCTGGGGTGCTGGTCCTCAACCGATGAACAAACTTGGCCAACTTCGCATTTCGACTGCATCTGCGTACCTTGCTCCAGCTCGTTTGCGTCCCAATCTTGAAATTCGAAGTGGTTGCCACACGAACCGTTTGTTGATTCAGCGCGGCCGGGTAACAGGGATTGAAGTGGTTCGTTCGGATGGTTCCCTTGAGCAGATACGTGCCAATTTGGTGGTGCTCTGTGCAGGTGCGATTCATACTCCGGGGATCCTTCTGCGTTCTGGCGTCGGCCCCAGCGAAGATTTGCATCGGATAGGCGTAAATGTCGTTGCCGATGTGCAGGGAGTGGGGCGAAACTTGTCGGATCATCCCGCTTTGGCCGCGCTGTGTCGACCGACCCATCTTGAGTTGGTCGCAGGCGACCAGCCTCTTATCCAAACCATTTTGCGGTACACGGCCTCGGGCAGTGACCAGCGAATGGATCTGCAGATTGAGCAGTTGACGTTTGCTGGGCGAGAGAGTCTTCCTTATTTCGGGGTTGCTGCCATTCTTGAGCAGGTGGAGGGGGTCGGAGACCTTATTTTTCCTACAGCGGACCCATTCGTCGCGCCTCGTATTCGTTCTCGGTTTTGTGAAGAGATTCGAGATGCGGAGCGTCTGGCGGATTGTTTTTTGGATGCGCTTCGGTTCACACAGTCGGGACCGTTGGGGGCGTTAACGGAAGAGGTTGTTTTTCCCGACATGCATCGGATATCAGGCCGAGACGACGTCGTGGGTTTGCTTCGCCGTTTCGCCGGATCTGGGTACCATCCGTGCGGAACCGCTCGCATGGGCCCCCGCGATGATCCCAGTGCAGTGGTCGATCAATACGGTCGTTGTCATGCAGTTGACGGCCTAGTGGTGGCTGACGCGTCGATCTTCCCTACGGTGCCGCGGGCGAACACCAACCCAACTTCAATCATGGTCGGGGAAACTATTGGTGAGTGGTTGAGAACAGATCCCAGTCGTTACAGCCTGTGAGATCCCGTCCCCTACTCCAAAATGTGGCGTTAGTAGCGACTGATTTCGATGGAACCCTTTTGGGCGTTAACCGAGAGATCTCGGATGCGACAAGCGAAGTGCTCCGGCGTCTGGGCGACTTCGACGTCGAGTTTGTTGTGGTGACGGGCAGGCCGCCCAGGTATTGCCACTCGATACCTGACCAAACTGGGATTCCGACGACCTTGATATGCGCGAATGGTGCCGTGGCCTATGACTCTCTGACCGGAGTCACTACCCAGTTCGCGACGTTGGATTTGTCAGATGCCCGCGCGTTGTTGGAAGCGATTCGCAAGGCTCATCCCGATGCCGGGTTCTGCGCTGAAATGGGCGATAGTTTTCTGGCCGAACGCCGGTGGCTTGAGCAGGCTGGGCGACCAGTCGACGCCGATGTCACTGATTTGATTCCGTTGCTCGACGAACGGGTCCATAAGCTGTTGGTCAACCTACCTGACCTGTCCCCGGACGAGACTATGGCCGTCGTCGATCCTTTGATCAGGGGGCGGGCCAATGTGATGCACGCCGGGCTTCCGTTTGTGGAATTGATGCCTCCAGGGGTTGATAAGGCTTTCGGTCTCAAGAGGTTGTGTGAAGAACGGCGAATAGAACCACACCAAGTGGTGGCTTTCGGCGACATGCCCAACGACAACGCCATGCTCGAATTCGCTGGTTGGGGGGTGGCTGTCGGTAACGCGCATCCTGATACCCAAAACGCGGCCGATGAGGTGACCTGGGCCAACGTTGAAGATGGTGTGGCACGCTTGCTCGCCGAAATGATGGGTGCCTAAGCGGGCTCAGTGGTCAATAGGTTTACTAATACCGCGTGGACGAGCTCTATCTCGTGACGTTGTACGAATTCGTCTCGGGTGTGAGCTATTGAAGGGTCACCGGGTCCAAAGTTCGAGGCCGGGATGCCGTGCTCGGCGAACCGAGCCACGTCGGTCCAACCTAGTTTTGCCCGGACATCAAGTTCGTTGCGCGTGATCAAGGCTTGTAAGAGCGGGTGACCTAAAGAAGGTGCCGCCCCTTGGGCATGATCATCGACGACCATTTCATCAAACGATCCGAGTTGTTCGGTGATGTGGGCGAGCGCTTGTTCGGCAGTGCGGTCCGGCGCGTACCGAAGGTTGACGGTCAGAAGTGCTTGGTCGGGCACGACATTGCCCGCGACACCGCCTTCTACATGTACTGCTTGTATTGCTTCGCGGTATTCGCAGCCGTCAACGATGGGACGCCGTCCTTCGTAATGGTTGAGAGATTCAAGCACGGCCCCCAGTCGATGGATCGCGTTGCGGCCTTTCCATGGTCGAGCAGTGTGAGCGCGCTCTCCCTTATAGGTTGCTTTGACTCGGAGCGTACCTTGGCATCCCGCTTCGATTGCAGCTGAGGTTGGTTCACCCAACAGCGCCACATCTCCTATAACCAACTCTGGTCGAAGATCGAAAAGCTGTTTCAGCCCATTGTGTTCCGCCGCTACTTCCTCACAGGCATAGAAAACGTAGGTTGCATCTACTGCCAATTCGACGGCTTCAAGGGCCGTCGCTAATTGAGCGGCGAGGCCTCCCTTCATATCGCACGCGCCTAGGCCGTAGAGGCGGTCTCCTTCGATTCGGGCGTCTTGATTGTTGTTGGCAGGGACAGTGTCTAGGTGTCCGGCAACCACTACCCGATGTGCGCAGCCATTTGTTGAACGCGCTACCACGTTGTCTCCGACACGGTGAACGTCTAGGTGTGCCGCACCGCGAAGGCGTGACTCGAAAAGATCAGCCAGCGCAGATTCTTTGTGGCTTTCAGATGGAACGTCGACGAGTTCGGCCGCTAAGTCAAGGAGGTCGATCACTTTTCCAAGGCTACGGTCTGATCTAGAGGAGCCGTCAGCTTGTTCCGAGTCGTTCCTCTAATAGTCCGATCTTGTCATCGGGTTGTACCGCGGCAATACGCACGTAGTCGGTAGCGGCTGAACCGTAGAACTCACCTGGTGAAGCTAGAAGACCTATTTGTTTCACGAGTTGCCGAGTAAAGCCCCAGGCATCACCACCGGGGGCGGGTAACCATAGATAGAAACCGCCTCGGGGAACGGTCGCTTTCACCCCCATCGTTTCCATCATTGTCGCTAGGCGCCGGAGTCGATCCAGATAGGTGTCTCGTTGTTTGTCCACATGCTCTTGGTCTAAAAGCGCGGCGATCGCTGCAGCTTGAGCGGGCCCCGGCACCATAAATCCCGCGTGCTTGCGAACTTCGCGCAGGTAGTCGACTAATTCGGGATCGCCGGCGTAGAAACCGACCCGAACCCCAGCCAAATTCGACCGTTTCGATAGTGAGTGCACTGCAACTACACCTTGAGTTCCGGCGGAAAGAATCGTGCGGGGAGGTCCTTCCCAGGTGAATTCGCAATAACACTCGTCACTGAACACCGGTATTTGGTGAGTTCGTCCCCAAGCTGCTGCGGCTTCGAGGTCGTCCAGCCCTCCGGCTGGGTTGCCGGGCGTGTTGACCCAGAGGAGAAGAGCTCGGGCACGGTCTTCGTCGGAGATTGCATCTAATCGAACTGACCAATCTTCATCCACCGGTACCGGAACGGCCCGACATCCGGCCAATATTGCTCCCATCTCGTAACTGGGATAGCTAACAGCGGGGTACAGAACTGTGTCGCGGTCGGGTCGTCGTAACTTCATCCAATGCGGCAACCCAACCACGAATTCTTTGGTGCCTACAGCAGCTGCGATTTCGTCGTTTGGGTCGACTTCGCAACCCAATCGGCTCGCAATCCACCCCGATACTGTTTCTCTGAATTCAGGAGTTCCGATAGACGGCGGGTATCCGCGCTCGCTGTCAGACCCACCTAGGGCCGCCACAACTGCAGGAGGTGGCGCATCGATGGGTGTTCCGATCGAACAGTCGACAATGCCGCCTCGGTGGTGAGCGCCCAAAGGCTTGAGTTCATCAAGCCGGTCATAGGGATAGGGAGGTGGTTTGAAGCCCATTTGCTCTGTCATTCAACGCTCCCTGAAACATCGTCAACAACGAAGTCCGCCAGAAGTCGCTGAGATACTTCGTCGAAACGTGCCTGGATACGGGTTCCATGCTCTTCGTGTTGCTCGAGCAGGACCTCGCCTTCTCGGTGCGCCGCAGCCAATACATCGCCCCTGCTCCACGGAATCATTAACTCCACTATTTGGGTAAGGCTGCGTAAGCGGTCACCGATTGCGGCGAGGACACGGTCTAATCCTTCGCCGGTGCGGGCCGAAAACCCTACTGATCCTTCATGACGGTGTAGGAGGTGGTCGATACCGCCATCTTCGAGTTGGTCGATCTTGTTGAAAACGGTTAATTCTGGGATGTCACCGGCGCCGATCTCGCGTAGGACTGATCGCACTGCGTGCATGTGGGCTTCGGGATCAGGTCCGTAGCCGTCTACGACGTGAAGTAGTAAGTCAGCTTCGGCGACTTCTTCAAGAGTGGATTTAAATGCCTCAATTAGGCCTGTCGGCAATTTCTGTATAAATCCGACGGTGTCGGTGATCAATACTGTTTCCCCACCGGGGAGCGGTAATCGGCGTGTCGTTGCATCCAGAGTTGCGAAAAGCCGATCCTCAACTAGTGCTTCGGCCCCAGTTAGACGATTCAGTAGGGTGGATTTACCAGCGTTGGTGTAGCCAACGATTGCGACGGTGTGAAAGCGGGAACGTCGACGAGACTTTCTTTGATTTTTTCTGGTTGTTCTCAACCCAGTCAGTTCTTTTTCCAATTTTGCTAATCGGCGTTGAATGCGACGACGGTCGACTTCGAGCTGTGTTTCACCGGGTCCTCGGGTTCCTATTCCGCCACCCTGCTGACTGAGTTGGTCCCCTCTTCGACGCAGTCGAGGTAAACGGTATTGAAGTTGAGCTAGCTCAACCTGCGCTTTGCCTTCCATGGTCGTCGCGTTCTGAGCGAAGATGTCCAAAATCACAGCGGTGCGGTCAAGCGCCGTCCGTTTGAGGATCTTTTCTAGGTTGAACTGTTGGGCTGGGCTGAGTTCATCGTCAAAGACCACTGTGTCTGCATCGGATCCGTCCGAGGCTGCTTGGATTTCAGTTACTTTGCCCTTTCCGACATATGTGGCCGGATCTGGCGCGTCTCGCCTTTGAATCACCCGATCAACTGGGTCAGCGCCAGCGGTATCGACAAGCTGGGCGAGCTCGTCGAGGTTCGCATCAATTTGATCACTCGTTGATCCAGGAAACTGGACTGCCACCAACACGATTTGTTCCCGAAATGACCGATCGATGAGGCCGGTGGTCTCTCCCGCTAAGTCCCCGAAACCCCCTCGGTGCGACGACTCACCATTTTGACGATCGGGAAGTTCATTCATATGGAAAGTTCGATACTTGCAACGTAAACCGTTGGGCCGATGAGAAGCGGTTGATCATTGCTTATCACCTGAACTTCTCCTCCTGGCATGCGCACGTTCACGTGCTGGTCGGCCAATCCCCACTGGTGCGCCCGAACAGCGGCGGCTGTGGCCCCTGTTCCGCATGCTTGAGTTACTCCAACGCCACGCTCCCATACCAACATGTCGAGGTTCTTGGCGTCATCTGGGTGTATCTCGATGCACTCAACATTTATTCCCTGCGGGTAGAAAGCTTCGTATCGCGCACCCAATTCGGCCATGTCAATTGCCGTGAGATCCTCAACGACAACAACAAGGTGTGGGTTTCCTAGCTCAGCTGTATCTATAGGCGATTGTCCGGTTTCTCTCAAGATCTGGTCAGCCACGCCGGGCCCGGGACCTACCGATCCCATATTCACTGTGGCCTCTGCGCAGATGCCGTCGCTGTCAATGTCGACCCTTCGGCGCCCGCCCGCGGTATCGATTTCCAACGACGTAGGTCCGGTCAGGTGGGCCATAGCGTGGGCTTGGGCCAGACATCGAATCCCGTTGCCACTCATTTCTGCAGCTGAGCCGTCGGCGTTGTGGAGAAGCATCGTCAGGTCAGCACCGCTATTACCGGGAAGACCAAACACAAGACCGTCTGCCCCTATTCCCGTGTGGCGGTCGCAGACGCGTTGAGCGAGCGATTGCGGATCGTCGGGGACTTGATTTACTAACCCGACGAGAAAATCGTTGCCTAAACCGTGATGTTTGGTTAGTCGCATAAAAAGCTCCTAGTCCATTCTCACAGTTCTGCGTTCAATTACTGCGACGAAATTTCATTAATCAAGCCACCGATCTCGTCGCGCCGCATCCATTCCACTCGGGGGTCTCGTCGAAACCATCGTTGCTGACGTCGGGCAAACCGTTTTGTTCGTTGCACGGCAACTTCTAAGGCTTCATCAAGCGAGGTTTCTCCTCGCAAGTGGCACAACAATTCTTTGTAACCCAAGGCCTGAGCAGCGGTGTGCGACAACTCGTAGTCCGACAACGTTCGAACCTCGTCGAGAAAGCCGTCTTCCATTTGTTGTAGGTAACGGTTCCGGATACGTCGGTCTAGGTCCTCACGACTGATATCGATCCCGATAATGCGATAAGGAACTTTCGGGTAGTTATCTAGTCCGGGTCCGAAGGAGGAAAACGGCTTTCCGGTTCCTAACGTCACTTCTAGCGCGCGAACGATGCGACGTCGGTTGCTGGCCTCCATACGCGCCGCCCCGACGGGATCAAGTTCTTGGAGCCGCTTATGGAGACTTTCTGTGTCTCCGTCGCTCTCTAGTTCCACGGCGATGTCGTTAAAACGCGGTGGCGGGGTCAGCTCATCGATTATCGCCCGCAGATATAGACCGGTCCCTCCTACGAGGAGCGGTACCGAGTCGCGCTTTCGGATCTCTAATTGGGCCGCAGCGTACGCAGTCTGGTAGTCCACAAGTGAGAACGGCACGTCAGGCTCAACCAAATCAATTAGGTGGTGCGGAATTTCCTCCTGCTCCTGCGCGCTGGGTTTCGCAGTACCGATGTCCATTCGCCGGTAAACCTGCATTGAGTCAACAGAAACCAATTCAAGTCCGGGAACTCGCCGGGCAATTTCAAGCGCATACGCGGACTTTCCGGATGCAGTGGGACCTACCAGCACGACGGGTCGCTCACGCAACTGTTGCCAGGTAGTCAGGAGGCGACCACCGGTATTCGCGTTCGATGTTTTGGCGCCGACGTTATCTCAACCAACTCCCCCAAAAGATTGAAGGTGCGTGCCGCGGTGACCTCTACCTGAGCGTAGGAACCGCTGCGAATTGGTTGATTGGCGGGGAAATGAACCAGCCGGTTGTGTCGAGTTCGACCGGTCAACATGTTCGGGTCGCGTTTTGAACTTCCCTCGACGATGATCTCTTCGCGCCGACCGACTCTGGATTCGTTGCCTAGTCGGCTGGAACGTTCGATGACCTTGCGTAAACGATCCATCCGAGCTGAGGCAACTGAAGCAGGCACGTATTCGTCGATCAATTCTGCGGCTTCAGTTCCGGGGCGCGGTGAATAAACAAAGGTATATGCGTTGTCGAAACGGGCTTCGGCCGCGACCTCTAATGTCTGCTCGAAGTCAACTTCGCGCTCCCCTGGAAAGCCGACGATGATATCGGTGCTTAGAGCTAAATCATCGATTTGGTCTCGCGCTCTCTTCACTTTCTCCAAATAACGGTCCGCTGTATAGCCGCGGTGCATCGCTGCCAGCACTTCGTCGCTGCCGGACTGGAGGGGTAGGTGCAGATGCTCACATAGTTCGGCAATTTCGGACATCGCACTGATGGTTTCGGGCCGCAAGTCTTTGGGATGTGGGCTGGTGTACCGAACTCGGCGGATGCCATCTACGGCTGCAACTGAGCGAAGTAGATCCGAGAACAGAGGTCGACTTCTTCGGCTTCCGGCAACCCAAGCTTTGCCTGCGAGATCTTCTGCGTTTGGCGGCAGTTCGTCACCCCGAAGTTTGAGAGTCAGGTCTCGACCGTAGCTATTCACGTTTTGTCCCAAGAGAGTGATCTCGGTGATGCCTGCAGCGGCGAGCCCTTCGACTTCGCCTACGAGTTCTTTGTAGGGGCGAGATATTTCCCGGCCGCGGACAGCGG
The DNA here is from genome assembly GCA_002705305.1 of Acidimicrobiaceae bacterium. Lineage (GTDB taxonomy): Bacteria > Actinomycetota > Acidimicrobiia > Acidimicrobiales > Poriferisodalaceae > UBA2110. Next base: position 27,865 of record PAHW01000023.1, read on the forward strand.
GAACGATACAGAATGCGCATGAATTGTCGCATCCGATTTGGATAGTGACCCAGGCGGCGTGGCTGAGGTTTCGTTTGACGGGAAGCGCCGAGGGAAAAGCTTCTGACTCTTCAATTATTTCGGTTATAGGGCCGTTATCGCGGGCCTCAGCTAACAGCCCGGTCGCTCGTCCTACGTTGTGGGTACCGAAAACAACGTCAACGTGCGGGGCCTTGTCTCTGATGATTTCTCGGTCTTTTTGAGCCAGGCATCCCCCGACTGCGATCTGTAAGTCTGGTCGTTGTTCCTTGAGCTTCTTCAAATTTCCTAATTGACCGTAAAGTTTGTTATCCGCATTTTCTCGAATACAGCACGTGTTTAGAACGATGACATCGGCTTCCTCGAACAATTCTGTTTGTTGTAAACCATCCATCTCAAGCAAACCGGCGATGCGTTCAGTGTCGTGCTCGTTCATCTGGCACCCATAGGTCCGAATCGCATACTTTCGAATCACAGCCCATAGGGTATTGGGCATCGACCGCTGTGATCGACTTGAATCTTCGCTGTGACAAATTCAAGTGATGGGCGACGGCCATGGACCGAAGACGTTCCTGAGGGACGTCTCATTAACCGAGGGCATCCGGCGGGCGACCTTCTTGAGGCTTACGACTGGACAGTGCTGCACCGAGGCGTCGGCGAACTTTTGGTTGAGTGTCACCTTCCAGATAGCTGCCTAAATCCTAAAGGACAGCTGTTCGGCGGATTTACAGGCGCGTACGTCGATCTGGTTGCCCTTTACACGTCCCGGTCCGACACGAATCCTCCGACTGGGTTTCAATCGACCGTCAACATGCGTGTCGATTATTTTGAGCCTATTTCTGTTGGCGTCTTCAACATCGAGGGTCGAGTGTTGCATCGGCGAGGAAAGAACCGTCTTATTTCAGTTCAATTCCGCCAGCATGAAACCACTGCTGTCTACGGTTTGGTCACAATGCGCGACACGGGTGAATGATGGCAGTTCACCAGCCCGTTGTCAGAAATGATTTGGAGAGAATTCGTTAACTACCGCTGGGTGAACTCGAAGTGATCCGTCATGTTGTCTCTAATGTGCGACATGTGCCCGAGGTACTGCTTCATTGTCCCGTTGTAGTTGCCGTCTTGACGCCGGTTTTCGGCTCCTTCAAAGTTGTAGTAGCCCGGCGTGCAGTCGCGGTTTCGACTGGTTTTACCGCGGTGAGATATCACTTCTTGAACCCACCATTCTTCTGCTTCGGCGGTGCAGTCAAGGGTGTGAATATCGTTTTGGCGGGCGAAGTCGATGCACTCGGCAATGTGTTCACCCTGGCTATTGAGAACGTCTGTCAAGTTGAACGCGAAGAAAGCTTGGTATCCGCCCATGATGAATAGATTTGGGTAGCCCTGTGAGTGAATGCCTACCAAGGTCCGAATTCCATCAAGGTATTTCTCATTGAGGTCCAAGCCACGCTCACCCAAAATTCGGTTATAGATGCCGGTTTGCTGGACTTCGAACCCGGTGGCGTAAATAAGGACATCTACCTCGTATTGGGTGCCCTCAAATATTGGGCCTGCCTCTGTAATTTCGGTAATGCCTTTGCCCTTGGTGTCGACCAGGGTGACGTTTGGCCGGTTAAAAGTTGGCAAATACTCGTTGTGGAAGCATGGACGCTTACACATCAGCATGTACCAGGGCTTCAACGATTCAGCGGTTTCAGGATCGTCGACTAGTTCATCGATTCTTTTGTGAATTCGCATCATGGCGTCGATGTTGGCGTTTTCCTGGCGCTGAATCTTTTCCTCGCGAGACATCGCTGCTCGACGCGCTTTGACCGCGTCCGGGAGTTGAGGTCCTTCGATTGCTCGGGCGCGTCGCTCGGATTGCCAGCCTGGTTCCAATGTGGCAGCCCATTCAGGATCGGTTTCCCAATCGTCTCTCACGTCGATCGACGACGGTGTTCGCTGGAAGACAAACAACTCCTTCGCGGTTTTACCAAGTTCTGGTATCGCCTGGACGGCGCTTGCGCCGGTTCCAATGATCGCGACTCGTTTGCCTTTTAAGTTTTCCAATTCGGAACCCGTGTACTCATAGTCCCAACGCGATGTGTGGAACGAGTAACCCGAAAATCGGTCAATGCCATCGATCTTCGCGAGTTTTGGTTTAGAGAGAGTGCCATTTGCACAAACGACGAACTGTGCCTGAATTGTGTCACCGCGGTCAGTGCCCACTTGCCACATTTCTGTCGACTCGTCCCAAACTGTTGAGGTAACCGTTGTTCCGAATACAGCCAGGTCATAGAGATCGAAACGTTCGGCGATCTGTTTGCAGTATTCGTAGATCTCTTGTCCTCCCGCATAGTGACGGCTGGGAACGTACCCTGTTTCGTCCAGAAGGGGCAGATAGTCGTAGGCGACGACGTCACACGCAACGCCGGGGTAACGATTCCAGTACCAGGTGCCTCCAACGTCGGCTCCGCGCTCAACAATGCGAATGCTTTGGACGCCTTTTTCTCTGAGTCGCGCCGAGGTGAGTAGGGCCGAAAACCCTCCACCGATGAAGAGAACTTCGACTGAGTCGTTGAGGATCTCTCGTTCAGGAATCTCATCTCCGTGGGGATCCACCGCGTATTTAGCTAGATCGCCACTCAAATCTGAGGTGTAAATATCTGTTCCTGGTGGTCGATATCCAAGCCTCAAATCGCGTTCGTTCGCAAACTTTGTTTTGATGTCGTCGTAGTAGTCCTGAGGCGGACGTCCTTGCACTTCGCGCGTGTAATCGAAATTGAAGACGTTCTGCGGCTTTTTTTGCTTCTCGGCCATCACACTCATTCTTGAATTAAGTTTTGGAACACGTCCAAAACTACAGTGCGAGGGGCTTTAGTTGCGGTGGCGACGCCGAAAAGGTTGCCGTTTGCTAGTCGTCGATGACTTCTACGGCTTCGTTTTCATCGTCGCTCGTCTGATCATCGGCTGATGAATCGTTCATCCCAAGTTGTGACCTTATTCGACCGTCGATTTCAACCATGACTTCAGGGTTTTCTGTCAGGAATTGTTTCGCGTTCTCTCTACCTTGGCCAAGCTGTTCACCTTCGTAGGTGTACCAGGCACCGGATTTTTTGACGATGCCTTGCTCCACCCCGACATCTATGAGCGATCCTTCGCGGCTGATTCCTTTGCCGTACATGATGTCAAATTCGGCCTGTCTGAATGGGGGCGCAACCTTGTTTTTGACAACTTTGATGCGGGTACGGCCACCCGTGATTTCACCATCGGACTTGATTGCTTCTATTCGACGAATATCTATACGAACCGTGGAATAGAACTTCAAAGCTCGACCACCAGGAGTTGTCTCGGGGCTACCGAACATGACTCCAATCTTTTCTCGTAACTGGTTGATGAAGATGCAGATGGTTTTGGTTTTATTGAGATTGGCAGTGATTTTGCGTAGTGCTTGGGACATCAGCCGGGCTTGTAAACCGACGTGGGTATCACCCATTTCGCCTTCGATTTCAGCTCGTGGGGTGAGTGCTGCTACTGAGTCAATGACCACAACATCGATAGCTCCTGAACGAATCAGCATGTCAGTAATTTCAAGAGCTTGCTCACCAGTGTCGGGCTGGGAAATGAGCAGTTCGTCGACATCAACGCCGATGTTTTTGGCGTAGTCCGGATCCATGGCGTGTTCTGCATCTACATAGGCACAGATTCCACCATTGCGTTGGGCTTCTGCCACAACATGCATAGCGAGTGTGGACTTTCCCGATGCTTCGGGACCGTACACCTCAACGACTCGTCCTCGCGGGAGACCTCCGATGCCAAGGGCAACGTCGATTGCCAAGCTGCCTGATGAAACGGCTTCTACTTTCATTTGGCCGCGTTCTCCCATTTTCATGACAGAACCTTCGCCAAATTGACGCTCAATCTGCGCCAATGCCATATCGAGTGCCTTTTCTCGTTCCACGCTGCTGTCCTCCTCAGACGTATCTTCGACTTCAAGTGAAGTCACTTCAGTGATTGAGATGCTTTACCTCGTTGGTGGAAACCGTACGAACAGGGTCGGACCCTGAAATCAAATGGACATTATTAAGGTACATCCGAACGTTTGTTCGGGCAAGTACCGAACAAATGTTCTATTGGGACACTTCGAAGCGGCACAAACTAAGAGAAACCGCGAGAATCTCAGAATGACCAATCACCTAGCCGACGAAGATTTTGAGCTCCTCCATATTGATCGCACCGATGGGGTGGCTTTTGTAACGATCGACGCTCCACCTATCAACGTGATGACACCCGCGTTATTTCGCGAACTGGCCAAGTTTGGAGCCCAGGTTGCCGAAGACGAGTCCGTTCGAGTGGTCGTGCTGCGAAGCGACGATCCAGACTTTTTCATTGCCCACTTCGACGTTTCTGCAATTCTCGGATTTCCAACTGAGGGTCCCGCCGAACGACCGGAGCAAATCGGTGGTTTTCACTTAATGTGCGAAACCTACAGGACGATGCCAAAAGCGACGATTGTTGAGATTGGAGGTCGCGTCGGCGGCGGAGGTAGCGAGCTTTCCATGTCGTGTGACATGCGATTTGGGGCGATGGGTAAAACCATTGTCAATCAAATGGAAGTGCCGCTCGGGATCCTTCCTGGTGGTACTGGGACACAGCGGCTACCGCGTCTCGTCGGGCGGGGTCGCGCTATGGAAATTGTTCTGGGTGGCGTCGATATTGATGCTGAGACAGCCGAAGCTTGGGGGTATCTGAATAGAGCGCTGCCTCCCGAAGATCTGCGAGCGTTCGTAACCGATCTCGCCTTTCGAATTTCAGCTTTCCCTCCCCAAGCGGTCGCGTTGGCAAAGGAGGCAGTGAACAATGCTGACACTTTGCCGTTGAGAGAGGGCTTGCTGGAGGAGCAGTATCTCTTCCAACAACTGTTACGCACCCCGGACGCAGCGCCAGCAATGCAGAGTTTTTTGGATATCGGCGGACAAACCCGCGAGGGAGAAACTCGAATGGGACAGCTAGCTGGAGAAATTGGTCGCTCCTGAACTCGGAAACGGCTGCCTGCGAATGGCGTTGCGAATTGTCTATGCCTGATCTCGACGCGCTATCGAAATTCCGGCGCGACCTGTTCAATGAAAAGATCCATTGATTCTTTCTTGCGTTCCATGGGCCCGAACGTAAAGTCCGGGACAATTAATTCATCGAGTCCGACTTGGCTGTACTGACCAACGATGTCGATCACCTCCGCGGGTGTTCCAACGATGGTCGCCCGCCCAAAGTCTTGATCTCGAAACCGAGAAAGTCTCTCTTCGTCTTCAGATATGAACATGAGAGCGCAAGCAGATCGTTGGATGTCGCTTGGGTCACGTTCAACGTCTTCGCAATGCGCGTCTAAGACACCGCACAACTCTTCTATATCGCTCGGCATCCCCCAGTAATTCCATTCATCTGCGAATTTTGCAGCTGTCCGTAGAGTCCGCTTGCGACCGCCACCGCCGATTAGGAGCGGCAGTTTGGATTGCACTGGCTTCGGATCGAGAGGAGCATCTGTTAACGCGTAGTGCGTTCCCTGGTACTCAGTGCGTTCGTTGGCGAGAAGTGAGGTGATGATCTCCACTGCTTCATCGAGTCGATCGAGTCGACCCTTAAGGGTCGAGAATTCGAAACCATATTTCTCGTGTTCATTCTCTTGCCATCCAGCCCCGATTCCCAGGACAACTCGACCGCCAGATATGTGGTCGATCGTCGTCGCGATCTTGGCGGTAAGGGCTGGACTTCGGTAGGTATTTCCTGCGACGAGGGGACCTATTCGGACTCGCGGTACTGAGACCGCAATCGCAGCTAGCACGGACCACGCTTCGTGAATTGGTTGGTCGATGTTTTCTTCATTGGGCATGAAGTGGTCGGCGTACCAGATGCCATCCCATCCAGTGGCCTCGGCGTGACGACATCCTTCAAGGGTGTCATCCCATGACTGTCCATTACCTGTCCAGAAGCTGAAGCGCATGCGAACAGCTTCTCAGAAGTACGGGTGATTCGCTCAGCGGAACTAGGACGGGAGTAGCAAGCGTCGAACTGTCTTGTGGGTGGGGGCACTCGAACCAAGAAAACTCTGGACTAGTTCCAGTTCGTTGACGTTGAACGAACCTTCTATGCGCGCGTTCTCTATTTCCGCTTGAGTCACTCCCTTGAGTCGGCCGAGGGTGAGATGACCTACGAAAGGGAATTGATTTTCCTCTGAGTTGTGTGGGTGGATCGCTTGTTGCACCTGGCGGGCCATATTCGATAACCCCTTAACGGGTATGACCAAATTGTTCTGGCCGAGAACGCGAACCCGTGGGCCGAACACCGCAGATACTGGGTTCGCCTTGATCTGAGAGAAACGCTTCCCAACTTCTTCTATGTCGCAGCGTTCGAAGAAGCAAAGCGTTACGTGCCATTGGCTGAGATCAGTCCATCTAATCCCTTTTTGTGTACGTTTCAAGCGTCGAATGTGCGCGACGGCTTCCGATGGAACGGGTACCGAGATAAACGCTCTCGCCACTGCGTCTAGCGCCGCCCCTCGAGGTGCAGCCTCAATAGATTCAGCAGTGAGATGGCACTGAATTGCCGAATTCGTTCTAAGTCACCGGGAAGCTTCACTTGCTCAACCGTTTCGAATCCCTCCATAGATACTGCCAACCAGGCTGTACCAAACGGCTGATCTTCTGTCCCCTGAGAGGGATCTTCTATCGCTGTGGTGGCTAGACCTACATCGGAAACGAGGATTCCCCGTGCTACTCGAGCCAGCTGCAGGGCGGCTTCCTCAGGTTGCACCGCCGCGGGATCTCCCCGGAGAAGATAAGACAAAATACCTGGACCTCGAGCCGTTACTCCCCCAGAAAAAGCCTGAGTCCCGCTTGGAGCGGTCCCTAAGCGGTGGGTAATGAAGCCCGCTGTCGTCGTCTCGATGACCCCCAACCGCAGTCCTCTTTCGGCCAATATCCCAAGAACTGTTGATTCCATGTTGTGTTCATCGACGGCGAACACCAAGTCACCTAGTAGCTGTCGTAAATGTTCTTCTTCGGAGTCAAGGATCAGAGCCACTTCGGACGAAGTAGCGGCTTTGGCGGTGATGCGGACCTTTATCCCTTCGACTCCGCTGGCTAAAAATGCGAGGGTTGGGTTGCCTGACGTTTCCAACTCGTTGATGCGCGTACCGAGCAGTTCCGCTAGTCCGGATTCACTTTGCCCCCAAGTTCGCAACACTCTGCTCTCAATGACTGAGCTAAGTCCCGCTCGTTGTTGAAGGTCGGGAATCACCGTTCCCGACATCATCTCTTTCATCTCATATGGGACGCCTGGAACCGCATAGATGACCTTTTGTTGGCCGCTGTCTGAGGACACGGGCACGATCAGTCCTGGTGCGGTCCCAGGTTGTTGGGGAATGGGACGCGCGCCTTCGGGAACCATTGCTTGTCGAAGATTATTCTCTGGCATATCTCGTCCTCGACTTTTGAACATCGCTCGAATACGTTGAGCGATCGTTTCGTCAAGCACGAGTTCTGATCCGACCACGCTGGCGATCACGTCCCTAGTTATGTCGTCTTGAGTCGGACCAAGACCGCCGCACATGATCAGTGCGTCGCTACGTTCTAACCCTTGACGGACGGCTTCTTCGATCCGGCTCCAGTTGTCACCAACTTTGGTCTGATAGTGACTATCGATACCCGCGAGAGCTAATTGTTCTCCGATCCAAGACGAATTCGTATCCACAATCTGGCCGAGCAACAACTCAGTCCCAACAGCAATGACTTCGCAGTTCATGTCATGACCCTATTGCGCCTCGGCACATGTTGTATGAGGTTCCATTCTCCGGAGCTAGTTGAGAAGGAGAACTGTCAAAGATCTCCGTGTAGTTGTGCCCGCGACACCTTTCGCGCTGCCAAAAGATACGCTCCGCCGCTCTGAAGAGTAAGCACCAGAGCCAACCACAATGTGGCTGTCGCGACCCAATGCGCTGATCGCGCGATTGGAGGGATGACAGCAAAGCCAATTGCCCATAATTGAACGAACGTTTTCCATTTTGCGATCCGCGTTGCGGGAACGGTGATTCCTTTGCGTCCCGCGTACGACCTGTAGGCGCTAATCGTGAACTCTCGGACCGCGATTAATCCAACCGGAGCCCAGTGAAATTGCCCGTTAGCGACAAGAGCGAACATCCCGCCAAGGGCGAGGACTTTGTCGGCTAAGGGATCGAGAAATGCTCCGGATCGAGTAGCTCCTTGGCGGCGAGCCAACCAGCCGTCAGCGAAATCCGACATGCCAATGATGAAACCAACGCCAAAGGTAATCCAAGCTGGATCTCGCGTCGCGACAAGCAGCACGAACACAGGTGTTGCGAGAATACGAAATGCGGTTACGAAATTGGCCGGGGTTGCAAGCGCGGTAGGTCCGTAAGTCGGGATGTCGTTATCGCCGGGTTCCGTCATTGTCAGACTTCCGTCAACTCAGCTTCAAGATCCGGGCCATCGGACCGAGTCACAAGCACATTATAAATACTGCCCGGTTCTAGGGATGGGGGGACCTTTATGACGCCGTCAATCTCGGGAGCTTCTCGATGGGATCGCCCTACACCGGGTACATCAACCAACACTTCTATGACCGACCCGACGAGTTGATCGCGTCGTGTTGCGGTAATGGTGTCTTGTAAGTCGCTCAATTCGACGTGACGTTCAATCATCAACTCACGGGGCACTTGGTGGGGCAGATTTGCTGCGTAGGTGGCATCTTCGAGGGAGTAGGTGAACAGACCGCACCAATCAAGTTGAGCCTCTTGCATCCATTCGAGGAGTTCCGCCTGATCGTTTTCAGTTTCTCCGGGGTAGCCAACGATGAAGTTTGATCTGAATGTCGCATCCGGCGATGCCCGTCGAATTCCGGCAATGCGATCTAAGAATCTCTCGCCATCGCCCCACCGTCGCATTCTCCGGAGGTGCGCTTTGGCCACGTGTTGTAACGACAGATCGAAATATGGCACGCCAGTCGACAACACGGCCTCCACCAGTTCGTCGGTCAGATCAGACGGATACAGATACAGCAGTCGAACTCGGTCAACGCGTTTGGCGACTGCATTTACGAGCGAGACGATTGATCCCCGATGACCACGATCGGCACCGTAGCTAGCAAGATCTTGGGCGACTAAAACGATTTCGCGAGCTTCAAGCTCGTCAACTTCGCGCAGTATTGAGTCCACTTCGCGACTGTTTTGGGGGCCTCGGAAAGACGGGATCGAGCAGAAGCCGCAGCTACGGTCACATCCCTCCGCGATTTTTACGTACGCCCAAGGAAGATCCGATGCCGGGCGTCTCAGATTCAGCAGATCAAACTTGGGTAGCGGCGCTTCTGTCGCAACGCTAAGGCCTGGCGGTCTGCGGGTGAGGTTAACCGGAACTCCGAACCCGGCAACGTGGTCAACTTCGGGGAGGGCGTCCGCCAATTCAGCGCCATAGCGTTCAGCCATGCATCCGGTAACCACAATTCGCGCGTCGGGTCTTCTGGCCTGCTCCAACGCGATGATGGCATTAATGGACTCTTCTCGGGCCTCTTCAATAAACGCGCACGTGTTTACGACCACAAGGTCGGCCGAAGAAACGTCGTCAGTTGGGATCAAACCATCATCAAGGAGGGTCCCTGCGATCTTGTCTGAGTCGACCTGATTCTTGGGACAGCCCAACGTATGTAGATGAAAGTGTTGCTGGGGCTCCGACATCGCCATCCCAGGGTACGGGCGTGAGCGCCGCTCGGCGATCGCGAATGCGCCAGTATCATTGCCTCATGGCTGTCGGCGCTTCTGCGGTGAATCAGGACTCTGCCGCGGAACGCACTCAATTCATTATTGAAGGCATGACCTGCACCGCGTGCGCGGCTCGTATTGAATCTTCTCTCGCGCAGTTAAGCGGTGTCCGCGACGCTCGAGTGAACTTCGCTACAGCGACGTCGCTCGTTTGGCATGACGAATCAGTGGATCGGGCCACAATGCGTGCCCTGGTCGCGAGCCTCGGCTTCCGAGCTTCCGAAGATGGCAATCGTGCCGAAATTCAAGCCGCCACAGAAGCAACTCTCGCTCGACGCGCTATCCCGGCTCTCTGCATCGCAGTTGCGGCTTTAGTCATGATGTTCGTCGAATTCCCGAGCAGCGACTGGGTAACAGCGGCTTTGGCGACTATCAGCGTCTGGTGGGCGGGCTGGACTTTTCATCACTCCGCTCGCCTTCAGATCCGTCAGGGCTCCTTGGCAATGGACACCCTGGTCTCACTTGGAACGCTCACAGCCTGGTCATGGTCAGTCATCGTGTTGGTGTCGAGAACGGATCGAACTCTTCACTTTGAGGGTGCCACCGCGATCGTAGCTTTCGTGTTGCTCGGCAAATGGTGGGAGGCCAGGGCGATGCGGACTTCAGGTGATTCGTTGCGCGCGCTTGCAGATATCGCTCCGAGCACGGTTCATTTACGGGACGGCCGAGAACTTCACATTGAAGAGCTGCAAGTGGGGATGCAATTTATCGTCGCCCCCGGAGAGCGCGTTGCCACCGATGGTCGAGTCGTTGACGGGACTTCCGAGGTAGATGCTTCTCAAACAACCGGTGAGTCAACTGCGGTGGAGGTCACGCCCGACGCGATGGTCGCGGGCGGCGTGCTCAACGGCGCTGGCTCTTTGGTCGTTGAGGCCACCGCTGTGGGTGAAGACACAGAGATTGCCCGAGTCGCGAGGCTGGTTGAAGACGCTCAAGCTGGCAAGGCTCCGATACAACGTCTCGCTGACCGTGTAGCAGCGACGTTCGTACCTATCGTGATAGCTCTGGCGGTTGGCACACTGGGGGTTCGACTACTCCTGGGCCACGAACTGGGTGACACGTTCACGGCCGCTATTGCAGTGCTCATCGTCTCTTGCCCGTGCGCTCTCGGTTTGGCAACGCCCCTTGCGGTGCTCGTCGGAACCGGTCGCGCCGCCCAGTTGGGAGTCATCGTCGCTGGAGCTCACGTTTTGGACTCCACCCGTGTTGTCGACACGGTGGTTTTCGACAAGACAGGCACCCTTACTAAAGGGCAGCCAACCGTAAGCGAGGTCATCGCTCCGGACAACAATCGCTCACTTCTTTTGTCGCTAGCCGGGTCTCTGGAATCAAGGTCGGAGCACCCTTTAGCGCGGGCATTCGCGCCGTTCTACGACGAAGCTGCGTCGGTCAGCAGCTTCGTAAATCACCCCGGCGAAGGCGTGACCGGCACTGTCGATGAACAGGAAATGAGAGTGGGTAAGAGGGCGTTATTTGAACACGTTCCTTCCAATCTCATAGACCCAACCATTTCAGGGACGACGATTTTTCTGGGTCGAGGGCCCACGGCTGAGGCGGCCGTTTTCATTCGAGACGAGCTTCGACCAACAAGTGCAGCTGCCATTTCTGCGCTCCGCGATCTCGACCTCGAAGTCGTTCTGCTCTCCGGGGATAGCCGCGAAGTTGCTGACGCTGTCGCACAAGACGTCTGCATTGACAAAGTCATTGCAGAGGTGTTGCCCGAGGAAAAGCGGGATCATATACAGGCCCTGCAGGCCGAGGGTCAATGCGTAGCAATGGTAGGTGACGGGATTAATGACACGCCTGCGTTGGCGATCGCCGATCTCGGTATCGCCATGCAATCAGGAACTGACGCCGCGAGGAATACCGCAGATCTAACCATCATGACTAACGACCCTCGCGCGGTTGCTGACGGCATAGCTTTGTCACGCAAAACTCTTCGGGTGATAAAGGTCAACCTTGTTTGGGCGTTCTCCTACAACGCAGTTGCTCTGCCGCTCGCCATAACTGGTTCTCTAGCGCCGACTCAGGCAGCAATCGCAATGGCCTTGTCATCGTTTCTCGTTGTCACAAATAGCCTCCGCCTTCGCCGGTTCCGCAGCCTCTACTCCAATTGATCCCATCATCGCTTTCTGATTGACACAGACACTGGTGACTGCTTCCTACTTGGTGTTGCTCACCTTGAAGGTCAATGAGCCGTAGTCTCAAGTCCGTGACAGGCTCTACTCGTCGAGTCCTTACTGAATCAGAGGTCCTTTCTCGGCTGAGGAGCAAACGTGGCGCGCCCGGCTACAGGGCAATGTTCAGCTCCTGGATTGGAGGAGTAGTCACTGATCCCGCCTTGATGCAGATTCCTTTGGATGATCATCTTGTGCACAGAGGCCACGGAGTGTTCGACACATGCACCCTCGCGTCTGGCCGGCTGTACCGATTAGGCGTTCATATGGACCGCCTTTTGCGGAGCGCTACGTTGGCGCGAATTGAACATCCGTGGAGCAAAGAAGAGCTGATCGAGATGGTTATCGACACTGCGAGTGCGGCTGGTATTCGAGACGGAGCGGTTCGGTACTGGATGAGCGTAGGGCCCGGCGGTTTTTCTCCGAGCCCTCAGGAGTGTGCCGAGAGTTGCTTTTATTGCGTCATTTTCGATCCGACCCCATTAGGGGGTGAGGGACCAGACCCTATGCGCACAGGAGTTCCAGAGGTGACCGTCCTGGACACACCCATGAAGCCGCCTCTATTGGCGACCATTAAGTCGAACAATTATTTGCTGAACGTGCTCACCCACATGGAAGCAGTCGATCGTGGCGGCACCTTCGGCGTTCTCGTCGATAACGACGGTTATATCGCCGAGTCGTGCGTCTTGAACGCCGCTTTCATCACCAGCGATCGGGTTTTTCGTACCCCTCCCTTCGACGGAATTCTCAGTGGCACCACGATTCGCCGAGTAATGGACCTTGCTGCTGCAGAACTCACCGAGGAGGGACTGATTTCTTCTGTATCGCAGGCCCCGGTGCCGGCATCTGAGGTCAGGGGCGATTTGATCTCAGAGATGTTTCTTTGCGGCGGAGACACTCATCTGTACCCGGTGACATCTTGGGACGGTGTTTCCGTCGGTTCGGGCGACGTAGGTCCTGTAGCTAAGCGCCTTATCGAGTTGCTCGAAAGTGAGGCTTTCGGCGCCGGTGCCGGCGATGAAAGTGATTTCATCGATGTTCCCTATAGCGACTGAGCAGGTGGATGCGGCCGATGCGATTCAGTGAAAGGGTCGTGGATTTGGTCCACTCACCTATTGGAGCCGCGCACGCGCTTGTTGGACTCAGAACTAATTCCCGAGATCTCCTCGATCTGTCTCAGGCTGCCCCTTCTTTTCCCGCAGCTGATGTAGTGATTGAACGCATCGCAGAAGCGGCGCACGAACCCGATGTGGGTCGTTATCCCCCACAACCGGGTTTACCGACATTGCGGACTGCATTCGCGAACGATCTAAGCCACGAATATGGGGCCGATATCAGTGCCGATTCGGTTCTTATTACCGCCGGATGCAACCAAGCGTTCTGCATTGCGGCAAGCGCCCTGACGTCGCCCGGCGACGAAGCTCTTCTCGTTTCTCCCTTCTATTTCAACCACGACATGTGGCTTCGCCTGGAAGGGATCCATGTTCGGCATTTAGAGCCTGGACCCGATTTAATTCCCGATCCTGAGCATGCAGAGCATCTACTTACAGATAAGACACGACTAATCACCTTGGTCAGCCCCGGCAATCCGACAGGCGTAACCATCCCCAAGGATGTCATCCATCGCTTCGCTGATCTGGCTCGTCGCCACAACATCGCTCTTATCGTTGATGAGACTTATCGGTCATTTCGCGACCAGCAGAGCGGCACTCACCAACTCTTCGAAAACGACGATTGGACCGACCACGTAATCAGCCTTCACAGTTTCTCCAAAGATTTTGCCATTCCGGGGTATCGATGTGGGGCGGTAGTGGGCGGTAGCGGGATCATTACCCAGTCATTGAAAATCTTGGATTGTGTGGCAATTAGTGCACCTCGGATAGGGCAGGAGGCAGCTTTAGCGGGATTGCTTCATGCGCAGGAGTGGCGGCTCGAACAGGTCGCCCGGGTACGGGAATTGGAAGACAGGTTTCTCACCGTAATGGCCAACAAACCGGGCGGCTTCGAAGTGGTCGCATCGGGCGCATATTTCGGGTGGGTTCGCCAACCAAGCTCCGATCTCACGACTGCCGAGGTGGTACGGAGACTGGTTCTCGAACACGATGTTCTCGTAATACCGGGCACCGCCTTCACTCCAGACGACGAAGCGATGCTCAGAATGAGTTTTGCGAATCTCAGTCCAGCGGAAATAAACGAGTTAAAGCTGCGACTTGCTGAATTTGCATAATTTCCAGATCTAGTGTCGTGCTGTGGCTATTCCCGTCGATCCCCGACCCCAGCCATCAAAAACGGTTGCCGACGTCCCCATCACTTTCGTTGACGACTCCTCGTTAGAAGATTTCACGTCGGCGCTACGTCAATCGGTGATGAGAGCTGTCGACACAGAGACGGTCTATGACCCCGGAGCGTTCAGGGGACCTAACAGCAGCCCTGGAAGTCTCCGAGTTATTTCTGCTGCCACTCGCGACGAAGACGGGTCGGAAAACGCCTGGGTTCTTGACGTACGTCAATTGGACTCTTCAGCTGTTGCCGCCGCGCTGAATGGAATCACCGCGGATGCTTGGAACGCCGATTTTGACGCTCGCGTAATTGATCGGGACCTCTTCGCGCCTACACGCGAAAGTGATGCGTCTCTGGGTTCCATGATGTGGTGGGATGCTCAGCTAGCGGATGCTTTGCTGCATCAGGGTCGCACCGGATTTGGTTTCTACCATGGACTTGCCTGGGCCGTTGAGTGGTACCTCGGACTACGCGTCGAAGGTAAAGGGAGTACGCAACTCTCGTACACCAAAGACAACCCCTTAAGCGTCGAACAGGTGACCTACGCGGCGGCAGACGCGGTAGAGACATTGTGGGTCGCCGAAGAAATCAGGTCCCGAATCGCGACATCGGGTCTGACGGAGGTGTGTCGACTCGAACAACATGCGCGTCCATTTCTAGACCACATGGAGAGGGTCGGACTTCCTTTTGATTGGGTGGCCTGGGAACAGCGACTTGCCGGCATGGACCAGCAACGAATCCATGTGTCTGGACGTTTGGCCGAATTAACTGGAGGCGGGCAAGGCACCTTGTTCGACGGAGCGTTGGAGCCGTCGTGGAATCCTGGAAGTGAACGTCAGGCGAAGGAAGCTCTCAACGAATGGGGCACTGAAGAGGTTCTCGCGTGGTCTTCGAACGCGTTCGGCGAGAAGCGTTTGTTGCTTCCGACCGACCCGCTCACTGCAACTGTGCTCTCCGAAATCGGTGGGGATATTTGCCAAGCGTTGTTGGAGTATCGGGATCTGACCAAAGTCCTTTCCACCTATGGAGATTCGATTCGTGAACACATAGATAGCGAAGGTCGGATGCATTCGGAGTACTTACAGGTCGTGGGGACAAACACCGGAAGACTGGCAAGTAGAAGGCCAAATGCGCAGAACTTCTCTCCGAAAATGAAACAGCACATTAGACCGGCCGATTCCGACAGAGTCTTCGTTTACTCAGACTTGAGCCAAGCGGAGTTAAGATTCGCCACCCAGGTAGCGGGCGACACCAACCTGCGTGACGCGTTCAGAGCAGGCACCGATATCCACTCCGCGACCGCTGAACGCATGTTCAACGTTGACATGCAAGCCTTGGCCGCATCCGAACCGGGGAAACATACCGAATTCCGCGATAAAGCTAAGCGAATCAATTTCGGAATTGTTTATGGTCAACGAGGCGCCGGGTTGGCACGGAGTCTCTCTCAGGCCGGAGTTGAGACAAGTACCGACGAAGGTCAACGACTCCTTGAGCAATATCTCGCTGCCTATCCCCAAATTTCGGCTTGGGTCAACCGTCGCGATCGGTTCGTTGAAGGGTTAGCTTCGTCGCCTCACAACATCGACTGGCAACTCACTCTTCGACTACACACCATTTGGCCTCAAATACGTCAGGCGGTCCGCCAACATCGCGATGAGTACCGCAATTGGCCATCTGCTGAAGAGGTGTTTACCCGTCTGGGTTCACCCTGGACGATCGACGAAATTGCTTGGACCCTGTCGTTTGAGGCGCCGGTGGTCCTCACCGAAGATCTTGAAGCTTTCGGATTTCAGTCCTTTACTGAATCCGGCCGTCGACAACAGTTCACATTTCACACCGAGGGTGTTTTGGGACAAGCAGCCAAAACCATTGTCAGTTCGTTGAAAGAGGGACCAGAACGAGTACGCCGGACCGTGTCCGAGAGTCGCAATGTGAACTTCGAAAGTGCTGGCCGGCTTATGTCGTCAGCGGAGATCACAAAATTGCTAGAGGACCGGCCGCTGCGGCGAGTCATTGTCGATGAGGTCGAGACAAGCATGGGGCTCGAAGCAATGCTTCTTCTTCTAAATAAGTCTCTGGCTTCGCGCGTGTCACAGATGGCCAACGCTTACAGAAATGCTCCTATTCAAGGGGGTGTCGCGGATGTGATGTTGGAGGCCTATGGGCTTCTCCACGAACGGCTATCTCAATTTGATCGAGCAGTCGGAGTTCAAACGGTTCACGACAGCGTCGTGGTGGAGTGCGATCGCGTTGATGCTGTCAGGGTGGCGCACATGGTGAAGGACACCATGGAAGAAGCCATGCAAATTTGGTGCCCCGATGTTGCAGCCAAGGCCGACACTGATATCCGGGCCAGTCTCTCTGACCGTGACGTTATTGAGAGCATCTAAGGCCGCATAACCCAAGCTTGGTGTTTCGGGCCACGCGCAACCAAGGCGGGTCTAACATCACGATATGACCATTGATGTTGCCGACCGTTTAGAACTTCACGAACTTCCAGGGCGCTATGGCGATGCCATCGACGACAGAAACTGGGACCGTTTACGTCAGGTCTTCACCGAAGATGCGGTCTTCGATCTGACCGGCGTCGGATTTCGCCGCCTCGAGGGCATCGACGACATCGTTCATTTCATGAACGTGGAGGCCCAACATCCCAAGACTCACATGATGACCAACATCTACGTTGAAGACGAAGATGGAGCAGTCAACATGAATTTTCGGATTGTCGCGCTACTCGGCAAAGGGCTAGTCGGAACAGCCTCTTATTACGACGAGGTGGTCAAAACGCCCCAGGGGTGGCGAGTGAAGCACCGCGAATGCATGTTGCGTCGCCGAGACAAACGTGATGCGCCTTGCGACAACCCTTCTTAACGACCATTCTTTTGCGCCGCCACTGACATCAAGAACGGATTCAACTATGCGTGAATTCGACAATCCGACGGCAAGCTTCGCCGAGTTGGATATCGTCGACTCCGTATGAAATGCGGATCCAGCCACGCGCTGTCGAACCGAACGCTCCAGCATCAAGCACCGAGACTCCCGTCGAGCGGTAGAGATCCCATGCGAACAAATTCGCGTCCGAATTGTGGAACGTCACGTCCGCCATCAGAAACATTCCTGCCTCCGGGATGAGTGTGGGGAGGTTGCGGGCTTCGGCAAGAATTTCCAACGCAAGGTCGCGTCGACGGCGGTATGTCTCTCTAGCGCGCGCTACCTCTACTGAACCTTCGCGTATGGCCATAGTTGCTGCCTCCATCACAAAGCCGGGCAAGCCGTACAACGTGATCAAGGCCATGCGTCGAAGGTGATCCATCAATGCCGGAGGACCTACTGCCCAGCCGCAGCGCCAACCTGTCATGGCATAAGACTTCGAGACGCTACTCACGGTGACTGTCCGCTCAAGCATTCCGGGCAGACCGGCAATCGATTGATACACCCCATCAAACACCAGATCGCTGTACACCTCATCGACGACGACCCACAAGTTGTGTTCGATGGCGAGGTCGGCTATCGCCGTGAGCTCATCGCTACTAAGGGTGACTCCAGTGGGATTGGAGGGATTTGAAAAAACTATCCCTCGGGTTGCCGAGGTGATTGAACCAGCAAGTTCATCGATGTCAGGCCTGAAACCTGATTCGGCAGGTTGTTGCACGCGAACTTCGGTAGCTCCGGTCGACGCGATCCCAGCTTCATAGGTCACATAGGCCGGATCCAAAACAAGGACCTCGTCACCTTGTCCAAATAAACATCGACACACCGCATAAAAGGCGTTCTGGGTTCCGGCAAGGACTGTCACCCGGTCGGGTCCAATTTCGACTCCGGCGGTCATCGACATTTTGTCGGCGACAGCAGATCGGAGGTCAAGGCGTCCCTCAAGTTCTGTGTAATGCGTATCTCCCGAACGTAAGGCTCTAATTGCCGCGTCAACGACGAAGGTCGGTGTCTCGAAATCAGGATCTCCGATGCTGAGAATGATGACATCCTCACCGCGCGCTTGCGCGGCACGAGACTCTGTCAAAATTGCCCAAGCTTCAGCTCCATGTCCACCTAACAGTCCAACGAATGGCGCGAACTTCATCGGCGAAGAGTAGCGGGACTTAACGCGGGTCAGTCCGCTAACTGTGTTCTTCATCGATGATTAATTTAGGATCTCGATATTGGTGCTAGAAGGGCCGCTCACCGGCGAGAGTTACGCGTTCCATACGACGGCGATGGCCGCCATGATCGGGCACTGCATAATGCTGGGTGACACGATTGTCCCACTGCGCCATGCTGCCTGCCTGCCAGCGAAAACGTACTTGCAACTCTGGGAGGGTGGCCTGTTCAAACAATTGTCGACGCAATGGTCTGCTCTCATCGGGAGTCATTCCGTCAATCGTGAGGGTGAACACTCGATTAATAAACAATCCCTTTTTTCCCGTGACAGGGTGGGTTCGCACGATTGGGTGTTTTTGTTCGGGGAATTGTTCCAACGCCTTCGATCGTTGTTCGTCACTCATCGTCCTACCAAATGCCTTCACGTAAGAATGGATGGCGTAGCGACCCTCGATGAGTTCTTTGACGTCGTCGGGAAGGCGCTCATAAGCAAGTTCCATGTTCGCCCACACAGTGTCGCCTCCCCATTGGGGCACGATGCGCGCAAGCAGTATTGATCCATTTGGCGGGCGTTCCCGAAATGTCACATCGCTATGCCAACTCTCAGCTGCTTGGAATTTTTCTGGCGTCGACTCAAGAACGAGGATTTCCGGATATCCATCCGCTTGAGGGCTGAAGGGGTGAATTTCGAGTTCACCAAACGACTTGCCATAGGCGACGTGTTGAGCGTGGGTGAGTTCCTGATTGCGGAAAAACAACACTTTGTGGTTCATCCACGCGTCATGTAGCTCCGTAATTATTTCGTCATCGATTTCGCGCAGATCGACGTTCTCCACCTCAGCGCCAATCGATCCGGTAACGGGTGTGACGGAAATGCGGTTATAGGAGGCAACGTCAGTTGCTGTGACTCGCATGTCCCCCCTTACGTTGAGTTCGACCGCCTCTAGATTATCCAGTTACATTGAGCGTCGCGGTCGCATGAGACGACCAAATGACGTAACCGGCGCAGCAACCATCGAGGTGTTCTGTGTTCGGAAGCGTTATCCGGGATCCGCCGCGAGCGACCGGGAAATAGTTGCACCATAAATTGCGACGGCTACAAAGGTCGCAAGACCCATGGCAACGATTGTGGCTCGAAGGCCGATCACCTCCGCCAACGCGCCTAGAGGGGCCGCGGCAATCCCAAATCCAGCGAACGCCAACTGCATCAGTGATTGAACGCGCCCATGATGTGAGGGTTCGGAGATAGCCAAAGAACGGCTACTGGTCAACACCATAAATCCGTTGGTGGCGAGGCCCAAGACTACGACTACGAGCAACGCCAGCAAATAGTTCGGTGCTAAGCCAAAAAGTACGACGAATACGCCAAATGCGAGGCCGCATACGACCAGCAGACGATCGGCGCCCGGTCCATCAGCTCGCGAAGCGACAAACGCCGTCATTGCGACAGCGCCCAGGGCGGAGGCGGTAGTCAAAAAGCCGACGTGGCTTTCCGAGAGGCCCATTTGGCCTTCTACTAGGGCGGGCATAAAAGCCACGTAGTTGAATCCGATCGTGATTGCCACGATGGTGGTCACAATTAGTCGGCGAAGTTCCGGTTTCCCTCGAACGTAATTGAGTCCGTCGAGGATCTCCGTCAGCGGGTTCCGCGCCGAAGGGTTCACGGGTTCTAGTTTGGGTAATCGCGCCGTGAGAATCGTTGAAACAGCGGAGAACACAGCTGCCGCCAAATAGGCCCCACCAATACCCACCGTCGCGACACCGGCCAAAACTCCCGCTCCTGCAGGGGCGAAGATTCTCGTCAGACTCATCGACATCGATGTCAAGCTGATCGCGTTCCCCAAATGTTCCTGTCCCACCAACTCAGCGGATGTCGACACTCGGGCTGGGCCGATCAGACCGAACATCGCACCTTGGAAAAGACTCGTCAAAAGCAACATCCAATAGCGCGCGTTGCCAGAGACGGCCGCCACTCCCATAAAGGCAGCTACCGCCGCGATCGTCCCCTGTCCCACGACAAGCAAAGTGCGTTTCGCCCAGCGGTCAGCGAGCACACCGCCTATTGGTGTGAAAACGAGAAGCCCTACCCCAAACGCTAGATACACAACTCCGAGACCGCTTTCGCGTTCAGTCAAATCCCACGCAAGCAAGCCTCGAAGAAGGAACTGCATTTGAATGCCGAGGTACGAAAAAACCCCGCTCCACCAGAACAGTCGAAACGTCGGAACTTGCAAAGAAACGAATGTCGCGGACCTCATTGTCCTGGATCCGGGGAGGGGCACCGTTGCAAGGTACCGTGATCAGTTGGCTCACGCGCCTATTTGCGACCTACGATTCGCAGGCAAGGTTTGGTGCATCATCCCGAACGTGCCCCGATTAGGAGTTGAGCTATGACAGAAGCAGTGATCGTCGATGCGGTAAGGACACCAGGAGGCAAGCGTAACGGCAAGCTTCAGGACTGGCATGCTGTCGATTTAGCAGCCCACGTGCTGAAGGCAATTGAGGAACGCACCGGTATAGATCCGGCCATTGTTGACGACGTCATCATGGGATGCGTAATGCAAGTCGGGGAGCAGTCATTGAATATCGGTCGCAATGCCGTTCTAGCTGCCGGTTGGCCCGAATCGGTACCTGCTACCACGGTCGATCGTCAATGCGGATCGAGTCAGCAGGCGCTGCACTTCGCTGCTCAGGGCGTTATCGCTGGAGCTTACGACGTCGCTATTGCAGCGGGTGTCGAAGTGATGACTCGGACGCCTATGGGCGCAAGCGTGGTGAAGGGAATGGGTTTTCCCTTTAGCGAAACCATGCAAAATCGCTATGAGGAAACCGGGCTGCCACCACAAGGAATCGGCGCAGAAATGATTGCCGACGAATACGGACTCAGTCGCGAAGACCTCGATACCTTCGGCGCTGAAAGCCAACGCAGGGCATCGGTGGCCACGGCAGAAGGACGTTTCGAAAACGAAATAGTTCCCGTACCAGTCGACATCGATGGCAAGACCGAAATGATGACTGCTGACGAAGGCATACGCGAAGGCACAACCGCTGAATCACTCTCCAAACTCAACCCCGCATTTCGCGAGGATGGCAAAGTCACGGCCGGTAACTCAAGCCAAATCACTGACGGCGCGTCGGCCGTTCTGGTGATGAGCGCCGAAAAGGCCGCCGAGTTGGGTTTGCGGGCCCGAGCCAGGTTCCACAGCTTCGCCCTAGCCGGTGCTGATCCAGTGACGATGTTGAAAGGGCCTATTCCTGCTACCGAAAAAGTCATGGAGCGTTCCGGTCTCGGGCTTAGCGAAATTGACTTATTCGAAGTAAACGAAGCGTTCGCTTCGGTCGTGTTGGCCTGGCAGAAGGAACATGGCACAGACCTCAGCAAAACCAACGTAAACGGAGGCGCTATTGCTCTTGGTCACCCTCTGGGATGTTCGGGCACCAAATTAATGGCGACGCTACTCAATGAGCTTGAGCGCACAGGGGGTCGATATGGACTTCAGACCATGTGCGAGGGTGGCGGGATGGCCAATGCGACGATCATCGAAAGGATTGGTGCTTAATGCCTCGAATGAACCTCCAAGGAGCTTCGTGTATCGTCACCGGAGGCGCATCCGGCATTGGGGAAGCTGCTGCGCATCAACTCGCTGATGCGGGTTCTCGGGTAGTTATCGCGGATTTACAAGAAGACAAGGGCCAGTCTGTCGCATCCGAATTAGGCGGGTTGTTCGTTAAATGCGACGTCTCCAGCGTCGAGGACGCTCAAGCAGCCGTGGCCGCTGCCTCCGAAATGGGGCCGCTACGGGCGCTTGTTAACTCAGCTGGGTTGGGACGTGCTGCGCGAACTATTGATCGCAACAATGTGCCCGCGGACCTCGGACAATTCGAGTTTGTCTTGAAGGTCAACCTGATTGGCACCTACAACATGTTGGCGCAAGCAGCATCGGCTATGGCTCAAACCGAACCCTTAGACGAGGACGGTTCGCGGGGATCGATTGTGAACATGGCTTCGGCTGCGGCATTCGACGGCCAAATTGGTCAAGCGGCGTACTCAGCTTCAAAGGGCGGTGTCGTCGGAATGACATTACCTATCGCCCGTGATCTCTCTGCGACCGGAATTCGAGTGAACACCATTGCCCCAGGTCTTATCGACACTCCCATATATGGGGAAGGTGAGCAGTCGGATCAGTTCAAAGCGCATCTTGGGCAAAGTGTTTTGTTCCCAAAGCGGTTGGGCTCCGGCGAGGAACTTGCGTTCATGGTCATGGAGTGCATTACGAACCCCTATATGAACGGAGAAACCATCCGTTGCGACGGTGGCATTCGAATGCCACCTCGGTAGGCGCAACACAGATAGTTCGGTCGGCTAAGCAAGCGATTGAGCGAATTCGGAAACTTTGTTGTTAAAGGCTTCTGGTCGTTCTTGGTTTGCTAGGTGGCCGGCGTCTTTGACGTGTGCCAGGGTCGCGTTCGGGATCCCCTCCTGAAGTTCCGCCGACAATTTAGGGGGTGTTACGCGATCCTCCTCGCCACATATGACCAACGTCGGCACGCTGATAGAGCTCAGTGAGTCTCGATGATCTGTGTCTGCCATCGAATTGCAGGCCCACTGGTACGACGGCATTCGAACAGACGAAGCAAAATATTGTTCGACGTCGGCCACTATTGAAGGCGATGTGTTCTCTGCAACAAGGAGAGGCGATCGCTGCTGGGCAAACACGGCGGCGCCGAGCTCGGTGAGACTTGAAGCTCGGTTTCGCATAGCTTCCGCCTGTTTGACATTTGTCCCCGACCCGACACTGGAGTCAGCGAGTACCAGTGCTCTGACTAGATCGGGGTTGCGAAGAGTGAGACGGGTTGCAATGACGCCACCCCACGAAACGCCGAGAACGGTTGCAGTTTGGTAGCCAAGCATTCGGATTAGAGCCGACGCTGCGTCCGCCCATCCGTCGATCCCGGGGTCCTCGGGGGGGTCTGCTGAATATCTGTAACCGGGCGCGTCCCAGGCAACTAGCCGATAGCCAAGGTCGTCGGCCAGATCTCGTTGCGATAAGAACGCGTCCGCGCATGAGCCGATGCCGTGCATGCAAAATAAAAGAGGGGCGCTTTCGTGCCCGTGGGACCAATAAAACGGTGTGTCTCGCATGTCTTTGACCATAGGACTAGTCCAACTTGCTCCCGGCTTAAATTGTGGCTTTGGCGACGGGCACTCCTGCCACATCGACTCTCGTCCGGTAGATGCATCCGCCGCGGGAGGTTTGACCACCTGTAACGACGTAAAGATCCTGCATGTCCGCGCCGCCAAAACAAACGCTTGTGACCATCGGGTCCGGGATCCCTACTTGAGCGTCTTCCTCTCCGTCAGGGGTATATCGCTGTACCTTGCCCCCGTTTGGTTGAGCTACCCAAACGCCGCCTTCAACGTCAACAGCCAAACCGTCTGTTGCATTGACGCGATCTTCCACAAAGACCCTCTTGCCGCTAACTACGTCGCCTTCTACATCGGACACCCAAACCCTGCCTGGAACGCTGTCCGCGTGGTAAAGGAGTAGCCCATCGGGGGAAAAGCCGATTCCGTTGGTGATCAACACTCCGTCGTAGATTTCGATCGGTTCTTGATCTGAAGCAAGCCGCCACAACTCGCCGCCCGGGTTGACGGCGTTCTCGTCAAACGGGTCCACCTTGATTGAGCCTACGTAGACGCGCCCTAGGGCGTCAGTATGGAGGTCGTTGAAACCCGGAAATCCGGGGTCGAAAAGCACTCGGGTCTCGCCATCGACAACATGCTGAACGTTGCGACCTCCAACGACTAGTCCCCCATCGCGGTGAAAGACCATCCCGCCTACCCCACGCCTCTTGGGAATCACGGTTTCGATCTCACCATCAGGAAAACGTTTGTAAACGCCCCCATTTGGGACGTCAGAAAAATGCAGACAGTCATCGTCGTCGACGCGGGGGGCCTCGATCAGACCCCATCCCTCACTGAGAAGTTCAAGTTCTTTCATTGGATGACAAACCCTTCGTAGTTGTTTTCGGCGACTTGGTCGCAACGACGTACGTAACCCGGAAATCCTAGAAGTGGCATAAATACTCGCGTCTTCCCAGGGACGTTCGCTCCGAGATACCACGAGTTGCAACTTGGAAACAGAGTCCTGTCGGCTTTGGTGTTCACGTGATCAACCCAGTTCTCCTCAGCCTCAGATGTCGCTTCAATAGTCACGTACTGGCGCTCGTCGAGCCACGCGATGCAGTCGCTAATCCATTCCACATGTTGCTCTATAGAAATGATCATGTTGGTAAGCACAGACGGACTTCCCGGCCCAGATACCGTAAACATATTGGGGAATCCAGGCACACTAAGTCCGAGATAGGTACGCGGTCCCTCTGACCACTTCTCTTGGATGGCCAACCCGTCACGGCCAGTTATGTCGACACGCAATATGGAGCCCGTCATTGCGTCGAAACCGGTCGCAAAAACCAAGACGTCGAATTCGAACTCTTTCGACAGCGTCGACAACCCAGATTCGGTTATTCGTTGAATCGGATCGCTTCCTACATCAACTAGGTGCACATTTGATCGGTTAAAAGTCTCAAAATAGTCGGTGTCGATCACTAATCGCTTACAACCAATAATGTGTTCCGGCGTGAGTTTCGACGCTGTTTTCGGGTCCTGCACGATCTCGGCGATCTTTTCTCGCACGAAATCTTGTGCATAGACATTTGCAGACTCGTCGAGAAGTAAATCGCCGAACGAGGCGAGAAAAAGAGTTCCACCGCGGTCCCAAGCCCCTTCGAGCCTTTTGCGGCGCTGTTCGTCCGATGCGTCGTGTACGGAATCGTTGTAGTTCGGAATTTCAGATCCCAACGCCTGTGGCATCGCAAAATTGGCCTCTCGAAACTCTTCGTATCGACTTTTCACATCTAGCTGACGATCATCTGTTAGTGGCGCGTTACGCGCTGGAATCGAGTATTGCGGCGTGCGTTGAAAAACAATTAACTCGTCGCATTGTTCAGCGATCACCGGGATGGCTTGAACTCCCGAAGACCCAGTTCCTATAACTGCTACGCGCTTGCCTTTTAGATCGACACCTTCCTGAGGCCATCGTCCAGTGTGGACCACAGCCCCCGTAAATTTCTCTCGACCAGATATTTCCGGAGTGGCCGCTGAGGAAAGACATCCAGTGGCCATGACAAAAAAACGTCCGACTGTCTGTGCCCCATCGCTCGTCCGAACAACCCATAGATTCTTCTTTTCGTCAAAAGCGGCTGCATCTACCCGCGTTCCGAAGCGGATATCTCGACGAAGGTCAAATCGGTCGGCGACATGGTTCGCATAGGCAAGGATCTCAGGCTGGCTTGAATAGCGCTCAGTCCATTCCCACTCCTGTTGGAGTTCCTCATCGAAGCTGTAGCAGTATTCGAGACTTTCAACATCGCATCGGGCGCCTGGGTACCGGTTCCAATACCAGGTCCCCCCCACATCCGTGCCTCCTTCAAAGACCTGGACTGAATAACCCAACTCTCGAAGTCGATGAAGCATGTACATGCCAGCAAACCCAGCACCCACCACCACCACATCCACGTCCCAAGATTCCTCAGGGGCTAACGAAGCGTCAAAATCTACGTCCGGTGACTTGGCTGACATGTGCAACAGATTATTGGGGGAACGAGTTCATGACCTGATTAACAGGGGTCGACCTATTCGAGAGAAAAGATCGACCAACATGCGCAGTGTCAGTCCCCAAATCACTCGGTCCCCTTCGATCGCGATGCCAGGCCATAAATTCGATCCCAATGCCGGGTAGGGATATTCGACGTATCTCTCCTCATCAGCGAGTTGCTCCACTGGAACCCATACCGCGGCGGCTACTTCATGGTTAGGGGTGATGACTGGGCGTTCGCCACTTATCCAAAATAGGTGCGGCGTCACGCGCAGTCGTTGACGGGTTCCCCGAGGCCCGCCCTCAAGGTCGGATAATCGACCGAGCAGCAACGCGTCTGACAGGTCAACACCTAACTCTTCTTTCGTTTCCCGAATGGCGGTCGCTGCGCTGCTGGCATCTGTTGGTGAAGTACGCCCGCCAGGGAACGCCATTTGTCCTGACCAAGGGTCTCCCTCCGTGGCTGATCTCTCAATGAAAAGCATCTCCGCGCCGCGCTTGTCATTGCGAATCGCGGCAGCGACGGCCGCCGAAGGCCCGCCATATGGACCTGCTACGCCTTGCAGCAGCACATCTGGCAACCGATTCGAAGAGAATGTGTCTTCCACAATGAACGACTTTACGCAGCGATCTAGGGTCAGAGTATGAGCCGATTCGCAGGATTAGGTGAAGAAACTTTTTCAGGAGAATCTGATCGGTCGTCGATTGACTGCAGTTCGCGTCGCAAATTACGCGGACCGAACAACCGAAATGATGACGGAGCGCATAGCTAAGTCTCCGCCAGTTAGATACCAGTCAACACCAACAACTTCTGAGGCAAGCTAAATTCACCGAGTCTCAATAAGGAGGCATCATGTCCGACACACCGACCGCTCCGAAGGACGCGTCGAAAATTACCGTCGCCGCCAACGCCAACGCTTCGGCGATGGTTTCTTTCGACGATGATGGCGACTTTCGCAGGGCTCAACAAGGTTTATTGGCAACTCTTCCCGACGCGATGATTTCTCTTGACGATCAGATTGTCTGGGATTGCTCTCGCTACGATTTTCTCCGAAACGACGAAAAGTCGCCCGACACCGTTCATCAAGGGCTCTGGCGTCAAGGACGACTCAACGCCATCCACGGACTGTTCGAGGTAAGGGATCGAGTCTGGCAGATACGCGGATATGACATATCGAACCTCACGCTGATTGCTGGCCGTACCGGTTGGATTTTGGTTGATGTATTAACCACGGCTGCAACCGCGGCCGCGTGTCTGAAACTCGCCAATGATCAACTGGGGGAAAGACCTGTCAAGGCGATCATTTATACCCATTCTCACGCCGATCACTTCGGCGGAGTCTTGGGCGTAACTAGCGCTGCCGAAGTTGAGCGAGGAGAGGTGCGGATCATTGCTCCGGAGGGATTCTTGGAAGAAGTTGTCAATGAGAACGTGATTGCCGGAACTGCAATGGCGCGAAGAGCGATGTATCAGTTCGGTCTCTTCCTACCTCCCGGCCCTAAGGGACACATCGATAACGGGTTGGGAAAGGCATTGCCGTTGAGCGCCTCAGGCCTCCTTGCACCGACCGAAATCATTGATCGAACGGGAACCGAACTTGAGGTAGACGGAGTTCGGATCATCTTTCAAAACACTCCGGACGCCGAGGCGCCTGCAGAAATGAACTTCTGGTTTCCGGAATTTCGGTTGTTATGTATGGCAGAAAATTGCACCCACAACATGCACAACCTCTATCCCATTCGGGGGGCACAAACCCGCGACGCGCTTGCTTGGTCCAAATACATCAACGAAGCCTTGGACCTGTGGGGAGACCAGTCCGACGTAATGCTCGCTACACATCATTGGCCTCGTTTCGGCACAGTTGATTTGAAGCAATTTCTCGTGAAGCAGCGAGATGTTTATCGTTGGATGCACGACCAAACCATGCGCCTCGCGAACCTCGGATGGACAGCGAACGACATAGCGGAGGAGCTCTCGCTCCCTACGTGCTTTTCCACTGAGTCACATGTGCAGGGTTACTACGGCACCGTGAGCCACAATGTGAAGTCCGTGTACAACAAGTATCTGGGCTGGTATGACGCCAATCCAGCCAACCTCAATCCTCATCCACCAGTTGAAAGCAGCAAGAAATATGTTGAGTTTATGGGCGGTCCCGAGGAGGTTCTGCGGCGAGCAAAGGCCTCGTTCGAAGATGGTGACTACCGATGGGTGGCCCAGGTCGTGAACCACGTCGTATATGCCGACCCATCGTTCAGCGAAGCCAGAGAGTTGCAAGCGGATGCTTTGGAGCAACTCGGCTACCAGTCAGAATCGGGAACTTGGCGAAACGCGTATCTGCTTGGTGCTCAAGAACTTCGTAATGGGTCGCCTGATTTCCCGGCAGGAAGAGGACGTCAGTTGGCGCATGCGATGACTGCTGAGCAGCTTTTTGACTCTATAGGGGTCCGACTGGATTCAGAATTCATCGCTGAACTCAGCCTCAAGATCAACTGGGCTTTCACCGATCTCGGGGAAAGCCACGTTATGGGTATCGACAACTGTGCGATACATCACCTTGCTGATCGCCACGTTGACGATGCCGTAGCGACGGTTACGCTCACCCGTCACGCCCTCGCTGAAACGTTGGGTGGAGTTATCTCTTTCGCGGACGCTACCCAAAGCGGAGAAATTGTGGTTGACGGCGACGAGTCTCTGGTAGCCCACCTTTTTGAATCCCTGACCGAGTTTCGAATGTTTCCGATTATTGAGCCCTTGGCCGAGAGGGTGCGGAGATGACGAGAGCTACCGAACCGAGTAGGACGACGCCCCCGAAAGCCTGAGTTGCAGTGATGGGTTCATCGTGCAATGGCCAGGCGAGTCCGACGGCGACGAGGTGCATCGCGAGGTTGTAGAGCGACGAGCGAGCTACTTCCATATGTCCGTGAACCCAAGTCATTAACACGTGTCCGAAGATGCCGGTAACGAACGCGATGATCAGAATCCACAGCCANTCGCGCCCACCGAATTCAGCCCAGTCCGATCGATCCAGGATGACCAATGCTGGCAGTACGGTTGCNAAGAAGGCCCATATGTTGATGCCGGCCATCCATTCAATTGGGTCGACTTCTTTGCCAGTACGGGCCANTCGTGTCAGCACGAAATAGGCAGTGAAAGTAACCATGGACAAGCCCGCGTACCCGAGACCTACGANTGAAGCGCCCAGNTCTCCGCCGGCGCCGAGAACGACGATGATCGCTCCACCTATTCCCACGAGCGTGAAGTACAGCTGACGGATTGATGGACGCTCATCGAAGAGNGGGGCCGCTAGCAGTAGCAGGAGTGCCGGTTGTGTAGCCATCACCGTCGACAACAGAGAAATTGTGGTTTGTTGAACTGCGGCGAACACAAAGATGAGATTGAATCCAAAACAGAGCCCGGGTAGCGCCGTGGACCGGAAAATGCTGACAGATAACCATCGCCCTCGAACAGNTAACAACAGCAAAAACACGGGCATCGAGACACCGAAGCGAATGAAGGTAGAAACCAAAGGCGAGGCGGTTATGAGTTTGGAGATNGGTGGAGCAATTCCCCACACAACAACCACNAACCCCATAGCGAAAAGGGGCAGAACGCTAGCGTNTCGCTCCGGCGANTCCAATACGTCACTNTTGGANCCCGATTTGACTAGAAAGACTGACGGAACGCGAGATCCATCACGAGTTATTGCCACACAGCCCCAAAAACGTCGTCATGGGCGAGAACTGAGATGGGTTGGCGAGATATTGGTCCGTGCCCCTTACCGACCGGNTACCCGAGCGGCACCATCGCAAGAGTNGCCCAATCTTCAGGAATTTCGAGCGCGGCCTTAACTTCGTCTTCGGCAAGACAATGCAATGTGGTCAAAACGCATCCAAGTCCTTCCGTGCGCGCGGCCAACATCGCGTTCTGCACTGACGTGTAAACAGATCCGCCTCCGACCATCGATATGCGATCGAGTTTGGCGTCGGTAATCGCCATCATCTTGGGGTCCGCGACGAACATCAATATGACTGGGGCCTCATGAAGGTGGTCCGCCAAATAATCGCCGGCNACTCGATTTCTCCGCGCTTTTTCGGCCTCATCGGCAGGTAACTGTTCGATTCTCGCGTCATAGCCTTTCGCNTAGCGATACCAGGCGGGTCCATAAACATCGGCGAGCGCTTGTTTTCGTTTGTCGCTTCGCACTACCACTACGCGCCACGGCTGCATGTTGCCACCAGTCGGAGCCCAAGCTGCTGCCTGCAAAACGCGTTCCAATACCTCGTCGGGAATTGGGTCGGGGCGCAGGCGACGCACCGCACGAAGTGTGCTCATCATTTGATAGATGTCGTTCATAATTTGATCCTCATAACCAAGTNGTCCATTCGTCGACTGCCATGCGTTCACTGCGGAGGCTATTGACGGATTTGGACTCGTCACGTTTCCCTATGGCCATTCCGCAGAAAAGCATTTCCTGTTCCGGGGCGCCGCAAAATTCTTGGACGGACTGCCAGTGATTGGCCCATGCCTCTTGCGGACATGTGTCCAAGCCGGCTTCAACNGCGAGCAGCATGAAGGTCTGNAGGAACATTCCTAAGTCGGACCATTGAGCAGCNCCCATGTTTCTTTCGATGAAACAAAAGAAGGCGGCNGGGGCACCAAAAAANTCGAAGTTTCGCGCGAGGTGAGCAAGTCGCGCAGGCTTGTCCTCTCGCGGTATACCGAGTTTTTCGTACATAGCTTCGCCCAATTCGTATCGATTGGTGCGGTACGGCTCTTGCAGCTTTGGCGGATAAACCGGGTATTCNGATTCNCCTGGCCGNCGTTCGGATATGAAGGACCGAAAACGCATCATGGATTCACCGTTGATGACGTATGCCTTCCACGGCTGAACATTCCCCCCAGACGGTGCACGCGCGGCGACATCCAACAATTCACGTATCTGCTGATCGTCAACCGGGTCCGGAAGAAACGAGCGGATTGACGCTCGACGCTGGGTAGCTTCGGTGACATTCACTGGGTGCTCCTGAATTCGGACAACGACACGAGTGTGCCCCACTTGGGCCTCGGTTGCTCAGGAACTGCGGAGGGACTCGGTAGCTCCGTCNACTGATAGCACCTGTCCGGACACGTGCCTTCCAGCCGGAGATGCCATGTAAACAACTGCGCCGGCGATGTCGGCGGGGTCCATAAACCGCCGCATCGACACTTGTTGCTCATAACCACGGCGGAGAGCTGAGGCGTCGGCACCCGTGGCTGCCGCCTCTTGTTCAATGACCTGATCCATTCGAGGTCCCCCNACTGACCCTGGGCAAATGACGTTCACCCGAATGTTGTCTTCGCCTAATTCCATCGCCCAACTGCGGCCGAGACCAACAACCGCCCACTTCGCGGCGACGTAGGGTGAGCGGTACGGGTACGGAAANATCCCAGCAGTTGATGCGATGTTTACAATCAGCCCNCCACCCGCGGTTCGCAACATNGGCACGGCTTGAGCNGTGACCCGAAATGTTCCACCTACATTCACTCGCAGGACTTCGTCGAATNCTTCNCTCTCAATTTCGTTTACCAGGCCTGCAGGGCCAGCCACACCAACGTTGTTCACCAGTACGTCCAACCCGCCGAGTTTCGCGTTGACCGCCTTAAACAACTGATCGACGGAGTTGTCGTCACTAATGTCGCTCACGATGTCGGGATCGGTTGAGGGGTTGACGTCGCACACAAAAACGTTGGCTCCGGCNGAGCGAAGGGCCGCAGCGATAGCCGCGCCGATACCAGCTCCGCCCCCGGTGACTAACGCTCGGGTGCCATCTTTGACTCGTCCAGCTTCAAGGATTAGAGGTTCTTTCACCAACGCGCACCCTAATTCGTGGCNCCGCGATTAGACGATCAATCCTTTGCCGCGTAAACAAAGGGAGGTAAAGGTTTGTTCAACTGGGGGGACAATGACTGAAACACCCAACTTTTCGATCGATCTAACCGGTCAAACTGCGTTCGTAACCGGTACTACCTCGGGNCTGGGNCGCCGGTTCGCCGAAGTGCTCGCCGCNTGCGGGGCCAACGTCGCGGTGGCNGGTCGACGAGTCGATCGGNTGCAAGAGTTGGCCGACAGTCTCAAAGCCACAGACGGAACGGTTCTNCCGGTGCCTCTGGATGTCACCGACACCGATGCCCTGTTCGCTTCAGTTGAAACAGTGCAAAACGAGTTGGGACCCATTCAAATANTGATCAACAACGCTGGTAAACCCGATGCGAAGCTTGCGTTGAAAATGGANCCAGCGTTNGTCGACGAGATGGTNGCTACGAACCTCACTTCTCTCTTCCATTTGGCAAGCGAAGTCACACGTCGTCTTATCGACGCNCAGCTGCCAGGGCGAATCGTCAACATCGCCTCTGGGGCNGCGTACAGCGCCGGTGTCGGAAGTTCGTGGTACGCGATCACAAAAAGTGCTGTTGTTCGAATGACCGAAATGCTGGCTCTCGANTTTGCCCGCTATGACGTNAACGTTAACTGCATCGCTCCGGGTGCATTCGAAAGCGAAATGATGGATGGCATGCTCCAACGCATGGGCGATATCACCGAAGGATTTCCGCGCAAACGAATAGGGAAACCCTCTCAGCTCGACAGCACGTTGCTCTACCTGGTTTCCCCAGACTCCGACTTCGTTACTGGCGCGACNATCCGTGTACATGATGGNCAAGGCGCCCGTTGATGCTCACACCGTTCAGCCGACTAGCCTCGCCAGATGGTGACCANGGANCTAGAAACAGCAGCTGAACAATGGCGCACGCAAGGATGGACNGTTGTCCACGGCTTAGTCCCGGCNGCCGAAATCGACGAAGCTGTTGAAGGGCTATGGAAACATTTCCCCACACCAGCCGACTACCACTCCGGGAATCTNGACGCTCTCGCGTTCTTCGAAAATGAGAGTACCGATGCCCGGTACAAGCCTGANAACCAAGGGAAGTTNCGCGAGNTGAATGATGAGCATGATCCGGGACCTGAGTTCCGGTTACGCCAGTTTTTGGGTCACGTGCTGTTCCCTTACGGCTCCCACCTTCTCAATCGGCTTCAAATCCATCCTCGGGTAGTCGATTTCGCAAAATTGGCCATGGGGGCGAACGACATCCGCTTGTACCAGGCAAGAATTTGGGGAAAGTACACCGGGGTTACTAATTATGAACAGCCCTTCCACCAAGACCGTAACCACAACGTCGTCCCCGACCGTCTGGAACCGGGCTGGTGGAACCTGGAGGGGTTCTTATATTTATCTGATGTCGAAGANGGACTAGCTCCAACCGAAGTGCTGAGCCTCGGNGACTCTCCGCCTGGTAAGAACCCTCAATCTGCTTCGGGTCAGCGAGGCTCNTATCTCGCTTACCGCCCAGACGTTTGGCATCGGGGGGTGAATCTGACCAAAGAGGCCGGTTCACGATTTCTGATGAATATCGC
The DNA here is from genome assembly GCA_002705305.1 of Acidimicrobiaceae bacterium. Lineage (GTDB taxonomy): Bacteria > Actinomycetota > Acidimicrobiia > Acidimicrobiales > Poriferisodalaceae > UBA2110. The sequence goes on from PAHW01000023.1 coordinate 61,346, forward strand.
TTTTAAGCACGCGCACCACGAGTGGATTGGTTTCGACAGTTTTCAACAAAATTCGAATAGCGGTCCGTGGTCAAAATTTGCGGCCAGTTGCACTCCNGAAGAACTCGCCTTATTTGGAGCACCCATGCCGGGTCACCCGTACTGGACGTCGGAGTTGGTGGATGCGTTAGAGGACCGTTACCAAGGTATTAACGCAAGGCCGTGGAGAGAGGCCCTAGCTAAGTGAGNCTCGATCAGGCGATCGATGATGCAATTGGCGGCGCTGTAGATAAGGGCGCGATTCCGGGAGCTGTGGCTGCTGTTGTTGACCTCGAAGGATTGCGAAGTATCCGCTCCTACGGAGTTCGGTCCGTGTNCGACACGGACCCTATGACTGATGACACTGTCTTTCAGATCGCCTCAATGACGAAGCCCATTGCGGGAACGGCGTGCCTTCAGGCAGTAGAACGTGGGCTGCTTNCACTTGACCAACCTGCTGGTGAAATCATTCCAGAACTTGCCGAGTTACGGATTCTTGAGGGCTTCGACGAGTCGGGACCTATCCTTCGCTCTCCTCAAAACCCGGTGACTCTTCGAAATCTACTTACACACACATCGGGGTTCACTTACGAGGTCTGGAATGCAANTACTGCGGCATGGCTAGAGCACACCGGCGGCCCTGGTGTCGGCAGTGGCAAATTGGCATCTCTCGAACGGCCCCTTTCGTTCGAACCCGGGGAACGCTGGGAATACGGGATCGGGATTGATTGGGCGGGACAACTTCTTGAGAGGGTCAGTGGAATCGGCCTCGGAGAGTGGATGAGGTCCGAAATCTTCGAGCCGTTGGAAATGTCTGACACCGCTTACCACTGCAGAGCCGATATGGAAAACCGGCGCGCCGACCCACACATTCTCGATGGTGACCAGTGGAAGGCTTTGCCGCCGCAAGTTCCAAAAACTCCTCCTGAGTTTGACAGCGGCGGNGGTGGACTTTATTCCACAACGGCCGACTACGCCCGCTTCATCCAAATGCTGCTGGGTGGCGGAGAACTCTTCGGGCAGCATCTCATATCNGATGAAACTTTTGCCATGATGTCGTCAAATAACATGGGCCAGCTGCGGGTGCCGCCCGTTGAATCATTTAATCAAGTTCTCAGCGCGGATTTCGAATTCATGCCGGGAGTTCCCAAATCGTGGGGGCTCACATTTCAGATCAACGAAGAATCTGTCGCCGGAGGGCGGCATGCGGGGTCGATGAGTTGGGCAGGTTTGTACAACACGCACTTTTGGGTAGACCCAANATCGGGCTTCGGCGCGTTACTCATGACTCAAACTCTGCCGTTTATGATCCCTCAAGTATCAAAGCTGCTTGAGGAGTTCGAACAAGCCGTATACGCGACGATCGGAATCTGAATTGACCGCTGCCGGTCGGTTGGACGAACACCGCGAATTCATCGCGTTTACCGCGCTCATCACTAGCTCCATAGCGTTGTCGATCGACATGCTTCTTCCCGCATTCGGAGATCTGCGCACTTCTTATGGAATGGAGCCAACTTCTAATCTGCCGGGATTGACGATTACCTGCATCTTTATCGGCATGGCTATCGGCATGCCGATCTGTGGGCCTTTAGCCGATACTTTTGGTCGNTTGCCGGTGTTGAGGATAGGGATCGCTCTTTTCGCTCTCGGGGCCCTGGGCTCAACTCTGTCACCAAATCTCCCGGTTCTTCTGATCTCTCGGATCATTTGGGGAATTGGGTGTGCTGCCCCGAGAACTCTCAGCCAGGCCATGGTCCGCGATCGGTTTGAAGGCAACGAAATGGCACGCGTCTTCGCCATTATCCAGACCATTTTCTTTGCCGGACCAGTACTCGCTCCGTTAATCGGCGCTTTACTGCTCCAAGCGGGGTCATGGCGTCTCACCATGGTTTTTGGTCTTGCCACGGCTGTGGCTATGTGGCTTTGGTCTTTCCGCATTGANGAGTCTCTTCGTCCTGAAAACAGACGGGAGTTGAGTTTTTCGGGGGTCGGCGCTGGAGTACGGATCGTGTGCACAACTCGAATTACNATTGGTTGCGCAGTGATCCTGCTCTTCTGCGGAGGGGCGTTTTATAGTTTCCTGAGCAGCTCAGAGTTGATCATCACGGAGATCTTCGGACGAAGCGGTTGGTTCGTTCCGTACTTCAGCATCACCATGCTCGTAATGGCTGGNGTGGCGCTCACTTCNTCGCGAGTGGTGCACCGACTGGGAGCGCTCAATCTCACTCGAGGCGCTCTGATCGCTCAATTTGTNTTGAGTGTGTCGATGTTGGTTGTCACTCTGGTATNGAGCGGCGTTCCGCCTGTCGGATTATGGATGGTGCTGATGTCCGCTCAAATCTCGGCGTTCGTCGTACTCATGCCGAATATAAACACGTTGGCGCTTGAACCCATGGGTGCACTTGCGGGGACGGCGGCGTCGACAATCGGTTTCGTTACTTTGGCCTTAGGAGCGTTNCTCGGAGCAGTGATCGACCGGCAGATTGTTTCAACCGTTACTCCGTTGTCGGTCGGATGGGCGCTATCCGCGGCGATTGGACTGTTGGTGTTCTTAACGATCATTCCGCGACGGCCGACGCAAGCACACTGACCTGGTCTCAAACGATCCGGATCGGAACCGAGCGAGGTCCACGTACCTGTGTACCGCCCCACTCGACATCAGAACCTTCAGCGATNGAAAAATTCGGGAAGCGCTTCAGCCACTCTTCCATCGCGACGACTAACTCCATGCGCGCCAGGTTCGACCCGAGACACCGGTGGATACCTATGCCAAAGGCAAAGTGACGATTTTCTTGCCGGTCAATGACCACTTCATCTGGATCCTCGAACATTTCCGGGTCCCTGTTGCTGGCCCCAAAAGGAAGGAAGACTTTTTCCCCGGCGGTAACCGGACAACCAGATATTTCGGAATCTTGTGCGACGACCCGAGCCATCGTCACCGGCGAATACGCTCTTAGAAATTCTTCGACGGCGGTCGGAATGAGTTGCGGCTCCGCAACGAGACGATGACGGTCNTCGTCGTGAGTAGCAAGGTGAAGCAGGTTCGACGCTATCGAGCTCCACGTGGTGTCGATACCAGCTATCAGGAGCAGAAAGCATGTACCTAATACGTGCTTGTCGGTAACAGGATCACCGTTGGGGAGACTTTCCGCTTGAAGCTTGCTGATCAAGTCATCGCGGGGAATCTGACGACGATCGGCAATAGTTTCCGCGAAGTACTCGAGAATNTCCTTGGTGGCTTGGGTTCTACGATCGAATTCATCGGGGTGGCTCTGAAGGATGTCGACCGACCATCGAGTAAACATCTCGCAGTCGGCTTCTGGCAAACCGATCATCGATCCGATGACTCGCACCGGGAGGTAGCGCGCGTACTCTTCTGCCGCGTCAACGGTGTTCGACGGGTCGATGGCGTCGAGAAGCTCAACGGCGATGCTTCGAGTCACCTCGCGCATCTCCTCAACGGCTTTCGGCGAGAAATACGGCAATAGCATTCGCCGGGCATCNGTATGAAAGGGCGGGTCGGAAGTAATCGGAGGCGCAACCAGCAAACTTACGCCGTCGGGAGTTGACGCAACNCCAACATCGCGTGACGAGAAGTTATCGGTGTCATATGCGACTGATGAAATGTCGGCGTANGTGGTCGGCAACCATCCTCCGCCATGTCGCGGCGTGTGGGCGACTGGACATTCCGANCGNAAACGTCGCCACACCTCGGGGGCACCCTGGACGTATTCGTCACCGAATACGTCCACATCTCGTTCTACGTCGGAAGAGCCAGTCATGGAACCAGGGTAGATCCCTAGCCACGCGCCATGCACGTAGGCTCTGTCTATGAGTTCGAATCACTTACACGGAAACCTTGGACCCGGGCTTCTCGAGGAGGTGGCTCCACAGGTCTTTAGTTATGTGCAGCCGGACGGGACCTGGTTTATCAATAACACCGGCTTCATTGTTGGAGAAACCGCGGTGGTAAGCATTGACACCACCTCAACNGAGCTTCGAAATCGCGCTTATCTAGACGCGATCCAGTCGGTAACCACAAACCCGGTCACAGTGCTCGTTAACACCCACCACCACGCCGACCACACTCACGGAAATTACCTTTTCGAAGACGCAACAATCATCAGCCACATCGCTTGCCGGCAAGTGATGATGGTTACCGGGATTCCCGATTATCGTGCAGCATTCCCCGGGGTTAACTGGGGAGATTTACGTTTCCGCGCTCCTGATGTCACNTTCGAGGGTTCAACNACCCTGCACCTCGATGATCTAATAATCGAGCTATTTGATTTAGGGTACGTCGCCCACACCGAGGGGGATGTTCTGGCGTGGCTGCCGGAACGCGGCGTGCTCTTCACCGGTGATCTCATATTTCATGGCGGAACTCCGTTCGCTCTTTTCGGCTCTATCCAGGGAACTTTGGATGCTCTTGACGCCATCGAACGTCAAGGCGCGGAAGTAATTGTTCCNGGTCACGGACCCGCGTTCCGCGGTGGGGAGATCGGTGAAGTACTCGACGCTCAAAGGAGCTATCTTCGATTCGTACAGGACACAGCCGCACAGGGAATCTCGTCGGGACGCACGCCTATAGAGCAGGCCTTTNCAACCGATCTGGGCGANTTCGACCAACTAACGGANACTGAACGACTCGCCGGTAATCTTCATGTCGCTTATCGGGAAAACTCCGAATCGGATTACGANTGGGTGGGATTCGAAAAAGGAATNGCGGACATGATTGCTTTCAACGGAGGAGCACTCCCGCGCTGTCTGGCGTGACGGCTCGGCTATAAGTCAGAAAGGCAACGCCAATCCGCGTCGTGGCCAATCTGCCCGGATTAGCTTGCCCGTGCCNGACAATGTGATGTANGCAGTCTTCATTTCTGCTCCACCAAAACAAATATTGGTGCAGATCGGATCGTCTACGCCGAAGAATTCGAGTTCCTCACCGTGGGGCGTGAACGTGCTAATTCCCCCGGTCTGAATGGTGGCGACACTCACGTTTCCTTCGGCATCCATTGCTAATGAGTCGAAAAGCTTTCTTCCTGCGGGTCGTGCGAGGAACCTCCCGTGGGGCGAGCCTGCCAACTCTCCTGGTCCCGAAAGCTCCCAATAAAGAATCGAACCTTGGTGGGTCTCGGCGACATAAACCCTGTCTTCTTCAGGTGATAAACCAACGCCGTTCGGCCCATCCATGGGGAACGCAATCTCTTGCACGAACGATCCGTCAGCTCGTCCATAGTAAAGCCCTCCACGGTCGCGGGTGCGCGCACGGGTTTTCCCGTGGTCGGTAAACCAAAATCCTCCTGTCGAGTCAAACATGAGATCGTTGGGACCCTTAAGNGGTTCTCCNCTTACGTCCGCGTATAGGACGTCAACNTCTCCNGTTTCTATGTCGATCCGTTCGATTCGACCTGACGAATAGTCCTCTGCTGCCAAACCTGGAACGGTGAGCCCCCGTGCATCNCTCCAGGTGAATCCGCCGTTATTGCAGACGTACAAAAGACCNTCTGGGCCAATGGCGGCGCCGTTGGGGCCGCCCCCAGGTTGGGCGACGATTTCGATCGATCCGTCCGTTTCGTCGATTCGGGAAATNGTGCCTCGCTTCACTTCAACTACGACGATCGAGCCGTCCGGCATTACTACCGGTCCTTCGGGAAACTGCAGTCCGGTTGCAATGACCTCGTAATCGCTCATGAAGTGACCCTACCTTCGTTCATCCATCCGCGTGATTTCNCCAGCGACGGCAGANNTCAACGATTGGCGAGGAGAATGTTGAGCTCTTCTTGGGTCATCAATACGTCTCGGGCTTTGGAACCAATAGACGGACCTACAACTCCTCGTTGTTCGAGAAGATCCATTAGCCGTCCAGCGCGCGCAAACCCAACTTTGAGTTTCCGTTGCAGCATCGAGGTCGATCCGAGTTGGGTTTCTACCACTATGACCATGGCTCGCATCATGAGGTCGTCATCGTCTTCATCACCAGAAGATCCACCGGGAATCACGAAAGAGGCGGAGTCGTTCTCGCCTTCAACGCCTTCGACATAGTCGGTTTTGGGTGCTTGCCTTCGCCAGTGAGCAACCACTTGATGAATCTCAGCTTCGCTCACCCAGCAACCTTGAACTCTTTTGGCGACGCTGCTGTTGGAACCTAACACCAGCATGTCGCCTTTTCCGATGAGTCGTTCAGCTCCAGACTGGTCGAGGATGACGCGGCTATCCGCAAGGCTCGACACCGCGAAAGCTATGCGCGACGGAATATTGGCTTTGATAACACCGGTGATCACGTTGACTGACGGTCGCTGAGTTGCGATAACTAGATGGATACCCACTGCTCGTGCCATCTGTGCGAGGCGAGTTATCGAATCCTCCACATCGCGTGCGGCAACCATCATGAGATCGTTTAACTCGTCGACGACAACAACGACAAAGGGCATCCGCTCAAATTCACGTTCTTCATTGAGGTCCGATGCCAAGCGTCCTTCGTCATATGCNGAGTTGTAACCCGTTATGTCACGAAATCCGATCTCCGAAAGGACGTCGTAACGACGTTCCATCTCCTTTACGGCCCAAGACAGGGCGTTCGCCGCTTTTTTCGGGTTAGTGACGACTTGCGTCAATAAATGAGGAAGACGGTCGTATGGGCCCAGTTCGACTCGTTTGGGGTCGATGAGGATTAGACGCACTTCGTCTGGCGTGGCACGCATGAGCAANGAGGTGATAACCGAGTTGATGCAGGACGATTTGCCCGCTCCAGTGGCACCTGCGATCAAGACGTGGGGCATTGATGCAAGGTCCGCCATTACGGCATTGCCCGAAATGTCTTGACCGAACGCGACTTCGAGGGGATGCCTAGCGTCGGCAGCTGCCTGGCTGGCGAGTATGTCGCCCAGAGCGACGAGGTGGCGGTCGGCGTTTGGAACCTCCACCCCNATTGCTGAACGTCCAGGAATGGGTGCCAATATGCGAACATCNGCGGATGCCATCGCATATGCGATGTCTTTGTGGAGGCTCGTAACTCGGGATACCTTCACTCCNTTGCCGAGCGAAAGTTCATAGCGGGTGACGGTTGGCCCTACTTCCATACCGGTAACTTGAGTTTCAACACCGTGGCTCGCAAGGGCAGCTTCTAAGTTCCGCGCACCATTTTGTAACAGNCGTTCGTCAACATCGTGGGCGCCTGACCTATTAAGACTTTCTCGAGGAGGTAGCTGCCAATCTCCTGTAGGTCGGTTGACTAGATCAATTTTCATCTGCTCGGGCGGAACTTCAGAGTTCATTTCTTGAGCGATTGAATCTTGAGGTTCTTCCCACTGTCTNTCAGCTGACTGTCGAATTCCAGGTTGTTCCTCTGGTGACTCGTCCCAATGTTGCTCGCGGGTTGTTGTTTCAGCGACNTCAGTTTCNTGTTTTGTCGTTTCGGCGTCGGCTGGCGCCGGCGGAAGACCGAGGTCCGGTGCGGAGATTGTCGGTAGCTTCATTCGCTCCCGCGCTGAATATTCTGACGCTTCTCTCTCCGACCCAAGGCTCTGTAGGCTTCGCAGCGCGCGTCTGAGGTGCCGCGCCCCGAAGCGCGTGGCGATCGCCAACGCTGCCAACACTTGCCGAAGCCCGGTGTCGGTGACGATCAACACNCCGAACATGGCAGCCAAGAGCAGGANCACCCACGCACCGGGGTCATCGACNGCTCTGCGNAGTGGCTCACCTACTACTGCGCCGACAACTCCGCCTGAAGCTCGAAGGTCATCAAGCGTGGTCTTGATTCCNGCTGCATCTCCGATCAAGTGCGCCATCCCCGACAACGAAAGACTGGTGAGGACCCCACCAAAGGCGATCCTCCACGTTCTGTCGCTGCTCTTGTCACGAAGTAGCGCGTAGGCGCAGCCCATGAGCGCGAACGGCACGGCATATCGGAAGATGCCTACAAGGACNCTCATAACGTTCTCGAATAGTCGTCCGGCGATTCCTGCTTTGTCTCCGAAAAGCGCTAAAAGGGAGATTATGGCCGCCACGACGAGGAGAAGACCCGCCAAGTCGGTTCCTCTGCCGCGAAGACCGGCTTCGCCCATTCGACGCAACATCGATGGGTTACCTGGACGACGCNGTGTACCTGGAGATCTGATCCCCTTTGAACCGCCGTTTGGGCGCTTGGATGCCACACTGGCGAGAGTACCGAAGCATCCGCCACATGCTCGTTCAGTCGACGGTAATCACCGACGCNGAAATGGGTGGTCGACGGCGAGTCCTGTTTCCCACAAACTGGCCCGTAACCCGTCGAACTACTCGTTCNAGATCTCCGGGCGCTTTACCNTCCCGGATCGACGCTTCAACAGCTTTCGCTACTTCNACTTCTAATTCTGCGAGAACCGTGACGCTTTTGTCGCGGTCTATCCATCCCTGAGTGGCTATTTCTGGATGGCCGACCAGCCCAGTGTCAGCGCTTACGAGCACAACAACGTGAACGAAACCGCCTTCGCTTAGTTTTCGGCGCGTGTCCAGTATTTCCGCACTGAGGTCGTTAAGTATCCCGTCAACAAATCGGTACGGCGCCGGCACACGACCAGTCACGCGAAGTCCGCCCTCATCGAGGGTCAGTTGCGTTCCATCAAGCACAACCAAACTTCGGTCAGGTTCNTGTCCCGCGCCCATCACGACGTCTGCATTGCGTTGCAACATTCGATACTCGCCTTCGATGGGCACGTACCACTCTGGCGAAACAATGTCGTAAAGNTGCCGNAATTCGTCTCTTTGAGCGTGTCCGGTCGTGTGCACATNTTCGTGCCCGTCGTGAATGACCTCGCACCCCAAACGTGTCAATTGATCAATCACTCGGTATACCGGGATTTCGTTTCCTGGAATTGGATGNCTAGAGAGCATGACTACGTCNTCCGGTTCGAGCGTCAGGTCCGCNTGATCGCTTTTNGCCAATAGAGAGAGCGCAGCGTTGGGTTCACCCTGAGACCCGGTACAAATCACGCAGACAGCGCCGGGTTCATAGCTACCGATGCGGTCGATGGAATCGACGTAGCGATGAGGCAGTTCNAGGACTCCGAGTTCTTGAGCTGTACGTATGTTGTTGATCATCGATCTACCCAAGGGGAAGATGGTTCGTCCCTCCNNGATCGCTACGTCACAGATTTGTTGGACTCGGTGTAAATGGCTGGCGAAGCAACTCACAACCAGACGTCTGTCACTCCATTCAGAGAACCGACGTTCGAAGGTTTCGCCCACTGTTGATTCCGAAGCGCTCCAACCGGGTTTGTCCGCATTGGTCGAGTCCGCCATCAAAACACGCACGCCTGGTCCGTCTCTTAGTTGCTTCAATCGCTCGAGGTCAGTGATTCGACCATCGATTGGATTTGAGTCGAGTTTGAAATCGCCCGTGTGAACCACGACTCCGTGAGCTGTGTGTAGAACAACGCACAGGCTTTGCGGAACTGAATGAGTGATGGGCAATACCTCGACATCGAAGGGACCTATGTCGAGTCGTTCTCCGTCCTTCAGCACCTGGAAAGACGTCCGATCTTCTAAATGAGCTTCCCTCACTTTTTGTTGAGCGAATCCCATGGTTAATGCCGAGCCGTAGAGGGTCGTTTCGAATTCTCGGAGAAAGTGAACTACGCCACCGACATGATCCTCGTGTCCGTGCGTAACGACTAATCCGACGATGTCTTCTTCTCGCCCAGCTAACCANCTGGTATCTGGGAGGATGACGTCGACACCCGGCATGGTGGCGTCGGGAAACATCACACCGAAATCAATTACAAGCAGCTTGCCGTCAATCTCAACGCAGGTGCAATTACGTCCGACGTCTCCAAGCCCACCTAAGAAAGTGATGTTTACGTTGCTTGCNACCAAATTAAGCCTTCAACCGGGNGTAGACATCTCGGGCCATGTCTTCCAACCCTTCAGGTGTCGGTCCCATTGGTAACCGTGGCTCGCCAACCGGTAGCCCTAGAGTTCGCAACATCGCCTTTGTCGGTACCGGGTTCGGCGCGGCGTCTCCGGTTTCGTAGTCAAAGCTTTCGAGGAGAAGNGCGTTAATCCGTCTCGCCTCTGCCGCATCTCCCGAATCCCAAGCATTCATCATGGCGACGTGCTCAGGNGCAGACCAGTGAGCGGCGACACTGATGACTCCNACAGCACCCACAGCTANAAGGGGCAGTGTGAGCGCGTCGTCGCCGCTGTACACCTCAAAGCCTTCNGGGGCGTCTCGTATAACCTTCGCTGTTTCCCCGGGGTTCCCCGCGGCGTCTTTGACCGCAACGATGTTCGATACTTGATGGGCTAGTTGCATCATTGTTGTTGTCTCTATTTTCCTGCCGGTTCGGACTGGAATGTCATAGAGAACGACAGGGAGGCCTGTTGCCGATGCTACGGCTTCGAAGTGAGCGTAAACGCCGGCCTGCGATGGGCGGTTGTAGTACGGAGTAACGGCCAGGATCGCGTCGCACCCTAATTCTTCAGCTTTACGAGTTTGAAGGACTGAATGCGCCGTGTCATTTGTCGTGGTTCCTGCGATCACCGGCACGGTGACCGCCTCAGCGACCGCACGCCACAATTCCCAGTCTTCTTCGTCGGTTACCGCCGGACCTTCACCGGTTGTTCCCGTAATAACCAGTCCTTCACTTCCTTGGTCCACAAGCCACTTGGCAAGNGTCACCGAGGCATCCACATCTAAAGCACCGTCTTCTGAAAACGGGGTCACCATAGCCGGTATAACTCGGCCAAATCGCGCAGTCATGGAGCCGAGAGTAGCCCCTCAGACACTCCCCTCACTCGCTCTGTCAATACCCAACGTCGCGAGAAGGTCTTCGTGAAGCTCGAACCACACCGTGTGGTAGCTCGGCATTATTGGTTTCGTCAACCAATCCAGATCACCGGAAAGTACTTTTTCGAGGGCCAATGTAAACCGAGGCGGATAGTTATCAAACCGAGAGAGCACTTCAGCTNNGGGTCCAAGGACTTCTGTGATTCGCTGGTCCAACACCGCAAGTCGGTCAAGGATCNCGCTGTCGTATGCACTGTCGCTGTGGTCGTTTAGCTTTTGCTCTCCTGAGCCGTCATCGATCACTTGCCAGTCGGTACAAAGTTGCAGCATCTCNGGGTTGAGTCGGAGAAANTTGTCATANGCGGCCTGTATGANCTCCTGAGCTTCCACCAATTGCAGTTCTTNGATCAGCGCNGCCTGGCCTTGCTCACGTCCGACNGGAGTGAGGACATATTTCTCNACGCCTTCAACCTGCCGCACCATACATTTTTCGGCATCCACCATTTGACTCAGGATGGCTCCAGTGNCATCCAACGTCAGTCCGTGTACTGATGCAACGGTCTCNACTTCACCGAATCCCTTGAGCCGCAGCGCAAGCGCCACCAATATTTCAGGGTCTGAACGATGTGCCATCGACGATGTCAGGATCCGTTTTCTGCGGCTGCTTCGGCCTCTAGTTCTCGAGCAACAGAGAAAGCGTCAACTTCTTCGGCGGTGTCCACCCAGTCTTCGTACTGGATGACGCCAATCTCTCCGAACTTTTCTCTTAGCCAGCCATCACCAGCGTCGAGCAGCCCCAACTTCTTACAGTTGGGAACAATCTTTGTGAAAAGTAACTGCTGAAATTCCTGGCGAAGGGGATCCGCGTANGCCAAAGGAATGACCTTCTTCACATCAGCTCCCATTCGTTCCCACACTTCCTGCTGCAGGAACCGGTCNCGCATCCGCAGCGCAGCCTCGAATGCGAACTCTTGACGGTCTCGTAACTCCGCCTGGGACATATCGCTGTAGACCTCTTTCAGNGAAAGNACACCAAAGGCGACNTGGCGGGCTTCATCAGCCATGACGTAGCGCAATAGTTGCTTCAGNAAAGGCTCTTGGCTCTGCTGATAGATCAATCCGAAGGCCGCTAGCGCAAGCCCTTCGACCATGATTTGCATACCCAGATATGTCATGTCCCAGCGGGAGTCTTTAACGATTTCGTCTAAGAGCATCCGCAAGTGGACGTTGATGGGGTAGCTGTCGGACAGCTTCGTATCCAAGTATTTGGCGAAAACTTCAACGTGTCGAGCTTCGTCAACTACCTGAGTAGCCGCATAATATTTTGCGTCNATCCAAGGGACGGTTTCGACGATCTTGGCCGTGCAAACCAAAGCCCCTTGTTCGCCGTGCATGAACTGGCTCAGNGCCCAATTCTGCGATTCCATGTTGAACTTGACCCACTCGTCGCGACCCCATGATTCGACCCCGGTACCCGTGAGATCCAGCACGTCTCCTGCNCCACCATTGGTTTCATACTCTTCGACGGCTAGGGCTTCTTGGTCAACTTCGGTTTCCCAGGGTAANTCTGTTTCNCCGTTCCACTGTCCCGCTTTGGCTTTCTCATAGAGCTTCGCTAGCTGCGGTCTGGCACCTTTTTCATAGTCCCAGGAGTAAATGCATTCNGCATTGTCCTCAACCGAATGAATCACTTCTTCGGGGTCCGTGTTNGTCATCGCGAGAATCGCTTCGAAGTCATTCGGATCCGTGCGGCCAATCATCTCTTCAACCGTGGACATAACAGGCTCCTAGTCGGGGGACGTCGCGAGGCTACCAGCGCCAAGTCGTACCCAATAAATATGCATGAAACCAATCTTCAAATCAACGCACCAAATCNCCTGGTCCGCGTCAATATATTCAGTATGGATGCGAATACGCGTCAACGTTGACATCCGTGCGCCGTTCTTCTACTCGCCGCTCTCCTNNNGTCCCAGTGTTATTCGATCACCAGATCAGCNAAGTCNTCTCTGAGGGTTCGCTTCGAGAATTTTCCGGTGGATGTCTTCGGTACTTCGTCAATAATTCGAGTCGCACTAGGGAGCCACCATTTAGCCATGCGAGGAGTCAGATACTCGAGGAGCTCCTCATGACTCAGCGATTCGCCCTCTTTGAGAACAACGCAGGCCATCGGCCGTTCCATCCACTTCTCCGATGCAACCGCAATGACNGCGGCCTCCACCACTTTCGGGTGGCTCATGATTTCGTTCTCTACTTCAACCGAGCTGACCCACTCACCGCCAGATTTGATGAGGTCTTTNGTCCTGTCNACTAGCCGGATATACCCCCGTTCGTCGCACGTCGCTACGTCGCCGGTTCTCAACCACCCATCCTCGGTGAATGAGTCNATAGCATCAGGGCGCTTGTAGTACTCGCGAGTGATAAAGGGGCCCCGGACCTGCAACTCGCCACTCGACTTTCCATCCCAAGGAAGTTGCTCNCTCGAGTCAGGTTCNCAGATTCGGAACTCGACGGTTGGAACGATCGTTCCAACCGAGGCACGAAAATCAGCTTTGGCATCATCGTCGAGTTCTTTCTCTCCCGATTTGATGTGCGCTATGGCAGCAAGCGGACTCGTTTCTGTCATGCCCCAAGCTTGCAAAATGGGTAATCCAATTTTTTCCCGGTATGCCTCCGACAACGATTTCGGCACCGCCGAGCCGCCGCAAGGGATCGCTCTTAGGCTCGACACGTCTCGGCCATCAAGTTCTTCGAGCACTCCCATCCAAATTGTCGGGACACCCGCAGCAATCGTTACTCGTTCGCTCTCCATNAATTCAGCTATTGGCCCGGGCTGCAGCTTGGGCCCTGGGTTGACGAGGGTGGCACCGGCCGCGACGGCGGCATGCTGCAACCCCCACGAGTTGACGTGAAACATAGGTACGACGGGCAGGATCACATCCGATTCACTCACGCCCAAGCCATCGTTGGTCATCGTCGTAATTGTGTGCATATAAGTCGACCGATGGCTGTACACGACACCTTTGGGATTTCCGGTCGTTCCACTCGTGTAACACATCGAAGCGGCTTGCCTCTCGTCTCTAACCTCGAAATCAACCGGTGAGGCCGCCTCTATCAAATCCTCATATTGCAGCACTCGAGCATCGTCGGGAACCTCTCCCTCGCCGTCGTCCATGACGACCAGGTGTCGAACGGTTTCCAATTTGTCGACTAAAGGCCAGAGAAGCGCCATCAGAGAGCGATCGACGAAGATAATTTCGTCTTCCGCATGATTGGCGATGTACACGACTTGATCAGCAAACAAACGAATATTGAGCGTGTGTAATACCCGGTTGGAGCAGGGCACCGCGAAATAGAGTTCGAGATGACGAGTTGTGTTCCACGCAAAGGTACCTACCCGTCCGTACTCGCTAACGCCTAGGTCCTCTATTGCGCCGCCGAGCCGCCGTGTACGTTCAGTCCATTCTCCGTAATTGCTGCGCTCAATACCGGTTGCAGTAGCAGTCACTAATTCCTTGTGCGGAAACAGGCTTTCCGCNCGNCGGAAGAAGAAGTCAAGGGTAAGCGGCGTATCCATCATCGTCGACTGCATGTGGCAGATCGTAGGAGAAGAGCTTGCNGACGGCCACATCCGCGTAGGGTGAAGGCGACAAATGACAGATTTCAACCCANCCAACACGAAACTTGATCCTNAAGCACGTCGAAGGTTCAAGCAGCTAGCCGCTGTTCCCCTTTTGCTGGCGTTAGCTGCTTATGTCGGGCAGATACTGACAAGCAGTCTGCTNTCTTCGCAACCACTTTTGCTGATCTCCCTTAACGCCACTGACCCGATGCTTCTACTGGCGGCTCATGAGACCGAAGCCAGCGCGTTTTTGATCGTCGGCGCTGTGCGCCTTTTCGCCCCAGATTTGTTTCTTCACCAAATTGGTTGGGAATTCGGTAACACCACCAAGGCATATTTAACATCCGAATTTGGCCCTCNCAACGCCTTCACTCGCACTATCGCCCTACTGGAACGCTGGTTTCCGCGGGTCGGGTGGGTATTGCTATTCGCAATTCCGGGCTATCCGATGTGTCTTCTCGCTGGTATCGCGAAAATGCGACGACTGCCCTTCGTTGCCGTCAATCTTGCTGGAACTTTGTCTCGCCTTCTCTTGATTTATTGGGTGAGCTCNGTCTTCGANGGTCCGGTGGGAGCGACGGTGCGATTCATCAGTCGATTCTCCCTGCCGTTTACCTTCGCCATGATCGTNTTGGTGATGTTGCAGACTAGCCGTGGCAAGAAAAGGTCCTCAGAGGGCTAGTTCGAGTCACACCTGATCGATCTCATGCCACGTAGGCATNCCTGGTTGTGCCCCCACCCTTGTGNCNGCAGCTGCACCCGCTCGNACNGCAACAGCTGCAGCTGCGATCGGATCACCCGTATCAATGAACGCCACGGCGAAGGCTCCTACAAACGCATCGCCGGCTCCTGTCGGGTCTATTGCTTCGANCTCTGGGGCATCTACTCGAGTCGTTTCCTCGTTAACTCGGACTTCNCACCCGTCNGCACCCAGNGTGGTTACTAGGATCGGTGGCTCCGCGTCGCCAAGCTGTGCCGCCTCGTGTCGGTTGACTACAACTACATCGGCCAGTGGAAGAACCTGAGCGGCAACTTCGTTGAACGGNGCAGGATTGAACACCACGGCCGTCGAAGATGCTGCAGCGAGAACCGCTGCGGTCCTGGAAGCCTCNGCATCGACTTCNCCTTGCAGCAGGAGTACATCTGCTGACCTAATCTCATCTGCTGCTGCCTCCACNCGCTTNCGATCAAGCTCGCCGTTGGCACCTGCAACTACAACGATCGAAACGTCGTCAGCATCAACGGTAATGAGAGCAATTCCAGTCGATGTATCTACTTTCGCAACGTTCGCGTGGTTAACCCCTGCAGCATCTAGCTCTGCGAGCAAAAAATCCCCTCGCCTGTCCGTTCCCACGCAGCCAACCATGGTGACTTNCGCTTCTAATCGCGCCGCCGCCACAGCCTGATTGGCTCCCTTTCCACCAGCAAATTCTGCTACACGAGTCCCGTGAATCGTCTCATCGGGTTGAGGACGTCGAGGAACCCACACGGTGACGTCGTAGTTGAGACTACCCACNACAACTACGTGGGCCGTCACGGTTCAAATCCCAAGAATTATCTCCAGACCAATTGTCACACCGCGATGTTCGGAAATATTTTTACAAGCAAGGGTGATTCCGTTCATGAATGACGCCCTGTCTAAGCTGTCGTGNCGGAGGGTCAGGGTTTCACCATCGGTACCGAACAGAACTTCTTGATGAGCAACCAGGCCACGCAACCGAACTGAGTGCACCGAGATACCGGCCGGACCGACGCCTCCTCGCGAACCCGGGATGGTCTCTCGCTCTGTTGGATCAGTACCCCAATCGCTGGATGCCTCCGCCATTCGTTCCAACGTCCTCATCGCGGTACCGGAAGGCGCATCAACTTTGTTGTCATGGTGAAGCTCTATAACTTCCGCCGTCGGGAAAAACGGTGCCGCCATCTCCGCGAAACGCATTAANAAAACGGCGCCAATCGCGAAATTGGGCGCAATGAGGCAATTGCTTGATGTGAAGACTGTGCGGAAAGACGCGATATCGCTCTCCACCAGGCCACTTGTACCTACAACTGCATGAACGCCGTTATCTGCACACCAATGGATATTGCGTCGGGCTGCTTCGGCGACAGTGAAATCGACGGCGACATCAACGCCAGCGGGATCGATGTCTTCGAGTGAATCGGAGACAACAACGGTGTCGGTGGGGTCCATCTCACCTGGACAAGACGGATCCACCGCGGCGACAAGGTCTAAATATTCGTCGGCCACCACCGCTTCACAGACCGCTGATCCCATTCGGCCTGCCGAACCTACGACTACTACGCGCATACGAGCCGTCCCTTTCTAGAGGTTCCACGATGTTGTGTGCCCTGCCACCATTCTGGGCGACAGGACACACCGTTGGCGTCACTATTTTCGAATAACAGGCATTTCACCCAGTGAATTGATCAGCGCCGACNCCGGCGGCGACGNCGACCGCGCCCGTCGTCCTTTGGTTCGGGGCCCATATCGCCGTACACGTCCTCGGCCATGCCCGAAAAATGTTCTTCAAAAGAGACGTATTCTCGAGCGTTGGAAGAACCGTTTTCATCCTCGGGAGATGTTTCCGTCGAATCGGACGTCTCGATCGATTGACGAGTCTCCGCTGTCACTTGACCGCCCTCGGATTCGCCAATTGCTTCGTCCGTGTCGTCAACTGACCCTGCCTCAGCATCTGCGACCATCGACAGAGAAAGTTTCCCATTCGGGTCAATGTCGTCCACGAGAACCTTCACGGCATCGCCAACATTTAAAACCTCTTCGACTTTATCGAGGCGTCGTTTTCCACCGATCTTGCTGATATGCAGCAGCCCATCAGTCCCCGGCAAAATGTTNACGAACGCACCGAACTTAGTGATATTGACAACTCGACCGTCGTACTCCGCTCCAACATCAGCTGTCGGAGGGTTGACGATTAAGCGAATCTGGCGTTCCGCTTCTACGACCCTGTCGCGATCGGGTGATCCGATGCTCACGATTCCAACCGTTCCATCATCGTCAACCGAAATATCAGCACCGGTTTCTTCTTGAACGGTGTTGATAACTTTTCCTCTTGGGCCGATCACTTCACCGATCTTGTCGATTGGAATTTCGAAACTTACTATTTTCGGTGCGTTACCACCTACATCGGGTCTCGGCTCCGGTATGGCTTCGTTCATCACGGCAAGTATCTGCATGCGGGCTGAGCGTGCTTGCGCGAGTGCGTCAGTCAGGACTTCCGCTGGAATGCCCTCGATCTTGGTGTCGAGTTGAAGCGCAGTTATAGCGTCTTCCGTGCCGGCGATCTTGAAGTCCATGTCTCCGAAAGCATCTTCTGCTCCCAANATATCGGTGAGAGTCACATATTTNCCGTCGGCATNCACCAGACCCATAGCTATGCCTGATACNTGGCCGCGAATCGGCACNCCGGCATCCATCAGCGAAAGCGAAGATGCGCATACCGAACCCATTGATGTTGACCCGTTCGACGAGAGCACGTCAGAAACCAGCCGAAGGGTGTATGGGAAACTCTCTTTTGAGGGAATCGCCGGGAGTAGAGCTCGTTCAGCCAGCGCGCCGTGACCAATTTCTCGACGTTTAGGGCCACGCATAAATCCAGCTTCACCCGTCGAAAACGGAGGGAAGTTGTAATGATGCATATAACGCTTGCGGTCATTCGGATTGAGCGTGTCGATGAGTTGCTCCATGCGGCTCATGCCCAGGGTTGTTACGTTCAAAACCTGAGTTTCGCCACGTTGAAACAATCCTGATCCGTGTGCAGTCTCGCCGATNTAGCTGACTTCAGCCGACAGCGGACGCACTTCATCCGTAGCCCTACCATCGATGCGGAAGCCGTCTTCAACGATCCGTCGGCGAACGATTTCTTTCGAAACTGAACGCACTGCGGCGCGAATTTGTTTGGATGCATCTGTCGTTTCCGCAAATTCCTCTTCCAGTTGGGNCTGGATCTCAGCGCTTGCGGCGTCTTGTCGAGCTTCTCGCTCAGCTTTGTCAGCAATTGCCATCACTTCGGTCAATTGCGGGGTTGCTACCGAACGCACCCTCGCCAGAATCTCGTCGTTGTAGTCCAGGCTTGGGGTCCACTCAAGCTCCTCGATATCACCTAGTTGACTTCGCAAGCCTTTCTGAAGCTCGATCACNTCATCGATCCATTGCTTCGAGGCTTCCAGGCCGTCGGCAAGCACCTCTTCGGTGACTTTCGGAGCGCCATCGTCGTAATATTCGAAGGCCCGTTCCGTGCCTCCAGCCTCAACCATCATGATGGCGATGTCNCCACTTTGAAGCTGTCTACCCGCAACGACCATTTCGAAGGTCGCTGCTTCGCCTTCTTGATAGGTGGGGAACGGGATCCATGAACCTTCGGTGTTGTAAGCAATGCGTACCGCAGCAATGGGAGATTCGAAGGGTATTCCACTTACCCAAAGGGCGGCCGACGCTCCGTTTAGGGCAATTACGTCGTATGGGTTCTCTCCATCAACCCCCAGGATGGTGCCAACTACATGGGTGTCGTGGCGATACTCGCTAGGAAAGTTCGGTCGCAAAGGACGATCAATCAGTCGACAGGCAAGAATCGCATCGTCTGACGCGCGACCCTCTCGGCGAAAGAACGAACCAGGGATTCGCCCTGCTGCGTACATGCGCTCTTCGATATCGACGGTCAACGGAAAAAAGTCGGCTCCGTCGCGAGGTTTACTTGATGCTGTCGCGGTAACCAGAACCTGTGTGGATCCAATTTTCGCAATAACAGCGCCATTCGATAAACCTGCAAGTTTGCCGGTTTCGAATGAAATGGTTTTGTCGGTACCCGAGATCGGGCCCGATACAGAAATGGCATCTGCCATAGGTTTTTCTACTCCTTCGGCGAGACCTTCTCGCCATGTTTTGTATTCAGTTGGTAGACGCCACCCACCCGACTCAGTCCGAGGGAGTGACGACTGCCAATTGCAATGCGGTGTATGTATTGCCGAGCTTTGGCCGAGTGCAAGATTGGCGGTGTCAAGGCCGCCTGGCTCGCTTATCGACGCAATCCGAGTTTCGCAATGAGTGACCGGTAACGCTCGACGTCGTTGTTGTCGAGATAGTTCAAAAGTCGGCGGCGGTGACCAACAAGTTTCAGTAAACCGCGTCGACTGTGGTGATCCTTTGGGTGGGTCTGNAAGTGTTCGGTGAGATCATTTATCCGATCCGTGAGCAACGCAACCTGAACTTCGGGTGACCCGGTGTCAGTTTCGTGATGCCGGTGCGCTGCCATAGTGGCGGACTTTTCGGCCATGTGTTTATTTCCTCAAATACATCTTCATGCCGCCGAGTGGTGAATATTGCGGCTAGGTGGCCGACGCGAAAACTTCGCGCCAACGGGCATTCTAACAGCGAAGTTCTTCGATAGCGCGGGCCTTGATCGTGTCGATGACTACTCGGAAAGGCATTTGGCNGCNTCTGCGACGTCTCTTCCTAGTTGCGCGGCAAGTTCTTCGATGTCTTCGAATCGTCGTTCGCCCCGTAAACGTCGAACGAAACGAACTTTTGCCTGCTCTCCATACAAATCTCCGCGAAANCCAATCAAATGAGCTTCGATNAGTGAGCGTTCAGCAAAATCGTAAAATGTGGGCCGTTTGCCTACGTTGACCGCTGCTGGGTATTGAGTGCCATCCGGCCGCTGATACCAAGCCGCGTAGACACCATCGCATGGCACCTGCAAATCGGGAGTTGTTGGCAGATTCGCNGTGGGAAACCCAATGGTTCTTCCGCGTCGGTCTCCCGGNGTGACNATTCCCCGCACTTCGAAGGGTCGACCCAGGAGCCGATGGGCCTTTTCTACATCTCCTTCAGCAAGAGCCGAGCGTATTGATGTCGACGAAATAACTTCGCCTTCNCCTGTCAACTGCTTGACGAGCGGCAGTCCGATGACTTCGTAGCCGAATTCATGTCCGACGGATCGGAGAGTCTCGACATTGCCCCGACGACCCTTACCGAAGTGAAAATCAGCTCCCACTACGATGACCTTTGCCTCAAGACAATCAACGAGCACGTGCCTCGCGAACGTTTCAGCAGGAACCGCGGCCTGTTCGGGCGTGAATTCGACCACCAACGTGTAATCAACGCCTGTTTCNGCCAAGAGTTCGAGCTTGGTTTCNAGATCACACAGCAGCAAAGGCGCTGAATCTGGTCTCACTACTGTTGCAGGGTGGCGGTCAAAGGTCACTACCGCGGTGGCGCAGCCTCTCTCCGCTGCCATGCGGTGCATTTCGGCAATCACGGTTCGGTGGCCGCGGTGAATGCCGTCATATTCTCCAACGGTGACCACGCTGCCTTGCTCCAACAGGGGCGACCAGGCCATGTCTCGAATGATCTCCACCGTTTCAAGCTACCCCGAACGCTCACTTTCAACGACTTCAATCGGTCTTTGGCCCAATCGGTTTCGAACGGCGGACGTNACNGAGCCAAAACNACACCTACGNCTANACGCCCATCTACGATTTCATGAACCGCGACGAGTTGCTGGGAAGGGTCGACTAACGCCCAAGGACCGGCTCCTTCAGTGCGCTTAGAATTTAACCGTCCACCGTTGCGCACAACAGATTGCTCGTCTTCCGTCAGAACTACCCGATCCATTTCTCGAACTAGCTCAACCATCGACCGCAGCGGGGCATGTTCGATNGTCCCTGCCTCGTCAAGTTTGTAGGAGCCGCTAGCTACGCGGCNCAGGTGTCGGATGTGGGCTCCGCCGCCCAGTGCNGTTCCTAGGTCCGCGCCTAACGTCCGGATGTACGTTCCGACCGAACATTCGATAGTCGCACACCACACCAAGGGATCNTCGGTGGGTGCCACATCAAANCGGGTAATGGTCACCGGACGCGCCTCTCGCTCAATCTCNACCCCAGCGCGGGCTAGCTCGTGGAGACGACGGCCGTTAACTCGTCGCGCTGAAACCATCGGGGGAATCTGTTCGATTGCACCTGTCAATTCTTTGGCAGCGGCCATCACGGCTGCCTTGTCGACAAACATTTCGTGATGGGCGACTACTTCACCCGAGGCATCAAGCGTGTCTGTTTCCGTTCCNAGGACGATCTCCACTTCATAGGTCTTGAAAGACACTGATGCGAACCGCAATAGCCTGGTGGCTTTCCCCACTCCAACGANAAGCACTCCCGTGGCATCAGGGTCNAGGGTTCCTGCATGACCTATTCGGCGTTCTCCGAAACGTTTTCGCAGACGAGCGACGACATCATGAGAAGTCATTCCNGCTGGCTTGTCAATTATGAGCATNCCGTGAACGGTCGCCGGTCGCCTCCCCATCAGTCGTGNTCAGTTTTCTCGTCGGAGGAACTCATGCCGAGTTCTTCCAAAATTGACTCGATGCGTTTCGCTTCGCCAATGGAGGGATCAGGCGAAAATCGGACTGCTGGTGTCCTGCGCATTTTTGACTGCCGGGCCAAGGATTGTTGAATCCGCTGCCGNTGTTCTTCAAGGGCAACGACTACTTCGGGAAGATCTTCCTCGTCGAGGACATCAAACCATACGGTCGCCTTAGCCANTTCACGGTCGACATCGACTCCGGTTACCGCCAGCAAGAAGAGGCGTCCATCGTCTATCCGTTCGAGTTCCGTGGCAACGATCTCNCGAACCAGGCNCGCAACTCGATCGGTGCGCTCATAGTTCTGTCCGGCTCGGCGTTGGCGACCCCGTTGCTGGTTCATTCGGTAGCCCTCCCGACTTCTTGTTGATGCTGCCTGCTTAGGAGCGCGCTATCTCCCGCTCATCGTAGGTTTCAATCACGTCACCTTCTTTGAGATCCGTGAAATCGGAGAGTCCGATACCGCATTCCATACCNGCATTTACGTGGGGCACTGCATCCTGGAAGTGGCGAAGCGATGCAACTTCTCCCTTCCAGATGATCGTGCCGTCTCGCAAGAACCGAACTTTTGCTCCGTCATTGATATTTCCGTGTTCAACGAAACATCCTGCAATCGGACCAACTCCCGAAATCCGAAAGACTTGTCGTACTTGCGCTTCACCTGTGACGGTNTCTTCGAATTCTGGCTCAAGCATGCCAAGCATCGCGTTTTCGATGTCTTCGAGCAGCTGATAAATGATTTCGTACAGNCGAATTTCAACGCCTTCTGCTTCGGATGCTTCTCGCGCTTTTCGATCGGGACGAACGTTAAATCCGATGATCGTGGCATTTGACGCCACCGCAAGTTGAACGTCGTTTTCATTGACTCCACCCACGCCTCTGCTCACGAAAGCTAGCTTGATTTCTTCGCGTTCAAGCTTGCGCAAACTGTCGGTTACCGCCTCAAGGGAGCCATGGACATCAGCTTTGAGAACCAGGTTCAAGGTCGTTGCCTCACCGGCTTGGATNTGCTTAAAGATATCTTCGAGCTTCGCGCCGCCCCCACCCGAGCTGGATACATTGGCCATGCTGGCTTGACGCTGCCAATGTTCTCGGGTGTCCGCGACACGGCCCGCAGTTTTTTCGTCAGGGGCCACCGTGAACACGTCACCTGACCGCGGAACCTCGGAGAGTCCTAGAACTTCTACGGGCGTCGAGGGGCCAGCTTTTTCGACCACGTTGCCGCGATCATCCGTCATGGCGCGCACTCGACCCCATGCCGCACCCGCGACCATGGGGTCACCTACTGAGAGCGTGCCTTGTTGCACAAGCACGGTGGCAACCGGACCTCTCCCTCTATCAAGGATTGCTTCGAGTACGGTTCCAACAGCACGTCCGTCTGGCGCAGCTTGAAGCTCCTCAAGTTCTGCCACCAGTACGATTTGATCAAGAAGTTCCTCCAAACCGTCTTCGGTCATAGCCGAGACGGGAACCGTGATGATCTCTCCGCCATAAGATTCAGGTATTAAGTCGTTTTCGGCCAATTGAGCNAGTACGCGATCGGGATCGGCGCCCTCGCGATCTATTTTGTTGATCGCTACGACAATGGGCACCCCTGCTGCGCGGGCATGATCCAAAGCCTCAAGGGTCTGCGGCATAACGCCATCATCGGCAGCGACTACCAGTATGACGATGTCTGTTGCTTGGGCCCCGCGAGCCCGCATAGCTGTAAATGCTGCGTGACCAGGAGTATCAATAAACGTAAGTAGTTCGTTGTTTCTCTCTACTTGGTAGGCACCTATGTGTTGGGTTATGCCGCCCGCTTCGCCGTCGACAACGTTNGAGGATCTNATGCGATCCAAAAGCAACGTTTTCCCATGGTCGACGTGACCCATCACTGTGATCACGGGCGGACGAGGTGCTGANTCCGCCGTGTCCCGGTCGATATTCAAAACCTTNAGAATNTCTTCTTCTTGTTCAGCGCCGGGATCGACAAGGCGNACCTCGGCGCCCAACTCGGCCGCGAATAGTTCGACCATGTCGTCGCTCAACGATTGCGTTGCTGTGACCATTTCGCCTTGTTGAAGCAGAAACCGCACGACATCGGCCGCGGAGCGGTTTAACTTGCNGGAGATTTCTTGTGCTGTGGAACCGCGCTCGATTACTACCTCACCCTCNGGGATCGGTGCATCCACCGGCGTGTACGTAGCTAGTTCCTGAGGCTCAAGTTCCTCGCGCTGACGTCTACGCCGCTTTGGTTTGCGGCCACGCCGCTGTTGGGGGCCTCCCCGGGGACCTCCCGGACGACCTCCCGGGCGACCACCAGGACCACCGGGGCCACCNGGNCCACCAGGACCNCCAGGACCNNCAGGACCGCCAGGACCATCGGAACCACGAGGGCCACGTGGGCCATCCGAAGCNCGTGGACCGCGAGAACCGCCCGGGGCGCGGGATCCGCCAGGGGCGCGAGCCCCACCCGAGTCCCCTGTAGACCGGTTCCCCGAACGAGGGGCNCTTGGTGAACCGAGATTTCCTGCCTGACGAGCTCGAGGGGGGCCAGGGGGAGGAGGAATCGCTCGCCCAGAGCCCGAGCGCGGTGGTGCCCCTGGGGGGGGAGGAATGGGTTTACCGCTTCCCGACTGAGGCGGTGCTGGCATTCTGGACGGAGGAGGAGTTGGTGCCGATCCGATATCTCGATTGGTTGGCGCTTCTTCTCGAGTGTTTGTTTGTTCTTCGGCCTTGGGAANGGAGCGCCCNGATGTCTCTTCGGCTACCCGTCGGGCCGGTTCTTGGCCGCTNGAAGTCACAAGTGGTCGCGCGGCAGGTGTCGACGCGGAGGGCGGCGGTGCTTCGACCTCAACGGAAGTTGGCNTTTCATCTTCAGTTTCNGCAGTGGGAGTGGTCGCCGCTGTCGGTTGCTTTGCTGGAGCCTTCTTCTT
>PAHW01000039.1 GCA_002705305.1 Acidimicrobiaceae bacterium
CAATACCTTGGTCGACACTTTTCGGGCAACGGGAGGGACGATTGTGTGGGTTCGCTCCACTATGTCGATGGAGGGCCGCAGCGCTTGGCCCATGTTTTTTGAGAACTTCATTGCTCCTGAACGAGTTCGAGATTCGCGGGCCGGTTTGATGGCTGGAACTTGGGGTCACGAATTTTTCGCGGGACTGGACATAGGTAGTGATGAACTGGTGGTGGATAAGGATCGGTTCAGTGCTTTTTCGCCTGGAGCGTCAACCCTGGATGAAACCCTCAAGACACACGGCGTCGACACAGTTTTCGTGGCAGGAACCATGACCAACGTGTGTTGCGACTCCACAGCTCGAGACGCAATGATGCTCGACTACCGAGCGGTAATGGTCGAAGACGCGAACGCTGCCCGCAGTGACGAGGCACACGTCGGAGCGCTCAGCACCTTTATGTCGGTGTTCGGTGACGTGCTCACTACCCGCGAAGTAATCGGCGCTCTGCAGGCAAAATAATTCGAACTGTCTATACAGCAACGCTAGGAACATCCCCTTGAGCGGGGTTCCGATCTCGTTGGCGCGGCGAGAGGGGGCGCTGGATGATGTCAGAGTTGGGGACCGAACCCTCCACCTCCGGGGGTTTCGATTTCAAAACAGTCATTGGTGTCAACGTCGACTCGTGTGCTTCCCGGCAGTTCGACGCTGCTTCCGTCTGCTTTTACCCATCGGTTGATCCCAACAAGCCCGTCGTGTCCGCCTTCCACTCCAAACGGTGCGATCTTTCGGCGCGAGGACAGCACGTTGACTGTCATTGGTTCTAAGAATCGGAGGCGTCGAATGACTCCGTCTCCTCCTCGATGGGTGCCTTCGCCACCAGAGTTCCTGCGCACCTGGAAGCGTTCGACTCTCACAGGGTGTCTCCATTCCAGAATTTCGGGGTCGGTGAGTCTGGTGTTGGTCATATGGGTGTGGACGGCGCTTGCACCGTGGGCATTTGGTGTGGCACCGGCGCCACCACAAATAGTTTCGTAGTACTGGTGTTGGTCGTTACCCCAGATGAAGTTGTTCATCGTTCCTTGGGAACCTGCGACCACACCTAACGCACCGAAGAGTGTGTCGACGAGAAGTTGGCTGGTTTCCACGTTGCCGGCGATCACTGCAGCGGGAGGATGGGGGCTGATGATCGAGGGGTCCGGAATTCGGATATCGAGGGGAACAAGACATCCTGCGTTCAGAGGGATCGCGTCGTCGACCATGCACCGGAACACATACAGCACCGCGGAGCGGCACACCGCCTTGGGTGCGTTGAAGTTTCCGGGGTGTTGCCCGCTGGTGCCCGCAAAATCGATGACAGCTGAACGTTGTTCCAGGTTGACTCGGATACTTACTGCTATCTGGCTTCCATCGTCCATCGCTCCGACGAACTCACAATCGGTCAGGGCAGCAATTACTCGACGTACTGATTCTTCCGCGTTCTCCATTACGTGACCCATGTAGGCATGGACAACATCGAGACCGTAGTGATCGATGACTTTGTGGAGTTCGGTGGTCCCACGTTCACATGCTGCGACTTGTGCTTTGAGGTCGGCAATATTTTGTTTGGGGTTCCGTGCCGGCCACGGTCCTGAAGTCAGTAGGTCGTTGATGTCTTCTTCTAAGAATCGGCCGGCTTTGACAAGCAAAACGTTGTCAAGGACGAGGCCTTCTTCGTCGATCGTGGTTGAGTCGGCTGGGGCTGAACCGGGCACGATGCCGCCGATGTCGGAGTGGTGACCGCGTGCAGCTACGTAAAAAATTCTTTCACCGGTGCTGCCGTCAAAAACTGGTTTCACGACTGTGATGTCGGGTAGGTGGGTTCCGCCGTTGTAGGGCGCATTAAGCACATATGCGTCACCTGGTTCCATGTCGGGGTTGTTGGCGATGACTGATTTGATGGCTTCGCTCATCGAGCCAAGGTGGATGGGGAGGTGGGGGGCGTTTGCGATGAGTTCTCCGGCGGGATCGAAGACTGCGCAACTGAAGTCGAGGCGTTCTTTGATGTTCACCGACACGGCCGTGTTTTCAAGGACGACACCCATTTGTTCGGCGATGTTCATGAACAGGTTGTTGAAGATCTCCAACTGGACCGGGTTGACGTCGGTTCCGATCGAGGGTCGGAGAGTTTGCGTCGCGACCCGTTCGATCATGAGGTCGCCGTTTGGTGTGATCTGGCCTTTCCAATCTGGTTCGATGACCGTGGTCGCGTTTGGTTCTACAAGCACCGCTGGCCCAACGATTGGTGTACCCGGCGTGAGGTGTTGTCTGTCGATGAACGGTGTGTCGGCTTGAACTCCGGACATGGTCGTAGGAAAGGTCCCCAGCATGGGGTCTTGAGCACCTGAAACTGGTTCTGTTAGCGAAACCTGATCTGCGAGTCCGACAGATTCCAGTTGTATTGATTCGATGATGACCGGGGTGTCCGGGGAGATGAACCCAAAACGTGTTTGGTGGTGCAATTCAAAAGCTGTTGTTACCTCGTCGATGGTTCCGGCCGAAATCAGCAAAGCAGTGTCTGATCCTTGATAGCGGAGTGCTAGACGGCGCATGAACCGTTGGGCTTCAGGGGCAACACCTTCGCTGGACAGATGTTCGGTTCCGGCCCGTTGTAGTTCTGTCCATCGGGGGTCAAGTCGGTCAAGCGTTTCAGTGTTGAGGGCTTCCTCTATGGCTTGGTCGCGCACGTGGCGGATGTCTGCCAGGCCGATACCTAACGCTGAGAGAACACCAGCTTGGGGGTGGACATAAATTTTTTCGATACCTAACCGGTCAGCGACCAAGCATGCGTGCTGTCCGCCTGCGCCACCGAAACACACGAGGGTGTAGTCCGTTACGTCGTGGCCTCGTTCGATACTGATTTTCTTGATGGCGTTAGCCATGTTGTCCGCGGCTATATCGAGAAAGCCTTGTGCGACAGTCGTTTCGGTGTGCGCTGTCCCGGTCGACTGAGTGATTTCCTCTGCTAATGATCTGAACGCTGCGAGCGTCAGTTCTGCGTCGAGTGGATCATCTCCTTGCGGTCCGAAAACAGCGGGAAAGAACTCTGGGCGTAGTTTTCCAAGCACAACGTTGCAGTCGGTGATGGCGAGGGGTCCCCCGTTGCCATAACAGGTGGGGCCTGGGTCAGCGCCCGCAGAATCCGGTCCTACGCGCAGGCGGCTGCCGTCGAAGTGGAGAATCGATCCGCCTCCTGCCGCTACGGAGTGGATATCCATCATGGGTGACCTAACGCGAACTCCCGCCACTTCAGTCTCGTAGGCGCGTTCGAATTCTCCGGCGTAGTGGCTGACGTCAGTGGAGGTGCCGCCCATGTCGAATCCGATGAGCTTGTCAAAGCCCGCTTGTTGAGCCGTTCGGACCATTCCAACAACGCCACCCGCGGGACCTGACAACAGGGCGTCCTTACCGTGAAACATGTGAGCGTCGGTGAGCCCCCCATTTGATTGCATGAACATCAGACGTGGACCTGGTTCGTCTTTGCGGAGGTGCTCATCTACCTGGGCGACGTATCGCCGTAAGATCGGCGATAGGTACGCGTCGACAACGGTGGTGTCGCCTCGAGGAACAATTTTCATCAGCGCACTGACTTCGTGGCTGACTGAAACCTGATCGAATCCCAGTTCTCGTGCAATGGCAGCGACGCGTATTTCGTGATGGGTGTGGCGGTATCCGTGAAGAAGAACAACGGCTACCGAGTCGATCCCTTGTTCGCGTGCCTTCTGCAGCCCTGCGCGAGTCAATTCTTCATCCAGTGGGATCAGAACGTCGCCTTCAGCGTTGACTCGTTCGTTGACCTCGAACACGTCAACATAGAGCATCTCAGGGATCGCTATGTCGAGAGCGAAAAGATCTGGTCGAGTTTGGTAGCCGATTCGAAGAACATCGGCGAATCCTTCGGTAGTGACAAGGAGAGTCGGTTCTCCTTGTCGTTCGAGAAGGGCGTTGGTGGCGACAGTGGTTCCCATCTTCACCGACTCAATTTCGTTGAGCGGCAACCGTTCGTTTGGGTTCAGTTCGAGAAGATCTCTGATTCCTTGAACAGCGGCATCGGGGTAACGGCGTGGGTTGTCAGAGAGAAGTTTGTGGGTTGCTACGGTCCCGTCCGGTCGACGCCCAACGACGTCGGTGAAAGTGCCACCGCGGTCAATCCAAAAGTTCCAGCCGTTGTTCATAAAATCGGGACACCCCTACTGGCCGAATTTGCTGGGCGCTCCCAGATTATTGATCTGTGCCAGCCGATACACAAAGCTACGAGCCCCACCGCAACACTAGGGTGGCTTTCAGGGAAAGGGCGCTGCCAGGGGCGTCCTTGTGAGTGCGGGCTGACATGGGCGAGATCATCAACGTTGACTTGCCGTCTCAGTCGGCGCGGGTCCAGCACGGCGGGGAAGGTCCGCCTCTTCTTCTCCTCCACTCCGAAGCCAACACCTCCGCTTGGTCAGAGTTCCACGATCAACTTGCCGCCGACTTCGAAGTCTTCGCACCCATCCATCCCGGGTTTGGCGGCGAAGAAACACCGAACTGGCTGGTCGATGTGACTGATCTGTCATTTCACTACAAGGATTTGCTGGGCAGTTTGGGGCTAGACCGCCCGTTAGTCGTCGGCACCAGCCTCGGGGCGTGGATGGCAGCCGACCTGGCGATCCATTGTTCGTCTTTGGTGAAGGGATTGGTGTTGTTCGGGCCGATCGGATTACGACCAACAGAACCCCTTCCTGACTTATTCATCATGCAAATGCCTGAGGTGTTCTCATACTTGGCCAACAGCCTCGACGGCAGCCAGGTGGACCCTATGACCGGGGATGCCGAACTCGCGACCGCAGTGTGGACTGATTTGGCCACACAAGCTCGGTTGATGTGGAAACGAGGCTATGACCCTCGGCTACCGCTGCGAGCTCACCATGCAGATTGTCCAGTCATGGTGGCAGTGGGTGATCAGGACCGGCTCACCCCATTGAGTTACGCCGAACGATACGCGGAATTATTTGATGCATCGTTGACGTCCGTTGGTGGGGCAGGTCATCTCGTTCCCCTCGATCAACCCGTGGCCGCTGCCGCGTTAGTGAATTCTTTTTATTCGACTCTGGAGAAGTGACATGCAGTTGTACGCCTTCCATCTAATGCCCTACCCAAAAATCGACCCGGATGTGCGCGAAAAATATTCGTCAGCTTGGGTCGTGTACCCCAATAGTGAATATGACCCGGTGTTAGGTCAACGTCTCTATGGTGAGTACCTCGACCAACTCGCGTTTGCGGACCAGATCGGATTTGACGCGGTGGTGGTGAATGAACACCACCAAAATGCTTACGGGCTCATGCCGTCACCGAACATCATGGCGTCAGCGCTCATTGACCGCACTCAGAACGCAAAAATCGCGATTCTGGGAAATGGAATCGCGCTTCGGGACAACCCGTTGAGGGTCGCTGAAGAGGTCGCAATGCTCGATGTGATGTCCGGCGGAAGGGTGCTGTCGGGCTTCGTCAGAGGAATTGGTGCCGAGTACCACTCCATGGGTTTGGACCCCACACGCAGTCGAAGCCGATTTTTCGAGGCCCACGATCTCATCGTGAAAGCTTGGACCGAACCCGGGCCTTTCTCTTGGGACGGCGAGAACTACCAGTTCCGTTACGTCAACGTGTGGCCTCGTCCCCTCCAACAGCCACATCCCCCAATATTCGTTCCCTCGCAGGGATCGGCTGAAACTTTGGAATGGGCTGCACAACATCGGTATCCGTTAGCGTGCACGTTCGTACCGATGGAACGTCTGAAACAATTTTATGACCGATACCGCCAGTACGCGAGCGAGGATTTCGGTTACGAAGCAGGGCCGGAACAGTTTGGGTTCACCTCAATTGTGTATGTGCACCCCGACGGCGAAGAAGCCGCGGCAGCTGAAATTGAACCTCACATCAAATACTTCAAAGAGCGCGCTTTCACCCTTCCGCTACCCACGTTCTTTCCGCCCGGCTACACCGCTGCTGAGTCATACAAAACCCGTATCCAAATCGCCCGGGAATTAGCGGCCAGTGGCGGTCCGACACTGACCGCCGGTGAACCGCTCATTGGTTCCCCTGAACAAATAGGGGAACGACTCGAAAAGAACCTCGCGGCTTGCGGTGCGGGAACGTTAATGGCCCAGTTCCAGGTGGGAGATATGCCTCACGGCAAAGTGATGCGTTCTATGGAGCTGTTTGCAGATGAGGTGATGCCGTACCTCTCCAAAGACAAGGTTGCTTCGTAACCCCGATCAACCTCTCACGATCAGACCAATACCTGCGACGACGATTCCGATGCCTACTATCTGCCACCAGCGCAGAGAGTCGTTGTCAAAGGTGGCTGCCAGCAACGCTGTTGGGATGGGAAACAGTGAGGCTGCGATCGCTACAGCAGTCACTGAACCACGTTGAAAACCGGCGGTGTAACAGAGCACACCTATAGATCCAAGGACCCCCGCCGCTGCCGAGAAGCGCAACCCATAGCCACGCACAAATCGTGGGAGACCCCGGATCGTGCAATACAACACCAGGATGAGACACGCTGTGCTGCGTTGGCCGACTACCGGCCAAAGACCTCCCGCGACGCTGGTCTGCGCCATAAACAGCATCCCTATCCCGAACGACAACCCGGACGAAAATCCTAAGATGACACCGATTTTGATTCGGTCGCCGAGAGCTGGGTTGAAGGTAGTGACCGCTAAACCAACGAGCGCTACTACGACTCCGACGAGCACTCCCGCACCGGGCGCTGTTCCGGTGACGAGTTCCCAGAACATGGGAACGGCGCCAAGCATGACTGCCACGATGGGTGACACAACCGCGACTGACGACACGGCGAGGCCGCGGTAGAGAAGTGCCAAGGCACAGGCACTCGCCAGGCCTGACACGCATCCCAGCAAAAAATCGGATCCCAGAAGCCTGCCCGGCCCGAAGCTGGCGACGACAACAGCGGCGATGGATGCGAATAGCAGACCGGTTGCCGCGGTAGTTGCTGCATGGTTTCGCCGCGCGACGTATCGAGCAAAAAAGTCGGAGGCACCAATCACTAGCGATCCTATTAACCCGAGGGCGATCGGCATAGCGACCTCCCGCTGGTGCACCGAAACCGTCACGCTATCGCTGTTAGCTAATCTCACCCCAGTGGGAAATGATCTACAGATCGGCACCATTCGAGTGTCAGGCGTCGAAGTGGAGGTTGCGGGCGCACCAGACGACCTCTATTTCCAGCAATGCGTCAAACAAAGCGCTTTGTTCGAACCGTCGGTTCGGGTAGCTGATCTTGTACTTGCCGATAACCCAGTGATTCTCGACATTGGGGCATCCATAGGTGGTGTCACGGCTGCGCTTGCGAAAAGGTTTCCTGCCGGGCACGTCATCGCTTTCGAAGCCGCACCGTCAGTCCATCCGTCGCTACGCGAAACCGTTCGTCGGGCGATCGGCGCCCCTATCACTGTTGTCGAGAAAGCAGTCGGTGCCGAGTCGGGGACGCTGCAGTTTCACGAAGATGGGAATGGCAGTGGTTGGGGGTTTTTGTCGGAGGAACTTGGGGGTATTTCGGTTCCGGTAGTCACGGTTGACGACACAGTCGCAGAGTTGGGCCTTGACCGCGTTGACTTCATAAAAATTGATGTTGAGGGCGGAGAGTTAGCAGTTCTTCAGGGCGCTGAAAGCACTCTTTTGAGGGATCAACCGTTGCTTTTGTTTGAACTAAACGTGTTTTGTCTCTGGCGTTACGGGCGCACTCTGCCTCAAGATCTTTTCGCTTGGGTGCGGCAACGTTACGACCACACCGCGGCTATCGATGATCAGGGGACGGTCACCCACATTGAGGGAGACGCAACCGTGAATCATGTGTTGCATCTGTTGGGCACCGGTAGTGGGGTCATCGATGTCGTCGCTAGCAACAAACCCATCGACGTAACCACCACCAATCTTCAATTTGGTGAGATCTGACTCAGTTGTGGTTTGCAAAAACGTCGACTGATTCGCGAATAGCTTCACCCAGAGGGGTGGTTGTCCATTCGTTCACCCATTCTGTCCAACTGTCCGCTGCGCCTTCATCGACAAGATCCAATCCNGTGTCGCCACAGAAAAGTTCGATTCCTGTGANGTCGGTNACNACATCAAGAAAGTTCCGAACNCCAATGGTGTCGGCGGGAAGGTTGAACGCCGGTGCTGCTTCTGCTGGNCGACGGCTGGCTTCGATGAATGCTCGCGCGACATCTGGAGCGTATTGGAAACCNANGGTGCCGCCGTATTCGACGGTGTAACTCTCGCCACGGGCGGCGTGTTCTACTGCGACNGTGGGTTGAGAGGTCATGCCTTGATCTCTGCCGGGGCCGTGGACCGTGTGCGGTCGCAACGCGACCGACGACAGGTTGTGATCCCACCAGTAGATGCGGGCTAAATCTTCACATGCGGTCTTATAGACGCCNTATAGNGTGCGCGGCAGCCTGGGCGCGTCTACGGGAACGACANCTGTTGGGTATTGGTTGTTGGTGCCGTAGACCGCGATGCTGCTTGCTTGGACCAGGTGCGGTATTTCGTGAGTGAGAGCCGCTTCGAACAC
The DNA here is from genome assembly GCA_002705305.1 of Acidimicrobiaceae bacterium. Taxonomy (GTDB): domain Bacteria; phylum Actinomycetota; class Acidimicrobiia; order Acidimicrobiales; family Poriferisodalaceae; genus UBA2110. The sequence goes on from PAHW01000039.1 coordinate 8,586, forward strand.
ATTGACNGTTCCTTTCACGTTGACTTCAGCGCCCCGTGATGGGTCNGCTCGACAAAACGGGACTTGGAGCGCNGCTAGGTGAATGATCCGGTCGGCCCGNGACACNGCGTNGGTGACGGCTTCNGGGTTGGTGATGTCTCCTTGGTGCCATTCGATGTCAGGGAGTTGCCCGGAGTTAATGAGTCGGTGGCGATGTTCGTCGGTTCCAAGGTCGAATGAGATCACATCACAGTCGTCAGCTAAGAGCAGTTTGACGGTCCAAGCNCCGATGCATCCGTTGGCTCCAGTTACCAAATATCGCTCACCCATCGCGTGAACATAGCCGTCGNAGATCCTTCGTTCGGCTTTAGCGTCGGAATCGACCTGTACACGTTGTGGTCGATAGGGTCGCCCGAGAGACCTAGTCGAGGCGACCGAGTCATTTCACCTACTAGCTTTACCCCAACACGAAGGGCTTTGACATGGCAATAGATTTCCTGGAAATGAACGCAAAGGCGATCGAAGAGTTCCGCGCGAACGACGGAGAGTGCGGTCCCCCGTTTGAGGGCACTCCCATCGTGTTGGTCACAATGATTGGTGCAAAATCTGGTCGCGAGTTGTGTTCACCCCTCGCCTATTCCACCGACGGCGATGANNTGGTGGTGATCGCTTCGATGGGTGGNGCCCCCAACAACCCGAACTGGTANCACAACNTGGTCGCCAATCCCGACGTGCTCCTNGAAGTTGGCACCGAACAGTACGAGGCAACAGCAGTGGTCACCGAAGGCGACGAACGAGACCGGCTGTATGCCGCTCANGCAGAGCAACTCCCCATCTTCAACAAATACGCGGAGAAAGCCGCACCACGGGTGATCCCTGTATTTCGTCTCGTACGAACAACGAACTGACCTCGGCAAGTAGTCCGTGAAGTTCGGAGTCAGCCTGGGGCGAATCGACGACATTGACCTAGCGGTGCAAGCCGAAGGCTTCGGTTATGACTTCTGTTGGGTGTGGGACAGCCCTCTTCTTCGGTCGAATTTGTGGGTGGTGATGGCTNTGGTCGCGGAGCGCACCGAACGAATTCGTGTTGGTTCGGGGGTAGCGATCCCCGGATTGCGTGTTGCGCCGTCGACAGCCAACGCGATCGCGACCATTAACCGTCTCGCCCCGGGACGCACCTTTTTGGGGGTGGGGACGGGCAACACCGCTATGCGAAGCATGGGTCAGTTGCCGATGCGGGTCGCTGATTATGCAGAACATTTGCGTGTCATCAANNGNCTGCTNCANGGCGACACCGTTGACTACACCGCCAACGGCCGCACTCACCCGGTCAGTTTCCAAAGCCGCGAACTCAACTACGTCGACATTGAACACCCCATTCCCATTCATGTCGGCGGCTTCGGACCGAAATCACAGGCTCTTGCTGGCGAACTCGGGGACGGGTTAATCACCGGGATTCCCCGTGGGGGCAGCATCCCTGACGCGTTAGCCAATGTTCAACGAGGCGCCGATCAGGCCGGTCGAACCCTCGAGGGCTTCGAAACCACTGCTTTAGTGAACATGCTGCTCCTCAACCCTGATGAAACGCTGACCTCGCCTCGTGTTCTCGAAGAAGTCGGTTCATCGGTGATGGTGAACGTCCATTACCTCTACGACCGTTTCTTGGAAGTCGGTGCGGAACCGTCGCGGTTCGTGGAGTCAATGTGGGAAGAATATGTTGCGTTTCGGCATGAACGCGACGCCAACCGGTCCGTCTCCGACGTGCATTCCTCCCACTACGGTCACCTCGACCCCGAAGAAGCACGTTTCGTTACCCCCGAATTGATTCGCGAATGCGCAATTATCGGGCAACCCGGCGACATCGTTGAACAACTGACAGATCTAGAGACCCAAGGCCTCGATGGCATCAACTTCATTCCCCCGGTCGATCAGCAGTACGACATCTACGCCCGCTTCGCATCTGAAGTAATGCAGAAAATGTGAACTGCCGGTAGTTCTGCAATGGATTATTGGGCTCAGTTCAGGAAATAGTTCTCCGGCTCTTCACACCACATACCGAGCGTGCAAATCTATGGTCATGTTGGGGGAGTACCGGGTCATCGAACTAGCCGACGAACGAGGTCAACTCGCGGGTCACGTGTTGGCGTCGTTAGGGGCTGAAGTTATTACCGTCGAACCTCCGGGTGGTTCTCATTCCCGAACCATCGGACCCTTCGCCGATGACCTCGTCTCATCTGATACTTCGTTGTGGTACTGGTCGTACAACCGAGGGAAGAAATCTGTCGTTCTCGACCTAGAAACCTCTGAGGGTCGCGACGAACTTCTTCGCCTCACTGATGGAGCCGACATCGTCATCGAAGCGTACGGACCAAATGTTCTCGATGAGTTAGGGCTCGGTTACGAGGTGATGAGTGAGAGAAATCCGGCACTCATTCATCTGTCGATATCAGCGTTCGGAGACGACGGACCTAAAGCCTCATGGGAGGCAACGGATCTGACCATCATGGCTTCGGGCGGTCAGATGAGCCTGGCCGGAGATTTAGATCGCGCTCCCCTTCGCATCCCACTCCCCCAGGCCTATATGCACGCATCTTCAGAGGGCGTGGGCGCTGCCCTGATCGCTCTATATGAACGTCAGCACAATTCTGGTTTGGGTCAGCACATCAATCTCTCCGCTCAGGCATCCACCCTGCAAGCAAGCCAAACCAACATGGTCGCGTCAGCTATTAACGCTCCCCCAGCGATCCGCTCCGCCGGTGGAGTCACCATTTCCGACATCTACGTTCAACTGATGTGGCCATGCGCTGATGGACACATTTCATTGACTGTTCTCTTCGGTCCCGCCCTCGGACCCTTCACCCGAAACCTGATGGAATGGGTGTTCGAGGAAGGTTTCTGCGACGAAGCCACCCGCGACAAGGATTGGCTGAACTATGCGGAACTCATTTTTTCAGGTCAAGAACCGGTAGCCGAATACGACCGGGTAAAAACAGTCATCGGCAAGTTCTGCGCCACCAAAACCAAAGCAGAACTCTTCGAAGAGGCCTTCGTTCGCCGATTACTCATCGCGCCGGTAACAACCGCTGAAGACGTTCTGAACAATCCTCATCTTGCTGAGAGAGATGTTTGGGAGGACACAAAAATAGGTGACCGGGTCGTGCGTTTCCCGGGGCGGATGGCAATTTTTTCTGAGACTCCCCAAGTACCACTCCCTGAACCGCCAACGATCGGGGAACACACCAACCAAGTGTTGTCCCAACCAGCGAGAACACCCAACGTGGCGATCGCCCCGATACCTAACCGCCAAGGTAAAGCCCTTGAGGGATTAAAGATTTTGGATTT
>PAHW01000024.1 GCA_002705305.1 Acidimicrobiaceae bacterium
ACCAGCCGGAGCCTTACCAGGATCACCACCAGCCGGAGCCTTACCAGGATCACCGCCAGTCGGGGCATCTCCACCGGGAGCTTGACCCTGAGCAGGAGCGGGAGCTTGCCCTTGAGCAGGAGCGGGAGCCGACCGCGGCGCGGCTGGCGGAGCGGGAGCCGGCGCGGCTGGTGGTGGCGGAGCGCTGTTGCCACCGAGGTGACTGGCGTGGGCTATGGAGGGTGTCAGGAGAGCAAGGGCTGCTGTGAGCGTGAAAATTCTGAGTATCCGCTTTCTAGCGGCAACCGGGGCCCTTACTTCTTGCCGCATTCGAAGCCCTCTGCCAGAGCAAAGAAGGAATCGGTGACTCCGGCTTGGTCGGTGCCGCTTACTGTCAGAGCGAAGGATCTGCCGCTGTTCCCGCATGTCCAGCCTGCTATGAGGGCGACTCCGATGAGTTGGTCGTCTTCAGTTGCCGCGAAAGTCGCGTACGAGGCTGTTTGGCCGTCAACGTCGAATCCTTCCTGGCCAGAGCCAGCGAGGGCGAATGCAAGTCCTGTGGATTGCTGAAGTACCTCGAACGACCCAATCACCGATTCCCCAGGGGTTAGTGGTTCGTCGTCGGTTCTCCACAACAGCAGCACGCTTACCCCACCTGCTGACGCCAAAAGTGTTCCTTCTTCAGTGGTGGCTTCATCGGACGCTATCCCGGTGTACGTGGGTTCGATGGTCGAGGGGAGCGGAAAGGCAAACCCATAGGTGCGGTCTTTTTTGACTTCAGGGATAGTGGCGGGAACAAAGGAAACGCTGCCGTCGGCGTTTTCAGAGAAGTATGACTTCAGCGATCTGACCTCTTCGAGAACTTCATTTAGCTGGTTTTCGATTTTCGATAAGTCGACGGAACTTTCCGCGGCAGCTTCGACAGTGAGCGCTATTTCTCCTTCTGTTGTCGTAGGTGCAGTCTCTTCCTCGCCGCCTCCACACGAAGTCCCGAGAAGGCCGACAACAACTAACGCAATGAAGCCGCCACGAAATTGCCGGTATCGCCTTATCATCCGAAGTCCTCTCAGTGCGACGTCCGCTGATATCTGGAACCTTGCTATTTCGACGTCGATTTGTCTGAACCTTACTGGTCAGCGCCGGGCCGTTATGAACCACGAAAAACTTTGCCGTCGTCGCGATCAACTACCGGAGCCTGACGGACACTTCATTGGCGAGAAGACGTCCCTCCACGGTTAGCTTCAGATTTCCTTCATTGTCCGCTGGTTCGGTCAGATGCTGAACTTCGTTGGGAACGAACTTTTCTGGGACACCTTCGTCGGTTCGTATGGCCAGTTGCCGTCCTTCGAGCGCCCATGCCTCTGGATCTAGTTTTTCTGCGCCCGCCTCAACCGAAGAACCTTCGGTAACGGCGGTGATGAAACGTTCCGGGGTTCGCACGCTCCAGAATCTTCGTTGATCTAGGTGACTGTGGGCGGCGGCTCCTAAGCCCAGATACTCACCTTGGTTCCAGTACAGCATGTTGTGTTCACAGTGTTCGCCAGGTCGCGCCCAATTAGAGATCTCATAATTCACTAGTCCCGCGGACGTAACCAAAGCGTCAGCAAGGAGATACTTGTCAGCTTGGTCGTCGTCGTTGGGGTGTCTGTTGAAGTCGTCGGCAAGTGGGGTGCCTGGTTCTACGGTGAGCGCGTAGGTGCTGAGGTGTTCAGGATGGAGTGATAGGGCGCTTTCCACGCTGGTCGTCCAATCTTCGATGCTTTCACCGTTGGCGCCGTAGATGAGATCAAGATTGAGACAAGCGATACCCGCTTCACGGATGGCATCTACAGCGGCGTAAACGTTATCTGGGTCGTGGTCACGTCCAAGAGAAGCGAGCACGTGAGGAACCATGGATTGAACGCCGAGGCTTACCCGATTCACTCCGGCGGCGACGTAGATGTCAAGTTGTTGGGTATCAACGAGGTCGGGATTGCATTCAACAGTGAACTCGGCGTCGGGAGCGATTGGCAGTTCTTGAAAAATGTTGGCCAGCAGGTCAGCGGGCACCAAATTGGGGGTCCCTCCACCAACAAACACCGATGTGATCTCTGGAACACTGGTCGAGGCTGCTTTGGCTTGGGTTCGGCAAGCGGCCAGATAGGTTTCGACGAGGTGGCCTCGGTCAGCCCAAGTCGCGAACGAGCAGTAGTCACACCGGCGAACACAAAAAGGGACGTGAAGGTATAGACCGAACTTTGCGTTTGCTTCGGAGGTCATTAGAAGAGGCTCTCCTGTTGAACAAGTTCGTCTAATTCGAATTCGCCGCGCTCAAGAGGACGCCCCAGAAGCGGCTGTAGATCAATGATGAAGACTTCGGTCAAACCTGTTCTGGTGCAAGCGGCGAGACGGCCAACCATTGAGTGGATGGTGAATTCGTGGGCGCCGCTAGTGAGCACCGCTGGGTAGGCCCGTAGGTCTTGCCAATGGGGGTCACCGATCGCAGGGTTAGACCACTGCTCGTTAAGTGAAGTGCAGCCCTCGATATTTGACGTCTTGAGGACCTCGCTTACTTCGAGAGTCACGTCTTCAAGCGTTGTTGTAAGTTCGTTATCGTTTCGCGCTCGCAGATGCCCGGAGATTTTTTTTCTAGTGTCAACCGCTTGGCCAAGTTTCAGAGATTCGCTGATCAGATCTTCAAGTTCTCGCACCAAGAATCCGTCGTCGACGTGACCTACGTATTTAGCGAACCAGGCTCCTTGTTCGGCCAATCTTTGACCGCCGGATGTCCCTCTCGTCGTGCCTATTTTGGTTGACCCATCTCGGAATATCGCCACGTAAAGTCTGTGCGGGTGCGACAAGTAGGCGGCCATCCGTCGGTCGATTGCGTCGCGTCCTTTTCGGTGCGCTTGGTGCATGTCGGCTGCGGACATGTTGTCGACTATTTGGCAACGTTTACATTGTCGCCCTGTGGTGGGAGGCGATTTACAGTCAACGTAGGCCGATCCGTCACGAGAACGTTCGAGGCGACCGATGCAGCGCCGTGCGATTTCATCGTTAATTCGAAAGCGGAGATGCAGATCTCGGGCCTCGATGGCTTCAACCGAAGGTGGGTCGTCAGTGTGCACTCGGAGCCATGGTTGATTGTCCCGCCAGGTGACGGCGGTTAGGTAGTAGACGTCGTGGGCTTGGGAAGCCATTTCAATATCTAGACACGTTTCAGACACCCAGCCGCACGCCGAGCTCGTCAAGTCGACTATCCACCTCTTCCAACGCCGTGTCCAGGATGCAGGCGATGGTTCGAAGGTCTTCTCGTCGGATTGTCAAAGATGATCCGTTGAATTCTCGACGCTGGCCTTGGATCATGGTGAGGAAACGACCTAATACAGCGGCCTCTGCGCCAGGTACTCGGGAAAGTCGGTCCAAGTCGATAGTGACCTGGCGATCGAGCGCAGCACCGGAATCCTCGTTGATTCCGTCGCCTCGCGGAAGTAACTGACCTACGGGGACTTCATAAAAATGGGCGAGCCGCGAGAGTCTGGGCACCGAAATTGCTCGTTCTCCGCGTTCATAAGCTCCAAGCACCGACGCTTTGAATTCGTGGTTCGATTCCGCTTCCACCTCTTGAAGTGACATCCGCTTTTGTCGACGAACCATACGGAGGCGTTCACCAACCCTGAGGCTGTAGTTTTCTCCATCGATTAGGTCGTCGCTGAAGCTCATTTCGGCCACGTCCGCTCCTGCTCATCAGTCGAACATCTGTGACCATAGTTCACGGAGAGTGGTTGTCGAGTAAGTCTGCGCGCAGTAGACGCAGTCCGGACGCCGAGGCCACTGCTGCCGTTTCTGATCGAAGGACTGATGAGCCAAGNGAAACAGTGGNTTTGTCAGCGATCTCAGATNGCGACCATCCTCCTTCGGGGCCGATGTANATAATGGGATGGNCGAGGCTGAGTTGGGCCCCNCCTCGGTGGGCGAACGNNACGTCGAACNTNGANGATGCCTCTACNACGTCGCGTATTTCNCTAATGATGGGGACGGNGACTTGTCGGGATTGCATCGCGGCTTCCCGAGCGACGCGNACTAGTCGANTTCGTTGTTGTTCTGCTTTGTCGNGCTCCCACTTCACNACGGATCGCGACGANNTGAGCAGGTGAATCTCATCGACGCCTAGCTCCGTCAATTTTTGGACTATCCAGGCTGGCCGGTCNCCTTTCGGGACGACGAAGCCGATGGTGATNGGNGGCGAGGGNGCTGGTACCTCGATGATGTCTCCAATNATTTTCGGTGAATCGTCGAATGNTGCTTGCCGCCAGCGGCGGGCCCCATCGCTGATTGTGAGTGGGTCTCCTTTGCGGAGTCGAAGCACTCGTCCTAGATGGTGGCGGTCTTCATCGGATAGGTGCGGGGCGTCAAGGTCTGACACAAAGACGTGCGGCCCGGTCGTTCCGTCTGGAAGGGAACCCATGATTGCTCTACTGGAACGCCGATCGGATTTTTCCAAGAACGGTTCGGTCTCCTGAATCGGCGACTTGTTCNCCTCGTCGTTGNGCCACTTGGCGAAGCTGTTCTTCTTCGTCTTTGGATAGCTTCGAGGGGATGTCNACTTTGATGGAGACGAGGAGGTCGCCGCGACCTCTTCCGCGGCCTTCTAGTCGCGGCACNCCGTAGCCGCGTAGCCGAAAAATTTCGCCCGGTTGCGTTCCAGGGGCAATTGCGAGTTCCACAATTCCATCTAANGTTTCGAAATTGATTCGCGCACCCAACGCTGCTTGCAACATNGTGACGTGCAGTTCGGCGTGTAGGACGTCTCCCTCTCGAACGAATCGGTCAGACTCTTCTACTCGGAGATGAACATAGAGGTCTCCTGCGGGTCCTCCTCGGGGACCTGCAGCCCCTCGACCATTGAGACGAAGAGTGGACCCACTGTCGATACCTGGTGGCACTCGAACCTCATACGACATCGTGTCGCGTCGTCGGCCTTCTCCCCGGCACGACTGGCAAGGGGTGGGGATTTCTTCTCCTAGTCCGGAACACCTAGGGCAAGGTGCGGTGGTCACCATTTGGCCGAGAAGGCTCTGACGCATTTGACGCACCTGACCAAGTCCNCCACAGTCAGTGCAGCTGCGCGCCGCGGTTCCCTCCGCGGCTCCTGAGCCTCCGCAGCGATCACAAGCTACGGCGGTTTGTATCTCAACTTTCTTATCAACACCGAAAACTGCTTCATCGAAAGCCAGGTCGAGAATTATTTCCTGATCTTCGCCTGGCGGTGGTCCGGCGGGCCTGCGATTTCTACCGCCGCCGAATGGGTTTCCTCCGAAAAAGTTTTCGAAAATGTCGTTGAGGTCGAAATTGAATGGGTCNCCGCCCATTCCTCCGCTCCGAAGTCCTTCGTGACCGAACTGGTCATATCGGGCTCTAGCTTCGTTGTCGGAGAGAACTGCGTAGGCCTCGCTGATTTCTTTGAATTTGGCTTCGGCTTGTTCGTCGTTGGGGTTCGCGTCGGGATGAAATTTTCGGGCAAGTTTGCGGTATGCGCGTTTGAGGTCTTCCGGCGATGCGCCGCGATCCACTTCTAACAACTCGTAGTAGTCAGTTGGCATGAGCTGNTTCAGTCCTCGTGCGGTTCACCCANAGATTCACCGAGTCGGCTACTGACTACGTGTACGGCGGCCAGTGCCTTCGGATAGTCCATGCGGGTCGGTCCCAGGAGTCCGATGGTACCGATCTGTTCGCCGTCAACCTTGTAAGGCGCGACCACTACCGCACATTCAGAGAGTGGCGCTACTCCAGTTTCCGTTCCGATGGCTACGCTCAACCCTCTTTCGACTAGATCACCTAGAAGACTTACCACTAATAGTTGTTCTTCAAGTACCGCTAGAACAGACTTCACTGTGGAGACCGCGTCGAATTGTCCTGCCATGTTGGCGGCNCCACCAACATAAAGTTCTCCTGCTTGATGCGACAACGGTGTTAGCGCATCAAGGGTTGTAGCAACCAGGTCGTCAACTTCNNGTTTCCCTGTGGGATCTACCGTAGGTACGGTGCCGAGGGAAGCCCCCACAAACGCGTCGTTAAGTNCNGNGGAGGCCGCGCCGANGTCGGAGGGGTTAACTGCGGCNCCCGGAGCAAGTTCGATCATCGAGCGCTCGATGGACCCCGAAGAGGTNACGAGTACNAGAAGGAGCCGACTTGCGCCCAGATCAACAAGTTGAGCGGAGCGGACAGTAGCAGGGTCGTGCAACGGCCCGACAACAACAGCGGCGTAGGCGGTGAGTTGTGAAAGCAGNCGACTGGTATCCGCGAGCCGTTCTTCAATCTGACCTTGTGCATGCCGGAAAAAGGAACTGATTTGCCTCGTTTCAGCCTCGTCAAGATGACCGGGTCCTAACCGATCCACAAAGTATCGGTACCCCGCGTCGGTAGGCACGCGTCCGGCACTCGTGTGCGGCTGTGCGAGGTAGCCCTCTGCTTCAAGACTCGCCATTTCATTTCGAATCGTTGCGGCTGATACCCGAAGATCCGATAAATCTGANACAGCGCGCGACCCGACAGGTTGAGCAGTGTCAATGAAACTTTCCACGACAGCCCGTAACACTGCCGCTTTGCGTTCGTCCACGTCCGGCCCCGTCCGCCGAGCTAATGATGNTGTAGGGGACGAATACTACGCGCATCGTTGCGCCCCGAAGCAGATTATCCCNGGGGTGANGATTAGTCCTCTAGGCGTAGCGCNGATACGAAGGCCTCATTGGGTACTTCCACTCGCCCGATGGCTTTCATTTTTTTCTTGCCTTTTTTCTGTTGCTCTAACAGTTTTCGTTTTCTGGTGATNTCTCCGCCGTAACACTTNGCTAGGACGTCTTTTCGTTTNGCTTTTACAGTTTCTCGAGCAATGATCCTGCCTCCGATCGCTGCTTGGATGGGAACATCAAACATTTGGCGGGGGATCAGTTCTCGAAGTTTTTCCGCCATGCGGCGACCGTAGTCATACGCGGCGTCNTTGTGAACGATCGTCGAAAAGGCATCAACCGGATCGCCGTTCAGCAATATCTCGACTTTGACTAANTTGTCGGCTTGATATCCGGCCGGCTCGTAGTCAAGGCTCGCGTATCCTTGCGTACGACTTTTGAGCTGATCAAAGAAGTTGGTCACGATCTCGGCTAGAGGAACTTCGTAGTGGAGTTCAACTCTTTCGGGCGACAAGTACTCCATTCGGATCATTGTTCCTCTGCGCGATTGGCACAGATCCATAACCGTTCCTGTGTANTCGGATGGTGTGAGGACNGTTATGTGAAGCATGGGTTCCTCTATGGTGTCGACAGTTCCCATGTCTGGAAGCTCGGACGGGTTGTCGACAGCGATGGTGGACCCATCGTCGGTNGTGACTTTGTAGGCAACNGACGGGGCGGTNGCGATGAGTGAAAGGTCGAATTCTCGCTCAAGTCGCTCGCGCACGATCTCCATGTGCAGGAGCCCTAGAAAACCACANCGGAANCCGAAACCCAGGGCGCCTGATGTTTCAGGTTCGAATGTCACTGATGCGTCGTTGAGTTTGAGTTTTTGGAGCGCGTCTCGCAAGTCCGGAAACTCGTCCCCGTCCACCGGATAGAGGCCACAGAACACCATTGGTTTCGGGTCTTCATACCCTTCAAGGACTTGACTTGCGGGATTGGAGGCGGTGGTGACCGTCTCGCCCGATTTCGCGTGTCCTACATCTTTGATGCTTGCGATGAGGTAACCGACTTCGCCCGGACCTAGTTGCGANACGGGTGTTGTNGTCGGGGAGCGTATTCCAATTTCTTCCGCGTCGTAGNTTCCNCCAGCTTGCATGAAGTGAAGCTTGTCGTTGGTTCGGATGCGACCGTTGACGACTCGCATCGACGACACCACGCCTCGGTACTGATCGAAATGAGAGTCAAAGATAAGGGCCTGCAGCGGCGCGTCCGCGTCNCCCTTTGGTGGAGGGATTCGTTCGACGATCGCGTCGAGTAGTTCTGCGACTCCATCGCCGGTCTTGGCAGAGATATGTAAGACNGCNTCGGCAGGAAGCCCTAGAACATTNTCGATTTCGCCCGCGTAGAGGTCTGGGTCGGCGGCTGGGAGGTCGATCTTGTTGAGAACGGGAACTATTTCTAGGTCGTTTTCGATTGCTAGATAACAGTTGGCGAGGGTTTGTGCCTCGATTCCCTGCGCGGCATCTACCAACAAAACAACACCCTCGCACGCAGCTAGTGACCGGCTGACCTCATAGCCGAAGTCGACATGTCCCGGGGTGTCAATGAGGTGGAGAACGTGGCCTTTCCAATCGACTCGAACGTTTTGAGCCTTAATGGTGATTCCGCGTTCGCGTTCTAAGTCCATCGAATCGAGGTATTGAGCGCGCATCGATCTTGCTTCGACTGCGCCTGTGATTTCCAAGATNCGGTCCGACAGCGTGGATTTTCCATGATCTATATGCGCGATGATCGAGAAATTGCGGATTCGAGTGAGGTCCATCTCCANCTGAAAGGTACCAACGTCAACCCGAGGTAAGCGACTTCGCTCTTGGAACTTCTCAANCGCNTTCAGTGCTTGCCGAATGTGGGCGATGCCTGCGGGATTGANGGGCGAGGTTGCTAACCTGAGACGGTTGTTATATCCCTTGACGAGGTAGTGCTTTGGCGTTTCGGCGCTTAGGGCAAGGNCTCATCATCTTGACTCGAAGTAAGAGAAGNACGCGTGGCGAATATTAAGAGCCAAATTAAACGTAACCGCCAAAACGAAGCCCGCCGAATCAGAAACAAAGCGGTTCGTAGCGAGTTGAAAACTCGAGANAAGGCTGTTTTGGCNGCTGCTTCGGCGGGAGAGCCTACCGACGAACTTGTTCGTGCGGCACAAAAGCGTCTCGACATGGCTGCTTCAAAGGGTGTCATCCACAAGAACGAAGCTGCTCGGCGAAAGTCGCGACTGAGCAGCAAGACCTCGTCTCTTAGTAGCTGACCTAGCGGCCTAATTGCGCTAGCCGCGCTATTAAGATNTCCATGAGAATGTCGCCNCCGAGCGCGGACCTACCGCGAAGGTCGACGTCGGTTTCACTCAGTAATTCGATTGCCCGGCGGATTTTCTCTGAACCAAGCCGACGCGACTGAGCTAGAGCCTTCTTGGCTGGAAAGCTTGATCCTTTGATACCGAGATGCGCGGCCGCATCCTTTTCATTGGNGATACTTGTGCCGTCAAGACGCANCATCCGNTCGTAGTGGGAGTGGAGTGTTGCCATCACTTGAAGTGGATGGCGTGCGCCTCCTCTCAACATGCGTTGCAGCACTTGAAGGGCCACCGGCATCTCGCCGCGATCAAGCGCATCGGTGAGATCCCACGGAGGCACCCCTCCCTCATCACCGAGAAATGGGATCACTTCGGCTTCGCCGAGTTCCGCGTCGAAGCCATATACGCCCTCAAGCGTCAACATCAACCCAGTTAGGCGGGCNACGTCNTCNCCGCAATGTTCGACAAGNATGTGGCGGGCCGCGGAGTCGAGTTTCAGGGAAGAGGNGTCGAATCGCTCTTCGAACCAGCTGTTGCGTGCTCGCCCCGTTCCNGGGGAACCAATCTTTACTTGTTCGCCACCTATGGANTTCGCCGCATCCAGCAATTTTTTTGGTACGGCTCCGCTTCCCCATTCGACGACCAAATCAGTGGTCGNCGGNGGATCGCGTAACAGNTCAACTAANGGTTCGAGTTCGNCAGATTTGAATCGGTTGAAACCTCGCACTACTACTATCCGACGATCNGAAAGCAGNGGGGGTGTTTGTACCGCGTCCACAACCTCGTGGATGGTGTATTCCTCGCCCGCAAGTTCTTCTAGAACAAGAGCTCGGTCCTGNTCACCGACCAGCANGTCAATTCGTTGACGGACCGCGTCCCCGANNAGGGATGGCTCGGGCCCCGAGAACACCTGTACCGAGACGTTATCCACGCTTTCGACGTTAGCTCCCTGCTTCGANCGCATCTGGTGTGGACTGGTCGTTTTTTCGCTGCACCCGGAAACGTCAGACTCAGAACAGCGCCGTCGAAAGTTTGCGACGCCATTCACCGGTTCGAGGGTCATCGGGACCCATTACTTCAAGGAGGTCGACGAACCGTTGTCGAGCCGAGTCGTCGGTCTTGACTTGANTTAGGAGAGTGAGAAGTTCGGCGTCAACTTCGTCGGATTGTCCAGAACTGTCCGAGGTTCTGGCGACGGCTGCTATGCGTCGACTCTCAGACGATTCAGGAATTCGTCCCAGGAGCTCGAGGCCTTCGTCGGCGCGACCATCTTGAACCAGCAACTCTGCTAGGGCTAGAACCGCTGGAGGATGGTCACTTTGAAGTTTTAGAGCTGCGCGCAAGGACAACTCGTCACCGGCTGAAACCAGCGAGTCGATCTGGCTTTCTTCTTCCGTTGGTAGGAGGCGAGCTATGAAATCTTGCAACATGGGTTCGCCTTGAGCGCCCATGAATCCATCAACCGCCTGACCATCTTTGAAGGCCACNACCATNGGTATCGATTGGACTTGGAAAGCTTGCGATATCCCGGGGTTTTCATCGATGTCGATTTTGACCCCAATGACTTTGCCTTGTTGTGCGTCAATCACTTTCTCCAGGAGCGGACCCAGCGTTTTGCAGGGTTCGCACCATGGGGCCCACAGATCGACGATCACGGGTACTTCATGGCTCTTTTCGACGACTTGTTGCTCAAAGTCTTGTTCGGTGACGTCGATCATGTCCCATCCTCTCACGCCGCGCTGTTGATGTCCGTCAACGAGAATAGATCCCAACACGATGTAGTTTCGATATCAGACCGTTCTGAGGAGTGCCATTTTGCAGGGAATTGANAAAACGCCTGTGACCGAGTGGTTATCGGCTCGCGTTGAAGCTCTCAAAGAACCTCTTGAGTTTGAGCTTATAACCGGGGGTCACTCAAATCTCACCTATCGGGTGACAGACCANCAGGGCCNCAAATGGGTGCTTCGTCGCCCACCGTTAGACCATGTGNTAACCGGCGCGCATGACATGGTTCGGGAGCACCGAATGCTTTCTTCTCTTGCTGGTAGCGCGGTGCCAGTGCCCGCGGTTGTTGGGCTCTGTGTCGACCCTGAAGTAATCGGCGCTGATTTCTATGTCACCGATTTNGTTGACGGCCACGTACTACGAGACAAACAATCAGCGGCCTCTGTGCCTTTGGAGCGACGTCGGCACCTCGGCGAACAGCTTGTCGGNGCGTTAGCCGCGATTCATTCGGTGGATCTCGAATCGACTGGTTTGTCTGATCTCGCAAAACGAGAGGATTATGTCGCTCGTCAGTTGCGAACNTGGCTCCGTCAGTTCAATGCGATGACCTCTCGCGACTTGCCCATCATCGAGCAGGTACATGACGCCTTGATCAACTGCATTCCCGAACAACGAGAAGGCACCCTCATTCATGGAGACTTCAGATTGGATAATTGTCTAATCACAGAAGCTGGAGAGGTTGCGGCGGTGCTTGACTGGGAAATTTCCACTTTGGGAGATCCGCTGGCAGATCTTGGAATTCTACTTGCCTACTGGAGCGAGCCAAGCGATGACTTTTTGCCTCTCGGTGACGCNGCGACCATCGACGAGGGCTTCCCNGGTCGTACTGAACTAATCGCCAGTTACCAGCGGCACACAGGGCGCGATACGAGCGATATGGAGTTCTTTTTCGCGTTTGCGAGTTGGCGCCTGGCGTGCATTCTCGAAGGGGTGCATGCACGGTACGTTGGTGGTGCGAACCCTGAAATTCCCGACGAGGTCGAGNTTTTNCCCCAAAGCGTTATTGGNCTGGCTAAACGAGCCGCAGACATTCTCGGTGTCTAGTCTNCTCGTGCCTGCGACATCAGCCNNGGGCTGAACTAAGTTCGGGTCTATGAAAATCGATGGCGGCATAGGCGTAGATAGTGGGTTTGACGGGATTATGGATAAGGCCCGCGAACAGGAAGAGATCGGTTACGACGGTCTGTGGGTTCCCGAAACGAGCCACGACCCGTTCACAATGCTCCCCCTTATGGCTCAAGCGACCGAAACAGTTGAATTGGGAACCAGCATTGTGGTGGGGTTCGCTCGAAATCCGATGGATCTGGCATACAGCGCGAATGACATCCANTTGATTTCCAAGGGACGCTTCACCCTCGGNCTGGGTAGTCAGATCAAAGCCCACATCACTAAGCGATTTTCGATGGACTGGTCAAAACCGGCGGCGCGGATGCGCGAGATGATTCTGGCGACCAAAGCGATTTGGAACAGTTGGAATACCGGCGAGAAGCTCGACTTTCGGGGCGATTTTTATCAGCACACGTTGATGACGCCGTTTTTTCATCCAGGCGAAAACCCTTATGGTGCACCAAAAATGGCTTTGGCAGGGGTCGGTCCNTTNATGACTGAGGTAGCCGGTGAAACTTGCGACGTGTTTCTTGCCCATGGCTTTACGACCGAGAAATACCTGCGTGAAGAAACTCTTCCGGCGTTGGAACGAGGGGCCGAAAGAGCTGGTCGTAGCCTCTCCGANGTAGAGATCTCTGGTCCCTTGTTCGTTGTGACAGGTAACAACGAGGAAGAAATTGAGAAGGCAAANCAGGGAACTCGTCAGCAGATCGCGTTCTACGGGTCCACCCCTGCGTATCGGGGTGTTCTGGAGTGTCACGGTTGGGGCGACATGCAAACCGAGCTCAACTCTTTATCTAAGGAAGGTAAATGGGTNGAGATGGGCAACCTNGTGGATGACGAAATTCTTGGTGCTTTCGCTGTGGTCGGTGAGCCCGAGCAGATCGCTGAAGAGTTGAAGCAACGTTTCGGTGACATTGTCCAGCGTCTAAGTTTTTACGCNCCGTATCGATCNGACGCCGAGCGTTGGCGCAAGGTGTTTGAAGACCTAAAGGCGGCTTGAAGTGAGCGCGGATCTTCCTGACTCGGTGGAGATCCGTGAAGTTGGGCCCCGCGACGGGTTGCANAATGAGGCCACAATTCCGGTTGCGGANCGCATTGCNTTGATAGANGCCCTNTCGGGCACCGGTCTCGCTGCGATNGAGGCGGCTTCATTCGTTCATCCGAAAGCGATCCCGCCNATGTCNGGGTCGGCTGAGGTCATGAAAGGTATTACCCGAGTACCAGGGGTTCGCTACCGCGCTCTCGTTCCCAATGAGCGGGGCGCCCACGACGCACTCGAATGCGGCGTAGACGAAATCGAAGTAGTGATGTCAATTTCAGAAACTCACAACCGTAAGAACATCAATATGTCTCCTGAAGAGTCAATCGGCCAGATTATCGAACTGACTGATTTAGCTCACCAGAACAAAACACCCGTTGAAGCGATTTTGTCAACAGCGTTCGGGTGCGCGTACGAGGGNGATGTTGCTGCCGAACGGGTCGCCGATTATGCGTTAAGAGTCCTGGAGGAGGCAGGGGTTGAGGGGTTGTCCTTTGGGGATACCAGCGGAATGGCAACGCCCAGAGTTGTTCTTGAGTTGCTGGACGCCCTCGAGGAAGTNGGTATCGAAACTTCCGAAATCGCTCTTCATTTTCACAACACCAGAAATACTGGCCTAGCTAACATCGTGGTCGCGATGCAGCGAGGCGTACGCCGCTTTGACGCCGCTATCGGCGGACTCGGCGGTTGCCCTTACTCGCCAGGCGCCACCGGAAACGTCGCCACTGAAGATGTGGTCCATATGGTCGAAGATTTGGGTGCCTCGACAGGCGTCGACCTAGAACGGTTGATCGAGTGCGGGCATCTGGCCGAGACACTGGTCGGCCGCCAGTTGCCGGCGCAGGTTCTTCGTTCGGGCCCCAGAACCAGAACCGTTGACCCTTGATATTGGGGTCAGGCGACTACCCCCTCTGAGCGTAAACGTTCGATCTGTTCTTGGTTGTATCCGCCCACACTGTCAAGTATCTGGTCAGTGTGTTGCCCTAACCCGGGTCCAGTCGATCGGATCTCACCTGGTGTGCGGGAAAATCGCGGAATAGGTGCAGCCATGGGTACTTCTCGGCCCAAAATTTCGTCTTCGTATCGCTGAATCAACTCGCGAGCCGCGAATTGGGGGTCGGCGATCATGTCAGGGGCCGTGAAAATTCGGCCATATGGAATCGCGTGCTCGTCAAGCACCGCTTCTAGCTCTTCTACCCGTTGACTGGCCGTCCAGGCAGAAATGATGTCGTCCAACTCCAGTTGGTTAACTCCTCGACTCTCGTGGGTCGCGTAACGCGGATCTTCCGAGAGGTCCGTTCGGTTCATCGCGGCACAAATGCGTCGAAATATGGCGTCAGCGTTACCTGCGATAAGTACATCTGATCCATCGAGAGTTGGATAGACATTGGATGGCGATACTCCCGGGAGAACGGAGCCGGTCCGACCTCGAATATGGCCACCTAGGTCGTAGTCCGCGATGGTTGATTCCATNAGAGCGAAAACGGCTTCGTAGATTGCCACATCGACCTCTTGACCTTTTCCGCTTCGTTGCCTTTCGTTGAGAGCAGCCAATGTGCCGCTCACCGCGAATAGTGAAGCGATGGCATCGCCGAGGCTTATCCCTGCTCTCGTCGACGGTCGGTCAGGCCAACCTGTGGTATGTCGGATTCCTCCCATGGCTTCACCGATAGAGCCGAAACCTGGGTCTGCTGCTCGAGGGCCNGTCTGACCGAAACCCGAAACGTGGGTCATGATGAGGCCTGGGTTGTCATCTACAAGGTCGTCGTAGCCGAGTTGCCACTCCGCGAGTCGTCCCGGGGTGAAGTTCTCCAAAACAACGTCGCTACGAGACGCTAAACGTCGGACCACCATCCGGCCTTCAGCGATTCGAAGATCAATGGCGATCGATTTCTTGTTGCGAGCAATCGCCGGCCACCAGTAGCTGTGCCCTGCAGAATCTCGATGCCCCCACTTCCGCATGGGATCTCCCCCAGATGGAGGCTCAACTTTGATTACCTCCGCCCCGTAATCTCCNANGAGTTGTCCTGCGAAAGGGCCAGCGATAAAACTCCCTAGTTCNAAAACTCGGATACCGGTAAGTGGACCTGCCACGTTATGAGCCGAGCGGAGCGCAATCGCTTCCGCATTCGGGTCCAGTCGAAGTGTCGGCTGCGGCTGGTCGATGAAGCACCCCAGAGGTTGGCGTAATACACAGTTCTTCGTCTTCAACGGAGCAATCAGCGTCGACAATCATTGAATATCCGTCGGGTTCCCACGGTGGCCACAANAGGACAACCTTGGGTCGATGTGCAACATTTCGCGCGGCAGTTCGGCTCACGGGACAGCGAAGAATCCCCTCTTCGAAACTGAGGGTCATATGGGCGACGTGGGAGGTTTGGTCATCGCACACCGTCAACAGAAAAGCGGAGCGGCCAAATCGTTCGAGTTCNGTTTCAAGTTGGTTGGGGTCGACTGGGATGCTCATGGTTGAAAGCCTAGGCGCCGTGTTCNACTCGAAGAAACGTGAGTTGCATCGCCCAAGCCCGCTGATACCTTGGGTTCCGCTTCGGGGCTATAGCTCAGTTGGTAGAGCACTTCCATGGCATGGAAGGGGTCAGGAGTTCAATTCTCCTTAGCTCCACAATTTCCCAAACCACAGCGACATCTTCAGGCATACNGCAGCGGNACTGCAATCAGACGAGTAAGGGCTTGTTCTTGAGTTCGCGTACCTCAGCGAGGCCGCAACGTTGTGCGAGTTTGATGAGCCACCAGGCTGCNTCTAAGTCCAATGGTTTGAAACCGAACCTTGCCGACGTCGGTAATTCGTGGTGATTGTTGTGGTAACCCTCNCCGGAGGTTAATGCCGAGAGCCAATGTGAGTTTGTTGCGCTGTTCTGGTACGGACGTCGACCGAAGGTGTGTCCCACTGCATTGATTGCACCGGACAGGGTNANGTAACTGACCACATGGAATGCGAAAGCGAGCGGNCCCTGCCACCATCCCAGCCACAGAGCAAGAAGCACAGTTGCGATAAGTAAACCNAGAGGGCCTCGATCAAACATCAGTCGATCCCACCGATCAGGAGCGAGGTCTTTCCCCCACTTTTCGACTGTGACCGGATCGTTTGCCGAGCGCCGGTACAGCCAGAAGTTTGTGAGTTGAACGCGAACCCAACCGAGACGNGCCGGAGAGTGGGGGTCNCCTTCCTTATCGGTGTAAGCGTGATGTTTACGGTGGACGGCTGCCCATTCTCGAGCTTTCACTCCTGTCGTAAGCCANAAGAAGAACCGAAGAATGAAGGCGAACCAGGGCCGGAACGTGACTGCCTTGTGGGCGAGAGAACGATGCAAATACGCGGANGTNGTCAACGTGGAGACCTGAGTCACGGCAAAACCAACGACAATGGAAGTAAGTATCTGCACGGCAGTCCTAGCTGGAAATACCTAAATAGCATGCCNGAAGAAAGACTCGAAGGCCAGATCTATCGCANTCCGGTGTGGCTCATTCAATTCTGAGAGAATAAAGCCATGAACGAGTCGAACCCCAACGNGGGTGCTGTAACAGTCGACTACGTCGACCGTGTTGGTGTGGTGAGGCTCAACCGCCCGGATCGTCTCAACGCTTGGAATAACGAAATTTCTTCGGGGTTAGATGCGGCTCTTTTGGACTGTTCGGAAAATCCTGATGTTCGGGCGTTGGTGTTGACCGGCACCGGCCGCGCTTTTTGCGCGGGTGCGGATCTTTCCGGTGGGGGCGACACATTCAGCTCNGACCGGGACCGAGATCTTCAAGACGACAGCGAGGCGAGAACGCCCAAACTACTGCCCCACCAAGTACCGAAACCGGTAATTGCTGCGATCAACGGTCCCGCTGTCGGGGTCGGCGCAACTTACCCTTTGATGTGTGATGTTCGACTCGCAGCGCAAAGCGCACGTATCGGATTTGTCTTCAACCGAATCGGGATGTTGCCTGAACTTGGGTCACACGCGCTTCTACCTAGAGTCGTTGGGTTTTCGAATGCGTCCCAGTTGCTCATGGGGGCGGAGATAATTACGGCCGAAGAGGCTCTTTCCATGGGGTTGGTTTCATCAGTACATGCCGATGAAGATCTACTGGAGGCAGCCATCGGCCTTGCTATCCGCCTGTCCGCNGCTGCTCCGGTGTCGGTGGCCGCGACGAAGAAGTTGTTGTGGAAGGGNCTCTCTTTGAGTTGGGATGAAATGCATCAGATGGAAGCGCCAGTGTTTGAGTGGGTGGGACAGCAACCTGACTCAGTTGAAGGCATCAACGCTTTTCTCGAAAAGCGCCCCGCGGATTGGACGATGAACCCCTCCCGGGATTTACCGAAGGAGTTATTTGATTGATATGGCGGCATTTGACCACTTTGCCCTTGCTTGTCAAAACCTTGAAGACGGAGTCGACTTCGTCGAGGCCATGACCGGCGTCCGAGCCGCTCCTGGCGGGCCGCACCCTGGGATCGGAACCCATAACGCCCTGCTCTCTCTCGGAAACGATGTATATCTGGAAATCATTGCTGTTGACCCCAATCAGGACGAGCCCTCAGGTCCTCGGCCATTCGGCATAGACGACCATCGCGGGCCTCGTTTGGCAGCCTTCGCCATTCATCCCACGGATGACGAGTCCATCGACTCTGTCGCAGAAACGATACGAAATCATGGAACCGATCCGGGACCGGTGGTCGCGATGAGTCGGGTGAAACCCGATGGCGAAGAGATCAGTTGGCGGCTTACTCGATCCAACCGTTTGGGACTCGTACCCTTTGTGATCGATTGGGGCGACACCCCAAATCCGGCCACTATTACACCCCCAGGGTGTTCGCTGATCGAAGTTCGCGGAACCCACCCTGAACCGAGTCACGTCAACTCTTTGCATCAGCAACTTGGTCTCAATGTCAACGTTTCTGAGGGTCCAGAGTCATTAGAGATCATTCTTGAGACACCAAATGGGCAGGTCTCGCTATCTGAATAATTTTGGACGATCGATAGCGGAACTTGCACTTGGTTCGGCTCCCGGCTATTCGGGTCCGATCCACGAGTGCGAACGGTCCGGCCGAGTGGCGATCATTGCCATCGAATTGCGCTGTTTGGGAAGTAACCGAGTCACCAGACGAAGAATTTTTTCGGCAGGCTTAAGAAACTTTTTGCGTTTGTTCCAACCACGAAGGTCCGCTGTTTCATACGGAAGATTTAGGCCATAGAAAAAATAGAAGCCNTGATCTCCTGTGGGATCACACGAACGAATAGTTTTCTGAAACTCGCGTTCGGTCCACCGATAAATATGGTTCGGAATAGGTCCATTATCGAGCCCTCCAGATATTCCGCCCTGAGCCNGCACCGCCTCCAACTCGTANCTCGAACTGAANCCCAATCGAACAGCTAAACGCATCAACCAGGAATCTCTCGCCTCAATGGCGATGACACCAACCGAACATGTGCGATACATCTCAGTGAGAGCCCGATGGGGCGACCTGCAGTGATGCAACCCATCAACGACAACGACCCACGGAAACGACCGGTCGCTGTAGCTCAAACTTTGAGCGTCTTCGTGCGCCCANCGATATGGAGCTAGTTGTTCCGAAGCTTCCACGGAGTCGAGATTGGTGATGGTGGCCTTCTCAAAGCCCAGGGTCTGAAACAGGTCGCGTTCTGCNCGTCCTCCAGCAACTACAAGAAGCTCATCGGTGAGGTTTAGTCGTCCTTTCCCCAGTAGATCTGAGAAGACTTCGGTTACGAATGCGGTACGCACCCACCCGACGCTACACCGACCGGTTTGNCCCACCTAGGGGTACACATATAGGCCTCCAGTAAGGGTTACCCTCGGCTTTCGGTAATCATCTTGCGNTCAGGAACTTCGTTGCCCTCCCGTCACACTTCGCTTATTACGCAGATCATCGTCCTTTCGCTGGNTCTCACTGCTTGTAGCGGTGCTGGAACAAGTTTGCTGTCACGTCCNAGCNCTCCAACNACNACGACANCCNNTGNNCNCGACGACNTTNCCACCACNACGACGCCGATGGTCACNACGACTTTGCCACCGACGACNACCACAACCGAAGTGCCNACAGTTCCNGTGGCGCAATTCACAGGCGAAGAAATCGCGGAACCAATGACTCGGCCGGCGTTCCTCGTAAAGATNGANAATCATNAGNNTGNTCGACCTCAATGGGGCATTAACCAAGCCGACGTGGTGTTCGAAGAGTTGGTTGAGGCCAATATGACGCGATTTGCNGCGATCTTCCATAGTCGCAACGTCGCCGATATCGGACCTGTTCGGTCGGCCAGAACCGGGGACTTCCATCTCTTATCCAACCTCAACACACCTTTATTTGGCAACTCCGGCGGAAATCCGACCGTCATGCGGTTGCTCGACGAGATTGACATGGTGCT
>PAHW01000025.1 GCA_002705305.1 Acidimicrobiaceae bacterium
TTTCTTCTTGGCTCCAGCTTTCTTCTTGGCTCCAGCTTTCTTCTTGGCTCCAGCTTTCTTCTTGGCTCCAGCTTTCTTCTTGGCTNCAGCTTTCTTCTTCGCAGGACCCTTNTCCCGTCGCATCTGNAGCAATTCGGTTGCTCGATCTTCGGTAAGTGTTTCCGGGTCATCGCCTTTGCGGAGAGAGGCGTTGTATTCACCGTCGGTTACGTACAGTCCAAAACGACCATCCTTTAACACCATCGGGTTTCCACTAACCGGATCGATGCCGAGCTCTTTTAGGGGCGGTTTTGCTACCTGCCCGCGTCGACGTTTGGGCTGCGCCAAAATTGTGAGCGCTTGCTCGAGCGTCAACGTGAATAGCTGGTTTTCAGTATCGAGGCTTCGACTGTCACTCCCTTTTTTTANAAACGGGCCGTAACGTCCATTCTGGACGGTGATTTCCTCCTGATCTTCAGGATGGGTACCCACAACTCGTGGAAGGCTCAATAGTTGTAATGCCTGGTCGAGAGTNACCGTTTCNATCTTCATCGACTCGAATAGCGACGCTGTTTTNGGTTTGTCNTCAGAATCGTCCGGACGACCTACCGAGACGTAAGGTCCGAATCGCCCGGGCCTGGCAATGATCTCTAGACCTGTTTCAGGGTCGGAGCCAAGTATTCGTTCTTCAGGCGTCTCCAGCAGTTGGATCGCCATCTCCAGTGTGATTTCGTCTGGGGCGATCTCGGCCGGGAGCGCTCGGGTCTCCTCTCCTCGTTTCAGGTATGGGGCGTACNTTCCAACTTTTGCAACAACTATTTCACCGTTCCTGTCTACGCCGATCGGGACCGTGTTGATCTCGGCGGCGTCAATGGCTGACAGGTGATCGTCCGAAACAAGGTCACGAAGTCCGGGCAACCTGTCACCGTCGACTTCTAGACCCCCAAANTAAAATTCGGCCAACCACGGTGCTGCATCNATTTCGCCGTTTGCAATCTCATCAAGGTCATCTTCCATTCTTGCGGTAAGCGCGTAATCAACGAGATGCGAAAAGTGACCTTCCATAAGACCCACAGTCGCGAACGCCGTGAGTTCTGGAACTAGGGCAGATCCCTTCTTCCAGACGTAACCGCGGGCTTGGATGGTTTCCATGATGCTGGCGTAAGTGCTGGGGCGTCCCACTCCCAGTTCTTCGAGACGACGCACGAGAGTTGCCTCGGTGTATCGAGCCGGTGGACTGGTGTCGTGGTCGCGGGCAGTCACCTTTGCACAACTGACCGCATCTCCCTCCGAGAGATTGGGGAGTTGTGGTTCCTCGTCGTCATCTNCANCTTGGACGTAGGCNNGGCGGAACCCCGGTTGAGTGATCACTGTCCCACTCGAAGTGAACTCNACATCTCGTTCATCGGTTGTGGATCCTTCAAGGCGAATAGTGACTGTTTGACCAGTCGCATCAATCATTTGGCTTGCGATNGTTCTTCGCCATATGAGCTCGTAGAGCCGGGTCGCGTCCCCAGTAACTTCTTCAGCTAATTGTTCAGGGGACTTCCACACTTGCCCCGCCGGCCGGATCGCTTCGTGCGCTTCTTGAGCGTTCTTCACTTTCTTGCTGTAGGTCCGAGCGTCGCCCGGCAAGGTCTGAGGACCGTACCGTTCTTTTATCAGCGCTCTGGCAGTGCTGAGCGCGTCAGCGGACAACGTGGTGCTGTCCGTTCGCATATAAGTGATGTGTCCATTCTCGTAGAGCCGCTGGGCTGCCTGCATGGTTCTCGACGCGGAAAATCCAAATCGGCGTCCTGCTTCTTGTTGAAGCGTCGAAGTGATAAACGGAGGTGCGGGCCTGCGGCGATAGGGCTTCGCATCGACAGACTGAACGGTGAAGGGGCGATTAGCGAGGTCAGCTGCTAACTGTTCAGCGCTGATCGCGTCAAGCACTACCGCCTCTTCACGGGTGAGCCGACCGTTGTCATCGAAATCACGTCCGGTGGCCAATCTGCGGCCTTCCACAGTTGCCAAGGTTCCCGAGAACGCTATATCGGCGACAAAGTCGGCTTCGATGCTGGAGTACGCAGCCGCGATGAAAGCAATGCGCTCTCGTTCACGTTCAACGATCAGTCGATTTGCGACACTCTGGACGCGTCCCGCCGATAGTCGGGGGCGCACCTTTTTCCACATGACTGGGGACACTTCGTACCCGTAGAGTCGNTCAAATATTCGTCGCGCCTCTTGTGCATCGACAAGTCGGCGATCAAGTTCTCGNGGCGAATCGATAGCTTCCCGAATAGCCCTCTCNGTAATTTCGTGAAAAACCATTCTCTTGACTGGAACGGTGGGANTCAGCACCTCNAGTAGGTGCCAAGCAATCGCTTCTCCCTCTCTGTCTTCGTCAGTGGCCAGATATAGCTCGTCGGCTTCTCTCAGAAGACTTTTCAGATGTTTGACTTGTTCTTTGGCGCGACCACTCACGACGTAAAGGGGCTTAAAGTCGTTGTCAACATCGACTCCCAATCGGGCCCAGTGTTCGGCCTTGTAAGCCTTGGGGACTTCGCTGGCGCCATTAGGTAGATCGCGAATGTGGCCGATTGAAGATTCCACAATGAATTCTGGGCCCAAAAAACCCGCGATGGTACGAGCCTTGGCGGGCGATTCGACGATAACCAGAGACTTTGGCACGACAGCTAGTTATTCCCTATCAGTTGGTCAGGTGTCAACTTTTGGCCAGCGTTAATGACGCAGGTCCTTCCCGCGGACGGTACCGGTCATGGAGACCTTTCCAACGTATCTTGGGCATCAAAATTCTCAAATCGCGTCGCTATCTGCACTAATGCCAGTAGNCCNACGGCGCCTANCAATGCCGCGAGNAGNGCTCCATAAGCCTCGTTGAGCGGAGGAATTTCAAGTCGAGTGTCTTCGATTCCCCCATCTGTCACGGGCCACGGCCATAGCACCCTCAGCGAGCCAGCCATAAGGCCTAGGAGAACAGCAATGACGTAGTCGCGATAGCCAGTCAAAAGCCAATGAAGGAAATGGCTAAACAGGCACAGGCCAGTAACTGCACCAAGGGCGTACAACCCCAGCACACCGAATTCGGTGCGTTCGATGACACCAATGAGGTGGTCGTACAGGCCAATGATCACAAGCACGAAAGAGCCACTGATACCCGGCAAAACCATCGCGCAGATGGCGAGAGCGCCCGCGACCAGAACAACAATCGCTGTCGGATTTTCGATGCCGCCAGATCTGAGTCCNACAGCAGCAAAAGTGAGCGCCGCGGTGGCAGCGAAAATTATGAATCGAGAGGGGCGCCACTCAACGATTTCGCGTCGCGCTACCAATGCTGACGCCGCAACGAGTCCNAAGAAGAGCGCCGAGACAACGACGGGATGTTCTTCTATTTGGGCGCGAAGCCACGAAACCAGCAACNCTACGGCCAATAATATTCCCGCGAGCAAGCTGATGAGGAAGTACCAGTCNACGTACCGAATCCGTTGTCTAAAGCCAGCGAAATCAGCACGACCAAGTCTGCTAATGGCGCCCGACAAGGATTTGATTTGTTCGATGAGGCGATCGTAGATACCCAAGAGAAGCGCGACGGTGCCGCCGGACACACCGGGGATTAGGTCCGCGGCCCCCATACAGAAACCTCGGAACAACTGTGCCGTGATTGCTCGCCACACATAGCCGACCGTAGCGCGGGGATGCCCCAGACTCGTCGGCACCAGCGGTTCTTTCTTNGTTGGNTAGGGGCGTCTTTCCTGGGTTTTGTGCGANCGGTAATTGACGCCNCCGACTAAAGANTCNGTGATGCGTCCTGGCAAGGCGGCGATCGCCATTGTTCCCCAAAGACGTTTGGGGTGCCGTACTTCTCGTTTTCCCGTTAGTACGGCCTGAACTGCGTCGGAAGCAACTTTGTCGGGACTGACATTGGTAAGCATTCGGAGTTGCCGCAGTCTCCGTTGCGCGGCATCGAACGCCGGGTTTGCGGTCACTCGTTCCCACATGCCTGTATCAACGGGGCCTAGGTGCATTGTCGTGATCCCGACGCCCGTGTTCTTGATTTCCATGCGGAGGCTTTCGGCGAAACGGGTAAGTCCCGCCTTGGACGCGCAGTAGGGGGAAAGGCCGGGGGCGGGTGTTATGGCAGCGAGNGAGGACGTGTAGAGGAGGTGACCTTGTCCCCGNTGAATCATGCCGGGAAGAGCTTGCCGCGTGAGACGTAGCGGGGCGAGGAGATTGGTGGCAACGACTTGGACGAGTCGGTCCTCTGCTATGTCTTCCACGAAATCTTGAGTCTCTATCCCAGCATTGTTTACGAGCACATCTATGGGTCCGCCGTCGGCTTCGACGCGTTCGACAAAACCATTGAGCTGATTTGGGTCAGTGAGGTCCAGNGGGTAGGAGGAGCCGCCAAGTTCATGGGCCAGTGCGTCGATGTCTTCCGCTGACCGTGCCNCTAGTGCTACGCGTGCTCCTGCGCTAGCGAAAGCTCGGGCTAANGACGCGCCTATCCCCCGGCTAGCACCNGTGATTAATACCCGTGTGTTTCGAACCTCCATGGGCTCAGGTTATGCCTCCCTGACACCGGTAGTTGACGCGTGGACGTCCTGGTTATCTACAGGTGCAGGATCACCTCTGGCGCGGTGTCGTTATCTAAATGAACGCGGGCACAAAGACTAACGAAACGATCGTCATGACCTTTATCAGAATGTTCATGGCNGGACCCGACGTGTCTTTGAAAGGGTCACCAATAGTGTCACCAACAACAGCGGCGGCATGGGCATCAGTGCCTTTGCCTCCGTGTGCTCCGGCTTCGATGTATTTCTTGGCGTTGTCCCAGGCTCCACCCGAGTTCGCCATGTAGATCGCCATTAGNAANCCTGTGACNACGGCGCCNGCNAGGAACCCGCCAAGGGCGTTGACGTNGATAAATCCGATAACAAGAGGCAATGCGATGGCTAGTCCACCGGGCAAAAGCATTTCGCGCAGAGCTGCTTGAGTTGAGATGTCTACACAGCGGCGACTATCAGGCTTGACTCCTGCTCGGCCTTCTCGCAGTCCAGGGATTTCGGCGAATTGCCGTCGGACTTCGACGATCATTGCTTGGGCCGCTCGACCTACTGATGACATGGTCATAGCTGCAAAAATGAACGGTGTCATTGCGCCGAGAAACAGTCCGATGGTGACGGCAGTGTCGTTGATATCCAGGTTGACTTCTGAGCCTGCGGCGAGGCTGAAGGATTTGAATAATGCCAAGGCGGTCACTGCGGCGGAACCAACTGCGAAACCTTTTGCGACGGCCGCAGTCGTGTTACCNAGNGCATCAAGGCCGTCGGTCACATCTCGAACTTCGGGCGGTAATTCAGCCATCTCAGCGATGCCGCCCGCGTTGTCGGCGATGGGTCCGTACGCGTCAACCGCGACGATGATTCCGGTGACTGCCNACATNCCNATCGCGGCCAATGACACTCCGTATAGCCCTATGACCTCTCCNGTTTGGCCGAACGCNGCACCNCCNAACCAGTAAGAAAGTCCGATCATTGTTACNACGACGGCGACCGANGGAAGNGTGGAAAGTTTGCCTTGAGCGATNCCNTCNATNGNGACGGTNGCCGCACCAGTTTCTGCTTTTTCTGCAATNCCTTTGACGGGTTTGTAGTGCTCGGAGGTGAAATATTCCGATACAAACCCGATAGCCCAACCACCGAGCAGGCCGATGATGATGGTCAACGCGAGGTACATGGGTGTTTGGACAATGGCGGATCCATCAGGGTTGGACGCTCCGCCGAAGAGCCACAGAGTGCCAGCGATAGTGAGGATGATTGTGAGGCCCATGGCGACGTATTGGCCAGTGTGNAGTTGTGTTGAAAGGCTCTGGCCTTCTCTTCCTCGAGTAAGCAACGCACCGANGATTGACGCGATCATTCCGAGAGCTCCGATGAGAATCGGATACATCAACAGCGATTCGTAATCACCGAATGCTTGGAGTTTGTCCCCTTCAATAAAAACTCCGGACAGGAGCAGTGACACCAGGACAATCGGAGCTACTACTGAGCCNGCGTACGACTCAAAAAGGTCGGCGCCCATTCCGGCGACATCACCGACGTTGTCCCCTACGGCGTCGGCAATGGTTGCAGGATTTCGTGGATCGTCTTCAGGGATACCAGCTTCCACTTTTCCGACGAGGTCGCCACCTACGTCGGCTGCTTTGGTGTAAATACCGCCGCCGATACGAGCGAAGAGGGCGATAGAACTCGCGCCGAGTCCGAATGCCGCTACAACCTGAAAAGCGCTGTCGACCCCGATCCAGGTGACCCACAGCAGGTAGTTGAAGGAAATGCCAAGTAACGCCAGCCCTGCGACAGTGAAGCCCATAACTGCGCCGCCTTTGAAAGCCAAAGGTAAAGCTGTCGCAGCACCTTCTCGAGCAGCGTTTGCTGTTCTGGTGTTAGCCGCGGTCGCTATTCGCATACCAATGAACCCGGCGATCGATGAGAGCAACGCCCCCATGAGAT
This sequence comes from Acidimicrobiaceae bacterium, assembly GCA_002705305.1. GTDB lineage: Bacteria > Actinomycetota > Acidimicrobiia > Acidimicrobiales > Poriferisodalaceae > UBA2110. The sequence goes on from PAHW01000025.1 coordinate 6,492, forward strand.
ATGCAAATGAGGCCGCCGGCCTTCCGTCGATGGGCAGTACCAAAAGCAGGACGAACATCGCGACCACAAAAACCGAAACCCACTGGTACTCGCGGCGAAGGAACGTCATTGCTCCCTCGCGGATGGCCTGACCAATTTCTTTCATCAGGTCAGTACCTTCGTCCGCCTTCATAACTGTCTTAGCGAAGTAGTAAGCAAGAATGAGCGCCAACGCCGAAGCGATCAACGCGAAATAGGGAACCGCTGTCACGATGTCCTCTCAGTTCGGCCCAACTGGTAGCAGGTGCCGGTTCGGTCCGGGCCGACGGGGGTCCGACACGGCAAGGTGCGCTTCAGCACCAANCGAAGAGCCTACGAAGCCCCCGCCCGAGCGGCAACTACCGATGAGGGTCGGCAAGTACAACACCCAATTCCTCCAGGCGCCTGATAAGGCCTTTNGGATGTCGGAAGAGATGGCAAATAAGCCCTGCGGCTTCTCCGCCCGCCACATTCGCTTCTAAGTCATCGATGAAAAGGCAACGCTTCGGCTCTACCCCAAGTTGCGTCGTTGCGCTTGCATACGCACCAAAGTCGGGTTTGGCGATCCCTATTCGATGGGTGTTGACCACTACGTCGAACCGATCGTCTAGACCCATGCGCCGCAAATATTCTTCGAAGCGATCGTGGTTGTTGGTTAAGAGGCCCACTCGAAGCCGCGAGGGCAACCGTTCCAGGATTTCGACCATTTCTGTGTCAATTCGACCTTCGAATTCAAAGAATCTCTTCGCTACCGGACGCACCGATTCGCCGTGTTGGGTTACCAACCTGCGTTCAGTTTCATTTCGCCATTCCNNCCATGTGAGTTCCCCTCTTGTAAGAGGGTCATGGAGTTCCGTTGAAAATGCTGCTTCGAATACAGTCCCCGGCTTAATGCCAGCTTCGGCTTCGAAGGTCCAGAGGTCCGGTTCGTCCCACTGTCGTATAACCCCGTCGAAGTCAAACAGAACCGCGTCGATCATTCGGTGGTCGAGGAGGATTTGAATCGCATTAGAAGCAAGGCCAGAACGGCTGCGACAANAGAAGCAATAAGAATTCCGATCTTGGCAAGATCGGTAACTGCNGAGCTTTCGAAGGCAAGGCCAGCTACAAAGATNGATACCGTGAACCCGATCCCCGCCGCGAATCCCATCCCAACGAATTGCGGCCAATGGACTCCTTCTGGGAGCGCGAATCCAAAGCGTGTGGCGACCCAGGCGAACAGTGTGATGCCTAAAGGTTTGCCAACAACAAGCCCTAGCACGATGCCGAGCGTGACGTTGCTGCTAGCCGCGTCGGAAATTTTGTCGCCACTTAATTCGATGCCGGCGTTGGCCAGAGCAAAGATCGGAATAATCAAGAATGCCGTGAAAGGATGCAGCATGTTCTCGAGACGTTCGGTGAGTGGCACCGACTCTTGAGCGAGGAAAGACACATGTCGGACTTCGGCCACGCTCGCATCGCTGGGCAGGGCATCGACTATTTGTTGCGCGTCGCGCTGGTTGAGTAACGGTCGCGCCGGGGTCAGCAGCCCTAGGGCAACTCCCGCGATTGTCGCGTGAACACCTGACTCCAACGTGGCGTACCAAATGAAAATGCCTAGCGCCGCGTATACAGGTATGGCCCATACGCGAAGCCGTTGCAGCAGCCACACCCCAACAAGCCCTGCGAGCGCTATCAGCAACCAGCTCAGGCTGAGGTCACTGGTATAGAAAATGGCGATCACCACAATGGCGCCAATGTCGTCAACGATCGCCAAGGTGAGAAGAAAGAGTTTGATCTTGGGTGACACACGAGCTCCGAGAAGAGCCACAANTCCGACAGCAAATGCGATGTCGGTGGCCATTGTGATACCCCAGCCCCGTGAAGCTTCACCCGCAGTATTTAGCGCAAAGTACAGCGCCGCTGGGACAACCATCCCGCCGAGCGCTNCAATGGCTGGGAGAGCTGCAGCCCGAAACGACCTGAGGTCTCCCGTGACAAGTTCGCGCTTTATTTCTAGCCCGACAACGAAAAAGAACAACGCCATTAGCGCATCGTTCACAAAGTGGCCGACGCTGAGATGAGGCAAATGCCACGGTCCGACCACCAACTCAATCTCGGCATGCCAAAAGCTGTNGTAGCCGTCTGCCCACGTTGAATTCGCCCATATCAAGGCAGCAGTGGTTGCGAGGAGCAGCAGAANCCCTCCGGCAACCTCGCGATCTANGAAACGAAGGACGGGCCGGGCTACAAACTTCGCCAAGCCNTGGTCGCTGCCTGCGAAAGTCGGCCGTTTCAGTAGTGGGTCAGATCCAGCCATGATCTAACCAGGCTAGAGCCATGACCTTTACTTCCCCGTGATCTCGGACTGTTGCCCCTCTGCAGTTGGGTTTCTCGACCTTTCAGGAGAAGCGAGGCATGACCTTTTGGGTGACAAGGTCGAGGGATTCGATGATCTGACCGCTGGAGTGAATTCCTTGGGGGATTAATAAGAAGATTTCGTCAAATCCGAGTTGTTTGTGAGCGTCATCGATTTGTCTGCTGATGGTGTCAGGACTGCCCACCAGTTTGAGTGGCAAGCCCTGACCGAATTGGGTGCCCCATTTACCCCAGAACCATTCCATATCTTGAAACTGTTGTTGGGCGTCGAGGTCGGTGGGTGCGCAAACAGCTATTCCTCCCCAAGCCGCTTCTTGGCCTTTTGGTTTTTCGACGTGGTGGTTGGCGGCTTCTTCTCGGTACGCGCTCCAGAGCGCTTTGCAGAAGTCGAGTTTGTCGCTCAGGACGATTGGCGTGCCACCATATTTTGCCCANAACAGTGCCGTTTTCATGGACATGGTGAATCCGCCGTATAGCGGAGGGTGCGGATGTTGTAGGGGACGNGGTGCTATCCCGATCTCGCGGATGGTCATATCAGGATCAACTCCGGCGCCNTAATCGGAGTAAACGGTCTGAAGGTGGGGGTTCAAGTTGTCGTTGGGGAATTTCCAGAACTCGCCTTGGTAGCTGAACGTTGGCTCCGTTAATGCGGTGAGCACTACCTCAACGAATTCAGCAAAGAACCTCCGGTTAAATTCGTCGACGTCGGTGTCTTTGTTCCAATGTCCGACTGCTGCCAGGTCGGGTCGGATCTTTAGTTGGTCTACCCATCGGTGTTGGTATCCCCGAACAATTCCGATTCCGAGCCGTCCCCCTGTCATGTGGTCGAGCGTGGAAATCTGNTCTGCCACTCGCAGNGGGTTGTGGGTAGTTGANACAAACCCACACGAGATCACTCGAAGTTGTTCNGTGGCGTTGGCAATCCAGGACGCCATCANCCCTAAATCGTTGGAGGCTTCAAAGCCTTCGATTTGCAGGTGGTGTTCAGGGTGACCTAGGCCGTGCCAGCCATTCTCATCAGCGAATTGAGCGATGTCAGCGATTTCGGCGAGCATACGTTGGTAGTAGTCGTTATTTAGTCCCGCGAGGCCCGCTTCNAGTTCGTCGCGTCGCCCGGTGGTGCAGTACATAAAGAGGTTGAACTTCATGCGGAATCCTTCGACCAGATTGCCTATGTGTCGTTGGCAAGTCCGTCGGCCATGGTGCTCGCGAACATTTGCGCTACACCCTCAATGGTGACTTCGCCATTTGGTCGCCACCAGCCGATAACAGAATTCATTGCTGCGATCGTCATACGCGCGATCACTCGCGCTTCTACGTCGTTTCGGACGGATTTATCTCGTTGTCCCGACTCGATAAGCCTGATCAATCCGTTGGCAAAATCCCTTAACGGGACCGCGAGGTTTGCTCTTGTGGCTTCGGGAGCTTCTGCGTAGCATCGAATGTTCGCTTGACTGAAATCGGAGTCAATGGTGATGACCGTCACATAAGCGATGATCGCAGCCATGAGTCGGTCGTGACCAGACGCGTTTTCCCCAGCGGCTTTTAGGGCAGCCCGTATTGCNTCTCGCGCGTGGTCGATACCCACGCGGAGGACTTCCTCGACGATGGCGTCTTTCGAATCGAAGTGGTAGTAGAGGCTCCCGGCCTGCATCTTGGCTGTGGCCGCGATTTCGGTAAGGGTTGTCGCTGCATANCCNTTNCGAGCAAGCACTTGNGCCGCAGCATCAAGTATTCGGGTGCGTGTCCGCTCGCCTTTGCGAATCCGGTCAGGGGCAAGTTGTGCGGGAGTCATTGAGGCGAATCTAGTAGGCCGACAGAGACCGCGAAGAGCTTGNGNAGTNCNCNGATATNTGATGNCATCAAAAGCGTCCCGTCGCGGTTAACCGTCGCCTGTGTTCCAAGAAGTCGACGAGAACGTAATCGCCCAAATTGTCGGGGTTGGTGAAGAATGCCCTCCCTCCGTTCATTTGGGTCATTTTTTCGACGAATTGTCTGAGGTAGGTATTGGGGTCGAGCATGAAGATATTGATACGGATGTCTTCCTTGGTTGCTCGCGCAACTTCTTTCAGCGTTGCTTCTATGCATTCTGGGATCGGCGGATAGTTGAAGTAGGGCTGCCCGCTTGGGCCGATGTGCGCGGTTGGTTCTCCGTCAGTAATCATGATGATTTGTTTGGTGCCGCTTTGTCGTCCCAATAGGCGTCGAGCGATCATGAAGCCGTGCTGCATATTGGTGCCATATGCGTAATCCCANGAAACTTCGGGAAGCTGCTGGGGTTTGAACTCAAAAGCGGATTCGGCGAAACCGACCAAACCGAGGTAGTCGCGGGGATATTGCGAGCTGATCAAGGAATGAAGAGCCATGGTGACTTTTTTGGCTGGAAGGAAATTGTCGCGCATGGGCATCGACAGCGATAGGTCCAGCATCAGTACGGTNGANGCTCGNGTCGTCATCTCTGTCCGTTCGATTTCAAAGTCGTCTGCGGCGAGTCGCACAGGTGAGCCGGGTCCCTGTCGACTAATGGCGTTGCGAACGGTCTGGTGGATGTTGAGGTTGAAGTTGTCGCCAAANTCGTAGAGCTTGGTTTCGTACGCTCTTTCGTGGCCAATTCCGGTCCGGTTGATTTGNTGTGAACCGACTTTGTCGTCCATGAGTTTGTCGAACAAGTCGCCNAGCGCGTTTTGTCCGATAGCTCTGAGTGCGCGTGGGGTGAGCTCTAGCCGACCTTCTTTNTTCTCGGCGAGACCATTTTCCTCAAGCATTCGAGCCATTTCGCTGAGACGTTGCAAAGCTTCGGCCGATTCGCGCCCNAGTAGTTCTTCCACTCTTTCTGGGTCNACTTCAGCAAGCGCTCCCGGGTTCGACGCATCTTGNAGAAGNTGTTGCAGCGAGTCGAGGTCTCCTAGTTGCTGCATCAGGTCNGTGGCTTGGGGCATGTTCAGCTGTTCGTCGCCCCCGAATTGATANCCNCCATCCCAGTTCATTTCGGGAAANGCTTCTTGGAGGTGTTGGGCNAGTTGTTGGGTCTGCCACTGCAGATCCATGTCATCCATGAGGTCNGCGGCNAGTTCCTGAAGTTGNTGTCGCTGTTCGGGCGTCAGCGAATTCATCATGGCCTGCATNGCCGCCATGCGTTCGGCCATGATNTCCAAGAGTTCATCAAGNGTTTGAGGATTCTCNGGGAANAAGTCACCGTATCGGTCCATGAAACCGTCGAAGTCNATGTCTTCATCTTGGTTTCGTTGCTCAATCATTTGATTGAGCTCAGCCATCATGTCTTTCATACGCGATAAGTCTTCGGGCTGCATTTCTCCCATCGCGCCGGCCATCTGGTCAAATTGGCTTTGAGCTACCTCCTTTTTGAGGCGCTCAATAAGCTCNTCGAACTGTTCTCGTGCTTCTGCTGATACGAACTCGTAGTTCTGAAGGCCGCGAACTTTACCGGCGAGGTCTGGCGGCAACATGTCGAGTTGNAGATTCTTGTCTANGGCAGACGCTTCAGCGATATCAGCAGCCCGTTGNTCTCCCGAGTCCGCTGCGTCGNCTGTGTGATCGTCGATGGCGTCGCGCTCTTCAGCCACGACGTCGTCGAGACTTTCGTTGATTTCGTCGTAAATGCCTCCGAGGTCGAACTGGTCGAGCATTTCTTGTCTNCGTTCCCGTAGCTGTTCAAGCATGTCGCGNAGACCTTGGAGCCGGTTGCCATCTCGGTCGTCGAAACCACGTTGCATCAGGCGACGCATCGCTGCATTGAGGTCTCCGTGGTAAACCAAGTCATCGGTGAGTTCTTTGAACAGGTCCTGGACGTCGTACTCGAAGCCCACTTGGGTGCCGTCCCACGCCGAATAGCGGAATCGTGCGCCTTCTCGCTTTTTGCGTCGTCTTTTGATCACCATCGATCCATATCCTCGCGCCCAGTGGGGATTTAGCCTCGGCCCCGATAAGTGGCCCGCACNCCCAAGGCTTCCTTGTTCAATCGTTTGGACAAATGAAGACCTTCCAGAATGAGTTCCGCTGCGCTCGCTAGATCGGCGGGCTGAATGGAATCAGTCAATTCCGATACGGCTTTAGCGAGAGCTGGATTCCCAGCCAGCAAATCGGCGTATTCGCTCGACCCAATATCGTCGCCNGTATGAGCCACNACCCCCTCGTCGAAGCTGTCGACNACCGCTACGAGATCTTCGGGTGAGAATCGACCCTTGAATACNTCAAGAACTGCTGCTTGCAACATTTGGTTGACGATTTGTCCGTCGCGACCNTCTTCAATGGATTCGATTTCGATTTTTCCACTCGACGATGCCATTAAGGCATCGAGGTCACTGACACGGGGTACGACATAGTCTTCGCCAGCTTGCAGCGCTCGCCGCGTTGCGTTNGCCACAAGGGTTTCGTAGTTGGTGACGGTCATGCGGACCGACACCCCAGAGCGTTGGTTAACTTGCGGACTCGACCGACAGATATGGCTGAAAGTCGCAATGACTTCGGCCATAAACTCTGGGACTTCGATCGAGAGTCCTTGCGCGTCGAGGGGCTCCGCCTCTTGTTCGGCGATTTCAATTTCAGTGTCAATTTCGAGCGGATAGTGGGTGCGGATCTGCGCGCCGAACCGGTCCTTCAGTGGGGTGATCAGGCGCCCCCTGTTGGTGTAGTCCTCGGGGTTTGCTGATGCNACAAGTAGAACATCCAGGGGTAGCTGCACTTTGTATCCCCGGATCTGCACGTCGCGTTCTTCAAGGACNTTGAGCAGTCCAACCTGGATACGTTCGGCTAGATCCGGTAGTTCGTTGATCGCAAAAATCCCCCGATTAGTTCGGGGCACCATTCCGTAGTGAAGAGTGAGTTCATCGGAGAGGTACCGGCCTTCGGCAACCTTGATGGGGTCAACTTCNCCAATCAGATCCGCGATTGAAGTATCGGGGGTTGCAAGTTTTTCTCCGTATCGNACGCTTCGATGAGCCCAAGCAAGACGGGTTTTGTCACCCCGCTTGTTTAGGAGGTCNTTCGCGTATTTTGAAACTGGATCGTAGGGGTCGTCAAATATTTCAGAGCCTTCGACNTAGGGCATCCATTCGTCGAGCAAGTTGATAAGTGAGCGAATCATGCGTGTTTTAGCTTGCCCACGCTCCCCAAGGAAGATCACGTCGTGCCCCGCTAGCACCGCGTTCTCAAGTTGGGGCAGCACGGTGTTTTCGAAACCGATCACTCCGTCGAAAAGAGCCTCACCCGCGGTGATTAACGCCACAGCNTTTTGGCGCATTTCTTCNTTNACCGGGCGGGACACCCATCCCGATTTCTTGAGTTCTCCAACGTTGGTGGGCTGTGTCATGGCCGCACCCTAACCGCCGACGGACCCGTTAGGGTCGCTGATGCCGCTACGGTCGGCATGATCGTGAGCGGACTAAGAGACACAGACCGGGCAGTATCCCTGTCGGGCCGTTGGAAGGCCCGAAGGGCTGAAGAAAGCGATCGGCGTCATGTGGGCGACGTCGATCTCGATGACCGNGGCTGGCTGGACATAGACGTTCCCGGCTTGTGGCGAAATATTGAAGAGCTTTGCGACGCCGACGCCATCTTGTATCGGCATAGGTTTGAACTTGACCGTTTGGACAAACANGNGAGACGTTGGCTCNCTATTGATGGCCTGTGCTATCANGGCGACGTTTGGTTCGACGGCGCGTATTTGGGAGATACCGAGGGTTACTTCGTTGAGCATTGTTTCGAAATTACTGAGCTGACGCNATCGGGCGGAGAGCATCTCCTGGCGATTGAAGCCAACTGCGCGGCCGAGGTTGATCGCACCAACAAAAGAAACATCACAGGGGTCTTGCAGCACTCGGACAGTTTGGATCACAGCCTCAACCCGGGTGGGCTCTGGCGAGACGTCCATGTGAAAGAGACGGGTCCGATCCGGGTTGACGATTTTCGAGTGCTCGTTCTCGAAGCCGACACCGACAGAGCGATTGTTCGCCTGGGAGCGACCCTGGATAGCGCCGTGACAACTACGGCTGAGGTTCGCACATTGATCAGCGGTTCTGACGTCGTCGAGCATGAACAACACATTGTTCTTGCCCGCGGGCAAAACGAAGTCGAATGGCATGTCGCCGTTGAAAACCCCCAATTGTGGTGGCCTTGGGCTTTAGGTGAACAACCTCTCTACGACGTGCAGGTAGAAGTGAAGTTCGAAGGTGTTCGAAGCGACGTTCAGATTCGTCGAACCGGGATGCGAACCTTTGAGCTTCGTAATTGGGTGGCCTCGGTGAACGGCGAGCGAATATTCCTTAAAGGAACCAATTTTGGGCCCTGCTCCAACGACCTCTCATCAGTTTCTCGGACTGACTATCGCCGCGATCTCGCCCTCGTCAAGGATGCTGGGCTTGACCTTGTTCGTATGCACGGTCACATCGCTCATCCTGATTTGTATGAAGAGGCCGACAAAGTCGGGGTCCTGCTTTTTCAAGATTTTCCGCTGCAGTGGGAATACGCCCGCACAATCAGAACGCAGGCCGTTCGGCAGGCGACATCTGCAGTGCATCAACTTGGGCACCATCCTTCGTTGGTTCTGTGGAGCGCACATAACGAACCTTTCGGCGACGAGGACAGATCCGGGGTCAGGGTGGATGCTGGCACCAACAGCACATATCGGCCGCTCGGTTCCTATGTTCAACAGGTTCCGTCTTGGAATCGAAGCCTGTTGGATCGCTCAGTGAAGCGTTCTTTTGAAAAAGCTGACCCAACTCGACCGGTGATCGCGCATTCTGGCGTGCCTCCTCACTTACCGCAGCTGGACGGAACAGATTCACACCTTTGGTTCGGATGGCGGCACGGTGACGTGTCAGATATTCAGCTACTCGCTGCTCGAATGCCGCGCATGTTGAGATTTGTTTCTGAGTTTGGGGCGCAGGCGCTACCTGTCGACGCTGAAGTAGCCGCCGCGTGCGAAGCCGACAAATTCCCTCAGTTCGCGCGAAAGACGCTCTCAGACAACTTCGGAGCGCAACTAGATTTACTTGAACGTCTCTCACCCCTATCTAACTGTGAGAGCTGGTCCCAATGGGTGCTGCAAACCCAAGAACGCCAAGCGGAAATAGTTCGCCACACGATCGAGATTCTGCGAACGTTGAAATATCGGCCTTCGGGTGGCTTCTGCCAATTTCTGTTTGCCGACGCCATGCCATATGTCAGTTGTTCACTTCTCGATCACGTTCGGAGACCTAAAAAGGCCTGGGACGCGATGACCGCTGCAAATCGGCCAGTCATCGCCGTCGCTGATTTACATAGCCAGACAATGCTCAGGGGACAACGGAAATGCGCGGTGCATGTGGTGTCAGATTTGAGGAGTCATATTGGTCCAGCGACACTGTCGATCGAGTGGCGTGCTCCTGCCTCTGAGCCTCAACGTTGGACCTATAGAGGGCACTTCGAACCCGACAGCGTGACTAAAGTCGCCGAACCGAAATTGGTAGCGGATCAAATAGGAACGGCAAGTCTTTCGCTCGAATTGAGAGGGGCCGGGGTTCACGCCATCAATTCTTATGAATTAAAGGTTTGCTGACGAGTTCTGCATTCCGGCTTCGTCGGAGATACGGTTTCGGGAGCACGTTTCTTCGACAGGAGGTTGGCCATGTCGGCCACGGCCACGAGCCCCCCGGGTTCGACTCCGATCTTTCAGCGAAAATGGCAGTTGCCGTTCCCACTGAACATTTATCAGTCGTCGATCGGGCGCAAATGGGTTATGGCCTTGACCGGCATTGGTTTGCTCGGTTTCGTCATCGTGCACATGATCGGCAACCTACATATTTATGAAGGACCCGTTCAGCTACACGAGTACGCCGAAGCGCTCCGAAATCTGGGCGGGGGCTTATTCCCCCGTACCTTTTTATTGTGGGTTCTTCGTCTGGGTTTAGCCGGCATGTTCGTCTTGCACATTCATTCCGCTTACACCTTGAAAGAACGGAGCCGAAAGGCAAGCGACAAAGCAGATTTTATCGGAGGCGAAAAGAAGTACGGAAGTAAACGCGACTACGTTGCCGCGAACTATGCCAGCCGCACGATGCGATGGACGGGACCCATCATCCTGCTCTATTTACTCTTTCATCTGGCAGACATGACGTGGGGATTGTGGCTAGGCGACAACTACGTACTCGGAGACCCGTACCACAATGTGGTCGCGAGCCTGTCCAGCCTGCCAGTGGCAATCATTTATGTCGTCGCGAATGTGGCTCTAGCCATCCACATTTTTCACGGAACGTGGAGCCTTTGCCAAAGTTTGGGTATCAACAACCCGAAGTACAACGAGTTGCGCCGCACGTTCGCGAAACTCGTTGCCGGGATAATTCTGGTCGGTAACCTCAGCTTCCCGGTGCTCGTCACCGCCGGGTTGGTTGATGACGACAATCGGATATGCCCAGTTGGCGACGTGGGCTGCCTAGAGGACGAAGCGGAGAAACACTGATGACACTTCTCGATTCGAGAACACCCGAGGGGCCAGTCGCAGAGAAATGGGAGAACCACAAGTTCTCCATGAAGTTGGTCAACCCCAATAACAAACGCCGCTTCGAGATCATCGTCGTTGGGACGGGGTTAGCAGGGGCTGCTGCTGCTGCTTCGTTAAGCGAGTTGGGATACCGAGTAAAGGTCTTTACTTTCCATGATTCTCCTCGACGCGCGCATTCGATAGCGGCCCAAGGCGGGATCAACGCCGCCAAGAACTACACCAACGACGGTGACTCAGTACACCGATTGTTTTATGACACCGTCAAGGGGGGCGACTATCGAAGTCGAGAAGCAAACGTTCATCGACTCGCAGAGGTTTCCGTCAACATCATCGATCAAGCAGCAGCTCAGGGTGTGCCGTTCGCCCGCGAATACGGCGGTCTGCTTGACAACAGATCGTTTGGAGGGGCGCAGGTCAGCAGAACATTCTATGCCCGTGGCCAAACAGGCCAACAGTTGCTGTTGGGGGCGTACCAGGCGTTAGCTAAACAAGTCGCGGCGGGGAGCGTGGAACTCCACACCAGAACCGAGTTGCTTGATCTGGTGCTCAAAGACGGCAGAGCGTGCGGGATCGTTACCAGAGACTTGACAAGCGGTGACATCCGCAGTCACTCCGCTCATGCTGTTGTGTTAGCGACTGGCGGTTACGGCAACGTCTACTACTTGTCGACAAATGCCATGGCTTCCAACGTTACGGCCGCGTGGCGCGCTCACCGCAGAGGCGCGTTCTTTGCCAACGCGTGTTACACCCAAATCCATCCAACTTGTATTCCCGCCAGCGACGAATTCCAGTCCAAACTGACGTTGATGTCCGAATCACTGCGTAACGACGGAAGAATCTGGGTGCCGGATGCGTTCGACGACACGCGCCCACCAGATGAGATACCTGACGGTGACAGGGACTACTACCTTGAGCGTAAGTACCCCGCCTTCGGCAATCTAGTCCCACGAGATGTGGCGTCTAGAAATGCAAAAACGGTCGTTGACCAAGGTAAAGGTGTCGGCCCTCTTAAGAACGGCGTGTACCTCGATTTCGGAGCGGTGATCGAACGCGACGGCGAAGATGTCGTTCGCTCCAAGTACGGCAACTTGTTCGATATGTACGACCGCATTACCGGAGAGAACCCCTACAAGGTCCCTATGCGGATTTACCCTGCAACCCATTACACAATGGGCGGTGTCTGGGTCGACTACAACCTGATGACTACCATCCCAGGGTGTTATGCGATTGGCGAGGCCAACTTCTCTGATCACGGAGCGAACCGCTTAGGAGCCTCCGCACTCATGCAAGGCCTAGCCGACGGTTATTTCGTTTTGCCGTACACCATTGGAGATGATCTCGCCGGCCGGCTGAGTGAAACGCCCGTGTCAACTGACGATCCGGTGTTCGCCGAAGCGGAAACCGTGGCGAAAAGTCAAATCGATCGCTTCATGTCAATAAGCGGCACTCGGTCAGTGGACTGGTTCCATCGGGAACTGGGCAAACTCGTCTGGGACTACATCGGGATGGAGCGAACCAGGGAAGGCCTCGAAAAAGCTCTTACCGAGATTCCCGCTCTCGAAGAGGAATTTTGGACCGATCTTCGCATTCCCGGTTCAGCCGCAACGCTGAACTCAGGGCTAGAAAAAGCTGGTCGCGTGGCTGACTTCTTCGAGTTAGCAAAGCTAATGGCGCGCGACGCTCTTGATAGGGAAGAAAGCTGCGGCGGACATTTCAGAGCTGAGCATCAAACTGAAGAAGGTGAAGCTAAACGCGACGACGAAAACTTCGCTCACGTTGCCGCGTGGGAGTGGAATGAACCCGGCGCAGTCCAGACTCGCCATCAAGAGGAGCTGACGTTCGAAAATGTTGCCCTAAGCCAGAGGAGCTACAAGTGAGCAGCGAGCTAGACCTGACACTCCAAATTTGGCGACAAGACGGTCCTCACGACGAAGGCCATTTCGAGACCTATACCGCCAGCGGCATCAGTGAAGATATGTCATTTCTCGAAATGCTCGACACCGTGAACGAGGACCTGATCCACCAAGGCGACATTCCGATCGAGTTCGATCATGATTGTCGAGAAGGCATCTGCGGAACGTGCAGCCTCATGATTAACGGACAGGCCCACGGTCACGAAAAAGCAACCACCACCTGTCAACTGCATATGCGGAAGTTCAACGACGGAGACACAATCGTTGTTGAACCGTTCCGCGCACGAGCTTTTCCAGTCGTCCGTGACCTGGTCGTCGACCGCAGCGCATTCGATCGGATTATCGAGGCAGGCGGCTATATCTCGGTGAACACCGGAGCTGCCTCGGATGCGAATCTCACCCCCGTACCGAAAGAAGCCTCTGACACTTCCTTCGATGCCGCAGCCTGCATCGGCTGCGGAGCATGCGTGGCAGCGTGTCCCAACTCAGCAGCACAACTCTTCACATCTGCGAAGCTCGCCCATCTCAATCTGATTCCTCAAGGACAACCCCAACGTTTCGAACGTACTGAATCCATGGTCGAAGCGATGGAAAGCTTCTTTGGATCGTGCACGAACCACGGCGAATGTCATGAAGCGTGTCCCAAAGAAATCAGTCTCGACTTCATCGCGTTTATGAACCGCGACTACGTCAAAGCCAAAATCAAAAACCGCAAACTTGCCGGTCAAACCTGACCTGTTGCCACCGATCTAGCTATCACTCCAAACGGTCGGCCCACCACACGTCCAACCGGGAGAGAACTTCAGTTTCACCCAAGATTCCTTCACTGCGTTTCAGCTCAAGCAAAAACTGGAGAGCTTGACCCACGACAGGTCCGGGGTCAATACCTAGGTGAGCGATGACTCGGTCACCATCAATTTCAGGTCGTTCGGCCTTCACTGCCTCTTCGCGCGCCAGCTCCGATATTCGCCGTTCAAGGTCATCAAGCGCTGCGCGTAACGCAACCACCCGTCGCGGGTTACGTGAGGTGCAGTCACTACGAACTAAGTCGTTGAGATCCCCCAGGAGTGCTCCGCCATCTCGCGCGTATCGTCGCACAGCGCTGTCACTCCAACCGTCGGTGTAACCCTTGAAACGGCCCGACAGAAACACCAGCCGAGCAACGTCGCTCGTGAGTTGGTCCTCATACCCTAACTTTGGCATGCGTTTGCGAGTCATCCGCGCCCCCACAGCTTCATGATGACGGAACGTCACACCGCCATGGTCAAAGGATCGAGTGCGAGGTTTCCCCACGTCGTGAAAAAGTGCTGCGAGGCGAACGCGAAGACGCACGGGACTTTGACTTGTCACCGCGATGGTGTGGCTCAACACATCCTTGTGCCGATGGATCGGGTCCTGTTCCAGACGAAGAGCCGGCAACTCCGGAACGAATTCGTCTGCCCATCCGGAGTCAACCAACTCCCACAAACCCCGACTGGGATCATCTTCGCCAAGAACATCGCTTAGACGCTCAGAAGGATTAGTGACACTCATGTGATTCGTTCGGTCTCCGTCGGGACTAGATTCCTTCCATGGTGCCACGAGGTACTACTAGAACCACTCGCGAATCGATTTGACCCGCTCCACGTGAAACGCTCGTTCGTCCATCTCCACACCCACACAGAGTTCTCCATGCTAGATGGGGCCGCGCGCGTCACCGACGCTGTCGCAGCAGCGGCAGCCGACGGACAACCAGCGTTAGGCATCACGGACCACGGAAACATGTACGGGGT
>PAHW01000026.1 GCA_002705305.1 Acidimicrobiaceae bacterium
TACAGATAGCTTCGCAATCACCCAAATTCGCGGAGTTGTGTCCGATCTCGATTCTCGCTCCCAAAGAGCGAAGTCGATGCACTCCTGCCGAATCACGGAGGTCGCTTCCGCTCACTGAATACCCCATGGAGATCAGAACTGCGCCAATAGCGTTCATGCCGGCGCCCCCGGCGCCTATTACGTGGATAGCTGCGCCGTCTCTAAGCGGCAACTGCGATGGGTCAACCGATTTCAAAGTCCCTCATCTTTCGGTTCCAATACCGCGGGGAGGGATCGGCAATGTTTCGTAATCAGATCCGCCACCCTTTCAGTCGCATCGTGGTATCCCAGACTCCGCGCGCGGCGAGCTACATCCGGATGCGCTTCGCTCCTAAATTTTGAAAGCATTTGCGTGATTTCATCACGAAAACGTTGCCCATCGAACTCTGCATCTGGCACCAGCACCGCTAATCCTGAATCAACCAGACTTTGAGCGTTTCGGCGTTGATGATCGTTGGGCGCATTCGGAAGGGGAACGAGCACGGCCGGCACTCCCAAGACTCCAATTTCTGCCACTGTGGAGCCGCCCGGACGACAAACGACCAGGTCTGCGGCAGCCATAGCCTTGGGGAGATCGTCGTCATAGTCACAAGCCATCACATTTGCGGGCAAAGTCGACGGCAGATCGGGCCAATCTCGACGGCCTACAACGTGATGGAGTGCCGGTAACTCGCCGAGTGTGGCTGCTTCCCAAACTGCTTCGTTGATTCGACGGGATCCAAGTGAGCCTCCGAAAACTACTACCACAGGCTCATGTTCTGGCCACCCAAGATCGGTCCGGAGGGATCGACCTTCACGGTCCGCTTGAAGCACGGCGCCACGAACTGGATTGCCAGTCACCACTTCATTCTTTAATCCGGTCCCGGCACACGGGACCGCCGCTGCTTTTGCGAACTTTGTCAGCAGGCGGTTCGTAGCTGATGCTGAGGCGTTTTGTTCAGCCAATACCAAGGGAACCTTGAACAGCAAGGCGCCCATTGCCGCCGGTAACGCGGCGTAGCCCCCTAAAGACAACACGATCGCAGGACGTCGTTGTCGCACTATCCAGAAACCACACAAAATCGCCCAGATAATTCCCGCGACATTCAGAAGGTTTCGGGGAGCAAACCGAGGCGCGTTTATTCCTCGACCGCTAAGAACAACCAATTCATAGCTCGCTGACGGAACCATCTCTACTTCAACTCCTCGAGAACTACCTACGAAAAGCACTGCTTCGCGCGGCCACCCCCGTTTCACAAGTTCATCCGCCACAGCTATTCCAGGGAGAAGGTGTCCAGCGGTGCCTCCCCCGGCAACGATCAACCCTCCCTGAGAAGGGTCGCTTTCGCGGGCTTGTTTAAGTTTCACCGTGACTGCCGAGCAATGTTGAGAAGTAAGCCGGCCGCCGCCGCGTTCACTATCAATGCTGTTCCGCCATAAGAGATAAACGGCAACGTTACGCCCGTAATGGGAAGGAGCCTAAGCACACCGCCCACATGGACAACGACCTGCAGAAAGAACCAGAAAGAGATGCCTGCCGCTAGCAGTGACCCGAAAACATCGGGGGCAATCTGAGCTGTTCGAAAGCCGGCAAGAATTATGGTTCCAAGCAGTATCACAACAGCTAACGACCCAATGAAGCCAAGCTGTTCTCCTACGACGGCGAAAACAAAGTCAGTATGCGCCTCAGGTACCCATCCCCATTGGGCGTGCCCAGCTGAAAGTCCTGTTCCTCGGAAGCCGCCGTTGGCAAGACTGATCAGGCTCTGGTCGGCCTGCCATCCCCAGCCTTCACTATTCTGGCTGGCCGAGAAAAATCCAAGAACTCTCCCTCTTCGATAGGGCGAAGCCAACGTCAGGAACAGTCCTAATAACAAACCTGAGGTCAACAACGCCGCCAAATGCCTGAAAGGCAAACCCGCTGCCCACAGCATGCCCAACGCAATAGAGCCCATAATGGCTGCCGTTCCGAGTTTTGGTTGTAGAACAACCAGCCCACAGAGAAGGGCCAGGAATAGTGCTACTGGGGCTGTAACGCGATCTACGCGGTCCAGAAAGTAGCGACGTTGATCGAGAAAGGATGCGAGTGAAACTACTAATGCCAACTTCGCTATTTCCGAGGGTTGAAAAATAAACAAACCCAGGTCGAGCCAACGCCGACTACCGCCGCTCGAGCGTCCAACAAACAGCACAAGAACCAGAGCAAGAAACGCCGACCCTAAAAGCAACGGGGCGATGCGTCTCCAGGACCGGTAGTCGCGACCCACCAAGAACAGCAGTAGAAAAACGCCCACGGTGACGTATGTCGCGTGTCTAGCGAACTTAGAGAATGCGTCACCATCTTGACCGATCAAAGCCGGATTTGAAGCCGATAAAACCATCACGACCCCGGTCAGCATCAACAACAAAACCGATGCAAGCATGGCCACGTAGCGCATCGGCGGTCCTTCAGAAGCGTTAGATGAACCGACCCCACCCTCTCGATGGCTGGAAAGCACCGTCATGGCTGAGTCAGCTCTCGCTCAAGGGAAAACACNATCTGTTTGAAGTCGTCGCCTCTTTCGTTGTAGTTGCGATACCAATCAAANGACGCGCACGCTGGGGAGAGCACAACATCGCCACCAGATTTNTGCGCTGCCCGCGCGGCGTATTCAACNGCCTCTTTCATNGACGCNGCCACGACNGTTGGNACTACACCCTCAAAAACTCGNNTCAGNACTTCAGCGGATTCNCCGATTGCCACCACTTNANCCAGTCTGGGAGCGATCTCTCTCAATTCGGAAAGGTCGAGATCCTTGTTGCGNCCTCCTACGATCAANACGACTTGNTCGAACCCTGTTACNGCGGCNACCGTCGCATGTGGAGTGGTGGCTTTGCTGTCGTTGAAAAATCGGACTCCGTTCACCGTNGCCACAAACTCGAGACGGTGAGCCANCCCTTCGAAATTCGAGAGCNCNTCGGCAACCGATTGAAGNGAAGCATTCATGNACACCGCAAGGGCCGTCGCTGCACACGCGTTGAGTCGATCATGCGGTCGGGATCTACGAAGCTCNGACACATTCAGGACTCGTTCGCCATGAGCAATGAGTTCTCGTTGAGTACAGTGCACATCGCCTTTGTCGAGCCCGAAAGTCAACAGCTCCGAGTTGATGTGTTTCATCCAGGGCTTCATCACATCATCGTCGTGTGGCGCTACCGCAATGTCGTCAGGATTTTGCGTTTCCCAAATTTTGGACTTGGCACTGGCGTATGCCTGAAAATTACCGTGCCAATCTAAATGGTCNTGGGAAAGATTGAGCCATGCGGCGGCCTTGGCACGGAANCGTCGCACTCTGGCNAAGCGNAACGATGAGGCTTCGACGACGAANATCTCGTACTTGCTGTCTGTGTCGTCNATTGCTGCCACGAAAGGAGTGTCNGTGTTGCCNACGGCCGCNGCGCGCATCCCTGAGGCCNNNAGCATTTNNGTAGTGAGTTCGGTCACCGTCGTTTTCCCATTCGTCCCAGTAACNGCAACACAGGGTCGATCATCCCAGAGAGCAGCNAGATCCAGTTCGCTCAAGATCTGNGTGTCGGACTTATCTGCCANCTGGTAGAGAAGGTGNTGGGACGGTATNCCCGGACTTGGCACCACCGACCCNACGCTTGAAAGTGCACGTTGNAACTNGCTNTTAGANGTTGAGTCCANCACTTCNACGCTTAAATCCGCAGCCACTGATTNCACCGATGCCGGCNGATCGTCNACCACGTGTACNTCGGAGTTCCGCTCCTTCAAGGCTTTAACTACCGCNTGTCCAGTTATACCTAAGCCGGCGACGAGNACACTCGAAAGATCAGGNGGNCTCACAGCAGATGTCCNATTGTCAGCGGAGTTGTTATNGCNGCTAGGTCCAGTCCAACGAAGTCGGCATAAAACGCTCCTAACGCGAACGCNACACAGATCCCGTTAATAATCCACATTCGGATCAGGACNGTCGTTTCNGGCCANCCGACTAACTCAAAGTGGTGGTGGATAGGGGCCATTCGGAAAACNCGTCGACCGAACATGCGATAACTACCTATCTGAATAATTACCGACAGNGTTTCAAGNACGTAGAGCGCTCCAATGACGGGCAGGAGTANATGGGTTTCTAAGAGCAACGCCAAACCCGCGAACGCGGTGCCTATAGCCAGCGANCCTGTGTCTCCCATGAAAATNCGAGCCGGGGGAGCATTCCACCAAAGAAAGCCGATGCAAGCNCCGGTCATCGCCGCAGCGACGATCGCTAAATCGAGTGCGTGACTAACTTCGTAAATTTCGGGGTGCCNGAAGATCCANTAACCGATTATCACGAACGCCGAAAATCCAATTGCCGCGGAACCACTGGCCAATCCATCGAGCCCATCGGTGAGGTTCACAGCGTTAGCGGTTGCTATCACTAGAACCGCTGCCCACAGGACCCATAGGACTTTACCCAGGGTGATGCCAGGCAGATCGGCCCTTGTCAGAGCAATTACTGGGCTCGTCTGCGCCCAGTACATCGCGAAAATTGAGAAGCCGCTCGCCACTACCAAGAGCCCAACAATTTTGGCGGATTTATTGAGTCCCAGGTTTCGCTCTCTGCTGACTTTTATCCAATCATCGATCAAGCCGACAGCGCTCGCAGCAAGAATTGCAAGAATCAGCACGATTCCCGATCGAGTAACAATCGTCTCGGCTCTGAGGTGACTCACGAGATAGCCCGCTACTGCTCCGACAACGATTACGACGCCACCCATGGTGGGTGTTCCCGCTTTGGTGAGATGTCCTTCAGGGCCGTCTAAACGTATNGGTTGTCCGACGCCGCGAGCTTGCAACCAAGGAACNAGAACCCGCGTGCCAATAAGGCTTACNCCCATCGACACCCCNGCAGCGATCAGGAGCGCGATCATCGGGTCTCACCCTCTACACGTNCNACAAGAGCTTGCTCGCACACGAGGACGTCATCGAATGGTCGGCGTTGATCACCAATTGTCTGGTGGGTTTCATGACCTTTGCCGGCCACTAAAACTAGATCTCCAGCATTTGCCTCGTTGACTGCGAGATGAATCGCTGCTGCTCGATCAATAATGGTCTGCGAACGCGCCGTCCCACTGTGCGTTCCCGCCATGATCTCATTCGCGATGTCTATTGGACTTTCCGAGCGCGGATTATCGGAGGTAATGATCACTTCATCAGCGAGCCCAGCAGCTACTTCGCCCATCAAGGGTCGTTTGTCCCGGTCTCGATCGCCCCCCGCTCCAAACACAACCCAAACTCGGCCTGCAGTAATGCCCCGAGCGGCTTTTAGAGCTTCAGAGAGCGCCTCCGGTTTGTGCGAATAATCGACCAAAACGGAAAGGTCGGACCCCGGTACCGGCACTGGTTCCATCCTTCCGCGAACTGGTCTAACTAGTTGNAGCCCCCGAGCAATTTCGACCTGGTCAAAACCTAAAGCGTTCAACGTTTCTGCGGCCATCAGCAGGTTGGTTAAATTGAAATATCCGATGAGAGGCGTCTCTATCTCTTTCCCGCGCCAAACAAAGTGAGCACCCTTCCCTGTCATGCGAGGGCGNCGNATCAAATCAGGCTCCACCTCNACCACTTCGCGTGATGCACTGAGTTCACTCGCTAGACGNCTACCCCATTCGTCTGCCACNGATACGACTGCGGTCTTGCTTCTCTCATCAAATAATGCGCTCTTGGCCTTNAAGTACTTATCCATATCTCCGTGGAAATCGAGATGTTCGGGACTCAAATTGGTGAAAACNGAAGCAGCAAAACTGGTGCCCTCAACGCGCCCGAATTCAAGTCCATGAGAGGANACCTCCATACACACCCAATCAGTACCCGTGTCTAGAAGTTGGCTAAATGATTTCTGTAATTCGGGTGCCTCGGGGGTGGTGTGGGGNCCATCAAGAGTCCCAATGGTGGTGGCGACCAACCCGCAACTTTTTAATACCTCCGCAAGCGCATGAATCGTTGTCGTCTTCCCAGACGTCCCTGTTACCCCAACTACCTTCAGGCGTTTGGANGGATGTCCATAGACAGTGGCGGCCACTCGACCTAGGACTTTTCGCACATTTGGGACAACGATTTGTGGAACGTCAGCGTCCAACTCGTGTTCCACAAGAAGAGCCGTGGCTCCAGCAATCACCGCCTCCTTTGCATAAAGGTGTCCATCGTGTGCTTCGCCCGAGATGCATGCGAAGAGGTCACTGTTCTTNACNGCGCGACTGTCGTGGGTGACGTTGGACANCCTCATTTCATCCACATCGATTGCTGAACGCGTCATTAATCGGCCGCCACTCTGGGCGACAATTTCTGCTACAGAGGCNCCGTTCATCAACCGCTACTTCGCTCGTGGAACACGCAGCGTCCTTAACGCTCCGGTTGCTATTTCAGAGAACACCGGGGCCGCCGTGCGACCCGCTCGATGTTCGTCTGGCTCATCGAGAATCACCACAATCGTGATCGCGGGATTTTCGGCGGGGACAAACCCCGCAAAGATGCTGGTGTAGTCATCGCTGTAGCCAACTCCGTCTTCGCCTTTGTTGGACCATGTCTTCATTGCTGTCCCCGTCTTGCCAGCAACCGAATACCCATCAACGGCCGCCCTTTGTCCGGTACCGTCCCTCACCACACCAGCAAGCATGTCGCGCATTTTCTCTGCAGTGGTCGCGCGCATCACTTGTCGCTGATCTTGATTNACAATGGGATGAANCACCGCATCNGAACCAGCTATTCCNAGGATCAACGAGGGNGTCACGTATTTNCCNTCGTTGGCGATGGTGTTAAAGGCTGCTGCTAGTTGCATCGCAGTGACAGCGATACCTTGACCGAANGCTATGGTCGCTAATCCAGTTCCCTCCCAGTCTTGAGGTAANCGCAGAGTTCCTTTCGTTTCGCCGGGCCAGGCAGGTATGTCCGTCTGACCGCTAGTGAATTCCCCGAANCCGAAGGCTCGTAGATAGTGATACAGCCGGTCTTTACCAAGTTTNTCTGCNATGCGAATCGTGCCGATGTTGGACGACCGGGCAAGTATCTCCTCTACTGTCAGTTCTCGATCCTCNTTAACGTACGGTTCCCTAAANTCTTTGTCGGAATATTTGTATNGATAAGGAACGTCAAGAACCTGNCCGGCGTAAATAAGGTCCTCCTCCAGAGCCGCAGCTACCGTAAAAGCCTTGGCTGCCGACCCTGGTTCGAACGTGTATATGTATGCGCTGCTACTGCCGGCNACGTAGGCTTCACCCGTTTTCTCCGACCGGTTGATGTCAACTAGNGCCAGGATTTGNCCCGTTGGGACGTCNAAAACAATTGCAGTTCCGCGNTGCGAACCGCTCGTCTGAACTGCTTCCAGGAGGGCGNTCTCCGTCAAAAATTGGGTGCCGGTATGGAGAGTTGTAACCAGATTTTGGCCTGGTCGCGCNGGTTCGAAGGAAAGATCACCCCCGGGCAACGTGACCGACCCGCTGGCATTCACGAAATCCTCGCGGACCCCCGGTTCACCGGCAAGAAACGTCGCGAACTGCATCTCGAGCCCGCTTAACGGATTTTGNTCTNTATCTACCGAACCGATGATGTTTCGCGCGAAGACTCGACCATTCGGATAAAGCCTTGCCGTTTCGTCTCGAATTTCGATACCAGGCAACTGAAGATTTCGAATTTTCTCCGCNGTCTCNGGCGTTACTTGGCGAGCTAGGTGGATGTACGCCCTGCGACTAGTTAGCTCNTCAATAAGAGTTTCTGGTGAGACGCCAATTATTGGGCCAATTAGCTTGGCCGTGTCCCAAGGGTTTTCCACGAATCGTGGGTTAGCTCCCACCGTCGGCAACGTGTCTGTGATTGCAAGCGGGAACTTCTCCCTGTCAAGAATCGCGCCNCGAGATCCAGTAAGCGAAGACACNTCGGTGTGCCNGTTGATGCCCCCGATGTATTGCTCACTGTTAAGTACCTGGACGTCCGCCAGCCTCACTGTGANTAACGACAAAAATAGCGACGTCCCTAACATCAAAAGGCCGATCCGCCGNGCCCGATAACCCACCTGACCTTTAGGTTCAGANANTCGCGGNCCGCCAGTTGCGGAACCGAAGGCNCCGGCCTGAATCGTTAAATTNGGNGATGAATCNGNACGGGTTTCAACAGACGTTGCCACTGAACCCNCAGAACCTTTCCTANCGACCGCTGTTNGACGCGGCGACAGCTAGTGCTTCNGTTAANAGTTGATCGATTGACAGCCAATCGCTGTTAGNGCNCNGTCGAATCGCGACCGTTTCGAGTTGAGTACTTGACTNAAGGTGCTCGGGCCGNACCTCGATTTGGGTAGCGGATTTCGCCGGCACCATTCCCAGCGCACCAGTGGCCAGCCGTTCGATTTCCGTTGGTGCCCTTCGGGACCGCAATTCGATGTGNAGTTCGCGAACCGACTCTTGTTCTTGAGCTATCACATTGTTTAACCGNTCTAGTTCTACGTGACCGGNATTGATCTTCAAATAGAGAAAAGCATGCGCTAAGAGAAGCATCAACGTCACAAGCCCGAAAAGGGCCGTCACCCCCAGCAACCGGTGCCCGAGCGATCGATGTCCTTGGCGCATGAAAGCCCTGGGCTCGTTNGANATGTCGATTACCTCNGGGGCTANAGCAAGGTCTGCAATGACGGCGGCGGCCATTGGGTCTAGGCCTCTCCTGAAGGAATTCGTTCCGCTGCTCGAAAACGAGCGCTCGCCGCTCTCGGGTTTCGCTCGATTTCCTCGGCTCTTGGCCGGAGTACCTTTCGGCGAAGGAGCCTCACGTTGGGTTCGGCGCCGCATACGCAGGGCAAACTTGAGGGGCACACACAGACGCCATCGGCGGCTTCGCGCAGAATGTGTTTCACTATTTTGTCCTCTCCAGAGTGGTAAGAAAGAACGACCAGTCGACCGCCAGGTCTGAGTCGTTCAATTGTTTGAGCTANTGCAGGCTGTATANGNGCGAGTTCGTTGTTCACTGCTATGCGAATGGCTTGAAAAGTTCGCATAGCTGGATGTCGCCCGGTCCGACGCGCTGCTGCGGGGACCGCTAGGCGAACAATTTCGGCAAGTTCATGCGTTGACTCGAGTGGTCGAGCGGAAATAATGGAATTAGCGATGCGGTGGGCAAATCGTTCATCGGAATTCGTTCGTAGTAAAAACGTCAACTCCTCTTTGCTGTAGGTGTTGACTATCGTCTCNGCCTCTAANGGNTCTTTCGGATTCATTCGCATGTCGAGCCGACCNGCGTTGCGGTACGAAAAGCCGCGCGATGGAGTGTCCAGTTGGTGACTACTTACTCCAAGATCGAAAACTGCTCCNCTGAGCTCTTGCCCATCAAGGTCGATAATTCGGCCAATTTCATCGAANGTTCCATGTAGCACTTGGGCTCGGTGGCCAAATTCGGCCAAACGACTCCTAGATATTTGGACAGCTGATGGATCGCGGTCAATTCCTAGTAGCCGACGGTCCGACGCTTGTTCAAGTAAGGCTCGAGCGTGACCCGCNCCACCTATAGTCGCGTCGACGATTAGTCCGTCCTCTATGGATTCAAAAACGTCGAGGACTTCAGAAAGCATNACCGGCAGATGATCGAANTTCGCTTCGGCGCCTAGGNGTNCCTGCNAANATGCTGCGACATCGTCGTGGGTCGAAGTCACTGTTGGNCNCCGTCCGAGGTTTCAGTAAATTCGTCTGGNGACTCCAGCAAGGAATCCCCTACTTCAGTGACCTCTTGCCACCGATTCAGATCCCAAATCTCAACCTCGTCGATGACACCGACAATGACGCATTCTCTCTCCAGATGAGCGAAAGACCGTAGATCTTCTGGAACTGCTATTCGTCCTTGCTTGTCGGGCAAGATACGCGCGGCACCTGCCCCGAATGATCGTTTCGCCGATCGATGCCGGATGTCACCTTCCTGGGACCGCGATGCCATGTTTTGTGCGATGTCCTGAAAACGTTCGGGAGTAAGCAACGCCAGACAACCCTCACTTCCTTTGATCAAGAACCCGCTCTGATCAAAAGAAGGGCGNAAGGATGCTGGCAGCACAATTCGTCCCTTGGCGTCGAGCGCATGCTCAAACTGGCCGACGAATAGTTCTTCCACTNTTTCCCTCGCGAGTTAGTCCCACCTGNTGTGGGCAATNACCTTTGCGGCTAAGAGACTTGNGAGCTATTNACCCACTACATTCCCTATCGCGCCACTTTGTGACACTTTATGGTCATTAAACGCTGAAGTCCAGCCATTTCGCGCGACTTATGCCACTGTCTGTCAATAAATCTGAATCACAAGGGTGTAATTTGCCACACAGTGTCGCAATTATTCTCACTCAATGCGTTTCATGTTCACTTAATGCAGTTTTTGTGTAGCTGAGATGGGGTCTAGACCTCAATAACAGCAGAAAGCACAGAATCAAGAACCGCTGGCGCTGAGGACGCTAGACCGGCATCGGCCCATCCAACACCTCTGGAGTTATCCGACGTGAACCCTGGCGGCTCGTGAAAGTGGCGATACCAAACACACTGGAACCGAGCTGCCTGCCGTGTCCTGCGTTGAGATATCCCAACCAATTTACGATTGCACCACAGGACCTCTCCTGCTCCAACTGCGTCGAAGCACCAGGTGTCATCACCCAATAGTTTGCCCTCGTGGGTGCGCGCCTCAAGACCTAACCCGACAAAAGCCGACGCTATGGTCTCCCCTAACCAACGAAACGAATGATTCAAGTCGTCAGACCACAAAGGGTCATTACGGGGCAGCGTAACGTCGATCCAGGTTGACTCTTCTGGATCAAGTAAAACGATTCCCCCTCCGCTCCGACGTCGAACCGTTTGTTGGTTAAGTCCGGGATCGAGACTTCTTGAACCCAACACGAACGCTGGTTCATCAAACTCAAGAATGGACAGCCTCCGTCGACCATCTATGGGTACAGGCCGTTTATGGAGCGCTGCTACCCCGCCGCTCCACCTCTCTAGAACCCACTCTCGGGTCGGAATCATGCCGAAAGTGACAACTGATTCGAGATGTACATATCCCATTCGGGCGGCACACCCCTGCGTAAAGCAGCCGCGACCGCTATGGGTTCGGGCGCACGGGGAATGCCTCGCAGGCGAAACTTTGAATGCTCAGGCAGAGTGTCGCCCTTGGCAACGTTGCAAGTACGGCAGCAGGCAACAACATTTTCCCAGATGTGCTCGCCGCCTTTGCTCCGCGGGTAAACATGGTCAATGCACTCTGCCTTGCGGCCACAGTACTGGCAAAGGTAGTCATCGCGAGCGAAGACAGCCTTGCGATGGAGTGACGCACGCCGCCGATACGGCGCGCCAACGTGGTATCGAAGGCGCGCTACCGAGGGAGCCGAAAGTTGCAGTTTTTCGGAGCGCACCAGCCGTTGACTCTTATGAATAACTTCAGCCTTATCCGCCAGAACCAAAAGGAGTGCTCGTCGCACAGAGACGATTGATAAGGGTCTAAACCCCACATCGAGAACCAAAGTCCGCTCAGCTAGGACGGGTCCTCGGTCTTTGTTCATAACCGGAGAGCTCTCCATGAACGGCACCATTCCAACCAGGCAGCTATATCGTACGCCTGTCGATCTGCATTTGCCTCACCATCGCCGCCGTACATGGTGACCAGTCGGAAATGCAAAAATTTTTTAGCCGGAATCGGCAGAAAGGGCGCCCGCAACCACCACCCTGAGCGAGCCATCCTGAACCATACAGAAATACCGCTCGACCACAACTTCGGCCTAACCGCGACGACTCGTGTCGCTGTGTACAACAATCGAAGAGCACCCCGCTGGTCATTCACGTGGGCAATCCTAATCATGTCAACGTTTAGCGGGCATCGATACCGCGACTACGAAAACCAATAGCGGCTGCCCCCACTAGTGGCGCCTCAGCCCCAAGGCCAACGCGTGAAATCTGAACCCCGCGAGAGAAGTCCAACCGACAGCGCTCTGAAAGTTCCGTGTTTGCCGCAGTAAAGAACTCGTCTCCAAATGCGAGGGCCACAGAGCCGCCAACGAGGACATGCTCCAAATCAAGCAGATTCACGACGGAAGCGACTGCCCGTCCCACTAACGTCCCGGCCCGTCGTTTTTCCTCGACGCCCGCGGTACTCGGATGGGCACCGAGCCTGCGGCCGATGGAAGGTCCCGAAGCCTCAGCTTCAAGACATCCCCGTGACCCGCACGCACACATAGCCCCTTCCGGCTCCACAACTACGTGCCCAATGTGACCCGCATTTCCGGCAAGGCCATCTAGCAGATCCCCATCGACGAACAAACCGCCACCTATTCCTGTCGAAACGACCATCGCCAAAAAATTTGAGTACTTTCTTCCCGCACCAAACCAGGCTTCCCCTAACGCTAGGGCCTTAGCATCATTATCAACGGCTACGTGAAATCCGAGACTGTCGGAAAGACGCTTTCGAAGCGGGAACTCGCGCCACGCCGGGATATTTAATGGGGACACGCGGCCACCCTTGCGCGTCATCGGGCCTCCGCAGCCGACCCCACATACCGTGACATCANTGCGNTCACCCNCCACCTCTCTAGCNANNGNCAATACTGCCGACAACAAAGTGTCGCTGTCGGCAGTTGTAGGGGTNGGGACTTGGTTCTTNTCGAGGACTTTGCCGTCAACCGTAACCAAACCTGCGGCGAGCTTGGTGCCCCCAATATCTATNGCGAGAGCTATATCGGGGCGAACGCTCTGNCTCAGAGGTCGTCCCGTCGCATGCGATTTCGCATTCGTTCAGACAACCCNCCAATATTTGCGCGCATTTGGCCNCTNCGAACTTGACCGGTGACCTTCTGAAAGCCAGCTTTACCCATTTTTCGCAAATTTCTCTCGATTACGACAGCGCAAACGAACATCGCTAGAAACGCGACGAAAGCCAGACCAAAATGAATCTGCAATGTAGCAATCACACCAATAATGCCGGCTACACCNACTATGACGGCCCACTTNATGCTGCGAAGCGCATGCCGATAGAGGGTCGTCTCGCTTACTTCCCGGGCGAACTCGGGATCGGAGTCATAAAACTCCTTCTCTATCTGATGAAGGATGCGCTGTTCGTCGTCAGAGAGCGGCACTTGGTCTTCCGTTCGTCGATTCCTCCAGTCTAGGACGAGCAACGCNCCAGATCGACATCACCGCCATTATCNAGAGCCGATCTCATCGGTATTACTNATNACACCAGGTCTTATGGCGGANTGGCCATACCTTTCTCTTATGCGGTCTAAAGCTTTCGAAAGTTGCCCCCAAGCCGGATCAGCTAANTCTTCACCAATTAGCGATAGCTGTTGGGGNCCCGGAGGTCCAAGCCGACTCAAACCCACTCCGAGNAATCGGACTCCTTCGACAAGATCGAGCTGATCTAGCATCTCGATAGCCGTGTCCGAGATGGCCTGGAGGGTGTCCACGGCTTCGCCGAGGGTCATCGATCTCGTTAGATACCGCAGATCGGGGCGTCTAATTTTCAAATGAACGGTTCTTCCCGCTAATCCTTTTCTCCTCACTCGAGTTGAAACGGCGTCCGAAAGTCGGACGATCTCGCTTACCAAGCGGCCTCGATCGAACACGTCGGTAGCGAAAGTCTCCTCGTGGCTAATCGACTTGTTTTTTCTTTCCGGGTACACGCGGCGGTCGTCGATCCCCCTACTAAGTTCCGAGAGGTGCGATCCGTGAGCGGCCCCGAGAGCCTCAACCAACGCTTCTTCCGGCACCGNTGCCAATTCNCCAACCGTAGAAATACCCAAGGCCTTCAACCTGGCATAGGTCACAGAACCAACGCCCCACAAAGCTTCGACGGGATGTGCCTGCAAAAAGGTGGTCTCATCTTCGGGGGAGACCACGAAAACACCTTTGCCCGGTTGCACTCCTAATCGACTCGCTATCGGTTTCGCCGCCACCGAGGCAAGCTTGGCCAACAATTTTGATCGCGCGACCCCGACCGAACAGTCCAAGCCNACCCCCACATAAATGTCATTTCGAAGCTGCCATGCGATGGTCTCCGAGCTACCNAATAGCTTGTGCGCTCCACTGATNTCAAGGAAGGCTTCNTCTAAGGCAATTGGTTCNATAAGGGGGGTAACGGAGTAATAGATGTCNCGAACTTGATCCGAAACTTCACGATATCGAGCAAAGTTCGAACCCACGAACACAGCATCCGGGCAAAGCTTTTTCGCCAACACACTGGACATCGCTGACCTGACACCCTTTGAACGCGCCTCGTAGCTTGCNGATGCGACGACTCCACGATCGGAATCTCCCCCAACGATGACCGGCTTCCCGACCAGAGACGGATCAGCTTGACGTTCAACTTCGACATAAAAGGCGTCCATATCGATGTGAAGGATTGGTAGGTCACCCATAAACCCAACTAACTGACGCCAAAGAGAGTCATCTCGNAGGAATTCANCCGCGGAACTTAGAGCCGTTGAACGCGAAGATCATCTAAATCGGCACCATCGATTCGATACCTATATTCATATCCTTCCTGGACTTCCCCGGTCAGGTATTCNAGCAAGGGTTCCCCCATCCATGGCTGTTGGCCAGCAAGCAAACTAGTTAACTGAGCCTTAGGCACCCACTCGGCNGCGGTAACAATGCCGTCGGGATCATCAACGTCGAGATCGCCTATGTAGCCAGATGCCAAGTGGACCTCCNCGCGTAACGTCCAATTCATATCGTGAGCTACCACTGAAACTGTGTAAACGGGNCCGCTCCAGTCCTCGACAACCAAACCAGTCTCTTCCTTGACCTCTCGCGTCAGTCCCTCCAGGACCGTTTCGCCCTCGTCGATGACTCCCCCAGGGGTACTCCAATCGGTTCGNCCGCCGCGCCGCTGATTGTGCACCATTAGCACGCGACCGCGCTGGCGAATAATCCCACCACCTACAACCCAATCTCGCACCTTNGCAGTTTGCCATCGATACGTTCCCAAGCGCGACATCCGAATACGATGCTTGGGTGGTCGACCCACCAAAGGCTTCCCTGAAGTCAGATTCCACTCTCGCAGATGCGCCAGGTTTTACAGCCCTGCCTTCGGTGCTGGCGCGAGNTCTCGCTTTTTCCTCNGTGATACTTGCCAGTTTNTGNGGAGGTCTATTGGGGTTCTCCCTAGGTCGCATGCAGTGGGGAGACCGCCAAACTTTCTGGGTATTCATCGCTGGAGCGACTGGCTCGACAATGGCCGCTGTGGGCGTCGCTGTCGTGTGTGTACTGGTACTACGCGCGATGTCGGAATGGGCCGATACCGCNTCGGTAAAGGCAAGACGACGTTGAACAATTCNTTTCCGTCATCTGATGAGCTGCGAGAGCTTCTCGNTGTCGCTACCGATCTCTCGCNTCAAGCCGCCGAGGTTCATTTACGAAGACAGACGGGTCACATCAACTTCAAATCAACGCCTACGGACCTGGTCAGCCAAGTTGATCACNACGCCGAACAAGTAATCGTCGCTGGCATCANNAAAGCTCGACCCGAGGATGCCATAGTTGGCGAAGAGGAAGCTCTCGTATCAGGCAGTTCGGGATTTCGCTGGGTTNTCGATCCACTAGACGGCACGGTCAACTACCTATACGGCTTTCCTAGCTACTCAGTGTCCATCGCTGTCGAGTTCGATGATGTGCCCATCATCGGAGTGGTGTACGACACCGCGCACGACGAACTGTACGCAGCAATGATCGGCCACGAAGCGACAAACAACGACCAAAGAATCGAAGTGACTTCATGTTCTGACTTGTCAACCGCGTTGCTTGGGACCGGCTTCGCNTACGACGCCNCAACGCGNAAACGACAAGNATTGGTTCTTGCCGCGTTGCTTCCGCAGGTGCGTGACATTCGGCGCGCGGGTTCGTGCGCTGTGGACCTATGCTCGGTCGCCGGNGGACGTCTTGACGCCTTTTACGAAACCGGGGTGCAATGGTGGGACGTCGCCGCAGGCATTGCAATCGTAAGAGCAGCGGGCGGCGTGGCTGCGTACGAGCCCCTCGCAAAGCGCATCGTGGCTTCGGGGCCGGTCGTCTGGGAGCAACTTCGCGCAGCCGTAAATGAAGCAGAAATCGCTGCTGGCTCCCAATACCCCTGTTCATCGGCCAGTATTTAAGACGTGAGCATCCGAATTTTAACGATTGAGGACGATCAGCGAATCCGNACGGCAGTGCGGTTTGCGCTGGAGGACGAGGGCTGGAGCGTCCTTGAGGCAGAGACTGGAGAGCACGCCTTGGAATACTTCAAATCCACTGNCCCAGACGTCGTTCTCGTCGATATCGGGTTACCAGGAGTAGATGGCTTTGAAGTTTGTCGAGCCCTTCGGCGAACCAGNGATGTCCCAATCATTATGGTCACAGCGAGAGATGACACTCATGACGTAGTNGCTGGCCTAGAAGCCGGTGCAGATGACTACGTAACGAAACCGATCGCCCCCAAGGAATTGTCAGCNCGCATTCGCGCGCTTCTGCGCCGGGTCAGGTCCGAGGATACGACCGCCGCGCCCCGCNNNGTCGGTGATCTCGACATCGTTCCTGACGAAGGCGTAGTTCGTAAGAGNGGGAACGAAATTCATTTGACCAAAACCGAATTTCATCTNCTATGTGAACTCTCTGACCATCTAGGAAAGGTTCTGAGCCGGGAACATCTACTGGAACAGGTGTGGGGTTACGACTACTTCGGCGATGGCCGNCTGGTGGACGTGCACGTTCGTCGATTGCGAACAAAGATCGAGACCGATCCCGCTCACCCGCGCCACGTAGTCACTGTGCGCGGCATGGGCTACAAACTTCAAGCGTAATTGTGAAATACAACGGCCTACCATGGCGCCGTTTGCCACTNCGCACTCGCGTAATCGGAGCATTTACTCTTGGCGCGACAGTCGCCGCTCTGGTCCTTGTCGTCATCACTTATGGGCTCTCTCGACAATCGATGCTCAGTCAACGCGAAGAGTCCTCGNAACGTCAGTTCTTCGCGAATGCCCGACAGGTACAAAGTTCACTACGCGCTGAGAACCCCGATCTCACTCAGTTACTTGAATCATTGCCAAGCCTTAGCGGAAGCCGATCGATCATCCGCACGGACGACATCTGGACGTCGTTGTCAGTCACTCCTAATGATCTCCCNTCCGAACTAGTTGCCGTCGTCGTGGAAGCGTCCGATGCACGCTCGATGCGCTACCGGTTGGACGATCAACCAGTACTCGCTTTTGGACTTCAGCTTCGACCNGGCGATGCCTCGTCTCTAGAGCAGGTCGCCTATTTTGAGTTGGTCCCTCTTGCCGAGGTAGAGAACACGTTGGAGAGTTTGGCTCTAATTCTTTTNGTCGGNGGCATTCTGACTGTTCTTGTTGGGGTAGGCATCGGATTGTGGGCCAGCGGNGGGCTNCTAAGGCCCCTCACCGANATATCTAACGCCGCTACNTCCATTGCTCAAGGGCGATTTGACACCAGGTTGGAGGAAGTTCGNGACCCAGACCTAGCGGCTCTCGTTGATTCCTTCAACGACATGGCCGCTGCTATGGAAAGTCGCATCACCCGCGATGCTCGTTTCGCTTCTGATGTTAGTCATGAGCTCCGTTCGCCCTTGATGACACTTCGAACATCAATCGANGTGATGCAACATCGGCGAGAAGAACTNTCGGATCGGACCAAGCAAGCGCTAGACCTTTTGAACGACGAAGTTGTNCGATTCGAGCAGCTAGTCCAAGACCTTCTTGATCTTTCAAGATCAGATTCAGGCCCGATGGAGAACGACCTCGTCAACATCGAAGAATTGGTCAAAGCAACCCTGGACATTGCTGAGGGTCACGCTTCTCTCGAGGTCATCGGCACCGCTAGAGGTGCACTTGTCATGGGCGACAAACGACGCTTAGCGCAAGTGTTTGACAACTTGATGCGTAACGCTGAAAAGTATGGAGGGGGCGCGACTCGCGTAATTGTCGCGCCGAACGGCGGCAATATCGAGGTCGCAGTGGAGGACGCAGGCCCAGGGGTACCGCCCTCCGAACGTTCACTCATCTTTGAAAGATTTACCCGAGGAGCGACCGCAAGAAAACGAGGGACCGGCGACGGCGCCGGCCTTGGCCTCGCCCTGGTTGACGAACANGCTCGGCGACATGGTGGCAGCGCGCGGGTCGAAGGTAAATCTGATGGAGGACCAGGAGCGCGTTTCGTTATCACTCTTCCTAGGGCTGGCCGGCGATGAAAANNCGGCTGTTTNGGACCGCTCTAGNAACCGCAACCTCGATTTTGCTGACTCTCACCGGCTGCGGCCTCGGGTCTGATAGTGAGCCAACCACTCTCTTGGTGCCGAAGGATATTTTTCCCTCAGAAATTGTTGAGACGAACCNGGATCGTTTAGCCCCGAACGCAACAATGCATCCCGTCTATTTTTTGCGGGACGACGCATTAATGGAAATCCAACGTCCTCTACCTCCGCCCGTGTTTCTCGATGCGCCGTTGAACAATCTCCTAGAGGGTCCGACGGACACCGAAGCGGAGCGCGGACTTGTATCGGCGATACCTGCAGGCACGGAGATCGTTGATGTTGCCTTAATGCGAAACAACACAATTTCCATTCACCTGAACCAAACCTTCTTCGAAATCGAGGGGGCGCAAAGAATTCGNGCTACTGCCCAACTGGTGTTCACNGCGTCGGCGCTGGTCGACCGAGCTCAGGGGGTAATTTTCTTTTTGGAAGGAGAACCAGTTCAACTTCCTAATGGCGATGGGACCATTGAAGAAGTCCCGGAGGGTCGCCTACCGGCACCGTTAACCGTCAAAGATTATTCAACCCTGACGCCAGTTCTCTTCGGCAGGTAGTTAGTGGCTGNAGGTCGAGTGGGTTAATCGCTGGCGCCGTCGAAGTTGAGNGATTCCNCTCGTGCTGGCCACCAACATGAGCATCGCNGGGAACACTTCCAGCCGGCCCAGCGCCATCAGTGCCATCAAAACCACGCGCCCAGCCCTTGGGAACACGAGATAGTTACTTGTCGGGCCAGCCTCACCAAGCGCAGGACCAACGTTTCCTATTGCAGACACNGATCCACTAAAGGCTGTCACGGGGTCAACCCCNAGGCCTGATAGGGCGATACCGCCAGCGACGATAAGNCCCAAATAAAGCAACACGAANCCGACGACTTTCGCTGCAACCTGCTCTTCAATCGTTGTNCTACCCATTCGNATAGGAATAATGGCGTTGGGGTGACGGGCTCGAAGCAGCTCCCTAAATGAGTACCGAAAGATCACTTGTAAACGCAGTACTTTCATCCCNCCTGCCGTGGAACCGCTCATACCTCCTACCAACATCAAAACCANAAGCGTCACATGAGCCGCNGGCATCCACAGAATGTAATNCGAGTTTCCAAAACCTGTATTNGAACCTAATGAAACGGCATAAAAGAGAGATTCTCTAAGATTCTGGAACCATGCGATCTCTCCATGATTTACCCACAAGAGC
>PAHW01000027.1 GCA_002705305.1 Acidimicrobiaceae bacterium
CCAATGTTCCATCTCGCAGGGCTATCGAACAGTCTCATGGGTCTCGCTCACGGAGCGGAACTTCATTTGCGTGCCAGATTCGATCCTCGATCAATCCTTGAAGACATTGAGCGATTAGGAGCGACGTATATCACCGCTGTTCCGGCGATGTTTCGCGCCATGGTCGACGCAGCACGAACGGGGACACAAGTGCCAGACGTATCGTCGATGCTCGAAATGTCGTATGGCGCGTCGCCCATCCCTCCAGAACTCGTGCGCGAAGTCGAGAAGCTCTTTCCAAGTGTTCGTTTGCGACAGTTTTACGGCATGACGGAAATAGCGGGAGCGTTGACCACCCTCACACCCGCTGACCACCACCCATCCAACCCCCACCGCGAATCGGCCGGACGTGTAAACCCCGGATTCGAAGTGCGGTTGGTGGACCGAGATGGACATGACGTACGCGACGGCGAACCGGGCGAAATCCTCGTTAAAGGCGCATCGGTGTTGCACAACTATTGGCAAGATCCCGAAGCAACCAAAGACGCCATCGTCGATGGTTGGTTCAGAACTGGTGACATAGCAGTACGTTCCGATGACTATCTGACCATCATGGACCGAGCCAAAGACATGGTCGTAACCGGAGGCGAAAACGTGTACCCCGCCGAGATCGAGGCCATTATTTACGAACACCCTGACGTAGCAGACGTTGCAGTAATCGGAGTCCCTGATGACCGGCTAGGCGAACGAGTCCATGCGGTCGTCGTTACTCAACCGGGAGCGGTTGTGGAATTGGAAACAGTCATGGACTTTTGTCGAAGTCGGCTCGCCGGTTACAAGCTTCCGCGATCTATGGAATTAGTTAAAGAATTACCTCGAAACACCACAGGAAAGATCCTGAAGAAAGAACTCCGATTACGTCACTGGGAGGGACACCAAAAAAAGGTGTAACTCTCAGCAGCGAAAGTTTTGGTAAGACTTGGGCAATGCGTTGGAGATGTGTCCTAGTGCTCCTAGCCGTGCTGATTGGCGGTTGCGGGAACCCTGCAGGCCTAAAGCCGGACGCAATCGAAGGAACAGGAGCACACAATCAAGTCGAGTCGGTCGACGCGACGACGACTACGAACACCACAAACCCGGTCGCTACCACCACGACAGTAAATGCGCCTGTCCCCAAATGGCAGCTCGGATCATCTGACTACCTTTACGACCAGCAGCTACTGCACACGTTTGAGCTCACTATTCCGGAGGAAGCTCTCGCCGAGATAGATAGCGACCCAAGCGAAGAGATATATGTGGAGGGCAGTCTCACCTTCGAAGGGGAAACCGTCAGCCCTGTAGGAATTCGATACAAGGGGTCAATCGGTGCTTGGGTTGGATGCCTCGCCGGCGCAAATCTTTTCCAACCAGATGGAGAAAAGACCTGCACCAAACTCTCCATGAAAGTCAAGATCAACTGGGACGACAGCACACAAACGTTTTGGGGAGTGAAAAAGCTGCAGTTCCACGCAATGAATCTTGATCCAACC
Organism: Acidimicrobiaceae bacterium; assembly: GCA_002705305.1. Taxonomy (GTDB): domain Bacteria; phylum Actinomycetota; class Acidimicrobiia; order Acidimicrobiales; family Poriferisodalaceae; genus UBA2110. Next base: position 1,509 of record PAHW01000027.1, read on the forward strand.
CAGATGCATGAACGACTCGGCTACTGGCTTTTCCGAAAAATGGGAGTGCCTGCGCCCCGAGCCACTCACGCTCGCCTCGTCGTCAACGGCACCTACACCGGGTTGTATGCGTTCGTTGAACAGATCGACGGAAGATTCGTCGACCGAGTATTCGACGACGGAGACGGGAATTTATACAAAGAGGTGTGGCCTCTGGATCAAGACGGTCTCGCCCGCGAACGACAGGAATTTCAAGATGCGTTGAAGACCAACGAGGAGGACGACACCGTCAACCACATCCATACCTTTTCGAAAGAGTTAGCTGCCGCCGATGACAACGACGTGCCCGAAGTGGCAGCAAAGTGGACTGACATTAACGAAATAGCGCGTTGGGCCGTTGTGGACAGAACCATCCGAAATGACGACGGTCCCCTGCATTGGTACTGCTTCGATGGTTGCAGGAACCACAATTTCTATTGGTATGAGGAGCCGGCCAGCGGACGCCTACACCTGATTCCTTGGGACTTAGATAACGCCTTTCAGAACATCGTCTCCGACGTCAACCCGGTGACCGCTATGCCCGACAGATGGGGTGAGATGACCAATAACTGCCTTCCTTTTCCGTACGGTCCTTGGCGGATTCCTCAAAGATCCGCACGATGTGATCGCCTTATAGGAGCTTGGTCAACCTTTGCCGACGAATACCAGTCGGCTTGGACTGCTTTTCTAGATGGTCCTTTCTCCGAACAAAGCACCGAAGCCGTGCTTGACGAGTGGGCCGCACAGATCAAAGACGCCACTGTGGAAGCAGCAAAGACCCATGATGACGCATTGGCTGTCGAAAGTTGGAACGGTGCTCTATTGGCTATGCGGTCATCTCTTGAAGTGGCGCGAAATAAGGGTTAATAACCAATAACCATCGTTCAAGGTGCAAGGTTTAGGGTGAACAATATGTTGACTAGGCAAGTCGAGAGGTTGGTTGGATGAGTCGAGGTGTGTTGATCGGTGCCGATCTTGTGGCGGTACTTTTACTGGTCTTCGGGTTGTACTTTCCTCGCAACCGAAGACGCGACATGGTCGTGGCACTCCTTGGAGTCAACGTCGCCGTCATGGCGATAGCCACCACTTTCTCCAACGTAGAAGTAAACCTCGGACTTGGTTTGGGACTCTTTGGAGTGTTATCGATTATCCGGCTCCGGTCATCAGAATTAGGCCAACAAGAAATCGCTTACTACTTCAGTTCTCTTGCAATAGGGCTCTTGGGTGGAGTTCAGATTGAACCAGCATGGGTGTCGCCAGCTTTGATGGCCGCGGTGTTGGCGGCGCTTTGGATCGGCGACCACCAGGCTTTACTCAGAGGACACCATCACCAAAACGTGGTGCTCGATCGGGCATATACGAAGCAATCTGAGTTGGTCACCGTTCTGGAAGCCTTACTCGGCGGAAGTGATGTGGTTTCGGTGCGTCGAGTGAACNTTCGGCGAATCGATTTGGTCAACGACAGCACCAACGTTGATGTTCACTACCGACTGAAGTCATGACATTCCGCCTGGAGTCGCTCGCCGCACGGTTCTCTCCCATCGATCTAGCGGGCATCGAAGACCTTGCTCCTATGGAGCAACGCTTCGATAGGAAATATGTGGTCACCAGCGAAGAAGCAAAAAGCTTCTTTGCCAGAGTGCCCGAAGACCTGCTGGCTTTGGAAATAGGCGAGCGGCGATCATTTTCATATCAATCGTGGTATTTCGATACGGAGGATCTGGAGTCGTTTCGNGGTACGGCTCACCAACGCCGCAGACGTTGGAAGGTACGTACCCGCACTTACCTAGATGACGCCACATCCATGGTGGAGGTGAAGCTTCGCTATCAACGTGGGCAAAGCTTTAAGCATCGTCGCCCAGAAGATTCGCCTTCCGATATGTGCCTAACAACACAGGGGGCCGNATTCGTCAATGACGTGTTAAGGAAGGACGGGTTCGCGGAGACACTCGTTCCCACTCTGCGGACTTCCTACGAACGCATATCCCTTGTTGACGCTGAGACCCGAGTACGTCTAACGGCAGATTTGAACGTGAGATGTNGCACGGTTGACGGAAAAGAAGTATCGGTAAATGGGGTGGTGATTGAAACTAAATCTCCCAACAGCCCTGGACACATCGACCGCGCTTTATGGAGGCACGGACATCGACCGGTCCGCCTCAGCAAGTACGCAACTGGCATGGCAGCAACACATAGCGAATTACCACGNAACAAGTGGCATCAGACTATTCGCCGGCACATCAGCGATTGAGGGATTCGGCATCCTCTGTTGATTCGCGACGGCGATCTTTCATTTACTCGCGGGCTTCCAGGCTTCGGTCGTGGAACGTCCGGAACGATTTATCTAACGGTAAAAGCTGCATCTCGTAGTTCACCTCGAAATGACGGTGATGGAGATTGTGGAATTAGTCCCCACCGTGAGTGTCGGACTCTTTGTTCACTACGAAGCGATCAAATCCAGAATGCGATGGAGAGGGCGAGATCATGAGATACAGCAGGTAAAACGGGCAATCGCTAACGGGTTTGGTTTTNGGCCCAACTCTGTCCNGACTGAACATCAATGTCGTGAGGCAGTCCCAGCACTCGCTCAGCGACAATGTTGCGTTGAACCTCGCTGGTTCCCCCACCAATAGTGAGGGCGGGTGAGAACAAGAATCCGCCATGCCAACTCTGCCAACCTTCCACCGCGGCTTGAGCGAGGGGAAATTCGGGAGACTGCCCGAGGGGACCTGTGTCGGTCAACATTCCCTGTGCACCCATCAGGTCCTTGGCGAGACGCATCACATTTTGTCCGTGTTCATCGGCTAACGCTTTACGAACCGACGCTTCAGGTCCCGGGTGGCGTCCCTGGAGCTGAGAGGTCAGCGTGCGAAGGCGAATGAGGCGCAACACTTCACTTTCAATGTGAAGCCGCGAAGCGCGATCGCGAAGCACTGGATCTTGCAGTCTTCCAACCCGACGAACTAAATCGAGTAGGTCACTAGCGCTTGGGCCGCTTCCCCAAAGAGCACCCTCACCTGACAACGACACTCTCTCGTTGCCTAGCGTCACTTTCGCTAGCCGCCACCCGTCGTTCTCCTCGCCGATACGGTTTTCNGCCGGTAACTCCATGTCAGTAAAAAAGGTTTGGTTGAATGAGTACGCGGTAGTCATATCGACGATCGGTCGAAGTTCCAGTCCAGGTGTGTCCATCGGGCATATGAAGTATGAAACTCCACGATGTTTTGGCACATCAGGGTCCGTGCGCGCGATCAAGATGCCAAATTTGCTTCGATGTGCCCCCGATGACCAGATTTTCGATCCATTAACGATGTAACGATCGCCGTCTCGAACGGCCCGCGTAGCGAGATTTGCTAAATCCGACCCGCTGTCTGGTTCGCTGAAAAGCTGGCACCAGACCTCCGCTCCAGTCAGAATTGGCCAAAGGTAACGGTCTTGCTGTTGTGANGTTCCGCCGAACAAAATTGTCGGCCCGGCCCAGCCGAGCCCGATGCCTCCAGCAGCTCTTTTCACACCGGCCGAAGCAAGTTCCTCTTCGATGATCAACTGGTCNATGGGATCGGCTCCGAGNCCATACGGCTTTGGCCAGTGAGGGGCAACGTACCCAGCCCGCGCTAAAGCCTCTTGCGTCGGGTCGCCACCGTGTTCATTTAACCATTCTCGTATCTCCAGGCGCACAGGAGCGTCATCTGGGGGCCAATCAAAGTCCATCGCTGGAGAATAGATGGCTAACCATGCCCAATGGGAAGAGACGTACAACAAAAAGCGTCGACGGCATTCGNGCGCGGTTAAATCCAGCGATNCGTCGGAAGATGCTTTGTCGCGGACATGAACATTCTTTCGCCGAACCGCCTCATAACCGCGTAATGTGACATGAGTTTGCGAAAAGTCCTGAGGAGAAACAGCGGTGTTGGACTACAGCGTCGAAGCGGCCAATTTTCGAGCTGACATCAAGAATTTTCTTGACAAGAACCTTCCTTCGGGTTGGGGTGGAATGGGCGGATTTACATCCGATGAACGTCGAGAATTCGTCGCAAACTGGCGACGTACCCTCTCTCAACATCAGCTTCTTGCCGTGGCTTGGCCTGTTGAATACGGGGGAGCGGGGCTCAGCCAGATGGAACGCACCGTTCTGGCNGAAGAGTTGGCTGAAGCGGGGGTGCCGAACGGCACTGAGAACGACATCTTCTCGATCGGAATGATTGGGCATACCATCATCGAATGGGGATCCGAGGAGCAGAAAAATCACTACCTGCCCCGAATTCTTGACGGAAGTGATGTGTGGTGTCAGGGCTACAGCGAACCGAACTCGGGTTCCGATTTGGCTTCTTTGGCTACCCGAGCTGAGCTCGACGGAGATGAGTGGGTGATCAATGGGCAAAAAATTTGGACGTCGCAAGGCCACAACGCGAATTGGATCTTCGTTCTTTGTCGCACGGANCCGTCAGCAGTCAAACATGCAGGCATCTCTTTTTTGCTTTGCCCAATAAACCAACCGGGGGTAGAAGTTCGCCCCATTGTTAATGCTTCAGGTCACCACGATTTCAANGAGGTCTTTTTCGACAACGCCCGGACGCCCCGAGAAAACGTGCTGGGCGGAGTTAACAANGGTTGGGCTGTAGCGAACACTCTTCTGGCNTACGANCGCGGCGACGACTCGACAACTAACGGTATTCGGTACGGCGAGGAATGGTGGCGCCTAGCTGATGTGGCGCGCGGCTACGGAAAGCTCGACGACGCGGTGATGCGGCAAAGATTTGCGGCCGCGTACACGACTACNCAAATCATGAAATTTATGGGTTTGCAAACGGTNGCTCGTTCACTTCGCGGGTACAGCCAAGGGCCTGAGTCATCGCTCAACAAACTGCTCTGGTCAGAACACCACAAACGGTTCACCGAGCTGGCGATGGACGTCATCGGTATGGATGCGACGGCACCAACAGGTCGAGACGCTGCTACAGGAGTGGGAGTGGACGATGTGGGTTCGCCGTACTCTTCTCAGGCGTGGGTGACCACTTTTGTTGGTGCGCGTCCCGGGTCTATCTACTCCGGCAGTAATGAAATTCAACGAAACATTGTCGGTGAACGGGTGCTAGGGCTGCCGAAAGAACCCCGCGCCGACGCGGGTCCCTGGAACGAAACTAAGCGTTCGTAGCTACCNCTNCAGANTCCATCAACGATTTCAGACACCNAGGTTGATTAACTCAATTTGAGGATTTCGCTAGTCAGATGGATCGTCAATGATTGATCGCAAACGGGGTACGACCTCAAGAGCGAACTTTGTNAGTGATTCATTCATCACAGACGGAGCGAGTCCGGGCGGACCGCCCCACGTCACTAAATCCGTTATGCCATGAGCGACTATCAGTTCTTGTAGCTCGGCGACACAATGATCTGCGCTGCCCACCGTCCACGACAGAGGATTCAAGGGAATGGGGGTTCTCTGCTCCCGAGGCCCAGACCGACTGGCCGCGTCGGCTTTATGATCCTGACTTGCCTTGATCAAGCCGACATACACATCTCGTCGGTATTGCTCAGCGGCGGCCACCGGTTCCCATTCNCGGTCCGGNTCATCGGTCACAAACACCCCTCTGATCAAGCCGACGCGTCGGCTACTGAGGTCGCCNCCNGCTTCCACCCAGGGGTCAATTGTTGAAGCTTTGGGTCCTTGGGGAAGTAGATGGGTGCCGAACGCGGCTGCGCGTCGAGCTCCAGCAGGACTCGTAGCTGCCAGCCAGAGCGGAGGGCCACCCTCCTGAACAGGATCTGGAGTCACTCGTAGGTCAGAGAATCGATACCGCTTGCCTTGAAAATTGAAGGCCTCACCGCTCCAAGCAAGTCGCAGAACTTGCAGGGTTTCTTCGGTCAGAGACACTCTGCGACTTATGGGAATGCCGAAGCCTTGGAACTCATGTGTCGCGTAACCCATCCCTGCGCCGAGCTCCATGCGGCCATTAGAGATGTTGTCGAGAATAGCGAGATCCTCTGCGAGGCGGACAGGATGTCGAAACGGTAAGAGACAGANATCTGTCGAAAATCTCATTCGGCTAGTGCGTGACGCNGCCGCCGCAGCGACCGGAACAAAGTTAGGCAAGTAGCCGTCGTCAATAAAGTGNTGTTCAGTGAACCAACAGAGATCTAAAGATACGTGTTCAGCGTGTTCAATCTGTTCGAAAGTCTCGGAATAGACCTGCGACATCGTTATGTCACTTCCGGCCGGGCAACGGAAGTCGTGGACTATGCCAAAACGCAGAGGCGGTGTCATGAGAGCAAACTAATTGGNTCAGTGCATGCTGTGCAGCGAACCGCCATACACCCAGGTCGAGCCCCGNGATGACAGATCNCCAAACGAGNCNTTCTTCNGGTCAACACAAAAACGCAGNNCTAAGTGACGTCTGGAGCTTGTCCTCGAACCACGTAATTTGCTTCGTCCTCAAGTGAGCGGATTGTCGCAAGTACATCTTCATTGGCGAATCCGTTGTCCCGGTAGCTTTCTAGCAATTCCTGCGTGTGACGTCCCATAGGTACCGGAACCTGGAACTCCTCCGCCAAATCGACGGCTAGTCCGATGTCTTTACAGGCCAAGGCATTCGTGAAAGAGGGGGCCAAACGATCCCGGAGAATCGCTCTGGTTCCACTGCTCCAGACAAAACTTGCGCCACTGCTCGCCTCAACAACTTCCCTCAAAATTCTTGGATCCACTCCAGCCTTGGCTCCGAGCAATAGAGCTTCAGTGGCACCCATCATGCCGATGAAAGCCAACATGTTGTTGACGGCCTTGACCACGTTGCCGGTGCCAGCGTCCCCACACCTCACCACCTTTGCTGCGAAGGTCTCCAAAAGCGGCAGGTGCCTTTCGAAAGCCCCTTCGGATCCCCCAACCATTACAGCCAGAGTTCCTTTACGAGCGCCGTACACCCCTCCCGACACCGGCGCATCAAGAAAATCAATGTTCCGTTCTTCGCCTTCGGCCGCGAGACGACGACTCAACGATGGAGAGCTGGTACTCAGGTCGATCACCGTCGTTCCGGCCTTCATCAGGCTAAAAAGACCACCGTCTCCCGATACCACTTCGGCGACATCGCTGGGCATCGGTAGGGACAAAAAAACCGCCTCGGCGCCCTCCGAAGCTTTCGCCGCAGAAGTCGCTGCTACAGCTCCTAATTCGGCCACCCGTTCCAACGACTCGTTGTTGATGTCGAACGCTTGTAACTCGTGCCCGGCGGCCAGTATGTGGCTAGCTATTGGGCCACCCATATTGCCCACGCCAATAAAACCGATACGCATAATCGTCCCCTCGCCGATACTCATCAAGTATTAATGATTTTTCTGACCAGTGAACGAAAGAGTCGTTCATCAACAACTATTCGAGGGCCTCAAGCGCAGCAAGATCGGCAATTCGGTCTGCGTCGTAGCCCAGGAATCGGGATAACACTTCGAAGGTATGTTCACCAAGAAATGGAGCCCGCGCTTTGGGGCCAACATCACTTCGAGAAAAAGCGAACCGAGCGTTCTCCACGATGCATTCCCGATGGGGATGCTCAGCCCAAATAAATGCCTCCCGATGAGCTAATTGACGGTCGGAAAGACACTCGACGCTACTTTGCACTCCGTGCGCCGCTATCCCGTTGTTAACCAAAGTAGAAGTGATGTCAACGGCCGAGTGGTTTTGAGTCCATTTAGTAATCTCATCCTCGATGCGTGCTCGCTCAGCGCGACGGCCCTCAAGAGAGTCAAGTTCAACCTCGCGCCGTAGGTCATCTCGGCCCATTATTTGACACAGTCGCTGCCATTGAGCATCGCTGTTAACTGCAATAGCCACCCATTCGTCTTCACCAGCGCACCGAAATCCGCCGTGGGGGACCATGTCCGGATCTTCATTGCCTCTCCGTTCAGCCACACTTCCCGTCGCAGAGGCGTCCAACAACGCCGGCGAAATGAAATGAAGAGCAGCCTCGGTTTGAGCGAGATCAATGTATTCGCCGACACCTGTGCGTCGCTGATGATCCAATGCCGCCAACACTGTCGCAAGCATGAAATGCGTCGACGTGTAATCGGTGTATGCGCCAAACGGGCCAGAGGGAGCTCGATCCGGCCAACCGGCGAGCCCGTAAAACCCCGATAGCGCCGCCCCTAAGTTTCCGTAGCCCGCAAAAGTAGATGTCGGACCGAATTGTCCGGTCAGACACGTGGACAGCATCACCAAACTGGGGTTGATCTCGCTCAACGTCTCATAGTCCAGTCCCCAAGATTTCATGGTCCCAGGCGAAAATGATTCACAGACCAGATCAGCCCACTCCACGAGGTCCTGCACCACTTTGGCTGCTTCAGGCGACCTCATGTTGAGTGCTAACGACAGCTTCCCGGCGTTGGCCGTGTCGAACAGTGCTGACTGCTCTAGGCCGGGTTCGTTGTCCCAAATCGGCAGAAACCCTCGAGTTGGATCAGGTCTGTGTATCGACTCAATTTTGACCACCGTTGCACCTAGATCCCCTAATGCTCGACTCGTAAACGGACCCGCCAAAGACCACATGAAATCGAGAACTTTTACACCTTCGAGAGGTGAAGCAGGCGTTGTTCGGGTTTTCTCCGGAACGTTGACTTGGCGCGGATTAGCAAAGATTTCTTTGTTATCTGCCCCGATCGAAGTCACCGTTACAGGGGCCGCAAGGACAGCGTTCCGAGTCAACGCAAATTTTCCCGGTGCAGCAATTTTTGCGCCGTCGAGTCGAAGCCGTTCGAAATATTTCCGAGTTGCGAGTTGCTCGCTCCCAAGTACCTCGGCCACATCAGCAATAGGAGCCATCAACAATTGTCGTTCCATCGCTATCGATAGCAGTTCAGCCTTGGTTTTCGAAGCAGTGCATAGCGCCACGGCGGCTTTGACTTCTTCCCACTGTTCGATACTTACCGCACCAGATTCAACGAGAGTGGCGAAATTCACCCAGTCAAGGTTCGCTGAAGCTGATGTCACGAATCCCTCCTCGAATACCCAGTCCATTAAGCGCTTTGTCACGGGACCAATCGCGTCGCCAAAGACATGGGTAATCGAAACAAATCCGTCTTTTGCCGGGTAAACCAACCGAAGATCAATTGGGCCGATCGAAACGCCACCACCGGTCCGCGTCGGTGTAGGAAAGTTACATGCACTAGCAAGAACACCCGCCTGTGTGGCGATAGGGATTACTTGCTGAGCTGCGACATCCACAATTTGTCCGCTACCCGAACGGCCGCGTTCATACAGCGCGGCGATAACGCCCCCAGCGAGTACCGCCGCCCCAAAATGAAATGCCTGAGGAAGGGTGACTCGGACNGGGGAGCGATCGGCGTCACCGGTGAACGCCATCGTGCATGCAGAAGCCATCAAGGTCAGGTCGGTAGCTGGCCAATGAGCCTTTGGGCCAGTGTGCCCGAACGCGGTCAAGGTACCCACCACAAGAGCCGGGTTGTGGGTTCGGAGGAGTTCGAGGCCGAGGTCAAGTTGCTCGAGTGTCCCCACGCCCATTGATTCGATCACGCAATCGGCACCAAGAACTAAATCAAGAAAAGCGTCGCGCCCAGACGCTATGCCGAGGTCCACAGCCACCGATTTTTTCCCTCGGTCGTAGGCAGCATGTGTGAGCGAGACCCCGGACGCGTCGAAAGGTCCGATCCGTCGGCTCCGTACGCCATCCGGTGGCTCAACTTTGACTACTTCAGCACCGAGCATCGCAAGCATAAATCCGGCCAGATGGCCTCTCTCATCTGTGAGATCTAAAACGCGATAGCTCGACAACACCGGTATCTGACCCCTTCCCATCGATAGTCTGACCCGACCAAAGTGAACTTGGCCAAACAATTTTGAAGAACCTAGCGGTCGATGTGGCTGACCTATGCCCCGGCNGCGGCAAANCCCTTCTCTTGATCTCNGATGANGTCATTGAGNGNTTCGAGNCCCACNGACAAACGAATTGGGNCAGGTGNAACTTCAGGTCGNCAATTGGTGACGTCGGTTTGTGGCTCTGCCACACTGAACCTATGTCGAGATTTCAACGAGTGACCGAAACCGACGAGGCTGGAACTCAGCGCCTAGTCAGCCTTGAAGTGGTTNACGGTACGATTTACCGCACTTCGAAGTCTCAGATGTGGGANGGACAACTCCCACTCGCCGCACTCGTCAACCTCGAAATCGCTCGAGAGGGCTCTTCGGATTTAATCACCGCCGACACAAAACACGGTTCAATTACNTGGTCGCTAAAAAACGGTCGACAGTTGATCGAGGCNATCCAAACTCAACGNGNCTAGGACAGNGTNCTGCGGCCGCCACCAATGGTCGTGACGGCATCGTGAANCACCGCCACGCTATGAACGCTTAGGCTTCNAAGCGGGAGATAGGAATCACAATGATCACAGCCATGCCGAGAATAGCGATCGCCGTACACGACTTCGAAGCNGCATTGGNGACGTTCAAAGATCGTTTCGGCATGCCCNTNGCCGACTTTTCATCAGAAACGGTTCCGTCTCTCGGGGCCCACGTGGCTATGTGTCAACCCAAGGGAGGAAGCAACATCGAGCTGATGGCGCCCNCCAACCCGACCGAACCACTCAGCCAAGCTCTCCAAAAGTTCCTNGATAGGCGCGGCGAGGGGATNTACGCNTTGATGCTNGAGGCGCCAGATCCCAACGCTGAAGCCGAAGTGCTTCTCGAACGAGGGGTCAAAGTTCTTCCATTGATGCGAGGTGCNGGGGGGCGGGATATCCACCCGAGTTCNACCCACGGGGTACTTNTCCGCATTTACCCTGACGGATCNGTGGCTCAACCGGANAACCCAGTCAGCGCCTACCCGAATTATTCCGGCATCCAGAAAGCAGTAGTGGCGGTTCGTGACGCGAACCTGGCAGCTGACACATATTCCAAAGGGTTGGGGTTGCCAGCCGACCCACCGAAAGTGGATGCCCGTCGGGGAGTGGTGAGTTCCATAATCCGCCCACCCAAAGGCGGAATCATCGAATTGCTTTCCCCCACGGACACTTCCAAGAGCACAGGAGCCGAAATNGACGCGTTTCTTGACTCCAAAGGAGAGGGAATCTGCGCCCTCGTTCTTGACGCNAGNGACGATATCGCCGAAAGAGACATCAACGTATTTGGTGTTCGAATTCTGATCTCGGAGTAACCGTCGGTAGTCATAGGACGGTCGCGCTGGCGAAGCCTCCGTCACTCCGAACCACACGTCTCNTATCTAACNNCACTTAGATTCTTGGTAGAGTCGNACAAAAGACTGAGTGCACGAGGCAGCGACATGGATAATGAGCCGGAGTTGGACCACGACGTCATTGTTGTGGGTGCGGGCGTTGCTGGGATCTATCAGATCAAACGCCTCACAGATATGGGACTTAACGCCACCGTATTGGAAGCNGATCCAGATCTCGGCGGCACTTGGTACAACAACCGTTATCCAGGAGCACGNTTTGATTCGGAGAGCTACACCTACGGCTATTCGTTTTCTCGAGAAGTGTTAGACGAGTGGCATTGGAAAGAAATGTTTTCCGGCCAACCAGAAAACCTCAAGTACTTGAACTTTGTCGTAGACAAATTTGATCTGCGCCAGTACATGCAGTTCAACTGCCGGGTCCAATCAGCCATCTTTGACGACGATCGTCAGATTTGGAACGTGACGGTCTCCGATGACCGCGAACTCTCGTGCCGTTTCCTCGTGCTGGCTTTGGGTTTACTGTCTCAGCCCACCATGCCCCGGATTCCAGGCGTCGACGATTTCCAAGGCCGGTCCTGGCATACGTACGGCTGGCCGCACGAAGAGGTCGATCTCAGCGACCAACGCGTCGGNATTATCGGTACCGGAGCGACCGCGATACAGGTCATTGGCGAAATTGCCGACAAAGTGGGAGAACTCACGGTCTTCCAACGTCGACCGAATTGGGTTGCTCCGCTCAACAACAGTGACATCAGCGCAGAACAAATGGTGGGGATCCGTGATCGCTACGACGAAATCTTCGAAACCTGTGCCCGAACTCCGGGTGGTTTTGAACACGAACCTGACCGACGTGGCTTTTATGAGGTAACTGCCGAAGAGCGTTACCAACTCTGGGACCGCCTGTACGAGGAACCCGGGTTCAGCATCTGGTTAAGAAATTTCCGTGAAATCTTTACTGANGAAAAAGCCAACGCCGAATTGTCGGAATATATGGCTGAACGTATCCGTGGCCGGGTGACCGACCCGGTGGTNGCCGAAAAGCTTGTACCCAAAGACCACGGTTTCGGGGTCCAGCGCGTTCCAATGGAAACTAACTACCTCGAGGCGTACAACAGAGAAAACGTCCACCTTGTGGACATCANCGAAACGCCGTTAGAGCGGGTCACCGATAAAGGAATCCGCACGACGGCCCAAGACTACGAATTTGACGTCATTGTCTACGCAACAGGATTCGACGCCATAACTGGATCTTTTGACCACATTGACATCCGAGGTCGAAACGGGCTCACGCTTAGAGAGAAGTGGTTCGACAACCCATCTACCTTCCTCGGAATGCTGGTGTCGGGTTTCCCCAATCTATTGATGCCTTCGGGTCCCCAAAGTGGATCAGCTTCAACCAACTATCCCCGGGGTATCGAAAACGGAGTGAACTGGTGCACAGATTTCTTCGAGTACATGAGATCACGCGACCTTCGATATTTCGAAGCGACCGAGGACGCCGAAAAACGTTGGACCGAACATGTCGTCAAGATGTACTCCGTGATGTTGATGCGCAAAGCGCAGTCCTGGTTCACCGGCTATAACTCCAACGTGGAAGGCCACGAGGCCGGAAAAGTCCGTTACCTGGTGTACAACGGCGGAACTCCCAAATATGTGGCGACCATCAATGACGTAGCCGCAAAAGACTACGAAGGAATCCGCTTTGATGTGGATTCCAAGATGCCCCGAGATGTCTTAGCGGCTGGCTGATTGTAGGTACCCAAAAGAGCAGCACAAGCTAGCGCTGCCACTACACCATTTTGTGTAGTGCGGCTATCTGAGTAGTAATACGCTCTTTCCAATGACCGATGACTCTCTAAGNGGCCACGTCGAAAAAAATCGTGCGCTNTGGGATTCTTGGGCNCCGGAATGGTTCGACANGGGNGAGCGAGGNTGGGCAGCNGATGATGCCTATTGGGGTATCCATGGGATTCCGGAATCTGAAGCTCGATTGCTATCAACGTTTTCTGGTGGGCGAGTCATCGACCTTGGCTGTGGAACGGGGTACGTGTCGGCTTGGTTGAGTCGAATGGGAGGTGATCCAATTGGGNTGGATAATTCCTCGGCGCAACTCTCCAGCGCGCGNCGATTACAGCATCAATTTGATCTGCATTTCCCCTTAGTGCATGCCGACGCTGAACATCTGCCATTTGCCGACCAGTCATTCGATTTTGCCATCTCGGAATATGGTGCNGCCATTTGGTGTGATCCCTATCGCTGGATCCCTGAAGCCGCCAGGGTCTTACGCTCCGGTGGCNGACTGGTNTTTCTGGGAAATTCCACGCAGCTGATGCTTTCTTTGCCTGATGATGACGGTCCCGCAACGCCGTCGCTGAAGAGAGCCCAACTCGGTATGCACCGNATGGAATGGGAAGATGACCCCGGAGTGGAGTTCCATCTTTCGCACGGTGATCGGATCAAGCTCCTCCGTGCTAGCGGCTTTGACATCGAAGACCTAATCGAGCTTTACCCGTCCGCTAGCTCTTCGGAGAGCCGGTACACATTCGTCACTCTTGAGTGGGCTCGCCGCTGGCCCGCNGAAGAGGCATGGCTGGTTCGTAAGGTGTGAACCCTAAGAATCCGTGTNGANNGANACGACNCTGTNCAGATTACGAACGCAATCTGGGCATATGTAACGTCGGTCGTAGACNTTTTCGTTTCGCAGTCGCCCGTAATGATCGGCCCAGAGCTCGTTCCAGAACACGTAGCCNGCGTCATCGTCTGATGCGCACGAAAAGGCCACACCGCAAAGCTGACAGATAACGANCCCCAGTTGCATNAAAAGCTCCTGTCGGTTCTTCAAAATTGGGGTTGCCTCGGGCGCCGGGAGATCGCGATAACAGTTGAGATTGGTGTCTATCCGGACGAGTCCAATTCCAAGGCGAAGGNCAACGTCTATCTGATTTTCCGAAAATCGCTCGTTTGCTGTGTAACAAGCCAGATAAACACGATCCGCTTGCAAACGCTGAGCACATGTTTGACCAGCAAGCGAAACAAACCTTTTAGTNGAAGGCCGAACGAGGACTGTCACCAACTCAAAATCACCGAGAAGATCACCTCCNGCNTGCCGGATTCCGACTAAGTCGGGGCGCGGATCTGGAATAGCAGCAGGGACTGACGGNGTAACTCCACANCCGAGCCCACTGGGATCAGTAAGCCACCAACGCACCGACTCCCTCAGGTCTATTTCGTCGACCTTCGTGGTTTTCGCCTCTCGATCCTCTGAGCGCTTCACGAGACGCCCAANGTGGCGGCGACGAATGAATGCGGAGGAAGTTTCACCATCGGTGTCGGACCACTCGACATTTCTCCCGGAACCCGCCGAACGGCGTTCGGGCTTTCCCACGTGTTTTGGGTCGCCGGATCGGAATGATGAAGAACATCTACGGAGCGCACATCGAGATCAGCGCGGGCCAAATTGACGTTGAGTTCGACGGTGTCATCAATCGAGCGGTTCACCGCAAAAATATGCAACTCTTCCTTATTGTCGAGGATGGCCGCACCGTCGACCATTGGCACGTCACCGAAGTCCGGTGAAGGTACCGACTCTCCCTCGTAACCAACGCGTAGCGAAATTCCGTTCCTACGGCCGACGAACATCGACAACGCATCAAAGATGGTTTGACGCAGCAGGTTGTCGCCCTCTGTGACTACAGGAGCTATNACGTTCACTATTTGAGCGATGTTGGCAATCTTCACCACGTCGGCGTTNCGAATAAAACTCAGCAAAAATTGNGCACACACGAGAGCGTCNTGAAGGTCGTAAACCTCCTCCACTAAATGAGCGGGGAAAACACCATCAGCGGACGTTCCGGNCTTGTTGCGTGTCCGATACCAGACATTCCATTCATCGAATGCAATAAATGGTCGCCGACGCGACCGCCGTCGACCAGCGACGTATCTGCAGACNGCGTCAATTTCGGCAATCTGTCGATCGACCGTAGCGCCGGACGTCAAAAATGCAGCTGTGTCATTAGACCAGTTATCCAGATACCGGTGGGTGGAAAGGTAATCAGCGAACCCGCCCACCGCTTCGAGCGCCTCGCGATCCCAATCTAGATAAGTGGGGTTATCGGGAAGCGATGTACCAGACACAACTAATTCGATCGACGGATCAACCAGCTTCATCATGTGGGCCGCTTGGCGGGCCTTACTTCCGTACTCACTTGACGAAAGGTGCCCGATTTGCCACGGGCCGTCCATTTCGTTGCCGAGACACCACAGCGGCACCGTCGTAATGGCCCCGGCACGGTCGAACTGACGTCCGCTAGTGATGGCCGTCTCTAAAGCACCGTTGGTGTATTCGACCCAATCGGCCGCTTCCTCAGGTGACCCTGTCCCAAGATTTACCGAAAACATTGGCGACCAACCCGACCTTTCGCATAGGCCGAGAAACTCGTTCGTGCCAAAGGTGTTCGGCTCTATTGTTCCCCACGCCAACTCGCGGCGAACCGGACGGTTCTCAACTGGGCCCACCCCGTCGCGCCAGTGATAATTAGAGACGAAATTTCCGCCGGGATACCGCATTACCGTGAACTCGAGTTCATCCAGGGCAGCCAATACGTCTGATCGGCAACCGTGTTCGTCGGCGTGCGGTGAAGATGGATCGAACACGCCCTCATATACGGCGCGTCCCATATGTTCCAGAAATCCTCCGAAAACACGTGGATCAACGGGTCCCACCGTGTGGTGGGGGTGAAGATAGAAAGAGGCGTGACTCACATCGCGAGCGTAGTAACCCAACCCGGGGATGAGGCGAACTGTTCCTCAGTAGACGTGGATAAGCGAATATTTAGCAGATTATTAATTTAGTGATCGTGTTCGTCGTGCTGATCGTGTTCGTTGTGCTGATCGTGTTCGTTGTGCTGGTCATGTTCGCCGTGGTGATCATGCTCAAGGATCCCAGCAGCATTCAGGGCCAACAAAGCGACCATAGACAACGCGGCACTGAACACGACCAGTCGCGCGGACCGCGGACCGGTTTCAGGATTATGAGCTGAATGCGCGTTTTTTAGGTCAAGAACTTCAAGTCGCTTGGGCCCTTAAGCGTGTCGGTCAGAACCACCGTTGATCTATGGTTTTGACATGGAAATCTCGGCTGACTCAAATCTTGACGAGCAAGCGCTTGAAGAATTCAATCTATTAGCGAGCTCTCGAAGAAGTGTTAGAAGTTTCGAGCCGGGCGAGCCGATACCGCGAACAACCTTGCAGAAAATCGCCAACGCTGGCCGTTGGGCGCCGTCAGGAGCGAACTCGCAGCCCTGGGAACTATGCGTGGTGGAGGA
>PAHW01000028.1 GCA_002705305.1 Acidimicrobiaceae bacterium
CGAAGAAGAAGGCCCCCGCGAAGAAGAAGGCCCCCGCGAAGAAGAAGGCCCCCGCGAAGAAGAAGGCCCCGGCGAAGAAGAAGGCCCCCGCGAAGTCAAGCGAAGAGAACTAGCAACCTAGGAGAAAACATAATGACAACTACCGAAGAGATCATCGATGCGATCGGCAACATGTCGGTCTTGGAACTCGTTGAGCTGAAGAAAGCATTCGAAGAGAAATTCGATGTCACAGCGGCTGCTGCCGCTGCACCGGTTATGGTCGCTGCCGCGGGCGGTGGCGATGCTGGTGGCGAGGCTGCTGAAGCGAAAGACGAATTCGATGTGGTCCTTACCGCTGCTGGAGATAAAAAGATTCAAGTCATAAAAGAGGTTCGTGGCCTCACCAGCCTTGGGCTGAAAGAAGCAAAAGATCTCGTCGAGGGCGCGCCAAACAACGTTCTCGAAGGAGTTTCCAAAGAGGATGCCGATAAAGCCAAAGAAGCCATCGAAGCCGCTGGTGGCTCCGTTGACCTCAAATAGTCGCAATGCCGCGACTCAGGTCTCGGTGTCGCAGCCTTGTTAGCTAACGCAAGACCATTTATGGCAAGAGGTTTCCCTCGCTTTGAAGATCACAATCGTCTTCGTGGGAGGCTGTTATTTGGCTTCCCACGGCGCGGTTCCGATTCTCGAATAGCGTCCCACGGTTTGTCCCAAGCCGTTTGGGCCGCTAGCCTGTCCGCTGTCGTGGCTCTAGTGTCGTCTTTTTTAGAAAACACTACGAGCATTCGCGCGCCCCTGCTTACGACGACCGTTCGCCTCGGTCGTAACTAAATATCTCTAGGAGATCCGTTGTCGCCTCGCGCTGCTCGGGAACGGTATTCATTTGGCAACCTTGAAGAGGTCCTGCCGTTACCTGACCTAATTGACGTTCAAAAGAAGTCTTTCGATCGCTTTCTCGCGCTCGGAATGGCGGAAACATTTGCTGACATCAGCCCAATAACCGACTTCACGGGAAACCTTGAACTGGAATTTG
Organism: Acidimicrobiaceae bacterium; assembly: GCA_002705305.1. Classification (GTDB taxonomy): domain Bacteria; phylum Actinomycetota; class Acidimicrobiia; order Acidimicrobiales; family Poriferisodalaceae; genus UBA2110. Next base: position 1,013 of record PAHW01000028.1, read on the forward strand.
AGTTCGACAGTGGGGATGAGGACCTCCGGGGACCCCCCAAGTTCTCGGAGAAGGAATGTAAGGAAAAAGACCACACCTACTCCGATCAAATTTTTGTTCGCGCCCGATTCATGAACCGGAACACTGGCGAAATCAAAGAGCAAACAGTGTTCATGGGCGATTTCCCCAAAATGACGGACAAGGGAACCTTCATCATCAACGGCACCGAGCGGGTAATTGTTAGCCAGCTTGTCCGATCACCGGGCGTCATCTTCCAGCCCGGGGAGCGTTACCGGCTTCGCAACATGCAGAAGCACCAGCTCGTCACAGGAACCATCCACCCCTATCGCGGCGAATGGATCGAATTCGATGTCGAACACAAACCGGGCAAAGACGTCACCGCTGGTGCCCGCATAGCCAGGAAACGCCGGCTAAGCATCTTTGCCCTACTGCGCGCTCTCGGGTATGACGAAGCTAGCCATCCGGGGTTCCTTGAACGATTTGTTCAACACTTTGACTTTCTCGAAGGCCAATGGGAAAGCGAGCGAGACAAATGGGCCCGCGAAGAGGACACACCAATCGCGCCCACCCAAGAAGAAGCGTTGATTGAGATTTACAAACGTGCTCGACCGGGAGAACCCCCCACCCCCGAAGCAGCCGCAAACTACTTCAACAACGCATACTTCGAAGAACGGCGATATTCGTTGTCCAAAGTGGGTCGCTACAAGCTCAACAAAAAGCTGAGCGCCGAAATCGACAAGCTAGAGAAGCTCTTCGGACTCGACCTAGAGCGTCCCGCAAAGGACTCCCAAGTCCTGACGCGTTCAGAAGTGTTAGCGGCGATCAGCTACTTGTTACACCTTGCTAACGCAGAACCCGGCTATCGCCTCGATGACCAAGACCATTTCGCGAATCGACGTATCCGGTCCGTGGGTGAACTCATCCAAAACCAAGTGCGTATCGGCCTCAGCCGCATGGAACGCGTCGTCCGAGAACGCATGACGACTCAAGACGTGGAAGCCATCACACCCACGACGCTTATTAACACCAGACCTGTTACGGCGGCGATCAAAGAGTTCTTTGGTACCTCGCAGCTCTCACAGTTCATGGACCAAGTCAACCCCCTATCCGGTTTGACTCACCGACGACGCCTTTCAGCACTCGGTCCCGGTGGTCTTTCTCGCGAACGTGCTGGATTCGAAGTCCGCGACGTTCACTTCAGTCACTACGGACGAATGTGCCCGATTGAAACTCCGGAAGGCCCAAACATAGGGCTTATCGGGGGGTTGGCGACATTCGCTCGAGTAAACGAATTCGGATTTATCGAGTCACCATACCGAGTGGTCAAGAACGGAAAAGTTACTGACGAAATCCGGTACCTCACCGCAGACGAAGAAGAAGAATTTGTTGTAGCTCAAGCCAACGCGCCGCTTACCGACAAAAAAGCCTTCCGGAATCCAAGGGTGCTTGTGCGAAAGAGTCCACAGGGCGCAAGCCTCGCGGATCTTAAGCTCCAAATGGAGCGTGACACGTACTTCGCGGCAACAACAGAAATCAGCTACGTACCAGCTGACGAAGTCGACCTGATGGACGTGTCACCCAAGCAGATAGTGTCTGTCGCGACAGCATTGATCCCGTTCCTCGAACATGACGACGCAAACCGTGCCCTTATGGGAGCAAACATGCAGCGTCAAGCTGTACCGCTGCTCCGCTCAGAAGCGGCCTACGTCGGGACAGGCATCGAAAGCCGCGCTGCTGGCGACGCCGCAGATGTCCTTCTAGCTGACGAAGATGGAGTCATTAGCGAAGTCACAGGTACCAGCATCACGGTTGAGTACAAAAAAGCTGGGACCGTAAGCCACGAATTGCTCAAATTTGAACGTTCCAACCAAGACACGTGCATTAATCAAAAATCCCTTGTTCGCGAAGGAGACAAGGTAAAGAAGGGTGCTGTACTCGCTGATGGTCCATCCACCGATCGAGGCGAGTTAGCTCTGGGGAAAAACCTCCTTGTCGCCTACATGGCCTGGGAGGGATACAACTTCGAAGACGCGATCATTATTAGCGAACGCCTCGTCAAAGATGACGTGCTTACTTCAATCCACATACACGAACACGAAATTGATGCACGTGATACGAAACTTGGGCCCGAAGAAATCACCCGCGACATTCCGAATGTCGCGGATGATGTTCTCGGTGATCTCGACGAACGTGGGGTAGTCCGCGTTGGGGCTGAGGTTGGTCCAGGCGACGTGCTTGTGGGCAAGGTCACGCCAAAAGGTGAAACCGAATTAACGCCTGAAGAGAGGTTACTCAGAGCAATTTTCGGAGAAAAAGCTCGCGAAGTTCGCGATACGTCTCTGAAGGTGCCTCACGGAGAAAGAGGAATCGTCACCGATGTGCGGGTGTTGCAACGCGACGACGACGAAGAACTCCCCCCCGGTGTAAATGAACTTGTACGGGTTTATGTTGCTCAAAAACGAAAAATAAGTGTCGGCGACAAACTGGCAGGGCGGCACGGCAACAAGGGAGTTATCTCCAAGATTCTCCCCACCGAAGAGATGCCATACCTCGCGGATGGCACGCCAATCGACATCATTCTCAGCCCGCTCGGCGTCCCCAGTCGAATGAATGTAGGTCAAGTTCTTGAAGCCCACCTCGGGTACGCAGCTCGCTGGGGATGGGCACACAACGGAGGATTTGTCGGAAGCGAGCCAGTTTCAAACACCGAACGAAAGACACGACCCCGAACTGAACCATCGATTTTCGTCGCTACGCCCGTCTTTGATGGAGCGAGTTGGGATGAAACCGAACGAGCAGGGGCCCATCCCACGATCCAAGAAACACTAGTGAATCTTCGCCCCGAAGCATCTTCAGGCGAGAAGATGATGACGCCTTCGGGCAAGGCCGTGCTGTACGACGGCCGCTCCGGCGAAGCATATGACCAACCAATAATGGTCGGATACAGCTACATCCTCAAACTGGCGCATCTTGTCGACGACAAAATCCACGCTCGTTCGACTGGCCCATACTCGATGATCACTCAGCAACCATTGGGAGGAAAAGCCCAATTCGGCGGTCAGCGCTTCGGGGAAATGGAAGTCTGGGCCCTGGAGGCCTACGGCGCTGCGTACCTCCTCCAAGAACTCCTCACCGTGAAGTCCGATGACACGCTCGGCAGAGTTCAGGTCTACGAAGCGATCGTCAAGGGTAAAAACATCCCGGAACCCGGAATCCCTGAGAGTTTCAAGGTCCTCATCAAAGAAATGCAGGCTCTATGCCTCAACGTAGAAGTCATATCCCTGAGCGGCGATGAAATCGACATGCAAGGACTCGACGAGGACGTTTTCCGAGCCGAAGAATCACTGGGTATTGACATCAGCCGACCAGAGCGAGGGACGGACGAAGAAGACGAGCTTCGGAGGCAACGACTGTGACCACTGACACACAACGGCCATCCCCATTGCGAATTGAGAGCGGCAAATGATTGATGTCAATGAGTTCTCCGATATCCGGATTGGCCTCGCTACAGCGGACGCCATCAGAACCTGGTCCAACGGCGAAGTAAAGAAACCAGAAACGATCAACTACAGGACCCTCAAACCCGAAAAAGACGGGCTTTTCTGCGAGAAAATATTTGGCCCCACCAAAGACTGGGAATGCGCTTGCGGCAAGTACAAACGGGTTCGGTTCAAGGGGATTATTTGCGAGCGCTGCGGTGTTGAAGTTACGAGGCAAAAAGTTCGTCGAGAACGGATGGGACATATCGAACTGGCGGCACCGGTCGTGCATATCTGGTACCTGCGCGGTACTCGAAGCTGGCTTGCCTATCTACTGACCGGTTTAGAAATCAGAGAAGAACTAAAGGCAAAACAACTTGAACGGGTGATCTATTTCGCCGCCAACCTCGTCACTTGGGTCGACGATGACAAACGACATGAAGACCTGCCGCGTCTCGAATTAGAAATGCGCGAAGAGCTCGACGTCATACGCGAAGAGTTCGACGATGAAGTAGCGGCACGATTGAAAGAGCTAGAAGAAGAAATAACGGAGCTCGAAGCTGAAGGTCTAAAAGAGAAAGACTTGAAATCGCGGCGACGCGATGCTGACCGAGATGTTGAAGCGCTCCGAGCGGAATGCGACACCGAGCTTGAGACCGTCGAGCGTGCTTTCGATGAATTCCGTGACCTACATGGTCGCAAGATCATCGAAGATGAATTGCTTTGGCGCGAATTAGAGGATCGTTACGGCGATTATTTCGAAGGCGGGATGGGTGCGGAAGCTATCGCCCAACTCATGATCAGAATCGATTTTGACGACGAGGAACTTCTCCTTCGCGAAGCCATCGAAGCTGCGGATGGGCGTCGACCCCTCTCGGCTCAGCGCAAACAAAAGGCAATCAAACGGCTAAAGATTCTGAGCGCGTTCAATCGCCGAAACCCCAACGATCGTCGAATCAATGACCCGCGAGCCATGATCCTTGACGCTGTTCCTGTGATCCCTCCTGATCTTCGCCCCATGGTGCAACTAGATGGTGGTCGGTTTGCTACTTCAGACCTAAACGATCTGTATCGACGCGTCATCAACAGAAATAACCGATTGAAGCGCTTACTGGATCTGGGCGCGCCAGAAATTATCGTTAACAACGAGAAAAGAATGCTTCAAGAAGCCGTTGACGCACTCTTTGATAACGGCAGACGCGGACGGCCAGTGACTGGTCCCGGCAACCGTCCCTTGAAGTCGTTGTCAGACATGCTCAAAGGTAAGCAGGGCCGTTTCCGTCAAAACCTTTTGGGAAAGCGGGTCGACTACTCGGGACGTTCGGTCATTGTGGTAGGCCCCACATTGAAGTTGCATCAATGCGGACTTCCCAAACTCATGGCCCTGGAACTGTTCAAGCCGTTTGTCATGAAACGTCTCGATGACCTGGATCTTGCCCCAAACATTAAGTCTGCAAAGCGGATGGTCGAACGTCGCCGCTCTGAAGTTTGGGATGTTCTAGAAGAGGTAATCAAAGAACATCCGGTGCTACTGAACCGAGCCCCGACACTCCACCGCCTCGGAATTCAGGCTTTCGAACCGATCTTGGTGGAAGGGAAAGCAATTCAGATCCATCCTCTTGTCTGCGCCGCATTTAACGCTGACTTCGATGGCGACCAGATGGCAGTACACCTGCCGTTGTCGTCTGAAGCTCAAGCTGAAGCAAGGGTGCTGATGCTCTCCGCCAACAATATTCTCTCGCCTGCGGATGGTCGACCTATGACCGTTCCGAGCCAGGACATGATCATCGGCGGGTATTACCTGACAGAGATGATTGAGAAAGAAGAACATGGCGAGGATCTTCCGGTCTTCAAACACTTCTATGAAATAGAACGGGCGGTANCGCTCAAGCNCGTTGACCTTCACCAGCCANTCATTTGGCGCACAGAGGCNCTAGCTCATGAGGATGGCGGACACGACGTGACAACACCGGGACGCGCGCTATTCAATGACGCNCTACCGGCTGATTTCCCGTTCATCAACNNNGCTGTCCGCAAGAGCAACATGGGTGACATCGTTCGNGACCTTTCTGATGGCTGGCCCACCAACGACGTCGCGATAGCCCTTGACCGAATCAAGGATCTTTCTTACGAATACGCCACCAAGTCCGGACTGACCATATCGATNGACGACGTCCGCACTCCACCCGACAAAGCCGAGATCCTTGAACGTTATGAGGGCGAGGCCGAACGCGTCGAAAATCAATTCCGCCGCGGAATCATCACCGANGGTGAACGTCGACAAAAAGAGGTCGAAATCTGGACCTCCGCNACAGAAGAAGTCCGCAAGTCGCTCGAACGCGAACTNGCAAAGGCAGATTTTAATCCCATCGACATGATGGTTGGTTCAGGTGCGCGTGGCAACATGATGCAAGTTCGGCAGATTGCGGCTATCCGCGGACTGGTGGCCAATCCGCGTGGCGACATCATTCCCCGACCGATCAAATCTTCTTACCGTGAAGGTTTGGCGATGTTGGAGTACTTCATATCCACGCCTGGAGCCCGTAAAGGACTCGTTGACACTGCACTCCGTACAGCAGACTCAGGTTATTTGACCCGTCGACTCGTTGATGTCGCCCAAGAACTAATTATTAACGAGGAAGACCCNTTCGAAAGATCTGGTCCGNTACTGGGNCTCTGGCTTGAAGACATCGAGCCTGACACCGACGACAGGCGCACATATTTAGAAACGCGTCTGTTCAGCCGATGCCTTGCCCAAGACGTCGAACTNACTGACGGCGTCATGGCGGCTGGCACTTTGGTTGGTGATGAAGAGTTGGAAATCCTGCGTGAGGATCCGAAGGTGACCCGGGTTCAAGTCTTGTCACCNNTGACTGACAATTCCGAATTTGGGGTATCAGCTAGGGCCTACGGGGGATCGCTCGCGACCGGGAAGTTAATTGAAGTCGGCGAGGCGGTCGGNGTAATCGCGGCGCAGTCAATCGGTGAGCCTGGAACGCAGCTGACGATGAGAACTTTCCATACGGGCGGTGTGGCTGGCAGCGACATTGCTGGTGGCTTACCCCGCGTAGTGGAACTCTTCGAAGCTCGCACGCCCAAGGGCAAAGCGACCCTGGCAACGCGATCTGGTGTCGTGCGAATCGGCGACGATGATGGCCGGGGCCGAGAGATCGTCGTCGTAGGTGACGACGGCGACGAAGAGACCCATACCGTGCCGACAATGGCGCGCCTAGCGGTAGTGGATAAACAAGAGATCCGGGCCGGAGATCCCCTGGTCGATGGTCCGCGCGACCCCAAGGAACTCCTCGACATACGAGGAGTGCGAGAAACTCAGCAGTACCTGGTNGANGAGGTACAAAGGGTCTACCGCGAACAGGGAGTCTCGATTCACGACAAACACATCGAACTGATCATCCGACAGATGACGCGTCGAGTTCTCGTTGGAGAGCCCGGAGAGTCAGTCTTCCTGCCAGGCGAACAGGTCGATCAGCGTATATATGCCGAAGTGAACCGCAACCTTGTNCAGGAAGGCCAACGTCCAGCNGAAGCTAGACCNGTNATCATGGGCATCACTAAGGCTTCCCTTGCCACCGACTCGTGGCTCTCAGCAGCGTCTTTCCAAGAGACCACCCGTGTCCTTACAGAAGCCGCTATCGAATCCCGACGCGACGATCTCAAAGGCCTGAAAGAAAACATCATCATTGGCAAACTTATTCCCGCTGGNACTGGTCAGGGGCGTTACCGAAATATCGACACAACCGCACCTGACTATGAACCGATGGAGTTCTTCACTTCCGATGAGGACCTAGACCCCGCAGAATGGCTCGCTACGATCGGAAGCGACGAGGGTGGTGATGTCGCCGACATCGGCGACGCAGGATAAATCCGCGCGAAATGCGAGGTGCCACAGTCAGCACCGTGTTGGTGCTTTGCTTATGCGCGAATGGCTGCGCCGGTACGACGGTTGAAGCCCGGACAATAGGTACAACCGCCGCGTCGACCANCGAAGTAGCTCTNATCAGCGCTTCGCAGCTTCTTGAAACCATGCAATGGCCGCCTGATTTACGGCCAATTGCTCTCTCGCCTGGGGCGAAACATCAACTCCAAAGNTTCATACTCGACGACCTCGAAGTAGCCGCCACGGTCAGCGACCTCGCNGCCATAGGTCTCACCCGTGGAGGGCAATCCATTGGAGCCATCCTGTTAATTGGGGTCACTGATCCCGTAATNGGCAATATGAGCTTTGTGGAAGGTCTGCGTGCGGCCGCCGTCAACGAACCAGACGACGCGAACTGGGGCCCCATGGGAGGTTCAGTTACTTCGTCGAACGNCCAGGTTTGGGGCATACTCCCCCTCAGCTCCGTCGTAGTAGTGGCCGTTGGCGCTACTCGGTCAGACCTCGATGACATCATGAACGCGCTAGTCCTGCAGTTCACGCGNCCATGATCACNGGGGATGGGGCTCTTGTCGGCGAGAAGCNGACAAGAGCACCCGTTCTGCGTTCTGTGAATGGTTCGAGGTTGCCTCTCGGTTCCGCGACTCGTAGCATTATCAATCGGTCTTCGTCCGGCCCGACCACGTGATCGGTGCCAATTGGACTGAGCCCACTCTCTTCTTAAAGTTTGCCCAGTTCTGAGGTATTTGGTGCCCACAATCCAGCAGTTAGTCCGCAAAGGCAGGAAATCCAAACCCGCCAAGGCCAAGACCCCTGCTCTTAAGGGTTCCCCTCAGAGAAGAGGCGTCTGCACTCGCGTATACACGCACACGCCCAAGAAGCCGAATTCGGCTCTCCGTAAAGTTGCACGCGTGCGCCTTACCAGTGGGATCGAAGTCACCGCGTACATACCCGGCGAAGGTCATAACCTCCAAGAACACAGCATCGTTCTCGTTCGAGGTGGCCGCGTAAAGGACCTTCCGGGAGTTCGTTACAAAATCGTTCGCGGCTCCCTCGACGCATCTGGAGTTTCAGCCCGCCAACAAGCGCGTTCNCGCTACGGCACTAAGAAGGAGAACTGAAATGCCACGCCGCGGTGCCGCCCCCAGACGCGAACTTGCAGCTGACCCGGTTTACGACTCGACCCTCGTAACCCAAGTAATAAACAAAGTTCTTCAACGAGGGAAGCGTGCTACCGCCGAACGTATCGTCTATGACGCCCTCGACATCGTTTCGGACAAAACAGGCGGTGAAGCCCTTAGCGTNCTAAAACGGGCGGTCGACAACACAAAACCGCAGCTCGAAGTTAAAAGCCGTCGAGTGGGCGGGGCCACCTATCAAGTTCCCGTCGAGGTCCGTCCCCGCCGCGCTAACACCCTGGCTATCCGTTGGATCGTTAGCTATGCCCGCGAACGTCGCGAACGGACAATGGCCGAACGCCTNGCCAACGAAGTTTTGGACGCCTCCAACGGCACAGGATCTTCGGCTAAACGCCGAGAGGACACCCACCGGATGGCAGAAGCCAATAAGGCCTTTGCTCACTACAGGTGGTAGCAAAAAAAGACCTGCGTTCACCCCTCGACACCGTAGAAACCGGCACACTGGATGTCAGAAGTGCCCACGGACGCACACCAATAAGCCCCTGGACCAATACCATCCCCTGACCCCCGAGAGACCAAGGCAGAACCTTCATGCCACGCAACCAACAGCTNGACCGCGTGCGGAACATCGGCATCATGGCTCACATCGATGCCGGCAAAACGACGACCACCGAACGCATCCTCTATTACACCGGCGTTAACTACAAAATCGGTGAGGTCCATGACGGCGCCGCGACCATGGACTGGATGGAACAAGAGCAAGAGCGAGGNATCACCATCACCTCCGCCGCCACNACTTGTATATGGAATGACCACATCATCAACATTATTGACACTCCAGGTCACGTTGACTTCACTGTCGAAGTTGAACGGTCTCTTAGAGTTCTCGACGGAGCAGTAGCAGTCTTTGACGGGGTTGCCGGGGTAGAACCTCAGACNGAAACAGTTTGGCGGCAGGCCGACAAATATGGCGTACCTCGAATGTGCTTCATCAACAAGCTGGACCGAACNGGCGCTTCCTTCTACGACTCACTGGCCAGCATTGTGGATCGCNTGGAAGCAAACGTGGCTGTATTGCAACTCCCGATAGGAAACGAAGCTGATTTTATAGGCGTCGTCGATCTGGTCGCGATGAAAGCCATCGTTTGGCAGGGAGAAGATCTAGGAGCGAGCTACGACACTGTTGACATTCCGCCGGACATGCAAACCCAAGCAGAGGAATACCGGNCAAAGCTTCTCGAGGTCCTAGCTGACGTCGACGAAGACATCATGATGGCGTACCTCGAAGGCGAAGACGTTGACGAAGACACGCTGCATAACGCCATTCGGCAAGGCACCGTCGCCAACGACATCGTCCCCGTGCTCACAGGTACGGCATTTAAGAACAAAGGTGTCCAACCCCTCCTTGATGCCGTGANNCGATATCTGCCATCTCCTCTAGATATCCCCGCGATCGGCGGTACCACCCTCAATGGCGAAGAAGACTTAGAACGCCACCCAAATGCCAGCGAGCCCTTTTCGGCGTTGGCGTTCAAAATCATGACCGACCCCCACGTAGGCAAGCTCGTNTATTTCAGGGTCTACAGCGGCAGTCTGGACAAGGGCGGCCAGGTGCTTAACACCACCACTGGCAACAAAGAACGTATTGGCCGGATCCTTCAGATGCACGCCAACAATCGCGAAGACCGCGACGACATTCAAGCGGGTGACATCGTCGCCGGGATCGGCCTCAAGAACACTCGGACAGGTGACACCCTNTGCGACCCCGGTAGCCCAATCGTCTTAGAACANCTTGTATTCCCCGAACCGGTGGTGCACGTTGCCGTAGAACCTCGCTCAAAAGGCGATCAGGACAAGCTAAGCAAAGCCTTAACAGCATTATCTGAGGAAGACCCAACATTTCGAGTTAAAAGCGACGAAGAAACAGGCCAAACAGTGATCTCGGGCATGGGAGAACTACACCTCGAAATTCTCGTCGATCGCATGCTTAGAGAATTTCGTGTCGATGCCACCATCGGCAAACCTCAGGTTGCNTACCGCGAAACCATCACCAAAGCTGTCAACAAATTCGAATACCGNCACATAAAGCAGAGTGGCGGATCAGGACAGTACGCCGTAGTCGTCATTAACCTTGAACCCAGCNACGCTGGCGAAGGCTACGTCTTCGACGATTCNATAAAAGGCGGCGTCATCCCGCGCGAGTACATCAGCTCCGTTAACGCGGGCCTGCAATCTTCAATGGACAATGGACCACTCGCCGGCTTCCCGATGGTTGACGTGAAAGTCGAATTGATAGATGGATCAACCCACGACGTCGATTCATCAGAGATGGCCTTCAAAATAGCGGGAACTATGGCCATGCGAGAAGCGGCGCGAGCTGCCGGCCCAGTGCTCCTCGAGCCAATCATGTCTGTCGAAGTCGTCACACCGGAGCATTACATGGGGGACGTAATTGGTGACCTTAACGCCAGACGAGGCCGAGTCGGTCAAATGGAAAGTCGCGGTNCGGCTCAAGTGATTGACGCTCAGGTGCCGCTATCAGAGATGTTCGGATACGCTAACGACCTGCGTTCGCGTACTCAGGGTCGGGCTACCTACTCGATGCAGTTCGAGAACTACCAANAAGTCCCANCCANTATCGCNGAAGACATCGTAAAACGAATCCGCGGCGAATANCNNNNAANANCAANNAGTCGAANATCNANCTAACCCNTAANAANGANAAGNCACCGGAGAAAGAGNATCATGTCNAAGGAGAAGTTTGAGCGGACNAAGCCGCATGTGAATGTGGGAACGATGGGTCATATTGACCATGGGAAGACCACGTTGACGGCTGCTATTACGAAAGTGTTGGCGGAGGCCTCTGGTGGCGACTCCTACGCCTTTGAAGATATTGATAAGGCGCCTGAGGAGCGGGAACGTGGTATCACGATTTCGATTTCTCATGTCGAGTACGAGACCGAGAACCGTCATTACGCACATGTGGATATGCCGGGTCACGCTGACTACATCAAGAACATGATTACCGGTGCTGCTCAGGTGGATGGTGCGATTCTTGTGGTGTCGGCTGCTGATGGTCCTATGCCTCAAACCCGTGAGCATGTGTTGTTGGCTCGGCAGGTTGGTGTTCCTTACATCGTGGTGGCGTTGAACAAGGTTGACATGGTTGATGATGAGGAACTCTTGGAGTTGGTGGAACTCGAGGTTCGAGAATTACTGAACGAGTATGAGTTCCCGGGTGATGACATTCCGATCGTTCAAGTTTCTGCGTTAGGTGCGTTGGAAGGTGCTGATGGTGCTGCGGATCAGGTCATGGAGTTGATGACAGCTGTGGATGAATCAATTCCTGAACCTGATCGTGACACTGAGAAGCCGTTCCTGATGCCAGTTGAAGACGTTTTCTCTATTACGGGTCGGGGCACGGTAGTGACGGGCAAGATTGAAACCGGTGTGGTGAACACAGGTGAAGAAATTGAGATCGTCGGTATTCGTGACACTCAGACCACCACGATCACTGGTGTGGAGATGTTCCGCAAGATTCTTGATGAGGGGCAAGCTGGCGACAATGTTGGGTTGCTTCTACGAGGTATTGATAAAGACGAGGTAGAGCGCGGTCAAGTGTGTTGCGCTAAGGGGTCCATTACCCCGCATACCAAGTTCGAAGCACAGGTCTATGTGTTGACTAAGGAAGAAGGCGGTCGCCACAAACCGTTCTTTTCGAACTATCGACCCCAGTTCTATTTCCGGACGACAGACATCACCGGCATGGTCGAGTTGCCTTCGGGTACAGAGATGTGCATGCCCGGCGATAACACTGACATGACAGTCGAGTTGATCAACCCGATCGCTATGGATGACGGTCTGCGATTCGCCATTCGCGAGGGTGGCCGCACCGTAGGTGCGGGCAGAGTCACCAAAATCCTCGGATAACCAACTTGCAGTCACCAGTTGTTTGGCTGGATATGATCCTCAACACAATTCCGGCTTCAAGAGATGTATATGACGGAACTTGAAGTTGGCGAGTAGCGTCGAATCATGCCCACGGAGGAAAGTCGTGCAGATATCGACGCAGCCCGCGCGGGCGACCAGGCTGCGTTCGCTCGCTTAGTAGAACAAACATACGGTGACGTATTCCTCCTAGCGGCTCGGCTCACAAGAAACCACCACGATGCCTTCGATGTGGTCCAAGATGCGTATCTTCGCGCCTACAGAGGCCTGATCGATTTCCGGGGCGAGGCTCGATTCACTACATGGCTGCACCGCATCACAGTGAACTGCGCCAACACCTTGATAGCTAAACGTCGGCGAAATCAGTGTGACCAAATTCAGGAGGATGTGCTTGACACCACCCGCGACCGCCACCCCGAGGGTCGGTTCTCCGACGCCGAGTTCAGCAGTGAACTTCTAGAAGCTCTCGATGAACTTCCGTTGAACCTTCGCGCGGTCGTCGTGCTCCGAGACGTATTCGATCTTCCGCACTCTGATATCGGAAAACAATTAGGTATCTCTCCCGCGGCGGCAAAAGTACGGTTGCATCGTGGCCGAAAACGTTTACGAACCACCATCGAAACGAACCAAGCAATGGTTGACAGACGCACAACTGATACCGCGAATGAGGCTCGACATGCAGTGTGACCGCAATAAAAGGCGGATTCGAGCCATGGCTCGCGGCGAAATCGTTGGGTCGTTGAAGCTTCGTGAACACGTTCGGAATTGTCTCCGATGCCAAGCTGAAATGTCACGAGAGCGTCGGATGCAACGAGAACTGCGAGCCTTAAAAAGTGAGGTGCCAATACCAGATGGTCTACTCAACCGGCTTATCGGGGCAATAGATGCGCTCGATAGAGGCCCTGCTATCGCACGCCGTCAACGGTCTAAAGTTGCCGGAACGTGCGTGGTAGTTCTCGCGTTACTCATCGGGATTGGCTCACGATCGGGGCGTCGCCGTGCTGCACAAGCAAGCTAAGTCAACGTTCGTGTCGCCCCGAGAAAGGAAACCCGGAACCCCGCTGCTATCGTTTTTTACTGCCTCATTACTAGGAAGTTCCCTTCCGCAGAGGGCAGTAGCTCAATTTGGTAGAGCACCGGTCTCCAAAACCGAAGGTTGTGGGTTCAAGTCCCTCCTGCCCTGCTTCGCTGTTG
>PAHW01000029.1 GCA_002705305.1 Acidimicrobiaceae bacterium
GTAGAGAAGTAGCAGAACCAGGGACGATCAGGTGCTGATACGCGATGACGCTCAATCCAAGCGAGCGCTTGGTCTGTCAAGTCCTCAGTCAGGTGGTAGCCGTGTCTCCCGACATGGGGAGAAATTGGGGTCGTTTGATCGTAAATCGCGGGTTCCCAGTGCGACGCTTCGGCGCCGATGATCCCGTAGAAGCGGTCGAATCCCAGACCGGTCGGCCAACGGTCGAAGGGACCAGCCGGACCCTGCTCCCATGATGGGGTCAAATGCCATTTACCGAAGCAGGACGTCGCGTAGCCCGACATTTGGAGTATCTGTGCCACGGTTGCCGCCTCGGCCGGAATAACAGAGTCATAACCAGGGAAGGAGTTGGCGATCTCGGTAATTCCGCCCATGTGGACGGTGTGATGTTGGCGTCCGGTCAGCAGCGCCGCTCTCGTCGGTGAGCAGAGAGCAGTGGTGTGGAACTGGTTGTATAGCAGCCCGCGATCGGCCACCCCTTGAAACGCCGGGGCTTGCACCGGACCGCCGAAAGAAGCGAACGAACCGAACCCCACGTCATCCAGCATGATCAGCAAAACATTTGGAGCGTCAATCGGACCCGTAGCTAGGTCGAGTCTGCGAGGTTGGGAATCGGCTAGGAGTCGCCCGATATGCCCAGTGAACGCTTCGGTGGGCTTCGGCAAACCTTCAGTCATCTGAACCCCGGATGATCGATCGCGGCGAGAACCCCTAACACCTGTGTCGCATCACCTTCCACTAACAAATTCTCCGAGTCCAAGGCGGCGCGCACGTCGCTGGAACCGGTGAGGATTTGGTCCCAGACCGATCTACTACCAATGAGAACGGCTTGGGCATCATGACCGTCCGTCGGACATGCGACATGGTTACGAAAGTGGAGTCCCGTACNCACACCGTCGAGCNCCACAGCCAGATGAAAATCGACACCAGTAAGACCATCGGGATCAACGAGGACCCGAAGTACTGACACCGCNGTCTCTACAGACCACCGCGCCACTTGACGTTGGCTGAACCGGTGCGTCTTCAGCCTTGACACGTCGATACTGCCGTCCANATCAAGCGCGTGCGTCAGACACCAGTTCCGAACGTTAGCNGAGGTCGTTCGTCGCGCAGCGGTGCGGAGCACCTCTGCGAGTANCTGGCGGTCCTGGTCTGTGGCTCGGGGTTGCTGCACNAGTCGNCTCGCGAGTGAGAGCGCCCAGCGAAGNTCGTTATGCGTTCCNGCGAGCGCNTCAACACAGCTCGACCTCACTTGTTCAACTCCCCCCATTGCCGAAATCATGCGGGCCGCTTCTTCGGCGGTATCAAGTGGAAGTAGGCCTGCAGGATCACCATCGAAAAATCCGAAGAGCCCAGCTCGAATCTGCCGAACGTGGTGTTCCGCTAAGCCGTAATGCTGCTGCGTTAACCAGTCCTCGTCGTACATTGGCGGCATCTGAACNCGGTGNGCGAGTTCAGGNCCCGTCGCTCCTCGGTTTGTCCAGCGGACAGTCTGATCCCATAGGAACTGAATTGAATCCCGATAGGCGGTCACCCTTCGTTCTATATCTTGGGCCCCTGACATTGGGGGGCCATGGGTGGCCAACAGATGCTCAGCTCCGAGAGAACGCAGGTGGTCAAGTCCGTTGACCAGCACCCGCGGGTCACGGTATTCCTCTCCCCGGATGGCGAAGACGTTAAAGAGCGCCGGCCACACCAGGTTGTGAACCGCCACGCTCAGTTGAGGAAACCAGAGGGTCACGGAATCATCAGCGTCCGAGGGCGCCGGCGTCACNGACATCTNAAGCCCGGCGACGTTTACGGTGACCGATTNGGNGAAGNTATGGTCGGCGGCAACGTAACCGGGCGTTGAAGGTGCGTGATGCTTCATACGGTACGCGAGACCNAACCCGACATTGACGAGCCCATCGGGCCCCTCATCGGGGAGTTGGATCCCGAATTGCTCGACCAAACCTCGGCTGTAGGCNGGTGCGATCTCGGTAGCGGAACGCTCAAGATTCCCAGCGATGCGTTCATGCCCCCAGATTGCACCAANCGGTTCACGCTTGGTGAGGGCAGTTGTGCCNTTTACATAATGAAAATGGGTGTAAACAACCGCTACTACCGGTTCAGCAGAGAATCGACGCAGCTGGCTCAGGGCGCTATGCATCTCTTCCACAGATTCGCCAGTGTCGATTGCGATGATGCCCTCAGGCCCACGGATAAACGTCTGGTTCGACAGACCATTCCCCACCANGCACCAGACTCCGTCANCTACTTCGAACATCTTGGGNNCGAGACGTTCGGTGTGATCATGAAGTGACTGATCGGCAAGTCGTCCTTGCTCGTCGGCTACGACACGGGAGTCGTCATTGGCAAGCGTCGGGGAGTCGCCCATAGCGGGATCCTAGGCCGGGTAACGATCTGGTGCGTCCGCCTGCGAACCTGGTTGGACTCGTTTGAAGGTCGAGGTGTTCAGAAGAACTAGGACCGCGAGTATTCAGTTCAATGGGAAGGTATATGTAGTGAGGCGGGTCGGACAGCCGACGGACGCTACGCTCAGTTGTCGTGTCCAATCCCAGCATGTCTGAACGGTTGAATGACCTCGAACAACGCCGCCAGGCGGCTCTCAGCGCAGGAACCGAACGCGCAGTTGCCCGCCAGCACGAAAAAGGAAAGATGCTCGCCCGCGAACGCATCGAGTACTTGCTGGACGACGGCTCGTTCCATGAACTTGACATGCTCGCGCGTCACCGAGCTCACGACGTCGGCCTAGATGATCGACCCTACACCGACGGAATTATCACCGGATGGGGAACTGTTGACGGGCGAAAAGTTTTTGTGGCTAGTCAAGATTTCACTGTTTTCGGTGGGGCGCTCGGAGAGGTCTTTGCCGAAAAGATGCACAAGATCATGGATCTCGCAGAGTCCGTTGGGGCCCCAATGATCGGTTTAAACGATGGAGCTGGCGCGCGCATTCAAGAAGGCGTGGTTTCGCTGGCGGGCTACGGAGGGATCTTCCGACGCAACGTTCAAGCATCGGGAGTGATTCCTCAAATCAGCGTCATTTTGGGTCCGTGCGCCGGTGGAGCGGTTTACTCACCAGCGATGACCGACTTCATTTTCATGGTCCGTGACAGCAGCCATATGTTCATTACAGGTCCAGACGTCGTGAAGACGGTCACAGGAGAAGAAGTCACCCTTGAAGAGCTAGGTGGAGCTGGATCTCACAGCACCAAATCCGGTGTCGCGTCTTTTGTCGCGGGTGACGAACAGAGTGTTCTCGATGATGTGAAATATCTTCTTTCTTTTCTACCGTCGAACAACCTTGATAATCCACCGCGATTGTCGAGCAGTGATGACCCTGACCGCGAATGTTTAGCGCTGAGGGACATGCTGCCAGACAGTTCAAACGTTCCCTACGACATGAAAGACGTAATCGCAGAAGTTGTTGACGACGGAGAATTCCTCGAATATCACGCTGGATGGGCCGGCTCAATCGTCTGCGGCTTTGGACGCATCGACGGCCGTTCGGTAGGCATCGTCGGTAATCAGCCGATGGTGATGGCTGGTGTGCTTGACATTGAATCGTCCGAAAAAGCAGCTCGCTTCGTCCGATTCTGTGACGCCTTTCATTTGCCGTTGCTGACGTTCGTTGATGTCCCAGGTTTCCTCCCTGGAGTGGATCAAGAACACGGTGGCATCATCCGCCACGGGGCGAAACTTCTCTACGCATATTGTGAGGCAACCGTTCCTCGAGTGCAGGTGATCACTCGGAAGGCCTACGGCGGGGCCTACGTCGTGATGGACTCGAAATCGGTTGGGTGTGACGTCTCTTTCGCCTGGCCCACTGCGGAACTGGCAGTCATGGGCCCACAAGGAGCAGTCGAAATTCTCAACCGGCGAGAACTACAACAAGCCGCGGACCCTGACGCGCGTAAAGCTGAACTCGTCGATGATTACACCGAAAAGTATGCAAACCCCTACGTCGCCGCCGAGCGAGGAATTGTAGATGCAGTGATTGATCCGGCGGAAACCCGCCAAAAGGTCGTCGCGGCGTTCAGAATGATCGAGGGTAAACGGGAAGAACTTCCCAAACGCAAACACGGAAATGTCCCGTTGTGAGCGCCCCAATTTTGGGAGCGATCCGGCCCTCACCCACTGACGAAGAGGCTGCAGCTATCGCCATCGCGATGGAGCTCCTGTGGCCACGCCCCTCGCCGATCAGTGATACAACTTCTCGTTCCAACTGGAGATTTAGCGGGCGCTGGTGGGATGAGTCGTCGAACTGGGCGTCTCGCGCCTACTAACCCGCGCAATACGCACCGCCAACCCTGCTACGAGTGGCCGCTAGGCCTCTATCCATGACCCGTGGAAGCCAAACGGTACCCGCTGAGGGA
This sequence comes from Acidimicrobiaceae bacterium, assembly GCA_002705305.1. Lineage (GTDB taxonomy): Bacteria > Actinomycetota > Acidimicrobiia > Acidimicrobiales > Poriferisodalaceae > UBA2110. Next base: position 4,398 of record PAHW01000029.1, read on the forward strand.
GTACAACTTCAGCGACGGGTTCTGACCCTGGGTCCCCGGCGTCCAGAATCAGCAACGAGCTTCTATCTTCGGAACGGTCATAGACATACCCCATCAACCAGCCGTCATCTTCGTCAGTGGATCCAGGTCGGTCCACGAACACAAACTCCCCGGGATCTTGACCTTTATCGAAATCCCAGGCGAATGAGTTACCGGTATCGAAGTCGTATTTCANGATGGTGCCAGCTTCAGGATCGGAACTATCTCCTTTGGAACCAACTGCATAGCCGAACCGATATTTCAGGCCCACCCGATCGGCAGCTATGCGGCCAAACTCGATTGGGCGATCGTCTAGCTGCGTTTCAGTTACAAGACCCGCCACGGTGTCGATCTCCCAGCGCCACAAGTTCGCCTTGGCGTCAAATTCTGTGCTTCCGGTCTCCCACATGGTGGGGTACCGGGCGACATCAATGATTACTCGACCATCGACGTCGTAGCTGTTGACGGGGTGAAACACATAGCAAGGGTCGATATCTAGCCACTGGACNCCAGTGGCGCCAACCTCGCGGTCCATCACGCCAAGTCGCGCTCCGTTATCTCGTTGAAACGAAAACGGCATTCCCCCGTTGATCGCTGTTTCAAAATCGAAGACCACAGGTAAATCCATGAACACGACGCGGCTCGCTGTGATGTTGAAGTCATGCATCATCACGGGGGCCGGAATCTCAATGTTCTGCTGCTCTACAAGCTCGCCCATCGGGGAGACACGAAGAAAGGTCAGGTACGCAGGGGGTAGAAACCCGTAGCCGAAGGCCAACATCTCCCCAGTTAGAGGACAGATCTTGGGGTGGGCGGTAAAGGAGCCATCGAGTCGACCACCAAAAGAATGTGGACCGATGGTCTCTAATTCTTCTGAAATTTCCCATGGAACGTGCCCCTCTTCGAGACAGAGAATGCGTCCGGCGTGGTGCACGACATGGGTGTTCGCCTTCGAGTTTTCACTACTGAAATCTAGGTTGTCGAGATCGATTACAGGTTTCGTCGGATCGTCAAAAAACGGGGTGCGCACCCACCGGTTGCGGTACCACTCGGCTCGACCCTCGCGCAGGCGGACACCGTGAACCATCCCATCGCCAAGGAACCAATGAGCAGACTCGCCGGTGATCGGATTGGCACCGTTACGCAGATAACGCCCATCGAGTTCGACCGGTATAGAGCCGCGCACTTCAAGAGCGTCGGAACTGACCTCGTTAAACACGGGGGCGTAGTTACCTCGAAGATGAAACGGGGCGTCGTTCGCGACAGTCATAGTGGTGCTTTCAGTGTTGTTTAGGACTCTTATTCATAGTTGCACGCTCGCTGAAACCATGCTGCCCGTGGCAGGATCTTGCAGTGACTGTTAGCGATCCACCCCTAGCCGATCTGCGCGTTGTCGACATATCGACCATTTTTGCTGGACCGCACTGCGCAAGATATCTGGCAGATTTCGGTGCTGACGTAGCGAAGGTGGAACGTCCGTCGGGAGATTCGTCACGGAACATCGGATGGCGAGCAGCAGATGGTGAAACGCTGTGGTGGAAATTAGCTAATCGGGGAAAACGAGCCATCACGTTGGATCTGAAAAACAGCGGGGACTTGGCGACCTTGAAGCGGATGCTCAGTGTCGCTGACGTCCTCGTGGAAAACTTTCGGCCCGGAAAACTGGAAGCGTTGGGTTTAGTTCCTGATGAGCTATTCGAAACAAACCCGAAGTTGACGATTACCCGGCTAACTGGTTTTGGACAAAGTGGCCCATACCGGGATCGTCCGGGGTTCGCGACGTTGGCGGAAGCAATGAGCGGCTTTGCTTCCATGAACGGGGAGGCAGACGGCGCTCCATTGTTGCCGCCCATCGCGTTAACAGACGAACTCGCCGGCCTAGCAGCAGCTTTTGCGACCATGGTCGCGGTTCATGCAGGGGGAGGCCAGACCGTTGACGTGAATCTGCTTGAAACCATGATGCAAATCATGGGTCCGCTCATTTCTGCCTGGCACACCGAGGGATATTTGCAGCCGCGACTGGGTTCGGGGATCGCCTACAGCGTGCCCCGAGGCACCTACCAGGCTTCCGACGGCGGATGGATTGCGATCAGCACATCAAGTGATTCGGTCGCTCAAAGAGTGATGGAAATAATTGGTGTTGCTGACGACGAAAGGTTCCAAACATTTGATGGCCGAATTCAGAATCGCGAAAAAGTCGACAAATTGATGGCTGAGTGGGTGAGTCAACGGACTTTGACCCAAGCTTTAGAAGCCTTCGAAACCGCAGAAGCCGCAGCTGCACCAGTGCTGGATGTGGGACAACTGTCATCTGACCCTCACGTAGCTAGCCGCGGTGCCTTAGTTGAAGTCAACGGATTAGTGATGCAGGGACTTGTCGCTTCGCTTTCTCGAACACCGGGCCGAGTTCGCTGGGTAGGCCGCCCCCTCGGCGCGGACAACGAGACGATGCCGGGATCAGACGCAGAGTGGTTTGAGAACTAATTCGGCTCAATAACGCGATTATTTTTGTCGTGTCGATTCAGCCAGATCGATCAAATCATTCATGATTCGTGCTAATTCGTAGTCCTTAGGCGTGTACACGCGTGAAACTCCCGCATCTAGCAGAGCCTGTCGATCTTCATCGGGAATGATTCCGCCAACCACCACTGGCGCGGTGACCTCCGCATCGCTCAGAGCTTCCAACACTGCAGGTACTAGCTCTAGATGGCTGCCGGACAGGACAGATAAGCCAATCACGTCAACGTCTTCATCTCGCGCTGAAGCCGCGATGTGTTGGGGAGTAACGCGAATTCCTTCATAGATCACTTCCATTCCGGCGTTTCGCGCGGCTACAGCGATCTGTTCGGCCCCGTTGGAGTGACCATCAAGGCCCGGTTTTGCAACAAGTAACCGTGGCGGACCTCCTGCGATACTGCCCGACCGCTTCGCAACTTCTCTTAAGCCCGACGAACTCCCATGAGAGGCCTGAACGCCCGTGGGACCACGGTATTCGCCGAAGATCTCGCGAAGTACGCCTGTCCATTCGCCCGTTGTGACGCCGACCTGAGCCGCGAAGACCGTATGCGGCATGATGTTTTCGTCACTCCCGGCGGCTTCCCTCAAGTTCTGCAACGCCTGATCCACCGCATCTTGTGACCGAGACGACCGCCATGAACGGAGATCTTCAGTCATCTCGGTTTCTACCTTCGGATCTACCTTCAAGAAGGTTCCGTCCCCTGCCAGCGGTGAGTCAGATGTTTCGGAAAACACGTTGACTCCAACCACAGTCAATTCCCCGGCTTCAATTTGGCGTACCCGTTCCGTGTGGCTAGCAACGAGCCGCGTCTTCAGTTCCTCAATCGCAGCGAATGCGCCACCTAGCTCCATCACATCGGCGAGCTCCGTCTCAGCGTCGCGAATCAACTCTTCTGTGCGGCTTTCGATGACGTGGGAGCCATCAAAGATGTCTTCGTATTCCAGCAAATCTGTTTCCAGAGCGAGCACTTGTTGCATCCGAAGAGACCACTGCTGATCCCACGGACGAGGTAACCCCAATGCTTCGTTCCATGCCGGAAGTTGGATTGAACGAGCGCGTGCCCGTTTAGACAACGTGACCCCTAAAGCCTCAAGGACGATTCTTTGAACATTGTTTTCTGGCTGTGCCTCAGTCAGGCCNAGTGAGTTGACCTGCACTCCNTAGCGAAACCGACGAAGTTTCGGGTCGGCAATCCCGTAACGGGTTTCACATATTTGGTCCCACATCTGAGTGAAAGCCCTCATTTTGCAGACTTCCTCCACGAATCTGATTCCCGAGTTCACAAAGAACGAGATGCTGCCAACAACTNGCGGAAATCTNTCTTCTGGGACCTGCCGCGAGTCGCGCACTGCGTCTAAGACNTCNATNGCGTTCGCCAACGAATAAGCAATTTCTTGAACCGGAGTGGCCCCAGCCTCTTGGAGGTGATAGCTGCAGATGTTTATCGGATTCCACAGCGGAACGTGCTCTGAGCAGTAGGCGATCATATCCACGATCAATCTTTTGCTGGCTTCTGGCGGGAAGACGTATGTCCCTCGGCTGAGGTATTCCTTGACGATGTCGTTTTGGGTAGTGCCCCGCAACTGGGTCCGATCAACGTCTTGCCCTTCGGCGTGCGCGAGATAGAGACCTAACAGCCACGCAGCAGTCGAATTAATCGTCATCGAGGTGTTCATCTGCTCTAACGGGATTTGGTCCATCAAAGTGTTCATCTGGCCTAAGTGGACGACCGGAACGCCGACTTTTCCCACTTCACCCTTAGCGAGAGGATGGTCGGGGTCGTACCCGATCTGGGTAGGTAAATCGAACGCTATAGAAAGGCCCGTTTGGCCCTTTTCCAAATTATTTCGGTAAAGCTCATTAGAAGCTCGAGCAGTGCTGTGACCCGAATAGGTACGCATAACCCATGGTTGGTCCCGTCGTGACTGGGATGCGTCATTCACGCGGACTCCTCGCCTCAGCCGTAGGACACANNGATGTGTCGGTTAGCTTTCAATCGTCGAGCAAAGCGAAATTCATCGGCCTAGACCAGACCTCAGCTAGTGGCCGGTCAACGGCCTCAGCCANAAGTTCAAGATACGCATCGCGGTTGATTTCGACAGCTCCCAAGCTTTCCAAATGGGGAGTGCTCCACTGCACATCAATCAATGCCCCACCNGTGACCTTCATGGCATCAACTAGAGCCACCAGCGCGACTTTCGATGCATTAGGAGCTGAGTGGAACATCGATTCGCCTGCAAAAAAGGATCCAATAGCAACTCCGTATAAGCCGCCCACAAGCNCACCATCGCGCCATGCTTCGACGCTGTGCGCCCAGCCCAGCCGATGCAGATCAAGATAGGCGTCGCGAACATTCGCATCGATCCATCCGTGGGGACGCACAGGACTCGCGCAAGCATCAATGACTTGGTCGAAAGCGTGATCCACGCGGATATCGAAATCTCGGCACGCCCTTCGAAGCGACCTTCCCACCCGCAGATACGAAAGCGGTAGAACGCCTCGAGGGTCCGGCGACCACCAACCGATCGTGTCGCCTAACGGCATTGGGAAAAGCCCTGAACTATAAGCGGACAGCAAGGTGCCTGGTTCTAGATCTGCGCCGGCTCCGACCAGCCCATTTTCGTCTGCCGTATGGGCTGGCGGAAATGTCCAGCGGCTTGGTTGTGGCTCAGCTGGCCCAGTCAAAGTATCCCCGCGCATACCGGTGAGCATACGCATGTCCCGAGCCGCGACNCAAAGCGGAATGGCTAATCAGTTAAATCCTTGTAAATGTCGGTCTGAGAAGAAGTTGCTTCTGTGACTGTTACTGAAGTGACCGAGATGGGGTCAATTGGAAGGTCAGATGAGTCCGTTTCGACCTTTTGGATGGCTAAGGCCACATCAAGTCCCTCAACGACATGGCCCATTAGCGAATAGTTCGGATCCAACGCAGCGCCCAGGGGTCCGGTAACCACNAAAAACTGAGATCCGTTACTGTTCGGCGCTCCCTGATTGGCCATCGCTAACGACCCGACGAGATAGCCTCGCTCCGGTCCGTACGCGCCGGTGAATTTGTAGCCGGGTCCGCCGCGCCCGCTCATCCCTTGAANATCTCCGCCTTGGATAACGAATTCTGGNATTACTCGATGGAAAATCGTTCCATCGTAAGCATGGTGTCTTGCAAGGAATATGAAGTTATTCACGCTGCGGGAGTCCAAAGTCGGGTCCAGAACNACCGTGAAATCTCCCAGGTTTGTTGAAAACTTGGCGGAGTACAACTGACCGGTGTCGATACATTCTTTGGGCGGAGTATCAAACTGGGTTTGANGNGGGGAGGAACCATCTGGCTTAGGACATCCCTCTATCCCAAGTGTGCTAGCACCAACAGAACTGGTTTCTGCAGACNGGCTAGCGGTTTCGTCATCGCCACCCGTCAAGCTCCACAAGAATGCCACCAGCAAAACCGCCCCGGCTATAGCGATCCAGCGAATGATGACTTTGGTTCGCTTCGCGGTCTTATCAGCGCGCTTCGCAGCGTCCGTCTGCTCCTGACGCCGAGCTCTTTGCCGTTCACGCTTGTTCTTGCTCATAGCTTGACTTGTANATCTCCTTGGAAGAACGTTCACCACCGAAGNTAGCAACGCTNTTCGCGTAAACGCATCCACTTTCGGTCCTAAATCACCTAGGGCATCTGATCACTACCCAGGTACCCTCGAATCCTGTGGCACTTGTCGTCCAAAAGTTTGGTGGCACCTCGGTCGCGGATGCGGACCGTATGCGTGAGGTAGCTGAGCATGTCAAACGCACCCGAAGCCGAGGTGATGATGTCGTACTAGTTGTCAGTGCCATGGGCAAGGAGACAGACGAGCTTTTCCGAGTCGCCGATGAGGTCAATGATCAGGCCCCGGGGCGTGAGATGGACATGTTGATTACCGCTGGAGAGCGAAAGTCCATTGCCTTGATGTGCATGGCGTTGCACGCTGTTGGGGTTCCCGCCGATTCCTTCACCGGAAGCCAGGCAGGATTTGANACTGATGACAATTATGGCAACGCCAAAATTCTTTCGGTAGATCCCCNTCGAGTTCGTGATTCNGTGGACAAGGGACGTGTTGCGGTAGTGGCCGGGGCGCAAGGAATGTCCACCGACGACAACGTCACGTTTCTCGGTCGTGGCGGTTCGGACACCACAGCTGTTGCTCTCGCGCATGGTCTTGGGGCTGATGCTTGCGAGTTGTACACCGATGTTTCGGGCGTATTCACTACAGACCCCAGCNTCTGTTCAGATGCAAAGCGAATGGAATCTATTTCATTCGATGAGTTGCTGGAAATGACTGCGGTTGGTTGTCCTAAACCGGCCATGCGTTCGGTAGAAGTAGCCCGAGCCTTCGGTGTGCCGCTGCACGTGCGGTCGGCGTTTACCTGGGAACCTGGCACATGGGTACTTGAGGAGGACCCTGGNATGGAAAGAGCGATTATCAAAGGGGTTGTTCCCGACACCAGTCAGGCCAAAATCACCCTGAGCGGCGTCCAAGATCAACCTGGCCTAGCGGCGACGGTTTTCCGGACCTTGGCTAATGCGTCGGTAAATGTTGACATGATTGTGCAAAACGTCAGCGAGCGCGACCGAACCGATATTTCCTTTACGGTTCCCCTCGAAGATCTTGAAGTGGCTACGGCGACTTGTGANGNCTTGGCANATNATCTGGGATTCCGTGGTGTAACCGCGGANCCAAATCTAGGTCGTGTATCGGTTGTCGGAGCTGGGATGGCCTCTAATCCCGGTGTNGCCGCCACCATGTTCGAGACACTGGCAGAGAATGGTGTCAATATTGAAATGATTGCGACTTCGCCGATTCGAATCAGCTGCGTGGTAGCCGAAGAGGATGTCGATCGAGCGACCGCGGCATTACACANTGCCTACGGTTTGGGTTAAAGCGTCTGTCCTTTATCCGTCGCGGTGAGGGACTCGACNATCGGTAACCTCAGAAGTCATGCGAGTAGGAATCGTTGGGGCCACAGGTCAAGTTGGCGGAGTGATGCGTCGCATTCTCTTNGAGCGATCGTTCCCGATCGAAGAGTTACGATTTTTCGCGTCCGCGCGATCGGCAGGCACGAACCTGGAATGGGGAGACACAGAAATCATCGTCGAAGATGCCAGCAAAGCTGACTACACCGGGCTCGACATCGCCCTGTTCTCTGCCGGCAAAACAACCTCGTTGANNCTTGCTGAACAGGTCGCATCTCAAGAAGTTTTGGTAATTGACAATTCGTCCGCGTGGCGGATGGACCCANATGTGCCCCTTGTCGTACCGGAGGTGAACGCTGATGCAGTCATCAACGCACCGAAAGGCATCATTGCTAATCCGAACTGTACGACGATGGCGGCAATGCCAGTTTTGGCCCCGTTACATGCAGAGGCAGGCCTTGAAGGAATGATCGCTTCGACCTACCAGGCGGTATCGGGAGCTGGCTTAGCTGGGGTGGCGGAGCTAGGNGATCAACTCCGCGCCACTCTCGANAACGCTGAAAGNTTGACGTTTCANGGATCGGCNGNNGNNTACCCGTNACCGGAATCTTTTGCGCAGCCGATCGCACACAACGTGCTTGCGCACGCAGGGAACTTCGTCACGGACGGCAGCGGCGAAACAGATGAGGAACAGAAACTCCGTGACGAAAGCCGAAAAATTCTGGGAATCCCGGATCTGAACGTTTCCGGCACATGCGTGCGAGTCCCCGTTTTCACAGGGCATTCGTTGGCTCTCAACTTACGATTTAGTTCTCAAATAAGCCCTGAACGGGCNACANAAATTCTNGAAGTAGCTGAAGGNGTGGCGATGTCAGACGTCCCCACTCCGCTGGTTGCTGCCGGTCAAGACCCTTCCTACGTGGGACGGATCCGACGTGATTCAACGGTCGAGCATGGGCTAGCGATGTTCGTTGTCAGCGACAACTTACGAAAGGGAGCGGCGCTCAACGCAGTCCAGATCGCCGAGACCCTGCTTGACCGAGTCTTCTCCTAATCGCCAATGGAGAGATCGGGACATTTGCAGGGCNGTGTCNTGCACCTNGGACACCCGTCGACATACCGCGAAACAGCTTCTTCGAGCGACAGATCCAACTGAACAGCAAGCGAAGCCACCCATGCCAAGACATCACCAATTTCGTGGAGTTGTTCTTCAGGAGTTCCCTTCCGGACNGCTTGAGCGAGCTCGCCCAGTTCTTCAGCCAGCCAAGCAACGGTCGCCGCTAGGCCTCTTTCGCTGTCACGAAGCCCGTAGGTCTTTTCCATGAGGTCCTGGAGTTCCGATAAGTGCACGNCATGACGTTAGGCTTCGAAACCCTTGTTAACAGGCATTCCACCTTCAGGCGTGAAACAGTGGAGGAGTGCCACCAAACATCCGTCTGATTTTTTTGAATCGCTTCAACCGAGATATNGGGTGTGACATTCCATGAAACAAACTCTCACCGTCGTTGTCGTNNTGCTTTTAGCNGTCGCCTGCACGGTCGTGATTGTCATCGGCATTGCGGGCACACCCAAGAAAACTGCTGACGATGAGATAGCACAACCGGTTTCTAGTCGCACCGTAAAAGCTGCAAGTGTCCCCGAATCAACGGTGACGACCNTCNCAGAATTTGTCANCGACGGACCTTCTCAGCGATTGNNNAACGCTTCGGTNGGNACCATTACTTGGCTTCCGCGACCAGGTGANNTCGTCGAATTCGGAACCGTTTTGTACGCAGTCGACCAACGACCAGTCGTCTTAATGAAGGGTCCCCTGCCCATGTANAGNGAAATTGCCTACAAGATTCCCGACGGTCCCGATGTCGCACAACTTGAACGCAANCTGGTGAATTTCGGGTTTGTTCTCGACGAAGCAGTGACGGGCGACCCANCNGANCTCACCGTTGACCATCANGTCACTCCGTTGACGGTGNCAGCCATACGAGATTGGCAGTTGTCGATTGGGATGACNGCGACGGGTATCGTCGGCCACGGNGANGTCATNTTCCGACCAGAACCTGTACAAATTTCGATCTTGCACGGCGCTGTCGGCGACAGCGTCGACGGTGGAAGNGTTCTATCGGTCAGTCTTGANCCCTAAAGNNAATNGAGCACTCTTAAAGGTGACCNGGTANNTTCGAACCATGGANAGAGCGACNANACNAACGCGCTTAAGCCCCGAAGTTCAAGAGTTGGGACTTGAAGATTTTGTCCTTCAATTNGAAGTCGATGGCTTGTGTGTGGTTCCGCCGGANAAAACGGGGGTCCAACCTGAAGTCATTGNNGCGATCCGCGATCAGTTATTAGTTGAAGCGGAGCGAATGGTTGGGTGCCGATTCGACTTAGANGAAGGCCCCGCATCGGCTCTCACCATGAGCGCAGANGACAACGTCATCGCCCGAACGACTGGAGATGAGGGAGAACCAACNCAATTTCTTGTGCAACAACTCTGTGCCCGCGATCGTTTNTTCCGCGANCTGGCTATTAATCCCGTCGGATTAGCGTTGATTCGGCACATGGTCGGGCGAANNGCGACGCGTTTTAGTAGTCACAACGCATTCATCAAATGGCAAGGCGCGTTTGGTTACGGACAGAACCTTGGTTTGCACTGTGACCAANTGGCGGTACCTCGCCCCTGGGGCCGCAACGCCCTCACTGCGAACACCAATTGGTGCTTAACCGATTACACCCACGAAGACGGTGCGCTGGCGTACGTGCCGGGGTCGCACCGACGNATGGAACCTCCACGCTTCCCCGAAGCGGTTGAATTAGCTGTTCCGGTGGAAGCTCCTGCAGGGTCGATGATCGTGTTTCACGGTGCAACATGGCATGGAGCTTTTCCTCGAATGACGCCAGGTATGCGTCTGTCGATAGCGAATTACTTCCGTCATTACATGATCCTTCCGCAAGATGACATAAAGAACCTATTCCCGCGAGAACTNGCNGATGACTGTNGTGATCCGACTCTTTTTGCAACCTTGGCGGGATTTGCAGANGAATTTCCGTACNCGCAACAAAACCAAAGAATCCCTCGAATCNNTTCATANCCGGTGGCGGGCTTACACCGCCGCGTCAGCGTTAATCACTATTTTCCCGAAGAACTTGCGTTCCTCCAGCGCCCGGTGGGCGGCGATGCCGTCCTCCAGCGCGACGCGGGAGTCGATGACGGGCTTGAACTTGCCGCTCCTGGTGAGTTCAAGCAACTGATCAAGATCACTTCGCTTCCAGCCGTTTGAGCCGCGTATGTCCATCTCCGCGGTCCAGATGAAGCGCAAGTCTGTGGGAGGATCGAATCCAGCTGTAGCGCCGCAGGTCAACACCCGACCGCCAAGTTTTACGCACCGCAGAGACGATGCCCACGTGTCACCGCCGGTGAAATTCACGACGACGTCATAACCGCCTCCAGCGAAAAGGCTGCCCGTTCGTTCTCGGCAATATTTCACAAAATTGGTGGTCGTGTAGTTAATGGTCTCATCGGCACCAAGCGCCCGAAGTTGNTCGCATTTTTCGTCNGTCCCGGCAGCCGCGATGACAAAGGCGCCTCGCATCTTGGCAAGCAACAATGCGCTGGTACCGACGCCGCCGCTGGCGCCGAGGATCAGCACCGAATCGCCAGCCTCGACTTCGCCNCGGGTGAGCATCATTCGATGGGCGGTCCCGTAAGCGACAGGTAAACACGAAGCATCGTCAAAGGANACATCGTCTGGAAGTGCGATCAGTTGTTCCGCTTGAACAACGACAAATTCGGCGTACGCCCCCCACAAGGTGTCGCCGATCATCCACATCTTCCCATCCTGGTAAGTAACCGGGTCCACCAAAATGCGGTCCCCGATACTCCAGTCGCNNACGTCGTCTGCGATCTCCGCGACCACGCCCGCGCAATCGCANCCGGGTATNCCTGGNAGAGGAACCTTTATACCCGGCATGCCTTGACGAGTGAACACGTCGTGGTAATTCAATGAGCAAGAACGGACGGCGATACGAACCTGGCCTGCTNGCAACGCAGGCTCCTCNATATCACGGTATTTCAANACATCGATGGATCCGTGATCTTCGAAAACGATCGCTTTCATGCGCTTTGTCCTTGTGTCNGTAGCAGTTCTTTNGCTCGTTCAATCAGACCAGAGCGATCGATTTTGGCTGTCGAAGCNAGNGGGATCTCTTCGACGAACCAAATATGNCGAGGGTGNGCNTANGCGGGACCGTTCCGGAGTGCGAACNGNTTGAGCTCGTCAATACTCGTTTGTGCTCCAGATTCAATTCGAACAAATGCAGCGGGNAACTGCCCCTTTAGATCNTCAGCGACAGGTACGACNACNGCTTGGTGCACTGCTGGATGTTTTTCCAACATTTGCTCAACNGAGTCTGGGTAGATGTTNTCGCCTGCGCAAACGAACATGTCGTCAACCCGTCCGACGAAGAAATACCATCCCTGATCGTCTCGCCACATGAGATCACCTGTGTGGTACCACCCATCGGTGAGCTTGTCGGCGTTGACGGCGGGAAGTCCGTGNTAGCCGAGCATCACGCCNTTAGATTTCACCCATAGCTCGCCTCGATCGGATTCGCTTCCGNTATCGGGATCGATGAGTTTGAGTTCTACTTNNGGGTGCTGGTAGCCGAGAGCAATTTTTGGTCTGGGGAGACCGTCNGGGTGAGGACCAAATTCAAGAACTGCTTCGGTTGTNCCATAACCATTAGTTACNTGGGCATCNGGGAAGAGCGCCTGAACNTCATCAAAAAGCGCTTCNGTGAGGGGTGCTGATCCGATTAAGACTCGTTGCACTGAAGACAAGTCATAGGTAACAGGGGATTCGTGCAGTTCGGCCGTGANGAGGGCGTACATGGTNGGTACCCCTGAACACATGGAGACTCGGTGATCGTTAATTGCCTCAAGGTANCCGCGTGCCGAGAANTGGGGTAGAAGGACCACTTGACCTCCGCTGGCGAGTGCCAGCTTTGAAGCCATGGAGGCGTTCTTGTGGTAGAGCGGTGCAGATACAAGCATCACTTCCCCGGGAAGCGCTGCACCGTACTCAAGAACCGTAAAAGTCACGTTTTCATGAGATAGCAACACCCCCTTNGGCTGCCCAGTAGAACCCGATGTNTAGATCTGAATCGCGACGTCGCNGGGCTCCACTTCAGCGANGTNGTCAAGGGGAGCACCAGCCATAATCTCGGTCCATTCCGTTGAACCAATCACGATGGATGGGACCGACGCCANCGAAGCGGCATGTCCAGCGTCCGTAANGANCAGTTCGATTTTGGCGTCGCGGGCNATGTATTCGAGAGTGGATGCAGGAAGACGTGTATTCAACGGTACGAACACCATTCCNGCGGCGGGCGCGCCNAACATGACGGTGTAATACTCGCCCAAGTTGTCCGCGAGNAGACCAATTCGCGAGCCAGGTTCAAATCCGCGATCAATGAGCGCCTTNGCGAAGACNCGAAGCTGANTGGTGATTTCAGCAACNGAGGATTCAGCAATCGGATTTTTGGAACGGTCGATCAAGGCAACGGCATCAGGATTCGGATTCCGGCTAAGAAGTTCCGCGACATTCATTGGTCTGATTATCCCAAAACCTCGGGTTCGCAGGTCATCAANATTTCAGCCACGGTCGCNGTATTGGGAAGCCTCACGATTGTGGCGACCGTTTCAGCAAGATCCGTTGGNTGGATCATGATCTGCGGATCGACACCAAAGCTAGAAGTCATATCGGTTTCGACATAACCNGGACATACNGCGGTAACNCGAATTCCATCTTCGAACGACGCGTGCCGAACGGCATGATGCAGCGCCAGCATCGCGTGTTTGCTCATCGCATATCCGGGTGCGAACGTCCCTTTTACTCGTTTGCCTGAGAGTGATACGACGTTCACGATTCGTCCCTCGCCCGAGACCGCCAAAAGGGGCAGGGTCGCTTGAATAAGACCCAAGGGTCCTTTGACGTTGACTGCCCACATTTCGTCAAGCAACTCATCAGACAAATCCGATAAATCAGCCATGTGGCCGATACCGGCGTTGTTGGTTAGTCCGTCGACTCGTCCACGTGAATCAGCAGTCGATTGAACCCACTCGATGGCGGTGGTGGGCTCGAACGCGTCGTAGCGGTGACATGAGACGTCGTCATCGGCCCAGTCCTCAACCGACTCTCGCAGGCCATCGAGGTTTCTTGCGCCGAGACTCACTATCCAGCCATCTGCGTGGAACCTTTGAGCTAAAGCCGCGCCGATGCCGCGGTTGGCGCCGCTCACCATCATCACTCGTCCGCGTGGATCGATCACTCGAAAGCCTTTCTTCGCCCGTCCTGCAGATGGTCGCCGTTACTTGTCGGCTAGCGAAAGCATCGCACGATTCGGGTGTGTCCAACCGGGAGATGCAGTCGCTGTGTTGCAATAGTTGTTGGAAGCGCGGCCGCGAATAGCACCAACGAAGATCAGCATGCGCCACCGACGGTCGCGCGACATCGATGCGCCCGCTGCAAAATGGCGCCCGCAGCACCGCCATCAGTGGCGGAGATCGAGTTTCCACAAAATGGTCGGGCAGGCGGGATTTGAACCCACGACCTCTTCGTCCCGAACGAAGCGCGCTACCAACCTGCGCCACTGCCCGNCAGACCGTTGNCGGAAACACTGACGCTACCGCAAACCAGNCATGATTCCGATTGCATCAATACGGTTCCAACACGCCCTACAANGCCTCTGNCGGNTTCTCCTGATNGCNTTGGTCACTGTTGACCTCGTTGTCAGCAACGACTGAATCCAGTTGNCCNCCANCGACTTCGGGTTCNGGNNNGTCNCCGGNCTGCTCACGCATNTTTTCACCNGACAACANCTTCACCGACGCCATCTTGAGTCGAAAAGAGTCCAGTGGCTTAACAAGCCATCCCTCCGCNCCCGATTGCAGCGCAAGAAAGACGTCAGCCGAACGATCTAGGAGCATCAGCACCGGNACCGGCGCTAAGCGTCCCGCATCGATTTCCAGACGNAGNTCCATGCAGGTNGCCATGCCNCCCATATTTCCGATCTGCAAATCAAGAATGACGAGATCTGGAGAACTCAATGAGACAGCGTTGCGTACGTCNCTACCAGCACGAACNACCCCAACTGTGGTGCCTGGATCACTGAGGGCGGAACGCACCTCTTCGATCAACCAATCNGCATCGCTCGCTAATAGAACGTCAGTCACTTCCTTTGAGGCTAGCCGTCGAGATCCCGTCGAAGATGACGCACATCACNCNGAGGACTGACAAAATGGCTGNGGCTGCGTGTCTCTGTAGCCTTGCCGAGGTAACCAGCTACGGGCGGATGGACGAGACCTTGACCAACATGAGCCGCCTATTTCGCACCGGTGCGGTCTTAGTAACCATGCTTTTCGTTTTGGTATGNGTTGGCGCCTCNCCCGCTGCTTCTCATACCGGCCATCAACACTCCCGCGTTATCAAAATCATCGAAGTCAGCGGACTTCTAGATCCCGTAGAAATTAATTACATCGACACGCAACTCCTCGACGCCCAACGAAATTGGGCGGCGGCGATTGTGCTCCAAGTCAACAGTCCTGGTGCTGCTGCCGATGAGGACACGCTCCTAGATCTCTTAGAAAATATTGACGGGGCGTTAATCCCTGTCGGCGTCTGGGTTGGTCAGAGCGGCTCTACCGCCAAAGGAGCGGCCGCACATTTAGTCACGGCTGCAGACTATTCAGGAATCGCCCCCGGCAGTCGCATCGGACAATTNGGGNAATTTCCGAACCCGAGAACAGCTGACATGGGAGCTGCGGGGANTTCGCTTGAACGCGGCCAAGATGCGGTGGATGCCGGATTGGTNGATGTGATGGCTCCNACCTTGGGNGACTTTTTGTTGGCAATGGANGANGCGGGTGTTCTTGACGGGATTTCAACCGAGATCGAACAGGCCGATGGATTGATCCANCGAGCGATTGCTGACGACGTCAGCGTGGCCTTTANCAAGCTGTCGCTNGTCGACCAGTTGTTNCATACCGTGGCAAGCCCCGCCGTTGCTTATTTNNTGCTCCTGGTGGGAATGTCGATGCTGCTTTTAGATTTTTTCACNGGTGGTATCGGNGTGGCAGGGGGAGTNGGAGTGGNCTCCCTTNTNCTTGCCTCNTACGGNTTGGGTGTTCTNGANGTCCGATGGTGGGCGCTGATCGCGTTGGTAGTTTCCATGGTTGCGTTCGGAGTGGATCTGCAGACAGGTATCCCGCGTTTTTGGACGTTCGTCGGGTCAATACTGCTTGTCGCGGGGTCGTTGCGCCTTTTTGGGTCTCACGCGACGAGTTGGCTGACGATTTCGGTCGGCATCGGCCTAACTCTNGCTTTTGTGTTGTCCGGAATGCCCGCTCTTATCCGNACTCGTTATGGCACGACTACGTTGGGGAGAGAATGGATGATCGGNCAAATGGCGGTTGCNGCCACCGATCTCACCCCNGAAGGAACAGTGACNTTCCGGAANGCGCAATGGCGCGCCAGAGTGAATCGGCTCACTCCTCTCAACGAAGGTGAACCCGCCAGAATTGTTGCGCTTGAAGGATTGGTGCTNGAAGTAGAACCNGAAGAAGGGGGCGCCATCGATTATCGAGAAATGCGCCAACNGAANCCGTCTGTCGGGGATTCNGAGCCGGGGGGCGGACCCGANCNCTCGTCGGAAAANNGCNCATAAGCCCTGATCAGCGNGGCTTTCTAAAATTGAATCGTTTTTCGATTTTCNTCTTGCTANNGCCNNTAAACGCGCCTAGATTCCCTGCNNAGGGACACACAGGGGGCAAAANATGGCTGCACTGCCTGATGACAGTTGGGAACATAAAGCCGCGTGTCGNGGCCCNCAATCGCAGGTCTTCTTNCCCCCGCCCCGATTTGAACGAAAAGATGAAAAGCTCAACCGCGAAGGNCGTGCCAAAGCNATNTGTNGACAATGTTCGGTCATCGAGGACTGTCTTTCCTANGCNCTNGANATCCGCGAACCACANGGGATCTGGGGAGGCGCCAATGAAGCCGAGCGCCGCCAAATGCTGNTAGCTATGGACGGTCAGGCAGCGTCTTANCGCGAGGCCTATCGCCGACNGTCACATNNAGATCTCAAAGGTCAGGTAATCGNGGTCCGGGGATCCTGAGNTCCTCTCTGCGGCGCGTCACTCCNGTGCTGTCAAGAATCGCNCAAATTGGCAGCGCGAACTTCCGAGTCGTTCCTAAGGCGTCACGAATTTCAGCGACAGTCACACCACCGGGCTTTAGCTGTAACAACCGAGCGACCGCCACTGCCGCTTGCTCTATCGAAGAAGAAGCGAACAAAACGCCGTCGCTTTGGACCACCATTCCGCGTTGGATCAGGCCCCGTACTTCTTCGCCGTAACGGTCCCCGGGTTGCGTGGGTGCGAAAGGGTCACGTTCAAGTTCTGCTATCAGCGGGTGGTCGATGAGTACGTCTTCTTGGCCTATTCGCCGAGCGCGTCCTTCTGCTACCTGGATGTCGTCCAGACCACTAGCGATGAGTCGCTCTCGTTCGTCGAGTAAAGCGACATCTAAACCCAGTGGGCCAGCTTCACCTATCAAACCGCGCACCCTCTGCTCAGCAGCAGCAACAACCGACGGTGGAGCAATCCAATCACCGACAACGGGTTTGATGACTTGGCCAGTAAGGCGTTCAAGTTCATCTCTTAATACCCAGCCGCGTTCTGCGATCACTCGGTCCACCGAACGATCGGGTCGTGCGTCTGACGCTTTGAGTTGAGGATCTACGTCGAGTACCTGTCCGCCTCCGACGGTTTCGTCACGTCCAGATTCACGCAAGATAAACCGGTCCCCTGGTAGTAAGGGAAGTGCCTCGGGAAGGAAGATCCGCACTTGTCCCGTTGAACCAGGAGCGAGGCGATTAGGACCCAACACTCTGAGACGGACCGACCATTCTCCGGACCCCACATAAATCGAAAACGCGCCTCGACGTGACACCTCGTGGCCCAAGTGCGGCAAAACACTTAACTCGCCATCGAATTTCTCTGTTCGGTGCCATTGACCATCAAAAGCTAGAGCGATTCCCCGTCCGAGACTCTGATGTTCGACATTGGCGAGATTTAGAGCAACTCGATGACCTGGATCGATCTTGGTGCGTGATTCGCCTTGGGTTTGGATACCTCGGATTCGGGCCTTCCTTCCTCCTGGCAGAAGGGACACCTCGTCGTCGACACGCAAGCGCCCTCCCGTCAGCGTTCCGGTCACGACGCTTCCCGCGCCGGTAGCGGCAAATGATCTGTCAATCCATAAACGAGGTCTTTTGATATTGGAGGCCGTCGGAGCGGCCTCAGTCATAGCGTCCAAGGCGGACCGTAGGAGGTCCAGCCCTGTGCCCTCCAGACTGTCAACACCAACGATCTCAGCACTCTCGAGGAAACTTCCTTCCGTTTTTTCTTCCACGTCCATGCGCGCAAGTTCGGCGAGTTCGTCATCGACGAGCCCGATTTGTGTCAAAGCGACTACCCCGTGCTGTATCCCCAAGAGTTCCAGAATTCGCAGGTGTTCTTCAGATTGAGGTTTCCACCCCTCGGTCGCCGCGACCACAAACAGGCAGGCGTCTACTCCGCCGACACCGGCAAGCATGTTCTTTATAAACCGAATATGCCCAGGTACATCGACAAAAGAAATTTTCCTTCCTGAGGGAAGAGTGGTGAACGCGAAACCTAAATCAATTGTCAGGCCGCGGCGCTTTTCCTCCGCGAGCCGATCAGGGTCTGTTCCCGTTAGTGCCCGAACAAGCGTTGACTTGCCGTGGTCGACATGACCGGCGGTGGCGACTACATGCATTGGTTAGACGGCAGAAGCAACGGCGTCTGCTACGAGAGGGTCGTCACTCGGATCGACAGTGCGCAAATCGATGACTGTGGTTTGGTCATGTACGCGGGCGATCACGGGGGTATCGGCGTCGCGAAGAAGTCGGGATATGTCTCCCTCAAATTCAACCCCTACTGAGGGAATTTGTTGTCCCGGAAGCGAGCCGCCCCCCGTCATTGCCATGGTATGAACGATGTGGCCAACCGACAGCGCTTCTGCCCGCGACAACAAATCGCTCACCGAGGTCTGTGCCATCCGCCAAAACGGTATGGCGTCGCCGTCGCGGCGTAAGTAAGCAAGAGCGGTCTGCTGTAGGGCGTTAAGTACTAAAGCTCCCGGACGGAAAGCGCGCATCAGGGGATGATTCGCGCACGCTTGGACGAGATCACTGCGCCCTGCGATGACTCCTGCTTGAGGACCGCCGAATAACTTGTCGCAAGAGAATGTGACCAGGTTGGCTCCCGCTTCGAGCGTTTGCCTCACGCTTGGTTCGTCGCCTAGCCAAGATGGGCGACCATCCCGTAGCCAAAAACAGGCGTCATCTATGAGCCCGGAGCCGAGATCCACCACGACTGGAACCTGGAGTGTTGCCAAGGCCTTAACGGATGTTTCCTCGGTAAACCCGGTGATCCGATAGTTCGACGGATGAACTTTCAACAAGAGAGCTGCTTCGTGCGTTTCCTGAGCGTTCTTGTAGTCAGCGAGCCGCGTTCGGTTGGTAGTTCCTACCTCCACTAATCGAGCTCCCGATTCCGTCATCACATCTGGGACCCGAAACCCTCCACCGATCTCAACGAGTTCGCCGCGTGAAACGGCGACAGCGCGACCGCGAGCAAGGGCGGCGAGAACCAGCGTGACGGCCGCCGAGCAGTTATTTACGATCACTGCTGCGTCCGCTCCCGTCAGCCGACAGATCAAGTTTGCTGCATGATGATTGCGAGAACCCCTCGTACCTGTGTCTAGATCGAACTCTAAATTCGTTGATTTGGCCGGCTGGCTGTACGCGAGTGGAGCGCGACCGAGATTCGTATGGAGTAACACCCCTGTCCCGTTGATCGCAGGCCCGAGCAGTGCTCTTTGAAGCCTGATCGCCTCTTCTCGCGCCGACTCGGGTTGGCCATTGCTGATCGCGGTTCGGGCAGCGTCCACGAGGAGGGGAGGCGGTAGGTCGATATCGCTGAGAGATCGCGCTAAGGAGTCGACAGAAGGCGGGCGCACACTAATGAGGATAGGACCGTGTAGGTTCGGTTCGCCTTATTGACCATGGGTAGGATCAAACAAGTGGGCCTACTTTTTCTTCTATTTGTGGTTGTCCCAATCCTCGAACTCGTGGTCATCATCCAAGTTGGCCAGTCGCTTGGGGCTTTGAACACTGCGGCATTGCTGGTCATTGACAGTCTTGTAGGCGCATGGTTGGTCAAACATCAGGGGTTGGGTTTGATCAGGAAGTCCCAGGAGCGTCTGCGAAACGGTGAGATGCCTAGTGATGAGATTTCCGCGGGCATCGCCTTACTTTTCGCGGGCGCGTTGATGCTCACACCGGGCTTTCTTACTGACGGCTTCGGGTTGATGCTGCTAATTCCCCCCGTCCGACAATTGCTCATAGGTTCCATACGCCGCCGCTTCCGCTCTCGTTTGTCAAACGAGTTCGACCCAGGGCATATGCGGTCTTGGGACCTGATTGATCCCGCAGAGGGCGGCAATCAAGGTGGGGAAGAGGAATATTGAACTCGCCGATCGGAGTTCGGCCTGCCGCCACCGTCATTTTGGTTCGGGATGGAGAGCTGGGGCTTGAAACATTCATGCTCAGACGTAACCCAAAGAGCGAGTTCGTACCGGGACAGTTCGTTTTTCCTGGAGGCGCGGTCGATGTCAGCGATCAACTGAGCGAAGAACTTGGACTGTTGTCGGCTCATCTTGATGATCGCTGGGCGTCGAAAAAACTCGGCATCGAGAGCGGAGGTTTAGCGTTCTGGGTCGCGGCGGTGCGCGAATGTTTTGAGGAGGCGGGTGCTCTTCTAGCTGGGGTCGACGGGGAAGAATTGTCGTTGGTTGACCCGCCAATCCGCGAGCGATTTCAAACACACCGTCAAGCCATTTATTCGGGTGAACTCACTATCGCGGAAATGTGCCGCGCCGAGGGTCTGTCGCTCAACCTTGAGGGGCTGCGCTATGTGAGCCATTGGATTACGCCGATCGGACCCCCTAAAAGGTTTGACACCCGGTTCTTTGTGGCGCGCTCACCTAAAGGCCAACGTCCCGAGCATGATGGGGGGGAAACGGTTGAAAGTTGTTGGATTGCGCCCAAAGAAGCGATGGAACTCCATCAAGCTGGCAAATTCGAAATGATTCTTCCGACAGTGGCCAACCTGGAGCCTCTCACGGAGATGGATTCGGTTGATGTGGTCATGAAGTGGGCGGATGAACTTTCTAACATTCCCGAAATTTTGCCCGCTATTTTCTTAGACCCGGAAGGATCACCAGTGGTGTTGTTACCTGGGGAGGCGGGCTATGAAGAGGCGCTGGCCGAGCCGCCACCACCCGGATCGACGCCGTAACAGGACGCCTAATTGTTCCTGAGTGTCACCGGCACTTCGGCCATAGAAGAAGCCGAGCACTGCTCCATGTCTATCGGTGGGGAAATTTCGTTAACAATCAAAGAGGCGATTTCACGGAACGCTTCACTCGCGGGTCCACTGTCCAACGCCACCGGGCGGCCACTGTCGCCTCCAGTCGATACCGCGGTTTCGAGAGGGATCGAACCCAACAACGGGACGCCGATCTCATCTGCCAAACGTTGCCCGCCGCCTTCACCGAAAACAGCCCAAGATTTTCCATCCGGAGTGACAAATGCAGACATGTTTTCGATGACTCCAAGCACCGGCATGTGACTACGTGTGGCCATGTCTGCTACGCGTACAGCCACTTTTTGGGCGCTGAGAGCCGGGGTCGTTATCACCAGCATCTCGGCCTGAGGCAACAAACGCGCTAACGCCATTTGAACGTCCCCGGTGCCGGGAGGCATGTCAATGAGCAAATAATCCAGTTCGCCCCAGTCGACGTCATGAAGAAATTGCTCGACGGCCTTGGCAAGCATCAAGCCTCTCCACATAAGTGCCGTTTCCTCTGTATCGACCATTAACCCGGTTGAAACCACCTTGATGAGTCCGGTGCCCTCAGGACGCTCCATCGGAATTATCTTTGCCCGATCCTCGTTCGAATTTGCAGGGCGGGCGTTGAGCCGGGATTCGACTCCTAACATTCTCGGGACGCTGAACCCCCAAATATCGGCATCGAGTACTCCAACGATGAAGCCTTGCGCTGCGAGAGCCGCAGCGAGGTTGACGGTGACGGACGACTTGCCAACGCCTCCCTTACCTGAGGCCACCGCCATTACCCGCGTCCTCGCCGGTATCTGTGTTGGGGCCGCAGATGATCGAGCGTGCGAACGAGCCCTTTCCATCACTCGAGTGCGCTCTTCGGCGGTTAATTCATCCCAGTGCAGTTGAACTTTTTCGACTTCGTTTAGCGCGAGGACCCGAGATTCGCAGTCGCGTTTTATCGTTGCCCTCAAGGGACACCCGGCGGTGGTGAGCGCGATGGTGACATGAGCGGTTCGATCCTGTACATAAGCGGATCTAACCATGCCCAAATCCACGATGTTGTCGTGCAGTTCGGGGTCCATCACTTCGCGCAAAACGGCGAGGACTTGATCGTCGTCGGTTGATCCCTCGCTCACCCCTACAAGGCTAGTGAGGGGTCGACCTGTGATCCACCAGTATTTGACGGCTACAATGGTGCCAGTTACACCCGGAGGTTGTCTCATGATTACGTTGACCGACTTTGCTGCAGAAAAAGTGAAAGAACTGATCGCGGACGAAGGCGAAGCTGATTTGGCGCTCCGAGTGGCGGTGCGCCCCGGCGGCTGTTCGGGTTACAGCTACGAAATGTTTTTTGACAGCGAGACCGAAGCCGATGACATGTCGCAGTTCTTTGGTGAAGTACGGGTGGTTTCTGACCCAATGAGCGCACAGCTTCTTGAAGGGGCCACACTGGATTTCAAAGATGGCTTAATGGGTTCCGGTTTCGCTATCGACAATCCGAACGCGCAGCGAACCTGTGGGTGTGGTAGCTCGTTTAGCTAAGTGGTACCGACCGTATGAACGGTCACACCAGCCGTAGAAGGTCGCGCAGCTCAGTGTTGTCCCAAATGTGATCGAGACGCCTGAGAACAAGACCTGATTCGTCAATGAGAAACATAAACGGCTCATAGCTGACGCCGGCGGCTTCAACGATTGGGGCCAAAGGACCGAGATTGTCTGACGAAGGGTTCGAATACACCTCGGCATGAATTACGTCGAGCCCCTGAATACCGATCCCAACATGGTCAAAAAGGTTCTCCAATACAGGTCCGCACATCCATTTTGTGCCGCAAAACGCTGGGGTACTCACAATTAGCAACGTCGCGCGGTCAGATGCGAGCGAAGCGTCAAGAGAGGTTTCGTGAAAGGGACAAACCGGTGATCGAGTGCAAATTGGATTGACTCCGCTCGAGTTTGCCGTGGTTGGGGTTTGCAACCCAGGAAAACGATCACCGGGCCAAAAAATGGTGCTGTTCCCTCTGAGCCCTGGAACGGCGTAGCCGACATACCGGCCTCTCTTCCCGAGATCGAATTGGAACTCGTGCACACCTGTTGTCTGAAAGGGCACAATGACGGGGTAATAGGGCATCGTCACCCCTTCAAGGTGACGGTCCACCGTCGTTTGGTGGACCGTATGCCCGTCGCTGTCAGTCACGACAACGTCGATGGATTCAGGTGAAAGGCCTCCGAGATTGCCGTCCCGGTCGGAGAATGACCAGATGGTCCGTTGAGGGCCTTGCCCACTGACGATGGTCTGATCAGAAAACCATTTTGAGGCCGTGCGAACACCATCTGTTTGCTTGGGCTGGCTTCGACATGCGGTAAGAACCACCGCCGCAGTGAAGGCGCCGCCCGCCAGGGCGATAAAACTTCTGCGGGAGATGGCGCTGGGGTGCCATAAATAGTGATCCACTCCTTGGAACGTAGCCTGAACTGTGGTCTCATCTGAAGCGTTGAGGCTTCCTAACCCGGAGGTAATCGCATCGAACGAATCATCAGGTTCCAACTCGATGGACGTGAGGTCAACGTCGACGACGATGGCGGCAGCCTATTGGGGGCTTTGCGTGATCGTCTGGGAGTCCGGTCGGTAAAGGACGGGTGCAGTCCCCAAGGCCAATGCGGATGTTGCACCGTTCTCATCGACGACGCTCCCCGGGTTGCGTGCGTCACCCCGCTTCGACGCGTCGCGGGCCGGACAATTACCACCGTCGATGGCTTAACCGCACAAGAACGGCGACGTTGGTCCGACGCGTTCGTTGCCCATGGAGCGGCCCAATGCGGATTCTGCACTCCGGGCATTGTGTGCCGATTGGTGGGCCATGAACGTAAAGGAGCCGACCTAAGTCGGAGAGAAACGGTGGACAGCGCGCTGTCCGCACACCTGTGCCGATGTACCGGTTGGCAGACGATACGAGAAGCCGCGGCAGACATCGCAGTCGACTTTCCCGCTCGCGACCTTGAAGCTGCCTGCAAGCAAGCGACGATTGAGACAGGCAGACCACAAATAGTCGGACCCCAAGTAATTCTTGGAGACGGCGGCTTCGCCGATGACGACACCCCGACGGAAGCCTTGGTAGCGGTCCGAAGCGACAGCGGCTGGGCCGTTGGGTCAAGCCTTCAAGAAGCGCGGAACCAAGCCGGAAAAATCCAAGGACGACGAACCAGCCTGGACCCCGCACCGCCCTTGAAGATGCCTGAGGGTGATTGGGCCGTGGCGCTCAGAACCAGATGGGTAGAGCCGGCGTATCTGGAAACGGACGCCTCGTGGTGTCTACCCGACGGCCAGGCTGCTGACCCGATCGCAAACGGCGGCGCTTTTGGCGGCAAGACAGACAGTGATGTCACAAATGCAGCGAAAGCTCTCGCCCGTGAACATGACGCACCGGTGAGAGTTCTGTGGTCGCGCGAGGACACTGTCCGATATGGCCCCAAACGTCCCCCAATGGCCGCAGGTTTACGTCGCGACGGCACCGGCATAGTACGAGTCGCGAGCACGGTCGGAATAGCCGACGTAATCCACTCGGTGTTACCTCACTGCGAGATTGAAGAAGTGGTTCTTCCGGGCCCGCCCACCTCGGTATCTCTACGTGCGGCTGGGTGGGCAGAAGCCGAAATGTTACGAGCGGCTCTCGAGGGTGAGGCGGGCTGGACGCAATCTCCATCAGGCGGGCGCGCCAAAGCAGAGATAGTCGATGGGACCATACGGGTGGAAGTTGATAGCGGCGAACCACTCGATTGGGTGATGCTACGCAGCTACTGCATAGGAGCGGCCCATATGGGCTACAGCTGGATCACCTCAGAGAGCCTTGCCGTTGATACTCAAGGAGACATACACGATCTCACGGTTCGGTCTTTCGGAGTGCTGCCATCTTCTGACAGCCCAAATATCGAAATCGTTTCGGTAGGCGAAGGAGAGGTTCGGCCTGCCGGAGACGCGGTATTCGCCGCCGTCGCAGCGGCCACATGGCTGTCCCGAGGATGCCCCGTAGATCTGCCCGCCAGATAGAGATCGCTAGAGGGACTAACTTTCCAAAGACGGAGGTAACCAGTGTCTAAACCCGTAGCCCACTATTCGGCGTCGTATAGCGCAGGTGATTTGCTATTTGTATCCGGCCAAATCGGCATCGCCGACGGATCGTTAGCCGAAGGAGTTGAGAACCAGACGGCTCAAGCCCTCAGCAACGTGCAGGCTGTGCTGGCACAGAACGACTTAACACTCGAACACGTGGTGAAGTGCACAGTGTTTATGACCGATATCGACAACTTCGCGATCGTAAATTCAACCTATGCCGATGCCTTTGGAGAACACCGCCCCTCGCGCTCTGCCATAGCTGTGAAAGCACTCCCACTCGGCGCGCTAGTCGAAATAGAAGCGATAGCTCACACGACGAAACCTTGACCTTGCAGTAGCTGCCCAAACGAGACTCCGTTACTTCGCACAGCGAACCTTTTGGCATGCAAAATCGCATCTCTTGACTCCAAATGGCTACCATCATCGACATGGTCGGAGGCATAGTCATGGCAGTCTTGTTGCTGCTAAGCCCATTCATCATCACCATTAGCCTCGCCGCGATAGCGGCGCTTCTGGGGAACTCCCTCAAACAAGACGCGGACGCGCGACATGAGGGCAGCAGCCTCATCGAAACCAACTACTAGTGCACCTTCACCAGTTGTAGCTGTCTAACGGCGTCGAGCTTGCCCGAATCTATAACCGACGCTTCGAACGGTGTGGATCAGCCCAGCGTACTCTTCGCCAAATTTGGCACGCAGACGACGGACGTGAACATCGACCGTACGCGCCCCGCCGTAATACTCGTAACCCCACACCCGGTTCAGCAGAATTTCTCGTGTGAAAACTCTGCCGGGAGTGGCCGCTAAAAAGCGAAGCAACTCATATTCCATGAACGTCAAATCAAGTGGACGGCCATCGACAGCGGCTTCGTAGGTTTCTAGATCGAGAACTAACGGGCCGTATTCGATGCGCTCTCCCGCACCTGCGTCCATCGACGACGCGAGCATGTGCCTAATACGAGCTTCAAGTTCGCGAGGATGAAACGGATCAAGACAAAAGTCATCGAAAAGTTCATCGCGCATATCCAGCTCTTGCAACTCGTTCCCCCTAATCAGCAACAAAAGAGGAGATACCGGAACATCGCGTTTACGCAGGGCTCGAAGCATTGCCCAACCAGCATCACCTTTGTCTCTTAAATGGAGGATTGCCCCACCCCACCCCTCGTCGGGTTCAAGATTTTCAACGTCGTTCGGTTGAGAGACCCCCTTCCAAACGAAACCGCTCAGATCAAGAAGTTGAGCCAATTCCGGAGTGGGATCCGCCGGGTAAATCGCTAGGACCGCCATTACAAACTTGAGTAGTAGCGATCGAGTTCAAAAGGCGTGACCTGAGCTTTGTAGTCGTTCCATTCACGTCGTTTGTTGCGAAGAAACCAACTGAAGAGGTGATCGCCAAGGGTGTCAGCAACAAGATCACTCTTCTCCATCTCGTCCAATGCTTCAGCCAACGACTGGGGGAGTTGTGCTTGGTCGATCAACCCACCATGTTCAGTGAAGCCAGTCATTGATGGGGGAGCCTCAAGAGGCAATTCGTAACCCCGTTCTATGCCCTTCATTCCCGCCGCCAAAATCACCGCAAAAGCTAAATATGGATTACATGCAGGATCGGGCGATCGGTACTCAATTCGAGTGGTGTCATCAACGCCGCCCGTTCGGGCGGTCGGAACCCGAATCAGTGCGGCACGGTTCGAGCGAGCCCACGAAACATTCACCGGGGCTTCGTAGCCCGTAACTAAACGCTTGTAACTGTTGACTAACTGATTAGTGACCGCTGTGATTTCTCGAGCGTGGTGAAGGAGCCCGGCGATGAACCCCTTCGCGACTTCTGACAGTCCGTCAGGGCTCTCGGGGTCGTAGAACGCATTTATTCCGTCGCGAAACAAGGACAGATGAGTATGCATGCCTGAGCCCTGTACGCCGGTTAAAGGTTTTGGCATGAAGGTCGCGTGGACTCCGTGTTCAAGAGCGATCTCTCTCACTATCAGCCTGAAAGTCATGACGTTGTCAGCCATGGTTAAGGCATCGGTATAACGCAGGTCGATTTCGTGCTGACTTGGAGCGTCCTCGTGAAATGAGTACTCCACCGGAATTCCGATGGCTTCCAAAGTCGTCAGCGTTTGACGACGAATGTTGCTCGCTACGTCCGCCGTTGTCAGATCGAAGTAGCTGCCTTGATCAAGAGGCACTGGATTCCCAGACCGGTTGGCCTCGAACAAGAAATACTCCATTTCTGGAGCAGTAAAGAATGTGAATCCCTCGGCGTGGGCGCGTTCCATCGAACGCCGAAGCACTTGCCGTGAATCGCCAGGGAACGGGCTTCCATCAGCCCGCTCGATATCGCAGAACATACGAGCAGCATTTTCGTCATTGCCACTCCACCGCATTAGTTCAAACGTCGCAGGATCTGGTCGAGCAACCATGTCTTCTTCACGTACCCGGCTAAAGCCGTCAATCGAAGAACCATCGAAAATCATTCCGTTTTCGAATGCGGTCTCTAGTTCGGCAGGCGAAATAGCGAAGGATTTCAGCTGACCTTGGACGTCGGTGAACCAGAGGCGAACTAGACGGATGCCTCGTTCCTCAACCCGGCGTAGTACGTAGTCCTGGGGTCGTTCCATCTTGGCTTCATCTTTCTTTGTCCGACGCACGGCGTCAGAACTATCTAAGTCCATTCTTGGTCGTGTGCGCACGGGATAAAAGCCCGCAGCGTTCCGTTTACATGACTTTCACAATTGGACCACAAGGCTAGAACTAGCCGTTTGTGAACCAATCTCGGGTGGATGGTACGAAAAACGGCGCGACAGGGCCCTCCTAATTGTTAGCTTCCCTTGCGTCCCCGCCCCCCTAACAGGAGCAAAAACAGTGGCGTACAGGGCCGAATACATATGGATTGATGGCACAGAACCAACGGCAGAGATCCGATCCAAGACAAAAATTCTTGCTGACGGCGATAAACCCGGTATTTGGGGTTTTGATGGATCAAGCACTAACCAAGCAACGGGCGACAACTCAGACGTCGTTCTCGAGCCGGCGTTCCAGTGCCCCGATCCGATACGAGGAGCTAATGACGTTCTCGTTCTCTGCGAAACCCTCTTAACGTCGGATATGTCACCCCACCCGACCAACACCCGCGCCGCAGCGCGAGCCGCGTTGGAACAATACGGTGACCAAGAGCCTTGGTTCGGCCTGGAGCAGGAATACACCATGTTGGAACCCGCCACCGGGTGGCCCGCAGGCTTCCCAACAGGTGGCTATCCAGCGCCCCAAGGTCCCTATTATTGCGGTGTCGGCGCAGTCAAGATCAAGGGTCGCGAGGTCGTTGAACAACATACGACCTGGTGTATCGAAGCAGGCTTAGCTATCTCCGGAACCAACGCTGAAGTAATGCCAGGGCAGTGGGAATTCCAGATTGGTCCCGTCGATACCGTTGCGGTCGGCGACCATCTCTGGATGG
This sequence comes from Acidimicrobiaceae bacterium, assembly GCA_002705305.1. GTDB lineage: Bacteria > Actinomycetota > Acidimicrobiia > Acidimicrobiales > Poriferisodalaceae > UBA2110. The sequence goes on from PAHW01000029.1 coordinate 32,923, forward strand.
CGCGTTATCTACTGCACCGCGCCGGTGAATTGCATGACCTTGTGATCACCCTTGAGGCAAAGCCGATGAAAGGTGACTGGAATGGGGCCGGAATGCACACCAACTTTTCGACGAATGGCATGCGTGACAACTACGACGCCGTCATCGCGGCCGCCGAATCCCTAGGCGGACCGCAGACCATCTCCGACCACCTGGCAGGTTACGGCGTGGGTATTGAAGAACGGCTGACAGGGGAGCACGAGACCGAACGCTTCGACAAGTTCAGCTATGGAGTCTCGGACCGAGGCGCGTCCGTGCGCATCCCATGGCAAGTAGCTCAAGACCAAAAGGGCTACATCGAGGATCGTCGTCCCAACGCGAACGCGGATCCTTATGTCGTGGCGACCCTGCTCACCAACACCTGCTGCGCAGCCTTAGCCTGAACGCCGACACCTAAAGAGATTTGGGCGGGCCAACAACCCGCCGAAATAGTTTTCGCTGTCACGACCGCTTGGCTTCTAGCCTCATCACATGGGATTGATCAGGGTTGCCTTAGCGCAACTCAATCTGCGAGTCGGCGACTTCGACTCCAACGTCGCCGCCATCACCGACGCGTACGATCAATCCGCAGCTTTAGACGCCGACCTTGCTGTCTTTAGCGAACTAGCGGTGTGTGCGTACCCGCCCGAAGACCTATTGCTGAAACAGCGATTTATCGATGACGCTCAACGGGCTTTAGAAGCCATTGCCAGCCACGCCTCAGACACCGTTGCCATTGTTGGTTTTCCGGAGCAGGAAAACGGCCAATTATATAACTCGGCCGCGGTATGTCACCAAGGTCAAGTTCGAGGTATCTATCGGAAACGGCTCCTCCCCAACTATTCGGTTTTCGATGAAAAGCGATACTTCGTGGCCGGCGCCACTGACGGACCTCTTTTCGAAATAGCAGGCGTGCTCACCGGCGTATGCATCTGCGAGGATCTCTGGTTCGACGAAGGTCCCTTTGGTAGCCAAATCGAAGCAGGGGCAGCTCTTGGCATCTCGGTCAACGGATCGCCTTACCAGCGCGGTAAGCACGCGACGCGAGTCGCAGCCATCACTGACCGAGCACGCACAGACAAAGTCCCAATTGTTTACGTCAATCAAGTAGGGGGTCAGGACGAACTCGTCTTCGATGGTTCCTCGTTTGTTGCAGACGCCCACGGTGCGGTGATCGCCCGTCTCCCCCAATTCGAAGAAGCTGTCGAAGTCGTCGACATTGAGGTTTCGTCCCGCCCTCAAGGTGACCTCCCAGTGCTAACGACATCTCTTGAGCCAGAAAGGCGAGAGCCTTTGACGACCCGGCCGATGGCTGAACCGCATAGCGGGACCGGTGAGGTATGGAAGGCGTTGGTTCTAGCAACACGGGACTACGTCAACAAGAACGGGTTCAGCGACGTCGTCATCGGTTTGTCAGGAGGAGTAGATTCAAGTCTCGTCGCAGCAATCGCCGTTGATGCTCTCGGACCACAAAGAGTGCACGGCGTGTCCATGCCTTCCCGATACTCAAGTGCTGGCTCTCAAGATGACGCCGCTGAACTAGCCCTCAACCTCGCTATTGATTTCCATACGATCCCGATTGAACCAGCCCATGCATCCATGATCGAGATGCTCGACCCTCTTTTCAGCGCACATGACCCTGACTTGACGGAGGAAAATCTTCAAAGTCGTATCCGCGGTGTTCTACTCATGGCGCTTTCAAACAAAAAGGGATGGCTCGTCCTCACTACCGGAAATAAGAGCGAAACATCGGTCGGGTATTCAACCCTTTACGGTGACACAGCCGGAGGTTTCGCAGTCTTAAAGGACTGTCCGAAGCTTCTTGTGTATGACTTATGCCGGTGGCGAAACAGCCAAACAAATACTCCGTGGATTCCCGAAGCATCAATTTCCAAACCGCCTTCAGCTGAACTTCGACCGGAACAAACTGATGAACAGTCGCTACCGCCCTACGAATTGTTAGACCCTTTGCTAGAGGAGTACATCGAGCAGGATCGCACCGCAGCCGAACTTGTCTCCGGGGGCTATGACTCTGAAATGGTTGAACGAATCACAGGTCTTGTAGACCTAGCCGAATATAAACGTCGCCAATCTCCACCGGGTCCAAGAATTTCAGCTAAAGCATTCGGTAAAGATCGACGTCTACCGATTACCAACCGTTACCGTTGACGATTGTTGCCCTCGGTGGGCGCTCAATTTCAATATGAACTGAACTAGCGTTAAGATTCGAATCCCTCCGCACCCAAGGTGCATCACATTTGAGCAGCGTGCTGCTCCGATTGTCGAAAGAACGTCAATGACAGATATAAAGCGGCCACGCGAGCCCTTTGCTCCATGGGATCGGCGAAGTCTGCCCGGGCTGTTCGACGTCGATGAGACCGCGAGGCGAGTCGGCCACTACAAATGGGTTGAAATCAAGCTCTTTGAAGCCCTTGGAGGCTGGGTTGCGACGATTCCCGAGCTTGACGTAAAGATGCGCTTAGGAACCCACTGTTATCACCACGCATGGCATGCCGATTTATTCGATAAACGACTGCCCGAGTTGAGGGAAATGAAAACGGAACGCCTCACCGTTCCCCCCAACGAGCACATGGTTGAGTTCATAGAAGCCATGACTGAGCCGGAAGCCGGTCACATGACAATCGAGAAACTTGTCGGTGTGTATCGGGTTCTCATCCCACACAAGATCGCCGCCTACACCTACCACCGAAACGGCACGTCAGAGATAACCGATATGCCAACTATTCGAATCCTGGACTTTATTCTTCAGGATGAGTTCAATGATTGGCGAGAAGGTGAAATGCTGATTCAGTCCATGATTGAATCACCCGAAGAAGTTGAACGAGCCATGGTTCATCAAACCAAGCTTGAAAAAATTATGCTGGCTGCCGGTGGTATCGCTGGCCCCGGTTCAATCGGAGACCCATACGTCGAAGTAGTGGAGCAAAACTGATGCGAAAAATATTTCCTGCCGAGGAACTTGCCCGTGACTCGCGTTTTATCCGACAAACAAATGAGCAACGTCTAAACGACCCGCGTGGCGCACGAGTGGCGGGCGGTAACACAAGCGAAAACTTGGCAAAACTCACTCCGGAGTTGCCCAATGGTCCCGACCGGGCACGGGCGCTCATGCACGGCATCTTCGTTGGTGAAATCCAAGCACTCGAAGGAGCGGGGCGAACCTGCTGGGACTTCGAAATTGGCGACGAGGTACCTCTTGCCCTCAAAATGGACATGGCCCGCCAATGTTGGGACGAAGCTCGGCACTGTGAAATTTCGATTTCTCTCGCTGAACATATGGGAACCGAATTGGGCGAATATGCAGAAAATGGTCTCTTGTACGAGGCTTCCTGCAACCCCGATCCAGTGTTACGTCTCACCGGTGTCAATCGTGCTTTAGAGGGCCTGGCGATAGACGTATTCAACACCATGAAAGAATTCGGAAACATGGCCGGGGATCCCGTGTTGGAGTTTTGCGAAGATTGGATGCTCGCTGACGAAGTAACCCACGTGAAAATGGGATCGGACTGGCTGCGCCGTTTGACACAGAACGATAAAGAACGACTTGACAAAGCGCTCGAATTCCAAAAGGTTGTCGACCGCTTGTTTTCGTTCAACGGGTTTCGAGGCGAAGACGACGACAGCCCCATTCAGTTGACTCGACGTTTTCGCGAACTAGCGGGCTTCACCGACGACGAAATCGACGAAATCGCCGACATGTCGCGCGACGCTCGGGCTGAGGCCACGGCTTAATGGCTCAGGTCTCGGTTAAACCCGAGTCCTTTGAGATGGTCTTCTACGACGCGGCAGTGATCGGCGAAGTCGTGTCTGACGTCGCCGGACGGCTTGGGGTCGACGAAGCGATCACCGTCGATATTGATGAAGCTTCGCCTTTGGGACGCAGCAAAATACTGAGTTACGACCCCATTGATCTTTGGGTCGACGGCGGCGCGTTCGAAGACACTCGGCGGCCCCGTCAGTTTGGGCAAAGTCGATCGCGAGACACGATTGGCCGTTTACTACTCCGGGTGCTCGATCGCCGATCCGGCCGATTCGATGACGCTCCCACCGATGAGGAACTGGACTTAGTTCAGTTCGCGGCGTGGGATGTGCACAGTGTCGGTCGCTTAGAGCGTCTGGGTATCGGAGGTCAGCGAAAGCGACGTCTGTATCAGTTTCGCAATCGACATGGATTTACCGATGTAGCAGACGCCGCCTTCGACGAGTTGTGGGGCTCAAGCGAACTTAGTTGGTCGGAAATCGAACGAATATCTGAAAGCTGTCGTTCCTGACGCCACGAGATCGGCTCAACCATTCGACGAAGCGACCTGGCCGGCAATCCACGGGTAGGTCTCAGCCAACCCCGCGGCCAGGTCAAAGCGCGGCTCATATCCCAGGGACTCAATTCGGTCATTAGAGAAGTTGCGATTTTGAACTCCGACAGGACCAGGCACCCAGACAGGGGTGATCTCTTTACCAGCAGTCTCGGCGACTAGGCCCACCAGCTGCTCCACCGAAACATATTCCCGAGTGCCGATATTTGTGGGCGAACGAACGTCGCTATCTACGAGACGCCGAACACCATCCACGAGATCTTCGATGTAGACGAAGCTCCGCACGGCAGAACCGTCGCCCCAAACTTCGATGGTTCCGTCAACAGATTCGGCAATCTTGCGGCTCAAGGCGGCCGGGGCCTTTTCGCGACCGCCGTTCCATGTGCCCTCTGGGCCGTAGCAGTTTTGAAAACGAGCGATACGCGGCTCGAAACCGTGCTCACGCGCGTACGAGGCAACTGCGCGTTCGGCATAGAGCTTCTCCCACCCGTATTCGTTGTCTGGGGCTGCCGGGTATGCGTCTTCCTCTGTCAGTTCGGCTTCGCCTAGTTCCATGTCTCGGTACACGCACACTGAACTTGCCAAGAAATAGCGTTCGACCCCGGCGGTCGCCGCGGCTTCGACGACATTGAGATTGATCAACATGCTGTTGTGCATGATCTGGGTTTCGGCATTGTGGATGAAGCCCATTCCTCCCATATCGGCTGCGAGTTGGTAGACCTCGTGGATATCGCCGTTCAAAGCTGCAGTTGCGGCCTGAGGTTCACGCAAATCGGCGACGACAAATTCGTGGGCTGGTGAAGCCGTCCATTCGGGGTGCTTGATATCGACGCCTCGAACCCAATAACCATCGTCCACTAAACGCTGCACTAGATGACTTCCGATAAAGCCACCCGCACCACAAACCACTGCTCGCTTCGTCACCTGGTCCTTTCAGTTCAAGTCGTGGGCGCTAAGGCCCTCCAACAGATCAACGTCTGGACGATGAGCGAGGATTCCCGAACACGATTCGGCCATTTCGACCATAAGAGCGGAGTCGAAATGCGCTCGTGCTGCTTGCTCAGAATCCCACTTCTCAATAATTACAAAATGGTTGGAGTCGTTAAAAGAGACGCACAGATCTGCGTTTCGGCATTCCGGTTGATTGCGGGTCATCACCACGTATTTCGAAAGCACGGGAACTAAAAGTTCGGCATTGCTCGCGTCAAAAGTGAGTTGAACGAGGGCAATTTCGAGGTCATCGTCAGGGATTGTTGTTGGGTCCGTCATCTTCTGCTCGTAATCCGTGTCGGAAATCGCGATTCCAGCAGGTAGTTTCCTGGCAAGCGATTAGGCTCATTGTTTTGAGTCCGTGAAATAGTTCGTGTCGGCAACGTGACGAGCGTACCGGCGGACGGGGCCCTCGTGGGGTCGTCGTCATCGGTCAGGGGAAAGAGGTCAGCAAGTGGCCAAGAATCGGGTCGAACGAGACGAAGAAGATCTCGTCCGTCTGTACCTCACCGACATCGGTCAGTATCCGCTCCTGACGAAAGATGACGAGGTCCGGCTTGCCCAGGAGATTGAAGCTGGCACCGAAGCCAGAGCAATACTCGACGCTGATCAGATGACAGATGGCTCACCGATAACAGTCGCGAAGAAGCGGGAATTTCGTCGAGCCGACCGCAAAGGTGAGAGAGCTGAGCGCACCTTCGTTCAATCCAACCTTCGTCTAGTGGTGTCGATTGCGAAGAAGTATCAAGCGTCGGGGTTGCCGTTGCTCGATTTAATTCAAGAAGGAAACCTTGGCCTGATGCACGCCGTCGAAAAGTTCGACTGGCGTAAGGGCTTCAAGTTTTCAACTTATGCGACGTGGTGGATACGGCAGGCCATCACCCGAGGTATAGCGAACACCGGTCGCACTATCAGACTCCCTGTGCATGCCGGAGATACTCTCGCTCGCCTTCAAAAAGCCCGATCCCGGTTGGAGCTCAAATTCGGACGCCCAGCGACGCTAGCGGAACTCGCGATCGAAGTTGATATGCCTGAGGACAAGGTCTCTGAAGCGCTCCGCTTTGCCGCAGAGCCGTTGTCTCTTTCTGAACCGTTACGCGAAGACGGCGACGCCGAATTAGGCGATGTCGTCGAAGATCGAAACGCTGAAGATCCCGAGGAAGCTGCTGCGGTTGCTCGGCTCCCCGATGAAATCACCAAACTTCTCGGCCCTCTCGATGAAAGAGAAAGAGAAATTCTTAAGCTCAGGTTCGGACTTGACCGAGGTGAACCTCGAACTCTTGAAGAAGTTGGCGAGCACTTTAATCTCACCCGGGAAAGGATCCGGCAGATTGAGGCGCGGGCGATGTCCAAGCTTCGTCACCCTAGTAGTGATACTGGGGCGCGGGACCTGCTTGGAGTGTGAAGTCCCTATCTCGGTAATTTCCGAAGCCAGGTGCCGGTCTTAGTTCTCAGATAGTTTTCGAGCAGCAATTGCCACCAAGGCTCCGACGACGATTGCCAGGAGGAGCTTCTTCACGTTGGTTCCTTTCGTTTATTTGGTTTGTGGTGTTGAGTTAGTGAAATGGACAAACTTGGCGGAGGTGGACGGGAATCGAACCCGCCGGACGGGGTTCACCCATCCCACCCGCTTTGAAGGCGGGGGAGCCCACCAGGCGCTCGGACACCTCCAGAATCAGTCTGCCCTGCGCGAGGGCCGGTTGAAAAGAAGAAATTGTGCGATATGGGTCAAAGACGGCGGTTGGGTGAAAGCGGCGTCAAGTTGTGTGAACGACCCGAGGAGATTTTTGTAAAAGTTTTCTTGCTTATGGCACTGAACAGGTGTTCAATGACACGCGTGTAATTACGACGACGTCATAATGACGAGTCGGGTTAAATAGGGCGGAAACACATGGCGTTCGCGGAAGAAAACAGTGGGCAAACCGAAGAAAGCAGTTGGTGGGATTACGCGAACTGTTTAGGGGTTGACCCAGATCTCTTTTTCCCCGAACGAGGGGCGAGTACCAAAGAAGCTAAAGAAGTGTGTCGAGGTTGCATCGTTCGCGAAGACTGTCTCGAATATGCGTTGAGTCACGGCGAAAAGTTCGGTATCTGGGGTGGAATGAGTGAACGAGAACGTCGAAGGCTCCGTCGACAACGAGCCCTCGCTCGCCGCGCCGCTGCTGAAAGAGCTAGCTAAGGCATGTAATTGCTGTTGATCTACTTTGAGGCAATCGGAGCGCTGATAGCCTCAATTCTGTGAATCTTGGCGGGTCAGAACTCATCATTATCTTGATTATCGTGTTGGTGTTGTTTGGCGGCGCAAAACTCCCGAAGTTGGCACGCTCTCTTGGACAGGCCCAAAAAGAGTTCAAGGACGGTATCAATGACGGAGACTCAACGGCCTCCGAAGATGGCGCGGGCGAATAGCCCAACGACCAAGATTCAAGAGACCTGAACAGAAGACTCCTGTAACAGGACTTGGCGTCTTGCTTTTAAAATTCGGCGTCTTTGACGTTCCGAAGCTCCACCCCACACGCCGTGCTCAACTCGATTGGCGAGCGCATATTCAAGACAGGGCGATTGAGAGGGACAGCCCTCACACAACTTTTTCGCCCGCTCAACACCTACCCCGTCGCTTGGAAAGAAAATAGACGGATCTCTATCAGCGCAGTTGCCTCGGCTCATCCAACTGGTGTCAGGGAAAATGTGACTCATGGGCTGAGCTCCGTAGGTCTAGGCGGGTTCGATATCGCGCGTGTTGTTACGACTATGACGCCTAATCGCGGTCATCGGTTCCAAAATTTTTTCGGTTCTCATCAAAAATTTAATTCTGACAGCGGAAGGGTGCATGGGGAGACGTTGCTTGGCGCTAATGGTTCCCGATGCTGACGCCGGTACAGTGATGCGGTCGCTGTCGAAGGAGCATCGGTGACCGACTTCGAAATTGATGAAGAACGTCCTCCCCCTGAGACGGGTGTGCGAGTTGTCTACCTTGGGCCTGTTTCCCCGCATTGGGACATTCAGGGACTATTCGGAGAACAAGCTGTCGTGGACGAATTTCGACGCCGAACGGTAGCCCGCCTTCAACTCCTTCCGCCGCATGATCCTCAGTTCAGACGGAATCGCGAACGCGTAAACCGAGACGCGGAACGAGAAAACTTGCATCTCGAATGGGACTTAGGCGTTCCCGAAGACGAGGAAGAATAAGTCCCAACTCATGCGAGTTTTGATAACCAACGACGATGGTGTCGCGTCGGACGGTCTATGGGCCTTAGCTCGACGCGTCATTGAAGCCGGTTACGAAGTTGTAGTTGTGGCTCCGAAATCGGACATGACTGGTATGGGCGGGGCAATAGGTGGTGATCTGCAGGATGGAGAATTGCGGGCAGAAAAAATCGAACGCGAAGACCTTGGTGCCACCGAATGTTGGATGATTGATGGCCCTCCAGCTCTCTGCGTGGTCATGACTCAACTCGGAGCTTTCGGTGACCCTGTGCCCTTAGTGGTTTCGGGAGTAAACCCCGGTCTGAATTGTGGCCGATCAGCTTTGCATAGCGGAACGGTAGGAGCTGCCCTTACCGCTGCCAACAATGGGGCGCACGGGCTCGCAGTCAGCCTTGATGCGACAGATGCGGTGATGCAATGGCCTACAGCGGTTCACCTCGTCCCCGAACTCATTGAACGACTGAAAGTAATCCAAAAAGGACGCAGGGTTATCAACCTGAACGCCCCCAATCTGTCGTTGACCGAAGTAGAAGGAGTTCAAATTACAGGCCTCGCGAAGTGGGGCGACGCGGCTGGTCGACTTACCTCCAAAGGTGAAGGTCTGTGGTCCTTCGAACGGCAGCCAGGGGACCCGAATCGGCGAATCGACGGCACAGATAACGCCGCCGTAAGGGAAGGCTTTATTTCTGTTTCTGAACTGGTGGGCATAAGGACGCAGACATCTGATTTAGACCTAGGGTCCATGTCTCTGTCGGACTGAGTTCCCCACGGTTTCGTTGATTTTGAAATGGGCCAAAAAGTTTTGAAAAAGTCATTGAAGCATCCTTAATTTTGAGACGAAACACACTACGTTGCGCGTTGTGGCCTCCCGTCCCCTTGGTAGCGCTGAGCGTGAAATGCCGACCGGTGCCCGGGCGGCGCTCGTCGTCGCCCTGATTTACATTTTCCTCGTTGGGGTGTCGTCGCTTGAAGCTGGCATCAAAATCATGGGTGCCGACACTCAAGAACGACTGTTCTCCGCAGTCAGTAACCCAATAGCTGGCCTATGCGTCGGAATATTGGGGACCGTGCTTGTCCAATCTTCCTCAGCCAGCACGTCAGTAATCGTAGGTCTCGTTGCTTCCAATGCACTCGGTGTAGACCAGGCCGTTCCTATGATCATGGGCGCCAACATCGGAACCACCGTCACTAACACCCTCGTTTCTCTAGGCCATGTTCGTCAGTCAGCGGAATTCAAAAGAGCCTTCGCCGCGGCAACGGTCCACGACTTTTTCAACGTCCTTGCCGTCTCAATTCTTCTTCCCATCGAACTTATTTTTCGGCCAATTTCAGGAACTGCCAAATGGGTCAGCGAACTACTCGTAGGTTCGAGCGGAACCGAATGGAAGAGCCCCGTCAAGAAGTGGGTAAAGGAACCTGTTGGATGGCTAAAAGATCTGTGGGACCAACTCGGAGCGTCCGGCAACGTCAAAGGCGCACTGATGGTCGCAACAGGTCTCGCCATCGTCCTAGTCGCTCTCGTGTTAGTGACCAAGAATATGAAAGCGCTCGTCGCGGCGCGAATCGAACGGTCTCTTAATGCGATTCTGGGGAAAGCCGGCGGATTCGTGGCTTTGGTGGTCGGAATTCTTGTCACGATCGCGGTGCAATCCTCCAGCATTACGACCTCGATCTTGATCCCGCTGTCTGCAGCAGGCGTGTTGACGTTACGAAACGCTTACCCGGTCACGCTCGGAGCCAACGTCGGAACGACAATCACAGCTCTACTTGCCGCGCTAGCAGCCTCCAGCCCCGACTCATTAACTGTCGCGTTAACGCACACCACCTTCAACCTTGTGGGCATCCTGCTTCTGTACGTGCTCCCATTTGCGAGAGACGTTCCAGTCTTGGCAGCGACCCGTATGGCAGACATTGCCGTCAGAAGAAGAGTCCTGGCTGTCTGCTACGTCGTATTCTTGTTCATTGTTGCACCTCTTTTGGGTGTAGCCATTCTGCGTTAGGGGCAGTAATCATGGTGCTTTCGTTTTTCCGAGGCGGAGACAGCGGACTCGACCACGTCGTTACCAGATCAGTTGCGATGGTGACCGACGCCCGCCACTCATTCGATCTTGCCTGCACAGCACTTATGAGTGGTGCAGATCCCCGTTCAATAGCAGGAGACGTACGAGAGACAGATCTACGCATTAACGCCAACGAGCAACAACTCCGCGGCGAACTAGCGGTACACATCAGCGTCCACGGCCCGAACGACATCGGCGAAGTCATCGGCCTCATACTTTTGTTGAAAAAAATTGAACGAGTAGGCGACCATGCAAAGAACATCCTCGACCTAGCGGAAACTGGTGTTTCCTTTGCCAGTGAATCCGACATCGATGAGCTGCTGGAAGAACGCCGCATCGTCTCCGGGTTCTTCACGGAGGCAAGCGAAATATTGGCCGAACACGATGGCATCCCCGAAAGCTTCCGCGACCGGGTTAATGCCATGATCGCTCAGATTCAAGCCCGCATCGATGCCTATATGACCTCGGAACGACCGGCCCACCAAATCGTTCCCCGAGCCGTGTATCACCGATACCTCAAACGAATCGTCGCCAACCTAAACAGCGCCGTTTTGGCAGCCACCGAACCCGTAAGAGTCGCCGACGATTCCAGCTGAAACCAGGAGAATTAGTTGGCTGGGAGTGCATGATCCAACTGAGGCCTAGGGTGGCACCGTGGAAGAGGCATCAGATTTCCCTACTCCAGCCTCTGACCCAAACGACGACGGAGTCAGCGACCACGGACTCTCGCCCAAACGCGCGACCCTCGGCCCCTTCGCGCGGCTGGCCAGAGTGCAGCTTGTCTCGGCAGCAGGCGACGCACTCTTCACGATAGCGCTCGCCGGTTCTCTGTTTTTCAATCTTGACCCGGCCGCAGCGCGACCCAAGGTGGCTCTGTACCTCATCTTGACCATCGCCCCATTCGCAGTCGTGGGACCCCTCATCGGGCCGCTCATAGATCGCCTCCGCGGCGGCCGGCGGGCCATGGTCATCGTGAGTGGTATGGGGCGAGCAGTTTTGGCGTTCCTAATGATTCGCCACTTGGACTCCCTATTGCTCTTCCCCGAAGCCTTCGGCGCGCTTGTCCTCGGAAAGACATATCACGTCGCGAAAAGCGCGATTGTCCCCGGGCTCGTTCGAGGACATGAAGACCTCGTCGAGGCTAACTCGAAATTGGTTTTNCTCAGCGGTGTCGGAGGGGCGTTAGCTGTGGGTCCCGGATTGCTACTGGGATTGATTGGATCGGGGTGGGTCCTAGGAGCCGCCATGATTGTTTTCGCTTCGGTAATACCGCTCGGAGCGCGACTTCCCCGAACCTCGATTGCNTCAGAACCAATGCAACAAGACGAACGCAGCGACCTTCGCAGCGTAGGGATTGTCCTCGCCGCTTCGGCTATGGCGATATTGCGCGGCATGACGGGCTTCACCCTCTTCCTCATTGCGTTTTGGCTGCGTCGAGAAGAAGCATCCACCATCTGGTTCGGCTTTATGGTCGCGGCAAGCGCCATAGGAGCGCTCATCGGGGCCGTCGCTGCCCCTCTTCTCCGACGTTTGGTGCGCGAGGAATATCTCCTGGGCGGAGTACTCACCATTGCCGCAGGCGTTGGTTTCTTTGCAACGTTTCCGGGGGATCGGATGGCCGTATTAGCCTTCGTCGCCGCTGTCGGTCTCGCGGCGGGACTCGGCAAACTGTCCTTCGACGCCATCGTGCAACGCGACGCGCCAACAGTCAATCAAGGCCGCTCTTTCGCACGCTTCGAAACACGATTTCAACTTTGTTGGGTTATTGGAGCATTGATCCCCGTGGTGGCACCCAACGGAGTTTTGCCATTGCGCGCAGGGCTAATCATTCTCGCTCTTTCAGGTGCATTAGCGGCATTTCTTTATTTGGGAGGGCTAGTCGCACTAGCGCGAGGAAAACGAACTCCATCTCGAGTGATAGCAGACCAAGTTTGGACTGAAGCCCGATACAACAAAATCAGTAAAGGTTTGCCAGCGTGGATCGGGCGCATCCTTCCCAATCCGTCCGACAGAGACAGAGATCAGTCTTGATTGGACTCAGGTAAATCAATTCGAGCCAGCCACAAACCAGGCGCCCCGATCTCATTCGGTGTTGGGAGTGCCTTGTCGTCGGTCCATAACCGCATCAGAGCCGCATCGCCGGCTCGTTCAACAACTCCGGAAATAAAAGCTTCGCCACGATGAACGAGTTCAGCGGTGATCTCCACCCCAAACAGCTTTTCAACAAACCGATCACTTCCACTGGTGGTAACTCGCCGACGACGAAAGACCTCGCTGAGAGACCCGTAAGAACCGAGCAAACCTGTCCCGACTTTTTCAATCACATAATCGACATAACCCACTGTCGTAGCCAAAAGAGCCTCAAGTTCGGGAATCACTGCGCTTTGAGCGTCCGATCTCAAGGCACCCAGCAACATTTCCGGGTCGCCCAACGCGTTCTGCAAGTTTCGTTGTAACTCCGCGGGATCTCCGGTACCGATATCCAATTCGGCGAACCGCTCTTCAAATGCTCGGGAGTCGGTTTGGAAACCATCGATGTACTTGTTGAGCAATCGATCAAACGCGCCCTTTACGTGGGGAACTGAGAGAATCGAATGCATAGCTATTTCATGGATGCACACCCAAAGCTGAACGTCGTCGATTGGGAGCGACCATTCAGAAGCAAATTCTTCGACGTTGCCCACCAAGATCAGGATTTGATTATCGGTTCGAGGTATAGGAAGCGCATAGTTCCCGAACGCTCGCGTTGCTAGATGACCGGCCATAGAGCCCGCGCTCATCGCCATCATCATTGGGTTAAGTGCCCGGATAAGACCATCGAGAATTTGAGCTTCAGCAGCTTCTAACTCGACTGGGGGAGTCCCACTCCCAAGTCGCGCCGCCAGTCGGTCCATCAACGGGCGGTATGCCTCCAAAGCTGCCCACGCCCACTGTGTCCGAGTTGCAGGTACCACCACAGCTGGTTGTCCCGAAACCCCGGACTCAAGCGATGTGACGTTCGCTACCTGCAATTCGGCGACGCGAGCTAATTCAACAAGTTGAACTCTTTGAACCGGGTCGATGTTCGGTTCAGACACCCCTTCAGTCGCGATCTGTTGGGCGAACTGGCGAGCAACATCCCACGCGATCGGACCTTGTCCCTTGAACAACTTGCCGAGATCGCCCAAGAATGGGAGCCCACCGAAAGGATCGTCTTTGTCAAAAGGATCGTCGTCGCCCACGTCCGCATGGTAGGCCGGTGCTTGTGCAGCTTCACTTCAAGTGGGACGAGTGTCCTAGACAAGTGAGAAATACTCGATGACAACAGGGGCTGTCTCTGGGGCAGAGGGAGCGCTGAGAACGCGCATATCTGAAGCTCTTGAACAAGTTTTCGATCAAGTTGTCACCTTCAATAGCGAACTGGCTTCTCTGGAGGAGGTGGAATGGATCGTCCATCTTGCATTTTCACAGGACTCCGACCAACGAGAGCTGATCGCCTTACTTGACACAGCTGGCGACTGCGGAGTTTCGCGGTTAATTCTCGTGTCGAGTGCCATGGTTTACGGCGCATGGCCGAACAACCCAGTTCCGATATCCGAAGACGTCGCGGTCCGTCCGAACCCGGAGTCAGCGTTCGCGGTTCACCAAGCCGATGCCGAACGCACAGCCCTCGAATGGGCGGACCGAGACCCACAGCGACAGGTGACTATCTTGCGACCCACTGCAGTCGCGTCCCCCGCAGCAACTGGTCTGATTGGTGAAGCGATGCTTGCCGCCGCGCCAATAAGAACCCGGCGAGATGACCCTCCACAACAATTCGTGCATCTAGATGATCTAGCAACCGCTGTCGCGACCGTGGCACAACTGGACGAATCTGGGGTGTTCAACGTGGCCCCGGATGGATGGCTCACCGCGCGAGAAGTTCGAGAACTTCTGGGTGCTCGCCCAACCATCCGTCTGCCTATCCCGCTACCTGGGCGGCTTGACCGATACGTGGCCCGCCGAGTGGGCCATCAGGCCCCAAAAGGACTATTGCCGTACACCCGTTACCCGTGGGTGGTAGCCAACGACCGGTTGCGCGCTGTGGGCTGGGCCCCGCGGTATGGCAATGACCAGGTCTTTGTTGCGGCGGACGCAGGAATGCCTTGGGATTCAATGAACGCTAAGCAACGCCAATACCTGTCACTTTTTGTGGGTACTTCATCGCTTCTTGGTTTGCTATATGGACTGATTTCTTGGATACGGCGAGTGGGCGTGCGAGACGACGCTTAAGGCAACTCTCCGACCTCAAGTGTGACAGTGATGAGCTTGTCGTCCCGCCAAACCCGCAAGGTTGTCAAGTCACCGGGCTGCAACATCCGCGCGTCCACAACCAAGGCCCCCATATCCGGAACGAGTTGTCCGTCAAGTTCAACAATGACATCGCCGGCTTGAATCCCCCCGGTGCCGGAAGGGCCCGCCGGGTCGACAGATTGCACGAGAACGCCAGCAGAATGAGTTGGGGGAAGAAAGTTTTCAGGTGCGTCTTGTCCCGTGATGCCCAAACGCCCGTGTCGTGGACGGCCCCATTTAATGATGTCGTTGGCAACGTCGCGGGCGATTTCAATTGGCGTCGCAAAACCCAAGCCCTCGGCACCTACTTCGCTTACGGCGATAACNGTCGTTATGCCNACAACGTTCCCTCGCGCGTCAACGAGCGCACCGCCCGAGGACCCAGGTGAAATAGGTGCGTCAGTTTGCACGAGTTCGTACAGCCAGTCGCCTTGGGGTGACTGCAGCCGACGGTTAGTCGCGCTGATTACTCCGACAGTTACGGTGGGTCCGCCAAGCAAACTCAAAGGTGAGCCGATCGCGATGGCTGTTTCGCCGGCGCGAAGTAGGCCGGCATTTCCAAGTGTTGCCGGGTCGAAGCGAAAATCGAATTGTCGGACGGGTTGAAGTACCGCGATGTCAGTGCGACGATCAGCGCCGACCAAATCAACCTCAAAAGTTCTTCCCTCGGACAAAACCATACGGAAACTGTCACCACCTTCTACGACGTGAGCGTTAGTGATCAAATGACCGTCATCGCGAAATATGACCCCTGAACCAGACCCGATAACGCGGTTGTGCCTTACGACCTCGATTCGCACCACGCTTGGAGTCACCCTCGCTGCAATGTCAGCCACACTCCAAGAGCTATCGTCGGCCGGTCGTGTCTCAGCGGACACGTTTGCTGTCGCGAATTCTCGTTCGATAATTCGCTCCACCACCTGTGGTGGAGGCTGAAATACAAGGCCCACCACCAGAGCAGCNACCGCCGCGCCGATGACTACTCCAACTAAGCCCGCGCCTATGAGACCCCTGATGTTCGGGGATCGATGCGGTGAACCCGCGTCTGGGGCAAGGTACTGAAGTTCGCTCGGATGACGCCAGATGCGGTCATCTGGATGCAGGGGATATCTACTGGTGGGGGTTTCCTCAATGCTGGTGGCCGGGTCGTCGGGGACTTGGGACCAATCAACCGAACCCATCGACGCCGGGTTCGTCGAATCGAATNGTTCTGACCCGCCGGTAAGAGGTCTTTCTTCCGATGGTTCAAACGGGTCTTGTCCGGGATCTTTAGGTCGGTCCACACTCCAAAACGTACCCATGGATGTGCGCTAGTTGTCCGCGCCCCCGTTGCCTCGACAGGGAGGTGCGTCTTCCTGGGCGTACCATAACTATGTGCGCGCTCCACAAAAATCTGACTCCTGGGTGGTTCTCACACCTGAGGAACTCTCAGTTGGAGAATTCTACGACTGGTGTGTTCAACCGTCCTGCGGCGCAGTTGTGGTGTTCTCCGGAACCGTTCGAGATCATGCGGAGGATCGACTCGGGGTATCTCTTTTGGAATACGAAGCGTACGAGGAACATGTCGAACCGCGGTTAGAAGCCATCGTTGCCGAGATACGCAACAAATGGCCGGATGTATCCAGGGTGGTGCTGGCGCACCGAACTGGCGCCCTTCAACTCGGTGAAAGCTCAGTCGTNGTAGCCGTATCTTCTCCGCATCGTCCCGATGCATTCGATGCGGCAAGGTTCGGTATCGATACCCTCAAAGCCACGGTGCCCATCTGGAAGCGTGAAGTATGGAAAGACGGACAAGATTGGGCTCTCTCCGCGCAGGACATCACCGATGTCAAAGCCGTGGATTCAGCAAGTAAGGACCAGTCNTGACTCCGNTAGCGTTCCTTGCTCTTGCTGCAGCCATCACCTTGACGGGTGTCTTGGTTCTTGCATTAACTGGACGCAANCGGACACCGTGGGATGCGAGCATCGACGATTTTCGTCAACGCCTAGATTCGCTTGCTCCTCGAAGCGGTAGTGACCGGGGTACGGTGGACGGGGAGGCGTCACAGGGTAACGGGAGGACTTCCCCTGGCACGTGACCTTGCGATCGACCTGGGCACCGCTAACACGTTGGTGTACGAACGTGGACGCGGCATCGTGCTCAACGAGCCGTCGGTTATCGCGATGAACGAGAGAACCGGTGACGTCCTCGCCGTCGGCCGTGAAGCATGGCAGATGATAGGACGGACCCCGTCGTACATCGTTGCCGTTCGTCCCCTTCGCAAGGGAGCTATTACTGATTTCGACACCACTCAGCGAATGATTCGACTGATCCTGCAACAGGTTGGCGTAGGTCGATTCGGCAAAACGCGGGTCGCGGTGTGCGTGCCATCGGTGATTACCCCAGTCGAACGGCGCGCCGTTACTGACGCGGCACGCCGAGCTGGCGCGAGCGACGTTCGACTTATCGATCAGCCAATGGCGGCCGCAATCGGATCTGGTTTGCCGATCCACGAGCCGGTCGGGAACATGATCATTGACGTCGGAGGAGGCACCGCAGAAACGGCAATGGTTTCGATGGGCGGAATCGTTTCGCTCAAAGCGATCAGAGTTGGATCCTTCGACTTCGACTCAGCACTTCAAATGTATGTCCGCAGGGTGCACGGAGTCGCGATCGGGGAAAGGACCGCGGAAGAAATCAAAGTACAGATAGGGTCCGCATGGGCAGGCGAAGACGAATTCGACGCGGAGGTCAAGGGTCGAGACCTCAATACTGGCCTGCCAAGAACCTTTATCTTGACACCAGATCAAGTGAGATCCGCCCTCGAAGAACCAATACAAACAGTTGTTGATTCTGTCATTGACTGTCTCAGTCAAGCGCCTCCCGAACTCTCCCAGGATTTGCTAGTCCACGGTGTCCACATGGTTGGTGGTGGTGGACTACTAAGAGGTTTAGATAAACGTCTCCAACACGATGCGCGTGTCCCAGTGCATATGGTGCGGACGCCGATGGAAGCGGTGGTCTTAGGGGCGGGACGCGCTCTAGAAAACTTTGACGCACTTTCGTCAGCGTTCAATGATCATGGCTCCCGTTGGTGAAAACCGAGAGCCTGCCATGAGACATGCGGCGAGAGGTGCTCTCGTTTCATTCGTTGTTGTGTTGATTTTTGGGGCGTGTTCGGGACAGGGCGATGACCTTTCTGACGTCAACACTGCGCAGATAGCATCAGTTGAACGCTCAGTGGGTTTTGATGGAGACATTGTTCGACTGGGAGTGATCGCCAATCTGACTGGTGCGGGGGCAACCCTCGACAGGGCACGTCTTACCGGTGCATCTGCATATTGGGCCGATGTCAACATAGCGGGAGGCCTAAGTGGGCGCTACGAGGTCGAACTAGTTATCGTCGACCACCGTGGCGACCCCCAAATTGCTGCAGACGCGATCCCCGAACTCCTCAGCCAAGTAGTTGCTCTTGCCTTCGTAAACGAAACTGCGATGGGAGCGGCGCACCCTTTCTTGGTAGCCGATCAAATATTGGCGATAGCTCCGACTTCCACCCTGGACTGGGAGTCTGATCCGAGATTTTTGACGCACTCACCACCGGTTGAAGCGATAGTGCTTGCTTTGTTTGAGGTGAGTCCATTAGCGAAATGGTGCGTCGTTACTGATGGCTCCCCGTTGGGTGTAAGCGTGGAGGCAGCAGCTTCTGTCGCTGCTGATTTGGTGGAGATGCAAAGCGTGACATTAATTGACGTTTCTGAGGACCTGACCGCCGCTGTTTCCGCCGCTGCGTGCGAGGAGGTTCTTGTAGAAGCTGCTGATCAGTTCCAAGACAAGATTTTGGACTCCATGCCCGCCAACCGCACTGTTTTTCGCCAGGCGGCACTAGTAGGTCCTCCCGATAGTCGGGACAATCTGAGGTTCAGGTACATTGACGCGGGTCCGGCTTGGAACGTCGATTCGTCAACAGGGATGCGGCAATTTCTCGCGTCGTTGGTGCGACATGCCCCCGATGCAGAAGCTGACACCAGAATTCGAGACGGCTATGTGTCACAGATCCGGTTGCATGCACTTCTCGAACAAGCTGTAAATCGAGGCGATCTCCGGCGATCCGAACTGTTTGCGTTACGGCAATCTCACCGCGCCATTGATATGTCCGGACTAGCCGAAGACATAGATATGTCCGCCGACCCGCCAGTTTTTCCCCGCGATACACGTGTGTGGGCCACAGATGAAGACCAGAACCATGTTGACTCTGACGAAAGAGGTTTGAGTCCTACCGGACTGTTGCGTCCAAAAAAATTCTTGGCACTGGCTTCGGAGCTTGGCGACTAATTAGTCACCTACAACACCAAGAAGTTCGCTCGCCACGGCCCGAACTTGACGGTCTTTGTCTCTTAACGCAGCCTCGACTGCTTCTTGAGCTTCGGGCTCCTCGAATTGAAAAAGTCCAAGAACTGCACGACGTCGGACTTCAGCACGGTCGGTCATTGCGCCAAGAAGACAGGTAAGTATCATCGCTCGATCAGCGCACTCCATCGCGGCGAGAGCCCCCAATGCGGCTACAGCAGTTTCTCTACACAACTCGTCTGCGTGGCTACTAGCCATCGTCGTGAGAGCGCCCAAGGCCTTAGTTTCAGCGCGTTCACCGAGAACAAATGCGGCCGTCTCAGCTAAAGACGAGTCCGGATCACTCAGGTACACCTCAATTTCTACCTCTGGATGTTTCACAGCAAGTTCCAAGGCTCGTCTCCGAACCGAAACGCTCAAGTCATTCAGTGCCGCTTGCAATTCTGCTGCTGTCAACCCGTCAAGACGGTCTAACGCGCCCAACGCTGCACATCTCGTCGCCGCGTCGCTATCGTCCAACAAAGCTCGCGCTTGGGATAGTTCGCCTCGGTGACCCGCCAAAGCGGCCTTTATTCGACGGCCGCGCACGTCAGCCTCGTTCAACTGATCACCGCCTGCAGAATTAGCGCCCCAACAATTGCCATCACACCAACAACGAGAGTGATTGCGAGACCACCCAAGATGGAGAAAGCGCCAAGACCAATTAACGCAACGAACTTTCGCCATATTGACGCACCCCGGTAGACCCGTGGAGGCAAAATTCGACGCGGATCATTCAATCTAGCTTTGGAGGTGCCGGGTGAATTCCGCCGCGTAGCTTCAGACGCATGTAAGTGAACGTCAGGAAAAACTCGGCGGTGGGGAAGTGGTTCGAGCGCTGCGGTGGCGTCAGAGTCGTCTTCAGAATGGTTCATGAATTTCATCCGAGCCGCGTCGGGTCGTTGGGGTCCAGCGTGGCACGCTTGTAACCGATGTCCGAGCCACCAACCAACGAGAATACTTCCACGCCNCGCAGCGCATCGGNTAACTTGCGCCGGACACCGATTTGGGCTGTCGCAGCAGTGGCGCTTATCTCTATAGGTTTACTTGTGGTACTCGGCCTCGATCGGGTGACCATCACCTCCAAGGTGCTTACNAGCCCCGGTAGCACTCGCGACATCACACCGATGTTGGTCCTAGAAGATGTGATGACCTACAGCACCAACGGCGAGATNCGTATGGTCACGGTTAAATCAAATCTTGAGCCCTCNCTGCTTGAAATGCTCGGAGGATGGCTAGACGATTCGATAGAAATCTCGGATCGCCACGAAATACTNGGAGATCTCACAACCGAACAAAACAGAACGTTGGGCCGAGAACAAATGGCNCAAAGCCTCGATATNGCCGCTCGCGTNGCTCTTGAACGACTCGGTTATGAAGTCATCTCCGCAGCGGGAGCCCTNGTAGTGCGAGTAGTGCCTGATACTCCGGCATCAGCCGTTTTAGATCTTGGCGACGTGGTTATTAAAGCCGAAAATAAGACAGTCGAAAACGCACGAGATCTGGGCGACATTGTCCGGAGTCGAGCACCTGGGGACAGCTTTTCTTTTTCAGTACTCCAGCTAGACGGAACAACTCGCGATGAGACGGTGGTGCTTTCCGAAAAAGACGGGAACGCCTTCTTGGGCGTAGCTATCAGCACTTACGTCGAAATGGACGAGTTACCTTTTGAGATCAACTTCTTGGTTGAGCGGATAGGTGGTCCGTCAGCAGGGCTCGGTCTGACGTTGGCGTTGTTGGAGACGATGCTTCCAGGAGAATTGCTGGCTGGACTTCACGTCGTTGCGACTGGCACGGTTGACCCACTTGGAAATGTCGGCCCTGTGGGCGGGATAGCCCAAAAGAGCCACGCGGTGATGCGCGGCGGAGCCGATCTGTTTGTTGTTCCCTCCGTTCAGGTCGAACAAGCACAAGAAATTTTGGGAGAGACGGTAGACGTCGTAGCGGTAGAAACTTTGGACGATGCCCTACGATTACTAGGTTCACTCGGCGGCGATCTGACGGGAATACGGGTGGAACACCAATAACGATCGCGGTGTCTTTGGCGCCGACCATCCACGACCCCTCAGCCACGATCGGTACCCTCGTTCATCATGGTTCAGCACGCTCGAGGGGCGTCCGAGATTGATCCAGAATCGGTTACAAAAGCTGAATTCAGTCATGTGTTCCGCGGCTATTCGATTGAGGAAGTACGCGAATTTCTAGGGCATATTGGCGCGGAACTACATCGTTTAAGGAACGAGCTATCGGCCGCCCGGTCGGTCCAAGAAGTGATGCCGGCAAATGTTTCTCCTACGACTACCAACCAGTTGCCCCTGGACTCGTCAACCCAGATCCGACCCGGCACCGTTATCGATCTCCAATCACATCGACTGACCCAGGAAAGAGACGATCTCGGAAGTGACGCAGATCCTGAACTTCCCCTGGGAGACAAAATTGATGCTCTTCGCGCCGCAGAACGCCAACAAACCTTCTCTCAAGATGGTCGCAGCGACGACGTCGTTCCCTTCCAACGCCCGCAGCCATCGCAGCGTCGCGCGGTGATCGATGAACTATTTGCGCGGTTAGGAGAGCCGCGACCTGACGACGTGGAGTGGGCTCGAGAGGTTCTCATCCGGACGGGGGAGATCCCTGTGATTCCACAGTCGCCTTATTCTTCGCTCCACGGCGAAGCCGAGACAATTGTGGACCACCACGAACGGTTACGAAGCACGGTTGGTGAGTTAGTGCGTCCTGCTGTAGTGCAGTTAAAACAAAATATGGCCGCGCGACTGGAAACGCTTCTTCCAGAACTCAAACTTGCATCAACCAACAACTTCGACACGTCATCACTCGTGCCGCGCGCCATGGACCACGAACTCGCAGAAGGATTGGTGCCCTTCGTCGCAGCTGCCGCCAAATACGGAGCTGGCGGGACAAAAGTGAATGTTGATGGCCTGCCCGAAAAAACGGCGCGATTCATAGGTGACTGGCTGCGAGAGCGCCTTGCCGCCCACCTCGACGACGAAGTAGCAATTGAAGTTCGACTCCGAGCCGTGTACCGAGAATGGAAGAAAACTGCGGTCGATCTAATGACCACAGACGCAGTCGCGACAGCGTTCGCGCTCGGTCTCTACGCCGGCGCTCCACCTAATGGTCGACTGAGATGGCAGACCCCTACGGAGGGATGTTGCGGGACTATTTGCCACGACAACGCCTTAGCCGGTACCCGCTTGAAAGGTCAAGAGTTCCCCTCAGGTCACCAATTACCTCCCGTTGGACCTGGATGTCGCAGTCTGGTCGTGCCCGACGACTAGTAGCCTTCGACATATATGAGACCACCTGAGAAAATGAAGTCCCGTAGACGCACTAACCGTGGACGGATATTGCTTGGTTTTGGCGGCCTGGCAATCTTTCTGTTCTTTACGTCGGTTCGCGGTCTCGCGAGATTTTGGACTGATTACCTTTGGTTTGACAGCCTTCATTTGTCTTCGGTGTGGACATCAGTGCTCTGGGCCAAGATTGGCTTAGGTCTGTTATTTACCGCCGTATTTTTCGTGGCGCTATGGATAAACCTATTCATAGCGGATCGTCTGGCGCCCAAACTTCGGCCACCCGGTCCAGAAGACGAACTCACCCGCAGATGGCAACAGTTCATGGGGCGACGCGCGATTCTGGTGCGAAGCATCGTCTCCTTGCTTTTCGCGCTCCTCGTAGGTGCGGGCGTTTCGTCGCAATGGCAAAGCTGGCTGTTCTTCACCAATCGTGTCGACTTCGGAATCGTCGACCAACAATTCGGTCGCGACGTTGGTTTCTACGTGTTTCAACTTCCATTTCTGACATTCGTTGTGAGCTGGGCGTTTGCCGCGATCCTCGTCATCTTCGTTGTGACCACCATTCAGCATTACCTAAATGGCGGCATCCGAGTCCAGGGTCAAGCGGGATCCCGGGTCACCCCGCAAGTTAAAGCACACCTATCGCTGCTCCTGGGACTCTTAGCTCTCGCTAAGGGAGTCGGCTACTACTTCGACCGTTATGAGCTCACAGTTTCTGGACGCGGGTTCGTCAATGGCGCCACGTATACCGACGTGAAGGCGCAGTTGCCCGCCCTACAGCTATTGATGATCGTGAGCGTTTTCTGCTTCGGATTGCTGGTGTTCAACATTTGGCGCCGAGGATTCACTTACCCCATTATCGCTGTTGGTTTGTGGGCGCTTGTTGCCAGCCTTGCCGGGACTATTTACCCAGCGTTGGTGCAACGCTTTCAAGTTGAGCCTTCTGAATCGACAAAAGAAGCTCCCTATATCGAACGAAATATCGAGATGACGCGAATCGCGATGGGACTCGACCAAGTGATATCCCGAGATTTCAATTACGAACCCACCCTCAGCCCAACGGAAATAGAAGAAAATATTGGAACCGTGCGCAATGTCCGACTGCTCGACCCAGCGGTGATGCGCGATACCTTCCAGCAGACCCAGGGAATCAAAAGTTTTTACGACTTTAGAGACATTGACGTNGACCGATACGACATCGGTGGCCGAACGACACAAGTTGTTCTAGCTGCAAGAGAGTTGAAACAAACAGATCTTCCAAACAGTTCATGGGAGTCGGAACACATCGCCTTTACACATGGCTATGGGTTGGCTGCCGCTCCCGCCAACGCCATCGACCCAAACGGCCGTCCAGCGTACGCGTTAGCGGACATTCCTGTCGCCACGATCGATGGTGCTGANGCCTTAGAGGTAGCCCTACCTGGACTCTATGTAGGTGAGGGCCTAAAGGGTTATGCAATTGTGGGCGCAACGCGCGACGAGGTGGACTTTCAAGACGACGATGACCNNACCGAAGTCACGCGTTACNACGGGGACGATGGGGTTCGGATCGGGTCNTTGGCTAGGAAGCTCGCGTTCGCCCTTCGCTTNGCCGAACCGAATTTGGTGGTTTCTGGCGAACTTGGCTCCGACAGTCGCATCCTCTATAAGCGCGACGTTGTGGACCGCGCAAAAACCCTCGCGCCGTTCTTGAAGTTCGACCGNGACCCTTACCCCGCGATTGTCAACGGCACCGTGACCTGGATACTTGACGCTTACACCTCTAGCGATATGTTTCCCTACGCACAGACGGTCAATCCTCGAGCCGTACGATCGGGCGACCTACGGTCGTCATTGAATTACGTGCGTAATTCAATCAAAGTTGCCATCGACGCCTACGACGGAGATCCGACTTTCTATATCGTCGACGAAGACGATCCTCTCGCTAGGTCCTACCGTCAACAATTCCCTGACCTGTTCAGTGCGNCCCCACCCTCAGCAGAATTAGCTCAGCATTTCCGNTACCCCGAAGACCTCTTCCGGTTGCAAACTGACATGTGGGGTCGCTACCGCATNAGCGAGGCCGCCGAATTCTATGANGCTGCNGGAGCGTGGAGCGTTGCCCAGGACCCCGGAAATTCGATTGGTCAGACCGCGGTCGAATCGGTACTAGACGCGGCAGGCAATGTCATCAGCAGTTCAGAGGTTCGCATCGCTCCCCAATATTTGCTGATGCGACTTCCAGAAGACGACGATGAGTCATTCGTCATTTTCAGACCCTTCGTACCTTTCTCTGATGATGACTCACGCAAAAACCTTGAAGGTTTCATGGTTGTTCACAACGACCCCGAACGGTACGGCCAAATCGAGGTGTACGAGATTCGATCCTCAGCGCCAGTTGATGGACCCGCATTGTTCAACTCCAATATTCAAACCGAGGAAGAAATTTCGGAACGACTGACCCTNCTTAACCAAAATGGGTCCACGGTTGTTCCNGGCAACCTTTTACTTATCCCCGTCGCGAATTCTCTTTTGTACGTNCGGCCTCTATTTATAGAAGCCACCGGTACGACAGCGGTNCCCGAACTGCAACTTGTCATCGTTGGGGTAGGCCCCGAAGTCGTCATNGCGGACGATTTTGAATCCGCGCTCGTGGGGGCAATCCCTGGACTCAATATCGATCTCAAGTCAGGACTGCCGTTACAAGACATAGAGATCTCGTCGGACGATCAAGAGGACGAAAGCGAGCCTTCCGATAGGGAGTCCGAAAGTGACGANCCGAAGATGGAAGNTGAGCAAGNTGACGAATCCATCGAAGAGCTGTTGNCGTTGTCACGNNACGCTTTTGAACGCGCAGATGCAGCGCTCCGCGACGGCGACCTCGCCGCGTACCAGCGGTGGGTCGAAAAGGCGGCCGGGTATATAGCCAAGGCGCAAGAGTTACTTTCTCAATCACCGTCCAAAGATGACAGCGACGCGGCATAGCACCGTGCCAAATACGATCCCCACGGCGACCGGGGAAGTTAAAGCNCCTGAGCGGGTTCTTGTTGTGGTAGCNCACCCTGACGACGTNGATTTCGGCACCGCTGGAACGATGGCTGCGCTGGTCAATGCTGGGTCACACGTGTCTTATTGTCTGGTGACCAGTGGCGAAGCTGGCGATGATGAATCGACCCTGAGCTCCGACGATCTGACAACTTTGCGGCAGCATGAACAACACGAGGCCGCCNCAGTAGTGGGAGTCGAAGAACTTCACTGGTTAGGGCACCCAGACGGGCAGGTCGTCAANAATCTTGANCTTCGCCGTGACCTTTCGCGTGTCATCCGAATGGTTCGTCCGGAGGTTGTGGTAACGCAACCAACTACAGCGAACTGGGATCGAATCTACGGGTCGCATCCCGATCACTTAGCTACGGCATGGGCGACCATGGCGGCCGTTTACCCGGACTCACGTAACCCGCGGTCCCATCCGGAACTTCTCAAAGAAGGGCACGAACCGCACACTGTTTCCCAGGTATGGATGATGTGGATGGCAGCAGCGGAGGGGACGATGATGCATGTGGATATCACAGATACCTTTGAGCAAAAGGTAAAGGCTTTGCGGTGCCACTCCAGCCAAACGGACCGAATCGAGGAACTGGAAGAATTGTTGCGCGAATGGGCGTCGGGTGTGGCCTCGACTGCCAACATGACCGAAGGTCGACTTGCTGAAGTCTTCCGAGTCATAACTACCGACTGACGACAAACAAAGGCGGGAGGCAGGGCACNATGAGCGATGACCGTTTGATCGATTCACCGCGCGCATGGCTCACNGTCATCGCGACGTTCTTGTCTTCGGCGGTTGCTCTGGGCAGCGTTTACTGCTTCGGGGCGTTCTTCCAGGCGATGGCAGACGATTTCGGAACNGGAAAAGGCTCAACGGCCGTGATTTTTGGGCTGACNACATTTTCATTCTTTTGGTTGAGTCTGATCACCAGCCGGCTCGCCGANCGGTACGGCCCTCGTCCCGTTCTCGCAGTCGGAGCGGTCGCCTTATTTTCGGGGTTGTGGGCGACGAGCTATGCGAATTCAATCACCCTTGGCTACGNAACTTTCGGAGCTGGCGCCGGGATCGCAGCCGCATGCGCCTATATCCCAATGCTCGCACATGTCGGAGGCTGGTTCGAAAAATGGCGTGCTGTGGCTGTCGGTATCTCGGTTGCNGGCATAGGCGTTGGGACGCTGGTGATGAGCCCGCTTGCCGCTTGGCTCATCAACGAGTATGGCTGGAGGANTACCTACCGAATTTTCGGGTCCGGCGGAACCGCCGTTATGGCGGTATGCGTCTTGATGATGGCGCGTGCNCCTGGCGTGGCGGGCGCGGCACCTTCGCGAATCCGAGAGGCTTTTAGGTCACCGACTTTTCGACGACTTTGGATAGCGGGCCTTGCTTCGGGGTTGGCATTATTTGTTCCCTTTGTGTTCGCTGTCCCGTATGCCAAGGAACGCGGGATTTCTTCGGTCGCCGCNGCCACATTGGTAGGGGTGCTTGGCGGGTCCAGTGTCCTNTCACGAATCTGTTTTAGCNGGCTCACCAGCCGATTCGGCACCTTCCCCATCTTTAGAATCGGTGCTGCTCTTTTCCCNTTGGCGTTTGTCATATGGCTGTTAGCTGGCTCCTCCTACGCTGCTCTCACTGTGTTCATGGTGGTGATGGGTCTTGGATATGGCTGCTTTGTGGCAGTCAGTCCGTTAGTTCTCGCTGACCTTTTCGGCGTAGTTGGNTTGGGGTCTCTAATGGGAATTCTTTACACCACNCAAGGCTTAGGAGCCTTGTTTGGGCCCCCNATCGCGGGACGGTTGATCGATGTCTACGGNGGCTACACGATGCCGCTGTTGGTGTCGTTAGGTTTCGCGATGATTGCGTTCCTACTCTTGTCACTCATCCCTACGACTGCNTCGGGAAATTTCGCGGAGGCTGCATCGGGNCAAGCGCATTTGTTGCAACCTGCCTACGCGGTTGGTTCGGCGTTACAAGCTATNGANGAAACNCTGNTGGAANTAGAAGACTGGTTCGACGAGTAATTGCGTTGATCGCCTNNATNGGCGCGATCTCAGGGGAGTTAGGTTGCGNTTTTCTTCAGCAACCGGCCATACTGATGACCNTTCGCCGCGGGGTGGAGCAGTTTGGTAGCTCGTCGGGCTCATAACCCGAAGGTCGTTGGTTCAAATCCAACCCCCGCCACTACACGGAAACCCTGCCACGGCAGGGTTTCCTGCCTTTTAGAGATGGCTTACGGGGATGGGGGAATCAGCCCCTAACCTCGTAACCATGGAAACGCGAGACAAAGATCATCTCGAGTTTCCAAAGGCGGTGCCGTATGAGGAGGGGAGCGGGCCTCGCAACATGATCGTGTTGCTACTCGACAGCCTCAACCGGCACATGCTCGGGGCTTATGGAAGTGGGGAGTTCGAAACACCGAACCTTGATCGATTTGCGGCCCGGTCGCTGCAGTTCACTCGCCATTACTCGGCATCATTGCCATGCATGCCCGCTCGTCACGATCTGCTATGTGGGTCCTGGGATTTTTTGTGGCGACCATGGGGGTCGATCGAGGTGTGGGAGAACAACATCACCCAAGACCTCAGGATGACCGGAGTTGTCAGTCACCTCATCACCGACCATCCGCACCTATTTGAAACCGGTGGTGAGAACTACCACACCGATTTCTCAGCGTGGGACTACCTACGGGGACACGAGGGCGACCCCTGGAAGACCCGACCCGATCCGTCGTGGGTAGGTACCCCTGCCCTACCGGCTGCGTCGGGAATTTTTCGACGCGGCTACGACGATTCCCGCACCTATTTCCGCGACGAAGCCGACTTCCCAGGTCCGAAGACGATGGCAGCGGCAGCGCAGTGGCTTGACCACAACGTCGGGGCCCACGAACGCTTCTTTCTCTTTGTTGACGAGTTCGATCCGCACGAGCCTTTCGACACGCCCGAGCCGTGGACGTTCAAGTACCACGACCAGCGAGATCAAGAGCTGATGATCTGGCCCCCGTACAGCACCAACCCGGTCGGTAGCGGGGCGCTCACCGAGACCCAGGCCGTGCAACTCCGGGCGAACTACGGAGCCAAACTGTCAATGATTGACCATTGGCTTGGTCGTGTTCTGGACGCGGTCGATCGCAACGGTCTCTGGAACGACACAGCAGTCGTGCTCTGTACCGACCATGGCCACTATCTCGGAGAGCACGGCGGTGCTTTCGGCAAGCCGGGCTTGCCGATCTACAACACGCTGGGTCACATCCCTTTGCTGATCTCATGGCCAGGCGCTGCGCCTGGTTTGTGCGACGCACTTACGACCATGGTCGACATCCACGCCACTATCGCCGATCTCTTTGGCGCTGTGCCCGGGCATCGAACCCATGGGAGGTCTCTGCGACCTCTCCTCGACGGCCAGGTCGACTCGGTACGCGAATGGGTTCTACAGGGCTACTTCGGTCGTGAGGTCAACGTGATCGACCTGAATGGGAAGTACGTGCGTACGACACCGGATGGACCGTTCCCGTTGTCGATGTGGTCGAACCGCTGGTCGACGATGCCCATACATGCATTCCCGCGTACCCGACTTCCCAAGCCCGATGACCGCGCCTACCTCGACCGCATGCCGGGGTCAGACGTGCCCGTCATCCGCCAGCCCTTGACCGAGGAAACCTATGGGGCGCACCCCTTCACCCTGGCCCGTTCGATCTCCGACACACATCTCCTCTTCGACGCGGCAGATATCGAAGAGACCGAGGACATAGCTGGCTCGGCCCGCGAAGCCCACTACACCGAACTGCTCCGCCACGCGCTCACAGAGATAGAGGCCCCCGACGAACAACTGCAACGGCTCGGCCTCGCAGTAAGCGGGGAACCGGGATAACCCTCACCCCCCGTCGCTCTGCATGCCCATGACCGCGTCGGGGTCAAGGCCCGGAGCGACACTGGGGTCAATGATGATCCACACCGCCCACACCACGGCCACCACGCCGACCACCCGCGCGAAGCGCTCACCATGACGCCAGTGCTTTTCGACGGCGATCACCAGAGCTAAACCCACCATGGCGGCCACGTTCATCACCCCAAACGCAACCATCACAGCCATCAACGCCCAGCAGCAGCCCAGGCAGAACAGGCCGTGGTGAATGCCAGCCCGCACGTCGCGAAGCGGACCACGAAACCCGATGTACCGCATCAGATGGCCTAGCGGGCTGCGGCAATGGTCGAGGCACCGCATCTTCAACGGCGTGAGCTGGTACAGACCAGCGGCCACAAAACACGCTACGGCCACCCAACGGGCCAGGGTCGGCCGGTCGGCAGCTATGTCGCCAAACACGTCAGCCACTACGAACGCCACCAACCCCGTTGACCCCCACGCCAACACATATCCGCTCCCGAGGGCGGAGAGCCGCGGCCCCCGATTGGCGGTGACCGTTCGCTCGTAGAGGGCTGCTAGAGGCGCTATGGACGAGAGCATCATGGCTGCCATCATCAGCGTCCACATGATGAGGAACGACCCGAACGACATGCCCATCGTCCCGGGCATGCCCCACAGGCCCATGTCCATGCGGACAGCCCAGACGATGGTTACCACCCAACAGCACGCGGTGATGGTGTGAATGATTGTTGTAGATAATCTCGAGGTGTTCGCCGGCTGCGCCGGTGGCTGGGCTAAGCCGCCCAATTGAACGGATTAGCGAAGCCGCTCAAGCCCTCGCCCCCGAACGAGATGCCCATGGCCGAAATCGACGAGGTCGATACGGGAGCCATGGCCAAGACCGGACCGGCAGGATGGGTGTCGACACCAGTCAGCGAAACCACTTCGCCGGAATCGTTGACGTGGGGGCGACCGGTATACGACGAGTCTCCGAAGGTCACGGTGTGTTCACCGTTATCGGTTGTGATCGACACTGCCATCTGCTCGATGCCCAGGAAGTTGCCGAGCAGTGGTCCCAATGCGGCTGGTGGTCCACCCAAGGAACCGCTTACCACTGCTCCGATAGCTTCGACCTGCTCCGCAGAGGCGCCGTCGTCGACGATCACGCCGACATTCCAGCCACCGTCCGACATGAGCGGAGGCGAATCCACCATTAGCACGAAGGTATGTCCCGAGACGTCAACTCCGTCAATGTCACCATCATCGATAGTGAATGCCAGGGTGGCGTTGCAGCGTTCGTTGGTCGCGGGGAATTGCATATTCGACCAGGTACAGGGACATGTCGCCGTGCATGAGCAATTCTCGTAGTACATGCCGCTGAGATGCCAAGCCATCGATGATTTCCCCCGTGGTCCGCCACCCCGGCAACGGGGCAGTCGAATCCAGGTTCCCATGGGCGGGAGGGGGCGTCAAGCGGGGCTTTATCTACGGGGCCACCGACGAATTTGGATACCATGCGATTGAAAACCGCATGCATATCCACGATTTTCATGCCACAGTACTCTATCTTTTGGGAATTGACCATGAAAAGCTGACATATAGATACGGTGCTCGCAACTTCAGACTGACCGATGTCGCTGGAAAGGTTGCCCATGGAATTATTGCTTAGATCAAAATATAGGTTCGGACATACTCCGCATGCTTTCTCCCGAGATAAGATCTTTGAGTCTAAACAAACTGTCTAATGTCCCAAGGTTGTTTCTATTAAATATCCTTACCACAAACTATCCAGACGTTCTATGC
>PAHW01000001.1 GCA_002705305.1 Acidimicrobiaceae bacterium
AGAGAGAAGCGGTGGAATTATCTAAAAAGCCGTTGGATGAGATTTTGGGAATAAATTTGACGGAAGAGCTACTTGATTCGGAAGATTCTGTAGAAACACAAAGGTCTGAGTCTGCGAAAATTTCCCCTGAAAGTGCTAGTGAACCGTCACGCACTTCGATGGATGGGGAGCAGGGAGACCCGTCTATCGAGACGGGCCATGAAAAGCAACCTGATCAGGGTGATGCAGTAGAGGAGCACGATAACAATATCGAACAAAGTGAACTTGATGCGGCAAATGAGACAATGGCCTTTGAAATCGAAGAAGAAAGGAGCAAATTTGACTAATAAGCTCCAGTATCTTTTCTGGACCATATCCTCAAAGCAATACAATGTCAGAGAAATTACAAAAAGTGCTTGCAAGAGCAGGCTTTGGTTCACGTCGCGAAATTGAGGAGTGGATTAAGCAAGGGCGGGTCAAAGTTAATGGCAAAGTAGCCGTAATTGGTGAACGAGTAAACGATGAAGACAAGATTGTCGTTGGCGGGAAAAAGTTAGCATCTCAACATAACCGTCAAGGCGGGCACCGGGTATTACTGTACAACAAGCCAGAGAATGAAATTTGCACTCGTAAGGATCCAGAAGGAAGGCCTACAGTCTTCGACAAACTACCGGCCGTTCACAGGGGTCGCTGGGTGTCCGTCGGTCGATTAGACATCAATACTAGCGGACTACTGCTTTTTACCTTAGACGGTGAACTAGCTAACAAGTTAGCCCATCCGAGTTCCCAGATCGAGCGAGAGTACGCGGTTCGGGTTATGGGGCAAGTAACCCCTAATATGGTGCAGCGTATGCATGAAGGCGTTGTTATCGATAACCATCTGTGCCGCTTTACCGATATTCAGTACTACGCAGGTGAAGGAATAAACAAGTGGTTCCATGTTGTTATTATGGAAGGGCGAAATCGAGGGGTACGCAAATTATGGGAGTCTCAAGGATTAAGAGTTAGTCGTTTAAAACGAGTACGCTTTGGTCCTATATTAATCCCAAGTTCTGTCAGGCGGGGTCAGTTTCTGGAATTATCTACGAGAGAAGTGCAGAAGCTACAGCGATTAGTCGGGCTTTAATGATTTATTATAATCGATGGGATGACTGCGCAATTCGCGTTACGGTAGGGGATTGAATTCTTTTGCGTTTAGAGCTTGTCCGTGAAGTGATTTCGCCTCCCGGCTTAGTAGGTAGAGGTAAATAGGCATCAGACTTTCCGGGGTTGGTTGGAGTTCAGGGTTTTCAGCAGGATAGGCCGTTTGTCTCATCGCCGTCCGAACGCCGCCGGGATTTAAGCTGTTTACCCGTATGTTGGTTGTGTTTGCTAGTTCGGCTGCTAGGGTCTGCATAAGTCCCTCAATGGCGAATTTGGAAACGGCGTAGGCACCCCAATAAGCCCGCCCAACTCGCCCGACGCTCGATGAAACAAACAACACCCTTGCGTCGTCAGACTTGCTTAGAGTCGGTAACAATTCCTTGGTGAGATAGAAAACAGCATTTACATTTACTTGCATTATTTGGTGCCAGTCTTCTGTTGGATAAAATTCAATTGGAGTTCGGGGGCCTAGTAGGGCAGCGTTGTGTATGATTCCGTCTAGGGTGCCTACGCGTTGCGCCACTGATTCCGCTAGAGCTTTATAATCATCAATTTTGGCTGTACTAAAATCCATGGGATGAAGGAAGGCTTTGTCCGGGTGCTGTCTCTCAATATTATCGTACACTGCCTCCAGCTTTTCCTGAGACCTACCAAGTAGGATAACCGTTGCCCCATGATCTGCAAAAGTGGAAGCACAGACCTTACCAATTCCATCACTCGCTCCTGTAACCAGGATAGTTTTACCGGATAGTAGGTCGGATGGAGCGTCGTAACAAAACATCGTTTTAGGCAAACTTAAGCAGATTCAGAAGAGATTTGATTTGCTCGGCAGATCGGAGGATAAAGTCGGCACCCCATTCTTCGACATTGGTGTTAGCCGATAGGTAACCGTACGCAGCTGCGATTGCAATGACATCAGCGTTTTTTGCTGCTTGAATATCACGGATATGATCCCCTATATATACTGTGCGATCGATATCTCGGCCTAGTTGTTGACAGGCCAATAAGATAGGTTCTGGATGGGGTTTTCGATTCGTCACATGCTCTGGGCAAACCAATGATTTACATTTGCCCATTACCCCTAATTTGCTTAATAACAGTTTTGAATACTTCTCGGGTTTATTCGTGACAATTCCCCAGGCGATTTCTGAGGCATCGAGATTGTTTAATAACTCGGACATGCTCGGGTAGAAGAATGCTTCGGTCCTTTTCAATTGTTCATAATACATTTCAAGCAGTCGGTTATTTAGTTGCGGAAATTCTTCATGTTCATCGGTGATATCGAAAGCAAGTTTAACTAAAGCGCGAGCCCCATCGGAAACAGTTTGGTAAATTAGCTCGGGTTGGATAGGGGGTTTATCGTGCTCTTCAAGTAGCTGGTTTACCACTTTTATGAAATCCGGGGCTGTGTCGATTAGAGTTCCATCGAGGTCGAATAACACACATTCTATGGAGGTTTCAAGGCTCATAACTATTTTTCGGCTTTGTGGTAGCAGGCAATATAGTTTACGTCGATATTTTTTTGCAGAAAGTAGCGGCGGCTGAAAGGATTGTATCCCAAACCAATTTGGTCTAGAAGTTGAAGATTATAGACTCGACACCAGCTGGCTAGTTGAGAAGGTTTGATGAACCTGGCGTAATCATGAGTGCCTTTAGGTAGAAGTTTAAGTATGTATTCACCAGCTATCACCGCAAATAAGTATGCCTTGAGATTTCGATTAATAGTAGAGTAAAAAACAATACCTCCAGGTTTGAGCAATTGCATGCTAGCCTGTATAACTGAAGAGGGTTTGGGAACGTGTTCCAGCATTTCCAAGCAGGTGATCACATCGTATTGTTGTTTTTCATCTTCGACAAGCTGTTCCGCTGAAGCAAATCGATAATCTATCTCTAGTTTGCTCTCCAGCTGATGAAGTTTTGCGACTGAAAGTGAAGCTTTTGCGAGATCTATAGCAGTAACTTTTGCGCCATGATAAGCCAGCGCCTCAGCGAGTATTCCGCCACCACAGCCAATATCCAAGACTTGTTTCCCGGCTAAATTTACGTGGCGGTTAATGTAGTTGACGCGCAACGGATTGATCTCGTGGAGAGGACGAAATTCTCCGTTAACGTCCCACCACCGAGCTGCTAGGGCTTCAAATTTTTTAATCTCTAGTTCGTCAACATTTGTCATCATCTTTACTAGCGGCCCATAGCCAGGATTCGCTCCTGCCATGTTTGAGTTACCGTGCGTAGGAGTCCTTCATCTATGGTTTTGAGGACTCCATTTTGGAGAATTGCCCTTCCACCGCACCAAACATGTGAAACCTGCGAAGATTTGGCTGCATAGACAAGGTGAGACAGAGGGTTATGATTAGGTAATGTATTGAAACTATTAAGGTTTACGGCGGTAATATCGGCATATTTACCCACCTCCAAACTGCCAATCTTTTGCTCAATTCCGAGAGCTTTGGCACCGTTTATTGTAGCTATTTCCAATACTTGGTGTGCAGGGAGAGAGCGTGCGTCGCCAGCTATGCCTTTTGCTACCAGGGCTGCAGTTCGCATTTCAGAAAACATGTCCAGGTCATTGTTACTCGCTCCGCCGTCAGTGCCTAGAGCAAGATTTACAGAGTGGGACAAAAGTTTTGCAGTTTCACAGAAACCACTGGCCAATTTCAAATTTGATTCGGGGCAATGAATAACGCTTGCTCCTAGCTCTGCGAGTAAGCGAATTTCTTCATTGAGTAGCTGGGTGGCATGAACGCAAAGTAATCGCGGGCTGATTAAACCGAGCTCCTTCAGTCTTTGTAAGGGGCGTCGCCCATCCTTCGCTACCGCTTCTGTGACTTCTTCAGTAGTTTCATGTACATGCATATGAATAGGCACGTCTAATTCTTCCGCTAAAACTGCAATTTTTTTTAGTGGGTCATCGGAAACTGTATAGGGAGCGTGCGGACCGAAAGCGGTGTAAATCAAATCGCTGCTGCGAAAGTCGTCGTGTAGTTGTGTTGCCTTGAGTATGTATTCATCCGCATCCATAGCCCATACAGATGGGAAATCAAGGATTGGACTGGCAAGTTGCACTCGAATATGAGCATCTAGTGCAGCTTTTGCGACTTCGTCAGGAAAGAAATACATGTCAGCGAAGCAGGTAGTACCAGAGGTGATCATTTCAGCGATCGCTAGGCTAGCCCCTTGGTAGACAAATTCTCGATCTACTAACTTGTTTTCTAGTGGCCAAATTAATTCTTCAAGCCATTGTTTTAGTGAAATATCGTCAGCCAGTCCCCTGAATAGCGTCATAGGAGAATGTCCGTGAGCATTTACCAGTCCAGGTATGAGTACGTGGTGAGGAAGCTCAATATCCTTTGTGGCTGTAACGGTGGCACGAGCTTCTTCTTGACTACAAATCGCGACTATTTTTTTGCCTTTGATTGCCACCGCATAGTCATGTAAAACAACTCCTGACGGGACAACGGGTATGGTCCATTTAGCTCGAATCAACAAGTCTGAGTGAAGAGTATTTTTAGGATTCAATTTTGTTGCGTTCTACCTCTATTTAGTTTCCTACACTAGTCAGTCGAGAACCGAGTTTCCAAAGCCCAATACGGCCGCGATTATACCCTCAATTCCTGAAAATAGCGCCCTTTTATACGACTTTTGAATTACACCGTAACATATTGAAATATAGTGATTTAATTAACAAGAAAAATACTCTTTAAGGTGTCCTTTTCAGTAAGAATTATGGTAAAATATTGTCCTTGTATTGAAGGTAGTTTCTGGATAAGGGTTAACAGATTTCTAGTTTTCTGTGGTCGCCTTTCAAGGCCGATTTTTAAGCCTGTTTAGACGTAAAAAAACATCAAAATCGGCCGCTACAATGGCTAATGGATACTAATTATTCGCCTGAAAGAAAAACGACTACAAGTCTCACTCCCATCGAATGCGGGGTTCCCTCCGTAATCTTAGGAAAAAGCTAATTTATGTCTGAGTTTGCTAAGCAGGTTCTGCCTGTCGCACTAGAAAGCGAAATGCGTGAATCTTATCTTGCTTATGCGATGAGTGTGATCGTAGGGCGTGCTTTGCCTGATGTAAGGGACGGGCTCAAACCTGTTCATCGCCGTGTTCTCTTTGCCATGAACGTATTGTCTTGCGATCACAACAAACCTTATAAGAAATCCGCTCGGGTTGTAGGGGAGGTTATCGGAAAGTATCACCCCCACGGAGATACGGCCGCCTACGATACAATCGTCAGAATGGCGCAAGATTTCTCACTGCGCTATCCACTGGTGGACGGGCAAGGTAATTTTGGCTCTATCGACGGTGATGCAGCTGCAGCAATGCGATACACGGAGATTCGCATGGCTAAGATTGCACATGAACTGTTGGCGGACCTGGACAAGGAAACAGTCGATTTTTCTCCAAATTACGATGGCACGGAAGATATGCCAGACGTGCTCCCCACTCAGGTACCAAATTTGTTGGTTAATGGGTCATCAGGAATTGCGGTTGGCATGGCGACAAATATTCCTCCACATAATCTTAATGAAGTGATCGGTGGGGCAATTGCCCTTTTGGATAACCCAGATATTGAAATTGATGAACTTATGGAACATGTCCAAGGCCCCGATTTTCCGACAGGAGGGATTATTAACGGTAAGGCGGGCATAGTGCAGGCCTATCGAAGCGGCCGAGGGCCAGTTTACATGAGAGCTCGCGCTGAAGTTATTGATGATGAGAAAACTAGTAAGCAGAGCATTATTGTCACAGAGATTCCTTATCAGCTTAATAAATCAAAATTGATCGAAACGATCGCCGAACTGGTGAAGGAAAAGAAGATAGAAGGTATCACAGAGTTGCGGGATGAATCTGATAAGGATGGATTGCGCATCGTAATCGAACTGCGAAAGGGCGAAATGGGTGAGGTTGTGTTGAATAACTTGTATGCCCAGACCCAGATGCAGTCTACTTTCGGAATTAACATGGTAGCTATAGTCGATGGTCAACCAAGACTATTGAATCTTAAAGAAATACTAGATGCATTTATTCGTCATCGCCGCGAGGTCATTTCCCGCCGCACAAATTATCTATTGCGCAAGGCCAAAGAGCGCGGGCATATCCTTGAGGGCCTAGCCGTCGCGCTAGCTAATATCGATTCAATTATTGAATTGATTAAGAGTTCTCCTAGCCCTGCTGAAGCTAAGGAAAAATTGTTAGCAGGTTCTTGGGATTCGAACAGCGTGCTTGAGATGCTCGGCAAAGTGGATCCGAATGCGTGCCGCCCTGATGAGCTTGAGGCGGGTTACGGACTGAAAGGTAAAAAATATATTCTTTCGCCAAATCAGGTGCAGGCAATTCTCGAATTAAGGCTCCATCGACTGACTGGACTTGAGCGTGACAAGCTAATTAATGATTACAAAGAGTTGTTAAAACAGATTACTGACTATATAGATATTTTGGAGAACCAGCCGCGGTTGATCGCTGTTGTTCGAAAAGAGTTAGAACAGATTCAAACAGAGTACGGTGATGACCGTCTCACTGAAATTGTAGGCTCTCACCAGGATCTAGAGGAAGAAGACTTAATTTCCGTAGAAGACCGCGTAGTGACAATATCTAAAGGAGGATATGCAAAAACTCAGCCACTTGATGATTATACAACTCAGCGTCGAGGAGGAATGGGGAAAGCGGCTGCATCGGTAAAAGACGAAGATTTTGTTGAACATCTATTAATAGCAAGCACGCATGACACCCTCCTGTGTTTCAGTAGTGTGGGTAAAGTCTACTGGCTGAAAGTATTTCGGATACCAATTGCAGGGAGAACTGCCAGAGGCAAACCTATCATTAATATTCTTCCTCTTGAAGAAGGAGAACGTATAACTAGCATGTTACCGGTAACCGAATATTCGAACGACCATTACGTGGTTATGGCGACATCGAACGGGACAGTAAAAAAGACTGCTCTAACCAATTTTGCAAGGCAGCGCAGTGTCGGTTTGCGAGCGATTGAGCTCGATGAAGGGGACGAGCTGGTTGGTACGGCTATCACCAATGGTGAGCATGATGTCATGCTTGTCAGTAGCCGTGGTAAAACCATTCGGTTTAAGGAAGGTGACGTGAGGCCCATGGGGCGAACCGCGCGGGGTGTTAGAGGCTTAAGGATGGGGGCTGAGAGTCGTATGATCTCCCTAATTATCCCGAATAATGATAGGCAAATCTTGACTGTTAGTGAAAATGGTTATGGCAAGCGCACTCAAGTGGAAGATTTCCCAGTATACCGTCGCGGAGGACAGGGGGTCATTGGTATTCAAACCAATGAGCGAAATGGTTCTATTGTTGGGGCAGTGCAGGTATCGGATTCAGACGAAATCATGATGATTTCTGATAAAGGTACTTTGGTGCGCACGCGCGTTGAAGAAATCTCTGTTCAGGGAAGAAATACTATGGGCGTGCGATTAATAAGATTGAAAGAAGGTGAAAAGCTAGTAGGTCTTGAACAGGTTGATGAGCCATCTGGTGAAGAAGACGATCTAGTAGATGAAAAGAAACAAGAATCGCCGAAGTAGCTTTAAGGTGTATTTCGGGTTTACGATTTAGGCTATTTTGAAAAATTGGATTACTCCACTTCCACTATTAAATTGGTAGGGAAGATATCTTGAATACTCCCGTTAAAGTAGGTTTCCTGGGGCCTAAAGGCACATTTTCTCAAGTAGCCGTTATGAAGTATTTTGGTAGTACTTTCGAGCTTCTTGATTGCACTACTATTGACGATGTTTTCCTTAAGGTGGAGGACGGGAGCATCAATTTTGGTGTCGTACCAGTAGAAAACTCAACAGAAGGAGCAGTGAATAACACTCAGGACTGCTTTATTGACAGTGAAGTAAGGATAGTGGGAGAGGAAGTCGTACCCATCGAACACAACCTGATGTTTTCTGCAACTGCGGACACGGAAAACTTCAACGCAATTGCTTCGCACAAACAATCTCTGGCCCAGTGCCGAAAATGGTTGCAGGAAAACTATCCTGCAGTTCGGTTCATTGAATGTACAAGTAACGCTGAGGCAGCAAGGCTGGCGAAGAACGATGCTTCAATTGGGGCGATAGCGAGTGAGCTAGCAGCCAGCATATATGGCCTTGAGATCAAAAAACATAATATACAAGACCAGTATCACAATAGAACGCGCTTTTTGGTGCTTTCAAAATTCAAAGCTGCGCCGACAGGAAATGACAAAACTAGTGTACTGATTTATACCGAAAATTAATACACTAGGAGCGCACGTATTCATGCAAACTGCAACAAACGCAACACTAGAACGTTTACAACGCAACAAGTCACATAGAGACACCTACAAAGCAAGCTGTACCTCTTGCGGAGGGACAGCTGTTGTACCGTTCGTGCCAATTCCAGGAAAAGACCTATATTGTTCGGATTGTTTTACATCTCGTAAAGAAGCTGGTCTGTTATCAAAAAGAATCCCGCAAGAGGAAGAAACATATCCAAATGTTTTCCCATCAATCAACCTCATGCCCACTACAAGGATATCTATTGCCAAGATGGGCATAAGTGCCCCTACACCAATTCAAGAAGCAACCATACCATTGTTACAGACCGGCCATGATGTTATAGGACAGGCTAGGACAGGCTCCGGGAAAACCCTGGCTTTTGCCATCCCAATAATAGAACAATCTGATCCAAGGGCCAGAGTAGTCCAGGCAATCATTCTGGCTCCTACACGAGAACTCGCCATACAAATAGCAAA
>PAHW01000036.1 GCA_002705305.1 Acidimicrobiaceae bacterium
AGCTGATGGACCCAAATACCCAGAGCGGGCCAACCCTCACCGAAAAGATGTTTATCCTGGTCAACGAATGCGCCGATGTTATATTCGACACCGTGCAATGATGCACAGCATCGACGAAGATGGGATATTCCT
The DNA here is from genome assembly GCA_002705305.1 of Acidimicrobiaceae bacterium. Taxonomy (GTDB): domain Bacteria; phylum Actinomycetota; class Acidimicrobiia; order Acidimicrobiales; family Poriferisodalaceae; genus UBA2110. Next base: position 133 of record PAHW01000036.1, read on the forward strand.
GAAGGTGCCCCCCCGGTGGCTATCGGCCATGGGCGACCCAGCAGATGAGGTTATAGGCCATCAGTTCACTGACTTTCTGACAGAAGAATGCCGGATCCAGGCACTCTCCGACGGTCTTCCCTTGTTCTGGGAGGCGGGCCGCGTCCATGGCTCATCGTACCGGCTCACGTAAGGATGGCCGGGCGCTGTACGTAGCCCTCGATGCGGTTGTTACCCCGGAATCAGATGGCAGCCGCCGGGCCCTAGGGGTGTTTCGCAAAGCGGACGACTTGGTTCAATGGCAGTGGGCGAAAATGCCATCAAAGCTCTCCAAAGCCTTGTCCTTGCGCAACGCGGTATCGAGAGAATCTTCCTAGCGAACGAATGGCCTTCCCCTCCTGGTCAGGCCGATGCTCATCCCTCGCTTGATCCGCAGAGCCAGCCGGACCCGCCGGACCCGCCCCAACCTACTGATTAGTTGCCGTGGGAGCTATCGCCTATCATCCTAGACATAGCAGATAGCTTGAAAGTACTGGCCGACTTGTCAACGGACGACACTGCCGATCCCAATAGCCAGCCTCATTCCCTGGTAACGCTGTCGGAAGCCGTTCAGACCGCCATCGCTGTCTGAACGAACCTCTCTAACAACCTACCCGGGCCGATTACATCGTTTGCCGGAACTGTGCGTCTGTGCTAGCCTTCTCTAGGCATAACCCATTCATCCGGAGGAAGACTAGTGAGACTGGAAAATAAAACTGCGCTGATCACCGGGGCCAGCCGCAACATTGGAAAAGAGATTGCTTTGACCTTCGCCCGGGAGGGCGCCGACCTAATATTGAACACCCTCACCAACAACCATGAATTGGAGGCGGTCGCCGCCCAGTGCCGGGAGTTGGGAGTCAAGACACACACCGTCCTGGGAGACGTTTCCGACTCTCCTCGGGTCTCGGCCATGGTTAGTGAAGGAATCGAAGCCCTGGGCAAGATAGATATCCTAGTCAGCAATGTAGCCATCCGGCCCCACCGGCCCATCCTTGAAGTTACTGATGATGAATGGCATCAAGTCTTAGGCGTAAACCTGGATTCGGCTTTTTACCTGTGTAAGGCGGTGTTACCTGGAATGATAGAGCGGCGGTCCGGCAGCATCGTCGCTCTGGGCGGACAGGCGGCCATCACCGGACGTCCCGGAACCGCAACGGTCACCACGGCCAAGACCGGTTTGCTGGGGCTGATACGGGCCATCGCTGCCGAGATGGCTGAGTACAACGTCCGGGCCAATATGGTCAATCCCGGATCGACCGACACGGAGCGGCGGTCACCGGAATGGTACCCCGAACATCCTGGAGAGTCCCGGGGAGCCGACGACCATCTGAAGGAGATTCCCATGCACCGGCAGGGAACGGTAGAGGACATCGCCAACGCAGTTCTGTTCTTCGCCTCGGACGAGTCAGCCTACATCACCGGAGACCGGTTGAACGTAGTCGGAGGCAAGTACATAGTCTAGGCGGAATATGCCACCAACTGAGAAGCCTACCTTCCCGTTCGTGGTGTTTACAGACTCCCCAGGTTGCAGTGATGACGAGTTCTTCCATTCATTGCGTTGACCCTCACTCCCGTTCTTGGTAAGCCCGTCGAACCACCTGTTCCACCGAAGGACCCTTCGACAAGCTCAGGGCGAACGGGAATCGGGATGCGACCGTTCGTGGTAAGCCAGGTAGAATGTACCCACTTAAGCGTTCTGCCACACCAGGGTGGCAGCCCCCACCATCCCCGGATCGTCTCCCAAATAGCTAGCAACCAACCGGAACTCTTTATGTAGATCGCTCATAGCCCGGGTCTTTACCCGTTCTTGGATTCGGGGCAATAAATCAAGCTCCACCAATCCCGACGTCACGCCGCCCCCCAGCACAATCAAGTCGGGATTGTACAGGTGGAGAACGTTGGCCAATCCCACCGAAAGCGCAAACACCACACCGTCCACGATGCTCACCGCCAGTGAGTCACCTTGACCAGCCGCCTGAAGGACCGTTGCAGAGGTCATGGAGTCTGATTCCGAGGTCAAAGTGGAAGAAGGAAATCCCCCTCGGGCTATCCGTTCTCTGGTTATGTTGGCGATCGCGGTGCCCGAAGCCAGAGCCTCCAGACAACCCCGAACGCCACATTGACATTCGATCGCATCATCACGGGAGTCGATGCACATGTGCCCAATCTCGGCGGCCAGACCGTCGGCCCCAAGAAGCATCTTGCCCTGCTCAATCACTCCCCCACCGATGCCAGTGCTGATGGTTAGATAAACCAAAGTCTTGGGCAGCATACCCGCTTTCGCCATTGTTCTGCCTGCCCCAAGGTGAAACTCGCCCAAAGCCGCCAGGTTAGCGTCATTCCCCACCCAAACTGGGTATCCCAAATTCGATTCCCAAAGAGGCTTCAGGGAAACGCCATCCAAAGCAGGTAGGTTTGGAGGTTGGTACATGGTGCCGTTTTCTGGTTCCACGGGGCCTGCGATGGCAACACCGATTCCCGCAATAGCTCTGGGAGCGCACCAATCGATAGCTTGTCTCAGTAGTCCTTCGGCCAATCCCAAGAGTTCGTCCTTGCCGGTTCCCCTGGCATGGCCAACCCTGTCTTGCCATAGAATCTGCCCATCCCGGTCCAGAACCCCCACCCGGATCCACGTCCCGCCCCAATCCATCGCCACTGCCAGTTCTGAAGCCTGTGTCATCGGACCTCCACCCACGCAGGACTAACCGGCATCCATCATAGCAGTTAAGCTCCGGTGCGGATTCGCATCAATTCCCCAGAGAGATGTCACTGAAGCTGGTCGGTAGGTCGACAGTGATTTAGTCGTTGAAATCGAATATAGTCATGTCGAAGTTTACGTCGCTGGCGCTGCTCATCGCGATCCCCATCACGATTCGCCGCATGTAGCCCCCTTTCGTCGATCCAGACATCTTTCTCATTGATGGCCAGATCACCCAATCCGTCAGGTACCGGTTCTCCGGAGAGGGCCATCAAATGAGAGAAATGAGCATCGTTTCCTTGTCCCACAACGTCCAGAACGTTAGAGAGGTCCATCAGTATAACCAAGTGTTCAGTTGGCACGCCATAAACTTCGTCCTTGACAAGAGATTGGATGTTTTACGGGTCTAACGGCACATCTCCGGTTGGAAACAGGCTATCGAACATTCCCAAGGGATCGTCGATACCCGAACGCGCCTGTTCCAACATACCGGACAGGGCGGAAGCATCCAGTCTCATCCAGCCTGCGCCGGGCAGATTGGCGAACATCTCATCACCGGCGATAATCATTCCCATACGGATGCCGGCCGCTAGCGAATCCATCTCCATCACTAGACTCACACGCCCATCCGCCGCTTTGGACATCATGAAGGCCAAGGGTAGCTCTTGCCCTTGCATCTTCATATCCATGTCGACCTGCGTCCGAAAGCAATGCAACGCATCTGTCAATTAAAGCGACCGCTGCAACAGTAGTGCTTCAGGCGACGAGTTGACGCACATGGCATTCTCGCCGCCTCCGGCCAAAGAGTTAAGGACCTGAACCTCGTCACGAGCCAACATTAATAGCATCAGCCCAATTATCAGGCCCAAGACGGCGTTGCTGGTCCGGGCGATCCCACCACTACTAACGAGGGGTTGAGTTTCTGCATAGCTTCTTCGCCCCCATGGCAACTTAGATCAAGGTATCTCGAACATTCCTCGGGGCTTGCCCGGAATCTCATCGTAAAACCCGGTGTTCGCTAATCCAAGCCGCTGTGGGGTTCGAAGATTGAGCGCGTAGAGAGGGAACTGGAAGGAACAGGTCTATTGGCTGGGGAGGGAAGACCTGGGGCCTAACATCTCATTCAAGATGCCGCGAAGTTTGGACGGACTCATCGGGCCGACGAACTTCTTTACTACCATGCCTTCCGGGCTGATAAAGAATTTCTCCGGCAACCCGGTCACGCCGTAGTTGATAGCTATGATTCCGTCAGCATCTATCCCGTTGGGGTAAGGCACGTTGTAACGGTCGATGTGCTCTTGGGCCGCCGCAGGCACATCCCAGATGTCCACGCCGACGAACTCCACCGGCAGGTTTTCATACTCCAGATATACCTCGGCCAACACCGGGGCTTCCTGTCGGCAAGGAGGGCACCAAGAAGACCAGAAGTCCACCATTACCGCCTTTCCCCGAAGATCCGCCAAGGTCAGAGTTTCACCAGACATTAACTCTAATGAAAAATCGTCCGCTTGGTCTTCCGAGACCTCCACCTGGCCAAACTCGGCGTTAACCCCGAATCCCCCTGGATTACCCCCAGACCGCACCGAAGCCCACGCAAGCACGGCAAAAAGGGCCAACAACGGAAGACCTGAAGCAAGCAGTATCCAACCACGTCTGCTCAAGCTGCCAACTCCCTAGATCCGGTCCGGGGATTGTTCCGGCGATCGTTGAGTCGCTTCCAAGACTCGGCTCTTCAAAGCCTGCCGTTGGCCCCGATACTCCGAGTCTACCAACTCTCCGCTTTCAAACCGGTCGTCCAGATCGGCAATCTCATGAATCATCGATTCCCGGTCTGGAATAACATCCTCTCCTAACCCACCAGAGACCCTTGGGACCGACCGCAAGCCGACCCGGCCCTGGAAGGCGCCAAACAACAGCAGAACTGCTAGAAGGGCCGCCAGCGCCCCCGGAAGCATCGCCTGCCACAGCGATGCGCTGGTTACGGTCTTCTCGATACGATCCGGCAGGCTAGGCTCGGGGAGATTCACCAACTCCAGTTCCACTCCCTGCCCTGGACTGATACCCCGGCTCTCCCAAGCCTGGTACCGGGTGTCTTGGATCTGCACCGGCTCCACCTTGTTCAGTCCGCCGACGCGTACCGGAGTCAACCTGTCCGGCACCAGCACCTGATAAACCTCGGCGCCCTGGAGCAATGGTTGCCGGTAGGAAAGCTCATTGACCTCATAGGGGAATATGTAGGAGAACTCCACGCTGTGAGCACCGGGAACCACCGGAGACGTAACCGCGAAACCCGAACCGACGGATATTATTTCCCGGCTGGGCAGGTTGGATTGGACATCCAAGTCGTGGGATCCCGGCGGTAAGGAAAAGCGGAGAAAACTCATCATAGCTGGGTTGGACACGTCGGGAAGCAAAGTCCGGTCGGACTCATTGGCCAACAATACGAACTCAATGGCGGAAACCTCCCGCTCGGAGGCGTCAACTCCGGCAATAACCATCACCTGCCGCCTGAACTGGACGACCGTAACGTCCCGGGTCGTGTCATAAACATCGATTTGCACACCTTCGGATAACTCTTCCGGTAAAAGAACCTCGGTATAGAGCACCCCGGCGTAGTCGACGCTGAAGACATATTGTCCTCCTTTCAATAAGGGCAGGTCACCGAACTCGAATGCACCGGCATCGTCTGTCTGGCCTTGGGCCGTGGCCGCCACCCTGCCATCCAACCCCGTCGCCAAAAGCAATATCGGCAAAGCCACCGGTGCCTCGGCGCCTGCCGTGCCATTCACCACCCGAACCTCGACGTTCACCTCTTCTTGGGCTGAGGTTACCCCAGCCCCCAACCCGACTGCGATCAGCGCCGAGACGACAACAACAGCCAAGACCTGGACCATTATTGCTCCGTGCCTTCCGGGATGCCGGTCGTTGGCTCCGCAGGCTCTTCGGGTTTATCTTGAACCTGGGCCTGGGAGGAGAGGCGAGCCATCAACACCTCTTGCTCCAGCTCACGATCACCGTCCTCTGATTGTCCCTCGCTCTGCTGCCGTAAGTGGGATGCCGCCTGTAGCCGGTAGGCCTGTATCTGCTCTTGATATAGATCATCGGGAATGTTCCCTCCCTGGTGGTCCAGATGAAGGATGCGCATATCTTCCACGAGAGATTCCATCTCCCTATCGGTTGTGGCAACAACATCGTCGGGGCCGCCGCCGGTCATGGAATCCCGGAGCTTCAGAAAAGGGTAAATCACAACGCCTGCGCTGAGGGCAATCAGAACTGCGGCAAGTAGAAAGGCCATAGATTCAGCCAGCCTTCAATGTTTCGACGGATTCAGACCGTTTCGGGTCCACGGCTGCCCGGGGTTGGCAGAGACCTGTCTATCCTGGATGGAGCGGGGACGGTTGTCCTGACCTGCTGAGGCCACAAGGATACCAGAGTTCCCAAGATAAGGACTGGCCCGGCTACCCACATCCACCAGATCAGCGGATTCACCAAGATGCGAAAACCAACGCTGCCATCAGGCAGGTTCTCGCTGGGCACTACGAACAGGTCCTCCACCGGCGTGGAACGGATAGCAGCCCTTGTCGACGCCATATTGAAATCTGGATAGAACGCCCGCTGGGGCTCCAGGGTGTAGCTCAACTGCCCATCTCGGTACACTTCCACAGTGGACCGAAACTCGGTACGGTTCGACTTGGCATCCTCAACAGTACCCATGTAGCGGAGTTCATAATCGTTGATTCGCACGGTCTCACCGAGGCCAAGAACCACGTCCCGTTGTTCATTGAAGAAAGAGGTCCCCACAACGCCCAAAGAAACCATCACGACAGCTAGATGAACGATGTAACCACCGTACCGGGGCCGGTTGGCCGCCAATAGGCGCAAGAAGGCGATGGGATAAGTGTCACCGGAGGAGCGATGCCGGGATATCGTGCCCCGCCCCCATTCAATGAAAATACCAGTGGTCACGAAGGCCCCCAAAGCGAATCCGATCAAGGCATAGGGCTTGTGCACTCCCAAGACGAATAATGCGGCACCCGCTCCCAAGGCAACAAACCCCGGAGCCAGCAAAGCCCGCCGTAAGCTGGCCGACGTGGCCCGGCGCCAAGGCAGCAATGGACCGATACCCATCAGAAGCAGCAACGCCAAGAATAAAGGCCCGTTCACCTGGTCGTAGAACGGTCTGGCGATGGTTATCTCTTCCTCGGCGATTAAGCGCGAAATCAGTGGGTAAACACTCCCCCAAAGCGTGACGAAAGCGATGCCCAGGAGCAACAAGTTGTTCACCAGGAAGGCTGCCTCCCGGGATAGCATGGAGTCCAGGGTCTGCGTGCTCTTCAGGATGGGGAAGCGCCAGATGAAGATAGCGAAGGGGATCAACACTCCCACCGCCAAAAACAACAGGAACACCCATCCCAAAGACGAGGCACCGAAGGAGTGAACCGACGGCACGGGACCTCCCCGGTTCATGAACATCCCGTACAACGCCAACCCGAAAGACACGTTGATCAGGACGATATTCCACATGCGGAACATGCCCCTCCGTTTCTGCACCATGATGGAATGGATGAAGGCCGTCAGCCCCAGCCAGGGCATCAGACCTGCGTTCTCCACCGGGTCCCAGAACCAGAACCCGCCCCACCCTAGAATCGTGTAGGCCCACCAGGAACCAAGAAGCAGCCCACAGGCCAGCAAGGCCCAGGCAATGATTCCCCACATCCGCCCGGCATCCACCCACTCGTCGCCGGTTTTCCCACCCAGCAGAGACCCCATAGCGAAAGCGAAGGGAACGCTGGCGCAAATCAGACCCGACATCAAAATGGGCGGGTGTATGAACATACCGAAATGGGTCAATAGCGGATTGATGCCGTCGCCGTCCGGCGGGACAAAGGGCAGCTTATCGAAAGGGTTGGCCATGAACCCCATTACCGCTAAGAAGAAAGCCAACACCAGCATCAAAACTCCGGTGGTATAGGGCAGGGTGTCCCGCACGCTAGACGGTGCCCTCCAGATGGCCAACGCCGTCATAGTAGCCAAGGAGAATGCTATATAAAGCAACGACCCTTCGTTCCCTGCGTAGAAGGCTACCCAGGTGAACCGGTCCGGCATAGCCAGGTCGCTGTGCCCAGCTACGTAAGCCACTTCGAAGTCCCGATTAATGAACAGCGTTACCAAGCTTAGCGTGGAAACAAGCAGAACCAGCATGGTCAGGTAAACGGCTCGGCGGGAACTTATGACAAGTTCTACCGACCCCCTAGCCTGCCCGACGAATGAACCAAGGGCGGAATAGGAAGAAAGAGCCAACGCGATCCATAAAGTTATAGCTCCAAGGTCGGCCATCGTTTACTCAATATCCTGAATGGGAGTTTCCGGATCACCGGTACCGGACTCAGGTTCATTACTAACTTCGTCCCAGGTACCACTTACGATGTCAGCCAGTTGCCGGTTTTCCGTTGTTTCCGGAATACCTGGCTCCTCTAAACCCAGGTTCTGATCAATGATGTCCAGGTAGGGCGCCAGGTCATCGTCGTTGTTCTCCTCTTCGCCCCGCACAATGGCGCCTTGGCGGATCATGGAGCGCATCACCAGGAGCCCTGCAGCCAACGCTCCCAGGACACCGAAAACCGGAACCAACCAGGCCACCAGATTCACCCCCGACTTGGGCGGCGCAGCCAGAATGTCGTTGCCATAGCGGTCCGCAAAGAAGTCCAAGATTTCTTGGCGGTCTTCTCCTTGGGATAGCTTCTCCCGCACCAACCGCCTCATTTGACGGGCAATCTCCACCTGGGCTTGGTCGATAGACTCAGCGGGACAGACGGGACACATAAGCATCCCATCTATTCGCTGGGCTTCTTCCTCAAGGTAGGTGGGAATCTGAGGGGCCTTAGGCCCAGAATCTGGGCTCTGTGCCTGAGCCAGCCCTATCCACAGAACAAACCCCGCTAAGGCCAGGCCTAAGGAGACAATAGCCCGGGACAAGTGGCGTTTGCAGGGAACTGACACTTACATAAACCTGCCCCGGTTGGGGCGGAACCGGGGCGATTGGCCCGGCGAATAATCAAGTAACGTTATTGTACCAGTCTTTAAATCCGGTAGGTGGAGAAATCATACTATGAGACTACTGGAGGGAGACGATGTACTCGGCGATGAGGTCCATTTCCTCTGTGGTCAAGAGTTTCTTGAAACTGGGCATCACCACTACACCGCTGAACATGAACCCCTTTATGCCACCCGGCCCCATCGCAACGACACCGGTGGAAGTCAAGTCCGCGTCGACCGCAGGAGTATAGCCGTAATTAGAAATCATATTCTGCAGGACCGGTCCGTCGCCCTTGGCCGTGGCCCCATGGCACATGGCGCAGTTGACGTTGAACAGGTGCTCACCCGTATTGAACGACGTCGACTTGGGCGCAGAGACCCAGTCCACCGGCACAGCGCTCTCCGGTCCGGTAAGCCTGGGCGGTTCGTGGGACTTGAAGGTCTGCTGGTAATGCATCTCGTAGAAGATGTCCAGCGGATATGTACCCTGGCCGCAGCCGACAACCAACAGTGCAACAATCAAGCCAAAACCCATCAGATAAGGCTTCAGGCTCCTGATACAGAGGGCGGTCAGTACTGAGGGCAACCCCAGGCGGTTAATCATGCCGCGCTTTCCTGAACTACGTCCACTGCACCAGCCTGGGTCAGAATCGTCGAGATTTGAGGCAACTGCGCCTCATCGACGTTCACCAAGACACCGATATACCCTTCGGTGATGCGAGTGTCATACAAGCCCATCTTGGCCTTGGGCAATCGTGATTCGAAAATTATCCCAATGATAGTGAAGATGATTGCCGAGAGCATTGTGGCTTCGTAAGTTATCACCGCCATGGGGGGAAGGGAAAGGATCGGCTTTCCGCCCTGGACCAAGGGATAGGCCAACTGGGTCATGGACGTCATCAGGATACCAGCCGTCAACCCGACCAATGCCCCAACGAAGGGGAACCAGTAGAGGTGGTGCCGTTCTTCTCTTTCCCCGAAAGCTCCCTCAGGATACGGAGCGTCGGTGAGAAAATCGTAGTCATCCTGTGAAACCTCCGCCTGCTGCAGGGCATCCCCCGCTTCGGCGGCGTAATTGGCGTCCTCAAACAGTCCCAGTATCGGACGTTTCGCCATTTCCTTTGCCTCCTGTCCCTCGCCACCCCC